>NZ_JBPAFV010000001.1:0-1326439 GCF_050880365.1 Serratia sp. BFP-2025 | reverse complement strand
GGCTCTGGCTCTGGCTCTGGCTCTGGCTCTGGCTCTGGCTCTGGCTCTGGCTCTGGCTCTGGCTCTGGCTCTGGCTCAAACAATTTTGACGGGTGGTCCAGCCAGCCTTCAGCCAGGTGGGCTTCCAGTTCGTCGGCCTCGATCACTTTTACATGGGCTTTCAGCCCCCACACCAGCGTGTCGCCGCCGCGTTTGTAAATCATCTGGGACATGGTCAATCCTCAACAAAGAAAAAGGGGCCGAAGCCCCTTTCCAGTTGGTTAAGCGGTCTGGTTGGCCAGGCCGACGCCGATCGCTTCCGGACGTACCGCACATGCGGAGTACCAAAGTGCGATACGGCACTTGCCAGTCAGGGTCGAGATATCGCCCTGCGTCGCGAAGATGCCGTTAATGCCAACGCCTGGGATGGCGAACGACTGAGTTTTCATGCCCGCGAACAGTTCGTGGTTCGCCGGGATCGGTTGCGATACCAAACGGATGGAGTCATCCGCCCAGAACACGTTCGTTTCCGCGGTTTTCACGTTCAGGACATTCACCGCCATCGTGTCCACCAAAGAGGTATTGACGTTCGCGTAGGCGCGCTCAGCAGCCGTCAACGACGTGTCGTCCAATGCCACTGGCTTCGGTGCGATCGTCACGTTGGCGCCATTCACCGCAACAACGGTGAAGGTTGCGTCGTGAGTCAGCACGTTTTTAGCCATCTGCGACAGGTATTTCACCCCTGCGAATGAAATCTTGTCGCCGCGTTTCAGGCCAGTACCAGCGGACAGCTTCACAACAGCAATACGGTTATCGACGTTCTCCTTGTTGCCGTCGGCATCAAGGTGCCACGCTTCCGGCTTGAACTTCTGCGCACCGGAAACTGTCAGGCCGGTGGCGGCAGACGCTGCCAAGGTCGGCATTTTCGGGGAGCGCAGCACGTCATCGAAGCCCGCCACCTGGCGCTGAATGGTGCCGTTTTTGTAGGCGTCTTCAGGGATGCGGCCGAACATGTCGCGGTTAGTAAGATCGTGGCCTGCGTTTTTATAGTCCTTGCTGTTGAAGAAGTAGGACAAGCCCGCGTCGCGATTCAGTTCGCGTGCAAACATGAACTCTTCAGCGTCGGCGACAAAGTCCCAGCCGCTGCCCGCGGCAGTGCCGATCGGCTGTGGACTGGTTACCACCAGGGAGCCCATGTCGACGGCCTGCTGCGCAATTGCCTTCTCGACGTTATTCGCCAGTTTTTTAGCCGATGCGTTGATGCGGTGACGATAGGAGCGCTCGTCGCGCAAATCGTCAGCACGCAGCTGGAAGAAGTCGTTGTCCGGCGCGCCCATGTTGCACTTCACGGACAGCTCCAGAACATCGGTTGCTTTGCCCGTCAAATCCCAGCCCTCCTGGGTGGGGGCTTCTTGCTCTACCGGCAACCAGAACGTGTTACCGGAGCGCTGCATCGGCGGCGCCGGCGGTGTGTACTCTTTGGTTTTCTGCGCCATCGGCGTCAGGTTTTGTACGGTCTTGATTACTTCGTCCACCGCGTAGGTGACCATTTGGCCTTCGTTCAGAGACATTATTGGATTCCTTCAAGTTGCTGTTTCAGCTTGCGATAAGTGTCCACGTCGCCTTTGCTGGCGGCGGCGTCGATCTGTTTTTGCAACGCAGCGCGATTCGTGGCGGCGGCCTGGCCATGCACAGGCTCGTCAACCGCGGGGGCGCCGGAGATTTGCTTACCGCGTGGTTTGAGAGTTAAACGGTCTGACAGGCGAGTCAGCTCGATGATGGCCTGCGTTTGCGGCAGGCTCAGGATGTCGCGCGCCTTCTCTGGGTTTGCGCCCAGGTGGTAGAAAATCGCTGCGGACTTCTCAGGGAACAACGCCATGATCTCCGCATCGATGCCCGGAGCGAGCATCGAGCGGAAAGCGTCCTCTTTCGCCTGATAATCCGGCAGGTTGAGTTTTTCGGCCGCGTCGTAGTGTTTACGGGCTGCATCCACATAAACGGCTGACTGCTGCGTGAACGCCTGAGTTTTCTTGCCCTGTTCGGCTACGGCATTACTGCGGGCGTCCTGCGCCTTCATCAGCCACTCGGTATTAGCGGCGTTGAAAGCGGCCAGCGCTCGGCTCTGGTCGTAGTCGTATTTGGCAAGGCCGTCGTCGGACAGATACTGGTTAATGTCCGGCTGCACCGGCAGCTCAGGCGCCACGCGCAGGTCATCCGGCAGTTCGCCACGGCTCACCGCTTCCATCTGCTGCTCAAGCTCGCGTTGACGCTTGCGCTCGATGCGTTTGGCGGCGAAATGGGCGTTTGTCGCCGGATCCTGCTTAGGTTTGGTCTCATCGTCGTTCAGGACAATATCGAAGCCGCTCTCCTGGCCTTCGCTGCCGTTGGCATTATCGATCAGCTGGCCTTCAACAGGTGCCGCCTGCTGAGTGCTAGACAGGGTTTGGCCTTCAGTTGCCTGAATTTCGGTGGTATCGGTCATGATTTAATCTCTCGCTATTGAGGAATCTCGGCTGCTCCGCCGGAGGGTTGATTTGCTTGCCGCAATAGATTGGTTAAATCCATGCGGCGGGAATGGAGTTGGCCTTGCCCTTTTAGGACAAGCTCAGCGTCAGCGCGGGCACTGTCGCCCTGCTTCGTCTGGAAGTCGCCGAGCAGTTTCAGCGCGGCGATTACATCGTTTTTCTTGGTGCTGTCGGCGGAAGCCAAAATCTCAACCACGCGCGCGGCCGAAACCTGCGCATCTGTTTGCGCTTTGAACGCATCGACCTGGATTTTCGCCTGGTCGTTCTGCGCTCTCTGCAGGTCTGCCTGCCCCTGCAGCAGCACACCCTGCGCCTGCACCATCGCGGCGTCCGGCTGGCCTTGTTGCTGTTGAGCCTGCATCACTGCCTGCTGCTCTTCTTCAGTCTCTGGCTGTTTCAGCCCCATCAGCACCAGCTGCTTATTGGCATACTCGCGCATGATCTCGACGCCCTTGCCATCCAGCAGCGTGAAGTACTGGAGGAGCAGCATCTGGAACTCAGGCGTGCCCTGCGGTACTTTGCCAAGCAGGCCGAGGATTTCCGCCCTATTCTGCGATTTCATGCTCTGGAACGACGGCCCGGTGTCGGTGTAGGTTTCATACCGGCCGCGGATGTCGTTCAGCGTGACCACCTCACCGGTCTGGTAGTCCACAACCTGCGTCAGCAGCTGCACGTCCTTTTCGCTGCCGTCCGGGAGCGTCATCAGCACCGTGCGCGGCACGTCGTAGAGGTCATTGACCATAGCGGCATAAACCTCACCGTCGCGGCGCATCGCCGTCGCGAGGTTGTCCTGGAACACGTAGGTTTCCAGATCGGCGCGCATGTTCAACTGGTTGACCGTGTCAAAGGCCACGTTACCGCCGGCGGCCTCAGTATCAACGCCGAGCGTCGCTACCTCTTTCACTGCGTTGGTCGCCGCCTCAAGCATGTAGGCGTTGGCCTGCGGCACCTCCGGGTTGTCCATGTAGCCGAGAGGCTGCGGCGGGATATCGCCGCCGTTCTCATCGGTGCGGTTCAGCAGGTAGTAAGGGAAATCATCCTGCCCGCTGTACATGTACTCGTACCCGGCGATCTGCTCCGGCCAGAAGAACGGTTTTTTCTTCGGCGTCCGCGCGACAATATCGGCGTTGAACGACATGATCATGTTGCGCAGGCGCTGGCCGTCTTTTGTCAGCCGGACGACGCCCTCGTAGACCTCTTTGTCGCCCGCAAATCCCCACTCCCCGTAAACAGGGATGATCGGCAGATGTTCACCAGCGATCAGCTCGCGGTCCTTCAAAATGCATGAGGAGGTGATCACGGTTTTGTATACGCGGCGACGCTTCACTTTGCGTTCTGCAATTTTCCGCAGGCCGCGCTCGGCGAGGTCGTCGATCACATTCGCGATATCGCGCTTGAAGTAGCTCACCGGTTCGCCTGTCAGCGGATCTTGATAGATGAACGCGATTTCCTTCTTTTCCTCGACCTCGTAATATTCGCCGACGTAAAACACATCCTTGGTCAGCCACGGGAAAAGCCATGTCTGGTCAGGATTCTGGAAATCAGGAATATCATCGGGGTCGAAACCGTTCTCATTGGCGTAGCTCTTCCAGCCGTCCATGCTCATGGCGTTGATAACCGTCACGTGCTTGGCGTCGCTCTTATCCATCTGCTTGGCGTTGCTGTCCCAAATGACGTGCGAGGACGCCTCGTGGATCGGTAGCCGGCGGATAATCTGGTTATTGCTGGTCGGGTCCTGGTCTTCGTAATCGGTGACCAGGCGCCAGGCACCGACGCCCGCCTCGATCTGTTCGCGCACGGCCACGTTAACGGCAATTTTTGCCGTGTTGTGGCGCATGTCAGTGCGATACATGCCCATCAGCACGTCTGCCGCGTTCGGGTCGGCGTTGTCTTTCGGGCGGTAAAGCACATCGATCGGGTTCTGGCGCATTTCTGCAACCAGCTTGCGCACTACCGGGCGGACAACGTCGAATTGCCCGCGGTATTGCAGCGTTGTGTATTGGCTCAGCCAGTCATCCCACTGCGACACTCGCGAAAAATACAGGTCGTTGGTCGCTTCGGTTCTGGCTTCGTCGCTTGACATCCAATCCCGATCGAATATCGTCAGGATGGTTTGCAGCCTGTCCTGCTGCTTGTCGTTGTCAGCCATCATCTACCTCGTGGGACGTTGGATCGGCCGAATTGGCGCTGGGATTTTTTTCTCTTTGGGTGTTCTGATATCGCGCATCATCCGCGCGAATCGACGCATCATGTAGGCGTAGCGCACGGCGTCAATGACATCGTCGTTTGTCTTCGAGATCTTGCCGTTCTCGTCCCTGTGGTAGAGCCGAAATTCTTCAAAGAAAGGCTCGCAGGTGTTGAACACCCGGAAGCGTCCTTCCAGCATGAGATCTCGAAGCTCTGTGAGCCCTGATTCGACAGAGTTACCGCCCTCAGCGAAGGTTGCATGTTCCTTCAGCATAAGGAAGCCTGCGTCGGCATACTGCGTTTTAAGCTGCGCCCCGCCGCCTTTTTCATGCTGATGCCCATCGTGCGGCCACGCCACAGGAATGCGAGAGGACCACGCTTTAACGGCGCTCCAGGCTTCCGTCGCCGTCTTCTCGCTTTTCTTCCAGACGCGCGCCAGATAGAACACGTCCTCGTCTTTGTCCCACCACAGCTGCACGTGCGCCTGCGGGTGATCCCAGCCAAAGTCCTGCCCGTTGATGACGTAGAAATGCCCAGGGCATTCAAACGGCTGGCACTTGATAGTTTCTTCGGGGATCTGGAAGATTCGCCCGCTGCCCATCGTCGGGATGCCCTTGGCGCGCGCTTCACGCTCGTGCTCCGGGTACGATTCGATGATCCGCTCGCGCTCGGCGTCGGTGTAGTGCTCGGCGTCGTGAATGGTCATCGTGACCACTTTCTGCGCCTTGCTTGGGTTCTTGATGAATTTCTCAACGACCTGCGACATGCCCATCAGCGGGGTGAATGTCAGCAGCGAGAACTGCCCGTATTTGTTGGTACGGGTCAGGCCTTCGGAGTAAATCGCATACGGCGGCTCTTCATCGAACCAGACGCCGTGCACCGTGTCACCCTGCCAGCGCTGCCGCCCTTGCGAGTACGGTTTGAAGTAGCAGATAGACATGCCATCTTCGACGCCGTTCGGCGCGTGGTGGCGTACCAGCAGGTGGTCGACAAGGTTCGGGTAGAACGGCGATTTTTTCCAGCTGATGATGTCTTCTTTCGGGAGCAGACCGTAGCCTGGCTCGTCGTTCTCTTCAATGCGCCCACAGAGTATGCGCTGGGTGGTTTTGGTAACGGTTTCGTTGGTCTCGCCACCTACCCAGAACACCACCGGCTCGTTGAACCGGCGGCCTTGCCAGTTGCCGGCGTAGGCGCCGTCCTCGGGGTAACCCGTAGTACCCGGATAGCGCCCGGTGAGATGGAACGACACCTCGGCGCCACCGGTGAAGGATTTGCCCAGCTGGTTGCCGGCCATGAAACAGCGCTCGGTGTAGTCGCCGCCAGCGTCCAAAAACTCGCGCTGCTTAGCGTACGGGCTGTACTCGTAGAGCAGATGCGTGCGGCGATACTCGTCTTCCTCTTCCAACAATGCGAGCAGTTCGGCCTGCTCCTCGTCGGTCAGGTCGTCGATGTCAATCGCTGCGTCTACCACGGCTTAGCAACTCCTTAATGCGCGACTGGCGCACCTCGCGATTAGCCGGCGGGGTGACGTCTTCAGTCTCGATCTTGTCTTTGAAGGCCTGCACGCTGATGTGTTTGCCAATCAGCTCAAGGTTTTTCACCTTGTCAGGCCATTTGATTTTCTTCAGGAAACCGACCATTTCACGGTCTTCACCGCGGCCCTCGAACATTTCGGCCAAGTCGAAGCCGCTGAGGTAGCGGCGCCAAGCCGCCGGCCAGTCAACGATCGGCTTGATGCTGCCGTCGTTGTTGAATATGTCCGCCGCGTCCATCTGGTCGATCTCCACCAGGCGCAGCAGCACGTAATTGGCATCGATGCCCAGCTGCGAAATGCGTTCGCGCTTCAGCTCGTCGATGCGTGCGAGGACTTCTGGCTCTTTCAGCAGGCGCGGGCCGATATTGCAGGCCGAACGGGCGCTATACCCCGCCCGCTCAGCCGCCGGTGCTGCTTTCAGATCGATGATGTATTCGCGGCAAAAAAGCTCTTTTTTGTCCTTGAGTTTTGCCACTTTGGGTTACCTCTTTTTTCGTCATTATCGAAGCCCCTCAGCGAAGGGCTTCTGTAATGCGCTTAGCAGGCCATCGGTTGCAGCGAACTGCCGCACTGTACCGGTGTGCGATAGCGCCACGTTGCCAGAGTCGCGCCGCTTGCCCCCATCAGGTAGGCCACATCGCCGCCCGCGCTAGTCAACCCTTCGCCAAGCGTCACCGAGTTACTCAGGTTGTCATAGCCCTGAAAGGTGATCGTGTTGCTGGCCTGATGGAAGATAGGATCCTGCGCAGCGTGGATAACTTCGTTGCCATTGGCGGTAATAATTTTCAAAGTGAACATGGTTTCTTCTCCTGGGTCTTCTGGTGGTGTACCGCTACGGCGCTAAACACACGTTGCGGATGTAGTCCTGCAGGCCAGCTATTTGGCTGCGGGCGGTTTCGATTCGCTCTCTGAGACGGAAATAATCCCGCTCAGCGGCGTCAGTAAGTCGGGGGCCCGTTGCATCAGCCACGCCGGCGGCGCCGGTGGTTGGGCACGTGGCGGCGAGCTGCAGCTTGCGAGCGCCAGCGTCAACAGCGCGCTGCAGAACATCGATTTGATTCTTGGCATCGTTCAGTTCCTGGGTGCGGTGTTCGTCGATGGCAGCCACGGCGCGCTGTGTGCCGTTCTGCCAATCGAGCTGGCCAGACAGCTGGCTGTTGGCCGTTTGCAATTTGTCGCGTTCGTGGCGCAGCGCCTGATTGCTATATGCGAAATACGCCAGCAGGCTGAGCACCACTGCCACGATAGCGGCCTGCCAATGCGGTAGCGGCCATTTCATGCGAGCACCGCAATAGCGCGGCTATAGCGCGCTGTGCGCTGGTCGAGAGCATGCAAAGCCGGGTTAATGCGCCGGGTGGCTTCGCGGACATCGGCTGCCACCTGGTTGATGTTGCGCGATTGCCAATACCAGCCCGCCGAGCGCGCGGCGTTCACATCGACCGTCAGCAGATCGGGATTGGCGACCAGGTCGAGGCCCAGCGCTTTGCCGCATGCTTTGTGGTTGTCGAGGAAGGTGATCTGGATCAGGCCGTGGCCGCGGAATTTCCAGCCGTCGCCCGGTAGCTTGTTGCCGTAGCGCCCCTGGTAAACCAGATTGGCGATCGCCTCCTGCCGCGCCGGGTGGTCCGCTGTTCGGCCGAGCATCGCGGCCTGGTCACGGCTGATGCGGTTACCGAACGTTGTCAGCAGCGCCGCCGGCGTGTAGTTGAACGACTCGGCCAGACGGGTGAAGCCCTGCGACTCGTGGCCGGTCTGGGCGATGAACATCGCCTGCTGCACCGGTGTTGTAATGCCGAACTCGGCCATAGCAGCGGTGATCGGCTTGAACCAGCGCGCGGCCAGTTCTGCGCTGATGCCAGCCGCCTGTTGGAATTGGTCTTGAGTCATGGTGATTACGCCTGCGGTTTGTTGTTGTCGTCGCTGACGCCGAAACGCTGATTCAGAACGCGGATCAGAACGCCGCGCACCTTCTCAACGCCGATGAAGCCAATGGCGCCGCCCAGGGCGATAGTCGCCGCCGGCGGTAAGCCGATAAGCCCCATGCATGACGCCGCTGTCAAAGTCAGCGCGCCGCAGAGCGCGCCTTCAAGCAGCATCTGGCGCCAGCCGCCGCCGGTATAGGCAACGCGCAGAATGGTGATCGTGATCGACATAAGCACACCCCCGATAGGCGTTTCTCCGCGCCACCAGGACTGCAGCAGCTCGATCCAGTCGGGCCAGCTGTGAGGGTTGTTCATTTTCATGCCCCTCCCCCTGCCGGCGCGCGGCCAGCTCGGCGGGTTCCAGAAACGAAAAAGCCCCGGCGGGTAGCCAGGGCTGTGAATGGGTTGGTGGCAAGCAACGGAATCGAACCGTCAAGCGTGAGCCCCAATTTGCACACGCCACGCCTTGTGAACCTGCCAATATTTTCAATGCGGAGCGCCATCCACCAAGGTAACCCGACACCAACCCCTACGTTGCTTCGGGACACGAAGTTATTCGGATGGCGCTCGGCATTGAAAATTATCGATTTCGGGGCCTATTTAACATAATGAACCTTACGCGCACCGCCGTAACAGCACTCACCGCGCGATCGGGTCGAGCTGCGTGTTTTGTGCAATCTTCTGGGCAATACGGCGGAAAACGGACTGCATAAACCGTGCATAAAACAGGGTGCATTTTGCATAGCCGATTTTATGGCTGAAACGGCTATTTTGAGAGGTTTTCTGGTTGTGGGCGCCAGAAACGACAAGGCCCCGCCGAAGCGAGGCCGTGTTTCACGAGGTCGGTGTGCATATACAACTCTTGCACGTTATCTGTATAGCATAGTTTTCTGTGTACACAAAGAAAATCTTATTCGCACACTTCCAGATCCATATCCAGCGGCGTGCCCAGCATCGCCATGCACCCTTCCAGAAACGCCTCAGTCGAATACAGCGAGCGCCGCACTGCGTTGAGGTCCCTGTTTAGCGCCTCCGCTATCTGGCGCAGCGGCAGCCCGCCGATGTAGCGCAGGCCCAGGATCAGCACGTCTTCCCTGTCGCGCAGCTTCTTGAAGCGACTGACGCAGCCGTCGATCATCAGCCCGTCGTCATCGCTGCACGATTTGCCGCCCCCTGCCATCGGAAGGCGCGCTGGCGTGACGGACATCGCCGGCCAGTCCACCGATGTGCATTTTTCCTCGCTGATTGCCCAGCGGCCCCACCGCTCTAAAACTTCTTGCATATTTCTGCGCATTCGTTGTGACCTCATCAAACTTAATCTTTTTTGCAACTTCGCCCGCCGCGCTGTGCCGGTTGTTGTGGCAACGCGCCGCGAACCGCTATTTGTTCGTTGTAACTTGCGAAAAATTACAAATTCACCGCCTAGACCACCTATGACCACCTAGACAGCTGTTTTAGATCCTTTTCCTTAAAACGACTTATATATATAAATGGGGTTCTTAGTTAAAAAGTGGTCTAGGTGGTCTAGGTGGTCTTTATTTCGTGCAATCAGTAAGTTGCAATTAGACCACCTCCCTCCTGTAGGTGGTCTAGGTGGTACTAGCCGCTGCCCACACTCGTTGCTGTTTACCTTCGATTAGTCGCCGCACGCGGGAGTAGCCGCAATTTTGCAAAACATTACTTATTCGCATTTCTTCGCGTTTCCCAATGCTGCGCGGGTCCAGCCCGATGGCGTCCCGCAAAACGTCAGCAGCGCGTAAAAATTCGCGTGTTCGCGGGACTTCGTCGGTCAGGTTGTCGGGAGCATCGAGCCAGTTCTCGACGATTTCGAGCCACGCGTCCTTAATCGTGTGCTGCTCGTGTTCACCCGCCGCCAGCACCTCGGCGTCGTGGAACTGGACACCGCCAAGGCGTTTAAACGTCTCCCGCGCCTCCGCCCACAGCTGCAGGACGTCGTTTTTAAGCTGCTCGACCAGCACCCTACCGACGCGCAGCGGCAGCCACCGGCGGTTCCCGGTGTCGTCCGCGAGGAACTCGTCCTGGTTGGTGGTGCCGATGAACACCAGCCGGCGCGGGAACTGCGTGGCGAACTCCCGGTATTTGGGGATCCAGTTCTCGTGCGTGCGGGTGATAAAGGCCTTGATGGACTCCAGCTCCTTGGTGTGCAGGCCGCGCAGCTCGCCAATCTCCGCCACCAGGCGCCCGCGCATCTTGCGCGCCAGGTCGTCGTCTTTCTCGGCGAACGAGATTTCTGTGAAGAACGACGGATCCGGCGACAGCGCCGCCACGCCGGTGGACTTCCCGCAACCCTGCGGACCGACGAGGATCGGCACCATGTCCGCCTTGCAGCCGGGGTCCAGTACACGACCGGCGAGCGCCGTCCACGTATAGAGCGACACCGCGCGGCAGTATGCCGAGGGCTCAACGCCAAAATAGTGCTGGAAGAAACTGTCGATGCGCGGCACGCCGTCCCATTTGAGCGACTCGAGCCAGGTCATGGCGCTGTCGAACGGCTGTTCGTCGGCCGCCAGCATGACAACGTCGCGTATCAGCTCCTTGCCCACGGCCTCGAAGCTGCGGCGCTCCAGAGTGATGCGCAGGCGCGAATAATCGGCGTCGGCGAATGGCTGCCACTGGTCGCTGTTCTCGGGCGCGAACATGATTTCGTCGCGGAACTGGTCAAAGCGGATCTGCACGCCGCAGAAATCCGGGCGCATTACGGCCTTGGCGGCGTTGTCGATGGTGGCCTTGATCTGCCCCGTCTTCTCGTTGCGAATGAACGCCGGCAGCGGCGGCTTTTCCGTCGGCGCAACGGGTATCACGTCGAAGTCGTTGTCGCGGATGCCGATCGCGTTGAGGAAGTCGCCGTCGTTGCGGTGCGCGCAGCTGGCGTGCAGGCAGCGGAAATGCCCCTGCTCAAAGCCGCCGGTGCCCGCAGGGAAATAAGCGGTTGCGGTGTTGTCGGCGCTCTCGGTGCTGTGGCCGTCCTCGAACGGGCAGCGGATGTAACGCTCACCGCCGGCGCCCCAGTCGAGTGTCCAGTCGTTGGCGTCGAGGTAGTCGGCCGTCTCGTCCGTGGCACCAGCGTCGCGCGCGCTGCGGTCGCGCAGCCGCCCTTCTTTCTCGACGACGGTCTCGCCAACGCCAAACACGGTCTCCAGCATGCACCACACAGCCTCGAAATCGTCGGCGCCCAGCACGGGGAGCTCGTCTGGCAGACCGCCGTCCCACTCATAGCGGGCGCCGCTCGGGTGCGTGCCCAGCGCAACGAACTGCTGACCGGTGGCCAGGAACTCGATGTTGCCGGCTTCGGTGCGCAGGATGCGTTTCGACATCTGGCCTTCGAGCTGGAACGCCAGCAGGAATTTCGGGCTGTTGGCGCGCATGCGCTTGGGCAGCGGGCCGATCATGGTGGTGACCGCGCTGAGAATGGCATCGGCGACAACCGGGTCGGACACGTCCACATCCAGCGCGCGGACCGTACGCGTCTGCAGCAGGATGCCGTAATCGGGTTGCTTCGCCCAGCGGCCGACGTCGTCATCGGTGCTGGTGCGCGCGGTCCAGTCCTTCAGGCCGGCAACCATGCCCTGCCCGTTGTAATGGCTCGGCGTCTTGCCGGTAGTCTTGAGTTTGCTGGTCGGCGAGATCGGCGCATCAGGGCGCGACACAACCGGCAGCAGATCGGGGGTAAGCCCCAGCACGAACGAAAAGTGGAACCAATCATCCGGCGCAGCGCCCCATATTTGTTGTTTTGGCATGGGCTACGCCTTATCGTTCGGGTTGTCGCCGTTCACCAACCATGATGCGCTGCACTCCAGCGCCTGAGCCATTTCCAGCAGATAACGAGGACGTGCGATGATGCCGCTCTCGATTCGGTTAATTGCCTGCTGGCTAACCCCAGAGAGCTCCGCGAGCTTTGTCTGGGTCATTTTCAATTCGATTCTTCTCTGCTTGATCCTGGATGCCAAGTTCATAAAACACCTCCTACAATTTTAGTGGTATTTAACAACCCCTAATGATGTTTGTCAAACACAACAAAAATTGTATTTAATGTTGTGGCACACATCACACAACAGGGAGCATCACAATGTCCTTCGCAGCACGCTTTAAAGCTCGTCGCCTCGAATTAGGTAAAACCCAAACACAAATCGCAGAGGAAGCGGGGGTAAGCCAGCAATCAATCGAGTCGATCGAGAGCGGACGCACGAAGAAGTCACGTAACTTAGTTCAACTTGCGCGCGTGCTGGGTTGTAGTCCTGAATGGCTGCTTAACGGGGAGGACATTGTCCCTCTCGCCGATATCAACGTCCGCAAGGTTCCGATCTTAAGCTACATCCAGGCCGGCGCCTTAACCGAGGCGAGCCCAATCAGTCAGTTCGACGGAGACATGGAATATCTAATTACAGAACTAGACCTTTCAACTGCGGCATTCGCATTGCGGATCCGTGGTGACTCTATGGAGCCAGAGTTTAAGGAAGGTGATTTGGTGGTTATCGACCCGGAAGTGCAGCCCTATCCTGGTGAGTTTGTAGTAGCCAAGAACGGGAGCCACGAGGCCACCTTTAAAAAGTATCGCCCTCTGGGTATTGGCCCTGCCGGCCACACGAGCTTTGAATTGGTCCCTCTAAACCCAGACCATGCCACTCTACGGACGACCGAAACGCCGCTTACAATAGTGGGCACTATGGTTGAGCATCGCATCTACCGCCGTAAGAGATAAGCGCCCAAACTGCCAACACCACACCAAAGCCCCGTTCGGGGCTTTTTTATTGCTCTCAAATCCTACCCGTAAAAATTTACACATTTAATTGTATTTAATAATCAAACAGTTGTAATTTTTACCACAAAAAATACCACATATGTTGTTTACATAAAACAATCTAGATAGTAAATTTCAACCACAGTCGAACGGCGCGACTTTAAACCATGCGTCGGAACCGCGGCGGGGCAAGGAGCCGGCAATGCGGGGCAAAGTGAACTTATCAAGCGTCCTGCGGGGCGCAGGTTGTTTTCGGGATGCTGAGGCGGGGAACTTACCCGCCGGGAGTAACGGAGCGCCCTCAACGCGAAAGCGTGGAAGAGACGGAGGGCCGCGGGCAATAAGGCTGCCTGAACGCGCGACGTTGCCGCTGGGCAAAACCCCGACATGCCGGTTATATCGTCGGGGCTGAATCTCCCCCTGCCGCCTCAGCATCACCAAAACCAACCCGATACAGGATCACCACACAATGAAACCCCTACATTTCACCCATTCAGGCGTTAGCGGCTGCGCTGAAGTGTCTGGCGCCACCGTGTTCGTGCGCTACGCCGGCGCCGGTTTCCACCTGTCGGCCGCCAAAGACGGCCTGCGCAAAAAGATCATGGCCGAGCTGGCAAAAGCCGGCCTGCTGCCGAAAACAATCCGATCCTGAATCATCCATTGCTGTGTGTAGTCTTTGCCCCGCTCGCCGGGGCTTTTTTCTATCTGAAAGCCGATCGCCGCCGGTCGGTTCCCTGATAGCAAAAGGAGCCTACCAAATGATCGAATATTTTAACCAGGCGTTTGAATACTCTGACGGAATATTAATCTGGAAGAATCGCCCCCTTAGCCATTTTAAAAACGAAAGAGGTTGGCGAATATTTAACAGTTCCTACGCAGGGAAGCCCGCTGGGTGCCTATCGAACACTGGCTACGTGTTTATTTCCGTGAATAACAAAAATCACTTAGCCCACCGAATTATATGGGCCATGCATCACGGTAAAATACCAAAAGGGTTGTGGGTAGACCATATAAACCATATTAGGCATGACAACAGAATTGCCAACCTGCGATTAGTCAATGCCTCAGACAATCAGAAAAATACTTCTCGCCGTACTGCCAGCAAGAGCGGAACAACTGGCGTTCATTGGGATGCCCGTTGCAAAAAGTGGTGTGCGTCAATTACCGCCCGCGGCGAAAGGCGTTTTCTAGGCCGCTTCGAAAACAAAAAGGCGGCCATAGCCGCAAGAAAAGAAGCCGAAAACACCCTCAAGTTTCACCCAAATCACGGGAGCCCTCCCCGAAATGCACAAACAAGTTAACGAGCTGGTTCGCCAGCAACACCGTCACCGTGTGACTGGTGCGGATTTTCACACCCCGAAAACGCGCGGCCTGTTGTACCCGCTGGTTTTGCTGTGCGTTGCCTTTTTCATCCTCCATTTAGCGAGATAGCAGAATGCAAATCACTACCTATAAGGGTTTCAAGCAAGACCTCACCTGCCGCGGCTTTCAGTTTGAGATGGGCAAAACGTTCGAGCACAAAGGCAAAGTAGAAGCCTGCTCCGGTGGCTTCCACTCCTGCGAGTACCCTCTCGACTGCTTCAGCTACTACCCGCCAGCGGAAAGTCGCTACGCCGAAACCATCGCCTCCGGCAAGGTCAGTCGGGAGGATGGCGGCGACAGCAAGATCGCCAGCGCCACAATCACGATTAAAGCGGAAATTTACATGCACCAAATGGTGACCCGCGCGATTGAGTGGATCTGGAGCAAGGTTGACAGGTCGTTAGAACAAACCAACACCGGCGACCGCTCGGCGGCCAGCAACACCGGCTACCGCTCGGCGGCCAGCAACACCGGCAACCGCTCGGCGGCCAGCAACACCGGCTACCAGTCGGCGGCCAGCAACACCGGCTACCAGTCGGCGGCCAGCAACACCGGCTACCAGTCGGCGGCCAGCAACACCGGCGACCGCTCGGCGGCCAGCAACACCGGCAACCGCTCGGCGGCCAGCAACACCGGCAACCGCTCGGCGGCCAGCAACACCGGCTACCAGTCGGCGGCCAGCAACACCGGCGACTACTCGGCGGCCAGCAACACCGGCGACCGCTCGGCGGCCAGCAACACCGGCTACCGCTCGGCGGCCAGCAACACCGGCAACCGCTCGGCGGCCAGCAACACCGGCTACCAGTCGGCGGCCGAGGTAAGCGGATCTCACTCCGTCGCCGCCGCCTTCGGCATCGAAGGTAAAGCCCGTGCATCCGAAAAAAGCGCGCTTGTTCTCTGCTATCGCAACGACGAAGGCGAGCTGATCCACATCCGTGCCAGCAAGGTGGGCGAAAACGGCATCAAGCCAAACACCTGGTACACCCTGAACGAAAACGGCCAGTTTGAAGAAATTGAGGAGTAATCAATGAGCCTAGAATCAAATCTCGAGTTAAACAACAAGCTGGTCGCAGAACAGAACGGCCTGCTAACCAAACTGCTGGCGGCGCTTGCCGGCGGCAAAACCTTCACCGCAGACACCCCGCACCAGCCAAAAGCTGAAACTCCTGTCGATAAAAAAGACAGCGCGGGGCCGTTCTATCTGCGCCGCACCGCCGACGGCGCGTTAAATCAGGTGGGCACCGAGTCGGCACGCGACAGCATGCTCTCCGATGGTTATGTCGAAATCGGCAAGGCGCAGTTCCAGCAGTTGAAGGAAGAAGCCGAAAAAACACAGGTCAAGCCAGTCTCCCTGGAAGAACAGCCTCTGCCGGTGGCTGTGGCGCTGGCTGTGCTCTATGGCGACAAAGGTGCAAGCTCCCTTACACCTGAAATGATGGCAGGTACTGTCGACATCGTCGAAACCACAGACGGCAAGAAACGTAACGAGCAGATCGACGCGCTGACGATGGCGCTGAAAGGCGTTGAACGCGCGACCAAGCTGCACGGCGCCGGCGTGTTCGACCTCGCACTGCAGATGGTTGAGCATTGGGACGCGCTGCCGGGCATCACCGAGCGCCGCGCCTATGCCGACCTGCTGCTGGACACCCCGAAAGAGAAGCGCGCCGACGTGAAGCCTGCCAAGCCGAAGGCATCGGCCAAAGGCAAAAACACCGCGACGGTAACCACTACCGCCGGGGCCGAAGCGCCGGACGCTGCCGCGCTGCTGGATAAAGGCAAACAGCTAATCATCCAGAAAATTGCACCGAAGGCGCCGGCGGACCTGCGCAAAACGCTGGATCTGTTCGGCCTGAAAAAACTCACCGACTGTCCGGAAGAAAAACTGCCAGACGTTGTGGCGGCGCTGGAGCAGCTGGCCGAATCCCTGGAGGCGTGATCCATGCCTGAGCAACATGCACGACTCAGCCCCTCAGGGGCTGAAAAATGGATGAACTGCGCCGGTAGCCTGGCGATGGAAGCCGGACTGGTTGACGAAGGTTCCGAGTTCGCGCTGGAGGGCACCGCGGCGCACGCGCTGGCGGAGATCGTCCTGCGCAACCGGCTGGACCCGACGCTGGCAGGCATTGAGCTGCAGGGCGGCCAGAACGCCACCGACTACATCGGCACCTACCCACTGGCGAAAGGTGAAGGCAGTGCCGGGCCTCAGGTCACTGACGACATGGCCGAGTTCGTGCAGCGCTATGTCGACACGGTCTGGGCGCTGGCAGACGGCAACAGTCTGCTGGTTGAACAGCGCGTCGACTTCTCCGATGTGGTCGGCGTACCGGAGCAATTCGGCACCGCCGACGCCGTCATCATCACCCCTACCGAGCTGCAGGTGCACGATCTGAAGTTCGGCCGTGGCGTGAAGGTGGACGCGGTGAACAATAAGCAGCTGCAGCTATACGCCCTCGGCGCGCTGGAGCAGTTCGGCATGCTGCAGGACTTCGAAACAGTCCGCATGTTCATTCACCAGCCGCGGATCGGCAACGAATCAGAATGGGCGATCGGCGTCGATGAACTGCGCGCATTCGGCGAACTGGCACGCGAGGCCGCCGCCGCCGCCATCGTCACGGCGAACATTGCCGAGTGCGAAGGCATCGACACGCTGCCGGCCGACGTATTCAACCCGGGCGAAAAACAATGCCGCTGGTGCAAAGCGGCCGGCGGCCTCTGCAAAGCCGAAGCGCAGCACCACCTCGACACGATGGCGGGCGACTTCGTCGACCTCACCCTGCCGCTGGCGCCGCAGCTGGCCAACGCTGGGCAGCGCATCTCGGTGCTGACACCTGAAGAATTGGCCGCACTCTACCAAAACGTGGACGCGATCGAAGGCTTCTGCAAAGGGCTGCGCGGGCGCGTCAACAGTGAACTGGCCGCTGGGCACGCTGTGCCGGGGTTCAAACTGGTGGAAGGCAAGCAAGGTAACCGCGCCTGGAGTGATGAAGAGGCCGCGCGCATGCTGCTGAAAGAGACCTTCCGCTACAAGAACGAGGAAGTGTTCGACTTCAAGCTGATCAGCCCAACCAAGGCCGAGAAGCTGATCAAGAAGGAGAAGCCGCGCCGCTGGACGAAGGTTGAAGCCCTGATCACCCGCGCCGATGGCAAGCCCGCCGTCGCCCCCGAATCCGATCCGCGCCCTGCGCTGGTCATCAATCACGAAAACGACTTTGAAAACGTGGACGCCGTCGAGGCAGCCGCGGAATTTATCTGAGGAGAACACCCTATGAAAGTGAAATTGAACAACGTCCGCCTGGCCTTCCCTGCTCTGTTCGAACCAAAGGCCGTTAACGGCGAGGGTGATCCGCGCTTCTCCGCCGCATTCATCTTCGACCCTAAACACCCTGCAGTGGCCGAGATCGAGAAGGCAATCGAAGCAGTGGCGAAGGAAAAATGGGGTGCCAAGGCCGAAGGCGTGCTGAAAACGTTGCGCTCTACCCTGAAAGTCTGCCTGCACGACGGCGACGAAAAAGCCGAATACGAAGGCTATCCGGGTAACAAGTTTGTCTCCGCATCTAACAAAGCGCGGCCGCGCGTGGTAGACCGTGACAACTCCATCCTGGTGCAGGCCGACGGCCGCCCTTACGCCGGCTGCTATGTCAACGCAGTGATCGACATCTGGGCACAGGACAACAACTTCGGCAAACGCATCAACGCCTCCCTGGGCGGTGTGCAGTTCCTGCGTGATGGCGACGCCTTTGCGGGCGGCGGTGTCGCCAGCGAAGACGACTTCGACAACATCGAAGAAGGCACCGACGCGGGCGAGTTCGTTTAACCCTTCACTCCCCCGGCCGCGCGCCGGGGGCGGAGTTCTCCCGAATGCGAATTTATTTATCGATGTTGCTGATCGTGGCAATGGCCGCGGCCGTCTACGGCTTCGCTGTGCCATCGCTGATTTCGGCGCGCTTCTCTTTTGCGGTGCTGCTCGGTTTCGCGATCGGCGCCCTGTTCCCCGCTGTGGTCGCCTTTGTGGCCTACCGGCTTTTGTACCTCCCCATCACAAGGAAATTTAAGCGATGAAGAAAATCATTATGGCTGCAGTGCTGGCGTTGTCCGCCCTGGCGCTCACCGGCTGCGAGCGCGCCACTGTGCCGGCAGGCTATGTCGGCGTGAAGGTTGACCTGTATGGCGACACCAAAGGCGTACAGCAGCAGGAAGTGGGCGTCGGCAAATATTGGCTGACCTGGAACGAGGAAATTTACCAGTTCCCGACCTTCAACCAGCTGCATGTCTACGATCAGCCGTTCAACTTCCAGACAAAAGACTCGATGAGCGTGTCGGCAAAAGTCGGCGTCGAGTATTACGTCGACCAGAGCAAGGTCTCGAAAGTGTTCCAGACCTACCGCAAGGGGGTTGAGGAGATCACCAGCGTAAACATCCGGCAGAACATCGCCGATGCGCTGATCAAAGACTCCGGCACGATGGACATCGGCACTCTGGCGGGCGAAGGCCGCACGCAGCTGCTGGACAACGTGACCAAAGCCGTTAAGGCCAAGCTCGACCCGATCGGCATCATCATCGTGAAGCTGAGCTGGACCGACGATCTGAAATACCCGCAACAGGTCACCGACTCCATCAACGCCAAGATTGAAGCCACGCAGAAAACGCTGCTGCGCGAAAACGAGATCGCCCAGACCAAAGCCGAAGCGCAGAAAACCATTGAGGCGGCGCGCGGCGAAGCGGAATCCAATGTGCTGCGTGCCAAGGCCGAATCCGAAGCGATCACCGTGAAGGCCAAGGCAGAAGCCGACGCCATCGCGCTGCGCGCCGAGGCGCTTCGCAAAAACCCCGAAGTGCTGCAGCTGGAAGCGATCGGCAAATGGAACGGCGAACTGCCGCAGTACATGACCAGCGGCGCCAGCGCGCCATTCATCCAAGTTAAATAACCCCTCCACCCGGCCCCGCGCCGGGTGTTTTGGAGAACGGGCGAACGCCTGCTGCCCAAAGCATAGAAAAGAGGCACCTACCCATGCAAAAACTCTGGCTCGACCTCGAAACCTTCTGCGAAACCCCGATTAAGAACGGCACCCATGCCTATGCGGAAGACGTCGAGATCATGCTGTTCGCCTGGGCAATCGATGACGGCCCTGTAAGCGTGCACGATTTCACCGAAGACCAGCACCTGCCGGCGCAATTGCTCGCTGCGCTCGGCGACGAGAACGTGCTGATCTACGCGCACAACAGCCATTTCGACCGCACCATGTTGCGCCACGCGCTGCAGCGCTTGCTCCCTGGAGTCGTTGCGGGCGGCGTTGAGCGCTGGCGCGATACGATGGTAAAAGCGCTGGCGCACGGCCTCCCCGGCGCGCTGGGTGCGCTGTGCGAAGTGCTCAACGTCGACACCGATAAGGCCAAAGATAAGGCCGGCAAGCAGCTGATCCAGCTGTTTTGCAAGCCACGGCCGAAGAACAGCAAGCTGCGCCGCGCAACGGCCAAATCGCACCCGGTGGAGTGGCAGCGCTTCGTTGAGTACGCCGGCCTCGATATCCACGCCATGCGCGCCGTCGACGCCAAACTGCCGAGCTGGAACTATCAGGGCGCCGAGCTGGCGCTGTGGCACCGCGATCAGAAGATCAACGACCGCGGCGTATGCGTCGACGTCGAACTTGCCGAAGCGGCGATCGCCGCCGTTGGCGATGAACAGCAGCGCCTGGCCGAGCTGACGCAAGCCATGACTGACGGCGAAGTTCAGGCGGCGACGCAGCGTGACGCCATGCTCCGCCATATTCTCGAAGCTTTCGGCGTCGACCTGCCGGACATGCAAAAAAGTACGCTCGAGCGGCGCATCAACGACCCCGATCTGCCCGCGCCGCTGCGCGAACTGCTGACCATCCGACTGGCGGCCTGCACAACCAGCACCAGCAAGTACAAAGCGCTGATGAAGGGCGTCAGCAGTGACGGCCGGCTGCGCGGCACGTTGCAGTTCTGTGGCGCCAGCCGTACCGGGCGCTGGGCTGGGCGACTATTTCAGCCCCAAAACCTCCCACGCCCAACGCTGGATCAGGAACAAATCGATCAGGGCATCGAGGCGCTGAAACTCGGCGTCGCCGATCTGGTGTTCGACAACATTATGGAATTGACCAGCTCCGCGCTACGCGGCTGCATCATGGCGCCGCCGGGTAAAAAGCTGGTCGTCAGCGACCTGTCGAACATCGAAGGCCGGTTTCTGGCGTGGCTGGCCGGCGAGGAGTGGAAGCTGCAGGCGTTCCGCGATTACGACAACATCATCGGCACCGACGAGAACGGCGAGCCAATACGTGCAGGCCACGACCTCTACAAACTGGCCTACGCCCGCGCGTTCAATATGACACCCGAGGACGTTGATAAGGCAATGCGCCAGATCGGCAAGGTGATGGAACTGGGGCTGGGATTCGGCGGCGGCGTGGCGGCATTCGTGACGTTCGCCCTGGTCTACGGGCTCGACCTTGAAGATCTGGCCGACGCCGCACTGCCGAACATCCCGATCGCCATACAGCGAGAGGCACAGAGTTGGTGGCAGGCGTCGGTTAAGCAGAAAAAAACCTATGGCCTGTCCGAGCGCGTGTTCATCACCTGCGATTCACTGAAGCGTCTGTGGCGCAACGCGCACCCCGAAACAGTCAGTCTGTGGTCAGAACTGGAGAATGCCGTGCGTCGTGCCATAGCGCAGCCTGGCAAGCAGTTCAACTGCCGGCGGCTGAAGGTACGCAAAGACGGCTCTTGGCTGCGCATCGCCCTACCGTCCGGTCGCGTCGTCTGCTACCCCGGCGCGGCGATCGTCAAAGGCGATATCACTTACATGGGCGTGAATCCTTATTCGCGCAAATGGCAACGCCTAAAAACCTATGGCGGAAAACTGGTGGAAAACGTCACCCAGGCCGGCGCGCGAGATGTACTGGCCGGCAATATGCCGGCTATCGAGGCGCGAGGCTACGAGATCGTGCTGACCGTGCACGATGAAGTGATCACCGAGGCGCCGGACAAGGATTTCTACTTCCACGACCAGCTAAGCCGGCTGCTCGCTACTAACCCCGCATGGGCGCCAGACCTACCGCTAAACGCCGGCGGGTTCGAGGCCTATCACTATCGGAAGGATTAATCTGCCAATCCCGCGGCAGCGCGTCTGCGATCAGTATGCTTTTTATTGGTTTCAGCGTATTCAATAACTTCTCGCTGGACTTTGGCGAGAGCTTCCGCGGTGATATCTCCGCTTTCAATTAGCGGTATCAACTTCGCATAACGGAACAAATAAAGCTCTGGTGGCTGCACATCACCACCTTTAGCAAGCGCTATCTTGGTGTGCGTTTCCCATTCCAAGATAGCCATTTTCATAGCGGTTTCACTTAGACGTCTTTTAGTCTCTGCGGAGCGCTGCAAATTACTATTAATCAGAGTAAAAATTCCCGCCACAGCGGCGGAAATCACTGCGCTTGTAGCTGCCACACTGATCCAACCCATTTAACCCCCAGAAACACGAATGATTACCGCAAATTATCACGATCTGGGTCAAAAAGCTGCCCCCGGAGAAAACACCATGAGTACAGTCAAGCACGCTTCAGTCGTCATGCAACTCGATGATGGCCGCATCCTTCAACGTCCGCTGACTATCGAAGAGCGCATGTTCATTATGCCGTTGCTTCAATACGATGGGAGCTTAAAGGTCATCCCATGTGAAGGAGTTGTATTCAGAGGGAAAGAGATTAAACCAGCAACACCGGAGGGCGGCAATGGTGCATAAAGTGTATATCGCCGGCCCTATGACTGGTCTCCCGGAATTTAACCGCCCTGCGTTCTTCAGCATGGCCGAGCACGTCAAATCCTATGGCGGTATCCCGCTTAATCCAGCAACCCTACCTGATGGACTCACGCAGCCAGAATACATGGACATTTGCATAGCAATGATGCGATGCGCCACAAAGGTGATTTTCCTCAATGGCTGGCAAAACTCGCTGGGTGCGCGCGCTGAAATGGCGCTGGCTGAAAAATTAGGTCTGATCATCGAACACCAGGGACATAGCCGATGACCTACACCCGCGAGTCAACGATCGAGCGGCATCTGGTGGCACAGGTTAAAGCCGCCGGAGGCACCGCCTATAAATTTACGTCACCCGGGCGCCGCAGCGTGCCCGATCGCCTGGTGCTGCTCCCCGGCGGCCGGGTGGTGTTTGTCGAGTGCAAAGCGCCTGGCGAACAGCCGCGGCCCGATCAGGTGCGCGAGCACAATCGGCTCCGCGCGCTGGGCTTCGATGTGGTGGTTTTGGACAGTAAAAATCTGGAGGGAATATTGTGAAAGGTTCGAACATTCTCAACTGGACACGGCGCGCCACCTGGTGCGCCGTTTTTGCATTCTGCGCCAGCTTCTGGCTTGGCGCGTTCGGCCTGGTGCTGATTGCTATTGCCGAGTGGGCACAATGAGCGGCCGCGTATTCACCCCTCGCCCCTACCAAAACCTAATTATCGACCACACGCTGCAGGTGCTCCGCTCCAACGTCTGGGCGGGCATGGGGATGGGCAAAACGGTGGGCACGCTCAGCAGCCTGGAGGCGCTCTACTGCTCCGGTGAAGAGACGCAGCCGACGCTTGTGCTGGCGCCGCTGCGCGTGGCGGCCAGCACCTGGCCGGACGAGGTCGCAAAATGGAGCCATCTGCGTAACATCGAAATGCAGCCGATCGTCGGCACCGCCAAAGAGCGGGCAGCAGCGCTGCTCAACAGCAACGCCAGCGTGTTCACTACCAACTACGACAACCTGGTGTGGCTTGTTGAGCAGTTCGGCGGCCGCTGGCCGTTCGGCACGGTGATCGCCGACGAGAGCACCCGGTTGAAGTCGTTCCGACTGCGGCAAGGCGGTAAGCGCGCCGCGGCGCTGGCCAAGGTGGCGCACAAACACGTGCACCGTTGGGTAAACCTCACCGGCACGCCGGCGCCGAACGGCCTGATCGACCTATGGGGCCAAGCATGGTTCGTTGACCGCGGCGATCGGTTGGGGCGCACCTTCGGCGCGTTCACCTCGCGCTGGTTCAACAGCATTCAGTTCCCAGGGCAGCAATGGTCGAAACTGGAGCCCTGGCCGCACGCGCAGGAGCAGATGCAAGCGGCGCTCGCCGACGTGACGATCTCACTTGATGCCGCTGACTGGTTCGACATCGACGAGCCCATCCACAACGTGATCCGCGTTGAGCTGACGTCCAAGGCGCGCCAGCAATACCAGGACATGGAAAAAGAAATGTTCCTCGAGCTGAACGGCACCGATATCGAGGCGCTGAACGCCGCGGCCAAAACAGTGAAGTGTTTGCAGATCGCCAGCGGCGCCATCTACACCGACGACGCAGGCAGCTGGGCCGAAGTACACGACGGCAAGCTGCAAGCGCTGGATAGCATCGTGGCCGAAGCCGGCGGCATGCCGGTGCTGGTTGCCTACCACTGGAAACACGACCTTGAGCGGCTGCTGAAGGCTTTCCCGAAGGGCCGCCAGCTCGACGCAGACCCGCAAACGATCCGCGACTGGAACGCAGGCAAAATACCGGTGCTATTCGCGCACCCGGCCAGCGCTGGCCACGGACTGAATCTTCAGGACGGCGGCAACATTCTGGTGTTCTTCTCGCACTGGTGGGATCTGGAGCAGTACCAGCAAATTATCGAGCGCATCGGGCCGACGCGCCAGGCGCAAGCTGGTCACCGCCGACCGGTGTGGATACATCATATCATCGCCACCGACACCACCGACGAAATGGTGATGGAACGGCGCAATTCTAAACGTGAAGTGCAGGACATCCTGCTGGAAGCCATGAAAAAGAGAGGCATGTGATGGGCGAGAATCCGATCGTGTTCACGCGGGATATTCTGTCCCGCTATCAGATTTCAGAAAAAACGCTGTGGAAATGGCGAGACAAAGACCAATGCCCGAAGGGGTTTAAGTTGCCCTTTCCGGCGCCAACGATCCCCGGTAGTCCGAACCGCTGGCGCCTTTCCGATGTGCTGACCTGGGAAGACGCCAACAGCGCAAAATAAGTTACCCTGTAACCCCCTTCACATACTCCTCCCACACCCCCAACCAATGCCGCTGATCGTCCATGTAGTCGTGCAGATTGTAATGGGCCATCGTCCCTGTCATGAGGTGGCCGAGAATCTTCTCGATTACGTGCGGCGGCGCGCCCTGTTCCGACAACTTTGTTGCCAGCGTTCTGCGCAGATCATGCATGGACCACGGCTTCATTCCGGTGCCTTCGAAGACCCGCCGAGTGTAGTTTGCGGCAACCTGTGGCTGAACAGGCCGATCAAACTCTTTCCCTGGCATGGCCCGCTGCGATGTAACCACATGGCGGGTATTCACCTTTTCGCGATGGGCCAGCAGCAAAGCTTTTGCCAGCGGCGGCAGCGCGCGGCGGACCGCCACGCCAGTTTTATACTCCTCTTTCGGCACCGTCCAGGTGTCATCCTCAAAATCAAACCAGTCCCAGCACGCCCGGCGGATCTCCGCGGTGCGGCACCCTGTCAGCAGCATAAACCGGATAATCAGGCGCGCCTCGTCAGTCTGATGGCCATCCAACCATTGCCATGTTTGCCGAATCTCTCGATCTGCAAGATAGCGTTTTTTACGCGTTGGTGCTGTGCCTACGTCACGCGGTCCCAACCCTTCCAACGGATTGGCCGCGATATACCCCCGATTGACGCAAAACTTGAACGCGCGTTTGCACAGCGATGTCATGTAGTTGGCCATGACGCTGCTGTCGATTGCGTCCAGCACCTCCAGCCAGTGCATCCGGGCGGTTGACTCCATCCGCAGTTCGCCCAGCTTGGGTTTGATGTGTTTGCGATACACCTGCAGGTAATAGTCGATCTTAACCGAACCGTTCGACCGGCAGTATTTGTCGATCCAGTAGTTGAAGGCCTCGTCCACCGTCGGCGAGGCGTTGCGAGAAAGGCGCTCCAAACGAATTTTTTCGCGAGGGTCGAAACCCTCCGTCAACCAACCGCGCAGTACCTGGCGCCGCTCGCGAGCCTGTGCGATAGTCATCGCTGGGTATTCGCCGATCGACAGCTGCACAGGCTCCTTCACCCACCGGTAGCGGTAAAAGAACGTTATTTTGCCGGCTTTACTGATCCGGGCGTTCAGTCCGTGGCTATCGGAAATGATCTCTATTGCATCGCGTTTTTTACCCAGCGATTTTTTCAGCTTCGTGTCTGTCAACATAGGGGTTGGCTCGTGTTTTTATGTACGCATTAGTGTACACAAAATTAAAGCCTTGCAGATAAATCGAGGGTAAAAACTTAGAGATGAAAGGTAATGACTTGCCCTATCAAGCCAGATACAACGGGACTTAAAAGGTAAAGGCGTGAAAGGCGGATACTGAGGGGGAAACCTGCCAAAATACTTTTCAAGCAGGTATTCTGACCTCATTACCTGACCGGGAGCGGCGTACCGTTCCCGGATCAATGCGTGCTCTCGTCCGCCCTCATCGGTAGAAAAAATGCCTTCCCTTCGGGCGCTGTAGCGCCGCCTGCCTATACTCTCCTGAACCCGCGGCATCGCCGCGTACTCCGGGAGATCGACCGATGCGACTCGATGTTCACGCTCACCTGTGGAGCACAGAGTATCTGGATCTTTTGCAATCTCATGGCCTGCACGAAGTCGCCGCCTATCGGCAATTGGGCGCCGGCCGCAGCGATCGCGAGCTGGCAGCCCGCTTCGCCCTGCTGGACAGCGCCGGCATCGACATGCAAATCTTGTCGGCGACGCCGCTGTCGCCGCACCTGGAAGACGAACAGGCGGCCGTTGATGCCGCGCGCCGGATCAACGATGAATATGCGGAGCTGGCAGCGCGTTATCCCACCCGCTTCCGGGCCATCGCTTCTTTGCCGCTGCCGCACATCGACGCTGCGTTACGCGAGCTGGACAGAGCCTTGACCCAGCTCGGCATGCTGGGCGCCTGCATCACCACCTCAGTACTCGGGCTCTCTATCGCCAACCCGCTGTTCGAGCCGCTCTATCAGGAACTCAACCGCCGCCGCAGCGTGCTGGCCATTCATCCCGCCGGCCGCGGCGCGCACTCGCCGCTGATCGCCGATTACGCCTTGACCTGGTCGATCGGTGCGCCGATCGAAGACACGGTCGCCGCCATGCACTTTATCCTCAACGGTATCCCTCTACGCTTTCCGGAGATGAAAATCATCGTTCCGCATCTGGGCGGCCTGCTGCCAATGACGCTGGAACGCCTCGACCAAACCGTCGCGTGGGAAGCGCCGGATACGCCGGAACCCCCGAGCCGCGCCGCCCTGCGCATGTGGTACGACACGGTAGGACACGATCAGGTGCCTGCGTTGCAAGCGGCAGCAGCGACATTCGGCACCGAGCGGCTGCTGTTCGGCACCGATTTTCCGTTCCAGCCGGGCGAACTGTTTCAAACCACGGTGGACTACATCCGGCATGCCGGATTGCCGGAGAAAGAAGCGAACGCCATTTTGGATCGCAATGCGGCTGCGCTGTTTGGGCTGGGTGCGGACTGAAGATCCGTCCTCATTCCATGTCGCACCCCCCCGTAATAACGGGATGTGCGACATGTCGTGAACCGGTCAATGTTAGGAAACTGCGTCAGACCTGTCGCAGGTAAACATCCGTAATGCGCAGGTCAAAGTTGCTTTTCATTTCGGTGACGTCAATAAGCAAGAAAGCGTGCGTAGCCCAGTCCGGCGCTCGCTCGAAGGCGGGAGGCTGCGTAGGATAACCCTGCATTTGGCCTGGGATGATAACGCTCTTCAGATCGGATTCATTGCCGCTAAATTGATAGGTGTAAACGTGACCGGTTTGCTGCTTGAGAATTTGGGGTTCCACGTCTTGTTGCGGACCATATTCGCGCAGCTTCGCCCATAGGATTTTGACCTGGCAGAGTTGTCCATCACCCGCGTAAGTGTTGGCGCGAACATGGTGAATAACGCTGCCGTAACCTTTCAGGCTGATGGTTCCCAGCACCGCCTGGAACACACCACTACCAGCGGCCGCGTTGCGCCCCAATGAAACGAAACCGGCCTGGCGAATAAGGCTGAAATTGGTGCTGTTAGTCGTACCCCACCCGTAGCGAGATTTACGCACCGTATTAACGCCTCCCGGCGGCAGAACCCAAACTTCCTCAGTCCATTTGTCGCTACCGTTGCTATACGTCGTGCCATCCAGCCAATTGTCCTGTACGGCGGTATCGGTTCGCACCTGAGTTAACAGATAAGGCCAGGAAATGGGCAGTTGCGTGTTGTGCAGCGAGACAGAACCTGTGCCATCAATCCAGCCGCTGACGTTAGCATCACCGCCTTGCTGCATCTCGCCAATATTGACCTTATCAAAGACTACCCTAGCCAGACTGCCGACATAGAAGGGATTGGAGGTTGTCGGATAGGTCGTTGGGCTGCCGCCGGCTTTGAAGGTAAACAGACCGCCGATAACGTTGACTTTGCAACTTTTGGCATCCGGGATATTCAGGATGTAATTTTGCGGTCCATAACCTTCAACGTGACAATCACGGAAAATATGTTGCCCCCCCTCGATATGCATATACTTTCCGACATGACTGGTTGGGGTTTGCGGCCCGTTTTTACCGTAAATGTAATCGAAGGAACAGTTGAAGAAATAACTATACCCTCCCATCAATTTCACGCCACAGTTGCTCTGACCGAAGACGCAACTGTGGAAGTTCATCTCTTCGCCGGAATTGAAAGTATTGTCCGGGAAGTAGTAGCAAATGTCGCAGTGATTGAAACTAAAGCCGTACATACGCAGAAAGTAGAAATCGATGGTGCCGGTAATGCCATAAGCAAAACCTTCGATACCGCCGCCGATAAAGGTCAACGAATTGCGTCCATAGTTTGCCGAGAATGAAGTAGAAAACGTCATGCCATCGACAAAGGAATTGGGGCCAGGTCCCATCATGCGCAGATTTTTCACGCTGAGATTACCTTGGGTATATCCGGCGCTGTTTTGCCATTGAATGGCGGCTTTCCGCTTGACGTTATCGCCCGGAGTCATGGCGCTAAAATCCAGCAACGCACCGGAAAAATCGTAATCAACAGTTTTCAAATCCAGGTTCAGCGTTTTCGTGCATTTGAATTGCCCGCTACCGAACTGCAGATTACCGTTTTTCAACACGCGTGAGCCGCTGGAGACAGCCTGCGAACTGGCATAGTCGTGAGCAGCCTGAATTGCAGCGGCATCCTCTGAAATACCATCACCTTTCGCACCGAACATATAGGGCGACACCGTACCGGCAACATCCAGGACGCGTACCCATAACCAACCGGCGTTGGGGCGGATGAACATACCGCCGTCATCCATCGCTGTCGATTGTGCTTTGGCGACGAAGGTGCCACCACCGGTTGGCTGGCGATTGCTGGCGTTCCAATCGCCGTAGTATGCAGTCACAGCGATCAATTCGCCTGCAGCGGTAGGCAGAGTGTTTCGTAGCGTGGCGATATCAGGGCAAGTATTCATCATGTTATCCTCATAGTTTTACTGTATTTATATACAGCCAAGTAACTCTATGAGTGGATGAACCTTGCATCAATAGCAGGGATGTTGTGCTCTTGACCCGCGAACATAGCGGTCTATCTGGTGTACCGCCTCTTTCTGTTGCATTTATCGCTCATACAAAGGCAGCAGCCGTCAGATGACTAATTTGCCCCGCACCACCACCTTGCCCGGTTTAATGTCAGGATCGGCAATGCGGCGAATTGCCAGATTTAAGGCCTGCCAGGCGATCTCTTGCAAATCATGCGACACGCAGGGGAAATGAAAACCGTAAATCTCGGCATGCGAAACCTCATCGATGCTGAACAGCGACACCTCCTGCATCAACGGCAGCCGATGTTCGATGCAGGCCTTGATGATGCCCAGGGAGATTTGGTTGTTGCAGCCGACGAAAAAGTCCGGGGCGCGGTTGTTGGCCAGCCAACGGCTCGTCTCTTGCCAGGCGACATCCATAAAAAAATCGGCGTACAGCACTTCCAGCGACGCCACTTTGCCTTGCAAAGCCGCTTGCAATCCAGTGACCCTGTCACGCGCCACATTGGAATTCTCCGGCCCGGAGACCACCACTACCCGCTGCGCCTGCTGTTCCAGCAGCCAACGCCCCGCCTGGAGACCGCAGTCCAGGTTATCGATATACACCCCGCTGCAATGGCGGCTGTCCAATTCCCTATCGATCAGCACCACCGGGATATTGAGCGTTTCCAAGCGTTTCAGATAGGAAGGCTGGTACAAATGATCGTTGGAAATGACCGATAGAATGATCGCATCGACGTTGTAGCCAATGAGTTTGTCGATGATTCTGTCTTCGCTTTCCTGAGACTCATAGGAGTCGAACACCAGGGTGTCGTACCCCATTTTTTGCGCTTCGAGCGTCATCAGGCGCGTCAGGCCGCCAAAGAATGGGTTGGCCATATCAGGATTGACGATACCGATGGTTCTGCTGCTTTTCGCTCGCAGATTGCGCGCGGCGGCATTGACCACGTAACCGAGTTCGGCGGCAGTCTCGCGAATTCTCCTCAACGTTTCCGGATGGACCTTGTCCGGCTGTGAAAACGCCCGCGAAGCGGTTATTTTGCTGACATTCGCCTGTGCGGCGACGCTGGCCAGCGTCGCTTTCCGTCCTCGATCCACTGCCAAATGCAGCTCCTTAGCTTGAAGATATCATTTCGTACCATTCTCGGCATCATGACAGAACTTTGCCCATGGCGCTAATGGTTTACGCCTGCAAGGCGGTTAATGCGCGGATCGGTAAAAATATCCAGCTCGTCGCGGCTCTCGGAAGAGAACTCGGAGACCACCGCGCCCTGCTTTCCCGCCTGAAACCAGTGCCGGGTGTTGGGGGCGATGGTGTATTGCTCACCCGGCCGCAGAAGGATATAGCGATCGCAGGTATACCACTGCTCCGCCCCTGCGGGCACCCGACATGCCAACTCACCGCCGCGATCGTTGGGCGTCAGGTTTTCATCATCGACAAACAGAAATACCTCCCCCCAACGGCAACGAAAAGTCTCTTGCTTACCGGGCGTGCCGGCGAAAGGCGGATGCAAATGCTCTGGGCAGGTCTGCCCCGGAAAGAGCACCAACTCTTTCGCACAATACCGGGGGGAGTTGACGTAAGTCAGCAGCTGCAATCCCGACACGGGATAGTCAGCCAGACCAAAGGTTGCAATTTCAATACGTTGCTGCTCGTCTTTCGTCAGGACAATGTCCGCCTGGCGCAAATATTCCAGCGTGGCGGCTTTGGCGTTTTGTTGTTTGTTCATCATTTTCCTTGCAAAGTAACGGTATCGATATCAACACGCCGATATTAAAACCGTCATTGCCCCGCCGGTTTTGTGACCGCCATCTCCATATTGAATAACAACCCCCCAGCAAAATTAACTCTCGTCGAGCAATTCCAACATTGATCACAGTTTAACCACCCGCTTTGGCCCACTATCGCCGCATTGAAATGATATCGTTACCATAAAAATGATTCACCAGGAGGCAATATGAAAGCATTAGTGTTGGCCAAGGCGGGGCAAATCGCTATTGAGGACGTCCAGCTGGCCGAGGCGCTGGGGCCCGATGATGTGCAGATTAAAATTCATTCCGTAGGTATCTGCGGCAGCGATGTGCACTATTACCAGCATGGCCGCATTGGCCCGTTCGTGGTTAACGCCCCGATGGTGCTCGGCCATGAAGCTTCCGGCGTGGTGCTTGCGACTGGCGAAAATGTCACTCACCTCAGCGTCGGCGATCGCGTTTGCATGGAGCCCGGCATTCCCGATCTCAACTCGGCCCAAACGCGCGCCGGTATTTACAACCTTGACCCGGCCGTTCGCTTCTGGGCAACGCCGCCGGTGCACGGCTGCCTGCGCGAAACCGTCATCCACCCCGCCGCGTTCACGTTCAAATTGCCGGACAACGTCAGTTTTGCTGAAGGCGCCATGGTTGAGCCCTTGGCTATCGGTATGCAAGCGGCCACCAAAGCCGGGATTAAACCCGGCGACATCGCGCTGGTGATCGGCGCCGGGCCGATCGGCGTGGTAACGGCCCTTGCCGCACTGGCGGGCGGCTGTTCGGACGTCATTATTTGCGACCTGTTTGACGAGAAACTCGCGGTGGCGGCCAGCTACGAAGGGTTGCACGCCGTCAATATCAAAACCGGCGACCTGGCGGGGAAAGTGGCCGCGCTCACCAGCGGCAACGGCGCCGATGTCGTGTTTGAATGCAGCGGCGCAAAACCGGCTATCGCAACGCTGGCTGAGCATGCGGCGCCGGGCGCGACCGCGGTGCTGGTCGGCATGCCGATCGACGCTGCGCCGATGGATATCGTCGCGGCGCAGGCCAAGGAAATTACCTTCAAGACCATCTTCCGTTACGCCAACATGTATCCGCGCACGCTGCGGCTGTTGAGCAGCGGCAAATTGCGCGTCCAGCCTTTAATCAGTCAGACCTACAAGTTCTCCGACAGCGTGGCCGCCTTCGAACGCGCGGCGGCGGGGCATGCCTCAGACATCAAAATCATGCTGGAGATGGAGTAAACCTATGACGCTCTATGCTGGCATAGACTGCGGTACGCAAGGCACGAAAGTCGTGATTGTCGACAGCGCACAGGGCGTGATCCTCGGTGAGGGCAGCGCCCCTCACCGCCTCATCAGCCATTCCAACGGCCGGCGCGAACAAGAGGCCGACTGGTGGGTTGACGCGCTGATCATCGCGTTTCAACAAGCGGTGACCAACGCCGGCGTCGACGCACGGGAGATTAACGCGTTGGGGGTTTCGGGCCAGCAGCATGGCTTCGTGCCGCTGGACGCACAAGGCAACGTGCTGCACAGCGTCAAGCTGTGGTGCGATACCGAAACCGCAGAGGAAAACGAACGGCTGCTGCAGCGGCTCGGCGGCGCCAACGGCTCGCTGGAAACACTCGGTCTGCGGGTCGCCACCGGTTACACCGCGTCGAAAATCCTTTGGTTCAAGACGCACCACCCGGCGCTCTGGGCAAAACTGCACACCGTGCTGCTGCCCCATGATTATTTAAACTTCTGGCTGACCGGGGAACGCGTGGCGGAATACGGCGACGCCTCCGGCACCGGGCTGCTCGATGTGCGCACCCGCAGCTGGAGCAAAACCGCCGTCGATCTCATCGACGACAGCGGCCGCCTGTGGCAAGCCCTGCCGCCGCTCAAAAGCGCGGAATGCTGCATCGGCACAGTGCGCCCTGTCGCGGCGGAAAAGCTCGGCCTCAGTCCCACCGCCAGGGTCTCGACCGGCGGCGGCGACAATATGATGGCGGCCATCGGCGCCGGCAACATCGAGGCAGGCGCCGTCACCCTGAGCCTGGGCACTTCCGGCACGCTATTCGCCTGGTCCGCCGCGCCCGTCGTGGCGGAGTCGGACATGATTGCCGGTTTCTGCTCCAGCACCAACGGGTGGTTGCCGTTGATATGCACCATGAATGTCACCTCGGCCACCACCGCGATGCAAACGCTGCTGGACGAAGATCTTGCCGGCTTCAACGCCCTATTGGCGCAGGCCGCACCGGGCGCCGGCGGCGTCGAGATGCTGCCGTTCTTCAACGGCGAACGCGTTCCGCCGCTGCCCCACGCGCGCGCCAGCCTGCATAACCTGGATAGCGACAATTTTACCCGTGCCAACCTCTGCCTGGCCGTAGTAGAGAGCGCCACCTACGGCCTGCGCTATGGCATCGAGCTGTTCCGCCGCCAGGGCATCGAAACGCGCGAGATCCGTCTCACCGGCGGCGGCGCCCGCAGCGCCGCCTGGCGACAAATCGTCGCGGACGTGATGGGATGCCCGGTGGTCTGTCTGAAAGTCAAAGAGACCGCCGCGTTGGGCGGCGCCATTCAGGCGATGTGGGCGACATCGTTGGCCGATCGCCCGAACCAGAGCGCCGCCGAATTATTGGCTGAACTGTGCCAACGCTTCGTTTCACTGGATGAAGCCACGCGCGCGACGCCAAACGCCGACCGACAAACGCAATACGAGACGCTTTATCAACGGTACCTGCAGCGTTTGCAACGAACCTACCCGGAGGTGCAACTGTGACGCAAGATCCCCATACGTCAGCCCCCGCCTACCTGCTGGAAGTCAGCGGCGTCAGGAAAGCCTTTGGCCCGGTCGTGGCGCTTAAAAATGCAGAGTTTTGCCTGCGGCGCGGGTCCATCCATGCCCTGTGCGGCGGCAACGGCGCGGGTAAATCCACCTTTCTCAGCATTCTGATGGGCTTTATTCAACCCGATGGCGGCGACATTTTTATCCATGGCCAACGCTGCGAATTTCATCATCCCCGCGATGCCCTCAACGCCGGCATCGCCATTGTGCAACAGGAGTTGAGCGCGATCCCGGACCTGACGGTGGCCGAGAACATTTGGCTGGGCCGCGAGCCGAGGCGCCTGGGGTTCGTCGACTTCGCGACGCTCAACCAGCGCACGACCAGCCTGCTCAATGAACTGGATTTCAAAATCGACGCCCGGGAAAAGATGCGCAATCTGAGCGTCGCCGAGCAACAGCTGGTCGAGATCGCCAAGGCGCTGTCGCATGCCAATGCCGACATCATCATCATGGATGAGCCCACCTCGGCGATTGGCGAAGAAGATGCGCAGAAAATCTTTCAGACGCTGCAGCAACTGGCGGCGAAAGGCAAAGGCATTATCTATGTGTCTCACCGCTTGTCAGAGATCTTCCAGATCGCGGACAGCTACACCATTTTTCGCGATGGCGCCTACATCCATGAAGGCTATATCGCCGACATTACCCGTGAACAGCTGATAGAACACATTATCGGCGGCGAGTACGACAGCGAGTTCGCCAAATTCAATCAACCCGGCGAGGCGGTGTTGCTGGAAGTTAACAACCTGTGTTGGCGCGACAAGATCAAAGATATCAGCCTGCAGCTTAAGCACGGCGAAATCCTGGGCATCTACGGCCTGGTGGGATCGGGCCGCAGCGAGTTCCTCGATCTTATCTTCGGCGTTCAGCATGCCGACAGCGGCACGATTCGCTTGGGCGACAAAACGCTGAGCCGTCACTCCCCGCGCGAAGCCATCGACAGCGGTATCGCCTATGTAACGGAAGACCGTAAGGAAACCGGCCTGGTGCTGTGCCGCTCCGTCAGCGAAAACATCAATATCGCCTCTTTCGCCGACATCAGCCGGATGGGATTTGTCAGCGAGAAACGGGAGCAAGCGCGTACCCGCGACATGATCCAGCGCTTCAACGTTAAAACCCACGACGGCGAGCAGCCGGTGGGCAACCTGAGCGGCGGCAACCAGCAAAAAGTGGTGCTGGGCCGCTGGGCGCTGCTGGATCCGGAGGTTTTGCTGCTCGACGAGCCGACGCGCGGCATCGACGTCGGCGCCAAAAAAGAGATCTATCGATTCATGTCGGAATTCGCCTTGCAAAACAAAGGGATCATCATGGTTTCCTCCGAACTTTCGGAAATCATAGGCATGAGCGATCGCATATTGGTGTTCCGTGACGGGCAGTTGGCCGGCGAGCTTTCGGCAACCCATGCGACTCAGGCAGCACTGATGAAACTCGCGGTTTAACAGAGAGAGAATAACAATGAGCAGCGCCCACTCCTTATCACCAGGAATGTCATTTTTCACCCGCAATAAGCGCCGTATGCACAAATACGGCATTATCATCGCCTTTTTCGCCCTGTGCCTGACCGTGGCGCTGATTGGCGAATATCAGGTCGCCCAGGGGGCCTGGAGCAGCAATTATTTTCTCAGCAATGAAAACACCCTGATCGTCCTGCGCCAGGTCTCGATCAACGGCATTCTGGCAATCGGCATGACCTTCGTCATCATCACCGCCGGCGTCGATCTCTCCGTGGGTTCGGTGTTGGCGTTAAGCGGGATCGTCGCCGCCCGTTTCGCCACCAACAATAGCGGATTGGCTATCGGCGATACCGCGACCGCCGTCATGGCACCGCTGATTGTGGCGCTGGGCATCGGCATCGTCTGCGGCCTGGTGAACGGCACCGTGTTAGCCCGCTACCGGCTGCAACCCTTTATCGTCACCATGGGCATGCTCTCTGCGGCGCGCGGTTTAACCATGCTGACTACCAACGGCAATCCGGTTTCGCAATTGAACAGCGATTTCCGCTGGTTGGGCAATGGTTATGTCGGCGGCGTTCCTGTGCCCGTCATCATCTTCATCGTGCTGTTCGCCCTCGCCTGGCTGGTGCTGAATAAAACCCTCTTCGGGCGCTACATCTACGCCGTCGGCGGCAACCCGAAAAGCGCACGCACCTCAGGGATTAACGTCACTCGTATCAAGATACTGGTGTATACGCTGTGCGGCGCGCTGGCCGGCATCGCCGGTTTGATCCTCACCGCGCGCACCGGTTCGGCGCAAACCAACGCCGGCGCAGGCTATGAGCTGGACGCCATCGCCGCGGTGGTGATCGGCGGCACCAGCATGGCGGGCGGCGTCGGTACGCTGGTCGGCACCTTCTTCGGCGTGCTGATCATCGGGGTGATGAATAACGGCCTCGATCTGCTTGGCGTGCAATCGTATTACCAACAAATTATCAAAGGCGCATTGATCGTTCTTGCCGTCTTGCTCGACCCATCGCGTAAGCAACAGCGCGATTAATAACATCAGACCCAACTCTACCAGGAGAAAACCATGAATAAGACCAAGATAGCGTTGTTTGCCTCTGCCATGATGTTCGGCAGCCTGTCGGCTGCTCAGGCGGCCCCGGTTAAAATCGCGGTATTGATGTACGGCAACAAAGCCGAATTCGTGCAATTGATGGAAAGATTCGGCAAGGAACACCCGGCGGTGAAAAGCGGCGAAGCCGTGCTGACCTTCTACGATGGGCGCTATGATGCATCGGTGCAAAACGATCAGGCCGCCACCGCGATCCAGACGCGCGCCGACGCCATTATCGTCAACCCCATGGATTTTGAGGCCAATATCGATATCGTCACCAATGCCAACGAAGCCAAAATCCCGGTGGTGGTCACCAACGCGCGTCTGAACACGGACGCGATGACCTCTGAAGTGGTGTCTAACGATGAGCTGGGGGGCTATCTCGAGGCCAAAGCCGTCCTGGACAAACTCGACTGCAAGAACCATAAGGTGAACGTGGTGATTATCGAAGGCCCGAAAGGCGGCAGCGGCGAGATCCAGCGCGGCAAGGGCAATGACAAAGCGATTGCCGAGTGCGGCGCCGGCCAGGTCACCGTGCTTGAACGCAAAACGGCCAACTGGTCGCGCGCTGAAGCGCAGCCGCTGATGGAAAACTGGCTGCAGAAACATCGGGGTAAAATCAACGGCGTGATTGGCCAGAACGACGAGATGGCGCTGGGCGCGATTGAAGCGATTAAAGGCGCCGGCCTGAATGTTAAGGACTTCGCGATCGCTGGCGTGGACGGCGTTTCCGACGCGATTCATGCGGTGCAGGCCGGTGAAATGGTCTCCATCCTGCAAGACGCCAAAGGCCAGATGCAGGGTTCCATCGACGTCGCATTGCGCGCCGTGAAAGGTGAAAGCTATCAACCACAGTCGGATATCTGGAAACAATACGCCAAGGATCTGAAATGGGAAGGCGGCACGCAGAAGCATTACTACATCCCGTGGACCGTCGTCACCCCAGAGAATGCCCAATCGCTGTTGGATGCCCGTAAATAACCCTTCGCCCCCCTCTCCGGGGGCCTGCCCGCACGTAAACAAAAAAAAGCCAGCACGGAGTGGCTGGCTTAAAGGTTCTTCGAGGGAATATCTTGTTCGATAAACATACGCCTGCCGCTGCCCATTGACTAACTATCAGTGTGATAGGCGCAGCCGTCAGCGGCGATTTATTATTGCCGCCGCAGAGCAAACCGCCGCCGCTGATCTACACTTTAGCCGTAGTTCAGATGCAGTTACGGGTCATTTTTATTTTCGAATCGAAAAGGAATAATTATGAAGGCAACTAAATATCTCTTGGCACTGCTGGCGTTCACCTCTTTCTCATCGCTGGCGGCGATTGAAATCACCCGGGAAGAGGCGGCGAAACATACCGAGATTGGTCCGGTGACCATTTCGCAAGACGGCGACGACACCGTGGGGATCGATCACGCGCGCCTGTCGAAAGCGGTGGACGAAAAAGGCGGCAAGTATTACGTCATTATTGGCCGCGAGGGCAAAACCACCTTCGAAACCATCAATGCGATAGCCTATAAATAATCGGGTTTATCCTGCGGCAGGCTGACACCTGCCGCTTAATTCATTCGTTATTTATCTCCGTCCGCCAGTATCAACGCCTGCATATCGGCGAACATCGTTTCCCACTCCGCCTGGTCGATATCCATCAAACCGAAATAACGCAGCATAAAAGCGCCTTCGGTGGCGAGAAACGCCAGGCGCGCGCGCTTGCCCTCTTCGCTCGCCAAATCGAGCCCGGCGATGCGGCTGCGGTACCATTCGCGCGTACTCGCCAGATGCTCCGGCGTTTGAATCAGCGTCGCCATCAGCCCGGCGGCCTTGGCGCTGGCGGTCTGATCCGAACTTTGGGTCGCCAACATATGCGCCCGCACGCCGGTCTGTGGCGAAGGGTCGGCGCCGGCGATATCCGCGAACAGCGCTTCATAGGCGCTGCCCCAGCGATCGAACATGGCGTCGATCAAGGCGTCCTTGCTACCGAAGCAATACTGCACCCCACCCTTGGAGATCCCCATCGCTTTGGCGACGGCGTCGATGGTCAAGCCGGCGGCGCCCTGAGTGGCGACGATCTCTTCGGCGGTGTCCAAAACCTTATCGCGATCGATGCTGCGTTGACGTCCCATTAAGAAACCCTTCTTTTCAATACGAACGTATGGATATATATTATCAACCAGTATACCACCCGGCGTCGCCGGAGGGTTACCGGAATGGCGGCGCCTTCGCGCCGCCCACTTTAGTGGATGAATGACTTATGTACGCCAAGAACCGCTGGCTGATCCTGGCCCTGATCGCCAGCGCCCTTTTCCTGATCGTTATCGATATGACGGTGTTATATACCGCGCTGCCGCGCTTGACCCAGGCGTTGGATGCCAGCGCCTCGCAGAAACTGTGGATCGTCAACGCCTACCCGTTGGTGGTGGCCGGGCTGTTGCCCGGCGCCGGGATGCTGAGCGACCGCATCGGCCATAAGCGGCTGTTTCTGGCCGGGCTGCCGGTGTTTGCCGTCGCTTCGCTGTGCGCCGCCTTCTCGCCAACCGCCGAGTGGCTGATCGCCGCACGGGTGTTCCTCGCCGTTGGCGCGGCGATGATGATGCCCGCCACGCTGTCCATCGTGCGCCACGTCTTTACCGACGAACGCGAGCGTGCGCTGGCGATCGGCATCTGGGCCTCGGTGGCCTCCGGCGGTGCGGCCATCGGCCCGGTGGTCGGCGGCCTGCTGCTGGAGTATTTCTGGTGGGGTTCGGTGTTCCTGATCAACGTGCCGGTGGTGCTGCTGGTCTGGCCGCTGGCGTGGAAACTGATCCCACGCTGCGGCGGCGATAACCCGCGCCCTTCCGACATCCTCGGTTCGGTACAGATCATGATCGGCCTGGTCGGCGCTATCTACGCGCTGAAGGAGCTGAGCAAGCCGGCGCCAGACGTCGGCGCCTTGATCGCGGCGGCCCTGATCGGCGTGCTGTTCCTGGCGATGTTCGTGCGCCGCCAGCAGCGCAGCGCCAATCCGATGATCGATTTCTCCCTGTTCCGCAACCGGCTGTTCGCCGGCGGCATCGGCGTAGCGCTGCTGTCGATGGTGGCGCTGATCGGCGTCGAGCTGGTACTCAGCCAACGCTTGCAGCTGGTGCTCGGCCTCAGTCCGCTGCAGGCGGCGCTGTTTATCTTGCCGATCCCGCTAGCTTCGGCGTTGGCGGGGCCGATGGCCGGTTTGCTGTTGCCGCGCTACGGCGAACGCAGCATCATCCTCGGCGGTTTCGCCCTGACCGCTTTCGGCATCGCCGCCCTCGCCCTGCTGTCTCAGAGCGGCATGGCGCCGCAGCTGGTGAGCCTGGCGTTGGTGGGCTTTGGCCTCGGCGGCGTGATCACCGCCGCGTCCACCGCCATCATGTTGAATGCGCCGGAGGAGAAATCCGGCATGGCCGCATCGATCGAGGACGTCTCCTATGAGCTGGGCGGCGTGCTGGGCGTAACGTTGCTCGGCGGGCTGATGACGGCGGTTTACAGCCACAGTCTGGCGCTGCCGGCGGAACTGCCGGTCAGCGATTTGGCCTACGACAGCATCGACGAAGCGTTGCGTCTGGCGGCCGGGATGGCGGCCGATCGCGCGCAGCAGCTGACCCAGCTGGCGCGTTTGGCCTTCGATCGCGCATTTATTACGGTGTTGATCGCCGCCGCGCTGTTGATGGCGCTGGGCGCCGGCGCGGTAAAACTGGCGCTGCGCAAGTAACCGATAAAAGCGGCTTTTTTCGCCTGCGGATCCTGCGTACACTGATTCGGCAATTTGCTCGACGGATTTATCGTCATCGGTTTGAGCGATGGCAATGATGACTGATATCGTGTTTAACCCTGCGATAAATCCGGTTACTGTAACAGCTATGGAAATGAATTCTGTCTACCCTTGGAACGAATAATCAGGAGAAGATTATTATGGCAACGGCGAAGAAAGCAGCGAAAACCCATATCGGCCTCGACAGTAAACAATCGGCAAAACTCGCCGAAGCGCTGAATGCGCTGTTGGCGAATTATCAGGTGCTATATATGAACGTGCGCGGCTATCACTGGAATATTACCGGCCCGCAATTCTTTGAGCTGCACGCAAAATTCGAAGAAACTTACAACGATCTGCTGACCAAGGTGGATGAGCTGGCGGAACGCATTCTGACGCTGGGCTCGCAGCCGCGTCACGCTTACAGCGACTATCTGAAAACCGCCGATATCAAGGAACACACCAACGTGACCGATGATAAAGGCACGCTGCGCGGCCTGTTGGAAGGGTATTCAATCTTGCTGCAACAGCAGCGCGAACTGCTGACGGTGGCGGCCGATGCCGGCGACGAAGGCACCGCGTCGCTGATGAGCGATTACATCAAAGAACAGGAAAAACAGGTCTGGATGCTCAACGCCTATCTAGGCAAATAACCCAGGCGCCATGACAAAACAGTCCCTCACGGGACTGTTTTCGTTTTACCACTCGCAGGATACCGCAAACAGCAGCGCACGCCGGTGCTGATCGTCCAGGCGGCGGCGCACCCGGATGATATGGCGATTGCTGCACGACTGGCGCTCCAGCCAGCGATGCCGGCGGCGTTGGCTCTGCCGCAACATGCGCCAGCGGCCCACTTCATTTCTACTGCGTCTCATAATTCCGTCACTCGTTCGTCTAATGCCAACCGCGGACATTATAGCCCTTTCGGCTCATGATCCAAGTCGCCGTTATCGGCGGCACAGCGGACGCCACACGGGCAAAAGCCGCCCTTTCATTTTCAGCAAGTGCCTTAACTTCATCATATTTATGTAACATAAGCGCCGATAAAAGGTTTCGCCTTGACCGATCTGTGCGTACACTCATCATTGGTGGTTTGCGAACGGGATTTTTCGCCTTTATGACAACATTTTATACCGTAATCAGTTGGCTCATGGTGTTCGGCTACTGGCTGCTGATCGCCGGCGTGACGATGCGCATTTTGATGAAACGCCGTGCGGTTCCCTCCGCCATGGCCTGGCTGCTGGTTATCTATATTCTGCCGCTGTTCGGCATCGTAGCCTATTTATCCTTCGGCGAGCTGCACCTGGGCAAACGCCGGGCCGAGCGCGCCAAAGCCATGTGGCCGTCGACCGCACGCTGGCTGAAGGAATTGAAAGAGAGCCGCCGCATCTTCGCCACCGAGTATAGCGAGGTCGCCGAGCCGCTGTTCCAGCTGTGCAACCGCCGCCAGGGCATCGACGGCGTCAAGGGCAACCAGCTGCAGCTGCTCACCACCACCGACGACACGCTCAAAGCGTTGATCCGCGACATCGAACTGGCGCGCCACAACATCGAGATGGTGTTCTATATCTGGCAGCCCGGCGGCCTGGTCGATCAGGTGGCCGAATCGCTAATGGCCGCCGCCCGACGCGGCGTACACTGCCGCCTGATGCTGGACTCCGCCGGCAGCCTGCAATTCTTCCGCAGCCCCTACCCGGCAATGATGCGCAACGCCGGCATCGAAGTGGTCGAAGCGCTGAAGGTCAATCTGCTGCGCGTATTCCTGCGCCGCATGGATCTGCGCCAGCACCGCAAGGTGGTGCTGATCGACAACTACATCGCCTATACCGGCAGCATGAACATGGTCGACCCGCGTTACTTCAAGCAGGATGCGGGCGTCGGCCAATGGATCGATCTGATGGCGCGCATGGAAGGCCCGGTGGCCACCACCATGGGCATCGTCTATGCCTGCGACTGGGAAATTGAAACCGGCAAGCGCATTCTGCCGCCGCCGCCGGACGTCAACATCATGCCGTTCGAGCAGGAGAGCGGCCACACCATTCAGGTGATCGCCTCCGGCCCCGGCTTCCCCGAGGAGATGATCCACCAGGCGCTGTTGACCGCGGTCTATTCCGCGCGCGAGCAGCTGATCATGACCACGCCGTATTTCGTACCGAGCGACGATCTGCTGCACGCCATCTGCACCGCCGCCCTACGCGGCGTCGAGGTCAGCATCATCGTGCCACGCGACAACGATTCGATGATGGTGCGCTGGGCCAGCCGGGCGTTCTTCTCCGAGTTGCTGGAAGCCGGCGTGAAAATCTATCAGTTCGAAGGCGGCCTGCTGCATACCAAAAGCGTCCTGGTGGACGGCCAGCTCAGCCTGGTCGGCACCGTCAATCTGGATATGCGCAGCCTGTGGCTGAACTTCGAAATCACGCTGGTGATCGACGACGACGGCTTCGGCAGCGATCTGGCCTGCGTGCAGGAAGATTACATTGCCCGCTCCAAGCTGCTGAACGCTAAAGAGTGGTTGAAGCGGCCGTTCTGGCATCGCCTGGTCGAACGCCTGTTCTACTTTTTCAGCCCGCTGCTGTAAAAGCCGCGGCGAGCGTGCTTTAATAGCGCCAAATCATTTGTTATCAGGATTTTTTTATGGATTTGAATAACCGCCTTACCGAAGACGAAACGCTGGAACAGGCCTACGATATCTTCCTCGAATTGGCCGGCGACAATCTGGATCCGGCGGATATTCTGCTGTTCAATCTGCAGTTTGAAGAGCGCGGCGGCGCCGAACTGTACGATCCCTCCGAAGACTGGAGCGAGCACGTGGATTACGACCTGAACCCGGACTTCTTCGCCGAAGTGGTGATCGGTCTGGCGGACAGCGACGGCGAGCCGATCAATGACGTGTTCGCTCGCGTGCTGATCTGCCGCGAGAAAGACCACAAGCTGTGCCACATTCTGTGGAAAGAGTGATTCGCCGCTGGCGTCTCGGATAAAAAAAGCCCCGCTCAGTCAGCGGGGCTTTTTGTTGCCGGCTAACGGCACATTACAGCGGGTCGACCTTCAGGCAGGAAACCGCGTGGCGGAAACTGCCCTCCAGCAGCGGACGCGTTTTGGCGCACTCCGGCCCGGCGATCGGGCAGCGGGTACGGAACACGCAGCCTGACGGCGGGTTGATCGGCGAAGGCAGTTCCCCTTCCAGCAGCTGGATCTGCTTTTCCTTCTCCTTGTCCGGATCCGGGATCGGCACCGCCGACATCAACGCCTTGGTGTAAGGGTGCTGCGGATTGTGGTACACCTCGTCATAGGTGCCCAGCTCCACCGCATGGCCCAGGTACATCACCAGCACGCGATCGGAAATGTGCTTTACCACCGCCAAATCGTGGGCGATAAAGATCAACGACAGGCCCATCTCGCGCTGCAGCTGCTGCAACAGGTTCACCACCTGCGCCTGAATCGACACGTCCAGCGCGGAGACCGGCTCGTCGCAGATCACCAGCTTCGGCTCGAGGATCAGCGCACGCGCGATGCCGATGCGCTGGCACTGGCCGCCGGAGAACTCGTGCGGATAACGGTTGATCAGGTTAGGCAGCAGGCCGACCTTCAGCATCATCGCCTTGACCTTGTCCTTCACTTCCTGACGCGGCATTTTCGGGTAGTAGGTGCGCAGCGGCTCGGCGATGATCTCGCCGATGGTCATGCGCGGGTTGAGCGAAGCCAGCGGATCCTGGAAGATCATCTGAATATCGCTGCGGGTTTTGCGCCAGTCGGCGTCGCTCATGCCCAGCAGATCTTTACCCAGCCAGGCGACGCGCCCGCTGGTGGCCTTCACCAGGCCGATGATGGCGCGCGCGAAGGTGGATTTGCCGCAGCCGGATTCGCCGACCACGCCGAGGGTCTCGCCCTCGAACAGCCGCAGCGTAACGCCATCGACCGCCTTCAGGGTTTTCGGCGGTTGCCAGAACCACTGCTTGTCGTCATGAATGTCGAAGTGTACTTTCAGATCGGCCACTTCGAGCAGCACTTTCTTGTCGGTTACCGCTGTCATACCAACGCCTCCACCGGTTTAAAGCAGGCGCGCAGGCGCCCTTCCCCAAATTGCTCCAACGGCGGAGCGCTCGCGCACTGTTCCATGGCATGCGGGCAGCGCGGCTGGAACGGGCAGCCTTTCGGCAACCGCAGCAGGTTCGGCGGGTTGCCGGGAATGGTCAGCAACGCCTCGCCTTCAGCGTCGAGACGCGGCACCGCGTTCAACAGGCCGATAGAGTACGGGTGGCTCGGCTGGTAGAACACTTCACGCGCGCTGCCGTATTCCATGGTGCGGCCGGCGTACATCACCAGCACCTTGTTGCAGATGCCGGCCACCACGCCCAGATCGTGGGTAATCATGATGATGGCGGTGTTGAACTCACGCTTCAGCTCGTTCAGCAATGTCATAATCTGCGCCTGAACGGTCACGTCCAATGCGGTGGTCGGCTCGTCGGCGATCAGCAGCTTCGGCCGGCACAGCAGCGCCATGGCGATCATCACGCGCTGGCGCATGCCGCCGGAAAACTCGTGCGGGTACATGCGCATGCGCTTGCGCGCCTCCGGCATTTTCACCGCGTCGAGCATGCGCACCGACTCTTCGAAGGCTTCGCTTTTGCTCATTTTCTTATGCAGCATCAGCACTTCCATCAGCTGCTCGCCAACGCGCATATAAGGGTTAAGCGAGGTCATCGGGTCCTGGAAGATCATCGAAATCTCTTCTGCCCGCAGCTTGTTGAGCTGATTTTCCGGCAGGTTGAGGATTTCGCGGCCGTTGAATTTGGCCGATCCGCCGATGCGGCCATTGCTGGCCAGCAGCCCCATCAGGGCGAACGCGGTCTGCGATTTGCCGGAACCGGATTCACCGACGATGCCCAGCGTTTCGCCGGCGCGCAGATCGAAGTTCAGATCGTTCACCGCCGTCACGTCGCCGTCCGGGGTCGTGAACGTGACGCGCAGATCTTTCACGTCCAGCAGCGGCGAGGTTTTGACGCCGGCGCCGGTTTGCAACTCAGGATGTTCAATGGTGCTCATGATTGCACTCCTTAACGATCTTTCGGGTCGAGGGCGTCACGCAGGCCATCGCCGATAAAGTTGAAACAGAACAGAGTGACAACCAGGAAACCCGCCGGGAACAGCAGCAACCACGGTGAAACTTCCATTGAGTTGGCGCCGTCGCTGAGCAAGGCGCCCCAGCTGCTGAGCGGCTCTTGCGTGCCCAGCCCCAGGAAGCTGAGGAAGGATTCGAACAGGATCATGCTCGGCACCAGCAGCGACGCATACACCACCACCACGCCGAGCACGTTCGGCACGATATGCCGCAGCACGATATTGCGCGTGGAGACGCCGCACACCAGCGCCGCTTCGATAAACTCCTTACGCTTCAAACCGAGGGTTTGGCCGCGCACGATACGCGCCATATCCAGCCACGACACCATGCCGATCGCCACGAAGATCAACAGGATATTTTGGCCAAAGAAGGTCACCAGCAGGATCACGAAGAACATGAACGGGAAGGAGTTGAGGATCTCCAGCAAGCGCATCATCACCGAATCGATCTTGCCGCCCAGATAGCCGGACATCGCGCCGTACAGAGTGCCGACGATCACCGCCACCAGCGCCGCTGCCACGCCGACCATCAGCGAGATGCGCCCGCCGATCGCCACGCGCACCAGCAGATCGCGCCCGGAGGAGTCGGTGCCGAAATAGTGCCCCGATTCGAAGCTCGGCACCGCGGACATCATCGCCCAGTCGGTATCGTCATAGGCAAATTGCGACAACATCGGCGCCAGCACCACAAACAGCGTGATCAGCGCCAGTACGAACAGGCTGCTGACCGCCGCGCGGTTGTGCATAAAGCGCCGACGCGCGTCTTGCCACAGGCTGCGCCCTTCCACTTCCAGCTTCTCGCTGAAGTTTTCCAGAGCTTCGCTGTTCTTTTTAGTCAACATCATTCGCGTGCTCCAGATTAATAACGGATTTTCGGATCGATGACCGCATACAGCACATCGACGATCGCGTTGAACAGAATGGTCAGGGCGCCCACCAAAATGGTCAGGCTCAGCACCAGGGAGTAATCGCGGTTCAGCGCGCCGTTAACGAACAGCTGGCCGATCCCCGGCAAACCATAAATGGTTTCGATCACCATCGAACCGGTAATGATGCCGACGAAGGCCGGGCCCATGTAGGACAGCACCGGTAACAGCGCCGGCTTCAGCGCATGGCGGAAAATGATGCGGCGCATCGGCAAGCCTTTGGCGCGCGCGGTGCGAATGAAGTTGGAGTGCAGCACTTCGATCATCGAGCCGCGCGTGATACGGGCGATACTGGCGATATAGGCCAGCGACAGCGCCACCATCGGCAAGATGATGAACTTTGGCGCACCGCCGTTCCAGCCACCGCCCGGCAGCCATTTCAGCGTGATGGCGAAGATCAGCACCAGCAGCGGCGCCACCACGAAACTGGGTATCACCACCCCGGTCATGGCGAACCCCATCACCGTATAGTCCCATTTGGTGTTCTGATTCAACGCGGCGATAACGCCAGCGCTAACGCCCAGCACCACCGCCAGCAAAAATGCGGCCAGGCCGAGTTTGGCGGAAACCGGGAACGAGCTGGCGACCAGATCGTTGACCGAATAGTCCTTGTATTTAAAGGATGGGCCGAAGTCTCCCTGCGCAAGCTGCGCCAAATAATGACCGTACTGTTTCCAGATAGGATCGTTCAAATGATATTTGGCTTCGATATTGGCCATGACTTCCGGCGGCAAAGCGCGCTCCCCGGTAAAGGGGCTGCCGGGCGCCAGACGCATCATGAAGAATGAGATGGTGATAAGGATAAATAGTGTCGGGATCGCTTCCAACAAGCGACGAAGTATAAATTTAAGCATTGCCCTAACCCTGTGCGACAGCCTGATGACGGCTTATTATTCTCAACATGGGCCGGCGGCTGCGCCGCCGGCTCTTACCGTATCAATGCTTGATGATGTACAGGTTTTTGTCGTACACGTTATCAAGCGGGTCTTTGCCGGTGTAGCCACCGACGTAAGGTTTCACCAAACGGGCGTTCACGTAGTAATACAGCGGAACGATGGCGGAATCTTTATCCAGCTGAACTTCCGCTTTCTGATACAGATCGGCGCGCTCGTCTTTGGTCTTCGCGGTCAACACGTTCGCCATCAGCTTGTCGAACTCGGCGCTCTTGTAGTGCGGGGTGTTACTGCTGCTGTCGGACAGCATCATGTTCAGGAACGAGCTCGGCTCGTTGTAATCGGCACACCAGCCGGCGCGCGCCACGTCATAGGTACCCTGATGGCGGGTATCCAGGAAGGTTTTCCACTCCTGGTTCACCAGCTTCACGTCCACGCCCAGGTTTTTCTTCCAGATGGAGGCGGCGGCGATCGCCAGCTTCTTGTGCAAGTCGGAGGTGTTGTACAGCAGGGAGAAAGTCAGCGGTTTACCCGGGCCGTAGCCGGCGTCCGCCAGCAGTTTCTTCGCCACTTCGTTGCGTTTTTCCTGCGTCCAACCGAACCACTCTGGCGGGGTCAGCTTGGCGCCGTCGGTGTATGGCGGCGTAAAGCTGTAGGCCGGCAGATCGCCCTGGTTTTTCACCTTGTTGACGATAATGTCGCGGTCCATGCCCAGCTTCAGCGCTTCACGCACGCGCGCATCGGTGAACGGCGCCTTCTGGTTGTTGATTTCGTAGTAATAGGTGCACAGATAAGGATCGACGTGCACCTCTTTCGGGATCTCTTTCTTCAGCTTCTGGAACAGTTCGATCGGCATGTTGTTGTAGGTCATGTCGATTTCACCGGTGCGGTAGCGGTTAACGTCGGTCACTTCCGACGAAATAGGCAGGAACGTCACTTTATTGATGATGGTTTTGGCATTGTCCCAATATTCCGGGTTGCGCTCCAGCACGATGCGTTCGTTGACGATCCAGTCTTTCAGTTTATAGGCGCCGTTGCTGACGTAGTTGGCCGGCAGCGTCCACTTCTCGCCGAACTTCTCCACCGCGTCTTTATAAACCGGCTTCATGGCGTAGTGCGGGGTCATTTCAACCAGATAAGGCACCGGCTCGCTCAAGGTTACCTGGAAGGTGTGGTCGTCGATGGCCTTCACGCCCAGCGTCGATTTGTCTTTTTTGCCGGCGATGATGTCATCGACGTTTTCTACGTGAGCGTATTGCAGATAGCTGGCGTAAGGCGAAGCGGTTTTCGGATCGACCACGCGCTGCCAGCTGTAGACGAAATCTTGCGCCGTCACCGGCTTGCCGTTGGACCATTTGGCGTCTTTACGCAGGTGGAAGGTCCAGACTTTGAAATCCTTGTTATCCCAGCTTTCCGCAACCCCTGGCACGATAGAACCGTCCGGGCTGTTGTTCGCCAGGCCTTCCATCAGATCGCGGGTGACGTTATTTTCCGGCACGCCCTCGATTTTATGCGGATCCAGCGACTGCACTTCGGAACCGTTGTTTTTGACGATTTCTTGCTTGTCGGCCAGCTGCACGCCCGCAGGAACGTCAGCGGCGAAAGCGCCCGCGGTTGCTGTGATGCCCAGCGCGGCGATAACGCCAGCGGCAATGAGAGTTTTCTTCGTGATGTTGGTCATGCTTATCGACTCCAGTTTTTATTATCACAGGCTCTCCGTGGAGCCTGCGTTGCCCGTTAGCGGACTCTGTTTTCCCGCCGCCGCGGAACGAATGCGGCGGCCGGCCTTCCCCCATATTCCTCTGCGGTTCGACGCGAGGAATACCCCTTTTACTGCTTGATAATGTACAGATTCTTAACGTCGGTATAGTCCAGCGGATCTTTGCCGGTGAACCCGCCCACCGTCGGTTTGATCAATCGCGCACTGACGCGGTAATAAACCGGGATCAACGCGGAGTCTTTATCCAGCTGCGCTTCCGCCTGCTGGTAGAGCGCGGCGCGCGCAGCTTCATCCGGCGCCTTCAACGTCGCGGCCATGATGGCGTCGAACGCCGGGCTCTTATAAAACACGGTATTGATGCTGCTGTTGGACAACACCAGATTCAGGAAGGCGCTCGGTTCGTTGTAATCCCCGCACCAGGTGGCGCGCGCCACGTCGTATTGCCCCTGATGGCGGCTTTCCAGCGAGGTTTTCCACTCCTGATTGCGCAGCGTGACGTCGGCGCCGAGATTCTTCTTCCACATCGACGCGGCGGCGATCGCCTGCTGTTTGTTTTGATCGGAGGTGTTGTACAACAGCGAGAATTTCAGCGGTTTGGCGTCGCTGTAGCCCGCTTCCGCCAGCAGTTTTTTGGCTTCGGCATTGCGCTGTTCCTGGCTCCATCCGGCCCACGCCGGCTGAGTGAAGTTGGCGCCTTCCGTGAAGGTCGGCGTAAAGCTGTAGGCCGGGATCTGCCCCTGGCCCATGATCTTGTTGGCGATGATGTCGCGATCCAGCGTCATTTTCACCGCCGCGCGCACGCGCGGATCGGTGAACGGCGCCCGCTGGTTATTGAGCTCGTAATAGAAGGTGCACAGATAAGGGTTAACGTGCAGCTGCTCGGGCACTTCGCGTTTCATTTTGACGTACAGATACGGCGGGATGGCGCTGTTGGTGATGTCGATCTCGCCGCTGCGGAAGCGGTTGACGTCGCTGACTTCCGAAGCGATCGGCAGGAAGGTCGCCTGATTGATCACCGTCTGCTTGTCATTCCAATAGCTCGGGCTGCGCACCAGTACGATGCGTTCGTTCACCACCCACTCTTTCAGGCGGTAAGCGCCGTTGCCGACATAGTTGGCGGGCAGCGTCCATTTGTCGCCAAATTTCTCCACCACCGCGCGTTTGACCGGCTTGAGCGACGTGTGGCTCAGCATGCTGATGAAATACGGCACCGGCTCGCTCAGGGTCACCTGCAGCGTCTGGTCGTCCAACGCCTTGACGCCGAGCGTCTGCGGGCTCTTTTTGCCGGTCAGGATGTCGTCGATATTCTCGACCTTGGTGTATTGCAGATAGCTGGCGTACGGCGAGGCGATTTTCGGATCGGCCAAACGCTGCCAGCTGTAGACGAAGTCTTGCGCGGTCACCGGGCTGCCGTCACTCCACACCGCGCCAGGGCGCAGGTGGAAGGTCCACTGCCGATAATCCTGATTTTCCCAGCGGGTCGCCGCCGCCGGCACCACATGCCCGTTGGCGTCGGTGCTCACCAGCCCTTCCAGCAGGTTAAGAATGATATTGCTTTCCGGCACCCCCTCGACCTTATGCGGATCCAATGAAGCCACTTCGCTGCCGTTGTTAATCACAATATTCTGCTGCTGCGCCAATTGGACGCCGGCTGGAACCTCAGCCGCCAAACTGCTATTTACGGCGCCGACGCTCAACGCGCCGCTAATCAACAAGGTCAAAGAAGTGCGCTTCAGGGTTTGCTGCATAATCGAGGCTCCTTTTCACCGACAAGCATCGCTTATCGAAGTTTGTGAAGTGTTTATAAGAATTCTAAATAAACGGATACCAGCAAAAATCATTCCCGTTTTTGTGGCGCATTTCAGTTAATTGACCACGGGAAAGTTGCTCGGAAATTAGCAGAAGCCAAATTCCATAGCCAATAAATTTTACGAAAATGTTAAGCAATTCTCTTTTATCGCACCAAGCCTCGTCCGCCCCCTGAGATCGGGGCCGCGTAAAGGCAATCTCATGACTTTGATTTTAAAGATAAAAAAACAAAAACCATTTCATTTGAAACCGTTAGTGCAATCTCACCGCCACACAAAGAAACATTCAGTTAACAATCTGGCCATTCAAAGAACAAACACCTGCCAATGGGGCGGTTAATCACTAATAACACCTGGATGAAAGTGAGACAAGCCCCACAGAATGATGTGATTAATTTAACAACAGCTTGACCGTTGAACGGGGGCAAAAATGGCAGAAATGGGGAAGGAAAAGTGTTTGAAATAATGCTTAGCGTTTTTTTTGAGCAGCAACATGAGATTTATGCAACATAAGAGTGCAACGGCTTAAATTTTATTCACTCCATGCACTATAATAATGCGAACTAATAAATAATTTAAATTTTAAAATTAACTTTAGCCGCGCCAATAGGCGAGACGCGGCTAAACGCGGCTATCACAACAGACCGGGGAATATCGCCTTAATGCCGGTCACGATAAATTCGATTCCAAGCGCCATCAGCAACAGGCCCATGATACGGGTGATTACGTTAATGCCGGTCTGCCCCAGCAAGCGTACCAACAGCGGCGCGGCACGGAACAACAGCCAGCAACAAAATGCGAACAAAGCGATCGCCACCGTGAAGCCGAGCAGGCTTTGCCAGTTGTGATAGCGGGAACTCCAGACGATGGTGGAACTGATGGCCCCCGGCCCCGCCATCAGCGGCAGCGCTAACGGCACCACGCCGATGCTCTCGCGGATCGCGCTCTCCGATTTTTCCTGCTTGTTCTGTTTGTCTTCCCCCAGCTTGCCGCTGATCATCGACATGGCTATGGTCACCACCAGAATACCGCCGGCGATGCGAAACGAATCGATAGAGATGCCGAACATGCGCAAGATCCCTTCACCCAGGAACAACGACGTCCACAGAATGATGGCGACCGACAGGTTGGCGGTCAGGTTGGTTTTGTTGCGCCCGGCTTCCGCCTGGTAGCTGGTCATGCTGATAAACACCGGCAAAATGCCGACCGGGTTGACCAGCGCAAACAGACCGACAAAGAACTTGATAAAGCCGGAAAGATCCAACAGAGATTGGCCCACAGATGGCTCCGCATTAATCGCTATGAAAAGGTGTGCTGCCTATGCGCGCTAATGTAATGGAATTGGCGCGGGTAATCCATCCGGCCCGAGCAGCATTTTTGACTGCCAGCAAGTTATGAGACGAAACAAATGCCCTTTGTTAAAGTGATGTATGGCCTTTTGATTTTTTGTGTTGAAAAAAGAGTCACCGCTCACAGTTATCAAGAATGATTCCCAACACCAGCAAGCTGAAAGGTGTCAGCTTGCACTTTTCATGATTTAGATCACAAATAAACTACCCAACAGTGGGTAAGCTCTTAGTCGTAGTCAGGGAGTAGAACAAAGTAGGTGGCCACATCGCCGGTTCCGTTCTCCTCACTGCCTGCCCCTCCGGTTGGCGTAGGGTAAAGCTCTTTAAGCAAATCAGCAGCATGCGAAGAAATAACGCGGGAAATCCCCGGTATTCGAATCACCGTTTATCCGCGTTATGACTATACTAGTGGCTCGCACGGCTTATTTACTGAAAGAGTTTAACATTATCAGGAGAGCATTATGGCTGTAACGAATGTCGCTGAACTGAACGAGCTTGTCGCACGTGTCAAAAAAGCCCAGCGCGAATATGCCAACTTCACTCAAGAGCAAGTGGACAAAATCTTCCGCGCTGCCGCCCTCGCCGCTGCTGATGCCCGTATCCCGTTGGCCAAAATGGCCGTGGAAGAATCCGGAATGGGTATCGTCGAAGACAAAGTGATCAAAAACCACTTCGCTTCCGAGTACATCTACAACGCCTATAAAGACGAAAAAACCTGTGGCATCCTGTCTGAAGATGACACTTTCGGTACCATCACCATCGCCGAGCCTATCGGTCTGATTTGCGGTATCGTCCCTACCACCAACCCAACTTCTACCGCGATCTTCAAAGCGCTGATCAGCCTCAAAACCCGCAACGGCATCATCTTCTCGCCACATCCGCGCGCGAAGAATGCCACCAACAAAGCCGCCGATATCGTGCTGCAGGCCGCTATCGCCGCCGGTGCGCCAAAAGACATCATCGGTTGGATCGATCAGCCTACCGTCGAGCTGTCCAACCAGCTGATGCACCACCCTGACATCAACCTGATCCTGGCCACCGGTGGCCCGGGCATGGTGAAAGCCGCCTACAGCTCAGGCAAACCGGCGATCGGCGTAGGTGCCGGTAATACGCCGGTGGTAGTAGACGAAACCGCAGACATCAAACGCGTGGTCGCCTCTATCCTGATGTCCAAAACCTTCGACAGCGGCGTCATCTGCGCCTCCGAGCAGTCGGTCATCGTCGTTGACTCCGTCTATGATGCGGTGCGCGAACGCTTCGCCTCCCACGGCGGCTACCTGCTGCAGGGTAAAGAGCTGAAAGCGGTGCAGGACATCATTTTAAAAAACGGCGGCCTGAACGCGGCCATCGTGGGTCAATCCGCGCCGAAAATCGCCGAGATGGCAGGCATTAAAGTGCCGGCCAACACCAAGGTGCTGATCGGTGAAGTGAAACTGGTCGACGAAACCGAACCTTTCGCGCATGAAAAACTGTCGCCTACCCTGGCGATGTACCGCGCCAAAGACTTCGAAGACGCGGTCTCCAAAGCCGAAAAACTGGTCGCCATGGGCGGTATCGGCCACACCTCCTGCCTGTACACCGACCAGGATAACCAAACGGCTCGCGTCGCCTACTTCGGCGATAAAATGAAAACGGCTCGCATCCTGATCAACACCCCGGCTTCTCAGGGCGGCATCGGCGACCTGTACAACTTTAAACTCGCGCCTTCGCTGACGCTGGGTTGCGGTTCCTGGGGTGGTAACTCCATCTCTGAAAACGTCGGACCTAAACACCTGATCAACAAGAAAACTGTAGCGAAGCGAGCAGAAAACATGTTGTGGCATAAACTTCCGAAATCGATCTACTTCCGCCGTGGCTCGCTGCCTATCGCGCTGGAAGAAGTGGCGACCGACGGGGCGAAACGCGCCTTCATCGTGACCGACCGTTTCCTGTTCAACAACGGCTATGCCGACCAGATCACCAAGGTTCTGAAGTCACACGGCATCGAAACCGAAGTGTTCTTCGAAGTAGAGGCCGATCCGACGCTGAGCATCGTGCGTAAAGGCGCCGAGCAGATGAACTCCTTCAAACCGGACGTCATCATCGCGCTGGGCGGCGGTTCGCCGATGGACGCCGCGAAAATCATGTGGGTGCTGTACGAACATCCTGAAACCCACTTCGAGGATCTGGCGCTGCGCTTCATGGACATCCGCAAGCGTATCTACAAATTCCCGAAAATGGGCGTGAAAGCGAAAATGATCGCCATCACCACCACGTCAGGTACCGGTTCAGAAGTCACACCGTTCGCGGTCGTGACCGACGACGCCACCGGACAGAAATACCCGCTGGCCGACTATGCGCTGACCCCGGACATGGCGATTGTCGACGCCAACCTGGTGATGAACATGCCGAAATCCCTGTGCGCCTTCGGTGGCCTGGATGCGGTGACCCACGCGCTGGAAGCTTACGTGTCGGTGCTGGCGAACGAATACTCCGACGGCCAGGCGCTGCAGGCGCTGAAACTGTTGAAAGAGTATCTGCCGGCCAGCTACAAAGAAGGCGCGAAAAACCCGGTTGCCCGTGAACGCGTGCACAACGCCGCCACCATCGCCGGTATCGCTTTCGCCAACGCCTTCCTCGGGGTTTGTCACTCCATGGCGCACAAACTGGGTTCGGAGTTCCACATTCCGCACGGCCTGGCCAACGCGATGCTGATTTCCAACGTCATTCGCTACAACGCGAACGACAACCCGACCAAGCAGACGGCCTTCAGCCAGTACGACCGCCCTCAGGCACGCCGTCGCTACGCTGAAATCGCTGACCACCTCGGTCTGAGCGCACCGGGCGACCGCACCGCGCAGAAGATTGAGAAACTGCTGGCCTGGCTGGATGAGCTGAAAACAGAGTTGGGCATCCCAACCTCCATCCGTGAGGCGGGCGTGCAGGAAGCGGACTTCCTGGCGAAGGTCGACAAGCTGTCGGAAGACGCTTTCGACGACCAGTGCACCGGCGCCAACCCACGCTATCCGCTGATTGCCGAACTGAAGCAAATCATGCTGGATACCTTCTACGGCCGCGAATTCAGTGAAACGGTAGAAGAGGAAGCGGCAGCACCGGCAGCTGCCAAAGCTGCGGTAAAAAAGTCCAAGAAATAACGGTTCCGTGAACCGATGAAAAAACCCGCCGAACGGCGGGTTTTTTATTGCGCCTGACGCGCTGTTTTCTGACCCCGCCGCCAAAGCGCCTCAGCCGGCCCTGGCGACGTTTTCGGCCCTACTCCAGGGAGTGAATCGCCTCTTTATAATGCTTGCGGCAGACAGAGACATAGCTCTCGTTACCGCCAATCACCACTTGCTCGCCGGCGTGCATCGCCTTGCCATTCTCATCCAACCGCAACACCATATTGGCTTTGCGCCCGCAGTGACAGATGGTTTTCAATTCCACCAGCTTATCGGCCCAGGCCAGTAAATATTGGCTGCCGATAAACAGTTCGCCGAGAAAATCGGTTCGTAAGCCGTAACACAATACGGGAATGTCCAGTTGATCCACCACGTCGCACAATTGTTCAACCTGTGCTTTGGTCAGGAACTGGCTTTCGTCCAGCAGCACGCAGTGCACCGGCTGCTGCTGATGCTCTTGCTGAATCATGGCGTACAACATCGAGTCATTGTTATAAAGCTGGGCCTGCGAGGATAAGCCGATGCGCGAACTGACTTTGCCCACGCCAAAGCGATGATCGATCTCCGCAGTGAACACCAGCGTGCGCATACCACGCTCTTGATAGTTATATGAAGACTGTAGCAGCGCGGTGGACTTGCCGGCATTCATCGCAGAGTAATAAAAATAAAGTTGAGCCATGGCCCCGCAACTCCGATGGTATAAGAAATATTCAAATGTTGATTAGGACGGCAAGTGTACCATAACCCGGCCCCGGGCTCAGCCCAAAGCGAGTGAATATTGCGTTCGCCGTAATAATGCGCTTTCAAGCGAAACATATCGTTCTGTCGGTATGTTCTTTTTACAGCTATTTACAGGATAATGTATGCCTGTCATCACTATTAATTCTTGCTAATGGTTATCACACATTAATGCACAGCCGCCCTTTACCCACCGCAGGCGCGGCAGCCGTGACGGCAGCTCTGGCTATTATACTGCGGCCAATATCGGGCATTTAATCACCTTCACAAGCCCCCCGACGTTTCCTGACGTGATCTTTACCAATATACCCCTATTGTTTACAATGTCTGCAGTGCCACGACGTGATTAAGCCCACAGAACTCATTGTAATATTGATATAAATTGCGGCGATAACTTATCGAGGAAAGCCTTGCGGCACGTATCTTTTAAAGCATGTCTGCTGAAATTTTGGCTTAAGCAAGATGAGGGTAATAGTTAACAGCCCTTCCTATTATTAGTCGTCCGGATCCGATTAACGGTTTCTTTAAAGGTAAATTTGAGTATTCATGTCAATTTGGCTATTGCAGAAAAGAAAAGAGCACTCTATTATTATCGAGACGCCCCCCACCAATATAATTTGAGACTAGGACAATGAGCGAAGCATTAAAGATTTTGAACAACATCCGCACTCTGCGCGCCCAGGCAAGAGAATGCACGCTGGAAACGCTGGAAGAAATGCTCGAGAAACTGGAAGTTGTTGTGAACGAACGTCGCGAAGAAGACAGCCAGGCTCAAGCAGAAATCGAAGAACGCACTCGTAAACTGCAGCAATACCGCGAAATGCTGATTGCTGACGGTATCGACCCGAATGAACTGCTGCAAACTATGGCTGCCAACAAGGCTGCTGGTAAAGCAAAACGCGCAGCACGCCCGGCTAAATACCAATATAAAGACGAAAACGGCGAACTGAAAACCTGGACCGGTCAAGGCCGTACTCCTGCGGTGATCAAGAAAGCTATCGAAGAGCAAGGTAAATCTCTGGACGATTTCCTGCTGTAATAGCGACGCAGTCCGTATCTGAAAGGCTCCCTTCGGGGGGCCTTTTCATTTTAAAGCTTATCGTTCGACTCCCGCCCTCTCTCGCCTTTTAGTAAATATCCTAATTCGTTTTTCCTTCTAGCATGAAATTTCAGTGAAAAAAAAGGGACCCTAAGGTCCCTTTATCGCATTCACACCCACGTTCAATTATTGAACCTGATAGAATGCCTTATACCAGTCAACGAAGCGCTTTACGCCCTCTTCAACACTGGTTTCCGGTTTAAAACCGATGTCACGATAAAGCTCTTCCGTATCCGCGCTGGTATCCATCACGTCTCCAGGTTGCATCGGCAGCATATTCTTACGGGCAGTCACCCCCAATGCCAGCTCCAATGCACGGATATATTCCATCAGTTTAACAGGCGTGTTATTGCCGATATTATAAACATGATACGGCGCGGAACTGGTCGCCGGCGATCCCTGTTCAACGGTCCATGACGGATCTGCCTGCGGAATAACCGCCTGCAGCCGTACAATCGCCTCAGCAATATCATCGATGTAAGTAAAGTCACGGTGCATTTCACCGTGGTTATATACATCGATGCTCTCCCCCGCCAATATAGCCTTGGTAAACTTGAACAGCGCCATATCCGGACGCCCCCAAGGACCATAAACGGTAAAGAAGCGCAGCCCCGTCGTAGGGAGACCGTATAAATGGGAGTAACTGTGCGACATCAGCTCATTGGCCTTTTTAGTTGCCGCATACAGTGACACCGGATGATCAACCGAATCTTCGGTTGCAAACGGCAGCTTGCGATTCAGGCCATATACCGAACTGGAAGAGGCATAGAGCAAATGCTCAACTTTATTATGACGGCAACCTTCCAGAACGTTTAAATGGCCGATCAGGTTAGCATCCGCATAAGCCAACGGATTGACCAACGAATAACGCACGCCGGCCTGAGCTCCCAAATGAATGACTCGTTGGAACTGATGCTCGGCAAACAATGCCGCCATACCTTCACGATCGGCCAAATCCAGCTTAATAAAGCGGAATCCCGGCTTATCCGCCAGTCTGTCCAGACGGGCCATTTTCAGGCCCACGTCATAATAGTCGTTCAGGTTATCAATGCCGACAACCTGATGACCGGCGGTCAACAAACGCTCTGCAACGTGATAGCCGATAAACCCTGCGGCGCCTGTAACCAGGAATTTCATGCCCACTCCTTAAATAACCGGTTTAATCGAGGCACCGCGGCCAATCGCGTAGTAGGTAAAGCCGCGATTCTGCAAACGCTCCGGATCGTACAGGTTACGTCCATCGAAGATCACCGGCTGCTTCAGTTCACTTTTGATCACGTCGAAGTCCGGTGCGCGGAAATTCTGCCATTCGGTGCAGATCACCAGTGCATCGGCGCCGTGCAGCGCAGCCTCTTTGGTACCCATCAGCTTCAAGTCATCACGCTGGCCATAGATGCGTTGAACTTCATTCATCGCTTCCGGATCGTAAGCCTGAACGGTGGCGCCGGCAGCCCACAGTTGTTCCATCAGCACGCGGCTGGAGGCTTCACGCATGTCATCGGTATTCGGCTTGAACGCCAGGCCCCACAGCGCGAAGGTTTTGCCCTTCAGATCGCTGCCGAAGTAGTCGTTGATAAAGCTGTTCAGCTTGTCTTTCTGTTGGTAGTTGACCTGCTCAACCGCCTGCAGCAGCTTCGGTTGGTAACCGATCTGCTCCGCCGTGCGGATCAGCGCCTGCACGTCTTTCGGGAAGCACGAGCCGCCGTAACCGCAGCCAGGGTAGATGAAGTGATAACCGATGCGAGAGTCGGAACCGATGCCCTGACGCACTTTCTCAATGTCCGCCCCCAGCATTTCCGCCAGATTGGACATTTCGTTCATAAAGCTGATTTTAGTCGCCAGCATGCAGTTAGCGGCGTATTTGGTCAGCTCCGCGCTGCGGATATCCATCATGATCATGCGATCGTGATTGCGGTTAAAGGGTTCGTACAGCTCGCGAATAGGTTCGATCACATCTTTATTATCGGTACCGATGACGATGCGCTCAGGACGCATGCAGTCTGCCACCGCCGCGCCTTCCTTCAGGAATTCCGGGTTAGACACCACGTCGAACGGCACATTGCTGCCGCGCTTCGCCAGCGTTTCAGTCATCACCTGGCGCACCTTGTCCGCCGTACCGACCGGCACGGTGGATTTGTCGATCACCACTTTGCGATCGGTCATGTGCTCGGCGATGGTGCGCGCCACCGCAGTGACATATTTCAGGTCGGCGGAACCGTCTTCATCCGGCGGCGTACCGACGGCGATGAACTGGATATTCCCGTGCGCCACGCCCGCTTTGGCATCGGTGGTGAAATGCAGGCGGCCGGCCTCATAGTTTTGCTGCACCAACGGGGTCAGGCCCGGTTCAAAAATCGGGATATTACCATTTTTCAGGTTTTCGACTTTTCGTTCGTCGACGTCGATGCACATCACGTCATGGCCGACTTCAGCCAGCACGGCGGCCTGCACCAGACCCACATAGCCAATACCAAAAACTGTTACTTTCATGTGAAAATCCTAGTTTTTCAAATTAAGCCCCAAGAGCTCTCAATTATTGCTTGTCAGCGGCAACAACCTGTTGCAGCCACTGAGAAAATTCTTTGCCCAGGCTGGCATGACGCATGCCGTATTCCACAAACGCCTGCATATAACCCAGCTTGTTGCCGCAGTCATGGCTCACGCCTTTCAGGTGATACGCTTCCACCGTTTCCTGCTGCATCAACATTTCGATGCTGTCAGTCAGCTGAATTTCATCGCCGGCGCCCGGAGGCGTTTTCGCCAGCAGCGGCCAAATATCGGCGGACAGCACGTAACGACCGACGATCGCCAGGTTGGAAGGCGCTTTATCCGGCGACGGCTTCTCGACCACGCTGACCATCGGCGCGCTTTCACCAGGCTGCAGATCGACGCCCTTGCAGTCGGCTACGCCGTAGTTTCCGACATCCTTATGCGGCACGGGTTCAACCATGATCTGGCTGACGCCGGTGGTTTCGAAGCGCTGCAACATCTCGCGCAGATTGTCTTTTTTCGGATCGGCGCTGTATTCGTCGAGGATCACGTCCGGCAACACCACGGCGACCGGCTCATCGCCCACCATCGGGTAAGCGCACATGATTGCGTGCCCCAAACCTTTCGCGTTCCCCTGGCGGACTTGCATCACGGTAACGCCTTTCGGGCAGATCGACTGAACTTCATCCAGCAATTGACGCTTGACGCGTTTTTCCAGCATCGCTTCCAGCTCGAAACTGGTATCAAAATGGTTTTCGATCGAGTTCTTGGAGGAGTGAGTGACCAGCACAATCTCGTTAATCCCTGCCGCAATGCACTCATTGACGACGTATTGGATCAGCGGTTTATCAACCAGCGGCAACATTTCTTTTGGAATGGCTTTGGTGGCCGGCAACATCCGCGTACCCAAGCCTGCAACCGGGATCACGGCTTTTCTGACTTTGCGATTTACAGCAGGCATTATTCCCTCTCTTAAAGCTAAAGCGCTCATTTTATGAGCTTGGGCTCGATATAAAAAAACCTTCGGAGTATACCAGCTTATGCGCGCCGAGCATTAGCCAGAACACAAATAGAAAACATTTAGGACTATTACCCGCTCTGATAATCGGGGGAATAAATAAACGGTTTAATTACCGATAAGTGAATAGCTTAAGATCTCGCCACTCGGCACCGATTATTCAGCGCTGAGCATCAGTCGCAATCGGCCTCCGCTCCCCCATACCTGACATTGCCAGGCAGTGCAGCGTTGGCTGATCTGATTCATGTAGGTGGCGCCCAGCGTACCCAGCGGCACGCCGTTGCTCAGCTGAATTTGATTGTCGCCGGTATTGACATTGGCGTGTAGCCCGGCGGAAACCAGAATCAGGTTTTTATTTTCGGCGTGATAATATCCCAGCAACAGCGGGAATTGCCCCTCCAATTTCCCCTGTCGCAATAATTGATTAACCTGCTTTAACAATGCCGACATTTGCGGCAAGCGATGTTGTTGATTAGCCAGATGGTCTTGCAGCAATCCATTAAATAATGCGCGCAACAGCAACGCCGCCAATACGCCATTATCGCCGGCGCGGGTGACGTCCAGACAATAGAACGCCAGATCCTTTTCTGACAGCGCTGCGATATCCAATACCAGGCCGGGATTCTCTCCCGTGGTCAACTGCCGATAATTGATCCGGCAATGCGCAATGGTCTGTTGTACCGGCGGCTGCAGCTGTTTAAGCAATTTAATCGCTTCGGAAGGATTTTTGCTCAACGCATCCCAATCTTGAAACAGCTCGACCTCTTCAATGGCTTGGGAGGTGAACATATTGGGATATAAACACGCCAACACCGCTTCACGCAGGCGATTCAGATCGGTCAGCGGCTTCAGCAACACATCCTGCACGCCCAGCCGCAATACCTTGGCGATGTCAGCCATCTTGTCGGTGGCCGAGATCACCAGCACCGGGATCTGCACCCCCTGCAGACGCAGGTGCTCGACAAATTCAATGCCGCCCATTTCCGGCATCGCGAGATCGCACAGAATCAGATCCGGCTTGAAATCATCCACGGCACTCAGCGCCTGCAAACCGTTGGTCGCTTCGCCGGTTTCTGCGCCCAGCGAGGTCAAGTACCCGACCAGCACGGAACGAAAAACCTGTTCGTCCTCCACGATCAAGATGCGCTTGTGAGTGAGTGGTAATGCCATCAGCCGAGCCTCGTCCCTTTCCATAGTGTAATAGTGGCTCAAAAAGGTCACTTATGCTCGTCTGAAACAGACCGACCGTGCATTGCCAACCGAGAACCGAGAATTATCTATTTTTTATCAACGGCAACAACCGATCCAGTTGTTTTTCCACCGCCAGCAGTCCCGCCTCGATCGCCTCTTCGGCGCGATGGAAATCCAACGTCGAAATCTGCGGACAGAAAGGTTGGATCAAGACGTCCGGCGGATCGCTCGCCATCCGCGTGCGTTTCAAACGATTTTCCAACATTTGAATCGACGTGCCCATAATCTCCATCGCCGTCGGCGCCGTCGTCGGTTTGCGCTGCCGCATTCTGCCAACCCGCTCTCGCAGACGCCCGCGCCAATTGCCTACGGGGGCATCATCCGCACTTTGGTCCTCACCGCGTACCGAGAACAGATCCTGCTGCATCAGATGCGCGTCATGCTGCAGATCGACAGCGATGACGATGTCGGCGCCGAGCGCCCGGCAGAGCGACACCGGTACCGGATTCACCACCGCGCCATCCACCAGCCAATAGCCGTCGGCCCACACCGGCGCCAACAGGCCGGGCATGCTGCAAGAAGCGCGCACCGCCTGATGAATATCGCCCTCGGTCAGCCACAGTTCGCGGCCGGTGCTGAGGTTGGTCGTCACGGCGCCGAACTTCAGCGCACACTCGGCGATGTCATTGATCTTCAACAGCTGCCCGACGGCATTAAATACGCGTTCGCCGCGCAGCAAACCGCCGCGCTGCCAGGAAAAATCCATCAACCGGATCACGTCCCAATAGCTGAACGACCGCACCCACTGCTCCATCGCCGGCAAACGATGGCTGGCGAACGCCGCGCCCACCAGCGCACCGACAGAGCAACCCGCAACGATATCGACCTCAATCCCCAGTTTCTTTAACGCATTAATCACGCCGATGTGGGCCCAGCCTTTGGCCGAGCCTGCCCCCAACGCCAGTCCGATCTTGATTTGCCGCATAGCGCCATCCTCTCGGTAAAGGGTTGCCTCTGCTTTCAGGGTAGATTGTCACCAACGAATATTGTTAGGTAACATATGCGCTAAATTCATTTTCTGCCTCGTCTTTCAGGAGTTATTTTGCCCGAATCATGCCCATGCGGCAGCGGACTGACCTACAACGCGTGCTGCGCCCTTTTTATCAATGGCAGCCAGCCGGCGCCGACCCCGGGTCAGCTGATGCGTTCACGCTTCACCGCCTACGTTAATCATAACGTCGACTATCTGATCGCCACCTGGCACCCCGATTGCGGCGCCGAAGCGTGGCGCAATGCCATCGTCGACAGTTTTAAAAACACCGAATGGCTGGGCTTGACGATCGTGGAAGAGAAAGCCGGCCATGAAGCGGATGAGGGCTTCGTCGAATTCATCGCCCGTTTTACCGACGGTGACAGCGGTACCCCTAAGGCGATGCATGAGCGCTCACGCTTCCTTCGCCGCGATCAACGTTGGTATTATATCGACGGTACCCAACCCCAGCCCGGCAGAAATGCAATTTGCCCCTGCGGCTCTGGGAAAAAATATAAGAAGTGCTGCGGGCGCTAGCCGGCCGGCGCTTCACGTTTATGCCTGCGCAGACAGGCCATTCAGTTCAGACAGGATCCCCAAGCTCATGCCACACCAAAATGTACAACGGAAAGTGTTACGCACCATCTGCCCGGACGCCAAAGGGCTGATCGCCAAGATCACCAACATTTGTTACAAGCACGAACTCAATATCGTCCAGAACAATGAGTTCGTCGATCACCGCACCGGGCGTTTCTTCATGCGCACCGAGCTGGAAGGCATTTTCAACGACAACACGCTGCTGGCCGATCTGGACAGCGCGCTGCCGGAAGGTTCACTGCGCGAGCTGCACAGCACCGGACGCCGGCGCATCGTGGTGCTAGTCACCAAAGAGGCCCACTGCCTGGGCGATCTGTTGATGAAAAGCGCCTATGGCGGTCTCGACGTTGAAATCGCCGCCGTGATTGGCAACCACGACACCTTGCAATCGCTGGTGGAGCGTTTCGACATTCCTTTCCACCTGGTGAGCCACGAAGGCCTGACGCGCGAACAGCACGACCGCGAAATGACGGCCAGGATCGATCAATATCAGCCGGATTATGTAGTGCTGGCCAAATATATGCGCGTACTGACGCCGGCCTTCGTACAACATTATCCGAATCAGGTGATCAACATTCACCATTCGTTCCTGCCGGCGTTTATCGGCGCGCGTCCTTATCACCAGGCCTACGAGCGCGGCGTGAAAATCATCGGCGCCACCGCCCACTACGTTAACGACAATCTCGACGAAGGCCCAATCATCATGCAGGACGTGATCCACGTCGATCACACCTACTCCGCCGAGGATATGATGCGCGCCGGCCGCGACGTTGAGAAAAATGTGCTCAGCCGCGCGCTGTACCAGGTACTGGCGCAGCGTGTCTTCGTCTACGGCAATCGCACCGTTATTCTGTAATCGCTCAATAAATCGGTGCATTTCGTTCAGGGATGCACCGCCAAGAATAAAAAAACGGCAAACGATTCATTTTCTGCATTTCAATGCTTTACACATCCGCTTCATTTGATATGATGCGCCCCGCTTACCGAGACAGCGCTCTCGCAAGCAAGGCCAGTTAAATAGCCATGTAATATGGTGGGGTTCCCGAGCGGCCAAAGGGAGCAGACTGTAAATCTGCCGTCACTGACTTCGAAGGTTCGAATCCTTCCCCCACCACCATCTTCTCTTTGTTGATGAACTTGAAGCGAAAGCTGAAATCTCATTAAACGCTGAGGGGGAGGATGAGAAGCTTCGACAAGGTTCGAGCCGAGCGTAGCGAGACAACGCGCTTTAGCGCGGTAATCCTTAGAAGCACACAACAGGAATTTAGCCCATTCCTTAAAAAATCAGTAAATCCATGAATATCATGGTGGGGTTCCCGAGCGGCCAAAGGGAGCAGACTGTAAATCTGCCGTCACTGACTTCGAAGGTTCGAATCCTTCCCCCACCACCATTCCTTGCACAAAACTCCAAAACCCACTTAAAGCACATCACATCCATAATGCTCCGTACTGGGGAAGGATGAGAAGCTTCGACAAGGTTCGAGTCTCACGCAGTGAGACAACGCGCTTCAGCGCGGCCCGCAGGGTGAGTCGCGCAGCGACGAATCATCCTTCCCCCACCACCATTCCTTGCACAAAACTCCAAAACCCACTTAAAGCACATCACATCCATAATGCTCCGTACTGGGGAAGGATGAGAAGCTTCGACAAGGTTCGAGTCTCACGCAGTGAGACAACGCGCTTCAGCGCGGCCCGCAGGGTGAATAGCTCTCGTATCAATAAACTCAATTTATCTCCCTTTATCGCCGCTTTCACCTTGATGTTTTATCTCCACACTCCCAGCAGTAACTTGAACTCCGGCCGACAATTCGCTATACCACTGGCTTCTTTAGTGCAGTAAGGAACAGGTGGATGCGAAACAATATTTGCGTTTTTTGTGGCGCCAGCGAAGGCGTCAACCCCGCTTATGCCGAGCAGGCCCGTCAACTGGGGCAACTGCTGGCCGGACAGGGGCGCCGGTTGATCTACGGCGGCGGCAAAAAAGGGTTGATGGGCATCGTGGCGGACGCCGTGTTGGCCGCAGGCGGTGAAGCTGTCGGCATTATCCCTGAGCGCCTGGTTGAAGCGGAAACGGCGCATCGCGGCCTGACCGAGTTGGAAGTGGTGCCTGACATGCATACGCGCAAAGCCCGTATGGCGGCGCTGGCGGACGGTTTTATCGCCCTGCCCGGCGGCATCGGCACGCTGGAAGAGCTGTTTGAAATCTGGACCTGGGGACAGATCGGCTATCACAACAAACCGGTCGGCCTGCTGAACGTTAACGGGTTCTACCGCCCACTGAGCCAGTTCCTCGAACATGTCGCCGATCAGGGCTTCATGCGTCACGACTATCTCGGTACGCTGCACATCAGCGAATCGGCGCAAACGCTGCTGCAACAGTTTGACGACTATCAGCCTAAAAATTACGACCGCTGGGCGAAATAACCGGCTGCGCAGTCAGCGGGCCCGCCGCTGTCTGCGTTACATTTCCCGCCAAACTCTGCTACTATCACAGCACATTTTTCTCGTGAAAACGGCACCGCTCATGAAGTTTGTCTCTTTTAATATCAATGGACTGCGCGCGCGTCCGCACCAGTTGGCGGCAATTATCGAGCAGCACCAGCCCGACGTGATCGGTCTGCAGGAAACCAAAGTTCACGACGACATGTTCCCGCTGGAAGAAGTCAGCCAGCACGGCTACCACGTGTTCTATCACGGGCAAAAAGGCCATTACGGCGTGGCGCTGCTGACCAAAGCGGAACCGTTGGCTGTACGCCGCGGCTTCCCGACCGATGAAGAAGACGCACAGCGTCGCATCATCATGGCCGATCTGGCGACCCCGCAGGGTACGCTGACGGTGATCAACGGCTACTTCCCGCAGGGAGAAAGCCGCGATCACCCGATCAAGTTCCCGGCTAAGACGCGCTTCTATCAGGACCTGCAAAACTACCTGGAGCAACAGCTGTCGGCAGAATCCCCGGTGTTGATCATGGGCGACATGAACATCAGCCCCAGCGATTATGACATCGGCATCGGCGAAGACAGCCGTAAACGCTGGCTGCGCACCGGTAAGTGCTCCTTCCTGCCGGAAGAGCGCGAATGGATGGATCGCCTGCTGAACTGGGGCCTGGTGGACACCTATCGCCACGCCAACCCGGAGCGCAATGACGAGTTTTCGTGGTTCGACTATCGCTCAAAAGGCTTCGACGATAACCGCGGCCTGCGCATCGATCTGCTGCTGGCCAGCACCCCGCTGGCTTCGCGCTGCATCGCCACCGGCATCGACTATCAAACCCGCGGCATGGAGAAACCTTCCGACCACGCGCCGGTTTGGGCGGAATTTACGCTGTAACCCATCACCCCGGCGCTCGCCGGGGTTTTACTTTGTGAAGCCAATGAAAATTATCGACGTGGTAGCCGCTATTTTGGAACAGAACGGCCGCATTTTGCTGGCCCAGCGCGGCCCAGGCAGCGATCAGGCCGGTCTGTGGGAGTTTCCCGGCGGCAAGGTTGAGCCGGGCGAGAGCCAGTCAGAGGCGCTGGCGCGCGAGCTGGATGAAGAATTGGGGATTTGCGCCCGTGTCGACGCCTATGTGGGCAGCAATCAGTGGCAGCAAGGCGAACGCGTCATCCGGCTGCACGCCTGGCGAGTCGTGGATTTCTCCGGCGAACTGCAACAGCGTTGCCACTCGGCGCTGGTCTGGGTCACGCCGCAACAGGCACAGGAATTCACTCTGGCGCCCGCCGACGTTCCACTGCTGGCGGACTATATCGCCGCGCAAAGCGATGCACGCTGAGCGCGGCAATAGGTTACATCGTCACTTTTTCAGGCGCACCCAAATCAAGGGGTTGGTGCCGATGGTGTTGGGCTCACGCACGCACTGCAGCACCTCCCCCTCCACTTTGAGCACCGCGCCTTCGGAATAGTTTTGATTCTGGTAGACGCAGCAACGGTTGCAGGGCTGCGCCGGCGGCGGATTGACGCCGTTTTTCGCCGTACCCCAGATTTCTGGAGAGACCGGCAACACCACGTCCACATCGCCACGGTTGGCGGCGGCCTGGCCGGAAAACGCCAGCGCAGCGGCGGCCAGCAATCCCATGAGTCCGTGCTTCATTCACTCTTCTCCTGCGCCTTACCGGCGCTTTTTCTGCGTTTTTTGCCCCCGCTGGCAGGCGGCGGTGGCAATCCACGAAACGCCATGCTCGCCCGGCTCTGCTTGGCCTGATAAATCAGCTCTTGCAGCGTGCCGACCAACGGCTGCATAAAGTCCTGATAACGACAGGATTTCTCGCTGATTTGCGTCAGCGTAGCCTCCCAGTTGGCCGTCATATCAGGACGAGCAGCAAGATCCGGCAGCGAGTGAATCAACGCGCGCCCGGTTTCGCTGGAGTGAATATAGCGCCCCTTCTTGTACAGAAACGCCCGCTTGAACAGTAATTCGATGATCCCCGCTCGCGTCGCTTCCGTCCCTAAACCATCGGTCGCTCGCAGGATTTTCTTTAGCGCTTTATCTTGTACGAACCGCGCGATGCCGGTCATGGCCGACAGCAGGCTGGCGTCGGTAAACGGCCGTGGGGGCTGGGTCTGGCGTTCTACCACTTCACCGCGCTCGCACAGCAGCTCATCATCTTTAGCCACCACCGGCAGCGGCGCACCTTCGTTTTCCTCGTCGCGCTCCTTGCTGCCCAACAGCGTACGCCAGCCGGCTTCCGCCAGGAAACGCGCCTTGGCGATAAATTTGCCGCCGGCGATATCCAGCTCGATCACGCATTTGCGGAATACCGCATCCGGACAAAACTGCATCAAGTACTGACGTGCCACCAGCCCATACACGTTCCGCTCATCCTGCGTCAGGTTGACCTTGCCGGCGCGGGCGGTGGGAATAATGGCGTGGTGGGCATCGACCTTTTTATCGTCCCAGCAGCGGTTGCGGCGATCGCTGTCGATCACCGGCTGCGGGTACAGCTCAGGTTGATGTACGCTGATTGCGTTTAGCACCGCGTGACGGCCGGCGAAATGCTCTTCCGGCAAGTAACGGCAGTCGGAACGCGGATAGGTGATCAATTTGTGGGTTTCATACAGCCGCTGGCAAACATCCAGCACCTGCTGCGCACTGAGGTTATAACGCCGGGCCGCTTCGATTTGCAGCGTAGAGAGCGAAAATGGCAGCGGTGCGGTATCTGATTCCCGTTTATCATTATAGGCGGTGACCAGGGCCGGTTGGCCTTCGATGCGCTTAACCACGTGCTCCGCCAACGGCCGATGCAGCAAACGCCCCTCTTCATCCTGATAAGGCTCGCAGGATTCGCTGGGCTGCCACAGCGCCACAAAGCGCTCTTCTTTCGGCGTGACGATGTGCGCTTTGACCTCGAAGAAGTCTTTCGGCACAAAGTTTTCTATCTCTTCGTCGCGCCGCACCACCAACCCCAGCACCGGCGTCTGCACCCTGCCCACCGACAGCACGCCGTCATAACCGGCATTGCGGCCCAGCAGCGTATAGGCGCGGGTCATATTGATGCCATAGAGCCAGTCGGCGCGCGAACGCGCCAGTGCGGACACGCACAGCGGAATGAAATCACGGTTGTCGCGCAGGCGTTCGACAGCACGCTCCACCGCCTGCGGGTTGAGATCGTTGATCAGACAGCGGCGCACGTTCTGGCGCTTTTCTGCCGTCAAATCCAGATAGTCCAGCACCTCATCCACCAGTAACTGCCCTTCGCGGTCCGGGTCTCCGGCGTGCACAACTTCATCGGCTTCGAGCAGCAACTTTTTAATCGCATTGAGCTGTTTGCTGACCGAAGGGCGCGGCTGCAATCGCCATTTTTCAGGAATGATCGGCAGATCCGCCAACGACCAACGCGCATAGCGGCTGTCATAGGCGTCAGGCTGGGCCTGCTCCAACAGGTGACCAACGCACCAGGTCACCACATCGTTGTTGCCGCAGGCGATATAACCGTCGCCGCGGCGATGCGGCTTGGGCAATACGTCGGCAATGGCGCGCGCCAAACTCGGTTTCTCGGCTATGAACAGTCGCATTATTCACCGTTTTTCTGGCTGAACGTCATCAAGAATTCTCTTACTTCTGCATAGTTCCCGCGGAAGACGATCCGCTGGGCTTTCTTTTCCAACTGATAGCAATACATCGGATCGTAGTACTGCTGCAACAGGGGCGCCAACCATTCGCGGTGCGCGTCGCCCTGGCCGCTGAGGCGCTGTATCCGCAACGCCGCTTCGAGTCGCAGCGTCAACTGCTGGAAACGCTCCAGCCCCAGACGACGGCGTATGGCGAACAGGCCATGGTGCAAATAGTCGTCGTATTGCCGCCAACCCTCTTCTGCACCATAGGTTTGTTCGAACTGTTCGCGCATGCCGTCGATATATTCCGCCTGCAGGCGCGCCAGGCGAATGTCGAACGGATCGTCGATCACCGCTACCGGCGCCTGCTGCATGCCATTGAACAACGGCAACGGCAGATTGTTGCTGCCGATGATCCGCCCTTCGTCTTCCAGCACCCAACGGCGGCTGCCACCATGCTGTTTTTTCAGCAATAACACAGCCAGACGATTCTCAAAATCGATCTGCGAGCTCTGGCCCGCCAGCGTTCGGCCAAAAGATGAACCGCGATGGCGCGCCGCGCCTTCCAGATCGACGCCATCGGCCAGTTCGTTGACCAGCAGCGTCTTGCCGCTACCGGTATTGCCGCCGACCAGGGCCATCGGCAGCTCGGCGCTTTGCGCCAGCACGCCGAGCAGATAATTGCGCAGCGCCTTGTAGCCGCCGACGATGCGCGGGTAGTCCACGCCGGCCTCATGCAACCATTGCTGCACCAGTTGCGAGCGCAACCCGCCGCGGAAACAGTAAATATAGCCTTCGGGCCGCTGCGCGCAGGCCGTCAGCCAGGCGGTAGTGCGCTGTTCGCGCAGTTTGCCGTTCACCAGACTGTGGCCGAGCGCAATCGCCGCTTGCTGGCCATGCTGCTTATAGCAGGTACCGACCGCCTGCCGCTCGCTGTCGACCATCAGCGGCAAATTCAGCGCCTGGGCGAAGGCGCCCTGCTGGAATTCAATCGGCGCACGCACGTCAATCAGCGGCACGTCCTGCAGGAAAATGCGTGGGTAATCGTCGCTGTCCGGCCTTCCTTGCACGTTGGACACTACTCGACCTCGATCAGCGGCTTACCGGCCGAGGCCGCATGCAACTCGCCGATGGCGTTGAGCGTGATGCCATGCTGCTCGGCAATCGCCAACACCTGCGCTTCCGCCTCGGGCAGCACCGCCAACAGCAGCCCGCCGGAGGTCTGCGGATCGCACAGCAGCTGGCGTTGCAGGTCGCTCATCTCACCCACCAGATGGCCATAGCTGTCGAAGTTGCGCCCGGTGCCGCCCGGCACGCAGCCCTCGGCGATGTACGCCTCGACGTCCGGCAGTTTCGGCACCCGATCGAACCAGACCGTCGCCTGCAGACCGGAGCCCTGACAAACTTCGCTCAGGTGGCCCAACAGGCCAAAGCCGGTGATGTCGGTCATCGCCGTGACGCCCGCCACTTCGGCAAAGTCGGCGCCCGGTTTATTCAGGCGGCACATCACCTCCGTCGCCAGGCCCTGATGCTCCGGGCGCAGCTTGCTTTGTTTTTCGGCGGTCGTCAGCACGCCGATGCCGAGCGGTTTAGTCAGATAGAGTTTCGCCCCGGCCTGTGCGGCGCTGTTTTTCTTCACCCGCTCGGTATTGACCACGCCGGTGACCGCCAGGCCGAAAATGGGCTCCGGCGCATCGATGGAGTGGCCGCCGGCCAGCGCGATCCCCGCCTGCTGGCAGGCGAAACGGCCGCCGTCGATCACCTGCTGCGCCACCTCCGGCGGCAGTTTGGCGATCGGCCAGCCGAGAATGGCGATCGCCATGATCGGTTTACCGCCCATGGCGTATACGTCGCTGATGGCGTTAGCGGCGGCGATGCGGCCGAAATCGAACGGATCGTCGACGATCGGCATGAAGAAGTCGGTGGTGCTGATGATGCCGACGCCGTTGCCGATGTCGTACACCGCCGCGTCGTCGCGGGTTTCATTGCCGACCAGCAGGCGCGGATCGACAAATTTTTCCCGCTCGCTGTGCAAGATGGTTTCGAGAACTTTCGGTGAGATTTTGCAGCCGCAGCCAGCGCCATGGCTGTACTGGGTTAAACGGATCGCTGGCGATGTCATAGTCCACTCCCTTCGATAACGGCACTCAAGATAACATAGGGTAGCGCTTGCCGAGGGGATTGATAAGAGCGGGCCGCCGATAAGCGAACGGCCTGCTCAGAAACCATGCGATTTTGCGGGGTTTGGCGCATTTTCACCGCGCCCCGCGGGGAACAAACTCAGAAATAGCTGACGAAAGGCGCGCTGTCCGGCGGCGTCACCTTGGTGGCGGCCTTCAGCTGCGGCGTACCCAGATAGAGGAAGCCGACGATCTCGTCCTGCTCGCGGCAACCGAAGGCTTCGCGCACCAGCGCATGCTCGGTCCAGGCGCCGGTGCGCCAGATACCGTTAAAGCCCTGCGCCAGCGCCGCCATCTGCATCGCCTGCACCGCGCACCCGGCGGAAACCACCTGCTCCCAGCGCGGCACCTTGGTCTCTTCGGTGCAGTGCGCGATGACGGTGATGATCAGCGGCGCGCGGAACGGCGCTTTAGTGGCCTTCTCGATCGCCGCGTCGTCCAGTTGATCCTGCTTCGCCGCCGCCTGCAGCAGCTGGCTGAAGCGCTCCAGACCCTGATTCTCGATCATCACGAAACGCCACGGCTGCAGCGCGCCGTGATCGGGCGCACGCAGGCCCGCGTTGATGATATTTTGGCGCACTTCACCCGCCGGCGCCGGTTCCGCCAGGCGCGAAGCCGAGCGGCGATTCAATAAAAGATCCAGAGCATCCATCGTAAACTCCTGATAACAATTTTCATTCCGGCCACGTTAACATAGCTAAACGACGAGTTACAGCCTCGGCGATAGCGTCCGTGTGCCACGATTTAAAGCTGACATTTACCCGGCCGCTCATTAGGATAGCGGAACATTCTCGACTCTTGTTGGAGAGCACATGCGCACATTGTGGCAAATTATTGCCGGCATTTTCCGGTGGACATGGCGTCTGCTGAATTTTATCAGGGAACTGATCCTTAACCTGTTCCTGGTATTGCTGATCCTGGTTGGGGTCGGCATCTATCTATCCTTCCAAAGTTCTTCCACCTCGACGGCTCCGGCGCGCGGCGCACTGCTGGTCGATTTAAGCGGCGTAGTGGTCGATCAGCCTTCGGTCAACAACCGGGTACGGCAATGGGGCCGCGAACTCTTGGGCGCCTCCAGCAGTCGTCTGCAGGAGAATTCGCTGTTCGACGTGGTGGACAGCATCCGCAAGGCCAAAGACGACAAAAACATTACCGGCATGGTGTTGCAGCTGAATGACTTCGCCGGCGCCGATCAGCCGTCGCTACGTTATATCGGCAAGGCGCTGCGCGAATTCCGCGACAGCGGCAAACCGATCTTCGCCATCGGCGACAGCTACAACCAGACGCAGTACTACCTGGCCAGCTACGCCAACAAGGTCTACCTGTCGCCGCAGGGCGCGGTCGATCTGCACGGCTTTGCCACCAACAACCTGTACTACAAGTCGTTGCTGGACATGCTTAAGGTCACCACCAATATCTTCCGCGTCGGCACCTATAAATCGGCGGTAGAACCGCTGATCCGCGACGATATGTCGCCGGCGGCGCGTGAAGCGGACAGCCGTTGGATTGGCGGCCTGTGGCAGAATTACCTGGAGACCGTGGCAGCCAACCGTCAACTGACGCCGCAGCAGCTGTTCCCGGGCGCGGCCGGCGTGTTGAGCGGCCTGCAGGCGGCCGGTGGCGATACCGCCCGCTATGCGCTGGACAATAAGCTGGTGGATGAGCTGGCGTCGCGCACCGCGATCGAAAATCAGCTGGTCAAAACCTTTGGCTGGGACAAACAGGCGAACGATTTCAACGCCATCAGCATCTATGATTACCAGCCGAAACCGGATGCCAACCAGGGCGGCAAGATCGCCGTGGTGTTCGCCAACGGCGCCATCATGGACGGCCCGCAGACGCCGGGCAACGTCGGTGGCGACACCACCGCCGCCGAACTGCGTCAGGCGCGCCTGGATCCGGCCATCAAGGCCGTGGTGTTCCGCGTCAACAGCCCTGGCGGCAGCGTCAGCGCGTCCGAAGTGATCCGCTCCGAACTGGCCGCCGTGCGCGCCGCCGGCAAGCCGGTGGTGGTTTCCATGGGCGGCATGGCCGCATCGGGCGGCTACTGGGTCTCGACGCCGGCCGACTACATCATCGCCAGCCCGAGCACGCTGACCGGCTCCATCGGCATTTTCGGCATCATCAACACCTACGAGAAAACCCTGGATACGCTGGGCGTGCACACCGACGGCGTGGCGACCTCGCCGCTGGCCGACATCGCGGTCACCAAGGCGTTGCCGCAGGAGTTCTCGCAGATGATGCAGCTGAACATCGAAAACGGGTATAAGAACTTCCTCGATCTGGTCGCCAAATCGCGCAAGATGACCCCGCAACAGGTTGACCAAATCGCACAAGGCCACGTGTGGCTCGGCAGCGACGCCAAGGCCAACGGCCTGGTCGATCAGTTAGGTGATTTCGACGACGCGGTGAAGAAAGCCGCCGAGCTGGCGAAACTGCAACAGTGGCAGCTCGACTGGTTCGTCGACACCCCAAGCCTGAGCGATATGGTGCTCAGCCAGTTCGGCGTTTCCATTCACGCCATGCTGCCGGCGGCGATTCAGGCCATGCTGCCCGCCCCATTGGCGTCGGTCGCCAACGCGGTGAAAGAACAGCCGGGCTTGTTTAATAACCTGAACGATCCGCAAAACCGCTATGCGATCTGCCTGACCTGCGGAGAAGTCCGCTAACAAATAATTCTGCAGCCCGGCCATCGCCGGGCTTTTTTTCTGCCGCCATGCCCCTATAATTCAGCCCATCTTATCTTTGTTAAAATCATGACCATGCAAAAGAAATCCATTTACGTCGCCTACACCGGCGGCACCATCGGCATGCAGCGTTCCGATCACGGCTATATCCCGGTTTCCGGCCACCTGCAGCGCCAGCTGGCGCTGATGCCCGAATTCCATCGGCCGGAGATGCCGGATTTCACCATTCATGAATATGCGCCGCTCATCGACTCTTCGGACATGACGCCGGAAGACTGGCAACACATCGCCGACGATATCAAACAGAACTACGACCGCTACGACGGCTTCGTGATCCTACACGGCACCGACACCATGGCGTTCACCGCCTCGGCGCTCTCCTTTATGCTGGAGAACCTGGCCAAACCGGTGATCGTCACCGGTTCGCAAATTCCCCTGGCGGAACTGCGATCAGATGGCCAAACCAATCTGCTGAACGCACTGTATCTGGCGGCCAACCATCCGGTGAATGAAGTCAGCCTGTTCTTCAACAACAAGCTGTTCCGCGGCAACCGCACTACCAAAGCGCACGCCGACGGCTTCGACGCCTTCGCTTCCCCCAATCTGCCGCCGCTGCTGGAAGCCGGCATCCATATTCGCCGCCAGCACGGCATCGACAGTCCGGCGTGTGACGGCGCGCTGCAAGTGCACGACATCACGCCGCAGCCGATCGGCGTGGTCACCATCTATCCGGGCATTTCCGGCGCGGTAGTGCGCAACTTCCTGCTGCAGCCGGTCAAAGCGCTGATCCTGCGCTCCTACGGCGTCGGCAACGCGCCGCAGAAGGCCGAGCTGATCGACGAGTTGCGCGCGGCGTCCGAACGCGGCATCGTAGTGGTCAACCTGACGCAGTGCATCTCCGGGCGCGTCAATATGGAAGGCTACGCCACCGGCAACGCGTTGGCGCACGCCGGAGTGATCAGCGGTTTCGACATGACGGTGGAGGCCGCACTGACCAAACTGCACTATCTGTTGAGTCAGCCGCTGACGCCGGAACAAATCCGCACGCTGATGCAGCAAGACCTGCGCGGTGAACTGAGCATCAACGGTTAATCCACTGACCTAGGGAGTGGCGATGAAAACGGCCTTGTTGTTGATCGATCTGCAAAACGATTTCTGCCCCGGCGGCGCGCTGGCGGTCACGGAGGGCGACGCCGTCATTCCGGTCGCCAATCGGGCGATCGCCGCCTGTTTGGCGCGCGGCGAGCCGGTGGTGGCCAGCCAGGACTGGCACCCGGCCAATCATCGCAGCTTTGCGGTGAATTCACATGCGCAAGTCGGCACCCTCGGCGAGCTGGAAGGCCTGCCGCAGGTGTGGTGGCCGGTGCACTGCGCGCAAGGGAGCCACGGCGCCGATTTTCATCCCCAGTTGCAGCGGCAACACATCGATGCCGTTTTTCGCAAAGGACAGGATACGGATATCGACAGCTACAGCGCGTTCTTCGATAACGGCCACCGGGCGCAGACCGAACTGCACGATTGGCTGCAATCGCAGGGTGTCCGACAGTTGGCGATCATGGGCCTGGCGACCGATTACTGCGTGAAGTTCAGCGTGCTGGATGCGCTGGCTGCCGGCTATCCAACGCAAGTGATCGTCGACGGCTGCCGCGGCGTTAATCTGCAGCCGGGCGACAGCGAAAAGGCGCTGCAGGACATGGCGCACGCCGGCGCACAACTGGTTACCCTGTCACAGTTCCTCGCCAGCTAAATCCTCTCGGGTGCCATCGGCGCCCTTTTTGCGCGGCGGCGAAAATATCGACGCCGCTCACAATACCGCCCTTCTTCTCCGCCAGCCGCTTGTGACCGACAGACGCTTTTGCTGTTATGACTGCGACGCTTTTGACGTCAATCGGTTATACGCATCCGGGGCCCGCTTAGCCCGGCTTTATTGTGACCGCCGCTGGCGGTACGGTCGGCCTTGCCGACCCAAGGAGACAAACATGAAATTAACCCGAAAACTGCTGCCTTTGCTGGCAGCGGTGCAGTTGGCTATGGCCGGCGTCGGCTCGGCGCAGGCAGGCTATCTCTCCGTCGGCTACTTCAACGGCGGTGGCGACGTCACCGCCGGCCCCGGCGGTGATATCGACAAACTGGACGTGACGCAAATCACCCACCTCAACTATTCGTTTGGCCTGATCTACAACGGTGAGAAGGATGAAACCAATGCGGCGTTGAAAGATCCCGCGCGCCGGCACCAGATCTACCTGTCGCCGAAGGTAACGGCCGATCTGCAACGGCTGCCGGTGTTGCGTAAACAGAACCCCGAGTTGAAAGTCCTGTTGTCGGTCGGCGGCTGGGGGGCTCGCGGCTTCTCCGGCGCGGCCGCCACCGCAGAAAACCGGGCGATATTCATCCGCTCCGCGCTGCAGGTGATTGCACAGCATCAGTTGGATGGCATCGACCTGGACTGGGAATACCCGGTGAACGGCGCCTGGGGGCTGGTGGAAAGCCAGCCGGCAGACCGCGACAACTTCACCCTGCTGCTGAAAGAGCTTCACCAGGCGCTGGGTAAAGGTAAACTACTGACCATCGCCGTCGGTGCCAACGTCAAAAGCCCGCAGGAATGGGTCGATGTGAAAAGCATTGCCCCTCACCTCAACTACATCAATCTGATGACCTATGACATGGCTTACGGCACGCAGTACTTCAATGCCAACCTGTACGATTCAAAGCGCTGGCCAACCGTGGCCGCCGCCGACCGCTACAGCGCCGATTCCGTGGTAAAACATTATCTTGCCGCCGGATTAAAACCGGCGCAGATGAACCTCGGTATCGGTTTTTATGGCCGGGTGCCGAAACGAGCGACCGAAGCGGGCATCGACTGGGACAAGCCGGACGCCGCCAAACATCCGGTGACGCAGCCTTATTTCAGTGCGCGAGAAACCGCTCTGTTCAACGCGCTGGGGCTGGATCTCAGCAAAGACACTTACTTTAAATACCACGACATCGTCAGCAAACTGCTCAACGATCCGCAGCGCCGTTTCCGCGAGCACTGGGATGACGACGCCAAAGTGCCTTATCTGACGCTGCAATCCGCCACAGGCAAACCGCTGTTCGCTATCTCCTACGAGAACCCGCGTTCGGTGGCCATCAAAGCCGAATACATCAAAAGCCAGGGATTGGGCGGTGCGATGTTCTGGGAATACGGCGCGGACGACAACAACCGGCTGGCGCAACAGCTGGCGGAATCGCTGGGGATTAAGGGCGAGAAACGGTAAATCGACGGGGCGATGGCGACATCGCCCCGCTTTAGGAACAGCTTACTGCGGTTTGAGTTTGACCAGCGGCTCAGCAACGAACTGCTGCTTCAGTTCTTGCTTGCTCTTCATCACGATCTGCCCGTCGGTGCCGATGCTCATGTGCTGCGGATCGACGTTGTTCATCGACTGCCACAGCATCACCGCCTGCAGGCTGTTTTCCTTCTGCTCAGGCGTCAGCGCCACGCCGTCCGGCCACTTGCCCAGCTCAACCGCCTGCACCAGGCGCTGGTATATCTCGGGCGTCATCGCCGCAATCAGATCTTTCACGTCCATCAGAGCCCTTCTCGCTTACGGATGAATAATTAGCTGAATCGATTTTGTTGGTTAAATTACCACTTAACCGGCCGTTTGGTCGCCATTCTCACCGTCGGTGAAGCTCAGCGAAGCGGAGTTGACGCAGTAACGCTCGCCGGTCGGCTGCGGGCCGTCGGGGAAAACGTGCCCCAGGTGCGCGTCGCAGTGGCCGCAGCGGATTTCAACACGATGCATATTATGAGAGTTATCATCGAGATAACGAATCGCATCGGCGGAAACCGGCTCATAAAAGCTCGGCCAGCCGCAGCCGGAATCGTATTTGGTTTCGGAATAGAACAGCGGCTGGTTACAACACAGACAATGGTACACGCCCTCACGCTTATTGTGCAGCAATTTGCCGCTGAACGGCGCTTCGGTGCCGCGCTGTTGCGTCACATAACGTTGGATTTCATTCAGTTCCGTGACCGGATGACCGGGGGTTGTCTCTTTAGCCATTTGTGCTTATCTCTGAATGTGGATAATGTCAACGAAAACAATGATTAATAATAACAAAAAATTAACACCGCTGCAGGGTTTTTTGGCCTAAACTGTAGCCCATAAAGGCCACGTCACGATGATATGTGATAACGATCACACATCTTGCGCATGCTGACTTTATACTTGGCGGCTTGTCCCCATATAACGGATAAGGCCGAGCGCAAATGGACTGTGCAATAAGCGTGCAAAACCACCCTTCCGGTTTGACTTGCCGCAAGAATTGACACGATTCCGCTTGACGCTGGGTAAGGTTTTTGTAATTTTACAACCAACCTTTTATTCACTAACAAATAGCTGGTGGAATATATGACTATCAAAGTAGGTATCAACGGTTTTGGCCGTATCGGTCGCATTGTTTTCCGTGCTGCTCAAGAGCGTTCTGACATCGAGATCGTTGCAATCAACGACCTGTTGGATGCAGAGTACATGGCTTACATGCTGAAGTATGACTCTACTCACGGCCGTTTCAACGGTACTGTAGAAGTTAAAGACGGCCACCTGGTTGTTAACGGCAAAACCATCCGTGTTACCGCAGAGAAAGACCCGGCTAACCTGAAGTGGAACGAAGTGGGCGTTGACGTGGTTGCTGAAGCGACCGGTATCTTCCTGACCGACGAAACCGCACGTAAACACATCACCGCTGGCGCTAAGAAAGTCGTTCTGACTGGCCCATCCAAAGATGCGACCCCAATGTTCGTGCGCGGCGCTAACTTTGACAAATATGCCGGCCAGGACATCGTGTCCAACGCCTCTTGCACCACCAACTGCCTGGCGCCACTGGCTAAAGTCATCAACGACAACTTCGGTATCGTTGAAGGCCTGATGACCACCGTTCACGCGACCACCGCTACTCAGAAAACCGTTGATGGCCCGTCCCACAAAGACTGGCGCGGCGGCCGCGGCGCATCCCAGAACATCATCCCTTCTTCTACCGGCGCAGCGAAAGCGGTTGGCGTGGTTCTGCCAGAGCTGAAAGGCAAACTGACCGGTATGGCGTTCCGCGTACCAACTCCTAACGTATCCGTTGTTGACCTGACCGTGCGTCTGGAAAAAGCGGCTACCTACGAAGAAATCAAGAAAGCCATCAAAGACGCCGCTGAAGGCTCGATGAAAGGCGTTCTGGGCTATGTTGAAGACGACGTGGTTTCCACCGACTTCAACGGCGAAGTGCTGACTTCCGTATTCGATGCCAAAGCCGGTATCGCACTGAACGACAACTTCGTGAAACTGGTTTCCTGGTACGACAACGAAACCGGTTATTCCAACAAGGTTCTGGATCTGATCGCTCACATCTCCAAGTAATGGCATGATGTTAAGCTGATAATAAGGGCGACATTTTTGTCGCCCTTTTTTATTTGTCTCTCCGGCAAACAATAAGGTAATGAAATGAACGAGAAAATTTTCACCCTGCCCGTTTCCGAACAGATTTCTCCTTACATCAGCCAACGTCAACTCGACGAGCTGGGTGTGGTTGTGGTGTCGCATCCGAAAGTGCGCGCAGCCGTCGCGCTGCAGGGCGCCCATTTGCTAGCCTGGCAGCCCAGCGGCGAGCAGCCGGTGATTTGGCTCAGCAGCAATACCCCTTTCGCTAAAGGCAAGGCCATCCGCGGCGGCGTGCCGATCTGCTGGCCGTGGTTCGGCCCAGCCGGGCAACCTTCGCACGGTTTTGCCCGCAACCAGCCCTGGAGCCTGACGGCGCACGATGAAGATGACAACGGCGTCATCCTGACCTTTACGTTGAAAGACAACGAACAGACCCGCAAACTGTGGCCGCACGCCTTCACGCTGATCGCCCGCTTCAAGCTGGGTGCAGAGTGCGAGATCGAACTGGAATCGCACGGCGATTATCAAGCCACTGCGGCGCTGCACAGCTACTTCCAGGTCGGCGACATCGATCGAGTCAGCGTAGCGGGCCTGGGCGAGCCGTATATCGATAAGGTGGCGGGCGGCGCCGAAGCGCGCCAGACCGGTGAAGTGACCTTCGTCGGCCAAACCGACCGCGTCTATACCCGCCCCGAGGCCTTCAGCCTGATCCGCGATCCGGCGCTCGCTCGCACCATCGAGGTTCACCACCACCATATGAGCGACGTTATCGCCTGGAACCCCGGCGTAGAGCTCTCTTGCAGCATGGGGGACATGCCGAACGACGGTTATAAAACCATGGTTTGCGTAGAGACCGGGCGCGTGAGCAAACCGCTGATCGCCGCCGGCGAACAACCTGCTCGATTGGGCGTCACCTTCCGCAGCCGCAAGAAGGCCTAATACACCGAGCGCGGCGGCGCACTACAGATGTGCAAAAGGGGCGCCAGCGCCCCTTTTTGATGCACGCGATGCACGATAATCGTGCAATGCATGATTAGAAGGTGTAGCTCACACCCGTCATCAACAAACCGGTGTAGGATTTATCCACCATCGGGCTGTCTTTCACTTCATCCGACAACTTCACATAGCGACCGACGAAGAAGGCGTTCCAGCTCTTGTTGATCTGGTAATTGGCGCTCAGCTCGAGGTACGGCGCCCAGCTATCGCCCGGGGTGTAGCTGTCAAGGCCGCTGCGACGGGATTCATTGGCGCTGACGCCGTAGTAATATTTGTTCTGGTTCTTGCTGTTCCACATCACGCCTACGCCCGGTACCAGCGTCAGCGCGTCCAGATCAAACTTGTACAGATAGGCCACATCGCCCACCAGCCCGTTGCTGTTGTTCAGCGTGTCGCCGGTAAAGGTGGTGCGGAGGGTACCCCACTCGGCGTTGTGCGAATAGGCCAGGCCAGCCATCAGCGTGCCGCGGCGCTTGTCGAGACGCTTCATGCGATCGTCGTCGCTGTCGCCCGGACGGTAGCCCCATGGCGTGTAGTAGCCCATGATGCTCAGCTGGTTTTCCTGATCTTTCCACAGGTAGTAACCGGCGGTCAGCGTACGGAAGTAGAAGTCGTCACCTTCATAGTCGATGACGGGCACCGGATAAACGCGGTCCTGATAACCACGATACGCGTCCGGGCTAACCAGCGCGGCAGCGCCGAGTGACCAGGTTCCCGCCTGAGCACTTTGCGCACAAACCATTGCGGAAGCGATAATTGCTAGCGTTTTGAGTTTTGAAATCTTCACTGGTTCTTTTTCCATAAATTACAGGGTTAATAGCCGCAACAGTTTATGTGAAAATTTAGTTACGCGCCTAATCTTTACAATAGAAAACGACCAAGATCGAATAACTTATAGCGGAATTATGAATTAATCATGGCGGAACGATGACGATTCAAGCCGCAGGCCGCGCCAGACAAGGCATTTGGCTCCCAGAGTAATAACTGAGTCATTGATATGACTTAAAAAAAGCTTTTTCTACGGCAGGAAATTTTCCGGCAAGCAAACTAAGCTTAAATCAGAAGGTGAATTTATCCTGAGCCCAGTGGCATACAGCGCAACTCGCGATAATAAGCGCACCAAGTTGGCATACGGGTTGCTGTACTTAGGCGTATTCTCATCTTTCGGGAGCCAGAACACTATCACACGCTCTCTTTAACCTGTGCTAATAACGAAAGGACGGGCATCATGAACATATTTGACCACTATCGCCAGCGCTATGAAGCTGCCAAGGACGAAGAGTTCACACTGCAGGAATTTCTTACCATTTGCCGGCAAGATCGCAGTGCCTATGCCAACGCGGCCGAACGTCTGCTGATGGCTATCGGTGAACCTGTGATGGTCGACACTGCGCTAGAATCACGCCTGTCGCGCCTGTTCTCCAACCGCGTGATCGCACGCTATCCGGCCTTCGAAGAGTTCTACGGCATGGAAGAGGCTATCGAACAGATCGTCTCTTACCTGAAACACGCCGCGCAGGGCCTGGAAGAGAAGAAACAGATCCTTTATCTGCTGGGCCCGGTGGGCGGCGGTAAATCCTCGCTGGCGGAACGTCTGAAGGCGTTGATGCAGCGCGTGCCTATCTATACCCTTAGCGCCAATGGCGAACGCAGCCCGGTCAACGATCATCCGCTGTGCCTGTTCAATCCGCAGGAAGACGCCACGATCCTGGAAAAAGAGTTCAATATCCCCAGTCGCTACCTCGGCACCATCATGTCGCCGTGGGCGGCGAAACGTCTGCATGAGTTCGGCGGCGACATCACCAAGTTTAAAGTGGTGAAAGTGCGCCCTTCCATTCTGGAACAGATCGCCATCGCCAAAACTGAGCCGGGCGATGAAAACAACCAGGACATCTCGGCGCTGGTCGGTAAAGTGGATATCCGCAAACTGGAGAACCACGCGCAGAACGATCCGGACGCCTACGGTTACTCCGGCGCCCTGTGCCGCGCCAACCAGGGGATTATGGAATTCGTCGAGATGTTCAAGGCGCCTATCAAGGTGCTGCATCCGCTGCTGACCGCAACCCAGGAAGGCAACTACAACGGTACCGAAGGCATCTCCGCCCTGCCGTTCAACGGCATTATTCTGGCGCACTCCAACGAATCCGAGTGGGTGACCTTCCGCAACAACAAGAACAACGAAGCGTTCCTCGACCGCGTCTATATCGTCAAGGTGCCTTACTGCCTGCGCGTGTCGGAAGAGATCAAGATCTACGATAAGCTGCTGGATCACAGCGAGTTGACCCACGCGCCGTGCGCGCCGGGCACCCTGGAAACGCTGGCGCGCTTTAGCGTGCTGTCGCGGCTGAAAGAGCCTGAAAACTCGAGCATTTACTCGAAAATGCGCGTGTACGACGGCGAAAGCCTCAAAGACACCGATCCGAAAGCCAAGTCTTATCAAGAGTACCGCGACTATGCGGGGGTTGACGAAGGCATGAACGGCCTCTCCACCCGTTTTGCCTTTAAAATCCTCTCGCGGGTGTTCAACTTCGATCACGCCGAGGTGGCGGCTAACCCGGTTCACCTGTTCTATGTGCTGGAGCAGCAGATAGAACGCGAGCAGTTCCCGCAAGATTTGGCGGAGAAATACCTGGAACACCTGAAAGGCTATCTGATCCCGAAATACGCCGAGTTTATCGGCAAAGAGATCCAGACCGCCTATCTGGAATCCTACTCGGAATATGGCCAAAACATTTTTGACCGCTACGTGACCTACGCAGACTTCTGGATCCAGGATCAGGAGTATCGCGATCCCGACACCGGTCAACTGTTCGACCGCGAGTCCCTGAACGCCGAACTGGAAAAAATTGAAAAACCGGCCGGCATCAGCAACCCGAAAGATTTCCGCAACGAAATCGTGAACTTCGTGCTGCGCGCCCGCGCCAACAACAACGGCCGCAATCCGAACTGGACCAGCTACGAGAAGCTGCGCACCGTGATCGAGAAGAAAATGTTCTCCAATACCGAAGAGCTGTTGCCGGTGATCTCGTTCAACGCCAAAACCTCGACGGACGAGCAGAAAAAACACGACGACTTCGTCGATCGCATGATGGAGAAAGGTTATACCCGCAAGCAGGTGCGCCTGCTGTGTGAATGGTATCTGCGGGTCAGAAAATCCTCATAACGCCTCAGGTAAGCGGCATTATCAGGGCCATGTCCGCAGTCATGGCCGTAGCAGCGCAGCCCACGGAGGGGCTGCACATTACGCTGTCGCGGTCGGGACATGAAGAGTTGGCAACGTCGTTTGGGGGAAGTATGGCCTATTTCATTGACCGACGGCTGAACGGCAAAAACAAGAGCATGGTGAATCGCCAGCGCTTCTTGCGCCGTTACAAGTCGCAAATCAAACAGTCGATTGCCGAAGCCATCAACAAGCGTTCGGTCACCGACGTGGACAGCGGGGAGTCGGTATCCATCCCCACTGACGATATCAACGAACCGATGTTTCATCAGGGGCGCGGCGGCACGCGCCATCGGGTTCACCCGGGCAACGACCACTTTGTGCAGAACGATCGCGTCGAGCGGCCTCAGGGCGGATCGGGCGGTGGCGGCGGCCAGGGTAACGCCAGCCAGGACGGTGAAGGCCAGGATGAATTCGTTTTTCAGATCTCCAAAGATGAGTATCTCGATCTCTTGTTCGAAGATCTCGCCCTGCCCAACCTGAAAAAGAACCAGTACAAACAGCTGACCGAGTTCAAAACCCATCGCGCCGGTTATACCGCTAACGGTGTGCCGGCCAACATCAGCGTCGTACGTTCACTGCAAAATTCGCTGGCGCGGCGTACCGCCATGACCGCCGGCAAAAGACGCGCGTTGCACGAGCTGGAAGACGCGCTGACCCAGCTGGAAAACACCGAGCCGGTGCAACTGCTGGAAGAGGAGCGGCTGCGTAAAGAGATTGCCGAGCTGCGCAAGAAAATCGAAAGCGTGCCGTTTATCGACACCTTCGACCTGCGTTACAAAAACTACGAGCGCCGGCCGGAGCCCTCCAGCCAGGCGGTGATGTTCTGCCTGATGGACGTGTCCGGCTCGATGGATCAGGCCACCAAAGACATGGCGAAACGTTTTTACATTCTGCTCTATCTGTTCCTGAGCCGAACCTACAAAAACGTCGACGTGGTGTATATCCGCCATCACACTCAGGCGAAAGAAGTGGACGAGCAGGAGTTCTTTTATTCGCAGGAAACCGGCGGCACCATTGTCTCCAGCGCGCTGAAGCTGATGAGTGAAGTGGTCGAAGAGCGTTACGACCCGGCGCAGTGGAATATCTACGCCGCGCAGGCGTCTGACGGGGACAACTGGGCAGACGACTCACCGCTGTGCCATGAGCTGTTGGCGAAGAAGCTCCTGCCGATGGTGCGTTACTACAGCTACATCGAAATCACCCGTCGCGCCCACCAAACGCTGTGGCGCGAATACGAGGATCTACAGGCGAAATTCGACAACTTCGCCATGCAGCATATCCGTGAACCGGACGATATCTATCCGGTATTCCGCGAACTGTTTCGCAAACAGACCGTGTGAATAATCTGCAATAACGCCACCACAGCCGGAGAACCACGTTTTCCGGCTGTTTCTTTTTCGCCATGATATATCGCCGAGCCTGAGCGTATAATTTTTGACCGCCATCCGAGAAATAATAAGCCGCGTTATCCCGAATGGCGCTGCCTATTATTCTTTCTTCTGAGGTTATTCCTAAACATTCGCCGCCGCGTCCGCACGGCTTGATGGGAATATTCCCATTCAGTTATCGTTATCTTATCGCTTAAGCCCTTTCCTAAGCGAAATTTGCCTTACTTTATTTTTCTATGGCTTCTCTGTCCGCCGTGGCGGGCTTTTACCGGTCAGCAGGTTAGACATCATGATCGATTACACCCTCTATGGCCTCAACCAGCACGATGTTGACGAATACCATAAGCAAATATGCTGCCTGCTCGGCAAAAGCGTGTTGCTGGCGCTGATCGCCAACAAACCGATAACCAAACAGAACCTGCTCAGCTGTCTTGTTCAGGAGGCGGAAAAGCAACCCGATGATTATTTCCAGCGGTTGCACCGCGCAGCCATCGAAATGATCGGCGTTAACGGACGCTAGGGCGATATGCGCAAGGCGGAAATCTACGCCATTATTGCCACCGTCGTGGTGTTGATTGCGCTGTTAATAATTAGCTACGATAGCGATATCCCTGTTTATCCCTGACGGCCAACCTGCTTGCGCCGGTTTTTCACCCGGCGCAAGCAGGATGCGCAGAAACAATTTGCCACCAGAACCGCTTTACAGCCCGGATAACATTCCCGCCCTGGCGTTATTTCGAACCGGCCGCTTCGTCAATCAACCTCGCCACCTCATCGGCGTGGGAGGCCAGCGAGGCGTGACTGGCATTCAAGGTCAACACTTTCCTGGCCTGCAACCGCTGCGCCATTCGCCGCTGATTCTCCGGCGCTATCATGCGATCGTCGCTGGAGAGTTGATACCATGACGGTTTATGTTTCCAGGCGGGGTCGCCGATAGCGTTGCCAAAGGTGCCGGCCAGCGGAGCCTTCTGCGCCACCGCCATCACCAGCGCCTCGTCAGCAGTCAGATCCTGGCAAAAGCTTTCATGGAACTTGTCGGCCTTGATCCACAGGTAACCGTCGCTGTCCGGCGCCAAATTCGCGACTGCCGCCGGAGGATGTTCTTGCGTAATGCCGCCGGGACTTTCACCGGCATCCGGCGCAAACGCGGCGATATAGACCAGCCCAATCACGTTGGGCTGGTTGCCCATTTCCGTGATCACCGCCCCACCGTAAGAGTGCCCGACCAACAAGACCGGCCCCGCTTGTTGCGCGACCATCTTGCGCGTGCGCTCCGCATCTTCGGCCAGTGACGTTAGCGGCATTTCCACCGCATGGATCGCCGAATATCCCCTGCGCGACAACGCGATAATGACTTTACTCCAGTGCGCCGCACCGCCCCAGAATCCATGTACCAGCACGATAGTTGGTTTTAAGCTCATTGCCGACTCCTTTATCTCATAGGGAAGCGCGGTACACCGATAGGCAGGCGCCCTTTACGCAGGCGCCGTACTGCCAGCGACGCTGCGCGCACTCCCCATTTTATATAGTCAGCCTCGCGACGTTCGACAATAGCTACGACGGGTTAACACGCCCGATTTTCCGGCATCGCCGTGAACGGCCGCAGCGGCGCAGGCCGCAATGGCCGAGCGAAAGATGGGATTAAAACTAGGATTTTTACCCATGACGATCTAAAATCTCGCGCAAAAACAAAGAGAAGTAAATTTGAATCACCGGGAAAAGGAATGAAGTTGTGAAGGAAATGATCTCCATCGTATTGATGACGTGCCTGCTGGCGCTGCTGTTTTCGTGGCTGTTCGTCTACGGTCTTAACATTCATTAAACCTACGGCGGCTACCCACGCCCCTTCCTGACTGGCAGGCAGCGCATCCGCACGGTGCGCTCAAAACCGCCGAATCGCGTCATGCTTTCATCCAACAACACGCCCCCCTGCACCTGCAAGAACACGCGCCCACCGAACCCGGCTTCCTCTCACCCAAGCCCTTCGCAAATACATCATAAATTTTTATCAATTACAGTTTCACCGCGTTCCTCTGTGACTCACCACCCCTTTTCTTGCCTAACCGTGTCTCACTCTGGTGTAGGCTTGTTCACTCACCAATGTTACCGGTAACTATATTGTTGATTTCTTTTCGAAATAAACAGAAAGCCGTTAATAACCCTACGTTCTTTATAGAAATAAATTATGTATTCTTATGGATAAAGGTTTGAATTAACGGCCGTGGGTCATTGATTATCGTCCGCCAAGCTCCTAGAATTCGCGCGTAAAAATACAACTGGGATCGGGTTTCATGTCGTCGCTGTGGGTTGCAACGCAATACTGTTATTTTATTGGTCTGTTAGTTTCTATGGTTTTCACCTATCTGGTTAGCAGGGACACCGTCAAGATTCGATGCATCAGCGCATTGACCATCGGGTTGACCTGGCCGTTGAGTCTGCCGGTCGTGTTGCTGTTTTCGCTGTTCTAACGCCTCGCTGCGCTTTCGCTTTAAACAGCCTGCTCATGAAAATAGATTGATCGCCGCGGTTGCGGCTGCTGGCGTGGAATAAAAAAACGCCAGCACGAAGGCTGGCATGAAAAAATTGGAAGCAATGTGAGCAATGTCGTGCCGGCTTGGGGGGCACAGAAGGAGACAACCCTTTTCCCCTCACCGGCGAAACGGATGATAATACGTCTCATTATTAAATGTAAAGTCATTTCCCTGCGCAACTTTTTCCGTTTGGTAAAATATCAGCCGCGCGGCGTTCGCCAGCGCCGATACATCCGCACCGCCCCCCATACCAGCAACCACAGCAAAATATTCACCCCCAACCACAGCATCAGCAAGTAGCAGAAGGTCTGGTAACCGGGTATGCCCCGATCGGCCAAAAACGGGTTAAAGTGAAAAAATTTGACGATCGCGAACGGATTAAGATTGAAACGGTTGAATACGGCCGCCGTCAACAACGGTGGCAACAGGGTGTAAAACGCCAGGCTGAACAGCAGCAGGATCTTTGTACCCGAAGTGTTTTTATAATCTTTCATATCAATGTATTACGTCTTTCGCTGTGATGTAAAAACCGCCGAACATTCGCACGTCAATCGACCCCGAGCGCGAAAAAGAGTTCCCGGCCAACGCGGAAATAAAGCCGATCCTGTGTTTAATCGTCATTTAGCGCCCGGGTGATATATACCCTGTGGATTTTAAATTACGATGCCGGCGCACCGCCCTCATTCGCAACATTTGCGTGGCGTCATCAGGAGGCCTTAATGAAACCGGACGCACTCTCCCTGCCGCCGAACTCAAAAAAACTTAAAGTGATCTACGGCTGGTATATTTACGTAGTCTATATCCTGCTGGTTTTTAACATCTACATGGCGGTTTACAACGTCTGCGTTCGGCATCCGTTCGAAGCCCCGCTGCTGTCGCTGTTTCACAGCCTGTTCCTCGCGCTGATGCTGCAGCAGGTGCTCAAGAAAAACGTCATTTTCGCCTGGATCTTGCTGAGCTATTTTATTCTGATGCGTCTGTATTACGCCAATGTGCTGCATGTCGAGTTTACGCTGCTGAGCCGCAGCCTGGTACTGCTGATTCTGACGCTGTTGCTGACCGGCTCCGTGGCCGTCGGGCAACTGGCCACGCCCCCGCAGCGGCATGACTGGCTGGCGCGGTTGGGCTGGCGTCAGTGGGCTGCGCTCACGGCGCTGGCGGCGATTCTGACCCCGCTGATTACCACCGACTATCTGGGGTAAACAGGGCGTTATTTGGGGATATGAGGCTCGGATATGTCTACGATGCGGCATATTTTGGTGTAGTTACCCGCCTTCTCACAGATCTTGTCTGTGACGAACACGCTAAGGTAGCCCAGCAACAGCAAGTAGCCGACCATGCACAAAATAAAGATAAGCGTTCTCACCGATAGCGACCAACCAGACAAGAGTATCCCGAGCATCATAACCTGAACGCGGCGCTTTAAAAGGATTTCATGTGCGCACCAGCCGCATCAACGCACGTTCTGTAGTAAGATTAGGCAACCTCACCCACCACCGGAAACGCCGATGCACCATCTGATGTTAGACATTGAAACCCTGGATATAAAACCCAGCGCCGTCATTTTGGTGGTTGCGGCAGTGTTTTTCGATCCCCGCACCGGGGAACTGGGCGCCGAATTCGAAACCGCCGTCAGCAGTCAGAAAGACCAACCGGGCAGAACCATCAGCCTGGATACGGTCGCCTGGTGGGCGAAACAGTCCGATGAAGCGCGCAAGCAGGCCTTCGGCGGCACCGAGAGCCTGAAACGCGTGCTGAGCAGCCTCAGCCGCTTTATCCATATGAACAGCACCGACACGGTGAAAGTCTGGGGCAACGGCAAAGAGTTCGATTGCGCGATCCTCGAACACGCCTTCCAGCAGTTGGAAATGCCCTGCCCGTGGAAATTCTGGGATACACAGGACGTGCGCACAGTGATCACGCTGGCGGAACTGCACGGCTTTAACCCGAAAAAGAACCGCCCATTCGAAGGCATGCCGCATCGCGCGCTGGACGACGCCCGCCATCAGGCCCGCTACGTGGCCGACACCGTCTCGGCGCTCTATTACCGCCCGGCAGCGCAGCGTTGACCGCGCTTTGCCCCTTTTCATTTGCCGCCAGAATCTCTACTCTAGCCCTCTTTGTCACTCGGACGTGCCTTTCTTGTTATGCAAAAGTTTCTGTTTCTGCTTCTCAGCCTGGTGCTGCTTGGCCCATTAGGCATCGATCTTTATCTGCCGACCATTCCCGCCATCGCCGTCGGTCTGGGCAGCAGTGAAGCGCTGATACAATCCACCATTTCACTGTTTATTTTGGTGCTCGGCCTCGGCCAGGTCATCGCCGGTCCGTTGGTGGATAACTACGGCCGCAAACCGGTGGCGCTGGCCGGCATTATTCTCTACATGCTCGGTGCGGCGATGGCGGCGCTGGCCAGCAACCCGACCGTTTTCATCGCCTCGCGTCTGCTGCAAGGGGTAGCGGTCTGTTGCACCGCCGTCGTCGCCTTCAGCGGCGTACGCGATCGCCTGAATGGTGACGATGCCGCTCGCGCGTTCGGCTTCCTCAACGGCACGCTGAACATCATCCCGGCGCTGGCGCCGCTGCTCGGCGGTCTGCTCGCCGAGGCCTTCGGCTGGCGCGCGCCTTTCTGGTTCCTGGTCGGCTACGCGCTGCTGGTATTGGCGATCATCGCGCTGTATCTGCCTGAAACCCGCCCCGTCGATACCGTGCCGGTCAAAGGGCTGCCGGTGCGCCAATACGCACGCATCCTCAGCGAACGGCGTTTCTTCTCCTTTGCCGTGGTGAATTCCGGGGCGATGGGCATGGCGTTGACCTACGTTTCCCTGGCCCCCAACGTGCTGATGGGCACCGCCGGCCTGACCCCGCTGCAATTCTCGCTGGTGTTCGGCGCCAACGGCTTCTGGATCATGTTGGTCAGCTTCTTCGCCAACCGCATCATCCATAAAGTCGGCCGTCCGGTTTGCCTGGCGATCGGCGGCATGCTGATGGGATTGGGCTGTCTAGGGCTGCTGCTGGGCGTCATGCTGCTGCCTGCGGCGGCGCAAGCGCATTGGCTGGCATATATGCTGCCGGTCGCCAGCGCCTGCGCCGGATTGGCGTTCGTGATGGGCCCGGCCACCAGCTATGCGCTGGAACCCTACTCCAATGAGGCCGGCGTCGCGTCTGCGCTGGTCGGCTTCGTGCAGATGGCGGGCGGCGCCGCGCTGGGTCTGGTGGCGATGGCGTTGCCGCTGCAACCGAAACTGTCGCTGGCGTTGGTCATGCTGGTAGGCTGCCTGCTGGCGCTGCACGCGCGGCGTCTCAGCAAGCAGATTAAAGGACAGATCAGAAAAGTCGCCTGAGCCCGGCTCAGGCTTCGGTGACGACCGGCACCCGCGCCGCTAACGCCGACAACAGCTCATAACCTAACGTCCCTGCCGCCGTGGCTACTTCGTCCACCGGCAGGCGTTTCCCCCACAGCTCGACTTCGTCGCCCAATTCGGCTTGTGGACAGGGCGTTAAATCTACCGCCAGCATATCCATCGATACCGTTCCCAGGGTGCGCGTCAGTACGCCATCCACCCATACCGGCGTACCGGTCGGCGCATGACGCGGATAGCCGTCGGCATAACCGCAGGCCACCACGCCGATACGCTGCGCGCCGGCGGCGCTGTAACGGCCGCCATAGCCGACGCGATCGCCAGACTTCAATTGCTGAATGCCGATGATTTCACTGCTCAGCGTCATCGCCGGCTGCAACCCCGTCGACGCCACATCACTCCAGCAACCGCTCGGCGAGGCGCCATAGAGAATGATCCCAGGGCGCACCCAGCTGCCGTGGGTCGAAGGATACCACAGCGTGGCGGCCGAGTTGGCCAGGCAGCGCGGCAGCGGTATATCGGCGGCGGCCGCCTCGATGGTGGCCATCTGCCGGGTCACTCCTTCCGGGCCGTCGGCGGTGGCGAAATGGCTCATCAGCGTCAGCTCGGCGATGTTGGCAACCGCCTGCGCCCTGCGCCACACCTCGTGCAGCCGTTCGGGTGCGAATCCCAGCCGGTTCATGCCGCTATTCACTTTCAAATAGACGTCGAGCGGCGCGCTCAGCCTGGCGTCGGCGATCGCCGCCAACTGCCAGTCGCTGTGCACCGCCGTCGTCAGGTGATAACGGTCGAGCAGCGCCAGATCCTGCGGCTGGAAAAAGCCCTCCAGCAGCAGAATCGGCCCCTGCCAGCCGGACTCACGCAGCAGCACCGCTTCGGCCAGATCCAGCATGGCGAAACCGTCGGTTTGCGCCATGCTGCGCCAAACGTGTTTGATGCCGTGGCCATAGGCGTTGGCTTTAACCACCGCCCAGACTTTGGCGCCGGGGGCAAAACGGCGCACCACCTGCAGGTTGTTTTCAATCGCGCCGAGATGCATCGTGGCGGTTATCGGACGGGGCATCGTTTCTCCTTGGGGCAGCATACAGCGGCCACGCGCGCCTGCGCGTGGCCAGGAAAGTCTATAATCGAATCGGACGATTAGCGTGCGGGATGCACGTCGCTCAGCGGAACCGCGTGTTGCTGGCGAAACCCGGCGCTGTAGCGCGCCACCGCCAGATCATCGGAAGGGATCGCCGGTGTAATGCCGGACATCAGATCGGACAGCAACTGCCCGGAACCGCAGGCCATCGTCCAGCCCAACGTGCCATGCCCGGTGTTGAGGTACAGATTCTTCAGCGAAGTGCGGCCGACGATCGGCGTTCCGTCCGGCGTCATCGGGCGCAGCCCGGTCCAGAACGTCGCGTCCTCCACTCTGCCGCCGTTCGGATAGAGATCGCGCACCACCATCTCCAGCGTTTCGCGCCGTTTTTGCTCCAGCTGAGTATTGAAACCGACGATCTCCGCCATACCACCGACGCGAATACGCTGGTCGAAACGGGTAATGGCGATTTTGTACGTCTCATCCAGTACCGTAGAGAATGGCGCCGCCGTTTCATCAGCGATCGGGATGGTCAGCGAATAGCCCTTCAACGGGTAAACCGGGATAGACACCAGGCCGCGCAGCAGCGCCGTAGAGTACGACCCGAACGCCACCACGTAGCTATCGGCTTTGAACACCTCTTCACCGCACTGCACGCCGGCGATCTTGTCGCCCTCCACCAGCAGGCGATCGACGCTGCGGTTGAACAGGAAGGTCACGCCCGCCTGCTCTGCCATCTTCGTCAATTGCTGCGTGAACAGCTGACAATCGCCGGTTTCGTCGTTAGGCAACTGCAAACCGCCCGTCAGCTTGTGCGCCACCTGCGCCAGCGCCGGTTCGACGCTGGCGAGCTGGTTGGCCTCCAGCAACCGGTAAGGCACCCCGGCATCTTCCAATACCGCGATGTCTTTCGCCGCGTTTTCAAACTGTTGTTGGGTACGGAACAGCTGCAACGTGCCGCCCTGACGCCCTTCGTACTGGATGCCGGTTTCCTGGCGCAGCGCTTTGATGCAATCGCGGCTATATTCCGCCAGGCGCACCATGCGGCCTTTGTTGGTCATGTAGTGTTCGGTATTGCAGTTTTTCAGCATCTGCCACATCCAGCTCAGCTGGAAGCTGCTGCCGTCGAGGCGGACCGCCAACGGCGCATGGCGCTGGAACATCCACTTGATGGCTTTCAGCGGCACGCCCGGCGCCGCCCAGGGGGCAGCATAGCCCGGTGAGATCTGCCCGGCGTTCGCCGCGCTGGTCTCCAATGCCGGGCCGGGCTGACGATCGATCACCGTCACCTCATGCCCCGCTTTCGCCAAATACCAGGCACTGGCTACGCCCACCACTCCACTACCTAAAATTACCACTCGCATCGCTGACTCCAGCTCAAGGCTTCACAAAGCATAATCTTCTGCTCACAGGAAATTAACTCAGTGAAAAAATCCGTCCAACAACTTCATCATCAAACGTGACAATATTCACAATTAATTTATCGTCGATAGGCCAGGCATTTGCAATAGCCGCCAGTAAATAGCGATAAGATGCGGTTCATGGGGGATTATAACGTGAGGTCGACGCTGAATCGCTAGCAATGCTGTCACTGACAGCACCAAAAAAAGGCGTGATAAGCAACATGGTTTTAACAGAATATAAAAATATCAGCCAACACATAAACAGAATAAAACACCAACAAAACACATAAAACCAACACAACAGACAAACCCGGGTCATTGTCTTCACAGCAGAAAAGTCGCGTAAAATTTCAGCCAATAATAGCCCCATTATTGCTATTGAATTGAGCAGCCGCACACCCTGGCGCCAATCCCTCCTTTTCATCGCTCAGCACGATATGAACCGTTATGCCGTCGAGCAGATCCTAGAGTTCACATTATCGCTATTCTGGAGTGCCTGTTATGTTTATCGCTATCTACCGATTCTCAGTCAAAACCGGACACGAATCAGCCTTTCGCCAGGCCTGGCTTGAGTTGACTCAGGGTATCTATCTGCAGCGCGGCAGCCTCGGTTCGCGTTTGCATCGCGATGCGGGCGGGCAGTTTATCGGCTATGCGCAGTGGCCAAGCCGCGCCGCATGGGAAAGCGCCGGTGCCGTTCAATTGGAGGAACGCTATCGGCAAGCCCGGGAGCGAATGCGCGCAGCGTTGTTGACGGATGAAACGTTATTTGAACTGGAGGTTACGGATGATTATCTGCAAATCAGGCCGTTTGACTGAGCACAAGCCCACCCGTGCGGGCTTGTGACTGTGGGACAGACCGGCGTCAGTGATGCAGCATCTCGTCCACGACCTCTTTGGTCTGTAGCTGGAACGGGTAGTAGGTCGGCCAGTTATCCATTTCTTTCAGCAGCGCCTCCTGCGACGTGTTGCCCATAAAGATATGGAAATGCGCCGATTTGCGCGGGCCGATAATATGATCGCTGAACTGCACGAATTTCGGTGCCTGGCTGTCGGCATCCTGGCATTCGAACAGATAGCGCACGCCCTTTTTACCGGAGACATAAGTCAGGATCTTATGCCCGGCGTACTTATACTGACAGGCGCTGGATTGATCTCCGCGGTGAAACTCCATGACGCCGTTCTCAATGCCGATGGTATCCACATCAGTGGCGTACCCTTTGCGGTAATACGCCTTCACTTCGGCGAAGCTCTTGCTGTTATCCTGCGTCGCTTTCTTCTTGAACACCGGGTCAAGCTCCCCATTGAGCAAATAAGGATAGACGGATTGCCATACCCCCTCCCAGTCGGCCAAGTCGCGATCTTTGACGTCCTTATCGTCGAACACGCCCGCTTCCGCCCTTTTTTCCACTTCCGTCAGCGGTTTGCCATGTGAATGATGCCCGTGGGCGACCGCCTGTCCGCTTATGAACATCGCCGCCAGCGCCACCGCCAGTTTGCCAAAATGCCTCGCCAAAATGCGCTCCTTGTCCGTCATTGAGAATTAAGAAAACGAAAAGTTACAATATAACATAACACTTCAAATCTCAACGCTCATTGCAGGCGAGGCATTTTACTGTAACAAGCGACAAAGAAATGGCGGATGCGCGGGTGGCGAGAGGTATTGATAGACAGGAAGGTTTCTTGAGAACGTTATGCTAGAATCCCGGCCATTGATTTGCCAGTGATTGTCCGAGATAACATTAAAGCTTTATGAAAAAAACGCTAAACCCATGGCTTGACCTGTGCCGGTCCGCTGCAATTATCATGGTCATTTTCTCCCATGGCAGAACATTTCTACTTGCAGCGTTCCCGTCAGCACAAACCTTTAAGTTCGGTGGTTTCTTAGGGGTAGAACTGTTCTTTGTCTTATCCGGGTTTCTGATCGGCAGAATCATATTCGAGAAGGTGAAAGAATCCAGTACGCCACTTGGCTGGATCCCCGCTTTTTGGTTTCGTCGCTGGATGAGAACCTATCCCAGCTATCTGCTCTTTTTATTGCTGAATTTATTCTTAATTAACAATATCAGACCTGAAGCGCCGCCTAATATACTGGCCTTCTCCACGTTCACGCAAAGTTTGGTCCATCCACACCCGGCCTTCTTCGGTGAGGCCTGGAGCCTCGCTGTCGAGGAGGTTTTTTATTTCTTGTTCCCCATCGTGATCGCCGTTTTTTTATTCATAGTCAGAGATAAGAAAGTCAGCATCCTCTTGGCAATCGCCGCGATGATACTGTTTTCCTTCCTCTTTAGAGTGAACGCCACCATGAATGCGCAACAGACGTTTAACGAAATTCGTTCAACATCGTTGTACCGCCTCGACTCACTCATGATTGGCGTCATTTTTTCTTGGTTATTCGTATCAAATAAAATCAACAGACTCTCCTGGATAGGGTTATTACTCATCCCGATCGCGATAGCTATCGCTTCCCAACCTGACGTTTTCATGGATGAAAGCCGGTTCTTGAAGATCTTTCTGTTCGATATTGCCAATGTTGGTTTCGCTTGCCTGATAACCACGTTCTATCACGTCGACTTGCCCAACCTCATGAAAGCGGTAACAGCCAGAATTGCGCGCTGGTCGTACGCCGCCTATCTCACCAACCTGCCTGTTTTGATTGCCCTCAATCACTACTTGCCGAAACCCGACTCTACTGTCGGATGCCTGGCGATGTGGTCACTGTTTATCGCTTTGACAATGCTCAGCGCCAAGCTGGTTTATGAACTCTTTGAGGTGAAAATCCTACGGTTGAGGGATCGCCTGAAAAGCGCATGAAATCTCTGCGGCAAGTCCCGTCTTTTCCCATTGACGGCAGTCCGTTTGAATGCCAGAACGGCTCCGCCCTCGAGGCTCGTGCAACGCTTGTATCCAGGACTACGCTGTGTGTTTTCAGCTATTGCGCCCCCATGCCGCAGGGCTATACTCGGAGAAGAAGCGCGAGGCTTCAGCCGGGACGGACGCGGCACCAGATTGACCGCCGTTCGCTCCCTTGCGTACCGGCATTTTTATTTCACTGATTTGCAACGGTTAATTATGACTTGAACTATGCTTGTTACAGGGCCTGCCGTTTGAGCGAGGCCCGTGAATAATGAGGGTGCGCTGATGACTACTTCAACACATGAAAAGGTTAAGGATGATAAACGTCTGAGCGATGGACCGGACTGGACGTTCGAACTGCTGCAGGTGTATTTGGAGCAGATCGACCGCGTCGCCAAGCATTACCGGCTCGACACCTACCCCCATCAGATCGAGGTGATCACCTCCGAGCAGATGATGGACGCTTATTCGAGCGTCGGCATGCCGATCAACTATACCCACTGGTCCTTCGGCAAAAAGTTCATCGAAACCGAGCAGCGCTACAAGCAAGGCCAGCAAGGGCTGGCGTATGAAATCGTCATCAACTCCAATCCCTGCATCGCCTACCTGATGGAAGAGAACACCATCACCATGCAGGCGCTGGTGATGGCGCACGCCTGCTATGGCCACAACTCATTCTTCAAGAACAACTACCTGTTCCGCAGCTGGACTGATGCCAGCTCTATCGTCGATTATCTGCTGTTTGCCCGCCACTACATCAGCCAGTGCGAAGAGCGCTACGGCGTCGATGAGGTGGAACGGCTGCTGGATTCCTGCCACGCGCTGATGAATTACGGCGTCGACCGGTACAAACGCCCGCAAAAAATTTCATTGGTGGAAGAGAAAGCGCGCCAGAAAAGCCGCGAAGAGTATCTGCAGAGCCAGGTGAACACGCTGTGGAAGACCTTGCCGCGCGTCGAGCGCGAAGAGTCGCCGGAGCAGGCGCGCCGCTATCCGAGTGAACCGCAGGAAAATATCCTCTATTTTATCGAGAAGAACGCGCCGCTGCTCGAGCCTTGGCAGCGTGAGGTGTTGCGCATCGTGCGCAAAGTCAGCCAATATTTCTACCCGCAAAAACAGACTCAGGTGATGAACGAGGGTTGGGCCACCTTCTGGCACTACACCATTCTCAATCATCTGTACGACGAAGGCCGGGTGACCGAACGCTTTATGCTGGAGTTTTTGCACAGCCACACCAACGTGGTGTACCAGCCGCCGTACAACAGCCCGTACTATAACGGTATCAACCCTTACGCGCTGGGCTTCGCCATGTTCCAGGACATCAAGCGCATCTGCCAATCGCCGACCGAAGAAGATCGCTATTGGTTCCCGGACATCGCCGGCAAAGACTGGCTGGACACGCTGCATTTCGCCATGCGCGACTTCAAGGACGAGAGCTTCATCAGCCAGTTCCTGTCGCCCAAAGTGATGCGCGACTTCCGCTTGTTCACCGTGCTGGACGACGATCGCAACAACTATCTGGAAATCGCCGCGATCCACAACGAAGCCGGCTACCGGGCGATCCGCCAGGAGCTGTCGGCGCAATACAATCTGAGCAACCACGAACCGAACATTCAGATCTGGAACGTGGATCTGCGCGGCGACCGCTCGTTGACCCTGCGTTATATTCCGCAGGAACGCGCACCGCTGGATAAAAGCCGCCGCGACGTGTTGAAACATCTGCATCGCCTGTGGGGCTTCGACGTGATCCTCGAGCAGCAAAACGAAGACGGCAGCGTAGAGCTGCTCGATCGTTGCCCGCCGCGGCCTACGCCGCAGTAACCGCTGTGCCATAACGACAAAGGGCGCCGAAAGGCGCCCTTTATTATTTCGCTCGCACGCGATCAGCGGCGCGCTTCGGTCAGATCGCTTGGCATGGTGCCCTGCATGCTCTGCCAAATCGCCCCGCTGTCTTTACCGTAATTACGCACGGTATCCATCACCTGGTCGTACATCTTCTCATGGCACAGCGTGGACAGTTTGCTGTAGAAGGTCAGCGCCAGCTTGCGCGCTTCCGGGTTGGAGAAGTAGTAACGGCCAACGCGGGTATACAGCCCTTTCAACCCGTTGAAGATCAGGCCGTAGATCGGGTTGCCGGAAGCGAACGCCAGACCGCGGAAGATTTCATAATCCAGCACATTGAACGCATCCGCCTGATCTTCGACTTCGGCAGCCTTCGCCAGCACTTCCTGCGCCTGCTCCGGATGATTGCGCACCGCGGCGCGAATAAAGATCGACGCGATATTGGTGCGTACCGACAGCAGATTATCGATCAGCTGCGGGACACTTTTGTGATCGAGACGGGCTACGGTCTCAAGGATGTTGAGGCCGGACGTTTCCCAGAAATTGTTCACTTTGGTCGGTTTGCCATGCTGAATGGTCAACCAGCCATCGCGGGCAAGACGTTGCAACACTTCACGTAATGTGGTGCGCGTGACGCCAATCAACTCCGAAAGCTCACGCTCCGCGGGCAAAATAGAGCCAGGGGGGAAGCGATTATTCCAAATACTCTCAATAATGTACTCTTCCGCGAAACCGGCAGGACTCTGCGCCTTTATGACCATGTGTTTGACGTTCCGTTGCGACGATAAATTCAGTAAAAGTAATCAGCTCATCATACCAGATCACACAGACATGACATAGCGTGAGCGAAAAACAATAAACGAAAGTGTGCATAAAGTGGCAAAAAACGCGCAAAAACACCGGTTGCAAGAAATTTACCGCCGTAAAACAAGCTCCGGTTGCGCCCGCCCCCGCCGCGTTGTTAGGGTACGTGCTACGACTGATTTAAGGATGCATAAAGGACAATGGAAACAACCTTGCGCAGCGCCCTGCTCAAAAACTTCCTGGGGCAATCTCCCGACTGGTACAAACTGACCATTATTATTTTCCTGGCGATCAACCCGCTGGTGTTCTTTTTCGCCAGTCCGTTTATCGCGGGTTGGCTGCTGGTGGTGGAGTTCATCTTTACCCTGGCGATGGCGTTGAAGTGCTACCCGTTGCTGCCGGGCGGCCTGCTGGCGCTGGAGGCGGTAGCCATCGGCATGACCAGCCCGGCCCAGGTCTCGCAGGAAATCGAACATAATCTGGAAGTGCTGCTGCTGCTGGTCTTTATGGTAGCCGGCATCTACTTTATGAAGCAGCTGCTGCTGTTCGTATTTACCAAACTGCTGCTCAACATCCGCTCGAAAACGCTGTTGTCGCTGGCATTCTGCCTGGCCGCCGCCTTCCTTTCCGCTTTCCTCGACGCGCTGACGGTCGTGGCGGTGGTGATTAGCGTCGCCACAGGGTTCTATTCCATCTATCACAACGTGACCTCAAATCGCCCCGACGGCGACATCGGCGACGACAGCGATTTCACCGGCGAAGAGCGCAAACAGACGCTGGAACAATTCCGCGCCTTTCTGCGCAGCCTGCTGATGCATGCTGGCGTCGGCACCGCGCTTGGCGGAGTCATGACGATGGTGGGCGAGCCGCAGAACCTGATCATCGCCAAGAGCGCGGACTGGGGCTTCATCGACTTCTTCCTGCGCATGGCGCCGGTCACCTTGCCGGTGCTGGTGTGCGGCCTGCTGGTCTGCTGGCTGGTAGAGCGTTTTCGTCTGTTTGGCTACGGCGTGCAGTTGCCGGACGCAGTGCGCGAGGTGCTGAAAGAGTATGACCGCAAGGCCACTGCAGGCCGCAGCAAGCAAGAACGTCTCAAGCTGGTGATGCAGGCGTTGATCGGCGTTTGGCTGGTGTTGGCACTGGCCTTCCACCTGGCCGAGGTCGGGTTGATCGGCCTGTCGGTGATCATTCTCGCCACCTCGCTGTGCGGCGTGAACGATGAACACGCCATCGGCAAAGCGTTCCAGGAAGCGCTGCCGTTCACCGCCCTGTTGACGGTGTTTTTCACCGTCGTTGCGGTGATCATCGAACAGCACCTGTTCAGCCCGGTGATCCAGTTTGTGCTGCGCGCCGAGCCCGCCTCTCAGCTTTCGCTGTTCTACCTGTTCAACGGTCTGCTGTCGTCGGTTTCCGACAACGTGTTCGTCGGCACGGTTTACATCAACGAGGCGCGTGCCGCGCTGGAGTCTGGCGCCATTGCGCTGAAACAGTTTGAACTGCTGGCGGTCGCCATCAATACCGGCACCAACCTGCCTTCTGTCGCTACCCCGAACGGCCAGGCGGCGTTCCTGTTCCTGCTGACGTCGGCGCTGGCGCCGCTGGTGCGCCTGTCGTATGGACGCATGGTGTGGATGGCCCTGCCGTATACGGTGGTGCTGACCGTGGTCGGCCTGCTGTGCGTACAGTTCACGCTGGAGCCGGCGACCGAACTGTTGACGCAGTGGCACTGGCTGACGCTGCCTCCTCTCGACGCTATCGGCCACTGATGCGGCGCCGGCAGAGTAAACCGACTATTTTTACGCGGAAACCGGCCCAGGTGGCTGGCAGCGAAGATGAATTGGTTTACACTGCCGGTTCAATTGCTTACTGCATGGAAGAATCTAGATATGTTGCAATTCTTTAACCGCTGTTCACAAGGACGCGGCGCCTGGCTGCTGATGGCCCTGACAGCGTTGGTGTTGGAACTGGTCGCGCTCTATTTCCAGCACGTGATGCTGCTGCAGCCCTGCGTCATGTGCATTTACGAGCGTTGCGCACTGTTCGGCATCCTCGGCGCCTCGCTGGTGGGCGCCATCGCGCCGAAAACCCCGCTGCGCTACGCGGCGATCTTGCTGTGGATCTACAGCGCCTGGGAAGGCGTTCAGCTGGCGTGGAAGCACACCATGATCCAACTGCACCCTTCGCCGTTCAATACCTGCGATTTCTTCGTCAGCTTCCCTTCGTGGCTGCCGCTGGACAAATGGCTGCCGGCGGTGTTCCACGCCTCCGGTGACTGTTCCGTGCGCCAATGGCAGTTCCTGACCCTGGAAATGCCGCAATGGCTGGTCGGCATCTTCGGCGCCTACCTGCTGGTGGCGCTGATCGTGTTGATCGCACAGTTTGTTCGCCCACGCCGCCGCGATCTGTTCGGCCGCTGATCGGTACATAAACCAAAAACGGCGCCTGAAGGCGCCGTTTTTTTTAGGGTATTGCTGTCAAATTCAGAGATAACCCCATTTCAGGTATGTGTGAGGAAATAAACGAGCACGATCAGCGCTCCAGCCACGGCAAACAGACGAACCATTTTCATTGTTATGCTCTCGAACTTGCGGGAGAGCGGCCAAATTACCCAACTTATCGCTTAAAAAGAAGCATCCTGGCTCGATTACGCGCGTAATTTACATAACATTAAACTTCTGTGATACCAGCAGGCAAAAACAGGCGATGTCGGCGCAATCCTCTCGGCTTTCGGCCGACAATAAATTACCGTTATTTATGAACGACTGCGCCTTTGTCACATTCAGAGCACAATATTTTGGTGAACTTTGCCCATAAAATCCTTATAGTATCGGCAAAGTGAGTACTACCGATTTCCCTGGTGTTGTTGTGTGTCTTGCCCCTCATCTATGTAGGGGCTTTTTTCCCCCTTCCCCCTGACTTGCAAAAATTCTCCCTTATCCCGCAATGCTGATAGCGCGCATCGAGTCTCGACTCACCGTTCGCGCACTAATGATTAAAATCGTTCCTGATTCTTTACCTATGCTGATGACGTTTGGATTTCCACACTTTTTCTCTAGTAAGCCGGGCCCAGTCTTTGGCTGACTACAGCAAATGATATCAAGGACACGATCTATGCCGGATACCGCATTGCCTCCCTCGTCTCAGCGCCCGTTCCTGCGTCGCCTGCTGCTTAAAACAGGGAAAAGATTCCTGCGCTGGAACGGCGAGTTTCAGACTCGCCATTCGCTAATCTCCACCACGCCGCAGATCGGTAATCATGAATTTAATTGGGTGACGGCGCTGGAAGCCCGTTGGCCCGCCATTCGGGAGGAGTTGGATCGCCTGTTGGAGCATCCTGAAGATATTCCCGCATTCCACCAAATATCACCGGATCAGAAACGCATCTCCAAAGGGGATAACTGGAAAACCTTCGGGCTGTTTGTCTATGGGCAACGCGTTGATGAAAACTGCGCCATTTGCCCGCGTACCGCGCAAGCGGTCAGCGAGATCCCCGGCATGCGCACCGCCATGTTCTCTATCCTTAAGCCGCACTATCATATCGTGCCGCACAAAGGCCCGACGCGTGCCGTGGTACGCGCTCATCTGGGATTAATCGTGCCAAAGGATCGGGAAAAGCTGTGGATCCGCGTTGACGATCAAATCCTGCACTGGGATGAAGGCAAAGTGATTTTGTTTGACGACTCTTATGAGCACGAAGTGCGTAATGATACCGACGAGCTGCGCGCGGTGTTGTTTCTCGATATCGACCGGCCGATGGACAAGGTGGGTACGGCGGTGAATAAGCTGCTGTTCAGCCTGATCAAAGCCAGCCCTTATGTGAAACAACCGCTAAAAAACCTGGCGAACTGGCACCGGCGCGATAAAAAAGAGTGAAATGACGGCTTATGCCATGAGCCTCACGCCAGCGGGTTAGCTCAACAACGCAAAGGGGGAGTGCCCAACCACTCCGCCCTCTTGCATCGCGCCCCGCCTTGATCCGCAAGGGTTCCGATTTTACCTGGCCCAGTCCGGCTTGTTGAGGATATGGTCCTGCCAGTCCACCACTTCGCTCTCACGCACCGCGATATGCCGCACCGTGATGCGCTCGCCGTGCATCGCCGCCTTGGAGCCGCTCAGCAACGGGTGCCAGGGGAACAGCGGTTTACCTTCGCCAATCAGACGGTAGGCGCAGGTAGGTGGCAGCCAATCGAAGGTGGTGAGGTTCTCGCGCGTCAGTTTGATGCAGTCTTCTTCCAGCTCGAAGCGCCGCTCGTAGTTGCGGCATTGGCAGGATTTGATGTTGAGCTGGTTGCAGGCTACGTTGGTAAAATAAATCTCGTCGGTATCTTCGTCGATCAGCTTATTCAAACAGCATTGCCCGCACCCGTCGCACAACGACTCCCACTCTTGTTCTGACATTTCCGCCAGCGTTTTCTGTTGCCAAAAAGCGAGTTGTGACATGTTAGCGTCCGGTTTAGGTAAAGGGAAAAGTCACCTGCGCACAGGTTCGAGGGGGGACTATATAGACATTTTAGCCGCGAGATGCAAGTTTTGCCGCCGACGATGCCGGCGGCGAGGAGAAATCAGATCGCCCGGGTGCTGAGGGTTTTGCCGTTCAGGCTGATTTTCAGCATGTCGCCGGAAGCCATCGGGCCCACGCCCTGCGGCGTGCCGGTCAGAATGATGTCGCCGGCGCGCAGCGTGAAGAAACGGCTCATGTAGCTGATAAGCGGCAGGATCGGCGTGATCATGTCACGCGTATTGCCCTGCTGGCGCAGCTGGTCGTTAACGGTCAACGACAGCTCGGCGTTTTGCGGATCGCCGAACTCGGCTACCGGGATAAATCCCGACATCGGGCAGGAACCGTCGAAGGCCTTGGCCTTTTCCCACGGCTGGCCGGCTTTTTTAAAACCCGCCTGCAGATCGCGCAGCGTCAGATCGAGCGCCACGCCGTAACCGGCGATCGCCCGCGCCACGCGGTCTTCGTTGGCCTGTTTCAGCGGCGTGCCGATCAGCACCGCCAGCTCGACCTCATGGTGCACTGAACCGAACTCTTTAGGGATGGCCACCGGCTGGCGGATATCGCACAGCGCCGTTTCCGGTTTGATAAACACCACCGGCTCGACGGAAACCGCGCTGCCCATTTCCTTGATGTGATCGGCGTAGTTGCTGCCGACGCAAACCACCTTGTTCACCGGGAAATCGAGCAACGAACCCTGCCAGTCTCTATGTTGATACATACCGCTTCTCCCAAACTGTAGAGGCTTGGCGCGCCAAGCCGATTATTGGTGTGTCGAATCAATGTCCGATCGCGTCCGCCATCATACCCACGGCGATAGCGAAATAGTAAGAGCGATTCCAGTGCATCAGGGTGCGGAAATTATCATAGACCAGGAACGTCCGCCCCTGCAGATCGTCCGGCGCAATGATCCAGCCGCGCTGAACGGCGTGCGGCAACGCACTGCCATCCGCACGCCGCACGCCGCGTTGTTGCCAGGCGTTGACGCTGCGCGCCTGCGCGTCCTTCAGCCCCAGTTCGGCCCGGTTGAAACCGGCGGGCAGCTTGACCTCGCGCCCCCAACCGATGCCGGGCTGCCAGCCCTCTTTGGATAAATAGCTGGCGGTAGAGGCAAATACGTCATCGATGTTATTCCAGATATCGATGCGCCCGTCACCATCGCCATCCGCCGCATAGCGCAGGAAGGAACTCGGCATAAACTGGCATTGCCCCATCGCGCCGGCCCAGGACCCTTTCAGCGACGCATCGCCAACGTGTCCCTGCTCGATTATCTGCAGCGCCGCCAGCAGCTCCTGACTGAAAAAGGCCTCGCGGCGCCCTTCGAACGCCAGCGTCGCCAGCGCAGACACCACGTCTTCCCGCCCCTGAATCTTGCCATAGGCACTCTCCATGCCCCACAGCGCGATGATATAGCGCCCCGGCACCCGATAACGCTCGCTGGCCCGCGACAATTGCGCATGGCGCTGCCGGTACAGTTCGCGCCCCTGGCGCACCTTGACGGGCGACATCACCCGCCGCAGGTAGTCGTCCAGGGTTACCTTCTGCTCCGGCTGATTGCGATCGGCCTTGATCACCCGATCGACGAAATGGATTTGCGCAAAAGCGCGGTCGAGCGTGCCCTGACTGATGCCCTGCTCCCTCGCCCGCCGCTTAAGCTGCTCGACATACGCCGGAAACTGCGCCGGATCGCGGCCGCTCGCCGCCAGCGTCGTCTCCTGCGCCGCGTGTGACGAGCCCGGTATCAGCGCACCGCCCAGCGCCAGCCAAACGGCCAGCGCGGTTGTTCTCACCGAACGTGTCATCGCGCCTCCCCTGGCCGCAGCGCCTGCCTCAGGACTTGTCGCCCGCCAGATGCTGGTTGAGCAGATTTTCAACTGGCGGCGGGAACTGCAGGTAATAGCCTTCGTCTTTCAGCGCCTGCTTCACCTTTTCGATATCCGCCGAAGCCAATTTCTTGCGTTCATCGAGCGAAAGCATCATGGCGAATTGCGGCACGCCGAAACTTTTCATCAGCTCTTCCGGCACACGAGAGAAATCGTCTTTTTTTTCGACATAAAGATAAGTTTGATCGCGTTTCGGGCTTCTATAGATCACACAAAGCATTTTTTTAACTCTATTTAATTGAGGGAGCGTCTTGCCTGGATATAACTCTGACTATAACATGCTTATAGTACATCGGAATATCGCACCCCGAGTGGTATTCCGGGGATTTAAAGTTGCTGAGACTGAGTCAGGATAGATGTCACAATCGCCAATTGAGCTAAAAGGCAGCAGTTTTACCCTATCGGTTGTTCATTTGCATAATTCGCAGCCCGAGGTAATACGTCAGGCGTTACAAGAAAAAGTTGAGCAAGCGCCCGCTTTTCTGAAAAACGCCCCTGTTGTTATCAACGTCGCAACGCTGGATGGCGATGCGAACTGGAAAGAACTTCAACAGGCTGTCGCGGCGGCAGGTCTGCGCGTTGTGGGTATCAGCGGTTGCAGAGATGAGCGACAAAAGCGCGCGATAGCCCGCGCCGGGCTACCGCTGCTGAGCGAAGGCAAAGGCCAGAAAATGGCGGCGCCGGAACCTACCCCTGCGCCAGTGGCGGCGGATAACGCCCCCGCCAAAACGCGCATCATCAGCACGCCTGTCCGTTCCGGCCAACAGATTTACGCCCGCAACTGCGATCTTATCGTGACCAGCAGCGTCAGCGCCGGCGCCGAATTGATTGCCGACGGCAACATTCACGTCTATGGCATGATGCGCGGCCGCGCGCTGGCTGGCGCGTCAGGCGACACGCAATGTCAGATTTTTTGCACCCACCTGGCGGCTGAGCTAGTCTCTATCGCAGGGCAGTACTGGTTGAGCGATCAAATCCCGTCCGATTACGTCGGGCAGGCCGTACGACTCAGCCTGTTGGATAACGCTTTAACCATACAACCTTTAAACTAAGCCCTTTTGACAAGGAATCCATTTCATGGCACGCATTATTGTTGTTACATCGGGTAAAGGGGGCGTTGGCAAGACCACTTCGAGCGCGGCCATCGCTACCGGCCTGGCCCAGAAAGGCAAGAAAACCGTGGTGATCGATTTCGATATCGGTCTGCGTAATCTTGACCTGATTATGGGCTGCGAACGTCGGGTAGTTTATGATTTCGTGAACGTGATTCAGGGCGACGCCACGCTGAATCAGGCGTTGATCAAAGACAAACGCACTGAAAACCTCTATATCCTGCCGGCTTCGCAGACGCGCGACAAAGACGCGCTGACCCGAGAAGGCGTTGAAAAGGTCCTCAACGATCTCGGTGAGATGGATTTTGACTTCGTGGTGTGCGACTCGCCGGCCGGTATCGAAACCGGTGCGCTGATGGCGCTGTACTTCGCCGACGAAGCTATCATCACCACCAACCCGGAAGTCTCTTCGGTACGTGACTCCGACCGTATTCTGGGGATCCTTTCTTCCAAGTCGCGCCGTGCCGAGAAAGGCGAATCGCCTATCAAGGAACACCTGCTGCTGACCCGTTACAACCCGGGCCGCGTCAGCCGTGGCGACATGCTGAGCATGGAAGACGTGCTGGAAATCCTGCGCATTCCGCTGGTGGGTGTGATTCCGGAAGACCAGTCAGTGCTGCGCGCTTCCAACCAGGGTGAGCCTGTCATTCTGGATGCCGAGTCAGACGCCGGTAAGGCGTATGACGATACCGTTTGCCGCTTGTTGGGGGAAGAACGCCCATTCCGCTTCATTGAAGAAGAGAAGAAGGGTTTCCTGAAACGCCTTTTTGGGGGATAAACCATGGCCTTATTAGACTTCTTTCTGTCCCGCAAAAAACAGACAGCCAATATAGCCAAGGAACGGCTGCAGATTATCGTCGCAGAGCGTCGTCGCGGGGACAGTGAGCCCCCGTATCTGCCTGATCTGAAACGCGATATTCTGGCGGTTATTTGCAAATACATTCAGATCGATCCTGAAATGCTGCATGTGCAGTTCGAGCAGAAAGGGGACGATATTTCGGTACTTGAACTTAACGTGACATTACCGGAATCGGAAGAAGCAGCTAAATGATTGCGACGCATTAATTACCCCCTGTATATTTTATGCAGGGGGTAACTGTATGTGCATCCAGTTAATAAGCATCATCGGCAGCAAAAAAGCGATTTTTCCCTTTGGGACAATTCCCAATTAACTTTGCCGCCACCTCGTTTAAAGTAAATTCTGGCCAGATTTACCTTCAACGCATTATTTCCTGCCTATATTCACCCGAGCAGAGTTTCCTTACCCTGCCCTGGTGAGTGCCAGCGATTAATATTCTTTCAGGATCTCCTGCAACGGCGCCATTAATAAATCGCCACGCCAGCCGCTGATTAATTCAGGGCGACTCTCGCCGTCCTTCAGTTTCCAATGCCAGTTCAGCAGTTGGTTAATTTGGCGACGGGACGCCAGCAGCTCGCTGCTCAACCCGCTTTGCTCGCTGACGGTGGCGATCGCCGCCTTGATGTCTTTAAACACCTTCTTGTAGCCCGGCTGATCGATAAGGTTGGCCAACGGCGCCGGCAGCTCGGCTTCGTCCAAGGCTTCGGCCTCGGCCACCAGCGCCAGCAGCGTTTTACCGTGATAACGGATCTCCGGACCGCTCAGGCCCAGCGAATCCAGTTCTCCCAGCGAAGAAGGCATATAGCGCGCCACCTGCCACAGGTTTTCCTCCCGCACCACGAAGTTCACTGCCAAATCGCGCTCGCGCGCCTGGCGCAACCGCCACTCCGCCAGCTTCTGCAGACAACCCAGCTGGCGCGGACGCAGCTGCCAGGCATTGCTGATTTCACGATAGGCCAATTCCGGCGCCAGCGTCTCGCTGCGGCGTTGACACAACAGCAGGCACTCGTTATTGGCCGCCGCGGTCCAACCGGCCTCTTCGGTCTCCTGCACCAGCTGTTTGGCCATCGGCAGCAGATAGAACACGTCGGCCGCCGCGTATACGCACTGTCTTTCGGTCAGCGGGCGCGCCAGCCAGTCGGTGCGCGACTCGCTTTTGTCCAGCTCAACCTTCATGTACTCCGCCACCAGCGTCGCGAAACCGCAGGAGAGCGGCCGACCGGTAAAGGCCGCCAGGATCTGGGTATCGACCATCGGCGTCGGCAGCGTTTTAAAGGCGTTGAGAAACACTTCGAGATCTTCGCTGCCGGCATGCAGGAATTTCACCACGGCGGTATCGGCCAACAGGTCGACAAACGGCTGCCACTGCTTGATCGGCAAAGGATCGATAAGGGAGAGTTGTTCACCGTCGTAGAGCTGGATCAGGCCCAGCTGCGGATAGTAGGTGCGCGTTCTGACAAACTCGGTGTCCAGCGCTATCTGGGCATGCTTTCTCGCCTGCTCGCAGACCTGCTGCAATCCGGCATCGGTAGTGATCAACTGATAATTCAAAACATCATTCTCTTGTAGGATTCAAACACAACAACGCCGGCATTCACCGGCGTTGTCGATAGTCAGGCGCAAAGGCAAAACCTAGGCGGCATCGGCCGGCTTCGGCGTTTTTTGCTCCTCGCGCAGTTCTCGCCGCAATATCTTGCCGACGTTCGACTTCGGCAGCTCATCGCGGAACTCAACAATTTTAGGCACTTTATACCCGGTCAGGTGACGGCGGCAATGGGTCAACAGCTCTTCCTTGGTCAGCGAGGCGTCTTTCTTCACCACGCAGATCTTCACCGTTTCACCGGAAACCTCACTGGGCACGCCGATCGCCGCACATTCCAGCACTTTCGGGTGCTGGCTGACCACATCCTCGATCTCGTTCGGATAGACGTTGAAACCAGAGACCAGGATCATGTCTTTCTTGCGGTCGACGATGCGCACAAACCCCTGCTCGTCTACGGTAACCACATCGCCGGTCGCCAGCCAGCCGTCTTTCAGCACTTCGTCGGTGGCTTCCGGGCGCTGCCAATAGCCTAACATAACTTGTGGCCCTTTGACCCACAGTTCGCCCGGTTCACCCGGCGGCACATCCTGACCGTTGTCATCCACCAGTCGAATATCCGTCGACGGCACCGGCAGGCCGATGCTGCCGCTGTAGTGTTTCAGATCGTAAGGGTTGCCGGCCACCAGCGGTGCGCACTCCGTCAGGCCGTAACCTTCCAGCAAATGCTTGCCGGTGGTTTTCTCCCATTTCTCGGCCACCGCCTTTTGCACCGACATGCCGCCGCCAACCGAGAAGCGCAGCGTAGAGAAATCGAGCTTGTGGAAATCTTCGTTGTTCAGCAACGCGTTGAACAGCGTATTCACCCCGCTCATGGCGGTGAACGGATATTTGCCCAGTTCTTTCACCAGCCCTGGAATGTCGCGCGGGTTGGTGATCAGCAAATTGCGCCCGCCCAGGTCGATAAACAGCAGGCAGTTCACCGTCAGCGCGAAAATGTGATACAGCGGCAACGCCGTCACCACCAGTTCCTGCCCTTCACGGAACAGCGGCGAATAGGCGGCTTTGGCCTGCTCGAGGTTGGCCTGCATGTTGCGGTGCGTCAGCATCGCGCCCTTCGCCACGCCGGTCGTGCCGCCGGTGTATTGCAGGAAGGCCAGATCGGCATTAATGATGTCCGGTTTTACATACTGCAGGCGGCGGCCACGCTGCAGCGCGCTGCGGAATGAAATGGCATCCGGCAGGTTGTATTTCGGCACCAGACGCTTGACGTACTTGACCACGAAGTTGACCAGCGTGCCTTTGGCAGCCGAAAGCTGATCGCCCATGCGCGTCAGAATCACGTGCTTGACCTGGGTGTTGAACACCACTTTTTCCAGCGTATGGGCGAAGTTGGACACGATGACAATGGCGCTGGCGCCGCTGTCGTTTAACTGGTGCTCCAGCTCGCGCGGGGTATACAGCGGGTTGACGTTGACCACCACCATACCGGCGCGCAGAATGCCAAACAAGGCGATGGGATATTGCAGCAGGTTAGGCATCATCAGCGCGACGCGGTCGCCCTTCTTGAGGCCCAGCTCATTTTGCAGGTAAGCGGCGAAAGCCCGGCTGCGTTCTTCCAGTTTGCGGAAGGTCATCACCTCACCCATATTGATAAAGGCGGGCTGATCGGCATAGCGCTGCACGGCATGCTCAAACATTTCGATCAACGACGAATAGCGATCGGCATCAATCTCTGCGGGCACATCTGCCGGATACCGTTTTAACCAGACCTTATCCAAGGTATTACTCCTGAAATCATTACTAATTATCATCGCAGCCCTCAAACTCGCAGCCTAACCATAACAATATTTTAACTCAGCAGACCAGTTCGGGTTTTAAACATTATTCAGGTTGCGATGTACGTCACTAATTGTCGGATATTCCTTATCCCAAAAAGCAAAAGGGCGGCCTGAGCCGCCCTGTCAAATTTGTTCACATCAAGCGTATGCTACTCGGTTACGATGGTTTGCACCTGTGCCGGGCCAGGGTTGTACCAGCCATAGCCAGCCCCCCAACCGGGTCCCCACGGACCACCGCGCCAGCCCCAGGGCCCCATCGGCGCCGGCGGCATCACCACCTGCTGCACCAGATGCCAGCGTTTGAAACCGGTGACGTTCATCGTCACGAAGCGATACGGCGTCATGCCGATCCGCCCCTCTTTCAGGCCGGTAATGGGGCCGACAACGGTCACCAGTTGGCCTTTGAAATCAACCGGCTCGAGGAAGCCGTTTACCGTGGCCAGCAAGCGGCCGCGCGAGGGTTCACCCAATATCGGCCGCGCACCGCTGTCGAGCGGCACTGCCGCGATCTCCAGCACCGTACGCCCCTGTTCGTTGGCGACGTTCACCACGGTGCCGCCGAAGCGGGCTTCCGCGCCGGTAAACAGGTTCGGTGCATTTTGTACCGAGGAAAGCTGAGTCACCGGCGAAGGGCTGGAGCCTTTGATCGCATCCGGTACGGTGACGCACCCGGTCAGAACCAGCGCGCCGCAGGCGATGGCCAGCAGCGACAGCTTTTTACTTGCAGTGCGGATTAACATGGTCGCAATCTCCTGAAATGCCTGTAACTTTGACCGCGTTTCATCGTTCAAGTTGCAGGCCTTCATCGCCCGGCATCAACAACAGCACAATACGCCGCGATTACTCACGGCCCGGCAGCTTTTTCCAGGTCACTTCATTGCGCAGGTAGGTCGGCTCGGCGTTTTCTACCGCCACCGCCAGCCCCTGTTGCCAGGCGTGCAGCGCCAGCGGCAGCATGTCTTGCGCCTGCGGCAACAGCATCTGGCCGTCACGCACGCTCAGAGCGGAACCCTTGACCAGATCGGGATAGGTTTGCCAGCCGGTGCCGACGTGGGCCCATTCCCCCTGCAGGCGCTGCGCGCGCTCCAACGCCTGAACCGGCGACAGCACCGCCTCGCCTTCGCTTTCCAGCCAGCGGCCGTCAGCCTGACGCTCGAACTGCCCCCAGTAGACCTCGCCCATGCGCGCATCGATCGCCGCCAGCACGCGTTCAGCGCCGCTGACGCGCCAGGCGCCCTGCGCCATGGTTTGCAGCGTGGAAACGCCAATCATCGGCAGATCGGCGCCCAGCGCCAGGCCCTGAGCGATGCCGATGCCGATGCGCACCCCGGTAAAACTGCCGGGGCCGCGGCCGAAGGCCAGCGCATCGAGCTGGTTGAGCGCCAGACCGGATTCCGCCAGCACCTGCTGCACCATAGGTAAAATACGTTGCGTATGCTCGCGTGGGCACAGCTCAAACAGGGCGTGGATTTCGCCTTGATTCCAGACGGCGACGGAACAGGCTTCCGTCGCGGTATCGATCGCTAAAATTCGCGTGGACATGCCAACCTCTGGCGGGAATAAAACTGGGTTTTTCATACAGGGCGCGCATTGTAGCACAGCCCCGTAAGCCCTTCATCTTTCACGTAGCCGACGTCTCGGCGGCCTGCAGGAAGGCGATGGCCTGCTTCAGATCGCGGGTGCGCGGCGTGGGCGGCAGGCTGTTGAGGAACACCTCGCCATAAGGACGCATCACCAGACGATTATCGCAAATCACCAGCACGCCGCGATCGTCGGTATCGCGGATCAAACGCCCAACGCCCTGCTTCAGGGTGATGACCGCATCCGGCAACTGCACGTCATTGAACGGATCGCCGCCGCGCAGGCGGCAATCTTCAATGCGTGCCTTCAGCAGCGGATCGTCCGGTGACGTGAACGGCAGCTTATCGATGATGACGCAAGACAGCGCATCACCGCGCACGTCCACCCCTTCCCAAAAACTGCTGGTCGCCACCAACAACGCGTTACCGGCGGCAACGAACTGCGCCAGCAACTGCCCTTTGCTGGTTTCCCCTTGCAATAATACCGGCAGCGTCATCGTGGCGCGGAACTCTTCCGCCAGCTCGCGCATCATCTGATGCGAGGTGCATAAGAAGAAGCAGCGGCCGTTGTTGGCTTCGATTAACGGCCGCAGCATGCGCGCCAGCTGGCGCGCTCCGCCCGGTTGATTCGGCGAAGGCAAAAAGCGTGGCACGCACAGCAACGCCTGTTTGGCATAGTCGAATGGGCTCGGCAGCAGCAACGTTTTAGCCTTGGTCAGCCCCAACCGTTCGGTGAAATGGCCCAACCGATCGTTGACCGACAGCGTGGCCGAGGTAAAGATCCAGCTGCCCGGCTTCTCGTCCAGCATTTCGCGGAACCGATCGGCCACCGTCAGCGGCGTCAGCGCCAACACGAAGTGGCGTGAATTGCATTCATACCAATAGCTGTAGCCCGGCTCCGTCACCGCCTTCAGCCGTTTGAGGCGCGCGCGATACAGCGTGGCGCGCTCAAAAGCGGCATCCAGCAGCGCCGAACGCCCCAGCGACAGTTTCATGACGTCATAACACAGCTCCAGCGCGTCATCGAGCAACAACAGAGCGCGCTGTACGTTCGGTTCGCCCAGCACGTCGCGCAGATTGCCGCGAAAGCCCGGCTCCCCCAGATTCAGGCGAAAATCTTGCGTACTCAGGCTGAGACGGTCAGCGCTTTTTTGCAGTTGGGCGGCGTCGCGCACCTCGGTGCGGTAGGCGATGGTGATGTCCTTCGCCAGATCCAGCAACTGGCGGCTGGTGAGCTGCTGGCCGAAATACTGGCTGGCGATGTCGGGAATTTGGTGCGCTTCATCGAAAATCATCACCTCGGCTTCCGGGATCAGCTCGGCGAAACCGCCCTCTTTCACCACCATATCCGCCAGGAACAGGTGATGGTTCACCACCACCACATCCGCATCCATCGCGCGGCGGCGCGCCTTGACCACGAAGCAATCCTGATACAGCGGGCAGTCGCTGCCCAGACAGTTGTCATTGGTGCTGGTCACCAGCGGCCAGACGAAGCTGTCTTCCGCCACTTCGCTGCAGGTGCTGATATCGCCCTCTTTGGTCTGCGACGACCACTTGCGCAGCTGCACCAGGTCGATCAGCGTCTGGCCCGCCAACTCGCCGCCGGCCATCGACTGCTGCTCCAGTCGCTCCAGACACAGGTAGTTGGAACGCCCCTTGAGCAGCGCCAGCTTGCCTTTGTACTTCAGCGCCTTGGCGACGGTGGGCAGATCGCGCGCATACAGCTGATCCTGCAACGCTTTCGAACCGGTAGAGATGATCACTTTGCGATCGGCGCGCAATGCCGGCGCCAGATAAGCGAAGGTCTTGCCGGTGCCGGTGCCGGCTTCCACCACCAGTTCCTGCTTGAAATTGATCGCCTCGGTGACGGCTTGCGCCATCTGCCGCTGCGGCTCACGCGGTTTGAATCCCTTGATAGCCTGCGCCAATGCGCCGTCTGTTGCAAAATCGTCTGTCACGCTGTCTCTCTGCCGGTGTCATTCAGCGGTGATTATGCCAAGCCTGCCGCCCGGCTACCACCCACTTTATCGCCGCGCTTTTTCATCACCGGCTGTGCTACCCTTAGCGGGACGATGATATGGAGATAAGCAAATGAATATTGAAAGAATTGATCCCGATAAGCGCTGGTCCGAAGCCGTGGTGCACAACGAGACCGTTTACTACACCAGCGTGCCGGAGAACCTGGACGATGACGCGACCGCGCAGACCGCCAACGCCCTTGCCGCCATTGACGTGCTGCTGGCGCGCGTAGGTTCGGATAAGAGCCGTATTCTTGACGCCACCATTTTCCTGGCCAACACCGCCGACTTCGCTGCGATGAACGCCGCCTGGGACGCCTGGGTGGTCGCCGGCAGCGCGCCGGTGCGCTGCACCGTGCAGGCGCAGCTGATGAATCCGAAGTACAAGGTGGAAATCAAAATCATCGCCGCGCTGTAAGCCTGAGCGCAGACGAAAAAAAACCGCAGGCGGCTATGCCTGCGGTTTTTTTATTGCCCGCTATCAGGACAGTTTGAGGATCACCATCCCCGCCAGCAACAGCGCCAGGCCGATCCAGCCTTTGGCGTTTAACCGCTGACCGAACATGATCCAGCCCGCAGCGATAGTGGCGGCGATACCGAAACCGCCCCACAGCGCATAAGCGATCGACAGATCGATGCCCTTTACCGCCTGCGCCAGCGCGCTGAACGCGCCGAGTACCGACAGCAGCGACAACAGCCCCAACCAAAATTTACGGAAGCCATCCGACATCTTCAGGAAGATGTTGGCGACGATTTCCAACACGATCGCCAGACCCAGGAACCCGATGTGGTACAACTCAAACTGTTGCATGGTTGTCACCTCGCGGGCTGACCTGTTTTCGCTCTTTGCGGGTGCCGGATTTCACCAGCATGATGCCGGCGATCAACGTCGCCAGACCCAGCACCTTCAGCACAGAGATTGGCTCGTCGAACCACAGCACGCTGAACAGGGTGATGAACAGAATGCCGATCCCTTCCCACAGCGCATAGGCCACGCCCAGCGCCACGCGTTTTACCGCGACAGACAGCAACACGTAAGACGCGGTAATCATCACATACATCACGATATGCCCGCTCATGCCGCCATTGACGCTGGCGTATTTCATCGACAAGGTGCCGATGATTTCGGTCATGATGGCCAAACCTAAAAAGATCCAATAAATCATAATTTTTCTCCCAAACGGCGAATAACGCGCGCCAAGGCATATTTATCCCGATTTATCTCGTCAACGGCCGCCGTGCGGCGCGCAAGACGCAGAGATCCCTGGGGATAAACTGACCCAAACGCAAAAAGAATGTTTGCCCGGCTGAACGATAGCGTGAAGGCGTAAGCCCGCTACCTGCACCGGTTAAGGGAGAAAGACGCTATAGCTCGCTGCACCAGTGATGCTCACTGGCAAGGATCGCAGACAGGAAGAGTTGGCAAGTAGAGGTTCTGAGGGTAGTTCCGTTAATAGTCATCATAATAGTTCTCTATTATCAGCCGCACACCGTGCGATTTGCCCAATATCCTCATAAAAGTAAAATTTTCAACTAAGATATTTTTACCACAGCCAAAATAAGAAAGCAAACTGCCGTTTTCATAAAAAAGCAGAAAAAAACGGGTTAAAAATAATAAAGTTAATTGCAATGAAAATTAAAAAAGGCCCAACGGAGCGTTGAGCCTTGCGATAATCCAGGATGTGCAAATAAGCGCCAACCTCAGGCGCGGCGCGGGTTACGACGCGGCGCCGCTGACGGCATTGCGCGCCAGTTCGGTGATGCGCGCGTAGTCGCCGCTGTCGAGCGCGTCCGCCGGCACCAGCCAGGAGCCGCCGATGCAGAGCACGCTTTTCAGCGCCAGATAATCGCGATAATTGTTCGGCGTAATGCCGCCGGTCGGGCAGAAACGCACCTGCGGGAACGGACCGCCGATCGCCTGCAGCGCCTTCACTCCGCCGTTGGCTTCCGCCGGGAAGAATTTGAACTCGCGCAGGCCGTAATCCATCCCCTGCATCAGTTCAGAAACGGTGCTGATGCCCGGAATAAGCGGGATCGTCCCCGCCGTCGCCGCCTGCAGCAAGGCTTCGGTCAACCCCGGGCTGATGGCGAACTGCGCCCCCGCCTCGGTCACCTCCCGCAGCTGCTGCGGATTGATCACCGTACCGGCGCCGATAATCGCCTCCGGTACCTCTTTAGCGATAGCGCGAATCGCCTCCAGCGCACAGGCGGTGCGCAACGTCACCTCCAGCACCCGCACGCCCCCGGCAACCAGCGCTTTCGCCAGCGGAACCGCCTGTTCCAGCTTGTGGATCACGATAACCGGCACCACCGGTCCCGCCGTCAGGATCTGTTCGGCGCTGGTTTTCCAGTTTTTCATCGTTATTTCTCCATTACTCGCGGTTAACAATGGCACGCCCCTGCCACAGGGTTCCGCGCAAACGCGCGGACGCCGGCCGTACCGTAAGTGATGTGGCCCACGTGCAGATCGCAGGCAAAAAAAAGCCGGCAGACAGGCTGCCGGCATTGCGCATTACTCGAACTCGTTCCAGGAACGGCCGTCGCGGGTGATCATCGCCACCGAGGCCACCGGCCCCCAGGTGCCCGCCTGATAAGGCTTAGGCGCTTCGTTGTCGGCTTTCCACGCGTCCATGATGGAGTCGACCCACTTCCAGGCCTCTTCCACTTCATCACGGCGCACGAACAGCGCCTGGATGCCGCGCATGGTCTCCAGCAACAGGCGCTCATAGGCGTCCGCCACGTGCTCCTGGTTGAAGGTTTCCGAGAAGCTCAGATCCAGCTTGGTGGTCTGCAAGCGGTGCTTGTGATCCAGCCCCGGCACCTTGTTCAGCACCTGAATTTCGATGCCTTCGTCCGGTTGCAGACGGATGGTCAGCTTGTTCTGCGGCAGCTGCTGATACGAGTCGCTGAACAGGTTAAGCGGCGGGTTTTTGAAGTACACCACCACTTCCGAACATTTGGTCGGCAGACGTTTACCGGTGCGCAGGTAGAACGGCACCCCGGCCCACTGCCAGTTGTCGATATCCACGCGGATGGAGACGAAGGTTTCGGTGCTACTGCTCTTGTTCGCCCCCTCTTCTTCCAGATAACCCGGCACTTTCTTGCCCTGGACGAAGCCGGCGGTGTACTGACCGCGCACGGTGGTTTCCCGGACATTGGTCTGATCGATGCGGCGCAGCGAACGCAGTACCTTGACCTTCTCGTCGCGGATGCGGTCTGTGGTCAGATCCGCCGGCGGCGACATGGCGATCATGGTCAGGATCTGCAGCAGGTGGTTCTGGATCATGTCGCGCATCTGGCCGGCCTGGTCGAAGTAACCCCAGCGCCCTTCGATGCCCACCTCTTCCGCTACGGTGATCTGCACCGAGTCGATGGTGCGGTTATCCCAGTTGGACGCGAACAGCGAGTTGGCGAAGCGCAGCGCCAACAGGTTCAACACCGTCTCTTTACCGAGATAGTGGTCGATACGGTAAACCTGGGACTCATTGAAGTACTCAGCCACCTGATCGTTGATCACGCGGGAGGACGCCAGATCGGTGCCCAGCGGTTTCTCCATCACCACACGCGCCGGCTCGTGGTTCAGCTTGGCTTCGCCCAACCCTTTGCAGATGGCGCCGAAGGTGCTTGGCGGCATAGCGAAGTAGTTGATGGTGGTGCGGTGCTTCTGATCCAGCATTTTACCCAGTTTGGTAAAGTTCTTGCTGTCGTTGACGTCCAGGTTGCAGAAGTCCAGGCGCGCGCTCAGCGTGGCCCAGAGTTCGTCATCCAGTTTTTCCTTCATGAAGGTGCCAAGCGCTTCCTTGACCACTTCGGTATAGGCTTTTTTATCCCACTCCGCGCGGCCGACGCCGATGATCCGCGTATCCGGGTGGATGTGTCCGGCTTTCTCTAACTGGTACAGGGAAGGCAGCAGTTTACGGCGCGCCAAATCACCTTTCGCGCCGAAAATAACCAGGTCACACGCCTGGGCTGTAGAGGTTACCGCCATGTTCATCTCCTCGTTGCAGGATATTTGTAATTTTCTTACATTACTAATGTACTCTGTTTGACTACGGCCAGCAAACCCGGTGCAAAAGCAGAAAAAAAGCCCCAAAGATTCCAGTGGTAAGCGCCACTGCGCGGCAGAGCCGTTGCAGGTGGACAAAACTGTAATTTTTCGTCTTTTTTGACGCTCTGTTACCATTATGAAAGTTAGACACAGGTCATATTCTGGTGAAAAAAGCCTGCATACGCCCTGTCGAGACTGCCAACGGTTACCAGCACGTAGTATATTTTCACTAAACCGGCATTGATTTCTCCTTTATTTGAAATCGACATACCCTATCGATTTCAGGTTACAGCCGCTCGTTTGGCGTCTGCTTGCACGGCGTACACGGACGAAATTCGACGCTGTCGCTTGAAAGCCACAGGGATAAAACCATGAGTGACTCTCGTTATATGAATACGCTGGACAAAATCCAGAGCCATCTGGAACTCCTGAGCAAATCTGAAAGGAAAGTCGCCGAGGTGATCCTGGCCTCCCCGCAGACCGCCATTCACTCCAGCATCGCTACGCTGGCGCGCATGGCCGACGTCAGCGAACCCACCGTCAACCGTTTTTGCCGCCGCCTTGATACTAAAGGCTTTCCCGACTTCAAACTGCATCTCGCCCAGAGCCTGGCCAACGGCACGCCTTACGTAAACCGTAACGTCGAGGAAGATGACAGCGTCGATGCCTATACCAGCAAGATCTTCGAGTCGGTGATGGCCAGCCTGGATACAGTAAAGGCAAATTTGGATATTGCCGCAATCAATCGTGCGGTTGACCTGCTCACCCAGGCAAAAAAGATCTCTTTCTTCGGCCTGGGCGCCTCTGCGGCGGTGGCGCACGACGCGATGAACAAATTTTTCCGCTTCAACATCCCGGTGGTCTACTTCGATGACATCGTCATGCAGCGCATGAGCTGCATGAACTCCGGCGAAGGCGACGTAGTGGTGTTGATCTCGCACACCGGCCGCACCAAGAATCTGGTGGAGATGGCCCAGCTGGCGCGCGAAAACGACGCCACGGTGCTGGCCATCACCTCGCGCGATACCCCGCTCGCTCAGGCGGCGACCCTCGCTTTACTGCTCGACGTGCCCGAGGACACCGACGTTTATATGCCGATGGTGTCGCGGATCGCGCAATTAACGCTCATTGACGTGCTCGCCACCGGATTTACCTTGCGCAGAGGGGCTAAATTCAGAGATAACTTGAAGCGGGTCAAAGAAGCGCTCAAAGAATCGCGCTTTGATAAAGGCGTGGTCATTCCCAACAGTTTTGACTCGTAACCTTACGAAGAAAAAATCGCCGTTCAACAGACATTTGAATGGCGGCATCAGAGGCTGTACCCTGTTAACACGCTCATGCGGGTAACCCGGGTGAAATATCAGTGTTGTAAAATTACATTTCACGCCTGGTTTCGTTATCCGACGTTATCGCAACACCAATATTTGCTTCACCAGTCAACGGAGTAATACATGTCCAGACGGCTCAGAAGAACCAAAATCGTTACCACCCTGGGTCCGGCTACAGACCGCGACAATAATCTGGAAAAGATCATTGCCGCCGGCGCCAACGTAGTTCGGCTCAACTTCTCCCATGGCAGCCCGGAAGATCACCAGGCTCGCGCTGACAAAGTGCGCGAAATCGCTGCCAAACTGGGGCGTCACGTCGCTATCCTCGGCGACCTGCAAGGGCCAAAAATCCGCGTATCCACCTTTAAGGAAGGCAAGATTTTCCTCAACGTGGGCGATAAATTCCTGCTGGACGCCAACCTGTCCAAAGGCGAAGGCGACAAAGAAAAAGTCGGTATCGACTATAAAGGCCTGCCTGCCGACGTGGTGCCGGGCGACGTCCTGCTGCTCGACGACGGCCGCGTTCAGCTGAAAGTGCTCGAAGTTCAGGGCATGAAAGTATTTACCGAAGTGACCGTTGGCGGCCCGCTGTCCAACAACAAGGGCATCAATAAACTCGGCGGTGGCCTGTCGGCCGAAGCGCTGACCGAAAAAGACAAGGCGGACATCGTTACCGCCGCCAAGATCGGCGTCGACTACCTGGCGGTTTCCTTCCCGCGCACCGGCGAAGACCTGAACTACGCCCGCCGTCTGGCGCGCGACGCAGGCTGCAACGCCAAGATCGTATCCAAGGTTGAGCGCGCCGAAGCGGTGTGCAGCGACGAAGCGATGGACGACATCATTCTGGCCTCCGACGTGGTGATGGTCGCCCGTGGCGATTTGGGCGTCGAAATCGGCGATCCGGAACTGGTCGGCATTCAGAAGAAACTGATCCGCCGCGCTCGCACCCTGAACCGCGCGGTGATCACCGCGACCCAGATGATGGAGTCGATGATCACCAACCCGATGCCGACCCGCGCCGAGGTCATGGACGTGGCCAACGCCGTGCTGGACGGCACCGATGCCGTCATGCTGTCGGCGGAAACCGCTGCCGGCCAATACCCGGCGGAAACCGTCGCGGCAATGGCGCGCGTTTGTCTCGGCGCCGAGAAGATCCCGAGCATCAACGTTTCCAAACACCGTCTGGACGTGCAGTTCGACAACATCGAAGAGGCGATCGCCATGTCTTCGATGTATGCGGCCAACCACCTGAAAGGCGTCACCGCGCTGATCGCCATGACCGAATCCGGCCGCACCGCGCTGATGATGTCACGCATCAGCTCCGGCCTGCCGATCTTCGCCATGTCCCGTCATGAACACACGCTGAACCTGACCGCACTGTATCGCGGCGTAACGCCGGTGTACTTCGACAGCCACAAAGACGGCGTGATCGCCGCCAACGAAGCCGTCAATCGCCTGCGCGACAAAGGCTTCCTGGTTTCCGGCGACCTGGTGATCGTCACCCAGGGCGACGTGATGGAAACCGTCGGCACCACCAATACCAGCCGTATCCTGCGCGTCGAGTAATCCACGCCGCAGACGAAATGCCGGCCGTCCCACGATGGCCGGCATTTTTTTTGCCCTGACATCGCCATAAACGACGGAGAACGCCATGCTCCACCAACACAATCCCGCCTCGACCGGTGATGCGCTCGATCTCGATGGGCGCGGCCTGACGCAGCTCGACGAATCGCAGCTAACCGGCCATGCGCTGCGCAAAATCAGCCTGTACGACAATCAGCTGACGGCCTTCCCCGCCTCTATCTTGCAACACCGCAACCTGCAGGTGCTAAACATCTCCTGCAATCAGATCTGCCACCTGCCGCCGGAGATTGGCCAGTTACAACAGCTCGAGATGTTCGACTTTGGCCACAATCGCGCCAGCGAGCTCCCCGAGGCGCTGGGCCAACTGCATCGGTTGAAATACCTCTATTTGAGCGATAACGGCTTTTGCTGTCTGCCGCACTCGCTGGCGCAGCTGCAACAGCTGGTCTATCTCAACGCGACCGACAACCATCTGACCGCGTTGCCACAGGCGATACCGAGGCTTGCGGCATTGCAGGAGCTGCGTTTATACAACAATCGCATCCGCAGCCTGCCGGCCGAAATCGGGCAACTGCGCGCGCTGCGGGAACTGCATATCATGAAAAACGCCCTGACCACGCTGCCGGCGGAGATCGTCCTGCTCAGCGAGCTGGAGGTTCTCGATGCGACGAACAACGCCATCGCCGCGCTGCCGAAAGCCTTCTGCCGCCTGCCGCGATTGAGCGAGCTGAGCCTGCGTTTCAATCAGCTGACGCAGCTGCCGGATAATATCGGTGAGCTGACGGCGCTAAGAAGCCTGGATCTGCGGGCCAATCGCCTAAGCGACCTGCCGGAAAGCCTTGGCGAACTGAGCCGGCTGCGCAAGCTGGACCTGCGTTGGAACGATTTCACCCACACGCCGAAAGTCGTCGACATCCTGCGGGCGCGCGGCTGTATGGTGCACATTTGAAGAGACGCCGGTCGGGTGAGACCCGGCCGGCGTTAGCGACAGAAGAAATTAACGGTACAGATCATCGCGCGAGTAAGGTTCAATCTCCCCTTCCTTACGCGTTTTCAGCAGTTTGAGGATCCAGGTGTACTGCTCCGGGTTCGGGCCCACCAGATTTTCCACCTCTTCGTTCATGCGGCGAGCAATGCGCGGATCGTCGGCTTCGGCCAGGTCATCCATCGGCTCGCGAATATAGATATCCAGCATGCTGGTTTTGCCGTCGTACACCGGGAACAAAGGCACGATAGCCGCACGACACACCTTCATCAGCCGCCCCACCGCCGGCAGCGTCGCCTTATAGGTCGCGAAGAAATCGACGAACTCGCTGTGCTCCGCGCCATGATCCTGATCGGGCAGGTAATAGCCCCAATAACCCTGCCGCACCGAACTGATAAAGGGTTTGATGCCGTCGTTGCGCGCGTGCATACGGCCGCCGAATTTGCGGCGCACGGCGTTCCATAGGTAGTCGATCAGCTGATTACGCTGATTGTGGAACATCGCCGCCATCGGTTGGCCGCGCGCGGCCATCAACATCGCCGGCACATCCACCGCCCAGCCGTGCGGCACCAGGAAGATCACGTTGCGCCCTTCCGCCCGGATCCTGTCCAACACTTCTTCGCCGTGCCAGCGCACGCGCTTGAGCACTTTCTCCGGCTTGGTGCAGGCCAGTTCCGCCATCAGCACCATCGACTGCGGCGCGCAGGCGAACATCTGGTCGATGATGTGTTCGCGTTCGCTTTCCGGCAGCTCCGGCAAGCAATAAAGCAAGTTGATGCGGGCGCGGCGGCGCGCCCCCTTCGCCAGCTTACCGGCCAGTTTGCCGACCGCGCCCAGCACCGGATCGCGCAGGCGCGCAGGCACCAGCGAAATGCCGGCCATCAGACCGGTTCCCAACCACACGCCCCAGTAGCGTGGAGATAAAAAGGCTTTCTGAAACTGCGGGATGAACTCTACGTTCGATTTCTTCTCGTTTTGCATGCACATGCTCTTGGCTTAGCGATTCGGCTAATCATAATTGCCATCACCGATTTTGCAATTAACAACCGCGAACCGCCCAGATAAAACAGCATCGGCCCGCAATCAGGCCGATGAAATTAGCGGCGCCGAAGCGCCGGAAAAGGGGGACGTTAATCCAGCTGCAGTTGAGGAACGACTTCCTTCACCTGCGCCAGATAATCGCTGCGGTCTTTGCCGCTCAGCCCTTCGGAACGCGGCAGCTTGGCCGTCAGCGGGTTCACCGCCTGCTGGCCGGTCCACAGTTCAAAGTGCAGGTGCGGCCCGGTGGAGCGCCCGGTGTTGCCGGAAAGCGCAATACGATCGCCGCGTTTCACTTTCTGGCCGGGTTTCACCAGCAACTTTTTCAGATGCATATAGCGCGTAGTGTACTGGCGGCCGTGGCGGATCGCCACATAGTTGCCCGCCGCGCCGCTGCGCTTGGCGATCACCACTTCACCGTCACCGACCGCCAGCACTGGCGTGCCGACCGGCATGGCGAAATCGACGCCCTTATGCGGCGCCACGCGCCCGGTCACCGGGTTCACGCGGCGCGGGTTGAAGTTGGAGGAGATGCGGAACTGTTTCATGGTCGGGAAACGCATGAAGCCGCGCGCCAGGCCAGAGCCCTGGCGATCGTAGAATTTGCCGTCTTCGGCGCGGATCGCATAGTAATCCTTGCCGCCGGTGCGCATACGCACGCCCAACAGCTGACTTTGCGATTTCTTGCCGTCGAAATGTTCACGCGACATCAGCACGGAGAATTGGTCGCCTTTGCGCAGCTTGCGGAAATCGAGCTGCCACTGCAGCGCCTTGATCACCGCATTGATTTCGTTACGATTCAACCCAGCATCACCGGCGCTACTGACGAAGCTGCCGTTGACCCGGCCGCTGATCACGTTGTTGCGCCATTCGCCCTGCTGCGCCTCTTTCGATTCTTTGAAGCTGTTGCCGACGCGGTCATAGGTGCGGGTTTCACGGCGAGAAACCTCCCAGGTCAGCTGTTGCAGGTCGCCCGCGTCGTTCACGGTCCACGACAGTTGCTGGCCGATCTTCAGGTTACGCAGATCGCGGTTTTGCGAAGCCAACAGAGTGACATCCGACATGTCGATGCCATATTGCGTCAGAATGCTGCCGAGGGTGTCGCCGGTAGAAACCACATATTCATGCACGCCGTCATCGCCGGCATCCTTCTGATCCAGTTCATCCTGCGGGATTTCGTCATCGGGGGTGGGTTGGTCGGCATCGATCGGCTCACTGGCTTCGGGAAGCAATGACCGCAACTGGCTGGATTCTAACTCGACGTTCTTGGCGATGGGATTATGTTCTGGGTGATAAACAAAAGGCCGCCAAACAGCGACGGCCAATGTGACGACTGTCAGCGACCCCAGCATGACGCGGTGGGGCCGTGGCAGGTTGTTATACGCCAGAGCGATAGTTCGGACTATCTGCTGCACTCGATATTATCCTCATAAGCTTTACTTCAGGCAGCTCACGTACTGGTTTGACAGCGCTGTCAGGAATTTCCCGTAGCTGTCCTTCCCCAGCGCGATGCCGATGCCCAGCGGGTCCAGCGTTCCTGAACGCACTTTGGTACCCTTGGCGACGGCATTGATTACGGCCGGCCTGAATTGTGGCTCAGCAAAAACGCATACCGCTTTCTGCTCAACCAACTGTGTTCGAATTTGGTGTAGGCGCTGTGCTCCAGGCTGAATTTCGGGATTGACGGTGAAATGGCCCAGCGGACTCAAACCGTAGTGTTTCTCAAAGTAGCCGTAAGCATCATGAAAAACAAAATAACCCTTACCTTGCACAGGCGTAAGCATGTTACCAACATTTTTGTCAGTTTGCGTCAGCAGATTCTCGAACTGGCGCAGGTTTGCGTCTAATTTGTCCTTATTTTGCGGCATAAGTTCCAATAATCTGTCGTGAATCGCGATCGCCGTCACTTTTGCCACCTCCGGCGACAACCAAACGTGCATATTGTACTCGCCGTGATGATGCCCGTGATCGTCATCGGCATGATTATGCGCTTCACCTGCATGATCATGATCGTCGTCATCTTCGCCTTTCATCAGCAGCGGTTTCACCGCCGGCAGTTCGCTGATGGCCAGTTTGCGGTCTGCCGAAATCGGCACCAGCGCCTTGGTCAGGAACGCTTCCATATCCGGCCCGACCCACAGCACCAGGTCTGCGGAGCGCAGGCGCTGGATATCGGAGGGACGCAGCGCGAAATCGTGCGGCGAAGCGCCATCCGGCAGCAGCACCTCGGTCGGCGTCACGCCGTCGGCGATCGCCGCAGCGATAAAGCCCAGCGGGCGAATCGAGGTCACCACTGCAGCGGAAGCGCTGCTCAGCGGGCCGGCCATCAACAGTGCGCTGGCCAGCAGCGTGCGCTGCAGCCATTTATTTTTCTGTGCCATCATCAGTAATCCCATCGTTTTCATCAACAAGGCGTGATATTATAACATCCGCTTCGTTCTGCAACCTGTAATCTCGAGATGTCCACACTGATAACGCTAAAAAATATCTCCGTCGCCTTCGGCAGCCGCAAGGTGCTGTCGAATATTTCCCTCAGCCTGCAGCCCGGCCGCATTCTTACGCTGCTTGGCCCGAACGGCGCGGGCAAATCCACGTTGGTGCGCGTGGTGCTCGGATTGGTCAAACCAACCGCCGGCACGCTGGACAGGGAGCCCGATCTGCGCATCGGCTACGTGCCGCAAAAACTCCACCTCGACGCCACCCTGCCGCTGACCGTCAGCCGCTTTATGCGATTGAAGCCCGGCGTAAAGAAAGCCGACATTCTGCCGGCGCTCAAGCGCGTGCACGCCGCGCACCTGCTCGACCAGCCGATGCAAAAACTCTCCGGCGGCGAGAACCAACGCGTACTGTTGGCGCGGGCGCTGCTGAATAAACCGCAACTGCTAGTGCTGGACGAACCCACGCAAGGGGTGGACGTCAACGGCCAGTTGGCGCTGTACGACCTCATCGATCAGCTGCGTAAAGAGCTGGGCTGCGCCGTGCTGATGGTCTCGCACGATCTGCATCTGGTGATGGCCAAAACCGACGAGGTGTTGTGCCTCAATCAGCATATCTGCTGTTCCGGCGCGCCGGAGGTGGTCTCAATGCATCCCGAATTCATCGCCATGTTCGGCAACCGCGGCGCAGAACAGCTGGCGGTGTATCGCCACCATCACAATCACCGCCACGACCTGCAGGGAAGAATTGTCTTGAAGAAAACCGGGAGCCGCGAAGCATGATCGAATTGTTACTTCCCGGCTGGCTGGCCGGGGTTTTGCTGGCTAGCGCCGCCGGGCCGCTGGGCTCCTTCGTGGTCTGGCGCCGCATGTCCTACTTCGGCGATACCCTGGCGCACGCCTCGCTGCTCGGTGTCGCCTTTGGTCTGCTGCTGGACATCAATCCTTTCTATGCGGTGATCGCCATTACCCTGCTGCTGGCCCTGGCCCTGGTGTGGCTGGAACGCCGCCCGCAGCTTTCGGTGGATACCCTGCTCGGCATTCTGGCCCACAGCGCCCTGTCGCTGGGGCTGGTGGTGGTGGCGCTGATGTCCAACGTGCGGGTCGATCTGATGGCCTATCTGTTCGGCGATCTGCTGTCGGTCACGCTGAGCGATATTGCGATGATCGCCGGTGGCGTCGCCGTGGTGCTGCTGGTGCTGTGGTGGCAGTGGCGCGATCTGCTGTCGATGACCATCAGCCCGGAGCTGGCGCACGTCGACGGCGTCAATCTGGCGCGGGCTCGCACCGTGCTGATGCTGATTACCGCATTGACCATCGGTCTGGCGATGAAATTCGTCGGCGCCCTGATCATCACCTCGCTGCTGATCATTCCGGCGGCCACCGCTCGCCGCTTCGCGCGTACGCCGGAGCAAATGGCCGGCGTCGCCGTGTTGCTCGGCATGGTGGCGGTCACCGGCGGCCTGACCTTCTCGGCGTTTTACGATACGCCGGCCGGCCCTTCGGTGGTGCTCTGCGCCGCCGTGCTGTTCACGCTGAGCCTGTTCAAAAAACAGCAGGCCTGATTTAAAACCGGGATATGACAAGGGCCGCATTAGCGGCCCTTTTTCATTGAGGATGGAAAACTTACTCTTCGCGTTCGAGCCCGAAGTGCCGGTAAGCATGCTGCGTCGCCAAACGGCCGCGCGGCGTGCGCTGAATAAAGCCCTGTTGGATCAGGAACGGTTCGATCACGTCTTCGATGGTTTCGCGTTCTTCGCCGATCGCCGCCGCCAGGTTGTCCAACCCGACCGGGCCACCGGTAAACTTGTCGATAATCGCCAGCAGTAGCTTGCGATCCATATAGTCGAAGCCCTCGGCATCGACGTTGAGCATATCGAGCGCCTGCGCCGCCACCCCGCCGCTGATCACGCCGTTGGCGCGCACCTCGGCGAAGTCGCGCACCCGGCGCAACAGGCGGTTGGCGATACGCGGCGTACCGCGCGCGCGACGGGCCACCTCATGGGCACCCTCATCGGACAGTTCCAGCCCCAGACAACCGGCGCTGCGAGAAACGATGTGCTGCAAATCCGCTACCTGATAAAACTCCAGCCGCTGGACAATGCCGAAACGATCGCGCAGCGGTGAGGTCAGCGAGCCGGCGCGGGTGGTGGCGCCCACCAGGGTAAACGGCGGCAAATCGAGCTTAATCGAGCGCGCCGCCGGCCCTTCGCCGATCATGATATCCAGCTGGTAATCTTCCATCGCTGGATACAGCACCTCTTCCACCACCGGTGACAGGCGGTGGATTTCGTCGATGAACAAGACGTCATGCGGTTCGAGGTTGGTCAGCATCGCCGCCAGATCGCCCGCCTTCTCCAGCACCGGGCCGGAGGTGGTACGCAGATTCACCCCCATTTCGTTGGCCACGATATTGGCCAGGGTAGTTTTCCCCAGCCCCGGCGGGCCGAAGATCAGCAGGTGGTCAAGCGCGTCACCGCGCTGTTTGGCCGCCTGGATGAAGATCTCCATCTGTTCGCGGACGTGCGGCTGGCCGACATATTCGGTCAACAGCTTGGGGCGAATGGCACGATCGAGGACGTCTTCCTCGTTGATCGGTTCGGCGGAGATCAGGCGATCGGCTTCAATCATTATCTACCTCTTAGCGGCCTTACAAAGCAGCGCGCAACGCGTCGCGGATCAACGTCTCGCAGTCGGCACCCGGTTTGGCAATTTTGCTGACCATGCGGCTGGCTTCCTGCGGCTTGTAGCCCAACGCCACCAGCGCCGAGACGGCTTCGGCTTCCGCGTCCGCTTCCGGCGTTTTGTCGGCGGCGGCCGGCAGGCTGATCTCGCTGCTGTTGTTGAACAGATCGCCGTTGAGCCCCTTGAAGCGGTCTTTCATCTCTACCACCAGGCGCTCGGCGGTTTTCTTGCCCACGCCCGGCAGCTTGACCAGCGCAGTGATCTCTTCGCGCTCCACCGCACTGACGAACTGCTGTGCGGACATGCCCGACAGGATCGCCAGCGCCAGCTTCGGCCCGACGCCGTTAACCTTGATCAGCTCGCGGAACAGCGCACGCTCTTGCTTGTCGTTGAAACCGTACAGCAGCTGCGCGTCCTCACGCACCACGAAGTGGGTAAACACGATGGCCTCTTGCCCCAGTTCCGGCAGCTCGTAAAAGCAGGTCATCGGCATGTGCACTTCATAGCCCACGCCGTTTGCCTCCAGTAACACCAGCGGCGGCTGCTTTTCCAGAATATTTCCTCTGAGACGACCTATCATTTACCCTCCTGCAGAATTACCGGGCATGGCGCCCTGCCATGCCGTTGCTGGTAAAGCTTATAACATAAAAAAGGCTGGATGAATATCCAGCCTGAGTAATCACCGCTTTGCGTCAGCGCAAACGCCCGCGCGCCAGGTTCAGCCGCCCTTCGCTCATCCGCAGCACGTTCTGGCTAAGGTGGCAGTGGGTAATGGCGATGGCCAGGGCGTCGGCGGCATCCGCCTGCGGGTTGGCCGAGAGTTTGAGCAGCGAGCGCACCATGTGTTGCACCTGCGCCTTTTCGGCTGCACCGGTGCCGACCACGGTTTGTTTGACCTGCCGCGCCGCATACTCGAACACTTCCAGATTCTGATTCACCGCCGCCACGATCGCGACGCCGCGCGCCTGACCGAGCTTGAGCGCCGAATCCGGGTTCTTGGCCATGAACACCTGTTCGATGGCGAAGAAGTCGGGCTGGAACTGGGTGATGATCTCACTGACGCCGGCATAAATCAGCTTCAGCCGCGTCGGCATGTCGTCCACCACCGTGCGAATGCAACCGCTGGCGATATAGCTCAACTGACGCCCCTGCTGGCGAATAAGGCCATAGCCGGTGACGCGTGAGCCGGGATCGATACCGAGTATGATCGCCATATCTACATCCACCTTGCATGCACGGCGCCGCCGAGTGGCGGCGCCCGTTTTACCGGATTACAGCGTCGCCGCCACTTCGTCGGAGATCTCACCGTTATGGTAAACTTCCTGCACGTCGTCGCAGTCTTCCAGCATATCGATCAGGCGCAGCAGCTTAGGCGCGGTTTCCGCATCCATGTCGGCCTTGGTCGATGGGATCATCGACACTTCCGCCGCTTCGGCTTCGAAGCCCGCCGCGGTCAGCGCGTCTTTCACCGCGCCCAGGCTTTCCCAGGCGGTGAACACGTCGATGGCGCCATCGTCATAGGTCACGATGTCTTCCGCACCGGCTTCCAGCGCCGCTTCCATCACGCTGTCTTCATCCAGGCCTGGTGCGTAAGTGATCACGCCCTTCTTGGTGAACAGGTAGGCAACGGAACCGTCGGTGCCGAGGTTGCCGCCGCATTTGGTGAAGGCGTGACGCACTTCCGCCACGGTGCGGTTGCGGTTGTCGCTCAGGCATTCGATCATGACGGCGGTGCCGCCAGGGCCGTAGCCTTCATAGATGATGGTTTCCATGTTGGTATCATCATCACCGCCCACGCCGCGCGCGATTGCACGGTTCATGGTGTCGCGCGTCATGTTGTTCGACAGCGCCTTGTCCATCGCCGCGCGCAGACGCGGGTTGGAATCCGGATCGCCGCCGCCCAGCTTGGCGGCCGTGACCAGCTCACGAATAATCTTGGTGAAAATTTTACCGCGCTTGGCGTCCTGCGCCGCTTTACGGTGCTTTGTGTTGGCCCACTTACTATGACCTGCCATAAAAAAATCTCCGAAAAAAACTACTGGACTGAATTGATCACGAACTCTTCAATCGCCTGCTGATTGCTCCACGACTTGGTCAACTTCACGGCCTCTGCCGCCTCAAGCCATTGGTAAGCGTGATGCTCGGTAATCACCGGATCGCGCTCCTCGGGCAACGCCAGACAGAACCAGTGCTCTTTATTGCGCGTGGTTCCCGGCGCATAGCGATGTCGCAAATGGACAAAGAGTTCAAACTCCACGCAGCGCTGGCAATCGAACAACGGCAGGTGCTCTGCTTCGATATCGATGCCGACTTCTTCCATGACTTCACGCTGCGCGGCATGCGGCGGCGACTCATCCTGCTCCAGGCTGCCGGTGACCGACTGCCAGAACTCGGTATCGTCGCGCCGCTGTAACATCAGCACCCGACCACTGGATTTCGCGTAAATCACTACCAGGATAGATTCAGGGCGCTTATAACTCATCACTCGCTCTCTTGTTCCGCACCGGCTTTCTTTACCACGCTGATCGCCAGCTCCTGCAGCGACGCCGGGTTGGCGAAGCTCGGTGCGTCGGTCATCAGGCAGGCCGCCGCGGTGGTTTTCGGGAAGGCGATGACGTCGCGGATGTTGTCGGTGCCGGTCAGCAGCATCACCAGACGGTCCAGGCCGAAGGCCAGACCGGCGTGCGGCGGCGTGCCGTACTTCAGCGCGTCCAACAGGAAGCCGAACTTCTCGCGCTGTTCGTGTTCGTTAATGCCCAGAATGCTGAACACCGTCTGCTGCATTTCGCTGCGGTGAATACGCACCGAACCGCCGCCCACTTCGTAGCCGTTGATCACCATGTCATAGGCGTTGGCGATGGCGTTGACCGGCGCAGCGGCTAGCTCTTCCGGGCTCATGTCGCGCGGTGAAGTGAACGGGTGGTGCATAGCCGCCAGGCCGCCCTCTTCGTCTTCTTCGAACATCGGGAAGTCAACCACCCACAGCGGCGCCCAGCTGTCGAGTTGGGTCAGTGCCAAATCGCGACCCAGCTTCAGGCGCAGCGCGCCCATCGCATCTGTGACAATCTTGAAGCTGTCGGCGCCGAAGAACAGGATATCGCCGGTCTGCGCATCGGTGCGCGCCAGGACGGCTTCCAGCACGTCCGCGCTGAGGAATTTGGCGATCGGGCTCTGCACGCCTTCCATACCTGCGGCGCGGTCGTTGACCTTCAGCCACGCCAGGCCTTTGGCACCGTAGATGTTGACGAAAGCGCCGTACTCGTCGATCTGCTTACGGGTCAGCTGTGCACCGCCCGGTACGCGGATCGCCGCCACGCGGCCTTTGGCGTCATTGGCCGGGCCGGAGAACACTTTAAACTCGACGTCTTTGACCAGGTCAGCCACGTCCACCAGCTCCAGCGGGTTACGCAGGTCCGGCTTGTCGGAACCAAAGCGACGCATCGCTTCGGCGAAGGTCATGACCGGGAAATCGCCCAGATCCACGCCTTTCACGTCCAGCCACAGTTCACGCGCCAGTTTCTCCATCACTTCACGCACCTGATCGGCAGTCATGAAGGAGGTTTCGACGTCGATCTGGGTGAATTCAGGCTGACGGTCCGCACGCAGGTCTTCGTCACGGAAGCATTTGACGATCTGGTAGTAACGATCGAAGCCGGACATCATCAGCAGCTGTTTAAACAGCTGCGGGGACTGCGGCAGCGCGTAGAATTTGCCCTTGTGCACGCGGCTCGGCACCAGATAATCGCGGGCGCCTTCCGGCGTCGCCTTGGTCAGCATCGGCGTTTCGATGTCGAGGAAGCCATGGCTGTCCATGAAGCGGCGCACGAAGCTGGTGATCTTGGCGCGGGTCTTCAGACGCTCGGCCATTTCCGGGCGGCGCAGATCCAGGTAGCGATATTTCAGGCGCGCTTCTTCGCTGTTGACCTGGTTGGAGTCCAGCGGCAGCGGCTCGGAGCGGTTGATGATCTCGAGCGCGTGAGCGAACACTTCCACTTCGCCGGTGGCCATATCTTTATTGATCTGGCTGTCCGGACGCGCACGCACGGTGCCGACGATCTGGATGCAGAACTCATTGCGCAGGTCGTAAGCCTTGTCGAACGCCACTTTCTCGTCCGGATCGAAGAACACCTGCACGATGCCTTCGCGGTCGCGCATATCAATAAAGATCAGGCCGCCGAGATCGCGACGACGATTGACCCAACCACACAGAGTGACTTCCTGGCCCACGTGGGACAGATTCAACTGCCCGCAATATTCAGTACGCATACGCTATCCTTTTACACAGCCGATGCCGCGCCGGGCTACTGCGCCCCTGTCGCGCGGCTGTTATCTGATAAATTCTACTTGTTGCCCGGTTTAAAATCCGTCGCATACCAGCCGGTGCCCTTAAGCTGGAAACCGGAGGATGAGATCAACTTGGTCAACGCGGGCTGCCCACACGCCGGGCAGTCTGCCAGCGGCGCATCGGAAAATTTTTGCAATTTCTCTAACCGATGGTTGCAAGCACCACATGCATATTCATAAATCGGCATAGGTCGTTGGATTAAAGAGTGTTGAAAAAAGGGAGTCATTATAAAGGAAATTCATCCGCCCGATAAGTGCGAACACAGCATTGTTACTGCACTAAATGGCGCGTTTTTGTCCGAATCAACACATCGATTAACAAATTTCCCATTAACCTGCGACAGTTTTTTCACGTAGCCTGACTCTCCCCCGGTTTTGCGCCTTACGCCGCTCGGCTGGCGTGCCGAACAGTTTTTATCCACTTCGCAACGAGATGAAATCCATGCTGAAACTTGACGCCCAAACCACCGCTCTGGTGCTGATCGATTTGCAAAACGGCATTCTCCCTTACGCCGGCGGCCCGCACAGCGCCGATCAGGTCGTGGCGAACGCCGCGTTGCTGGCCGCGCGTTTTCGTATGCTGGGCGCGCCGGTACTGCTGGTGCGCGTCGGCTGGTCAGACTCCTTCGCCGAAGCGTTGAAGCAGCCGGTGGACAAACCGGCTCCCGCGCCCGCCGGCGGTTTACCGGCCAATTGGTGGGAGTTCCCCGCGCAGCTGGCGGTCAGCGACAGCGATATTCGGGTAACCAAACGCCAATGGGGCGCCTTCTACGGCACCGATCTGGATTTGCAGCTGCGGCGCCGCGGCGTCAAATCCGTGGTGCTGGGCGGCATTTCCACCAATATCGGTGTGGAGTCCACCGCCCGCGCCGCCTGGGAGCACGGCTATGAACTGCTGATCGCCGAAGATGCCTGCAGCGCGCAGAGTGCGGAAATGCACCGCTTCGCGTTCGAGCACATCTTCCCGCGGCTGGCACGGGTGCGCGACACCGGCGAAATTCTTGCCGCGCTCGAGCGGTAACGTTAAGTTGTAGCCTGATGAGCTAAGTAAAGGAAGACGACGCCGTGATCTACATCGGACTGCCGCAGTGGCAACATTCGGCCTGGAACCGTATCGGGCTGCGTGATTTGGCGGATTACAGCCGCTACTTCAACTGCGTGGAAGGCAACACCACCTTCTACGCGCTGCCGAAACTGGAGATCGTGCAGCGCTGGCGCGACATGACCGGCGACGATTTTCGCTTCTGCTTCAAATTCCCGTCGGACATCAGCCACAAGGCTGCCCTGCGCAACTGCGCCGCCGAGCTGCAGGCGTTTTACCACTGCCTGAGTCCGGTGCACCAGCGCATCGGCCAGCTGTGGCTGCAGTTGCCCGCCGCCTTCGGCCCCGACGAGCTGCCGCGCATGTGGCAATTCTTCGAAAGCCTGCCGAAGGAATTCACCTACGGCGTTGAAGTGCGCCATCCGGCGTTTTTCGCCAAGGGCGAGGAAGAGCGTGCGCTGAATCAGGGGCTGCATCAGCGCGGCATCAATCGGGTGATCCTCGACAGCCGCCCGGTGCATCACGCCGCCCCCAATAGCGCCGCCGTGCGCGATGCGCAGCAGAAAAAGCCGAAGCTGCCGGTACACGCCCTGGTCACCGCCGACCAACCGCTGGTGCGCTTTATCGGTGGCGATCAACTGACTGACAACCTGCGTTGGTTCGAAGCCTGGCAGCAAAAACTGCCGCTGTGGCAGCAACAGCATCAGCCTTATCTGTTTATTCATACGCCGGACAACGGCGATTCCCCCCAGCAAGCGCAAAAAATTTGGCAACAGCTGCGCCTGGCGATCCCCGATTTGCCTGCGCCGCCGGACTGGCCGGAACAGGATGCACTGTTTTGACCTATTAATCTGACCAATAACATCAAATATTTCCCCGCGACAGTGAATACAATGACGGCTATGATGCTGGCTGCCAGTTTTGGTTAGGGAACGGAGTGAAAAATGGTAAGCGCGCTTTATGTGGTGCTCGGCGCATTGTTGTTGATCAAACTCTCTTATGACGTAGTCAGATTAAGGATGCAGTACCGCGTAGCTTACGGCGACGGCGGTTTTTACGAATTACAGACCGCCATCCGCGTACATGGCAACGCCGTTGAATACATTCCTATCGCTGCCGTATTGCTGGTGATTATGGAGATGAACGGCGCGGAAATCTGGATGATTCACCTCTGCGGCCTGATGCTGATGGCCGGGCGGCTGGTGCATTACTACGGTTTACGCAACCGCGAGGTGCGCTGGCGCCGTTCGGGCATGGCCGCGACCTATATCTCTTTGTTGTTGATGGTGCTGGCAAATATCTTCTATCTGCCGTGGGATCTGATTTTCAGCCTGCATTGATCCCGTTTTATCATCAGGCGGCCGCGCCGCCTGCTTCCGCTCCGCTTTTTTGCGCTTTTCTGTTAGACTACGCAGCTTCGAATTCTGAACTGATTTGCCGCTATGCCAAACCGCGATACCCTTTTCTCCGCCCCCATCGCCAAACTGGGCGACTGGACCTTCGACGAACGCGTCGCCGAAGTGTTCCCCGACATGATCCAACGCTCCGTGCCCGGCTATTCCAACATCATCTCGATGATCGGCATGCTGGCCGAACGCTTTGTGCAACCCGACAGCCGGGTGTATGACCTCGGCTGCTCGCTGGGCGCGGCGACGCTGTCGATGCGGCGGAATATCAAGGTGCCCGGCTGCCATATCGTCGCCGTCGACAACTCGCCGGCGATGGTGGAACGCTGTCGCCGCCATATCGACGCCTTCCGTGCCGAGACGCCGGTCGAGGTTATCGAAGCCGACATTCGCGATATCGATATCGAGAACGCCTCGATGGTGGTGCTGAACTTTACGCTGCAGTTCCTCGAACCCGCAGATCGCCTGCGCCTGCTGGAGAAAATCTATCGCGGCCTGCGCCCGGGCGGCGCGCTGGTGCTGTCGGAGAAGTTCAGCTTTGAAGATGCCGAAGTCGGCGAACTGCTGTTCAACATGCACCACGATTTCAAACGCGCCAATGGATACAGCGAGCTGGAGATCAGCCAAAAACGCAGCATGCTGGAAAACGTGATGCTGACCGACTCGGTGGAGGCGCACAAGGCGCGTCTGCAACAGGCTGGGTTCGAGCATGCCGAAGTGTGGTTCCAGTGCTTCAACTTCGGTTCGCTGATCGCTCTGAAAGCGGGGGATATGCAATGATCGGGTTTGGTGACTTCTATCAGCATATCGCCAAGAGCCCCCTCAGCCACTGGCTGGATACGCTGCCCGCGCAACTCAGCGCCTGGCAGCGGGAGTCGCTGCACGGCAAATTCAAACAGTGGTTCAACTCGGTTGAGCACTTGCCGACGCTGACCCCAACCCGCCTCGATCTGCTGCACGGCGTGCGCGCCGAGATGGAACCGGGGCTGTCGCCGGGCCAGCTCGAAGGTATCGAGAAAATGCTGCGCACCCTGATGCCGTGGCGCAAAGGGCCCTTCTCGCTGTATGGCATCGATATCGATACCGAATGGCATTCCGACTGGAAATGGGATCGCGTGCTGCCGCACATCTCCCCGTTGGCCGGCCGTACTATTCTCGACGTCGGCTGCGGTAGCGGTTATCACCTGTGGCGCATGATCGGCGCCGGCGCACACTTTGCCGTAGGCATCGATCCGATGCAGCTGTTCCTGTGCCAGTTTGAAGCGGTGCGCAAACTGTTGGGCGGCGATCAGCGCGCCCACCTGCTGCCGCTCGGCATTGAGCAGTTGCCGGAACTGGCAGCGTTCGACACCGTGTTCTCGATGGGCGTGCTGTATCATCGCCGCTCGCCGCTCGATCACCTGTACCAACTGAAAAATCAGCTGGTCTCCGAGGGGGAACTGGTGCTGGAAACGCTGGTGGTGGAAGGCGATCGCCACCAGGTGCTGGTGCCAGGCGACCGTTATGCGCAGATGCGCAACGTGTATTTCATTCCTTCCGCCGAAGCGCTGAAATGCTGGCTGGAGAAATGCGGCTTCGTCGACGTGAAAATCGCCGATATGTGCGTCACCAGCCTCGAAGAACAGCGCCGTACAGACTGGATGACCAGCGAGTCGCTGGCTGAATTCCTCGACCCGAACGACCGCAGCAAAACGGTTGAAGGCTATCCGGCGCCGCTGCGCGCCGTGTTGACCGCCAAAAAGCCCTAGCGCTTGCTAATCGGGCCGGCCTGCGCCGGCCCGCATTTACCCGTTGCCGACATCGACAATCCGCAGCTCATAGACCATCGTCGCGTTCGGCGGGATCTGCGGCGCATAGCCCGTTTCACCGTACGCCAACTCCGGCGGCACCACCATCGTCAGCGAGCCGTGATTTTTCAGATGGCCTATCGCCTCGCGAAACAGCGGCGGATAGGCGGAGAGCGGCTGTGACATCACCTTCCCACTGCGATCCATATCCTGAATCACGCTGCCGTCGGTCAAGCTCTCTTTCACCACGATGTCCACCCGCGCATTTTCCGCAATGGCTTCATCACCGGCATAATCGATGCGATACCAGAAGCCGGCTGGCGACTTCTGCGTGCCCTTCTTCTTTTTAAACTCGGCGACGAACGCTTCGCCTTTGCTGGTTTGCGTCTTCGCCGCCTGGCTTCTGGCGTCGTTCACCGCTTTTTCCGACTCCGCCAATGCGCTGGCCAGCTGCGCATCGCTCAGTTGGTAATGGCCGTTGAAGGTATCAATTACGCCGGCCAGCAGCACGGTTTTATCGGGAATGATGCCCCAATTTTTACGCTCCGCCAGCATCGTTTGAATGTCGCGCCCCAGGGCGACACCGGCGGCATAGCTCTGTTGCTCCGGTTTTTTCTTGAGCGTCAGTGCATCCGGCAGCCATTTGGCCCGCGCTTTCAGCCCGTTTAGCTCCTCCTGCAAGGCTTGCTGCGCCTGATGGGCGGCTGCCAGCGCCGTCGCCGTTTTGTCCGCCTGTTGCGCCGCGTTATCCCGCTGCTGCGCTACCTGCGCGCTTTCCGCTACTGCTGTCGCCAAACGTTGTTCCAGCGTCTTAGCATGCTCAGTTTGCTTTTGGTTTTTTTCCTGCAGCTGCGCCAGCTGCTGTTGCAGCTCGCCCGTCGTCTTGGTGGCCTCGGCCTTTTGCTGCGCCAACGCCGCCTTCAGGCTTTTCTCTTGCTGCTCGGCCTGCTGGCGCTGGCTGCCCCGCTCTTTCTGCAGCGTTGCCAGCTGCTGCTGCAGTTCGCCCGCCGTCTTGGCAGCCTCGGCCTTTTGCTGCGCCAACGCCGCCTTCAGGCTTTTCTCTTGCTGCCCGCCCTGCTGTCGTTGGCCCTCCTGCTGTTTTTGCAGCAGCGTCAGCTGCTGCTGGAGCGTATCCTGCGCCTTGGCGGCCTCGGCCTTCTGTTGTTCCAGTTCAGCGGCGGCCGCTTTTTTGTCCTGCTCATAACGCTGGCGCGCTTTATCATTGGCGGTTTGCGCCGCCGTCAGTTTTTCCCGCCAGACCTGCTGCGGAACGTTATCAGACGGTTTAGACAACGTCGCCAACCGTTGTTCCAGCGATGCGATGCGTCGATCTCGCTCCTCGGTTTGTTGCTTTTGCTGCGCTAACGCCGTTTGCGCCGCGGCTATTTGCGCCTGAGCCTGCCGCTCCTGCGGCGTCAGGTTCAACGCCTGCCGCACGCCGCTGGCAAAGTCGCTCAACGCGTTCAGATCGGGTGCCGCTGCCGGTTTATCGGCAGCCGTCAGGGAGGACGCGACGCGCAACGCGGTCAGTTCCTGCTGCAATGATTGAATAGCGGCTTGCTGTTGATCCAATCGCGCATCTTTCTCGCGCAGCGTCTTTTGCAACTGCGCCAGCTGCCTCTTCTGAGTGGCCGCCTCGCGGGGTTGAACCGGCCGGCTCGCCGATTTTTGGGGTTCCTGGGGCTGGGCGGCCGTTGCAGCGGCGTCCGCCGCCGGGGCATCCTGCCGCTGGTAGCGCTCGGCAAATTGCAACAGCGCAGGCACATCGTCATCTGCCACGGCAACCGTTGGCGCAAACGCCAAGGGTATCATCAGGCTCAGCAATGCCTTTCTCGCACGCAGGATCATTTGGCGCGTTCTCCGCGCTCAGCCAGTCCGGTCATCATTGCAGAACTGATGTCCGCACAAAGGCGGTTGGTACGATAACGATACAGCGCGTCGACGGTTTCCTGCGTGTCCGTATTGACCCGTTGGCGTACCCCGGCATATTGCGCTGCACCGCCCATCAAGGTATCGAATTCGCGTTTGAATTTTTGGTACTTTTCGTTATCCATGCCGCGCATCGCGTCCAGTTCGCGCTGACATTGCTGCATGCGTTCGGCCTCACGCTGCCGCTTGTCTTGCTCCGCAATTTCTTCTGCGCTGGGCGGCTTGCTTAAGGTAGAAACAGGCCGTTTGGCGGTCTGACAGCCGGTCAGGGTCAAGGTCAGCAAAAGCGCAGCGGTCAAACAGTGTGCCGTTCGGGTCATTATCGTTATCTCCTTGTTAAGTCCGCCATCAGCGCGTTCTGCGGCTGCGCCGACGGCTCTCCTCAATTGATGCTGTGATGTTCCGGCCATCAGCCAGGCTGTGTTCGGACATGAAAATGCAGACGCAGCATTGAGAGGCATGGCGCCAATCATTCACTGCATCAATGCATATCAAAAAATCATTTAATATTATGATATTTAAAGGATTTTAACTCACAAACTTATCAGCAGGACATAACGATCGCAAGAGGAGTTAAGGCCTGTTCAGCCGCGAAACAGCGTTGGAATGGGCAGAGAGTCTTTACAAGGCATAAAAAAAGCCCCGGCAATACGCCGGGGCCTGGTACTTGCGCGATCGCCGAGGGCTCAGCGTCACGCAAAGGGGTCTTACGGCCCGGAAACCGGTTGTCAAACGCGGTTAGCTGCGTGTTTATGCGCTTTGCGCCAAGGGATCAACCAAGGCCAGCGCGTTTTTCATCGCCTCCACCATTTCGCCATCCACGCAATAATGGCTAAATTCGTCAAACTCGTTGTCGGAGCACATGGTGACCCCCGCCTTGCGGTAACGCATGGTCGACGGCACCAGATGGCCGGAAGAGCTGTGCAATTCGTGCAGGCCGATATCGACAAACTTGTGCAGATTGCTGAGGCGCACGCCAGCGCCCGCCATGATCACCGGCCCCTGACTGGCCTGGCGCAAATCGCGCAGCAGCGGCAGGCCCAGCTCGGCGCTCTGCTGTTGGCCGGAGGTCAGAATGCGCGCCACGCCCAGGTCGGTCAGCTGCTCGAGCGCCACCATCGGGTTCTGACACATGTCGAACGCGCGATGGAAGGTCACCGCCATGCCCTCACAGAGCTTCATCACTTCGCCCATGCGCGGCAGATCGATGTGCCCTTCTTCATCCAGCATACCGACCACCACGCCAGGGAACCCCATCTCGCGGATCTGGCAAATATCCTGCTTGATCACCGCGAAATCCACCGCGCCGTAGCAGAAATCGCCACCGCGCGGGCGTACGATCGGATGTACCGGGATCGAAACCCGCTCGCGCGCCAGACGCAACGTGCCGTAACTCGGCGTCAATCCCCCTTCGCTCTGGCTGGCGCACAACTCGATGCGATCGGCGCCCGCCCGTTCGGCCGTCAGCGCACAGTCGACGCTAAAGCAACAAACTTCCAGTTTTATCATTGTCACCCCCAGATAACGGCCAACATACGGCGGCAATTGTTCATTTCTTTATTTCTCACGTAGGCTCATGCTTAAGCATAAACCGGCTCAGGGTTATCACTATGGCATTCAATTTTGATCAATGGGTAGACCGCAGTCACAGTGACAGCGTTAAGTGGGATAAATATCGCGATCGCGACATCACTCCGCTCTGGGTCGCCGACAGCGATTTCACCTCACCGCCGGCGGTGATCGAAGCCTTGCAGCGCCGCGTAGCGCACGGCGTGTTCGGTTACACCCATCCATCCCATGATCTTATTGAGGTTTTTACCCGCCGCATGGTAGAGCGCTACGGTTGGCACATCAAGCCTGAGTGGATCATTTTCCTGCCGGGCCTGGTGTGCGGCCTGAACCTGTGCGTGCGCGCCTGCACCGATGCCCACCAGAGCACGCTGGCCCCTACCCCGATTTATCCGCCGTTTCGCAAAGCGGCTAAATTCGCCGGACGCCAACACCTCTCGGTGCCGCTGGCGGCAGTGGAGCAACGTTGGGTGTTGGATTTTGCCGCGATACGCGGACGGCTCAGCGGCAACGAAAAGCTCCTGCTGCTGTGCAACCCGCAAAATCCAGGCGGCACCGTTTATCGCCGAGAGGAGCTGTTGCAGCACCATCAGTTCGCCCGCGAACAGGATCTAATCGTCTGTTCGGACGAGATCCACTGCGAACTGCTGCTTGAACCCGGCGTGCGTCATATCCCTTTCGCCACCCTGAACGAAGACGCAGCCCAACGCAGCGTAACCCTGATGTCGCCATCAAAAGCGTTTAATCTCGCCGGGTTGGGCGCCTCGATGGCGATCGTCCCTAATGACGCGCTGCGACAAAAGCTGAAACGCGCGCGCAGCGGCATCGTGCCGGAGGTCAATCTGCTGGCGCTGGTCGCCGCCCAAGCGGCCTATCAATGCGGGCAACCCTGGCTGGACGAGCAGTTGATTTATCTGCGCGCCAATCGCGATCGGCTGACAGAGCGCATCAACGCCATGCCGGGATTGAAGTTGTTGCCGATTGAAGCCACCTATTTGGCCTGGATCGACTGCGGCGCGTTGCCGGTGGACAATCCGCATCAGTTCTTCGAGCGCGCGGGCGTTGGATTAAGCGCCGGTTTGGATTTCGGCGATCGGCGCTTTGTACGACTGAACTTCGGTTGCCGGCGGGCTCTGCTCGATGAAGCGCTCGATCGCATGGCGCAGGCCTGCGCCACGCTGTTCGACTAGCCTTGCTCGCTGGCGACAATGTCCCGAATGGAGTAAGGATGAAACTTGATCGTGACCGTTCCGTCGGTGATGGCCAGGATTGGATTCGGCAATCTCTCGCCTTCGTTTTTTGGCGAGCTTTGCTTCAGCTTGATCCCCGGTGCCAGCAATGCTTCATCGGCAAGATAGCTCAACGCCCGGGCGTGCAGCGTCTGCGGATCGCCGCTCAGGACCAACTCGACATGTTCCCAGCCTTCATGCGGATAGCGTTTCTCCCCGGGATACGGCAGCTCGACACAGTCTATGTGCCACGGGCCCACGACCAGCGGCTGCGACAAATCGAACAGACAGATAGGCCGCCCGTTGATCACCGCCTCGGAAAACAGTGTTCCGCACTGCATCAATCCCTGACGCCAGCGTTCGGCAGTGGCGTTTTGGTGGCAACGCAGGGAAATGTGATCGGCGGTAAACGAGGACAGATCGAGCCGCAGTCTGGCTGCAAATTGTTGCAACGCCTGTTCGAAACGCGGTAGGTCAAGCGTCAGATCGTCAAGCTCGGCAATAGCCTGCAAGGGAGTGGTCATAGAAACCTCAAAACAACGAGCGTAAAGTTAAACGCCGTAATTTACACGGTGGTGGCCGCACTCGCCAGAGATACGCGACAGTTCCTCCGGTTTTCTGACATCGGCGAAGAACAAGAAACCGATATCCTATAAGGGGGGGATATAAAATTGGCAATAAAATAACAAATCAGATTTTTCGCACTTCATTATACTTTTTAATCATGACGCCCGAATTTAAGTTATTTTACACAAGTTAAACCCGCATTGAGTCGTTAAACCGATTGAATTACTTCATTTATCCGGACCCTGATGATGCTTCCAGATTATGCAAAACAAAAAAACCCAACCCGTTGTATAAAAAGAAGATAAAATTATCAGATAAACAAAATCCTAAGGATTATCTTAATTTCGATCTGGGCAATTGATTCACCGAAGCAACTCGGCTACCTTGGAGGAAAATTTAATTCGAGATGATCATTATGCTATTGCTGACGATATCCTTGGTGTTGATAATTATCGCCGTATACGCCATTTACCGTCATTTTAAATCACGCAGCCCCAATACGTTTGGCAGCAAACGTCACAATAAAAAACGTTAGCCTCCAGGCTCTCTCCACCCTGCCTGCTCTTTTCTCGGCCGTACCATTTCCCACCTTCTGACAATCGACCTGACAATCGACGGCCGCATCCGACGAGGGTTTCATCGCGGCGGCCGTGCCAACTGCTGACGGGCTGTGTCAAATCGGTTACACTTGCAGGCTGTTTTGTGGCGGTCGCCGTCGGCGCCCACCACCGTTGAATCCCGCAGGGGCTGGCATCGGCCCCTCGTTCGTCATTAAGGTAACCCGGTGAATATTCAGGTTCTTCTTTCAGATAAAGTCAGCCAGGCGCTGATCGCCGCTGGCGCCCCAGCCGATTGCGAAGCGCAGGTCCGCCCATCCGCCAAGGCTCAGTTTGGTGATTACCAGGCCAACGGCGTGATGTCCGTCGCCAAAAAGCTCGGCATGCCTCCTCGCCAGCTGGCGGAAAAAGTGGTGCAACTGCTGGATCTCGGCGACATCGCCGGCAAAGTGGAGATCGCCGGCCCCGGCTTTATCAATATTTTCCTGAACAACGAGTGGGTCGCCCGTCAGGCGGACCTGGTGCTGAGCGCGCCGAAACTGGGCATCGCGCCGGTTGAGCCGCAAACCATCGTTATCGACTATTCCGCGCCGAACGTGGCGAAAGAGATGCACGTCGGCCACCTGCGTTCCACCATCATCGGCGACGCCGCGGCGCGCACCCAAGAGTTTCTGGGCCATAAGGTGATCCGCGCCAACCACGTCGGCGACTGGGGCACTCAATTCGGCATGCTGATTGCCTACCTGGAAAAAATGCAGAATGAAAACGCCAGCGATATGGGACTGTCCGATCTGGAACAGTTCTATCGCGAAGCCAAGAAGCATTACGACGAAGACGCCGAGTTCGCCGAGCGCGCGCGCGCGTACGTCGTGAAGCTGCAGGGCGGCGATCAGTACTGCCTGAAAATGTGGCGCAAGCTGGTCGACATCACCATGGCGCAAAACCAGCTGACCTATAACCGCCTGAACGTCACGCTGACCGAAGACGACGTGATGGGCGAAAGCCTGTACAACGCGATGCTGCCGGGCATCGTCGCCGATCTGAAAGCCAAGGGGCTGGCGGTGGAAAGCGAAGGCGCCACCGTGGTGTTCCTTAACGAATACCAGAACAAGGACGGCGACCCGATGGGCGTCATCATCCAGAAAAAGGATGGCGGCTACCTCTACACCACCACCGACATCGCCTGCGCCAAGTATCGCTACGAAACGCTGGGCGCCAACCGCGTCCTGTATTACATCGACTCCCGTCAGCATCAGCACCTGATGCAGGCCTGGACCATCGTGCGCAAAGCCGGTTACGTGCCGGAGTCCGTCTCGCTGGAACACCACATGTTCGGCATGATGCTGGGCAAAGACGGCAAGCCGTTCAAGACCCGCTCGGGCGGTACGGTGAAGCTCTCCGATCTGCTGGATGAGGCCATCGAGCGCGCCGAACAGCTGATCGCCGGCAAAAACCCGAATATGCCGGAAGACGAAATGAAAAACGTCGCTCGCGTGGTCGGCATCGGCGCGGTGAAATACGCAGACCTGTCGAAAAGCCGCACCACCGACTATGTCTTCGACTGGGATAACATGCTGGCCTTCGAAGGCAATACCGCACCTTATATGCAGTACGCCTATACCCGTGTGGCATCGGTATTCAAACGCGCCGGCATCGACGAAACCAGCCTGACGCTGCCGTTGACGCTGACCGAAGAGCGTGAAATTGCGCTGGCCACCCGCCTGCTGCAGTTCGATGAGGTACTCACCACCGTCGCGCGTGAAGGTACGCCGCACGTCATGTGTAGCTACCTGTACGATCTGGCCGGCCTGTTCTCCAGCTTCTACGAGCACTGCCAGATCCTGAACGCCGACAGCGAAGAAGCGCGTCAGAGCCGCCTGAAGCTGGCGCTGCTGACCTCGAAAACGCTGAAAACCGGTCTGGATACGCTGGGTATCGAAACCGTCGAGCGCATGTAAATCGCGCTGTGCGGAAAAACAAAAAAGGTCGCCAAGGCGACCTTTTTTCATTTTGGCATTCGGCTCAGGCGACCCGGCGCGCGAAATCACGCGGGCGGAAGCCCAACCCGGCCAGCACGCCGAAATAGGCCATCACACCGGCCACCACCACCGCAGCCAGGCGCAGCAAACGCTCCAGCATATTGCCCTGATCCCAGGCCGGCATCAGCCACATCGCGCCAATCAACACCGCCGACATCACCAGCACCGCGATCACCAGCTTGGTGAGGAACAGCGCCCAGCCCGGCTGCGGCTGGAAGATCTTTTGCTTGCGCAATTGCCAATACAGCAGCGAAGCGTTCAGACAGGCCGCCAAACCGATCGACAGCGCCAAACCGGCATGTTTCAGCGGGCCGATAAATGCCAGGTTCATTACCTGTGTCATGATCAGCGTAATGATGGCGATTTTGACCGGCGTTTTGATGTCCTGACGCGAATAAAAGCCCGGTGCCAGAACTTTCACCACGATCAGCCCCATCAGCCCTACCGAGTAGGCCACCAGCGCGCGTTGCGTCATCGCCGCGTCAAAGGCGCTGAACTTGCCGTACTGGAACAGCGAGACGGTCAACGGCTTGGCCAAAATACCCAGCGCGATGGCGCTCGGCAACGCCAGCAGGAAGCACAGACGCAGCCCCCAATCCATCAGACGCGAATACTCGTCGTGGTTGCCGCTCGAGAAGCTTTTGGCCAGCGACGGCAGCAGGATAGTGCCCAGCGCCACGCCCAGCACGCCGGAAGGAAACTCCATCAGGCGGTCGGCGTAATACATCCAGGACACCGAACCGGACACCAGAAACGAAGCGAAAATGGTGTTGATGATCAGCGAGATTTGGCTGACCGACACCCCGAGGATCGCCGGCCCCATCTGACGCATCACGCGCCAGACACCGGCATCGCCCAGCTTGAGTCGCGGCAGCACCAGCATGCCGATCTTGCGCAAGTGCGGCAGCTGGTAGCCCAGCTGCAGCACGCCGCCGACCACTACCGCCCAGGCCAACGCCAGCACCGGCGGGTTAAAGTAGGGGGCGGCAAACAGCGCAAAACCAATCATGCTGACGTTCAGCAACGTTGGCGCAAAGGCCGGGATCGAGAAGCGGTTCCAGGTATTGAGGATGGCCCCCACCAGCGATGCCAGCGAAATCAACAGAATATAGGGGAACGTGATGCGCAGCAGCGCCGACGTCAGCGCAAACTTGTCGGGCGTATCGGTAAAGCCCGGCGCGGTGAGATAGATAACCCAGGGCGCGGCCAGCATCCCCAGCACCGTCACTACTGCCAGCACCAGCGTCAGCAGCCCGGAGACGTAGGCAATAAACGTGCGCGTCGCCTCTTCACCCTGCTGGCTTTTATATTCGGCCAGGATCGGCACGAAGGCTTGCGAAAACGCTCCTTCGGCGAAGATACGGCGCAACAGGTTGGGAAGTTTGAACGCCACGAAAAAGGCGTCCGTTGCCATACCGGCCCCGAACACGCGCGCGACGATCGCATCGCGGGCAAAGCCCAACACCCGCGAAAACATCGTCATCGAGCTGACGGCAGCCAAGGATTTGAGTAGGTTCATGTGGTTATCTGATAGGTACCGTAAATATCAACGCCTGCTGTTGCAGGCGTCAGTGAAACAATCGGCTCAGTTTACGCATCCGGAAAAGAATAGCTACCGCCATATGTTACATAGAGTTATCCCGCAGCAAGCGCTCGACCATCCGCTGAGCCACCAGCGCCTGTTCGCCGCCGGTTTCCGGCGCGCTCTGATTGGCAACGGCATGGAGAAAATGCCGCACCGCCCCGTCGAAGCCGCGTTGCACCAGCGTGCTTTGCCATCCCGGCACCGGCTGCTCCAGCTCGCCCTGCGCATCTTCACGCAGCCAGTGACGCATATCGGTCAACTGGTACAGCGCGCCGTCGGTCACCGCCTGCACGCTTTCGCGCTGGCTGCCGCCGCGGCGATGCATGCTCGTCGTCACCTGCGTGTCTCCGCACGCGAAGTGGTGCTCGGCATACAGCATTTCGCCTGCGGCGTTAACCCGCAAGCTGCCGCTCAGCAGTTGCTCGCGCCCACCCGCCAGCCACAGAGCGGTATCCACCACATGCAGGTAATCATCCAACAGGGTAAAACGCAGGTCTTGAGGGCCGACGCTGTCCGCCCGGTGTTTGTCCATGCGAATGGAAGCCGGCTGGTTCATTTGCTGCTTGAGCTGCTGATAAAGCGGCGCGAAACGGCGGTTGAATCCCACCATCAGCGTTTTGCCCCGCCGCTCGGCCAGCTCGAGCAACTGCTCGCCCTGCTCCAGCGTTTCCGCCAACGGCTTATCGACGTAAACATGCACGCCACGATTGAGCAGCTCGCCAATCACCGAGAAATGGCTGGCGGTGCTGCTGTGGACAAAGATCGCATCGCACTGTTCGACCAGGCTGTCCAGACGAGGGAAGCAGGCCATGCGATAGCTGTCGCATATCGGCTGCGCCTTTTGTTGATTGGGGGAAAAGCCGCCCACCAGCGTCCAGTCCGCCGCCTGCCCAAGGATCGGCAGATACGCTTTCTGCGCGATGCCGCCCAATCCCACTACACCCACGCGCAATTTAGTCATTCGTCTCTCTCGCTAACAGTCGCTGCATTTGCCGTTTCAACTCCGCCACTTCAATTTCCAGCGCGCTGACCCTGGCGCTCAATTCGTCGTCGGTCTCCGGCTCGAGCGCCAGCGGCGCCTCATCAACCTGACCGCTGAACAGATGCATGAAGCGACTTTCGCGCTTGCCGGGCTCACGCACCAGGCGCACCACAAACGGACCATCTTCCCGGGTGGCCAGCTGCTGAAGCACCTGTTCAACCTCGCTGACATCGCTGAACTCATGCATCCGATTGGTACGGGTGCGCAGCTCGCCCGGCGTTTGCGCGCCGCGCAGCAGCAAGGTGGCGATCACCGCCAGCTCGGCGGGTGAGAGTTTCAACTGACCGAATTCGGAATTGCAAAACCGCTGCTCGTACTTCACCACCCGATTGCCGAACCCGCTGAGGGTGCGCAGGAAATGTTTACGCAGCAACAAATCGAGCAGTTGCTGCACCTCGCTTTCGCTCAGGTCCATCACCGGTTCGCGGTTGGTCTTTTGGTTACAGGCCAGGGTAATGGCGTTAAGCGAAAGCGGGTATTGGTCCGGGGTCGTGACCTGTTTTTCCAACAGGCAGCCGATAACCCGGGCCTCTTTGGCGCTCAATTCATATTTCATCGTTTGGCCTCAACGTGGCGGTAGCCACTCTTTATTGGTGTACGCCGTCAAAACGTGATCTTGCCACTTGCCGTCTATCAGCAGGTAATCCTTGGCGTAACCTTCGCGTTCGAATCCCAGTCGAGTCAGCAGTGCGCCGCTGCGCTGGTTGTGCGGCATATAGTTGGCCATGATGCGGTGCATCCGCTGTTGGCGCAGCATATAACGAATGGCGGACTGCAAGGCCTCGAACATCAGCCCCTGCCCCTGCCATTTCTCCCCCAGCGAATAGCCGAGGAAACAGGCGTGAAACGAACCGCGCAGCACGTTGCTGAAATTCGCCACGCCGCGCACTTCCTGTTCTTCCGGATCGAGCAGGATAAAATAGTAGGCGCTGCCCTGCTTTTGCATTTCGGTGATCATGCCCAGCCGAGCCTGCCAGCCGGAGGGGTAACAGTGGCTTTCGTCGCGCACCGGCTCCCAAGGTTTGAGAAAGGTCCGGTTCTCGGCATAATAGTCCGCCAGGCGATAGGCATCCCGTTCATGCACTAAACGGACCACCATCCGGTCGGTAGTAAGACGTACTTTTGGCGATGCAGAGCGGTAGCCGAACATCATTTCCCCCGCAGTCAAAACGGTTCGATAAGAAGTATTTATTAGGAAGCCGTGCGGATAATTATCCTGTGCCGATCTTACGCCACGGCATTATTTTGCCAATCACGCCGTCGAACCGCACTTTCCTGTCTTCAATATAACCGTTGCCCGCCCCCGAGGTAAAATCCCGGCCGCTCAGTAAATCGCCGAATGCGCGCTTTACGGCGTTTTTCCGCCAATTTTGCAGCGCAGATAACAGCTTGACGATAAAAAAATATTATCTACACCGCCCCTGTCGCCGCACGGAAATTGGGTAGAGAATGGAGAGGCTGTCTCCCCCTCTTTCTTAATTGCTCATGGTGAAGCATGTCTCTGGTGTCGCAAGCGCGCAGCTTGGGTAAATATTTTCTGTTGCTCGACAACCTGCTGGTGGTATTAGGCTTCTTTGTCGTGTTTCCGCTTATTTCGATTCGCTTTGTCGATCAGCTGGGATGGGCGGCGCTGATCGTCGGCATCGCGCTGGGTCTGCGTCAGCTGTTGCAGCAGGGGCTCGGCATCTTCGGCGGCGCCATCGCCGATCGTTTCGGCGCCAAACCGATGATCGTCACCGGCATGTTGTTGCGCGCCGCCGGTTTCGCCACCATGGCGATGGCCGATGAACCGTGGATCCTGTGGTTCTCCTGCGCGCTCTCCGCCCTCGGCGGCACGCTGTTCGATCCGCCGCGCACCGCTTTGGTGATCAAACTGACCCGCCCGCACGAACGCGGTCGCTTTTTCTCGCTGCTGATGATGCAGGACAGCGCCGGTGCGGTGGTCGGCGCGCTGATCGGCAGTTGGCTGCTGCAGTACGATTTCCACTTTGTCTGCTGGGTCGGGGCGGCGATCTTTGTGCTGGCCGCCGGCTGGAACGCCTGGTTGCTGCCGGCTTATCGTATCTCTACCGTGCGCGTACCGATGAAAGAAGGCATGCTGCGGGTCCTGCGCGATCGCCGTTTCCTCACCTATGTCCTGACGCTGACCGGCTACTATATGCTGGCGGTGCAGGTGATGCTGATGCTGCCGATCGTGGTCAACGAAATTGCCGGTTCGCCGGCGGCAGTCAAATGGATGTATGCGATCGAAGCCGCGCTGTCGCTGTCGCTGCTCTATCCGCTGGCGCGCTGGGGAGAAAAACATTTTCGGCTTGAACAACGCCTGATGGCGGGCCTGCTGCTGATGACCCTCAGCCTGCTGCCGATCGGCTTGGCCACCAGTCTGCAGGGGGTGTTTACGCTGATCTGCTGCTTCTACCTGGGTTCGATCATCGCCGAACCGGCGCGCGAAACGCTGAGCGCTTCACTGGCCGATCCGCGGGCGCGCGGCAGCTACATGGGCTTCAGCCGTCTCGGTCTGGCGCTCGGCGGCGCGCTAGGTTATACCGGCGGCGGCTGGATGTACGATACCGGCCGGACGATGAACCTGCCGGAGCTGCCCTGGTTACTGCTCGGTGCCGTCGGCTTCGCCACGCTGCTGGCGCTGTATTGGCAATTCAGCCCGCGGCGCAGCGCCTCTATGATGTTGCGCGGCGGTTGAGGCCATAGAAATCCGGCCGAATCGGCAGCAGCTGCTATCCTGTTAGTAAAAACACCTACAGGAGCCCGTCGGCATGATTGAAGAAGCGAAGTTACCGCAACTGCTCGAACATATGATATTGAACTTGCGCATGATCTATGCGCGCTCTACCCTGGTGGAAAAGGCGCTGGCCCAAATTATCGCCGGCGACAGCGCGCTGAAAAGCGATGTCATCAAGCAGTTACAGATCGTCACCGCCGCCAACGAGCGCGATCAGCTCGATCTGGAACAGGCCCGCATTCACCTGATCGATGTGCTCAACTCGGTACCGGTCAAGAAATAACGCCCCTCGCCCGCGCCTGTTGCGCGGGCAATGTCGCAATAACGCACCATCCAACACACGCACTTCAAGACAGCCTCGGTAAGCTGTGGTAACTATTGCTGTTAAAACCTGACAACCCGGAGCAAGCATGAAACTGTTCATTTACGATCATTGCCCATTCTGCGTTAAAGCCCGCATGATTTTCGGCCTGAAGCACCTGCCGGTTCGCCTGGTCACGTTGCTCAACGACGATGAGACGACCCCGTTCACCCTGATCGGCAAAAAAATGGTGCCTATCCTGGTCAAAGACGACGGTGAAGCGATGGCGGAAAGCCTGGATATCGTACGCTATGTCGACGGTCTGGACGGCAAACCCGCGCTGACCGGCAACACCAACCCGGCCATCGCCGAGTGGCTGCAGCGGGTCGGCGGTTACAGCGCAAAACTGCTGTTGCCGCGCATTGCGCATGCCGACTTCGAAGAATTTGCCACCGACAGCGCCCGCCGTTACTTTATCGATAAAAAGCAGGCGTCAATCGGTGATTTTACAGAGCATCTCGCCAACAGTGCCGATCTGATCGCCGAGTTGGAAGCTGACCTGCACGCGCTGTCGCCGCTAATCGTCTCCGCCGAGGCGGTAAACGGCGAGCTGTCCGAGGACGACATTCACCTGTTCCCGCTGTTGCGTTCGCTATCGATCGTCGCCGGAGTTGCCCTGCCGGACAATGTTGAAGCCTATCGCAACCGCATGGCGCAGCGCAGCGAGGTGCCGTTGCTGCTGGATATGGAACAATAACGTTAGCAAGTCACAACAAGGACATGGCGTACTGATGTTGAAAATGGTGCTCGCCACCGCTCGCGACCGGGCGCGGCTGAAGGAAATTACCTCCGTTCTGATTCGTTACGGCCTGCAGGACGTTCTGCGCCTGCTGGGGTTGGGCGCTTTGTTGCGCGGCGCCCGCAGCGAGCCCGGCCGACAGGACGCGCAGACGCTGCCTGAACGGCTGCGCGAAGCGCTCGAGGCGCTGGGCCCTACCTTCGTCAAATTCGGCCAGATCCTGGCCACGCGCTCTGATCTCTTGGATCCGGCCTGGACCGATGAACTGGATCGCCTGCACAGCCAGGCGGCGGTGCTGCCATGGGAAACGCTGGCGCCGCAAATCATCGCCGATCTGGGCGGCGAGCCCGAGCAGCAGTTTGCCGAATTCGATCGTACCCCGCTGGCCGCTGCGTCGATGGCGCAAATCTACCGTGCGCGCCTGCACAGCGGCGAACAGGTGGTGGTAAAAGTGCTGCGGCCCGGACTGGCGAAAACCATCCACGCCGATCTGCGGCTGCTGGCTTCGCTGGCGGAGACCGTGGAACAGCAGAGCCCGGCGCTGGCGCGCTATCGACCGAGGCAGATGGTCAGAGCGCTGGCGACGGCGCTCAATCACGAACTGGATTTGACTCACGAAGGGCATAACTGCGATCGCGTCGCCGGGATGTTCGCTCATCAACCCGACGTCGTGGTGCCGAAAATCTATTGGCAATACTCTTCCCCCCGCCTGCTCGTGCAGGAATACTTACCCGGCACCGCGCCGGAAAACCCTGAGCAGCTGGCGGCGGCGGGTTTTGACGGGCCGCTGTTGGCGCAACGCGGCGCCCGCGCCTTTATGAGCATGGTGCTGGAGCACCGGCTGTATCACGCCGATCCGCACCCCGGCAACGTGATGGCGCTGAGCGGCGATCGCGTCGGCTTTATCGACTTCGGCATGGTGGGCCAGTTGTCCGAACGGCGGCGCAACCAGTTGCTGTTGCTGCTGCAAGCCATCGCCGAACGTCAGTCCGAGGGCATCGTCAACACGCTGATCGCCTGGTCGGACAGCGAACCGCTGGACCTGATGGATCTGGAGCTGGCGGCGCAAAACTTTCTCGACAAGCAGGCCGCCGCCACCCTTACGCTGGGTAAAGCCCTGACCGATCTGCTGGTGATGGCGCGCGAACACCAGCTGGCGCTGCCGCCCGATCTGGTGCTGCTGTTCAAGGCCTTGATCACCGCCGATGGCGTGCTGCACCGGCTGGATCCGGCCTTCGACATTGTCGCAACGCTCAAGCCGATGTTGCAACAAACGGCGCTGCGGCGCTACGCCCCCGACGCCGTGCGCCAGCGGCTGTTGGCTCTGGGCGGGGAAGCGCTCGACGCCGGAGAGGAGCTGCCGCAAACCCTGCGGCTGTTGGTTCGCCGCCTGAAGCGCGGGCAGCTCAATGCTGATATCAACGTCAGTAACCTCGGCCAGTTGAGCAAAGCGCTGGAACGCGCCGCCGTCACCCTGGCCATCGCCATCGTCACCGCCGCTTTCACCCTGGGGCTGGCGCCTTATTTGATGCATTCGTCGCTGCGGCTGTGGGGCGTTCCGCTGTTCCCGCTGTTGGGAGGCGCGGCCTGCCTGGCCGGAGTGATTCTGTTGGCACTGCGATTGCGGCGCTGACGCTTTCGGCGTTATCCGATAGGTCTTGCCCGCTTTTGCGCGCACTATCCTCCCCATCTCTCCGCCGGCCATTTTCACGCGCAGGTGGAGCGTTTATAATGATTAATCAATTATCTGCAGCACTTTTCGCCAGCAGTCGCAATGAGGCATTAATGAAGAAGATCCTGATGGGCGCAGCCGCCCTGCTGTTCGCCGGCGTATTGGCCGGTTGCAACCAACTGACCCAGTACACCCTGAGCGAGCAGGAAGTGAATGATTACCTGCAGAAACACAACGACTATCAGAAACAGATCGGCGTGCCCGGTCTGGTGGACGCCAACATCGTGCTGACTCAGCTGCAAAGCCAGATTGGCCGCAGCGAACCGGGTAAAGTCACCCTTTCCGGCGACGCCAAGGTCAACATCACGTCGATTCTCGGCCCGCAGGCGGCGGACCTGAAGCTGACGCTGAAGGCGCAGCCGGTTTACGACCGAGCGCAGGGCGCCATTTACCTGAAGGACATGGAACTGACCGATTACAGCGTGCAGCCGGAAAAAATGCAGACGGTGATGAAAGCGCTGACGCCGTATCTGAACCAGTCGCTGAAATCCTACTTCGACCAAAAACCGGCCTATGTGCTGAACCCTGACAACAGCAAAACCGAAGCGCTGGCGAAAAAACTGGCGAAGGGGTTGGAAGTGAAGCCGGGTGAGTTGGTGATCCCGTTCAGCGGCTGACGTCGCCCTGAAGCCTCAAGCCCGCCGCCGGCGGGCTTTTTATTGCGGGTAAAGGTTACTGCGGCGCGCTGTAGGCGATTTCGCCGGTGTTGCAGTTGAGCGTCACGTTGTAGGTTTTATCTGCCTTGGTGCCACGCACCGTCAACGGCACCTGCCACACCTGATCCTTGCCGCTGATGGCATCCGGGCTGACCCAGGCAATCGGCGTTGCGGTACCCAACAGCTTTTTGTCCGACTCCCAGCGCGTGATGCGGTTCTGCAAGAAGTCGCGCTTAACCTGGGCGGCGATATCCGCCGGCTGCAGGCCCGCACACTGTCCCACCTTGGCGGTGCGCTGTTCGTGATCCTGCGCCCACACCGTCGTCGATGCTCCCACCATGGCCAACAAAGCGATAGCCAAACCCGTTTTTTTCATATGTCCTCCCGTTGTGATTAGCGCTATCCGGGCGCCCATCCCTGGCTCACAACAGGGTTTCGGCAAAGGATTACCGTTTGACGAACTCAATGACAAACAGCGCATCCAGGCCCGGATAGATTTCCTTGATCACCTGCTTCAACTCGCTGAGCGACATGTTCTCCTGCTGCGCGTGGCGTTCGGTCAGCGCATCCAGGCGCACCGGCATTACCGACAACACTTCGATAAAGCAGAAGAATACGCCGTCCTCATTGCGGCTTACGCGCAGCACCTCGCCCGGTTCGAAATGCGATTCGCTGGCATCCCGAATGGTAATGGTTTTACGCCCGGCCAGAATATCTTGCTCAAAACGGCTGAAGAAAGTTATTTCACGGCTCATTTTAGATCCTTTTTCATCACAACACCGCAACATAGGTCATTATGCCGCTTGCTTTTCTGACGCAGATCCCTCTTTTGAGTTAGACGGCGCTTTTTTCGCTTTGTTTTCCGCCGGTTTCTTGAGGGTTTCCGCCGGCGAAGCACCGCGCAGAATCAGACCCAGCGCGTCTTTATTTTCCGCCAGGAAGAAGCTCAGCCCTTCTCGCTGTTCGTCATCCAGGCTCAGAGGTGCTTGCTGCAGCCACTCCCCGAGGTTGTCCGCCAGATCCAGCATTTTGTCGTAGGCGTCGGCTTCTTTCTTGCTCGCGAAAGTCATTTTTTCCTCACCGTTTCTCACCACCACATATTTAACTTCAACCGCCATGCGTGCGTCCTCAAATACTCAAATGACTGTAATTATATACAGTATAAATAGATAATGGCGGGAAGGCAAACCGCCGCCCGCCTTCGGCTTATTTCAGCAGCCGTACCTTGCAGCTTTTGCCTTTGATTTTACCCTGCTGCAGCTGTTGCAGCGCCTTGCGCGCGCTGGCCTTGCGAATAGCGACATAGGCGTGCACCGGGAACATGTCGATCTTGCCCACTTCCGCCGCCGTCAGCCCGGCGTCGCCGGTCAACGCGCCAAGGATATCGCCGGGACGGATTTTCGCCTTACGGCCGCCGTCGATGCATAGCGTCACCATCTCCGCTTCCAGCGAACCGCTCGCCGCCCCGCTCAGCTCGGACACCGATGCCCAATCGACGCTCATCTGCAGATAATCTTCAATCGCGTGCGCCCGCGCCATTTCCTGCGGCGTGCACAGGCTGACCGCCAGTCCGCTCAGGCCGGCGCGGCCGGTGCGGCCAATGCGGTGCACATGCACTTCGGGATCGAACGCCAGCTCGTAGTTAACCACCAGCTCCAGCTCTTTGATATCCAGGCCGCGAGCGGCGACGTCGGTCGCCACCAACACCCGGCAACTGCGGTTGGCGAAACGTACCAACACCTGATCGCGATCGCGCTGCTCCAGATCGCCATGCAGCGCCAGTGCGCTGATGTTGCGGGCCTCCAGGGCTTCAAGCACCGTCTGGCAATCGCGCTTGGTATTGCAGAACACCACGCAGGACGCGGGTTGATGATGGCGAATCGCCGACACCAGCAGCGCCGGGCGCTGATCGCGGGTAGTCTCATAGAAGCGTTGTTCGATGGAAGTCTGCGCTTCGCCATCGTCCACCTCGACGCTCAGCGGCTGGCGCTGAACGCGCTCGCTGATGCGCTCGATGCCCGCCGGATACGTGGCGGAGAACAGCAACGTCTGGCGTTGCGGCGGCGTGTAGCTGATAACATCGTCGATATCGTCGGCAAACCCCATGTCCAGCATGCGATCGGCCTCATCCAGCACCAGCATTTTCAGCTCGTCCAACTGCAGCGTTTTCTTGCGCAGGTGCTCCTGGATACGGCCCGGCGTCCCCACCACGATGTGTGGCGCATGCACCAGCGAATCGAGCTGTGGCCCCATCGGCTGGCCGCCGCACAGCGTCAGGATCTTGATGTTCTGCGTGAAACGCGCCAGGCGGCGCAGCTCTTTGCTGACCTGATCGGCCAGTTCGCGGGTCGGGCAAAGCACCAGCGCCTGTGTGGCGACCTGACCGACGACGATGCTGTTCAGCAGGCCAATGCCGAACGCCGCCGTTTTACCGCTGCCGGTTTTCGCCTTGGCGCGCACGTCCCGCCCTTGCAGGATGGCGGGCAACGCGGCGGCCTGCACCGGCGTCATTTCGGCGTACCCCAGTTCGTTGAGGTTGGCCAACTGTTCGGCTGGCAGCGGCAGGGAAGAAAAAGAAACTGTGCTCACGGCGATAACTCTTATATGGCGAATGAAATGGCGGCGCGCCCGCAGGTTAGCGCCGAATCAGCGGTAAATGATAACAGAGATGGGCGGCGTTACGGGCTGCGGGCATAAAAAAACCCGCCGGCGGCGGGTTTCTTGGCAACGCTGTCGTTAAATAGCAACGACGTTGGCTGCAGCCGGGCCACGTTGGCTGTCCTGGATGGAGAACTCAACCTGCTGGCCTTCAGCCAGGGTCTTGAAACCATCACTAACGATAGCGGAAAAATGCACGAAAACGTCTTTAGAGCCATCGGCAGGGGTAATGAAGCCGAAACCTTTGCTTTCGTTGAACCATTTAACGTGACCAGTGATCTTGCTCATTTGTGTTTCCTTTACTTGATAAACCTGCCTTGACGGCACGAGACGCGAAAACCTTGTGATAAGTAGGCCTTCTTTCGCCGTCGGTTATTAACGCATAATCGCCCATGCAGGGCAAATATTTCTGCTTGTTATAAAAACAGTCAGTTAGCAACAAAACTGGCGCGACGGCTGTGCACGCAATCGTTTTCGTATATACTGCCCGCCGATCATCAATCCGCTTACTTTCACCGATCCAGGTACGAAACTATGTTAACGATTGGAACCGCCCTGCGCCCTTCCGCCACCCGCGTCATGTTGCTCGGCTCCGGCGAGTTGGGCAAAGAAGTCGCCATTGAATGCCAGCGCCTAGGTCTGGAAGTGATCGCCGTCGATCGCTACGCCGATGCGCCCGCCATGCATGTGGCGCACCGCAGCCACGTCATCAATATGCTGGACGGCGACGCGCTGAAAGCCGTTATCGAACAAGAACGGCCGGACTATATCGTTCCCGAAATCGAAGCGATCGCCACCGCCATGCTGGTGGAGCTTGAACATCAAGGGCACCGCGTCGTGCCCTGCGCCGAAGCCACGCGCCTGACCATGAACCGCGAAGGCATTCGCCGTCTGGCGGCGGAAGATCTCGGTTTGCCCACCTCGAGCTATCGCTTTGCCGACAGCGAGGCCGCCTTCCGCCAGGCGGTTGAACATATCGGCTACCCGTGCATCGTCAAACCGGTGATGAGCTCCTCCGGTAAAGGCCAAAGCCTGATCCGCACGCCCGACCAGTTGCAACAGTCCTGGGATTATGCCCAACAGGGCGGCCGGGCCGGCGGCGGCAGAGTGATCGTCGAAGGGCTGGTAAGATTTGACTTTGAAATTACGCTGCTGACCATCAGCGCAGTGGATGGCGTGCATTTCTGCGAGCCGATCGGGCATCGTCAGGAAGACGGAGATTATCGCGAATCCTGGCAGCCGCAGCGCATGTCGGCCACGGCGCTGAACCGCGCTCAGGCGATCGCGGAGAAAGTCGTGAAAGCCCTGGGCGGTTTCGGCCTGTTCGGCGTGGAGCTGTTCGTCTGTGGCGACGACGTGATCTTCAGCGAAGTGTCGCCACGCCCGCATGATACCGGCATGGTCACTTTGATTTCACAGGATCTGTCCGAGTTCGCCCTGCACGTTCGCGCGTTTCTCGGCTTGCCGATCGGCGCCATTCGCCAGTTCGGCCCTTCCGCCTCGGCGGTGATCCTGCCGCAGCTCACCAGCAGCGATGTGCGTTTCAGCGGGTTGGAAAACGCATTGCGCGGGTACAACCAGCTGCGTCTGTTCGGCAAACCGGAAATCGCTGGGCAACGCCGTCTTGGCGTTGCGCTGGCCACCGCGGACACCACTGAACACGCGGTGGAGCGAGCGAAGCAGGCCGCCGCCGCCGTGGCGGTTGAAAGCTGAAACTGACGGGGCCGCTTACGCAGCCCCGATAACATCAATAATCTTCGTCTTCTTCGGCATCGTCATCCAACGACGCATCCGGCGCGACTTCATGCTGCTCGTCTTCATCATCGTCATCGAACAATACCGCAACCTGAGCGCCCTGATGCTTCTCACGAATTTCCTGCGCAACGCGAGCAATGGCTTCACCGCTGCTCATGCCCTGCTCCATCAGTTGATGGATGCGATCCGCCGCTTCCTGCTGCTCCGCGTGACTCAGTAATGGCATACCTGCATGCATGTGTCGTTCTCTCCGGCAAAAGGGAGAAGGAGTATACGCGCTAATGCGGCGGATCCCAAGCCTCAGGCCGGTTGCGAACAGCCGTTATCGCTGCGCCACTGCTTCAGGCGATGCCGCCACAGCATAACATGCCACCCCTGCTTCACGCCGCGCGCATTGGCGGACATCGCTCTGTCAATGCCGCGCTGATAAAACTCTTCGGTAATCTGATTCTGGGCAAGCGGATCCGGCTCACGACGAATGCTATGGCAAATGCCCAACGCTTCGCGGGTGATTTGCCAGTGGAAAGCCGGACGAATGGCAATGCTGCCTGCATAGCGCAAGTTGAGGCGCTCCAGCATTTCGACGATTTTCATATAGTGGCGTTGATAATCCACGTTTGCTTTGCCGGTGCGGCGACGATTGCTGATCGACTTGTCGTGCACCCGTTGACGGTACAGCGGCGTGCTTAAATACTTGACCCGCTGGGCATTAAACATGACTTCGGTCGTCCAGGGAATATCCTGATGATGTAACCCTGGTTCAAAATAAAGCTGATGCCGGCGGATAAAATCGAGGCGATATATCGCCAGCCATACAACGTGAATAAATTTTCGCGATTTCAATGCCCGTTCGAACCACTGTACGCCGGTGATAACATCGGTGGTCTGTAAACGCTCTTGGGGAAAGATCGGCTGTAATTCGTTTTCACTGGCGAAATAGCGCTCGCCATTGCATTGCATCACGTCTAATTGATGCAGCTCGGCCTGTTCCAACAGCGTGGAATACATTTCTGGCGCCAACAGATCGTCGGCATCAGGAAACGCCACATATTTGCCCCGGGCGACGGCAAGACCGGCATTACGCGCATTGGAAACGCCGCCGTTGGCCTGATCGATCACTCTAATATGCGAATGCTGCGCCGCGTAACGGTGCGCAGTCTCACCCGAGCCGTCGGTAGAACCATCATTGACGATGATCACCTCCAACCGTTGTTCGCGCTGCGCCAACAACGAGGCCAGGAAGGGTTCCAGTAATTCTCCCGCATTATGCATCGGGACAATAACGCTCAGCATTAACGACATAGGCAGCTCTTCAATGATAATGTAACAAAATAATAATTTTATTTTTTTAGATAAAACCCACCCGTTCAGCGCTGGAGGAAAATGGCTGCTGATAAGGCACAGGCATTTCCAATACAGGCCAAATAAGATTAGTCTTATTTTTCTCTTTTCATGCTACGGGCAAGAAACGTTATATAATCAACCGTTAATCCAAAAATAATCGCCTCACCCTCTCAATACCGGGCGGTGCATCCTTTTCTCTTTTTTTTGATAACGAAGAGAAACAGTAAATTTGCGAAATTAACGAGTAATCTTTATATTCTTCGGGTTGCGCGCCCTCGATTGAAATACTTCCAGCTAACTTTAACGCTGAATTTTTAACATATTGAAGTGTAGTTAATGGCGCAAAAAATGCCTTATTTAAGGTCTATTGAGCTGCTGTTTATGTGAACTGTGCTTCATGTCGCGCATGGCAAGACATGCATGCGGCAGCCGTCTATGGCACACTAACGGCCGATATCGCCGCCCCCACAGCCAGGTTTATTGACGTTCATGAGCGTAACAGCCCCAAACATAAAGTCTTTGCCTTACAGCCGCAGCGCCCTGATGACGCTTTTCGCCCCGCTTTCATCCTCCCCTTGGGCGATGCTGCTGCATTCGGGGTTTGCCGAGCATTCGCATAATCGCTTCGATATCCTGGTCGCTGAGCCGCGCGTTACGCTCACCACCCATGGCGCCACCACCGAAATTTGTTGTGACGGCGTCACAAGCCTGTCTGAGGAAGATCCGTTTGCCCTGCTGCAACAACAGTTGGCGACGCAAGGTTGGCAGCCAGCCTTCAATCCAGATCTGCCGTTTCAGGGCGGCGCCCTGGGGCTGTTCGGCTACGATCTCGGGCGCCGGGTGGAAACTTTGCCACAGTTGGCCGACGCCGATCTCACTTTGCCGGATATGGCGGTAGGCATTTATGACTGGGCGCTTATTGCCGACCATCGGTTGCAAACGCTGACGCTGCTCAGCTATGGCGACGTGGAACAGCGCTGGCGCTGGCTCAATAATCAAACCGCGCCGACGGAACGCCCTTTTGCGCTGCTGAGCGACTGGCGCGCCAATATGAGCCGGCGGCAGTACGGTGAGAAATTCCAACGCATCCAGCACTACCTGCGCAACGGAGATTGCTACCAAATTAATCTGGCGCAGCGATTCTCCGCCGACTATCAAGGGGACGAATGGCAGGCATTTTGCCGCTTGAGCGCCAGCAACCGCGCGCCCTTCTCCGCTTTCCTGCGCCTGCCGCACAACAGCGTGCTGAGCGTCTCTCCCGAACGCTTCCTGTGGCTGGAACAACAGCGCATCCAAACCCGCCCGATCAAAGGCACGCTGCCGCGGCTGGCGGACGCGGAACAAGACGCCGCGCAGGCTCGCCGCCTGGCGGATTCTCCCAAGGATCGCGCCGAAAATCTGATGATCGTCGATCTGCTGCGTAACGATATCGGCCGTGTCGCCCAGCCCGGCAGCGTACGGGTGCCTCAACTGTTCGCCGTGGAGCCATTCCCGGCGGTACACCACCTGGTAAGCACCATTACCGCGATCTTGCCGAACCAGGCCTCAGCCACCGCGTTGCTGCGCTCCTGCTTCCCCGGCGGGTCGATCACCGGCGCCCCCAAGGTGCGCGCGATGGAAATCATCGAAGAACTGGAGCCGCAGCGCCGCAATGCCTATTGCGGCAGCATCGGCTATCTGAGCGCCTGCGGCACCATGGACACCAATATCACTATCCGCACGCTCGTCACCGAAAACGGGCGCATCCACTGCTCCGCCGGCGGCGGCATCGTGGCGGATAGCGAGGAACAGGCGGAATACCAGGAAACCTTCGACAAGGTAGGCCGCATTCTGCCGCAGCTTGGGGAGTGTGAGCTGTCGTGATCCCATCGAATTCACCGGCCTCTCTGCACGCCTTTATCAGCCGTTTTCAGCTGCAGCTGCCGCAGGCGGCGCAGATCTCGCACAACGTGCGCCCGGCGGCGGTGTTGATCCCGATTATCTGCCGCTCAGAGCCAACGCTGCTGTTGACTCGCCGCGCCGACTCGCTGCGCAAACATGCCGGCCAAGTGGCCTTCCCCGGCGGCAAAACCGACGCCGAAGACGGCTCGGCGATCGTCACGGCGCTGCGCGAGGCGCACGAAGAGGTAGCGATACCGCCGCAAGCGGTGACCGTACTCGGCCAAATGGCCCCGCTCGACAGCAGCACCGGATTTCAAGTCACGCCTATCGTCGGCCTGATCCCGCCGGAGGTGCAGTTCCGGGCCAATGAAGGCGAAGTGGCGGACGTGTTTGAGATGCCCCTGCGGGAGGCGCTGACCCTGTCGCGTTACTATCCGCTCGATATTCATCGCGCCGGGCATACGCACCGCATCTATCTCTCCTGGTATCACAGCCAGTTTATCTGGGGGCTGACCGCCGCCATCATTCGACGTCTGGCGCAACAGGTCAGCATTTAGCTTCCATTGCGTGATCTGACTCGCAATCTGGCATGACTATCGGCTTTCCGCTGCGGGTAAAGCGATCGAAATCACTTCATTTGATCGCTTTTTCAACTACCGTTGCGGTTGAATGGTTTTAAAAAAACTGTAAACCCTCTCTTAAACCTTACGAAATACCTGTAAAATACCACCGTCCGAGATAAACCACTGTAGAAACAGGGATTAAGCCGGCGGCGCTCAGCAAGGAAAAGCGGGCGCGATTACCGTTAATGGAGCTTGGGCGAAAGCGGATGCCACGCACAAGGGTTCGCCCCGGGTAATCAGTAAAAAAAGTGACACCACGGATTATTTAATTTCATGCGAAAAAGGCAGCCGAACCCGCACGGCCCTTTTACAATATCGCTGTTCCCTGCGCGGTTTTTAACCGCCGCAGCCATAACAATACGTCTCTTTAAGGAGTTTTAGCGTGATTAGCGTTTTCGACATGTTTAAGATCGGCATCGGCCCGTCCAGCTCTCATACGGTTGGACCGATGAAAGCCGGCAAACAGTTTGTCGACGATCTGGTAAATAAAGGCCTGATGCCTTCTATCACGCGTGTTGCCGTAGACGTTTACGGCTCACTCTCATTGACCGGCAAAGGTCACCATACCGATATCGCCATCATTCTCGGCCTGGCCGGCAACATGCCGGACACCGTCGATATCGATAGCATTCCGGGTTTTATTCGCGATGTAGAACAACGTCAACGTCTGATGCTGGCCAACGGCCTGCATGAAGTCGATTTCCCACGCGACGGCGGCATGGTCTTCCGCAGCGACAACCTGCCGCTGCACGAAAACGGCATGCAGGTCCACGCCTTCGCCGGCGATAAAGAAGTGTACAGCAAGACCTATTACTCCATCGGCGGCGGTTTCATCGTCGACGAGGAGAACTTCGGCAAGGCCGCCGAGCAAGAACTGCAAATGCCTTATCCGTTCAACTCCGCGCGCGAAATGCTCGACCACTGCCGCGAGACCGGGCTGTCGCTGTCCGGCATGGTGATGCAGAACGAACTGGCGCTGCACAGCAAGCAAGAGATTGACACCTACTTTGGTAACGTCTGGCAAACCATGCGCGCCTGTATCGATCGCGGTCTGAACACCGAAGGCGTGCTGCCGGGGCCGCTGCGCGTACCGCGCCGCGCCTCCGCGCTGCGCCGCATGCTGGTGGCGTCGGACAAACTGTCCAACGATCCGATGAACGTGATCGACTGGGTCAACATGTTCGCACTGGCGGTTAACGAAGAAAACGCCGCCGGCGGACGCGTGGTCACTGCGCCAACCAACGGCGCCTGCGGCATCGTGCCTGCCGTGCTGGCTTACTACGATCACTTCATTGAGTCTGTCAGCCCCGACATTTACATCCGCTACTTTATGGCAGCGGGTGCGATCGGTGCGCTGTACAAGATGAACGCCTCCATTTCCGGCGCCGAAGTCGGCTGCCAGGGGGAAGTGGGCGTCGCCTGCTCCATGGCGGCGGCCGGCCTGGCCGAACTGCTGGGCGGCAGCCCTGAGCAAGTGTGCGTGGCGGCAGAGATCGGCATGGAACACAACCTGGGGCTGACCTGTGACCCGGTCGCCGGCCAGGTGCAGGTGCCGTGCATCGAGCGCAACGCCATCGCCTCGGTCAAAGCGATCAACGCCGCCCGCATGGCTCTGCGCCGCACCAGCGAACCGCGCGTTTCGCTGGATAAGGTGATCGAAACCATGTACGAAACCGGCAAAGACATGAACGCCAAATACCGTGAAACCTCTCGCGGCGGCCTGGCGATCAAGGTGCAATGCGACTGACAGACAACCCCGCCGCCGGCGGGGTTTTTTATGGGTAATCAATTCATTGGCCGCTTTAGTGACAATGTCACCAAAAAATATCCTGCATTTTTCTCATCGATCCGACGGTTAGCCTGCAAATTGGCCTTCTGTTTTACCAAACTGAAATAATTTACTGAGTTACCATCAATCTTGTATAACCTCAGGCTAGAATTAGCCGAGCGCAACTTAAGGATCTATGGTCTGACTGTGACTCGGAGCTGGATTACCGAACAAGGATTTACCGGATGTTGATGACCCACCTCGCCGCGTCCCGATATCGTTACTACCGTTGGCTGCTGGCCGGAGCGGTGGGCGTGGCTATTCTGTTGGTATCGCTGTATACCCGTTACTACCAAGAGGTCAAAAGCATCGAACAGAGCCAACAGACGTTGGCCACCCGTACCGTTGGCAAGATCAACCAACTGTTGAGCCCGGCGCAGCTACAGGCGGAACGCAGTATGGATATGCTGGATCAGCCCTGCGAGAACGTCTCATCGACCCTGCGTTTTCGCGCCGCGCAAAATCAGGCGCTGCGCGCCATGCTGCTGGTGAAAAACGGCATCATTTACTGCTCCAGCCTGTTCGGCGCCCGCCATTATCAGATGGCCGCAGTGATGCCGACCCTGGTCAACAGCAATGCCCGGTTGGCGCTGCGCCCTTCGCTGGCGGTCAGCAAAGGTCTCCCCACGTTAGTATTGTGGACGCCATCCCCCACCGATAAAACCAGCGGCGTGCTGCACGTCTTCAATATCGAACTGCTGTCCAACTTTTTACTCGAGCCGCAGGAACCTTATGTTCAGCGAGTGGTGCTGAACGTCGCCGACAGCAGCCTGGAGTATGGCCGCCGTGAAATATTGAGCCGCGATACCCTGACTAACGATCTGCGCTACACCGCCGGTTCCGCGCTGTACCCCTTCTCAATTTCACTGTTCGGGCCACAGATTGGCATGCTCGCGCTTTCCGCGCTGCCGCGCCATATTCCGCTGGCGCTGCTGATCAGCCTGCTGGCGGCCTATGTGGTCTATCTGCTTACCGCTAACCGCATGAGCCTGTCTTATCACATCGGCCATGCCATCACCCATCGGGAATTTCGCGTCTACTGCCAGCCGATCATCCACAGCGACACCGGGCGCTGCGCCGGCGTCGAGATGCTGCTGCGTTGGAAAAAGAAGCGGCAGGGATGGATCTCGCCCGACGTATTTATCCCATTGGCCGAACAGCATGAGCTGATCATTCCGCTCACCCGCTATCTGCTGAACACCGTGACGGAAAACCTGCAGCTGTTCCCGCCGCGGCCGTCGTTTTACATCAGCATCAACGTCGCCGCCGAGCACTTTAAAACGCTCGATATCATCGACGATATCCGTCAGATTTGGCTGCCGGCGCACCCGATGCCGTCACTGATGCTGGAGCTGACCGAGCGCACCGCGCTGTCGGCGATCCAGTACGACCAGATCCGCACGCTGAAAGACATGGGCATCATGCTGGCTATCGACGACTTCGGCACCGGCCACAGTTCGCTGAGCTACCTGAAAAATCTCAGCCCGGACGTGTTGAAGATCGACCGCGGGTTTACCGCCGCCATCGGCACCGACGCGGTCAACGCCACGGTAACCGACACCATCATTACGCTGGCGCAGCGCCTGAAGCTGAAACTGGTGGCCGAAGGGGTAGAAACGGCGGAGCAGGCCGACTATTTGCGCTCGCGTGAGGTCAATGCCCTGCAGGGGTATTATTTCGCCAAGCCGATGCCGATCCACGTTTTCCCCCTGTGGTTACAGCAGTACGAATCGCGCGTCAGGAAAGCAGAAGAGAATACGCCGGAGGCCTGAGCCTCCGGCGGGAAGGTTACGAATGCGTTGATTCGTCAAACACGACGCGGGTAACGCGCACCAGTTCGATGCGGTATTCGGAGACCTCGACGATATCGAAACGCAGGTGGTTCAACTCGATGGTATCCCCCGCTACCGGCATCTGGCCATAATGGGCCAACAGCAGCCCGGCCAGAGTGGCGTAGTCGGCGGTAGGGCTGACCAGGTCATCGCAGGCCAGGGCCTGCTCCAGCGAGTGCAGGTCGGTCCCCCCCTTCACCAGCCAGCCGTCGCCTTCCGCCACGATGTCAGGCGTTTCATCTTCGTCCGGGAATTCACCGGCAATCGCCTCCAGCACGTCCAGCGGCGTCACCAGCCCCTGCACCACGCCGAATTCGTTGGTGACCACCACCAGACGTCCTTTGGCGCGACGCAGCACCGCCAGCAGCTTGATGACATCCATGGTTTCCGGCACCACGATCGGCGGCGTGCGGGCGGCGAACTCGGCGATATCTTCACCCTGTTCCAGCGCCACCAGCAGATCCTTGGCGCGCACGACGCCGACAATCTCATCCACCGACTCGCGGCATACCGGGAACAGGCTGTGCGGCGTATCCAGCAGCTGTGCGCGCACCTCTTCGCGAGAGCGCTCGCAGTCGACCCAGGAGATCTCGGTGCGCGGCGTCATCACGCTGCGCAATGAGCGCGAGGCCAGCGTCAGTACGCCGCTGATCATATAACGCTCTTCCGCCGCAAAGGTTTCATCCCTCGGCAACGCGACCGCGTCGTCCGTCTGCTGCGCACGCTGCTGCCCCATCAGGCGCATGATCGCTTCCGCGGTGCGCTCGCGCATCGGGCGACGCGCCTGATGCTTAATGAAGTTACGGCGCGCGATCTGGTTGAACAATTCAATCAGGATCGAGAAGCCAATCGCGGCATACAGATAGCCTTTAGGAATGTGCAAGCCGAAGCCTTCGGCGATCAGGCTCAGGCCGATCATCAACAGGAAGCTCAGGCACAGCACCACGATGGTCGGGTGCGCGTTGACAAAGTTGGTCAACGGCTTGGATGCCAGCAGCATCACCGCCATTGCGATCACCACCGCCGCCATCATCACCGGCAGATCGTTCACCATGCCCACGGCGGTGATCACCGCATCGAGCGAGAACACCGCGTCCAGAATCACGATCTGTACCACCACCGCCCAGAACTTGGCGTAGCCGCGGTTGGCGCCGTCCTGATGCGACTGCCCCTCCAACCGTTCATGCAGCTCCATGGTGGCCTTGAACAGCAGGAATACCCCGCCGAACAGCAGGATAAGATCGCGGCCGGAAAAACTGAAATCGCCTACGCTGAACAGCGGCGTGGTCAGCGTCACCATCCAGGAGATCACCGACAGCAGGCCCAAACGCATCAACAAGGCCAGCGACAGGCCGATGATGCGCGCTTTATCGCGCTGCTTCGGCGGCAGCTTGTCGGCCAATATGGCGATGAACACCAGGTTGTCGATGCCCAGCACGATTTCCAGCACCACCAACGTAAGCAACCCCGCCCAAATAGAGGGGTCCATTAAAAATTCCATATCAGACTCCAGAGAAAAGTGGGAATGAGCGCAGGCCGCTCAGACGTGACGATGCCGCCGCTGCATGGGTGCAGTCGACAATAGCAAGGTGACGGAATGGGGTTACCGGGAGGTGGCCGGACGGCCGAACAGCATATGTAACGCCAGCAGGTGGCGGGTGAAACCTGGAAAAACAGTAACTTCGGTGACAGTCCATAGGGAGGGCTGAGGCCCTTCACTCCTTAGTGATGAAAGAGGAAATTACTGTATCAGGATTTTTCTGGGGGACAAAGCGGCTTTTTCAACGACGGTTTAGGATGACACTCCGTCATCTCCCCCATGACAGCTAAGATTTCTCCGAGCATTCAATAGCGGAGCAACGTCACAAAAAATATTTTTTCACTCACTAAAATAAATGGCGCGTTCGTGAAATATCGCGCACAGGCATTTGAAACTGCGTGAGAAATGTTAGGGGTGCGTTTCTTTTTTTCTACCATAATGTATCTGAACCGCGGAAGTGACTGCCAAAACGGCGCGGAGGAACGACACAAACCGCGCCTGGAGTTCAACGAGGAGGTAGCGAGTGGCAATAGCTATTATCATCGGCACACACGGGGCTGCAGCGGAACAACTGCTGAAAACGGCGGAGATGCTATTGGGCGAGCAGGACAACGTCGCCTTTATAGACTTCGTTCCCGGTGAGAATGCCGAAACGTTAATCGTCAAATACAATGAAAAAATCAGTGGGTTGGATACCAGCGGCGGCGTGCTGTTCCTGGTGGATACCTGGGGCGGTAGCCCGTTCAACGCCGCCAGCCGCATTGCGGTCGACAAAGAACACTATGAGGTCGTCACCGGAGTCAACATTCCGATGCTGGTGGAAACCTTCATGGCGCGGGACGACAACCCCGCTTTCGATGAACTGGTGGCGCTGGCGTTGGAAACCGGCCGCGAAGGCGTGAAAGCGCTGAAAAAACCGCAGGAAGAACCCGCAAAACCCGCAGCACCCGTCGCCAAAGCCGCTGCCCCTCAGGCGCCGCTGGGGCCGAACGACCACATGAAAATCGGCCTGGCGCGCATCGATGACCGCTTAATTCACGGTCAGGTCGCCACCCGCTGGACCAAAGAGACCAACGTCAGCCGCATCATCGTCGTCAGCGACGAAGTCGCTGCCGACCATGTGCGCAAAACTCTGCTGACTCAGGTCGCCCCGCCGGGCGTCACCGCCCACGTGGTGGACGTGGCGAAGGCCATCCGCGTCTGGAACAACCCGAAATACGCCAACGACCGCGTGATGCTGCTGTTTACCAACCCGACCGACGTCTGGCGGTTGGTGGAAGGCGGCGTGGATATCAAATCTGTCAACATCGGCGGCATGGCGTTCCGTCAGGGGAAAACCCAGGTGAACAACGCCGTATCCGTCGATGAAAAAGATATCGAAGCGTTTAAGAAACTGAACGATCGCGGTATCGAGCTGGAGGTGCGCAAGGTCTCGTCCGACAGCCGGCTAAAAATGATGGACCTGATTAACAAACTCAATTAGTGGCGCCAGCCGCTGATTATTTTACTCAGAGCTTTTTTGGTCATAGGAGAAGTGCAATGGAGATCACCACTCTTCAGATTGTGCTGATATTTATCGTTGCCTGTATCGCCGGGATGGGTTCCGTCCTCGACGAGTTCCAGTTCCACCGTCCGTTGGTCGCCTGTACCCTGATAGGCTTCATCCTCGGCGACATGAAAACCGGCATCATCATCGGCGGTACGCTGGAAATGATCGCCCTGGGCTGGATGAACATCGGTGCGGCGGTCGCGCCGGATGCCGCCCTGGCCTCCATCATCTCGACCATTCTGGTCATCGCCGGCGGGCAAAGCGTCGGCGCCGGTATCGCCCTGGCCATTCCGCTGGCGGCAGCCGGCCAGGTATTGACCATCATCGTGCGTACCCTCACCGTAGCCTTCCAGCACGCGGCGGACAGCGCAGCGGAGCGCGGCAGCCTGCGCGCCATTAGCTGGATCCATGTCGGTGCCCTGCTGCTGCAGGCGATGCGTATCGCCATCCCGGCGGTCATCGTCGCCATCTCGGTCGGTACCGCCGGGGTACACGCCCTGCTCAACTCGATCCCGGAAGTGGTCACCAGCGGCCTGAACATCGCCGGCGGCATGATCGTGGTGGTCGGTTACGCGATGGTGATTAACATGATGCGTGCCGGCTACCTGATGCCGTTCTTCTATCTCGGTTTCGTGACCGCCGCCTTCACCAACTTCAACCTGGTGGCGCTCGGCGTCATCGGCGTGGTGATGGCCGTGCTGTATATCCAGCTCAGCCCGAAATACAACAAGTCTCAGGTTGTACAGGCCGGCCCGGCTAACGCGAACGATCTCGATAACGAACTCGACTAGGAATAGGTGAGAGAAATGGTTGATACGACTGCTCAAAAGAAACTCACGCCGGCCGATATTCGCGGCGTATTCCTGCGCTCGAACCTGTTCCAGGGTTCATGGAACTTCGAACGCATGCAGGCGCTGGGTTTTTGCTTCTCGATGGTGCCGGTGATCCGCCGCCTGTATCCGGAAAACAATGACGATCGCAAACAGGCGATCAAGCGCCACCTTGAGTTCTTCAACACCCACCCTTACGTGGCGGCGCCGGTGCTCGGCGTAACCATGGCGATGGAAGAGCAACGCGCCAACGGCGCGCCGATTGACGACGCCGCAATCAACGGCATCAAGGTCGGTTTGATGGGGCCGTTGGCAGGCGTCGGTGACCCGATCTTCTGGGGCACCGTGCGGCCGGTGTTCGCCGCGCTCGGCGCCGGCATCGCCATGAGCGGCAGCCTGCTCGGGCCGATCCTGTTCTTCGTGCTGTTCAACCTGGTGCGCCTGCTGACCCGCTACTACGGCGTGGCCTACGGTTACCGTAAAGGGGTGGATATCGTCAACGACATGGGCGGTGGTTTCCTGCAGAAACTGACGGAAGGGGCGTCCATTCTCGGCCTGTTTGTCATGGGGGCGCTGGTCAACAAATGGACGCACGTGAATATCCCGCTGGTGGTGTCCAAGATAACCGACCAGACCGGGCATACCAACGTCACCACGGTGCAGACCATCCTCGACCAGTTGATGCCGGGCCTGGTGCCACTGCTGCTGACCTTCGCCTGTATGTGGCTGCTGCGCAAGAAAGTCAACGCGCTGTGGATCATCATCGGCTTCTTCGTCATCGGCATCTTTGGCTATTGGATTGGCCTGCTGGGCCTGTAATCGTTCGAAACGGCCGGGGGGCGACCCCCGGCTTTTTTATGTGTGGAGCAAGAGATGTCACTGACCGACGCCGTACTGATGCTGTTTATCGCCCTGCTGTTGCTGTACTCGCTGTATGACGAATTCGGCATGGACCTGCTGAAAGGCAAAACGCGGCTTAAAGTGCCGCTCAAACGCCGCAACCGCCTCGACAGCCTGATTTTCGTCGGCCTGATCGCCATTCTGATTTACCGCAATATCACCGACAATGGTGCGGTACTCACCACCTATCTGCTTATTTCTTTAGCGCTGCTTGCGATCTATATCTTTTATATTCGCTCCCCCAAGATGCTGTTTAAAGCGCACGGTTTTTTCTTCGCCAATGTGTTTGTCGAATATAACCGCATTAAAGCCATGAATTTATCGGAGGATGGCATTCTGGCCGTCGATCTGGAACAGCGCCGGTTGTTGGTTCAAGTGACGCACCTGGACGACCTGGAGAAGATTTATCATTTTTTTGTTGATAATCAATAAATAAAGAAACAGTCATTTTTCCATTGCTCAAACCCTGCGCTGCTTATGGATAATTAATCGGCAGCGCAATTCCCTTCTGACTATTATTTCCGCAACATTGTTACCCCTGGCTACATTATATTCCCAGATGAAATTAGATTAATGAAAACGAGTCTCAATTAAGAACAAACATTGCCACAGAATAAGGTTGTCGGTGGCGGAAATAATATGGTATGGTTGCGCCGTCATTGGGGAGTAGCCGGTTTCTGGAGAATAAAACGCCAGAAACGCCCGTATCAACATACTCGTTTCGCCGTAAGAAACGTGGTGCGGGCAGCCAGGTAAGGTTGGCGAGACCATAGACACGTAACTCCGTCGTTTGGTTGGGGGTGGGTTACGTGTATATGGAGCCACCCGGCCGAGGCTATTTCACATGAACCTTTCAGCAACACTTATTCTCGCTTTCGGCATGTCCATGGATGCTTTCGCCGCTTCGATCGGTAAAGGCGCCAGTCTGCATCAGCCCCGTTTCCGCGAAGCTATCCGCACCGGCCTGATCTTCGGCGTGGTCGAAGCGATCACCCCGCTCATCGGTTGGGCCATCGGCCTGTTCGCCAGTCAATACATCATGGAATGGGACCACTGGGTCGCCTTCTCGCTGCTGTTCATTCTCGGCATGCGCATGATCGTCGAAGGGGTGCGCAACAGGCCCGATGAAGAAGAGAAGGTCAAACGTCATGGCTTCTGGTTGCTGGTCGCCACCGCCATCGCCACCAGCCTCGACGCCATGGCAATCGGCGTCGGTCTGGCCTTCCTGCAGGTGAATATCGTGCACACCGCGATGGCCATCGGCTGCGCCACCATGATCATGGCGACGCTGGGCATGATGATCGGCCGCTTTATCGGCCCGCTGCTGGGCAAACGCGCCGAGATCCTCGGCGGCGTGGTGCTGATCGGTATCGGCGTCAACATCCTGCTGGAACACCTCGGTTATCTAGCCTGAGGCGATTGCTCTGCAAAAAAAAACCTGCCGCGGCAGGTTTTTTTGTTTCTGAGCCCGGCGCTTTTAAGCCCGACGCCGATACAGCGCCAGGACGAAATCCGTCTCGCACACAAACTCCCCGCCGTCGGCCAACCGCTGCTGCACCTCCGGCGTGGCGCGCCAGGCAAACGGCGTCATCTGCAGCAGATTGGCGGCCTGCGTCCCCGGCAGGGTCATCGTATAGGCCAGCGCCTCTTTGCGCTCGCAGTCGAAACCGGCGAACTGTTCGTCCTGTTCGGCATGCAGCTGCACCTGTTGGTACACCTGCTCTTTCAGCTGGTACAGATGGCGCGGCCCCGGCGAAACCGTCGCCACTACGCCGCCCGGCTTTACCACCCGCGCCAGTTCCTCCGCCTTGCAAGGCGCATAAATGCGCAGAACCGCATCCAGCGCCCCGTCGGCGAACGGCAAACGGTGGCTGGAGGCGACGCAGAACGAGACCGCCGGATAACGTTTGGCCGCGTAGCGGATCGCCACCTTGGCGACGTCCAGCCCATAGACCGTCATATTGCGCTTCTGTGCCAGCCGTGCGGCCACGGCGGCGGTGTAGTACCCTTCCCCACAGCCTATGTCCAATAACGCGCCTGCATCGGCCGCCAGCGCCAAATCCAGCCACTCGGCGACCTGCTCTTGCAGCGGCTGATAAAATCCGCCGTCGAGAAATGCGCGCCGCGCCTGCATCATTTCCGCGCTGTCCCCCGGCTGCTTCGATCGCTTGTGCTGCACCGGCAGCAGATTGACGTAGCCTTCTTTCGCTTGATCGAACTGATGATTGCCGTCGCAACGCCATTGTTGTGAGGAAAAATGCAGCGGCTGATGACACAGGGGACATTGATAAGACATGAATGGGCTTCCAGAAAGACAGGGCGCGGCTAGTCTAAAGAAGGCGCCGGCCCGATGCAAGGCGCATCCCCGCTCGCTTTCACCGCCAACAACACCTGGCCAAGCAGGGAAAAAGCTGGCTACACTGAGAGTCTGTTTTCTCACGCAGGTGAAAATAACTTATGAGCGATCGTTCCGCGCTGCTCGATGCGGTGCCCCACATTCAGCACGGCTTCGGCAGCAAACTCGCGCTGCTGCCAGGGCATCTGCTGCCCTACAGCGCTACGCTGCCGGAAAAGAAGCAGGTGCACGGCACCCGCATCGTCGACGTGTTGCAACCGGCGCAGGCGTGCGGTGAGGCGGACGGCTTCTACACTCGCCAACCCGGCATTCTGCTCAGCGTGCTGACGGCGGACTGCCTGCCGGTGCTGTTCAGCCGCCGTGACGGCGGCGCCATCGCGGCGGTACACGCCGGTTGGCGCGGGTTGCTGGACGGCATTCTGGAACAGATGGCGGCGCGCATTCGCCAGGACGGCGACACCGCCGATTGGGTGGTTTCTATCGGCCCCGCCGCCGGCCCGTGCTGCTACGAAGTCGATGAAGCGCTGGTGGAAAATTTTAAACAGCGCCTGCCGCTGCCCGCTGCGCTGATCAGCCCGCATTATCGGCATCTGGATCTGGCCGCGATTGCCGAATACAAGCTGGCGGCGCTGGGCTTCGCCGCCGTTGACCGCGCCGGCAGCTGCACCATCTGCACGCCGGACGTCGACCCACAGCGGCCGCAGCGCTACAAATACACCAGCTATCGCCGCAACAGCCACCGGCGCGCGCAGGATCCGACGCATCCGGGGATCAAAGGCCGTAACCAGTATGCCGCCATCATCATCGCCGCCGGATGACGGAAACGAAAAAGCCCGCTCGAAGGCGGGCTTTTTGTACAGCTGACGCTGATTAGATAGCAGTAACGTTTACTGCAGATGGACCTTTCTGGCCATCTTGGATTTCGAACTCAACGTTCTGGCCTTCAGCCAGGGTTTTGAAGCCGTTACCCTGGATTGCAGAGAAGTGTACGAACACGTCTTTGCTGCCGTCAGCCGGGGTGATGAAACCGAAACCTTTAGACTCGTTGAACCACTTAACTTGACCTTTGATCTTTGCCATCTTGAGTATTTCCTTTGGATTGTTTAAACCGCCCGAGGGCGTTACATAGACAAACTAGAGTCGTTACTGCTTGAGGCACTAAGATAAGGATCGGCAGAGAAGCGGTATTCAACGCTAACGTCTTTACTCAGAACTTCTTTACTGAAAATGCCACACATATACAGAACTGTACCTCGTTTTACCCAGATGCGTTATCACATACTCTGTATGCGATGGCAAGCCATTTTTAATCACTGAACGACATGTCGCACATATTTGAAACGGTCGAGAGCCACATTTGCCTAAATAGGCCAAAAGATGTTGAAGCATCGGCTATTTTCTGCTTGCCGAAAACATCGCGCCAAGCCCCGCATTCTGGTGATGTTTTAACAAAACTTTCATCGTTTTGACGCATGTCTATCCGCTCTTTTTCACCTTTTCTGCGCTTATAGCGTTAAAAAATTTGAATCTTTATGGAATTTGATATGCAACATTTGAATATCGATGAACGGGGAACCATTTACGCCATGCTCCTCCGACCATTTACCGCACGAGAACGCACTCATCGCCGGTCTTCAGCCCTGCTGCCAAACGGCTCAAACGGCAGCGCCACGCGGGCAAGAGGCAGCGCCACGCCCTGCGCAACGGATGCATAAGCATGCAAAGCCATGGCGCGTCTCCGCCGGCCTGCGGCTTCTGGATAAATAATCCGAAGGCTGTTAGCCTCAATAGCCGGAATAATCTTATGCATGGTGAAAGTTCAACGTTGAATTAAATCCTGAAACAGAGTGGTTATTTGAATCACCGCCCGCGCTTATCAATTCTGCTAATTACTGTCACGCTTTCAAACCGTTGACATTATTCCTCCGGCGGGCAGATAGGCGATGCTTGCTGCAAGTTCTGCAACGCAATGCGCTCGCCAATCTTCAGCGGATGGAATTGATGTTGTTCCAACCCCGCTTCGCTCAACGCCAGATTCAACTGATGGGGCGGCTCATCCAGCGATTCATCCGCCAATTCGAACACCCCCCAATGGATGGGAATGGCGCGCGGTTGATTCAGCTGTCGATACAGCGTCACCGACTGCTGCGGATCCATATGCTGTTCCTGCATGAACCACCGCGGCGCATAGGCCCCTATCGGCAACGCCGCCACGTCGAACGGCCCCAGCCGGTGTCCGATCTCCGCCAGCCGCTCCGAATAGCCGCTGTCGCCGGAAAAGTAGAAGCGCAGCGCCGGATGGTGGATCACCCAGCCGCACCACAGAGAACGGTTGCGATCCCACAGCGTGCGCATGCTCCAGTGCCGCGCCGGCGTAGCGTAGACCGTCAGCTCGCCCAACGACAGACTCTGCCACCAGTCCAGCTCATGCACGTTCAGCCGATAGCGGCGAAACCAGCGTTTCAATCCGAGCGGCACGATGAACTCGGCTCGAGGAAAACGCCGCGCCAGTTGCCGCACCGTGCGTCTGTCGAGATGGTCATAATGGTTATGAGAGATCAGCACCGCGTCCACCGCCGGCAGTTGCCCCACCGCCAGCGGCGGCGGCGTTCTGCGTTTCGGGCCGTAAAAGCTCAGCGGCGACGCGCGTTCGGACAACACCGGATCGATCAGGACATAGCGCCCCCCCAACCGCAGCAGCATTGAGGCATGCCCCAACCACCAGACGCTGTCGTCGCTGCCGCTGAGATCGGCAGGTTGCCACCAGCGCTCGGTAAACTGCGCGTAACCGTGCTGCGGCGGCTTGGGCAATCCCTGCCGCTTGCGTTCATCCTGCCAACGCTGAAGGTCGCCCTCCTGGCGCTGCGAAGGCTCCGGGTTGCGAAATCCCTCCGGCGTGTGATGCGCCTTGGCCGCGTCGTAATAACGGTTGATTCTTTTCATTCAGTCTCTTCTCCCGACCGCTGCGCCCCGCACGGGCATGACCTTCAGTGTAACAAACCCGATGAAGCTCGCACTTCGTCAGCCGTGCGCTGCATCGCGGGAGCTTTTGCCGTATGCTGTTGTCTCACTTCGGTGAGCAGCCAGGGCCGCCAAGAGCCCGTTAAGACTCTCTTAAGATCTTTGTGATTGACTTGTAGGGCATACAGAAAAGGAGAAGTTATGAGCCGTTCTACATCCCGTAAATCAGGCGCAGGCCTGGGACGCCGTATTCGCAGCGCGCTGCTGGCGCAGAAGCAATACTGGAAAATGTATTTCGCCATGAAGCTGCGCCGCCTGCGCGTACCTGCACCGCTGGTGGTGCTGGGCGGTTCGCTGCTCGGGTTCTTCATGTTGACCCTGCTGATGCTCAGCGTGGTGGCCATCGACGTGATCAGCACTCTGCTGCTGTTGTGTCGGAAACTGCTGGGGCGGGATCGCAGTGAGGGGCGCGCCTTTATGCCGCGCGGCTGACGAAAAGAGAGCGGAGGCGCCAATACGCCTCCGCACGCAGATTAACGCTTGGCGCCTTTGCGGCGCGTCAGCATAAACCCGCCCCACAGCACCGCAACCCACACCGGCATCAGCAACACCGAAATGCGGATCCCTTCGCTGAAATACATTATCACCAGAATCAGGCCGAGGAACGCCAGGCACAGGTAGTTGCCGAACGGATACCACAGCGCTTTAAAGCTCGGAATAACGCCCTGCCGGTTCTTCGCCGCGCGGAATTTCAGGTGTGCCAGGCAGATCATGACCCAGTTGATCACCAGCGTGGACACCACCAACGCCATCAGCAGCTCAAACGCCTTGCCGGGCATCAGGTAGTTGATCAGCACGCCGACCGAGGTAATCAGCGCCGACAGCGCGATGGACAGCACCGGCACCCCACGTTTGTTGACGCGCGTCAGCGCCTTCGGCGCATTGCCCTGGCTAGCCAGCCCGAACAGCATGCGGCTGTTGGCATAAACGCCGCTGTTGTAGACCGACAGCGCGGCGGTCAGCACCACCACGTTGAGCACGGTCGCCACCAGATTGCTGTTCAGCGCATGGAAGATCAGCACGAACGGGCTGCCGCCCTCCACCACTTGTCCCCACGGATAGAGCGAAAGCAGCACGGTCAGCGAGCCGATATAGAAGATCAAAATGCGGTACACCACCTGATTGGTGGCTTTGGGAATGCTGCGACGCGGGTCCGCGGCTTCCGCTGCGGTAATGCCGACCATTTCCAACCCGCCGAACGAGAACATGATCACCGCCATCGCCATCACCAGCCCGGAGAAGCCGTGCGGCATAAAGCCGCCCTGCTGCCACAGGTTGGTGATGCTGGCCTGCGGTCCGCCGTTGCCGCTGACCAGCAGCCAGGCACCGAACACGATCATGCCGACAATCGCCACCACTTTGATGATCGCAAACCAAAACTCGGTTTCGCCGTACAGGCGCACGTTCACCAGGTTGATCAGGTTGATCAGCACGAAGAACAGCGCGGCCGAGGCCCAGGTGGGGATCTCCGGCCACCAGTACTGAATGTAGATGCCGACGGCGGTCAACTCCGCCATGCCGACCAGAATGAACATCGCCCAATAGTTCCAGCCGGAAAGGAAGCCGGCGAAATCGCCCCAATATTTATAGGCAAAGTGGCTGAAAGATCCGGCGACCGGCTCCTCCACCACCATTTCGCCCAGTTGGCGCATGATCAAAAACGCGATAAAACCGCCGATGGCGTAGCCCAACAGCACGGCGGGGCCGGCCATTTTAATGGTTTGCGCAATGCCGAGAAATAAACCGGTTCCGATGGCGCCCCCGAGGGCAATAAGCTGTATATGTCTGTTTTTTAAGCCGCGTTTTAGCGGGGTATCCTGATGCTGACCGCCCATCTTATCCTCATATGGCGTACACCCTTGCCGTTATCGGCCAAGATTTCACCAATCAATAAATGTATCTGCGGGCGGCTTTTTAACACTTAACCCCGTGAGCATCAAGGAGTAGCGCCCCGAGACGGTAGGCCGGAGCGCGATTTTTTAACCGAGGGAGAGCGAGTAATGACGGCGTTCAGCCAGGCATACCGCACAGTTTGGTCAGGTTGCGCGCGCCGATCATCAGCGTCGCGACATAAGATTGACTACGCGTAACCACTTCCACCGCCACGCGATCGTTTTGATATTTTATCAGGTAGGTCGAAGGCCACCCCTGACGACGCTGGCCGAAGCTTTCGGCATGACGATCGATCGCCGCGTGGGCAATCACCAGATGAGACAAGTTTTTATCACCTTTGATAATGCGCTTCATAAACAGCCTCCGCCAACGACAGCTCTGTTATTAGAAAAAGGAGAAACTCTTACCAATCACCGGTATTTTTATCGAATCAGTTAGCCTGTTGGCTCATCAGGAAACAGATCATCGCCGCGCGCAGCGGGCTGGCGCAGTCCGCCTGCCATTCACCGCCCTGGGTGCTCATGCGCGCTTGCCACTGCGGGCTGTCGTTTTGCTGGTCGGGGTTCAGACTGATTTTGTTGGCGCAAATGATCGGCCAGGCATCGGAGGGATTCTTGCAGTAATCTTTACCTTTCACACCACCGTAAGGATACCACTTGTCCGGGTTCTCTCCGGTCAGCAGCGCGATGCTGCGGTTCACTTCGGCATCGCTTTCTTCGTACCATTTAATCATCGGCTTTATCCATCTTTTGTAAGGTTCGCGCTACATTACGATGTCTATACGACAGTTTTATGACAGCGTCGCCGGTTTTCACATTATCTCTACTAATGTTTTATCCCCTTTATCTTTCCTCATCGCCTGCGTACACTTTTTGCCTGTTTACCGCCCAGGAAACGCCTACATGTTGACCGGTCTCAACCATCTGACGCTCGCCGTCCACGATCTCGATCGCAGCGTCGATTTTTATCATCATCTGTTGGGATTTATCCCGCACGCCCGTTGGCAAGGCGGCGCCTATCTTTCGTTGGGGGCCTTGTGGCTGTGCCTGTCGGTGGATGAATCGCGCACGCCACAAAACGCGCGCGATTATACCCACTACGCCTTCAGCGTAGCGCCGGAGCACATGGAGCAGGTCAGCGAGCGATTGCGCCAGAGCGGCGTAGAAGAGTGGAAAAGCAATCGCAGCGAAGGCGAATCGCTCTATTTTCTCGATCCCGATGGGCATCAGTTGGAGATTCATGCCGGCGATCTGGCCAGCCGCCTGGCGGCGTGCCGGGAAACCCCCTATCAAGGCATGGTGTTTTACTGAGGCGCTCCGGCGGCGCGGCCGCCAGCCGGAGCACATGTTCAGCGTTCGGGGATAAAACCTTTGAAGTTCAGCGCGGGGCTGAGTTCGTCGTCATCCGCGTCAGCATCGGCGCCGCGGGCGCTGTGCGCCAGACGCTTCAACAGCGCCGTTTGCTGGCGTTGCTGCTCGGCAATTTCCTGCAGCAGGCGAACCTGCTCGTTGGCGCGCACGCTGGCGCGGTTCACCAGGAACCAGACCCACAGCCCGACCAGCAACGCCACGGCGGCGAGGGCCAGCGACAGCAGGCCGTTCTGGCCAAAACCTAAATCGTACATGGACAACCCTATCTACTGCGACATTCAGGCCGCCATCTTAACACTCGCAGCGGTCGTGCGAACATCCCCGCCAAAAAAGCTTACCAGGGCACGAAGCGCGTCACCGAACAGATGCCCAGCGCGAAATTTCCACCATCGTCGCAATAACTGTCCAGCGCCAACAGGTAGAAAAACAGGCAGGCAGCGACGGCCGTCATTATCACGAGGATTTTTTTTCGCAACAAATTTAGCAGCCTCATTGTTATCTGGGTAATCTATCGCGCATGTTATCACAGCGAAGTTAAACGAAGTTTAACTTGTCGTTTAGATTTCTGACTACCGCCCATTTTTCAGACTGTTACCCTTGCCCTCACGCCGCCGCCGTGGCTAGATGCACACTCAGGGATAACGAGGAAGCGCAATGAGCAAATTGATTAAGTGGGTTCTGGTGTTGGCGGTCATTTACGGCGGTTTTTTGATCTCGGGCTACGGCGTGCTGATCGGCAGCAACAAGAACGTCGGCGGGTTGGGTTTGCAGTGCAAATACCTGACGGCGCGCAACGTGGCGATCGCCCAGTATGTCAATGGCGACAACGGTTTCATCGGCGTAGCCGACTGTCCGCTGTTCAAGAAAATCGAAACGGTGGTGGATTAACCGCCACCGCCAGATGCCGCCGCGCTGCGGCGGCCCCGCCTCAGCTGCGGGTAAACTTCATTTCGATCAGCGCAATCGCCTTGTCAATCGCTCGGCGAGTCACCGGATCGGCGCCGGCAGGGTGGGTGGAGAAATCGATGCTTTTGAGCTGGCCCGCCATCTTGTCGCGCACTTCGGTCGGCGCAATCACGTCGATAACGTCCAGAATCTGTTTGATGACCAGTTGGCAAGCGACCAGATCGGAAGCCAGTTCCTGCTCGTTGCTCAGCATGTCAGACATAATAATTTTTCCTCTTGATTCAAACGCCGCACAGAATAACACGCCGCCCGCGGCATTGCCTGCTCTCCCCGCCTTTTTCCCCATTCTGCGCACCACCGAGCAAAAGCCCGCGGCGGATTGGCCTATACTTGCAGCATGACGGTGGCAAAAACCACCCCTAAGCCACAACCAACAGGAGAAAGTTATGGCGAATCACAATGTGAAATCCTGGGCGACAGTGCGTGAAACTTCGGTGGAAATCGCCGAAGCCATTTTTGAACTGGCAGGGAACGACGAAGTGTTGGCGCAGAAGATCTGGGAAGAAGGCAGCGACGAAGCGTTGGAGAAGGCGTTCGCTAAAACCACCGCCGACCAGCTGTATTGGGGAGAGGAAACCGTCGAGCGGAAAAACGTTTAAGCCATCACGCAACAAAAAGCCCGGGTTTCTGACCCAGGCTTTCCCGATTGGCGATCGCCCTGCTCAGCGGCGGGCAAATTCTCTTGATCTCACGGCTCTTCACCTCCCACACCTTCCGCATTTTTCATGCTCATCACCGGCATCGCCATAAAAGCGCCGACGCCCACGATTACAACCAGAGTAATAATCACTGTCATTAACATGCGATCACCCCATCAACGTTGAGTTGTTACGGCTGACTCTGTTTTGGCGGTTATTTGCTGTGGCCTGCTCTGCGTCACCCACCGCGGCGGCGACAGTCTCAGATTAGCCGTTTTTCCTTTCGACTGACAAGCGGCGGTTGAACGGTTTTTCCGAATAATTGCCCTCTGTCATCGGCGGCGTTTTTGTCCGCGGCGGCAAGTTGTGTATACTTCACCGCTATGTAGATCTCACACTGACGCACTGATGATACAAGAACACCATCTCTCATTGGTCTGCGCCCTCAGCAAATGGGTCGAAACTCACCTCGGGCGAGTGATCCATCTCGAAGAGCTGGCCGAGTACTCCGGCTACTCGCTGTGGCACATGCAGAAGCTGTTCAAAGAAGCGACAGGGATTTCGCTGGGCAAATACATTCGCGAACGCCGTCTGGCCGGCGCGGTCTATCAACTGCGCAGCAGCGAAGCGTCGATCTTCGATATCGCCCTGGACTTTGGTTTCGGCTCGCAGTCCCATTTCACCTACATGTTCAGAAAGCGTTTTAATATCACGCCTTATGATTTCCGTCAGGATTTGAGCGTCGATCTGCACATCAACCCGCCGTTGCACGTCATTCACCAAAAATCCGCCTGATCTCCCCCGCCGTAAACCGGCGGGCTAGCGTGCGCCCCATACCGCCAGCAGCGCGATCAGGGCCGGCAACGCCTGCACCCACAGGATCTTGCGATTGGCGGTCAGTCCGCCGAACACGCCGGCCGCCAGCACGCAGCCGAGAAAGAACAGCTGCAGAGCGATATCCTCGCGCCAGTAACCCCATGCCAGTCCCAACGCCAGAAAGCCGTTGTACAACCCCTGATTGGCGGCCAATACCCACGTGGCCGCGGCAAACTCCGCCGTCGTGCCGAATGCCCGTCTGCCGAGCGGCGCACGCCACAGGAACATTTCCAGCACCAGGATATAAAGATGGAGAGCGGCAATTAGCAGCAGCAAAATGTCGGCGAATAGCTTCATGATTATCCTTAACGCTTATTTGAAGATGCCATTAAGTATAAGCGTACTGCCAATATCACCAGATGTTGGCGAAAAAAAACCCGCCGAAGCGGGTTTATGCAGGAGTCATTTTTTGAGGTTAATTTAACACGGCGACCAATAATGCCGCGACAGAGACCCAAAACAGCGCCGTAGCGATCACGACATGGGACAGTCTTGCACGATAGAGTACCTGGCTCATAATGACCTCACTGACATCTGACTAACGGGAGACAGCCTGACTTCCTGAGGATTATCCTAAACTTCTTTTCATTGTCGTTATATGAACCCGATCACTGTTTCGCCGAGAAAGCTTATATTGTCGTAAAGCTGGTGCCGCGATCACATTAATTGCGCCTTATTAGAGCAAAATAAACCGAATAATCGCGGCGATTATAGCTTAATGCTATCAAACATCGCTCCAGGGCAGGCGCGGCGCGGTCATTCGCTCGCCGGAATAGCCGCTAACGGCAGGGAAACGCGGTGTTCCTTGCTCCCAATCATGCTGGGCCTGAATAATGTCTGCCTTACTATGGCCAACAAAATTCCACCAGATAAGGATCTCTTCGTTTAACGGCGTTCCGCCGATTAATAATCCCCGGCTGCCTTTTTGAGCATTTAACTCGATAGAGTTATTTTTTATGCCCAAATAGGCAAACTCGTCAGGTGAAAAGATGTCGCCATTAAGTTCAAAGGTGCCAATCAGCGGCAGAAAACCGATTTCATAATCCTCGCGCAGCGGCAATGTTATCGTCGCCGTTTCCTGCCATTCCATATCAATGGCGATGAGCGGCGAAAGGGTAAACACCGGCGAACGATAAGCGCCAAACTCGCCGACCAACAAACGGTGATTCACGCCATTATTTTGCCAGTGCGGTAAATCAGGGTAATGATCAAAACGCGGCGCCATATCGGCATGCTCGGCCGGCAACGCAATCCACAGTTGCGCGGCGTGTAATCGGCGCGCTTCGCCCACCGACTGTTCCGTATGCGCGATGCCGTGTCCCGCAGTCATCAGATTGACCTGGCCCGGGCGGATCAGCTGTTCGCTGCCGAGGCTATCGCGGTGCAACACCTCCCCCTCGATCATCCAGGTAAAAGTTTGCAGACCGGTGTGCGGATGCGGCCCCACATCCATGCCAGGCGACGTGCCGTTAAATACCGTCGGCCCGGCGTGATCGAGAAAACACCAGGCACCGACGGTGCGTCGCTCACGAGTGGGCAACGCGCGGTTGATCGGAATGCCCCCCACTTCGGCGTTACGCACGGCAATACGCTGGATCTCGCGCACGCCGTCAACGACGGGGCGCTCGCGTGAAGGTAAAGAACGCGTAGGACGGGACTGACTCATCGCAAAGACCTCCTGAATGACGCCGATTCGCCAAAGGCAACCGCCCCAGCTTAGCACAGGACAGCCTCCCCCGGAGAACGACCACGCTCAGGCGCATTCGCGCGGATTAAGGCGCTTTGATATAGCAGCTTTTGATGTCGATATCGTCTTGCGCGTGCCTGAGATCGGAAAAATAGGTCACGCCAAAAAGAATGGATACGACCAGCAGCACGGAAACCAACAGGCCGATAATCGCCAGCAGTTTGGTTTCATCATGGAGATTAGGCTCCATTTTATCTCCCCTAGTTAATCGCGTCAGGTCACCCACAGCGTGACCGCCAGCGTAAAAATAATCAGCGAGCAGGACGCAATCGCCAGCACGACGATCGCAAATTGCGCATCACCCAAGGTTTCTCGATAGTTTTTATCCGTTGAGGCATTGCGCTGTTGTTTCACTAAATCGGTTTTCACTCGTTCAACTACTGCATTGCTGCTTGATGGGGCAAGACGCCCCCTCAGAATGGGATTGAAGCCGCCATCATGGTCTTTCAGGCCTCAACCGGGGCATGACGCTATCAATTTTCACCATCAGGGTCAACACTCCCCCATCAGGCAAACGACAGGAAGCGCCAGATATAGGTAACTTTTATTGGGTTCGAAGGGAAATAAAAGATGCTTATGACAGGACGCCAAAAAAGCCCGGCATGCAACCGGGCTATGGCGGAACGTCGGGTTATTGCGGGATGCGCAAGACTTGCCCCGGATAGATTTTGTCCGGGCTCGACAGCATCGGTTTGTTGGCGTCGAAAATCTTGTTGTACAAATTGGCGTTGCCGTACATCTCTTTGGAAATCGCGCTCAGCGTATCGCCTTTCTTCACGGTATAGAAACGGCTCTCGGCATCGGATTGCGCGACCGCCACCTTGTCTTCCACGCCGCTGATACCCGCCACGTTGCCGATCGCGACCAGAATCTTCTCTTTCAATTCCTGGCTGACGGCGTCGCCGGTTACGACGGCTTTCCCATCGACGACCTGCACATCGACCTTGTCGGTACCCGGCAAGCCGCTCTTATCGAGATGCTCCTTGAGTTTGGCGCTTTGATCTTCGGCGGAGGCATTGCCGGTGACTGTGTCCCACAGTTTTTCGCCCGCTTCTTTGACGAAGTTAAACAAGCCCATATTCACTCCTTTTGATGGTTGCACTAATGCGTTGAAGTAAGGCCTGTTAAGCTTAGCACCGTCAAAAGGATATGCCATCCGCTCGCGACGCCAGAAAGGGTTAGAGAATTCCGAAAGTGCCGCAAGCCGCGCTTCGGTGGCGATATATCAGGCAATTATGCTGAAAAATCACGCTTTTTTGCCTACACTGTTGCAGACAGGGCGGCTCGACGAAGGAGGCGTGCAACGATGTACGCATTGGTGATGTTTGTCTGTTATCTGGATGGCGGCTGCAGTGAGATGGTAGTCGACATATTGCGCGACGAACCGCAATGCCTGGTGGCGATGAAGGAACAGAACCTGCGCCACGCCGGCTGTTATCCCATGGAAGAGTTTATCGACGGCTTTTGGTTGCCGGCCAGCGAATACTCGGATTTTTAATCCTTTCCCACGCTGATGGCTGAGGAATTTCTGATTTCATCGGAAACTTCGTCTTCCTCCGAGGCATGAGGCCGCTGTTTTGCTAAATTGCGGCTCCCGAAGAAGAGAGACAGAGAAAGGTCATGTCAGCATCGGCTCATTCTAACGAGCATTATGAAACTCTGCTGCGCGACGTCAGCCTGGCGTTAGGCGACGCGGTGTTGCAGTTAATCAAAAACCACAAAAAGGTATCCGGCGGCAATATTCTTTCACAGCTGGTGACCGAAATAGAGCATGAGCAGGATCAGCAGCGTTTCGCCGCGCTGCGTTCCGCCATTGAGCTGGTGGGGCTGGCGCCAAAAGGCTGAGTTCCCAATAAAACGAAGGCAGGGCTTACGCCCTGCCTGATTACCGATCCCGACACAGGATGAAGGTAATGAGAGAAACTTAGAAGCGATAGGTCAGGTTGACGGCAACGATGTCGTCAGTGCTCAGCTTCAGTTTGTTATCGTCGTTCAACTGGTTGATCTTGTAGTCGACGTAGGTGTACATGTTTTTGTTGAAGTAGTAAGTCGCGCCCACTTCCACGTATTTCACCAGATCGACGTCGCCAATCCCTTCAATATCCTTGCCTTTAGACTGCACGTAGGCCACGGACGGGCGCAGACCGTTCTCGAACTGGTACTGGGCCACAACTTCGAAGTTTTGCGTTTTGTTGGCGAAGCCGGAAACGCCGTTGCCACTGATCGGCGTCATGTTGCGCGTATCGGCATACATGGCCGCCAGGTAGACCTGGTTGGCATCATATTTGACCGCGGTGGTCCAGGCGGTGGCCTTGTCGCCTTTACCGTACTTCAGCGCCTTCTGATCGCTGGTGCGGTTGGAGTCGGAGAACGCCGCCGCTACGCCGATGCCGGTGCCGCCGATGTCCTGATAGTCCAGAGACATGCCGTAACCGTCGCCATTTTGCTTGGTCACGCTGCGGCCGTCACCGTCGTTTTTACCCTGGTATTGCAACGCCAGGTTCAGACCTTCTACCAAGCCGAAGAAGTCTCGGTTGCGGTAGGTCGCCAGGCCGTTGGAACGCGCGGTCATGTAGTTGTCGGTGTAGCTGTAGGAGTCGCCACCGAATTCCGGCAGCATATCGGTGTAGGCTTCGGCGTCATACACCACGCCGTAGTTGCGGCCGTAGTCGAATGAGCCGTAGTTGGCAAACTTCAGGCCGGCGAAGCCCAAACGCGTTTTGGTGCCGGTGGTGCCCTGCGCTTCGTCGTGGTTGGAAGCAACCTGGTATTCCCACTGGCCGTAACCGGTCAGCTGATCGTTGATTTGGGTTTCGCCTTTAAAACCCAGACGAACATAAGTTTTGTCCCCGTCTTCACCTTTGTCTTTGCTGAAAACGTGCTTGGCAGCAACGCGGCCGTACAGGTCGAGTTTATTGCCATCCTTATTATAGATTTCAGCCGCGTTGGCGAAGGAGGTGACCGCCCCGAGGGCGACAGCTAAGGCTAATACACTGCGTTTCATCATTTATTTTCCTAGATATTATAATTAGAACCCTGCCCGTCACGCCCAATTTATAATTTGGGCTGTGATTTTATCTTTTGGTATTTTATGAGCGCCCCTAATGTGGGGGTGATGTGACATTAGCATCATGAATCAAAACTTAAAATCAAAAAGTTCATGAAACAACGAGGAGAAAGCATGTTTATTTGTAACCAAATATTACCACAAAATAACCAGCCAACTCATTGAATATAAGAATATTTTATCACATAAGTTATAACCAAAATGGTGCACTGCACTAAAATAGTGCGTTTTGGTTTCGTTTTGCGTGCTTTCTGCGCGATTCAAAAGTAGCAACAAGATTAGCATGGTTATTAAAAACGTTACTTATTTCACATTTTTATCTTAACAAAGACATCAGGCAATTAAGGCTTTTCTATAACGGCCTAATAGGATCTTTATTGATGCGCGGAAATGCAGGCATCTGCGGCGAATAAAATTCGCTTTGAGGCAATTAAAATAGCGGGAAATAGCAGATTAAAGTAATTAAAGGAATAACGGCGGCGCGCTGACGGCGCCACCGTGGATAATTCAATACAACGTAGAGCGGGAAACTTCGTTCAGCAACATCCCGGCACGCAGCCCCAGCGCCACATTGGGATTAGGGAACAGGATCCATGCGCCCTCTTGGCCGACGCGGTATTCCTCCTGCGGCTGCTCGCACAGCAACATGCCCGCTTTCAGCTCGGTGAAGTTGGCCGTATCATCGTCCAGGTGCAGTTTGAAATCCTCGCTGTGTTTGATTAACGAGTGCATCACACGGAATACCCGGATCGCATCGCCCACGCGCACCGGCAACGCCCCTTCGCTGACCGCCGCCCGCAGAGCGCGATCGATGGCGGCGAACTGCTGCAGATCGTTGCTGCCGAACGGCCGCGCCTTGCCCAGCTCGAGCGTACAGCTCGCGGCATTGAGTTGCTCGCTGGAATGGTGGCTGAAAGTACCGCCCGGCGCGCTGTGCACCACCAGCGCATCCAGGTCGGCGGCGTCCAGCAGCGTTAACATAGCATCGCTGTACGGCCGTTTCTGAAATGGCAGAATACCGAAGCGCGGCAAGTGCGACTCGCGAATGGCGGTGTGCAGATCGTAGTGGAAACGCGCCGCCTGCTCGCCATCAAAAAAGGCGGCAAGCGTGCGCTCCAGCTGCTGGGCACGCGCCGTTTCCCCGCTGGCGGCAAAGTTGCGATAGCGGCCGCCGAACATACGATTCATGTCGCTGTGCAGGTAACGCTTGCCCGCACGCATCGCAGCCGGATTACCCAGCACCACCAACAGCCGCACCGTCAGCGGCAAGCGGCCGGCCAGCAGATCGCCGACCAGCTGATTGAGCAGTTCAATCGGCGCAGTTTCGTTGCCATGCACGCCCGCAGACACCACCATCGCCTGGCGATAAGGCTGCCGCGGCGTGAGCTCCAATACCCCTTCCCCTTGCCAACGCCAGCGCAGCTGCGGCGTTTCACCTTGCCATTCGGCGGGTTCATTCCCTTCCAGCGTCAGGGGCAGTAGATCGATCATACAGCCTCCCTTAGCGTTGGAACGGATAGATAGAGCCGAGACCGAGGATCGACGTCAACGAATCCAACGCCTCACGCCCTTCGCGCAGCAGCGCCGGATCGGCCAGGTCATCCTGCGTCAGACGATCGCGGTAATGGCGATCCACCCATTCGTTCAGCGTCGTAAACAGCCGATCGTTCATCATCACGCGCGGATTCACCGCCCGCAGCTCTTGCTCATTGAGCGCCACCCGCAGGCGCAGACAGGCCGGGCCGCCGCCGTTACGCATGCTTTCGCGCAGATCAAACACGCGGATCTCATCGATCGGGCCGCCGCCGCCAACCATGTCGTTCAGATAACGCCAGACGCCGGCATGCTGGCGCGACTCCTCCGGCACCACGATCATCATCTTGCCGTTCGGCTTGGTGAGAATTTGGCTGTTGAACAGATAGGTCGCCACCGCGTCCGCTACCGACACGCGCTCCGTCGGCACTTCGATCGCCACCAGTTCGCTGTCCAGCGTCGCCATCTTGCGGCGCACTTCATCCAGCGCCTGTTGCTGGCGATAAAACGCCTGCTGGTGGTGGAACAGCACGTTCTGGTTGCTGACCGCAATCACGTCGTTATGGAACACGCCCTGATCGATCACCGCCGGGTTTTGCTGCACGAAGACCGTATGCCGCTCGTCCAACTGGTGCAAACGCGCGATCGCCTCACCGGCTTCGCGCGTCTGGCGCGCAGGGTAACGCGCCGGCGCCGTTTCGCCGCCAAACTCCTGACGACCGTAAACGAACACCTGCACGCTGCGCTTGGCGTAGTCGCCGCCCAGACGGTTATGGTTAGCCGCCCCTTCGTCGCCGAACAACGCCACCTGCGGCAGCGCCTCGTGGTGGGCGAAATGCCGATCATCGTTGAACATCGCCCGCAATACGTCGGTGGTGGTTTCCGCTTCGATGGCGCGGTGGAATTTGTTGTTCAGGTTGGCGGCGGTGAAATGCACCTTACCGTCGGCGCTGTCCGCCGAAGGCGACACCGTGGCCGCATTGGCGGTCCACATGCACGACGCCGAGCTGAGCGCCGACAGCAGGCGCGGCGATTGACGCATCGCCTGCGCCAGCACCGCCTCATCGCTGCCGCTGAAGCCCAGACGCCGCAGCATCGGCAAATGCGGCCGCTCCTGCGGCGGCAATACCCCTTGCTGGAAACCGAGATCGGCCAGCGCCTTCATTTTCAGCAACCCTTGTTTCGCCGCCAGCTTCGGGTTCGACACGCTGTTTTGATGCTGCGTCGAGGCCTCGTTGCCGAACGACAGCCCGGCATAGTGGTGCGTCGGCCCCACCAAACCGTCGAAATTGACTTCATATCCTGACATGGCTATCCCCTGGGGATGGCCTGCGGCGGCGCCACAGCACCGCCGCAGACGATTAACGGAACGACAAGCCCGGCGACAGCGTTGCCGGCAGCGACAGGCTTTCACTTTCCAGCGAAGCCATCGGCCAGGCGCAATAGTCCGCCGCATAGAAGGCGCTTGGGCGATGGTTGCCGGAGGCCCCCACGCCGCCGAACGGCGCCGCGCTGGACGCCCCGGTCAGCGGCTTGTTCCAGTTGACGATGCCGGCGCGCGCTTCCAACAGCAGCCGCTCGAACAGTTCGCGCTGCGGCGAGACCAGCCCCACCGACAGGCCGTAGCGCGTCTGGTTGGCGAGCCGCAGGGCCTCGTCGAAATCGCGGTAACGCACAATGGTGGTCAACGGCCCGAAATACTCTTCGTCCGGTACGCCGGCCACGCCGGTCAGATCGATGATCCCCGGGCTGAGCAGTGAGCTGCCCGGCTCCAGCAGGCGCAGGGTCAGCAGCGATTTGCCGCCCAGCGCCAGCAAGCGCTGCTGCGCTTTCAGCATGTTTTCCGCCGCGGCGGACGACACCACGCCGCCCATAAACGGCTGTGGTTCGGCATCCCAACGGCCGACGCGCAGTTCACCCGCCACCTGAACCAAACGCGCGATGAAGGCGTCGCCTTCCGCTCCCTGCTTCACCAGAATGCGGCGTGAACAGGTGCAGCGTTGGCCGGCGGAGATAAACGCCGACTGGATAGCCAGGTTGACCGCCGCATCGCGATCCTCGAAACCATCGACGATCAGGGCGTTGTTGCCGCCCATTTCCAGCGCCAGGATCTTCTCCGGCTGTCCCGCCAATTGGCGGTGCAGATGGTAGCCGGTCCCGGCGCTGCCGGTGAACAACAACCCGTCGATATCCGCACTGGCCGCCAGCGCTTCGCCGGTTTCGCGGCCGCCCTGCACCAGATTGATCACCCCCTCCGGCAGACCGGCTTTCAGCCACAGCTTCAGGGTCTCTTCGGCGGTCAGCGGCGTCAGTTCGCTCGGCTTGAACACCACGCAGTTCCCGGCCAGCAGCGCCGGCACGATATGGCCATTGGGCAGATGGCCGGGGAAGTTATAAGGCCCGAACACCGCCAGTACGCCGTGCGGACGATGGCGCAGCACCGAAGCGCCGTCGGCCATCGCCGTCTGGCTAAATCCGGTGCGCGTCTGATAGGCCTGCAGCGAAATGCCCACCTTGCCGATCATCGCCTGAATTTCGGTCAGCGTTTCCCAGCGCGGTTTGCCGGTCTCACGGCTGATAGTTTCCGCCAGCGACTGTTTGTGTTCTTCCAGCAAGGCGGCGAAGCGCTTCACCAGCTGTTCACGCTGCTCGAACGGCGTGCGCGCCCAGGCTGGGAAAGCGGCGCGCGCAGCTTCGCAGGCGGTGGCGACGTCATCGGCGTCAGCGGCGTTGGCGCGCCACAGCGGCTGATTGCCGACCGGGTCGGTCTTGCCGAACTCAGCGCCGCGGCCCTGCCGCCAGACGCCATTAATCAACAGAGCAGGATGGGACATCATGCTTTCTCCTGTGCAATAAGGGGGAGCACCCGCACCGGGCTGCCCTGCTCGACGCCCAGCGCCGCGGCGGTGGCGGCGTTGATATGCAGGCGGTCGTCATACAGATTGGCATTGACCAGCAGTGCGCGGTAGTTCTGATAGTTGTCGTTGGCCACCAGATGCACCGGCGCATCGGCGCGCATCGGCGTGTCATCCAGTACCACTTTCACCAGGCGGCTCTGCTTCACCGCGCGGATGTGGTCGATCTCGGCTTCCAGCGTCGGGCCGCCGTCGAAGATATCGACGTAGCCCTGATAACTCAGGCCTTCCGCTTCCAGCAGGCGGCGCGCCGGCAGGGTTTGCGGGTGCACCTCACCGATCACTTTCTGCGCATCTTCGGCCAGGAAATCGACATACAGCGGATGCTTCGGCATCAGCTCGGCGATAAACGCCTTTTGCCCGGTGCCGCTCAGGTAGTCCGCCTTGGCGAACTCGATGGAGAAGAAACGGTGACCGACGCTCTCCCAGAACGGCGAACGGCCGTTTTCATCGGAGAAACCGCGCATTTCGGCGATCAGACGCCGGGAGAAGCGTTCACGGAACGCGGCGATAAACAGGAAACGTACCTTCGACAGCAGCTTGCCGTTCTCGCCGTGACGATAGTCCGGATCGAGGAACAGCGTACACAGCTCCGAATGGCCGGTATGGTCGTTGCTGAGGAACAGCGTCGGCACCGATTTATAGACGTTCAGCTGTTTGGACGCGTGCACCTGCGTGCCGACGCGGAAGCTGTACCAGGGTTCCGCCAGGCCGACGGCCACTTCGATCGCGCAGACACCCACCGCCTGCCGGCGCTCGCTGTCTTCCAACACGAACAAATAACACTGGTCACTTTGCGGAAGTTCGCCTTGCCAGGTTTTTAACGCCCGCTCAATACGTGCCGACAGAGTATCTTCGTTTTGCGGCAGCGACGTGAGACCGATACCGGATTTGCCAGCCAACGTCAGCAAATCTGCCAGATCGCGGCGCTCTATAGGGCGAATAATCATCATAATGCGAACCTCTTCTGAATCAGGCTGCGCCGGTGAAGGCGCAGCCCGCTGATTAGCTGCAAATGCGCGCCACGGCGCGCGCGAATCGCGCCAGCCCCTCTTTCACATCCTGTTCAGGGATGATCAACGACGGCGTGAAACGCACCACGTCCGGTCCGGCGATCAGCGCAATGACGCCTTCTTCGTTGGCCAGTTGGGTGATCTGCTTCGCTTTGCCGGCATAGTCTTTCTTCAGTTGGCAGCCGATCAGCAAACCGCCGCCGCGAATCTCGGCGAAGATCGGATACTGGCGGTTAATGTCGTTCAACCCATCGATAAACCACTGGTGCCGCTGTTTGACGCCTGCCAGCACTTCCGGGGTGTTGATGATGGAGAACACCTCTCCCGCCACCGCCGTCGCCAGCGGGTTGCCGCCGTAGGTGGTGCCGTGGGTGCCGACGCCCAGCGTTTTCGCCAGGGCGTCGGTGGTCAGCATGGCGCCGATCGGGAAGCCGCCGCCCAACGCTTTGGCGGTGGTCAGCACGTCCGGCACCACGCCGTACTGCATGTAGGCATACAGGTGGCCGGTGCGGCCGACGCCGGTCTGCACTTCGTCAAAGATCAGCAGCGCGTTATGGCGATCGCACAGCTCGCGCAACCCCTGCAGGAAGCTGGCCTCCGCCGGCAGCACGCCGCCTTCACCCTGGATAGGCTCGACGATCACCGCGCAGGTGCGATCGTTGATAAGCTCGGCCGCCGCCGCCAGATCGTTATACGGCGTGTGGGTGATGCCGCCCGGCAGCGGCGCAAAGTCCTGCGAATACTTCGGCTGACCGCCGGCGGAGACGGTGAACAGCGTGCGGCCGTGGAACGCGTTGTTGAAGGCCACGATCTGATCTTTGCCGGCGCCGTGCTGGTCGTGCGCGTGTTTGCGCGCCAGCTTCAGCGCCGCTTCATTGGCTTCGGCGCCCGAGTTACAGAAAAACACCTTGTCGGCGAAGGTGGCGTCGATCAGCTTTTTGGCCAGACGCAGCACCGGTTCGTTGGTATAGCCATTGCCCAGATGCCACAGTTTGCCCGCCTGCTCCACCAGCGCCGCCTTGACCGCCGGGTGCGCATGGCCCAACGCGTTAACCGCGATGCCGCCGGCGAAATCGATGTAAGACTTACCCTGTTGATCCCACACCTGCGAGCCTTCTCCCCGCACCAGAATAAAATCGGCAGGGGCATAAACCGGGACCATCCAGTCATCGAAAGACTGGCGGGTAACTGCGATTGGCTGTTCCATAGTGACCTCATAATCTCAGCAAAGGCTGAATTTTGACTGTAAGGGCCGCACAAGCCCGGCTAGGCCGCCACAATGCAAAAAAAACGCTGTTCAAAACCGACTTTCCCCGCGGAGAAAATGCTGCCTTTCACCGCTGTTTTAGAAACAAATCTGTTACATAAAATCGGTTTTTCACTATTTATGGCGTATATCCGGTCCCTGAGCGGGGAGTAAATGTTAACGAGCAGTTAAAATACATGTCGTTTGATAAAGAGTGTAGAGCAGCTATCGTGCCAAAACGGGATTTTTGCCGGATTTTGCTATTTTTTACGTTAAAACAACGGCTTATAATGCATATCCATTCATTTTTTATGCATTGGTAATGCATAAATTAAAAAATAAGGCCTAAAATCATCATTGCCCGCGAAATCCTATTCAATTACGAAAAACTTCAGGATTTCTGATCGGGCTCGCAAAAATAATTTCATCCGATTTGCTCGTCATCACACTTTTTGCCCCAATCCGGTGCAGCGGTGCGCCAGGATCGTGCAATGCGGCGGCGAAGCGCCTATGCCCGACTGCCGCGGCTCTCGCTTTATGCGCCAACGACTACACTGTGATTCTGATCGCACCTTTTCTTCTTCCGCGCACAAGGAGTCACCATGTCCAAGAAAACCGTCGACCTCGGTCGGCCGCTCCCCCTGCATGACATCCGTACCTTTCTCGACGCGCTGAATGCCGCCGGCGGCAAACCCATGGAACACATGAAGCCCAAAGAGGCACGCAGGGTTTTGGAAGACGCGCAGCGCAGCGCCGAGGTGCCGCTGCGTGAGGTCGAGATCAGCGAGAAAAGCATTCATGTAGAGGGGCAGGATATTTTGCTGCAGCTGGTGCGGCCGGCCAGGGTCAAGGAAAAGCTGCCGGTCTTCATGTTCTTTCACGGCGGTGGTTGGGTGCTGGGCGATTTCCCCACCCACGAACGCCTGGTGCGCGATCTGGTGCACAGCTCCGGGGCGGCGGCAGTGTTCGTCAACTACCCCCGTTCGCCCGAAGCGCGATACCCTGAGGCGATCAACCTGGCTTACGCCGCCACGGAATGGGTGGCCGAGTACGGTGAAAAGATCAACGTCGACGGCTCACGGCTGGCGGTGGTCGGCAACAGCGTCGGCGGCAACATGGCGGCGGTGGTCAGCCTGATGGCCAAAGAGAAAGGCATACCGGCGCTGCGTTGCCAGATCCTGCTATGGCCCGTCACGCACGCCCAGTTTGATACCGACTCCTATCATCAGTTCGCCGAAGGCCATTTCCTGACCCGCAACATGATGAAGTGGTTTTGGGACAGCTATGCGCCCGATAAGGCGCAGCGCAAGGAAATCTACGCCTCGCCGCTCAACGCCACGGTGGAACAGCTGCAGGGGTTGCCGCCGGCGCTGGTGCAGACCGCCGAGCTGGACGTGTTGCGCGATGAGGGCGAGGCCTACGCGCGCCTGCTCGACGCCGCCGGGGTCGAGGTCACTTCCACCCGCTACAACGGATTGATCCACGACTACGGTCTGTTGAACCCGCTCGCCCATGTCCCGGCGGTGCATTCGGCGATCCACCAGGCCGGGCGCGCGCTGAAGCATTACCTGTCCTGATGCTAACCGACAAGGTGACAGGCCACCTGATGGCCGGGCGCCACGCTGCGCAGGTGCGGCGCCTGTTCACGGCACTGCGCCGTAGCCTGCGGGCAGCGAGGGTGGAAACGGCAGCCGCGCGGCGGGTTGGCGGGATTGGGCGGTTCACCGCTTGCCACCTGCGTCGGTAAGCGTTGCGTATCCAGCGTCGGCACCGCCGCCAACAGGGCCTGCGTATAGGGATGCAGCGGTTGGCGAAACAGCGCATCGCGGTCGGCGCTCTCGACAATCTGCCCCAGATACATCACCGCCACGTCCTGGCACAGATGCTCCACCACACCGAGATCGTGCGAAATAAACAGCAGCGTCACCCCCTGCCGTTCCTGCAAATCGGAAAACAGATTGATGATCTGCGCCTGAATCGACACGTCGAGCGCCGATATCGGTTCGTCGGCGACGATAAACTCCGGCTGCAGGATCAGCGCGCGCGCGATGCCGATGCGCTGCCGCTGGCCGCCGGAAAACTCATGCGGAAACCGCCCGTAATGCTGTGGAGACAGCCCGCAGATCGCCAGAGTGTCGAGCACCCGCTCGCGCAGTTCTGCCTTACTCGCCAGACCGTGCTGCAACAGCGCTTCGCCGATGGCGTCGCCCACGCGCAGGCGCGGATTCAGCGAACTGTACGGGTCCTGAAACACCAGCTGCATTTTCGGCCGCAGCGCGCGCAGCGCCTCTTTGCTCAGGCTATCCAGCGCCTGCCCGTTAAACCGCACCTCGCCGGCGGTTTTGTCGTGCAGGCCGAGCAAGGTACGGCCGACGGTGGTTTTACCGCTGCCGGACTCGCCCACCAGCCCGAAAATGCGGCCCTTGCGAATGCTGAAGCTGACGTCGTCCACCGCCTTCAACTGGCCGGTGGTACGCCCGAACAGCCCGTCGCGCAGCGGGAAATATTTCTTCAATCCCTTCACTTCCACCAAAGGTTCAGTCGACATGCGGGCGCCCTCCGGCGTTGAGAAAACAGGCGGACTGGCGCTGCCGGGAGCCGTACAGCGGAGGAATGCCGTCGCGGCAGCGCGCGGTGGCCTGTGCACAGCGTTCGGCGAAAGCGCAATGCTCAGGCAGCCGCGCCAGATCCGGTACCTGGCCGGGAATGGAATATAAGCGATGACGCCGCTGCCCCGGCGACGGCCGCGAGGCGATCAGCCCCTGCGTGTAGGGATGCTGCGGTTCGGCCAACACTTCCCGCGTCGTTCCCTGTTCGACAACGCGCCCGGCGTACATCACCGCCAGCCGATCCGCCATTTGGGCGATCACCCCAAGATCGTGGGTGATCAAGATCATCGCCATATTGTGTCGCCGGCTCTGTTCGCGCAGCAGCGCCAGGATCTGCGCCTGTACCGTAACATCGAGCGCCGTGGTCGGCTCATCGGCGATCAACAGCGCCGGGCGGCACCCGATCGCCATGGCGATCATCACGCGCTGCAGCATGCCGCCGGACAGTTGATGCGGATAACAGCCCATCAGCGCCTCCGCACGCGCCAGCCCCACTTCCGCCAGCAACTGAATCGCCTGCCGCCAGGCCGTTTTCGGCGACAGCAGCCGGTGACGTATCAGCGGCTCCACCAGCTGTTCGCCGAGCGTCAGCACCGGATTGAGCGCGCTCATCGGTTCCTGAAAGATCATCGCCAACCGGTTGCCGCGCAGATCCGCCATGTTTGATGCCCGCAGCGACAGCAGGTTTTGCCCTTCGAAGCGGATTTCACCGCCGTCTACCTGCGCCAACGGCTGCGGCAACAGCCCCATCAACGCCATGGCGGTCACGCTTTTGCCGCAGCCCGATTCGCCGACGATCCCCAGCGTTTGCCCGGCATGCAGTTCAAGGCTAACCTGCTGCACCGCCCGCACCGGCCCTTGCTCCCCCTGAAACGACACCGACAATCGATCGAACGCCAGCAGCGGTTGACTCATCGTTTTACCCCGTTCATTTTCGGATCGAGCGCGTCCCGCAGGCCGTCGCCCAAAATATTGATCGCCACCACGGTGACGAAGATCGCCAGCCCCGGCGGCATCCACAGCCAGGGGCGGCGCTGAAAATCGATCAGGCTATTGGCAGCGTCCATCATGTTGCCCCACGACGGCGTCGGCGGCACCACACCCAGCCCGAGGTAGCTCAGCGCCGATTCGCTGAGGATGGCATTGGCCACCGCCATGGTGGCCACCACCACCAGAATCGGCACGGTGTTGGGCAGCAGATGACCAAACAGCCGCCGCCGGGTGGAGAGCCCCAGCACTTCGGTGGCCAGCATGAAATCCCGTTCGCGCAGCGACAGGATCTGGCCGCGCACCAGCCGCGCCAATGACGGCCAACCCAGCAGGCTCAGCATGATCATCACCATGTAGATGCGGTAGTCCGGCGAGACGTCGAGCTCGGTCAGCATCGCCCCCATGATGATCAGCAGCGGCAGGCCGGGGATGGTCATCAGCAGATCGGCGAAACGCATGATCAGCCGATCCGCCACGCCCCCCAGATAACCGGCGAGCGCTCCCAGCACATAGCCCAGCGTCACCGACAACAGCATCGACACCAGGCCGATAGTCAGCGATATTCGCCCCGCCAGCAGCAGCCGGGTGCAGATATCGCGGCCGAGAAAGTCGGTGCCCAACCAGTGCGCACCGCTCGGTGCCTGATTGATATTCAGCATATCGCCGGCGTCGTCGCGCCACGGCGACAGCGGCGGCCCAATCAGGCACAGCAACGCCAGCAGCACCAGCAACGCCAGCGAAATCATCGCCGGCCGGTGGCGGCGCAGACGTCGCCAGGCCTGCGCGGCGGGCGGCGGCGACAGCTGAGCCAGCACCGGCAGCTGCGCCTGTCGCCAGCGGCGACGGCGGCCGAAAAACAGAGTAACCAACATCGTATTACCTCAAGCGAATGCGCGGATCGGCGTAGGCGTACAGAATGTCCGCCAGCAGGTTGCCGAGAATGGTCAAGGCGGCCAGAAACAGCGTAAACCCCATCAATACCGGGTAGTCGCGCGCCGCCAGCGAATCGATATGAATATGCCCGGCCCCCGGCCAGTTGAAGATTTTTTCGGTGATCAGCGCGCCGGAGAACAATCCCGGCAGCTCGAACCCCAGCAGGGTGATGATCGGCAACAGCGCATTGCGCAGCGCGTGTTTGAGGATCACCGTTTTCTCCCTGAGCCCCTTGGCGCGCGCGGTGCGGATATAGTCCATGCGGATCACCTCCAGCATGCTGGCGCGGAAATAGCGCGTCAGGCTGCCGGCCTGCAGCATCACCAGCGCCAGCACCGGCAACAGCAGATGCGCCGCCACCTCCAGTGCCCAGGCCAGCCCGCTCGCCTCACTGCCGGTGCGCAACATACCGCCCGCCGGCAGCCAGTGCAGATCGACGGCGAACCATTTGATCAGCAACAGGCAAAGAAAAAAGGTCGGAAACGACATGGCGGCGAACACCGCCACGGTGATCAGATGATCGAACAGCGAATAGGGTTTCATCGCCGAGACCACCCCCACCGCCAGCGCGATGCCCCAATACAGCACCATCGCCACCGCCGCCAGCAGGAACGAATTCCAGATGTATTGATTCAGCAGCGTGCTGACCGGGATCTGGTACTGCAGCGAAAAGCCGAGGTCGCCCTGCATCAATCGGCCAAGCCAGTGCAGGTAACGGCTGAACAGCGGCTGATCCAACCCGTACAGTGCCCGCAGCTCGGCGGCGCGTTGCGCGGTCAGGTTGATGTTGCCATCGATAAAGTCGCCGGGTGCCAGGGCGAAGATGCAAAAAATCAGCAATGAAGCCAACAGCAGCATCGGGATAGTCTGCAACAGACGGCGCAGAATAAAGTTTCTCATTGCGGTTTCCATCGCCGCCGCCCGAAGTGGCGCAGCGGCTTCAGGGCGTTACGGCGCCGGTTTGACGTTCGGCAGGCTGCCGACCAAGCCGTTGTAGATATCCGGTTTAAAGCCGGTGACGCGCGCGCTGCTGGCGCTCAAGATTTCGCGATTGCCCAGCAAGATCACCGGCGGATCGTCCGCCAACACCTGATACAGCTGATGGTACAGCGGTTTGCGCTGCGCGATGTCCAGCGTGGCGTTGGCCCTGGCGATCAGTGCATCCACCTGCGGGTTGTGATACCCGGTCTGGCTCTCGCGGCTGATGAAATCGCGCACGCCGTCGTGCGGATCGTTCAACGTACTGGTGCTGAGGGACGCCAGGTCATAATTGCCCGCCTTGCGCTGCGCCAGCAGCGCGTTGAAATCCAATACCTGCGGTTTCAGCACCACGCCGAGCCGGCGGTAGTTGTCCTTGGCGATCGGCACCAACGCATCGTTGATCAGTTTTTTGGTCACCAACAGCGTCAGCTCCAGCTTTTTACCGTCTTTTTGCCGAATGCCATCCGCCCCCACTCGCCAACCGGCCTCGTCCAACAGCTTACCGGCCTTATCGAGATCGTAAGCGTAGGGATTGATGCCGTTCGCGTCATAGGCCCAGGAGATCGGCGAGATTGGCTGGTTGGCGACCTTGCCGTACCCCTGGTATACCACGGCGATCAGCCTCTGCCGATCCAGACCGTAGATCAGCGCCTGGCGCACCCGTTTGTCCTGCAGCGCCGGGCGCCGGAGGTTGAAGTCGACGCGGCTGTAATCGCTCGAACTGTAGAGGTTGATATTGGCGAAGCCGAGCAGCTTCAGCTGTTCGATATCGTCAGGCTTGGCGGTAAAGGCGTCGTAGTCGGTCTCGCCGGTCTGGAACAGCTGGAAGTTGGTAGCCGGGTTGGTCAAGCGATAGATAAAGCGCGCCATCGGCGGCGGGCCAAGGTAGAAGTTCGGGTTGGCGTGGAAGCGAATCTCTTGCCCCGGCACATACCTGTCGTAAATGTAGGGGCCGTTGCCGAGCGGCTTGCCGTTGAAGGCGCGCACGCCGTCGAGCTTGCCGCGCTGATAGTCTTTGCCGTAGTAAGCACGAGACAGCACCGGCCCGCCGATCAACTGTAAGGTGGTCGCGCCCGGTTGCGTGGTGACGATCTGAATGGTGCGATCGTCGATCACCTTCAGCCCGCTAATGCTGGCCGCGGTGCCGTTTTTATAGTCGGCGCCGCCCTGAATGTGAGCCGGCGTGATATCGGTATCGCCGTCATAGGCCGGGTCGTGCAGCAGCGTCAGGGTAAAGGCGATATCGTCGGCCTTCAACGGCGAACCGTCGCTGTAGACCAGGTTCGGCCGCAGCTTGATGGTGTAGGTCAAATTATCGGGGCTGACCTGCCAGGACTCAGCCAGGCGTCCTTCCGGCTTGCCCTGGCTGTCCAGGCCGATCAGGCGGCTGAAGATCACGTCGGTCACGTTTTCGTCCCAGCCGTTGGTGAACAGATACGGGTTGAAAATCCCCTGCGGCTCCGAGATGCCCGCCACAACGGTGTCTTTGCGCAGTTTGGCGGCGGCCGGCACCCGAGCGGCGTCGCTGGCCGGCGTGATGCCTTCGGCCAGCGTTTCCGCCTGAACGCCGGCGCTCAGCCCCAGCGCGCAGACCAACGCCAGCGGCGTCAGCCGATAACGCAACAGTTTGTTTAGTTTATTTTTTATTCCACTCACCCACTGCCCCTTGTCTTCCCGTTGATAAAAATGTGACAAAATTTATCGCAGAGTAATGGGCGGCTGGAGGGCTGTCTAACAACGAAACCGGCATTCCATTGCCGAAAAAAGCATTATGAATTTTTCTGGGGCGAACCGTCGTGCCAAACGCGGTTCAACCGGTCGCCGCCAGCCCCCGGATAAGTTTGGCTAAGGTTTTTATCGCCTCTTCAAACCGGTCGTTCCATTCAAACGAGGCGTTGAGACGGAAGCAGTGATTGAAATGGTCTCCGGTGGTGAACATGCGCCCCGGCGCGATGCTGATACCCCGAGAAAGAGCGCGCCGGTACAGTTCCATCGACGACAGCGCCGGATCCAGCTCCAGCCACAGAAAATAACCGCCGTCAGGCTGGCTGACTTTCACCGTCGGCGGAAAATGGTGGGCGATCGCCTGACGCATGGCGCTTTGGCGCTGCGCCAGCAGGCGACGCAACCGCCGCAGGTGGGTATCGTAGCCGCCGTGCAACAGATAATCCGCCAGCGCCATCTGGGTCGGCACGCTAGTGGAAACGGTGCTCATCAGTTGCAAACGCTGGATCTGTTGCGCGTAACGCCCCGCCGCCACCCAGCCAACGCGAAAGCCTGGCGCCAAACATTTGGAAAACGACGAACAGTGCAGGATCTGGCCACCGCTGTCGAGCGCCTTGGCCGGCAGCGGCCGTTCGGCGCTGAAATAGAGTTCCCCGTAGACATCGTCTTCGATCAGCGAGATCTGCCGCTCGCGCAGCAGCGCCACCAGACGCTGTTTGTTGGCCTCCGGCAAGGTGGCGCCCTGCGGGTTTTGGAAATGGGTCATCAGCCAGCAGGCCTTGATCGGATACTGTTCCACCGCCTGCTGCAACGCATCCAGATCGATGCCGTCCTGCGGATGGGTGGCGATCGCCACCGCCTTCAGTCGCAACCGCTCCAGCGCCTGCAGCGCGCCGTAAAACGCCGGCGACTCGATCGCCACATAGTCACCCGGCTGGGTCACCGCCTGCAGACTGAGACTGAGCGACTCCATCGCCCCGGCGGTGATGACGATCTCGTCCGGCGCCACCTGCATGCCGCTCAGCGCATAGCGCTGGGCGATATGCCGCCGCAGCGCGTCGTTGCCCGGCGGCAGGTTGGCCAGCGAGCTGTGCGGCGTGAACTTGCGCGCCACGCTGCTCAGCGCCCGCGCCAGCTTCGGCTGCGCGAACAGCGTGGCGTCGGGAAACGCCGAACCGAAAGGCACGATGTCCGGGTCCTTGCAGGCCTGCAGCACGTCGAAGATAAAGGCGTTGATGTCCACCTGCTCGCTCAGCACCAGCTTCTCGCCGCGCGAAGGCTGCGGCAACGGCTGCGGGCGCGCCGCCACATAATAGCCCGACTGCGGCCGGGCGACGATCCATCCCTGGCTCTCCAACAGCTGGTAAGACTGCACCACCGTCATCAGGCTCAGCCCGGCGCGTTTGCCGCTTTCGCGCAGCGAAGGCAGCTTGTCGCCCGCCCGCCACACCCGGTTCTGGATCTGTTCTCTAATCTGCTGCGCAAGCTGTTCGTATCGGGTCATAGCTCTTAACTGTTATATGAAAAAGTAAAATAACTGTCACTATTATAGTCACTGTACTTCGTGATTAACTTCACGCCAAGCTTTTCACATAAAAATGACAGCTATACTCAAGAGGTTAATTTATGTTCAACCCTAGGAGGCGCCATGCTGGGTCTTGATGCACTGGAACTCGCCAGAATACAGTTCGCCTTCACCGTGTCTTTCCATATCATCTTCCCCGCCATCACCATCGGTTTAGCCAGCTATCTGGCGGTGCTGGAGGGATTATGGTTGAAAACGCACAATGAAGCCTATCGTGAGCTTTACCATTTCTGGTCAAAGATTTTCGCCGTTAACTTCGGCATGGGCGTGGTTTCCGGGTTGGTGATGGCCTACCAGTTCGGCACCAACTGGAGCTTCTTCTCCGAGTTCGCCGGCAGCATTACCGGGCCGCTGCTGACCTACGAAGTACTGACCGCCTTCTTCCTCGAAGCCGGTTTCCTCGGTGTGATGCTGTTCGGCTGGAACCGCGTCGGCCCAGGGCTGCACTTCTTCGCTACCTGTATGGTGGCACTCGGCACGCTGATCTCCACCTTCTGGATCCTGGCCTCTAACAGCTGGATGCAAACCCCGCAGGGACACGAAATTATCAACGGCCAGGTGGTGCCGGTCGACTGGCTGAAGGTGATATTCAACCCGTCCTTCCCGTATCGCCTGCTGCACATGTCCACCGCCGCCTTCCTCTCCTCGGCGTTCTTCGTCGGCGCTTCCGCCGCCTGGCACCTGCTGCGCGGCCGCGATACGCCGGCGATGCGCAAGATGCTGTCGATGGCGATGTGGATGGCGCTGATCGTCGCGCCGGTGCAGGCGCTGATCGGCGATGCGCACGGCCTGAATACGCTGAAACACCAGCCGGCGAAGATCGCCGCCATCGAAGGCCACTGGGAAAACCCGCCGGGCGAAGCTACGCCGCTGATCCTGGTCGGTTGGCCGGACATGCAGCGTGAAGAGACTCGCTTCAAGCTGGAGGTGCCTTATCTCGGCAGCCTGATCCTGACGCACAGCCTGACCGAGCAAGTGCCGGCGCTCAAATCCTTCCCGCCGGAAGATCGCCCCAACTCCACCGTGGTGTTCTGGTCGTTCCGCATCATGGTCGGGCTGGGCATGCTGATGATTCTGGCCGGGGTGTGGAGCCTGTGGCTGCGCTGGCGCGGCGGGCTGTATCAGTCGCGTCCGTTCCTGTACTTCATTCTGTGGATGGGCCCGTCCGGGCTGCTGGCGCTGCTCGCGGGTTGGTTCACCACCGAGATCGGCCGCCAGCCCTGGGTGGTATATGGCCTGCTGCGCACCAAGGATGCGGTCTCCGCGCACGGCGATCTGCACATGAGCATCAGCCTGCTGGCGTTCATCATCGTCTATTGCTCGGTGTTCGGCGTGGGTTATTCCTACATGATGCGCCTGATCCGCAAAGGGCCACAGCCGCATGAGCACCAAGAAGACAATACCGAGGGCCGCCCGGCGCGTCCGCTGTCCGCGGTCAACGACACTCTGGATGACAGGAGCTGAACATGGGCATCGATCTTCCGCTGATTTGGTTTGTGATCATCGTGTTCAGCACCATGATGTACGTGGTGATGGACGGTTTCGATTTGGGCATCGGCATCCTGTTTCCGTGGGTGAAAGCGAGCGACGACCGCGATCTGATGATGAACACCGTCGCCCCGGTGTGGGACGGCAATGAGACCTGGCTGGTGCTGGGCGGCGCGGCGCTGTTCGGCGCCTTCCCGCTGGCCTACTCGGTGATCCTCGATGCGCTGGCGATCCCACTGACGCTGATGCTGATCGGGCTGATTTTCCGCGGCGTGGCCTTCGAGTTTCGCTTCAAGGCAACACCGGAGAAGCGCCATATCTGGGACAAGGCGTTCATCTGGGGCTCACTGTTCGCCACCTTCAGCCAGGGGGTGGTGGTGGGCGCCGTGATCAACGGCTTCCCGGTCGAGGGCCGCACCTATGCCGGCGGCGCGCTGGACTGGCTGACGCCGTTCGCACTGTTCTGCGGGCTGGGGCTGGTGGTGACCTACGCCCTGCTCGGTTGCACCTGGCTGGTGATGAAAACCGCCGGTGATCTGCAGGCGCGCATGTATCACCTGGCGACGCCGCTGTTGGCGATCCTGTTGCTGGTGCTGGCTGCGGTCAGTATCTGGACGCCGATCGCCCATCCGGAAATCGCCGCCCGCTGGTTTACCTTGCCGAACCTGTTCTGGCTGCTGCCGGTGCCGGTGCTGGTGCTGCTCAGCGCCTGGGGCATTCAACGCGGGGTGAAACGCGGCGCGCACTACTCGCCGTTCATGCTGACGCTGCTGCTGGTGTTCCTCGGCCTGAGCGGGCTCGGCATCAGCATCTGGCCGCACCTGATCCCGCCGGCCATCAGCCTGTGGGACGCCGCCGCACCGCCGCAGAGCCTTGGGTTTATGCTGGTAGGCGCGCTGTTTATCATCCCGATCATTCTGGTCTACACCTTCTGGAGCTACTACGTGTTCCGCGGCAAGATCAGCCATGAACACGGCTATCACTGAGGAGGGAGGACGCTATGCAAGATAAAACGGCCGCAGCCGCCCCGGCGCCCTGGTGGAAACGCATCGGTTGGCTGGTGATCATCTGGAGCGCCAGCGTGCTGGGGCTGTTCGTGGTCGCCTCACTGTTCCGCTTGCTGATGACCGCGGCGGGCATGAAGTCGCATTAACGCGGCGCCTTATCTGGCCGCGCTGTTGGGAAAGTAGAAAGAGACCACCAGCGTGACCAGCGGCAAGGCGCCAATCTTCACCAGCTCGAACACCTGATTCAGCGCTTCATTTTTGTCCCAATACGCGTGGGCGGCGAATACGCCCACGCTGACCGCAAATATCCCACACAGCACCTGACGCGCCAGGCGCAGCCGCTCCATTTCGTCGAAGACCAGCGAAGGATCCAAATACAACCTTTCAGCATCGAGCTGCGGGCGCTCATTTTGCGGCTTCATGGAAAAATCCCCACCACCACGGCGACGGCCTCCAGCCCCTCGTCGCTTTCACGCACGATACCGAGGCGGGAACCATCCTGTTTCATCCACTCACGGTCGGCAATCGTCATTAAAGCAAACGCCAGCCGTATGACGTCAGTTTTGGCCATCCCGTGACGCCGGGCGATATCGTTCAAACTGTCGTCGATTTCATTGGATAACCGAATAGGTAAACTCCGCATACCCCACCTCCTGTGGCCGTTGATTCACAGGGAGAAAGTCTACTGGAAGGGCAAATATCGTTCAATTAGTGAACTGCGTAACGTCTCGCATAACCCGCATGCAACGCTAGTGCGGCTTGCGTCCCATCGCGCTGAGGAAGCGTTGCTGCAGACGCAGCAGTTCCTCCAACTCAAGCAGCCGGTAGTCGATGCCGAAACGCGGCGCCACCTCGCCGATAATGCGGCTCAGCGCCGGGTAATGGCGGTGGCTCCAATGCGGGAACAGATGATGCGTCAAATGCAGGTTCGCCCCGCCGAGCCAGTAGCCCAGCCAGCGCGGCCGGGTCAACCAGTCGAAGGTAGTGGCGAACACATGATGATACCAGCCGTGCGGCATCGCGCCCTGCGCCGGCGCCTGGTAAAAGTTGGCCTTGGCCCAGTGGGTGCCGATGATCAACATCACGAACAGCAATGAAGAAAGCATCTGGCTCAGCAAATAGACCAGCAGGATTTGCCCGATGCCGATGGCCGGCGGCAGCAGCCAGCACGGGATCGCCAGCGCCAGCAGCAGGTGCGCCGCCTTCCCCGCCAGAAAAGCGCTCCAGCCACGCACGCCCTGCTGCGCCATGCGGGCCGCCACGCGAGTGCGGCCCGCCCGGTCCAGCCAGTCGAACAGCCAGATGTAGTACGGGAACGTCAGCGCCGCCACCAGCGGCCAATAGTAACGCTGTGCGCGCATAAAGGGCCGCCAACGCTGGAACGGCGTTTGCCGCAGCACGCCGTTGGCGTCGATGTCGGGGTCGTAATGTTCGATATTGTTATGGGCATGGTGGAACAACACATGCCGCACGCGCCAGCAGTCAGGATCCAGCCCCAGCGGCACGCTCACCAGGGCGTTCAGCCAGCGGTTGGCCCAGGGCCGACGGAAAAACGCGTTGTGTGAGGCGTCGTGCACCACATTGACCGTCAGGAACATGCCGATAAAGATAAAACCGAAGTAACAGGCGAAAAACGCCCAACCGTTCTGCTGCTGCAGGCTCAGCCCGTAACACAGACCGCACAGCGCCAGCAGCAGCGCCACCTTCGCCAGCATACCGCCGTCGGCGAAGCGGTGGTCGCCATTGGTCGCCAGATAATGCTGGGCGGCCTGCATCAGCGCGCGATGCAACCCGCTGTCGTCGCGCCGATAGGCTAACGGTCGCAGCGCTTTCATGGCTGCCCCATGCGGCGCAGGAAACGCTGTTGCTGCGCCAGCAGTTCGCGATAGCCGATGCAGCGGTACGCCATGTCGTGCCGCTGCGCCACCTCCGCCACCGCAGCGGCCAGCGCCGGGTAATGGCGGTGATTCCAGCCGGGGAACAGGTGATGCGTCAGGTGATAGTTCAAGCCGCCGGTCAGGTGCTCCAGCCAGCGCGGCTCGGGCTGCCAGTCGCAGGCGGTGGCAAAATTGTGCCGGTACCAGCCGTGCGGCATGGTCTCGCCCGTCGGCGCCGGGTAAAACTCGGCCTGCGCCCAGTGGGTGCCCAACAGCAGGAACACCACCAGCAGCGAGGCGCACATCTGGCTGAGCGCGTAGGCCAGCAGCACCCATCCCCAACCGATGCCGTGCAAATGACACAGGATCAGCGGCACAATCAGCACCAGCGCCAGATGGGCCAGCTTGCACAGCACGAACAGCGCCCAACCGGCGCGCCCGGCCAGCACGCGTTTTTCCCGCAGCGGCGTTTTATCGAGCCGATCGGACCAATCGAAAATCCAGGCGATGTAAGGCAACGAGAGCGCGGCGATCAGCGGCCAGTAAAGATGTTGATAGCGCATATGGGGCCGCCAGCGCTGGAACGGCGTCTGGCGGAAAAAGCCGTTCTCTTCGGTGTCCAGATCGTAGTGTTCGACGTTGGCGTAAACATGGTGGTAATCCACGTGCCGGGTGCGCCAATAGTCCGGATCGACGCCCAGCGGCAATGTCACCAACCGACCCACCAGGCGATTGGCCCAGGGCGCGCGCAGGAAAGCGTTGTGCGAAGCATCGTGATTGACGTTGACGTTGAGCAGCATGCCCATGGTCACGAACAGGAAATAACAGAGGAAAAACGCCCAGGGCTGATGCTGCAGCAGGCTCAGCGCGTAAAAGCCGATACACGACCCCATCAGCAGCGCGGCCTTGGCCAATCGCGCCGCATCGGCATAGCGATGATCGCCCGCCAGGCAGGCATGCGCCGCACGTTTGAGATCGCGGTGGAATGCCTGTTCGCCATCGGCGGGAAAACTCAGCGGCGGCAGTGATTCAACCATGCGGCTCCTCCACGGCGACCGACGCGGCTATGCGCCCCCAGCCCAGCGCGACACACAGGGCATGCAGCGCCACGGCGGCCATGGCGATATGCCAATAGCGCTGCGGCCAGCCGAGATAGCCGATAAACAGCAGCGGCATACCTACTGCGATCAACAACCAAAGCGCGCTCGCCCACGGCCGCCCTTCCGTCATGCCGCCCAATGCCACCGATCCCAACGCCAGCAACGCCAGCAGCGCCATTTGCGGCCAGCTGACGTCAGCGTAGCCATAGCCGTATTGGTAGACGTAACCGACCACCAATGAGAACAACAGCATGGCGCCGCTGAATACGCTGAACGCCGAACGGCGGTCGCGCGGCCGCCCGGGCGTCGGGCGCCAACCCAGCCGTAAATAACGCAGGAACGGCAGATTGCTCGCCCAGAACGGGTTGGCGGATGGCCTGTCGCCGCTGACGCCATAGCTGAACGGCGTGGTCGGCAGTGCCGGGCAGAAGGTGCCGAACAGCTTGTCCCAGAAGATAAAGCTGCCGCCGAAATTCTTATTGGAATACGCCATGTCCTTGACGTGGTGCACCCGGTGGTGCGCGGGCGTGACCAGAATGTTTTCCAGCACGCCGAGCTTCGGCGTCAGCGCGTTGTGATTAAACAGCTGGATGCTGTAATGAAAAATCGACACCGTGACGAATACCGACAGCGGCACGCCCGCCAGCGCCAGCAGCAAAAAGAACGGGATCGACGTCAACGACGAATACCAGGAGTTGCGCACCCCCAACGACAGATTGAAATGCTCGCCCTGATGGTGCACCACGTGCACCGCCCACAGCAGCCGGAAGCGGTGGTGCAGACGGTGCAGCCAGTAGAAACCGAAGTCCCACGCCAGCAAAGCGAACAGCCACATCAACAGCGGCGGCCAGGCGTCCAATAGCCCCAGACTGAAATGTGCGGCCACGTAGCCGTAGCAGGTAATTTCCAGGCCGCGGAACAGCCACAGCATGATATGGCCGGAGTTCAGGTTGAACACCAGATCGTGCCAGTTAACCGGTTCACGGCGCCCCCACTGCAACGCCACCGCCTCGGCCACCACGATGAACAGCATGAACACTATCGGCAACGCCAGATCGCTCATCCCATTTCTCCTTTAACCACGCGCCCACGCAGGGTCTGCATGCGCAGAGCCAACCAGCCGGCGAACAGCGCCAACAGCGCGCCGCCGGCCAGATCGACAAACAAATGGCGGCGCAGTTGCAGAATGGAGAACGCGATCGCCACGCCCCACAGCATCCACAGCGCCGTGCGCATTTTGCGCTCGCCGTCGCTCAGCGCCCACACCGCCAATACCGTCAACGCCATGTGCAACGAAGGCAAACAGTTTTGCGGCGAATCCACCTGGGTTAACGCCGCCAGCAGCTGCGCGCTGATCCCAACGCCATCGTTCTGCGGATAGGCCATGGTGGTCGGCCACAACAGATAAACCGCACCGGCGCCCAACGCGGTGAGCTGCATCGCCAGCGTCAGCCATTTTATCCGCTGCAGTGGCGCCAACAGATAGCCTGCCGGGACGATGAGGAAGAACGACAGATAAAGCCAGATGGCCGAGGGGCTGAACGGGATCGCCCGGTCAAGCGCCGACGGCGGCAACAGCGTTCCCGCCCCCTGCAAGCGATCGGTCAGGTTATACACGATGCCAACCGTCCCCCAGCCCAGCAGCATCTGCCACAGCCTGAACAGTGCGTTTTTCATGTCTCCTCCGCCCGGCGCACAATGCGCCGCCGTTTGCGGTCGAACTGCGGCAGCACCGCCTGCGCCGTCAACCGCCATTCCAGCCATTCGGTGGCGATGCCCTGGCGAGCGAACAGCGCGTTCAACTGCGCCTGGCAGTGCACCAATTCAGCCTGGCTGCAATCGGCGATCAGCTCCAGTCGCCGTTCGCCATGCTGGATCAGCCGGTAATCGCTGGTTAACGGCAGTGCATTGGCGATCGTCCGGCTGCAGGCATCGGCGAACACCGCCTGCGGTTGCCGCTGCGTATCGGGCAGCATCAGCTGATCGTCACGCCGCCCCTCGATGCGGGCGATCGCCCGCGTCGGTTGCCCGCACGGACAGGGCTCCTTGCGCAGCACCAGCACATCGTCCAGCCGATAGCGCACGATAGGCTGGGTACGGCGGGTAAAGTCGGTGATCAGCGGCGTGAAACGCAATTCGTCGATCCACTGCGGTTCAATATGCAAGAACTCTTCGTTCAGATGCAACGTACCGTGCGCGCAGGTGGCGGCGAGGAAACCTTCGGTAGCCTGATACACTTCGCCGACCGCCGGAAATACCTGCAACAGCAGGCGGCGATCCTGCTCTTCCAACACCTCGGCGACCGAGATCGCTTTTTTGACCGGCAGCTTCACCTGCCCGGCCAGCACCGCCAACGCCAACGCGCGCAGCACCTGCGCCGGCGCCACAATGATGCTGGGTGCCTGCCGTTCCAATGCGGGCAGATGCCCGCTGAACGGCGCCAGCAGATCGTAAAACGCCAGGCTCAGCCAACGGTTGTTCACGCTGTGATAAAGATTATTGTCCGCCCGCAGAAACAGCGCGACGCGCTCGCCGGCCAACAGCCCGTCCGGCAGCATCTTCGCCAGCATGCCGCCGGCCCACACCTGTTGTTCGCGCGGGCTGACGACAAACACGCCGCGCTGCCCGGAGGTGCCGGACGACAATCCGACGCTGTAGCGCCCGATCTTCGGCGTGAAATCGCGATCCGCCTCGCTGCGCTGCGCGCAGGCCAGCACCGCATCGCGTTGCAGCCCGGCGGTGTTCATCCGATCGAATAGCTCCATCATCAACGCCTTGTCCATCTGCGGCCATTCGGCGAACGGCCGGCGGCTGAAGCCTTGAAAATAGGGGCTCTTGCTCAGCACCCGACGGGCAAAGCCCGCGAGCTGGCGGGCCTGATGCGCCTCCAGCGCCGCACGATCGCCAAAGCGCAGGCGCCGGGCGCGGAAATAGTGCCAAAGAGTCATGAAGGGGATCACAGGTCCCCCTCGTGGCACAGCAAAATGTTGACCTGGCCGCCCGCCCACAGCTGGTTGAGCCGCTCCAGCGTGCGGGTATACGCCGCCGCGTCGTCCATCACCAGATTGGCCAAGCGCGAAGGCCCGCGCAGCGTCTGGTAACTCTGCGGCGACCAGGCGGCGTCGCTGGCCAGCAGCGTCCAACCGGCGTCGGTGAGAATAAAGGCGCCGATATGGCCGGCCGCATGCCCCGGCAACGGCACCAGCACGATCTGCCCTTCGCTGCCCGGCAGCGCATAGCCGCGCTCGAACGGTGCCAGCAGCGCGGGCAACGCCACCGAGGGAAAAGCTTCCATAAACTGCAGGTTGCTCTCGAAATCCGGCGGGATCAGGCCGGGAATAAAGGCGCGCTTCAGCGCCGCGAAACCGCGCAGATCACGGGTTTGCCGCCAGCCCTCGCCAGAACAAATAAAGTCGAGTTGACCGAAATCATGCAGCCCGGCGATGTGATCAGCGTGAAAATGCGAGACGATCAGCGTCTGAATATCCCCCTCGGCGTAACCGGCGGCGCGCAGCTGATGCGCCAACGACTCGGCGGGATCGAAATAGACCGGCGTCATTCGGCGGTAAAGGCTGAACAGCCCCGACTGCGTGTGCTGCTGAAAATAACGCGCATAGCCGGTATCCCACAGCCAGCGCCGCTCTCCCACCTCCAGCAGATAGGCGCGCGCCGGGAATTTGCACACCCGGAACCCGGCGCCGCGCAGCGCCATGCAGCCGATATGCGTGCAGTAACCCACTTCAAAAACGGTGACCTTAGCCATGCTGTATGCCTCCTTGCTGCCGCAGCCACTCGCCGGTCAGGCGAATGCCCTCCTCCATCGAGTAACGCGGCCGATAGCCCAGCTCTTCGATCGCGCGGGTCTGGCTCAGCGTCATGTCAAAATGCACCGCCGCCACGCTGTAGCGCGTCAGCAGCGGTTCCTTGCCGCTCAGCGTCGCCCACAGCTCCATGCCGCCGGCCAGCGCGTGCAGCAGCGGATAAGGCACCGCCTGCAGCCGGTAGCTCAGCCCCAGCTCCTGACGCAGCAACGCATCCAGCATCTCCGCCAACCGCTGCGGCTGGTGGTTGGTAATGTTGTAAACGGCGCCGGACGGCAACCCGCGCTGCCGGCTGGCCAGTTCCATCGCGTGCACAACGTTGGGGGCGAAGGTCAGATCCAGCAGCGCTTGCCCGCCGCCGGGCAGCCGCAGCACGCCGCGATCGCGGTCGAGCTGCTGTAACAGCCGCGGCACGATCACCCGATCGTGCGGGCCAAATAGGCCGCGCGGCCGCAGAATAATGTAGGTGGTTTGCGGATAGATTTTCGCCTGCGCCAACAGCCGCTGCTCGGCGACGTGCTTGCTGGCGGCATAGTGATTGGCGAAGCGCCGGGCACGGAAACCTTCGTCCAGATCGTAATGCGGCCGAAAATCGAAGTAGATCGCCGGCGTGGAGATATGCACGAAGCGCCGCACGCCGCAGCGCCCCGCCGCCTCCGCCAGTTTCTCCGTTGCGGCGGCGTTGATGCGGTGAAACTCCGCTTTGCCGCCCCAGGGCGAGGACTTGGCCGCGCAGTGCCACACCCACTCGCAGCCGGTCACCAACTGCCGGCACTGCTGCGGCGTGGCCTGCGCCAGATCGAGCGAGAAAAACTCGGCACCCAGTTGACGCAACGCTTCGCCGGCCCGCTCGTCGCGGCCGGTGGCGCGCACCTGATGTCCCGCCTCCAGCAGCCACTGCGCCGCGTTGCGCCCCAGCCCGCTGGTCGCCCCGGTGACCAGCACCCTCATGGCAGCAACACCATGCCGGCCAGCGCCAGCCCGGCGGCGGTGCCGATCAGCATCACCGGCCGACCGGGATTGAAGCGCCCGGTGGTCACGGCGGCATGCAGCGCCGTCGGAATCGACGCCGCCACCTGATTGCCATGATGGCGGTAGATATCCACCAGCGCCTCGCTGGAGACGTGCAGCCGCTTGCGCATATGTTCGAGCGACAGATGACTGGCCTGATGCGGCACCACGGTGGCGATCTGCGCCAGGGTCAAACCGCTGGCGCTCAACAGCCGGTCGAGGTAATCCTCAATCAGCGCCGACGCTTGGCGGAACAGCGGCTTGCCCTGCATATGAAACAGGAAGTCTTGCTCGCACATGCCGGCGCGCGGGTTGCGCCGCGTGCCGCCGGCGCGGATTTCGCACAGCTCGCTGCCGGCGGGATAGGTTTCCACCAGGCTGGCGAGGATGCCGCTGGCGCCGTCGCCGCGTTCCACGATGGCGCAGGCGGCGCCGTCGCCGAAGATCAGCGACGACTCTTCGTGCTGCCAGTCGATGCCGCGTGAAGCGAGATCGGCCGAGACGATGGCGATGCGTCGATACGTTCCGGCGTTCAACAGCCCCGCCGCCACCTGCAGCGCAGAGATAAAGCTGACACAGCTGCTGTTGATGTCGAAGCCCGGCGTGCCCGGCGCCAGCCCCGCCACCTTGAGAATATGCGCAGCGGTGCACGGCAGCGCCTGCACCGAAATCGCCGAGGCGGAGATCAGCAGGTCGATAGAGGCTGCCGGGAGGGCGCTGCGAGCCAGCGCGTCTTGCAGCGCGGCGGCGGCGAGTTCGGCCTGGCTGGCGTCGTCGGCGGCATGATAGCGGTAAACGATGCCCGAGCGTTTCTCAACGTAGCCGGCCGGTTTCCCCAGGCGGGCATCGAGCGTAGAAGAAGCCACGCGGTTGGGCGGCAACGCAGCCCCGGTGGCGATGATTTTCAGAGGCAGCGGCTCGGGTGAGCAAAATTGTGTGGTCATTATTGTTATTGATTAACCTGACTATCCATAAAGCGATTCTCCCGCACGACGCGAAGGCCACGCGGATCATCCCCGGTTTTTATATCCCAAAATGCCTTTCATCAAGGCGGTATCTCTTGTTATCGGCTACCACGGGCCGACGTCCGTCGGCGTAAGCATAAGCGTAACATGACTGAGATATTCAGTTTACGACATGGCGGGGAGAATGGGCAGACGGCGGGCGAATTATCGGAATAGCGCCGCCGCTGGCGATCAGCGGCGGCGAGGTCAGGCTCAACGGCGGTTGCGCACCAGTTGGTAACGGCGAGTCAGGTATTCCACCGGCGCACTCCAGATATGCACCAGGCGGCAGAACGGGAACAGCACGAACAGCGTCATGCCCAACACCATGTGCAGCTTGAAGATCAGCGCCACCCCTTCGAGATGCGCAGAGGCGCCGGCGTGGAAGGTCACCACCGCCTGGGCCCAGGCCACCAGCTTCATCATTTCGCTGCCGTCCATATGCTGGGCGGAGAACGGAATGGTCAGCAGGCCGAGGCACACCTGTACCACCAGCAACGTCAGGATCATGATGTCGGCGAAGCTGCTGGTAGCACGCACCCGCGGGTTGGTTAACCGGCGTTTGAGCAACAGTGCGCCGCCGATCAGCGTCATCAGGCCGCAGGCGCCGCCGGCGATCATCGCCAGCTTCTGCTTCACGTCGATCGGCAGGAAGGCCTCATACATCCAGTGCGGCGTCAGCATGCCGAGGAAGTGGCCGGCGAAGATGCCGATAATGCCGATATGAAACAGGTTGGACGCCAGGCGCATGCCCTTTTTATCCAGCATCTGGCTGGAACCGGCGCGCCAGCTGTACTGCCCGTAGTCGTAGCGCAGCCAGCTGCCGATCAGGAACACCGCACCGGCCAGATAAGGGTAGATGTCGAAGAAGAACTGATTCAAAAATTGCATGATTAGCGTCCTTTGGTTCCGGTTAACGCATCCGTCAGGTCCAGATACTGTGGCGCCACCGCGCCGGCAAAGCGCCGCTGGTGCGCCGTCTGCTGGGCGGAAGCGCAGCCCTGTTCACCGAGAAACTTGACCTGCTCCTCTTCCCACACCGCATCCAGCGCCTGCGGCGTATCGTCGCGCGCCTCTTGCGCCACCTGCGTCTCCAGCGCCTGCGCCTGCACCTCGCTGCCGGACAACGCCAGCAGCAAATCGAACAGCACCGCATACGGGCTTTCACGCTGCTGCAAACGCGCACCCAGCAGCGCCAGGATCGGCGCGATGTCCTGCAGCCCTTCGCGCGCTTGCGCCGCGTTGCGGCTGGCCAGATACTCCAGGTACAGCGGCAGGAAGTCCGGCAGCTCACGGCTGTCGATCTCCAGCCCGGCGGCGCGGTACTGGGCCATCAGATCGACCATCGCCTGGCCGCGATCGCGCGATTCGCCGTGCACGTGTTCAAACAGCAACAGCGAGGTGGCGCGGCCACGATCGAACAGTTCGCAATAGTCGGCCTGCGCGTCCAGCAACGGGCGCGCGCACAGGCGGCGGATAAACAGAATCAGCTGCGCGCTGTGGTGCAGATCCAGCTCGCTGGCCGGCTCCAATGCTTCGATCAGCGTCTGCTGATGGTCAAACAGCGCCTGCTCCGGGTAATCCAGCAGGCGGGCGATCACTTTCAGGCTGATCATGAGGCGTCCTCCGGCCGCGCAGTTTTCGCTGTCACGTCGATGGCATCGATACGGCGGCTGTTGAACAGGTTGAATTTGCCGTCGCTGCCGTGGCAACCGTCGCCGAAGCTGAAGCCGCAGCCTTTGCTTTCCGGGAAGGCTTCACGCGCCAGTTCGCGGTGGCTCGACGGCACCACAAAGCGATCTTCATAGTTGGCGATCGCCAGGTAGCGGTACATCTCCTGCGCCTGCGCTTCACTCAGACCGACCTGCTCCAGCGCGCTGGTGTCCACTACGCCGTCGACGGTTTCCGCCCGTTTGTAGTGGCGCATCGCCAGCATGCGCTTCAGCGCCAACAATACCGGTTCGGTATCGCCGGCGGTCAGCAGGTTCGCCAGATACTGCACCGGAATGCGCAGGCTCTCGACGTCCGGCAATACGCCGCAGTGCGCCAGCTCGCCGGCGTCGGCGGCAGACTGAATCGGCGACAATGGCGGCACGTACCAGACCATCGGCAGCGTGCGGTATTCCGGGTGCAGCGGCAGCGCCAGTTTCCAGTCCATCGCCATTTTGTACACCGGCGACTGCTGGGCGGCTTCAATGACGCCCTGCGGCACGCCGTCCGCCAACGCCTGAGCGATCACCGCCGGGTCATGCGGATCGAGGAAGATATCGAGCTGGCTCTGATACAAGTCCTTGTCGTTCTCCACCGCCGCCGCCTGCTCGATGCGATCGGCGTCGTACAGCAGCACGCCGAGGTAACGAATGCGGCCGACGCAGGTCTCCGAACACACCGTCGGCTGCCCGGCTTCGATGCGCGGGTAGCAGAAGATGCACTTCTCGGACTTGCCGCTCTTCCAGTTGAAGTAGATTTTCTTGTACGGGCAGCCGGTCAGGCACATGCGCCAGCCGCGGCACTTGTCCTGGTCGATCAGCACGATGCCGTCTTCGCCGCGTTTGTAAATCGCCCCGCTCGGGCAGGTGGCGACGCAGGCCGGATTAAGGCAGTGCTCGCACAGACGCGGCAAATACATCATGAAGGTGTTTTCGAACTGGCCGTACATCGCCTTCTGCAGGTTGTCGAAGTTCTTGTCCTGCGAGCGCTTTTCAAATTCCCCGCCAAGGATCTCTTCCCAGTTCGGGCCGCTTTCGATCTTGTTCATGCGCTGGCCGGTGATCAGCGAGCGCGGGCGCGCCACCGGCTGGTGTTTGCCCTGTTTGGCGGTGTGCAGATGCTGGTAGTCGTAATCGAACGGCTCGTAGTAGTCGTCCAGCGCCGGCACGTCCGGGTTGGCGAAGATTTTCGCCAGCACGCCGACGCGGTTGCCCATGCGCGGCTCCAACTTGCCGTTGATTTTACGGATCCAGCCGCCCTTCCATTTTTCCTGATCTTCCCAGGCGTGCGGATAGCCGACGCCGGGTTTGCTTTCCACGTTGTTGAACCAGGCGTATTCCATGCCTTCTCGGCTGGTCCAGACGTTCTTGCAGGTAACCGAACAGGTGTGGCAACCGATGCACTTGTCCAGATTCAGCACCATGCCGACTTGCGAACGAATTTTCATTTGCTGTTCTCCTGCTGACTGCCCTGCGCGTAGTCGTTGCCTTCGTCGTCCAACCAATCAATGCGGTTCATCTTGCGCACCACCACGAACTCGTCTCGGTTGGAGCCGACGGTGCCGTAGTAGTTGAAGCCGTAGGCCAGCTGCGCATAGCCGCCGATCATGTGGGTCGGCTTCGGACAGGCGCGGGTCACCGAGTTGTGGATGCCGCCGCGTTGGCTGGTGATCTCCGAGCCAGGCAGATTCACGATGCGCTCCTGCGCGTGATACATCATGGTCATGCCTGCCGGAATACGCTGGCTGACCACCGCGCGCGCCGTCAGCGCGCCGTTGGCGTTGAAGGCCTCGATCCAGTCGTTGTCCGCGATGCCCAGATCTTTGGCGTCGTCTTCGCTCAGCCAGACGATCGGCCCGCCGCGCGACAGCGTCAGCATCAGCAGGTTGTCGCTGTAGGTGGAGTGGATACCCCACTTCTGGTGCGGCGTCAGGAAGTTCAGCGCCTTCTCCTTGTTGCCGTTCGGCTTGCTGTTGAGCAGCGGCTGGGCGGCGCGGGTGTCGATCGGCGGCCGGTACACCAGCAGGCTTTCGCCGAAAGCGCGCATCCACTCGTGATCCTGATACAGCTGCTGGCGGCCGCTGAGCGTGCGCCACGGGATCAGCTCGTGCACGTTGGTATAGCAGGCGTTATAGGAAACGTGTTCATCCTCCAGGCCAGACCAGGTCGGGCTGGAGATGATTTTGCGCGGCTGCGCCTGAATGTCGCGGAAGCGGATCTTTTCGTCTTCCTTGTTCAGCGCCAGATGCCGGTGATCGCGGCCGGTGACGTTGCTCAAGGCCTCCCAGGCTTTTACCGCCACCTGGCCGTTGGTTTCCGGTGCCAGCGACAGGATCACTTCAGCCGCGTCTATCGCGCTTTCGATCTTCGGCCGCCCCGCCGCCGGGCCGTCGGCCTTGACGTAGTTCAGCTGCTTGAGGAAATCGACCTCGGTTTGGGTATTCCAGCTGATGCCCTTGCCGCCGTTGCCCAGTTTGTCCAGCAGCGGCCCCAGCGAGGTGAAGCGCTCGTAGGTGGCCGGGTAATCGCGTTCCACCGCGATGATGTGCGGCGCGGTTTTACCGGGGATCAGGTCGCATTCGCCTTTCTTCCAGTCCTGCACGCCGTAAGGCTGCGCCAGTTCGGCGGCGGAATCGTGCTGGATAGGCAGCGTCACCACGTCGGTTTCCTGGCCCAGATGGCCGACGCACACCTCGGAGAAGGCCTTGGCGATGCCTTTGTAGATCTCCCAGTCGCTCTTCGAGTCCCAGGCCGGATCGACCGCCGCCGACAGCGGATGAATGAACGGGTGCATGTCGGAGGTGTTCATGTCGTCTTTTTCGTACCAGGTGGCGGTCGGCAGCACCACGTCGGAGTACAGGCAGGTGCTCGACATGCGGAAATCGAGCGTCACCACCAGATCCAGCTTGCCTTCGCCGCCCTGCTCGCGCCATTCCACTTCCTGCGGCTTCACGCCACCCTGCTGGCCGAGATCTTTGCCCTGAATGCCGTTTTCGGTGCCCAACAGGTATTTGAGCATGTACTCATGGCCCTTGCCGGAAGAGCCCAGCAGGTTGGAGCGCCAGACGAACAGGTTGCGCGGGAAGTTCTGCGGATTGTCCGGCTGCTCGGCGGCAAAGCCCAGCGAGCCGTTCTTCAGGCTGTCGACGGTAAATTCGACCGGCGATTGGCCGGCCGCGCGGGCCTGCTCCGCCAGGTGCAGCGGGTTGGTGCCCAGCTGCGGCGCCGACGGCAGCCAGCCCATGCGCTCGGCGCGCACGTTGAAGTCGATCAGGCTGCCGCCGAAGCGCGACTTGTCCGCCAGCGGCGACAGCAGCTCGTCGGTGCCGACGGTTTCATAGCGCCATTGGCTGGAATGGTTGTAGAAGAACGAGGTGCTGTTCATGTGGCGCGGCGGGCGCTGCCAGTCGAGGCCGAACGCCAGCGGCAGCCAGCCGGTTTGCGGCCGCAGTTTTTCCTGGCCGACGTAGTGCGCCCAGCCGCCGCCGCTCTGGCCGACGCAACCGCAGAAGATCAGCATGTTGATCAGGCCGCGGTAGGTCATGTCCATGTGATACCAGTGGTTGACGCCGGCACCGACGATGATCATCGAACGGCCGTGGGTCTTCTCGGCGTTTTCCGCGAACTCGCGGGCAATGCGGATGATGTTGTGGCGCGATACGCCGGTGATCTGTTCGGCCCAGGCCGGGCTGTAAGCCTTGACCTCGTCATAGTCGGCGGCGCAGTTGGCGTCGCCCAGCCCGCGCTCGAGGCCGTAGTTGGCCAGCGTCAGATCGTACACGCTGGTCACCAGCGCTTCGCTGCCGTCCGCCAGCTGCAGGCGTTTCACCGGCAGCTTGTGCAGCAGGATCTCGTCCAGCGCCACGCTGTTGAAATGCTCGCTGTCGGCGCCGCCGAAGTATGGGAAGCCCACCTCGGCAACCTCGTCATGCACGCCCAACAGGCTGAGCTGCAGCTCGATTTCCTGCTGCGCCTTGCCTTCGCGCTGTTCCAGGTTCCACTTGCCCTTTTCGCCCCAGCGGAAACCGATGGAGCCCTGCGGCGCCACCAGATCGCCGCTGCGGCCGTCGATAGCGACGGTTTTCCACTCGGGATTGTTTTCCTGGCCCAGCCCGTCCACCAGATCGGCGGCGCGCAGCAGGCGACCGGCGGCGTAATGGCCGCCTTCACGCGGCTCCAGCAGCACCAGCATCGGCATGTCGGTATAGCGACGCACATAGTCGCGGAAGTAGCCGACTTCGCGATCCAGGTGGAACTCTTTCAGCATCACGTGGCCCATCGCCAGCGCCATCGCGCTGTCGGTGCCCTGCTTCGGATTCAGCCAGTGGTCGCACAGCTTGGCGACTTCGGCATAGTCCGGCGTCACCGCTACGGTTTTGGTGCCCTTGTAACGCACTTCGGTAAAGAAGTGGGCGTCCGGGGTGCGCGTCTGCGGCACGTTGGAGCCCCAGGCGATAATGTAGGAGGAGTTATACCAGTCGGCGGATTCCGGCACGTCGGTCTGTTCGCCCCAGGTCATCGGCGAGGCCGGCGGCAGATCGCAATACCAGTCGTAGAAGCTCAGGCAGGCGCCGCCGATCAGCGACAGGTAGCGGGCGCCGGCGGCGTAGGACACCATCGACATCGCCGGGATCGGCGAGAAGCCGATAATGCGATCCGGGCCGAAGGTTTTGGCGGTGTAGACGTTGGCGGCGGCGATCAGTTCATTGACCTCCTGCCAGCTGGAGCGGACGAAACCGCCGCGGCCGCGCGCGACCTTGTAACTTTTGGCTTTTTCCGCATCGCCGACGATAGAGCCCCAGGCCGCGACCGGATCGCTGTGCTGCGCTTTCGCCTCGCGCCACAGCTTGAGCAGGCGCTTGCGCATCAGCGGGTATTTCAGCCGGTTGGCGCTGTACAGGTACCAGGAGTAGCTGGCGCCGCGCGGGCAGCCGCGCGGTTCATGGTTGGGCAGATCGGGACGGGTGCGCGGATAGTCGGTTTGCTGGGTTTCCCAGGTCACCAGACCATTCTTCACGTAGATCTTCCAACTGCAGGAACCGGTGCAGTTCACGCCGTGGGTGGAACGCACCACTTTGTCGTGCTGCCAGCGGCTGCGGTAGCCGTCTTCCCAGTCGCGGTTGGTGTTCAAGGTCTGGCCGTGCTCGCCAGAAAAAGGCTCCGCCAACTGCTTGAAATAGCGGAAACGGTCTAAAAATTTGCTCATCCGGAATGCTCCTGAAGGCTCTTGTCGTTATAAGAAGACATGCTCAATCTGCCGCCAGCCTACTGACGGCCAAGCGGCGGCAAATTGATTGCGATCAAGAGAAAGCGGGCGGCGACGCGTGCGTCGGGAGAGGAATACCACCAAAGTATAGGGGTGAAAAATGAGGTTAATTGATTGAATTACAATAAATAAAATGGAGCATTAGGGTAAAGGCGAACGGGCGGTAGGCAAGACGAGGTATTTGGGGGTAGGACGCGGGAGAAACCTCCCGCGTGACGTTCACTCGATGCTTTCAGCGTTGAAGCCACAGCGTCGCGGTGCCCACGGCGGGCAACGCCAGCATGAGCTCCGCCCCCCCTCCCTGCTGCCGCCAGCCCGCCGGAAGGCGCAATCGGGTGCTTCCCTCTCGATAATAGGGGTTGGCTACCAGCAGCAAGGCGCGATCGCCCAGAATAAACATCCGCGCCGGCATTTGAGGGTCGCTTCCCGCCAGCGGCGTCGATTTTCCTGTCAGCAGATAAGGGGTGAAGGCGGCGATTTGCTGCGACACGGCAGCCACACCACGCCAGGTAGCGTCAAACTCCCGTTGGTCGAAGCGGCCGGTTTTGCGCTTGTAAAACAGATCGGTATAAGAATAAAACAACAGTCCCTTGGCGCCGCCGATCAGCGCCTGCCAGGCCTGATTGCGAATTTCCGCCTCTGACGGTGGATGTGGCCTACGGCGAGCGTCATAAGCGGCGTGATCCATGATTTGCATCACCACCCAGGCCCCGCGAGCCTGACGGGCGGCCTGTACCGTCAGGGCGGTATAACGCGTGGTGCGCGTCAGATCGCTATCGTTCCCCACCGGGTAAGGATCGGTCGCCAAAATGTCGCTGCTGTTAAAGTAGGCGTCCAACTCCCCGGTTTTGTTCAACACCTGGAAGGTAGGATGATCGCCGTCAAGCCGCTTTATTTGCAGGTTTTTTTCCTCGATCTTATCGAGATACTCCGGCCCCAGTTCATCGTTGATGTACCAGGCGAGCAGGTTGGGCTGAGAGCGCAAACGCTGCACGTACCAGGCCGTCATCGCCGCGTAGTCGCCACCGCGAACGGCCGGAGCGAAACGGCTGCCGCTGTACTGATCTTTGACGGAGTAAATGACCAGCAGCCCGCGGTTGCGTGCGTTGCGGAAAAAGGTGTAAGGATCTTTCTTTTCCCCATAATCATAGTTCAGCACCGTGTTGAATCCCGCCGATGCGATGCGCGCCAAATGCTCATCGGTAGCCACGTTGGCATAAATGCCCAACGGGAAAAGTCGTTGACCATCGCGCAGGGTAAAGCCTTCGCTGTCGATCGCCACTTTGGCCGCAGGCTGCCCGACGCGAAAAGACAGCTCGCTACCCTGTACCGGCTGGGATTGCTGCCCGGTGACCTGCTGACGCAGGCGATATTCCCCCTGGGCCAGGCCAGTCGGCAGTTGATATTCGATACGGCGCTGCCCTTCAACCTGATAACGGTCGCGGCTACTGTGAACAACCTGCCCTGCGGCATTGAGCAATTCGCTGTCGACCTGCAAATGCTGCGGCTGCGGAGTAACCAGCAGCGTGTCGACTTTCCCCTGTGTCGACGCGCCGAGCTGATATAACGCCGGCGTAGGCGCTCGAGCACACGCATAGGCGTCATCAAACCAGGCGGTACCGGTGCTCCCCTTGCGCAGATAGACGCCAAAAGTGACTCGCGCCGCCTGCGGCGGCACGGTATAGCTGGCGCTCACCTGCCGCCAGCCGCTGTCACCGGTCACCCCTGCCGGGTAGCTGCCTTCCAGAAAGCGCCCTTGCGCATCGAAGCTCTGCAGATAAACCCCGGCACCACCGTCGCGGCTTTGCCCGCGTACGCCATGGGTCTTGAGCCAGACGCCGAAATCGATCGTCTGCCCGGGCACAACCCGCAGCATCTGGCTGAAGGTGCGGTACTGCGCGGCATCTGCATTGTCATAACGCAGACTTCCACGGCCGCTGTGCGTATCGCCGTCGGCCTGCGCGCCTTGCGCACGCCAGCCGCTGAGACCCTGTTCAAAGCCGGGGTTGGCCAACAGATTGGGTTGGCAGCTCTGCGCCAGAGCAGAAGCACTCCACCAGGCACAACAGACCAGAGCCACCCTCTGATACATCCCCTTCATGGTCATTTCCTTTTCACCACGGCATTGAACAGGTAGGTGGCGAACAGATAACAGGATTTCTGGTAAGACAGCCCCAAATGCTGACGGTAAATCCGCCATTGCCAGTCTGCGGCGCGGATTTTGTTGCCCGACAGCGAATGGGTAGACAATCGGTAGCAGGCCAGCGGTTCAGGAATGCAGTAAGCCAGGCCGTTGCGCGCCTTCTGCAGCACCGCCAGCCACATCAAATAGTCCTCATGGCCTACTTTTTGCTGATACACCTTACCGATGCGCTTCTGGTTATAGATCCCGGTGAGATTGCCGATCCAGTTGCTTTTCAACATGTCCTGATAGCCAATAAGCTCATCCGCGCCACGGGTGTTTTTGACCAATTTCAGGTCGTCTTCAAAGGTGTAATAATGGGAACACACCACGTCATAGCGGCGGGTTTGCAAAATGCTCGCCTGGCGCGACAGCTTGTTGGGCAGCCATACGTCATCACTGTCACAGAAGGCGATATAGTCGCCCTTCGCCGCCTCAATGCCGATGTTGCGCGTTTCCGCCACGCCCTGGTTATGCTCATTACGTATATAGGTGAGGCGATCGTGGATAAACGGCCGCACAACCTCGGCAGTATCGTCGGTAGACGCATCATCGATCACATACAGGTGATAATCGGTAAATCGCTGGTTCAGCACGCCTAAAATCGACTCTTTAATAGAGTTCGCAGCATTGTAGGCCGGCATTATCACGGATATCTTTTCCATACTGTCCTCACTCGGTGAGCTGTTGCCACTGGGGATAAATACGTTCGGGGGTAAAACGACGAGACTTCTCTAACGCGGCAATAGAAAAGTGCTCGCGCAAACCCGGATCGAGCATCAATTTGATCACCCCTTCGCTGAAGGCGGCGGCGTCGTCATCGGGCACCAGATAGCCGTTGACGCCGTCGTCTATCAACTCGGCCGGGCCGGTCTTGCAGTCGTAGGCCACCAGCGGCAGGCCGAAACTCATGGCTTCGATCAGCACCATCGGCAACCCCTCATAGCGAGAAGTCATCAGATACAGACTGGCTTGGCGATAATAGGCCGCCACGTCGGCGGTGGCCGGCAGTAGGCTCACCTGCTGCTCCAACCCGGCGTCTTCAATCTGCCGCCGCAATGCGTCGCGCTCTGGACCGTCGCCAATAATCAACAGCCGCCAATCCGGCACCTGCGTCGCCACTCCTCGCCACAACGCGATCAGACGATCGAAGCCTTTCTGATTGCTCAATCGCCCCACCGCCAGCGCCACCTTGTTCTGCAGCGCCGGCGTCGGCGCCTGCGTGCCGAACGGTGAAACGTTCTCGATCACCCGACATTTCCCGGCCCCCACCCAGCGAGCGATGGCGTCGCTATCTTGCCGCGTCAGGAAAATCACGCGGTCGCCCAGACGGTAAACCAGCAACTTCAACCACTTAAATACGCGTGGATACTGGTGAAAGCTGACGTGTTCACTCAACAGCAGCCGGCTGCGGGCACAGAACAAACGCAGAAAAGGCGTCATCACCACCGATAGTTTCCCCATGGAAACGGTAATGATCACGTCCGCGCGTTCACGCCGCAGGGCCATCGCCAGCCGCCATGGCCAGAACAGCGAATCGCCGCCGCCGCAGCGCAGCCGGACGTCGCTCGCCAACGGAAAGAAGCTCCGCTCGCCAAACAGCGAAAACACCGCCACCTCGTAACCCGGCAGACGTGCCAGCGCATTGGCCAAGCCGCTGGCGACCCGTTCAGTACCGCCCTTGCCCGCTATATTTTCGATAACGATGATTACCTTGCGTGGTTGCATATCATCTCCTGAATCCCTGGCGCACATTGCGCAGTAGCCGGCCGCCAACCGAGAACAACCCCAACCGCGCCAGACAATCGCCATACCATTTGATCATCTTGAACTTGCCGCTCAGACTGTGCCGCACGATGCGCGACGAGTAATAATTGAACGCCTGGGCGTTCTCCGAATACAGCGAGGCCAGCAGGTGCTTGCAGGCGAATCCGCTGATATGGCGATCGCTGGGGCTGAGAAAGGTATTGATAAAGCGATCGCTGGCCTCCAAATTTAGCTTCGCCGTCATGCGCCCGTAGCGTCCTACGTCGAGAAACACCCCTCCGCCGGCGTCGTGTGCCACATGCGCGCCCAAATTGGTGGCATTGACTAAAAAGCCCCAATCCTGATGCTTATTGAGGAATTCGGGAAATAAAAAGCGGCGATCGCTTTTTTTACGTATGCTGATGGTGGATGAACGGATATCACCCATTTCCAGAAAAAGGAAATCTTCGCCGGAAGAACCGGATTTGTAGTTGAAGTTGAAGTCACGTACCGAATCGCCGCTCACCTCCGCATAGTTACCGAAGATAATATCAATCTGGCGATCTTCATGTTTATTCATGCGGCGAATAATATAGTTGGTCGTGAAGTAATCATCAGAGTCGAGAAAAAACACGATCTCCGATTGCGCCAACCTGATACCTAAGTTACGCGATACCGCCGCATTGCTCTTCTTTTTTTTCTCATGCAACATCACGTTGCTATTGGTCGCTGCTATCTGGCGAATATATTTGATATCATCCTCGTCAGAGCAATCATCAACCAAAATCACCTGATAGTCGAACCCCTGGCAAGCGTTGAAAACCCGCTTCAGAGTTTTAGGCAGATAACGTGCACTATTATAAATAGGGATCACGATCGAGAAATCCATTTCTTAGCCCTCTAATTTAGAATTTATCATTTCTTTTCCACGGCAAAGCAACAATAACGACACGTTAAATACCGGGACCAAAAAATAGGTTTCCGTCAACGTAGTTAACAGGAAAACCACCACTACCCAGCGCATGAATCGACTCAGCCTGCGCATGTTACCCAACAGGTGAAAATAACAGAAAAGCATGACAACAGAGGCGATGCCACCGGCCGAATAAAACATGGCAATGAAGAAGAAATCGACGGGTTTATAAGGTTCTATATTCATACCGAACAGAGGATTGGGTAGTCCCACCGCCTGAAACATCTGCCAGGAGAACCAGACTCGCCCGGTCAACGCCTGGTTCAAGAGGACGTCCAATGCCGGATTGCTACCCCAGAGCATAACGCTGGCGAATTGAAAGCCGATAATGATCAACGTCAGCACGATGCAGACTTTTCTATTGGGGGCGACACGCAGCAGCGGCGCCAGCCAAAACAGCAATAACATCAACAACGCCAGCATAAAACAGGTGCGCGAATAGGAATACATCAGCACCGGGAGAATTAACGTCGACGCCGCCAACGACGCGATATTTTTCATTCCACGCGTTAATTTCGCATGGTCGATCAGGCACAGCAGGGTGGCGAACAAGGCAAAAGAATAATACGCCAGGGTATTCGGGTTATCGAAACCCAGCGTTAATCTGTTGCCGTAACGCTCATCAAGATAAACAAATCCATTGGTGTAAAAGGTATAGGGAATGACCATCAGCAACCCTGCCACCACAAAGGCAATGGCAAACATTTCAGCGCCACGTCCCATGTCTATGCGGCGAAATAAAATTATCACCGCCGTACTGAATACCGCGCCAAAAAGATAATCGCCATGCCCGGTGGCAATATTAACCAGAAACAACAGAGCCAAAAAACCCGCAACCGCTTTTTCCGCCAGCGTAGCGATAAAAAATGCATAACCGACATAGAGCAACATCAGGCCATTAAGCCCCATCACGGTTTTATTAATCAGCTCGCTATTGAACGATCCCGAGGTCAGGAAAGTTTTCACGAAAAACATCAGCAGAAAGGTCAATACGATGGATTGATTGACTAAATCCCGCGACTGATTATAACCGGCATTGGTATGCATTTGAAAATTGGAGGCGACTCTTTGCATAAGTGTTTACTCAGTAAAATAACTGCCCCATTCCTGCTCAATGTTTTTCGGCATGAGCTTGCTTAGCCCCGCGCCAGGCGTAAACGTCAACTCACCGAAATACACCTTCTCGCCGATCTGGTAGAAATCCACACGGACATAAGAGAACTGCTGCGCTGCCTGGCGAGCCAAACGCGTCATTTCGTCCAACCGCGTAGGGCGCGGCATCGGTTCGTCGGCATTCGGCAAGCTGATACGGATTTCGGTGCGGTTCCAGTCGATATCAAAAATATCGCGCCGATGAGTGCCAAAACGCTGATAATCCACCTGGATGAACATGCGAATTTCATGATTGTCGTTGAAACAATGAAACTTGATATCGTTCGGCACCTGCTCGCCATCCAGCAACAGGCGCTCCACCATGATGCAGGGTTCGATATCCAGATAATGCTTTTCGCGACTCTGCTCGTAGAAGTTGCTGCGCATCCACGCGTTGCTGAGATCGTACAACTCCGCGTAGCTAACCTGCTGTTTGTCGAACACCAACCGGTTATAACCGCTGCCGTGGTTGGCTTTCAGTACAAAGGCGTTGGGCAATTGCCTGAACATGTCGTAGCTGAGTTCGGTGCCATGCGCATACAGCTCTACCAGATACTCCTCGCCCCACAGACCGGCGATAAATTCACGTACCTTGAACTTGTCCGACAAGGTGGTGTAGATGCTGCGCGGGTAAATTTTGCGTCGCATGATCTTTTCGCTGAAGCCGGTCGGTTTTGACAGGTGCGGCAGCTTCTTGAAATAGAGCGCGTATTTAACCTGATGGTGCCAGGCATCGGGCAGGCGCTTGGAAATGTTTTTAACCAGGATGTTTAACATGTTCTCTCCTTAATTTGCTGACAAGACGCGGCAAGCAGTAAAAACAGGTCAGCTGCAGTCGGGTAATTTTTCCGCCACGGAATAAACTGTTCAGCACGAAGAACGAAATGAATTCCGCCAGCAGCGTAGACACCGCCGCGCCGATCAGGCCGTAGCGCGGGATCAGCAGCAGATTCATCACCACGTTCGCCACTGCCACCAACGGCATCTTGATGGCGATAAAGCGATAACCGGCGAACAGCACGATGCTGCGGTAAGAAACTGTCCCCATTACCGAGAACAACGAGGTCAGCGTACAAATAGCCAGGATGCTGGCGGCCGGTTGGAAAGCGGCACCGTACAGCAGCGCAATGGCCGGGTGGGCGAACCACCACAGGCCCAACAACACCGGCAACGATAGGCCCAAGACCACCAAATACAGCACCCGTATACGGTATTCTTGCTCCAACGGATCGCGACAGCTGGCAATGCCCGGCATCAACGAGGTGATCAGCGCCATCGGCACGAAAACCCAGCCTTGGCTGAGGGTGGTGGCGGCACTGAACCAGCCTACCGCCTGCTCGCCGACCAGATTGCCCAGCATGATTTGATCGATGCGGGTATAGATCACTATCGACAGGCTGGAGATGGCCAACGGCAGGCCCACCTTTAGCAAATAACGGCCATAGCGCCCGGCCTGGCGCGGCGTAACCTGCGGCGAGGCCGCCGCTTCCCCACGGAATAACCAGAGGCGCGCCAGGTAAGGTACGGCGCTGCTGAGGATGTAGGGTACCGCGAACCACACCAGCGGCAGCGCGGCGCTCACCAGCGCCAGCCGCAGCCCGATCGACAGCAGCAGCGCCAGGTTGTTGATCAGCGTATTGCGTTTCGACTGCAGGCGGGCATCGTAATAAATCTTGTACACGTCCTGAATCGAGAAATAGGCACTGACAAGCAGCAACAGCGTCATCAGTTGGCTGGCGGGCGATTGGCTGAAATAGCTCCATGTCAGTATCGGCAGCGCTACCACCAGGAACAGCCAACGGCGCAGGCGTATTGACGCCAGCATCAGGCGAATGCCGCTCGGCTGTCGGCGGGCGACGCGGTTGAAAATGATGCTGTCGGCGCCCAACTGCACCAGTGGCACCACGATGGCAATCGTCGCCAACAGATAGTTGAGAGCGCCAAACTGTGCGGGCCCCAGATAGCGCGCAACGTAAATGGAGACGAAGATGCCGGACAGGCTGAGCGAAACGCGTTCGAGCATCAGCCACAGGGCATTGGTGATAATGGCCTTCACCCGCTTATTCCCCTGCCTGCGGGCGATCTTCCCGATGGCTTGGGTAGGCGAAGTTGTAGTAGCTCATGTCGGTTGCCGCCTTCTTCACCATGCCGTTGAGGATCACGCCCTTGATCCCCACCCCATTCTGTTCGAAACGACGCATGCTGGTTTCGATCTGCTTGACGGTATTCACCTCAAAACGCACCACCAGCAGCGAGGTGCCGGCGTGGTTGCCGACGATCGCCGCATCCGTCACCGCCAGAATCGGCGGCGTATCGATCAACACCAGATCGTAGTTTTGCCCGGCCCAGCGCAGAAAATCGGCGAAACGGCGGTGCATCAGCAGTTCGGACGGGTTCGGCGGTACCTGGCCGCGCGGCACGAAGTCCAGATTGGCGATGGCGGTTTTCCGCACCGCCTGTTCCGCCATCACGTTGCCCACCAGCAGGTCAGACAGGCCCTGATGCCCATCATCCGCCAGCCAGCGGTGCAGGAAGCCTTTGCGCATATCGGCGTCGATCAACAGCACCCGCTGCCCGGCCTGCGCCACCACCACCGCCAGGTTGGTGCTGGTAAAGCTCTTACCGCTTTCCGGGCTGGCACCGGAGACCATCAGAATGTTGTTCTTGGCCTCCATCATGGCGAAATGCAGGCTGGTGCGCAGGCTGCGGATCGCTTCCACCGATAGATCCGTCGGCTCGGCCACCGCCAGGATTGGCAAACGTCGGCCGCCGGATTTAGGCAACAGTTGGCGCTGCTCGCGGTTGCGCTTCACCTGCCACGGCGACAGCGGCACGGTGGCGTAGACGTTGATGCCCCGCCTCTCAAGGGTATCGATATCATTGATGCCGCGATGGAAGGCCGCGCGCAACAGCACGACCGAGACGGTGCCCGCCGCGCCCAGCAACAGCGCCAACAGCACGATCAACACCTTTTGCGGCTTAATCGGCCGGATAGCGGTTTCCGCTTCGTCGATAATGCGGACGTTGCCGACCGTGCCGGCCTTGCTGATGCTCAGCTCCTGCTGCTTGTTCATCAACTGCATGTAAACCTGCTGATCCACCTGCACGTCGCGGGTAAGGCGCAGGATCTCTTGTTGCATTTTCGGCAGCGTCTGCACCTGCTTACCCAGCCGCGCCTTTTCCGCCTCCAGCGTGGCACGCTTTTCCAACAGCGCCCGGTAAGCCGGGTGCACACGGGTATAGAGTTTGGAGATCTCCGCTTCCTTGAAGGTCAGCTCGTTGAGTTGGGCCTCGAGCTGCACCTGAGTATCCAGCACCGATTTGGCTTCCAGCGACAGATCCACCGAGTCGTTTTGCTGGCGGAATTGATTGAGCTGGGTTTCGGCGTTGTTCAACGAAGTTTGCGTTTGCGGCAGCTGCTGTTGCAGGAACGCCAGCATCCGCTGCGTTTCTTCCGTTTTGCGATCCACGTTCTGCTGCAGATAGTTGTCGGTGATGTTCTTCAACATCGCCTCGGCGCTCTGCGGATCTTCGCTCGGCAGCGTAAAGGTCATGATGCCGCTGTCCTTGCCACCCGGCACCACGTCCAGGTATTTGCGCAGCTCATCCACCGCTTTTTGACGCGCGACTTTCACCACGGTGAAACTGGCGCCCGGCGCTGCATCGAGCGCCGAAACGGTCATGTTCCATCCGCCCTGTGCGACCGCCTGCCCGACCACGCCGCTGAACAGTTTGTCGCCGTCATGGCTCAATTCATAATGCTGCCCGTCGCGCACCGTCAGCGTCAGCGCTTCGTCCAGCATGTCCTCCGGCGTCGTCAGCGTGGCAATCTCCAGGACCGGCGGTTTTTCGCCGCTCAGCCGGGCAAAGCCTTTGCCGAATACCGGGAAATAGTCCGGGCTGACGCGCACCGTCAGGCCGAGGGCGTCCACCGTTTTGCCAAGCACGTAGCGCGACTTGACCAGCGTCACCTCATCCTCCGTCGCCGAACTTTGCCCCATCATCGAGCTGTCCAGCGTTTCGCGCAGCAGCGAATCGCCGGACAGCTGCTTCTCCACCTGCACCACCGCCGTGGCCTGGTACACCGGGGTGGCCAACAGGGCGTAGACCACGCCCAGCACACCGGCCAAACCGGTCACGGCGGCGATCCGCCAACGGTTATCCCACAGCGGCCCGATTAGGCGCTCCCACTCCAGCTTTTCATCTTGTTCGGCCACCATAACGGACAGCGCATTGTTTTTCATTTTCTGTTCCTTGTTCATCCTGCGGACTCACCAGTTGCGCACGCGCAAGGTAGCCTCGCTGAGATCGTTAAAGCTGCTGATGGTCGGCACCAGCTGGCTGATCAAACGGTTCCAGCGCGCGACCGGCGCCGCAGTGACGTACACGACGTCGTAAGGTTGCAGCTGAAATTCAGCGCCCATCGCCAGCGCGCTGGCGTCTGAAAGATCGAACTGGTACAGCGTCGCCAACCGCTGCGGCTGTTTGCCGCCGCTCGGTCGGATCACAAATACCCCGGTCGCATCCGCCACCGTCTGGCTGATCCCTTCGGAAGAACCGAGGGCTTCGGTCAGGGTCATGCCGCTGCGGTCCATCTTCAGCGTCGTTTGTTTGCCCACCTCGCCCATCACGAACACTTTCAACTCGTCATTGCGCGGGACGTAAAGGATATCGCCCGGTTGCAGCAGCGCGTTTTGGCTGATGTCGCCGCGCTGCATCAGCGCCTGCAGCGAGATGGCCCGCTCCTTGCCCTGATGGGTCAGCACGACGTTGCGCCAGTCGGCGTTGTCCGTCAGGCCGCCGGCGGCGTTGATCGCATCCAGAATGGTCAGCGGCACGTTGGTGATTGCCTGCTGGCCGGAGGTTTTCACTTCGCCGGTGACATAAGCCTTCTGCGAGCGGAACGCGGCGATACTGACATCCACCTGCGGGCTTTCCACATACTGTGCCAGACGGCCGGCGATCAGACTGCGCACTTCGGTGACGGTCTTGCCCACCACCGCCACGCGCCCGATATAGGGATAAAAGATCGTGCCATCCGCATGCACCCAGTTGCCGGTGTCGCTGGCGCTGCGGTACTGCCCGGCCGGTGTGGTCAACTCGGGATGATCCCAGACGGTGACGTTCAACACGTCGCCGACGCCGATGCGGTATTGATAACTCTGCAACCGCCGATCCAGCGCCGGGTTCGGCCGGGCGACCGGTTCTATGCGCCGCATTTTCTGCAGCAGCATCGGCGACATGCGATAGACCTGTACCTGGTTGTTCAAATCGAAATCGTCGTCTTGCTGCACGACGATGGCTTTTCCACTGGTCGGTAAATGCGAGCCGGGGACCACCGTACAACCGCTCAACAGCGCGGAGGTACAGACCAACGGCATCAAAAGAGGCAAATGAAAATTCATGGGGTTACCGTGATAGACGGGCTGCTGTCGCAGCCCGTGAGAGGATTAGCGACCAACGGTCGGGTTGTCGCTAAGCACCGTTGCCTGCCGCGGTTCGCGCAGCATGGCGAAATAGCCGCAAAAACAGAACAGGAACGCCACCAGCATCAGGCTCTCCTGGAGCTTCAACACTTCGCTGCAAATGCCGATGCAGGCCAGCGTCACCGCCAGCATGGTGCTCATGGCCAGCGCCTGGCGCGCATTGAGCCCGCGGCGCATCAGAATATGGTGCAGATGGTCACGGCCCGCTTTGAATGGGCTTTGGCGACGCAACAGGCGGCGCACCATCACGGTCACCATGTCCATCAGAGGAATGGCGATCAGCCACAGCGCGGTGACCGGGCGCATCACCGCCTGTGGCCCCTGCGTCGCCAACAGCACCAGCCACAGCACGCTAAAGCCAATCACCATGCTGCCGGCATCGCCCATAAAGATTTTGTTACGCGCGCCGAACAGGCTCAGGTTGAACAGCAGATAAGCTGCCAGCGCGACGAGCAGACCCAGGCACCACAGCGCCAGGTCTTCCCGCCCGCCCAGTCCAAACACAACGGCCAACGCGACGAAAGTGACGCAGGACAAGGCGCCCAGTTGCCCGTCGATGCCATCCACCATGTTGTAGGCGTTGATCGCCCCCCAGACCGCCAGCGGCGTGAGCAGCAGCGCGCCATAGCCGAGCATCACTTCCTGATGCCCCCAGACATAGCCCAGAGAGGAGAGTTGCATCCCTGCCGCCAGCATCATCGCCAGCGCGATCCCTCCCTGCACCATGACGCGCGGCGCCACGGGCAGATCAAAGCGGTCATCCAGCACGCCCAACACCACCAGCGCCGTGACGCACAGCAGGTAGATCGTGCTGTCGGGCAGCCAGGCGGGTTGCCACAGCGTCATCAGCGTCAACGTCAGGTATACGGCGATGCCGCCGACCAGCGGAATATGCCCCAGATGTTGCTTGCGCGCATTGGGCTTATCCACTAACCCCACCGCCAAAGCGGCCCGACGGGCAATAAGCACCCAGGCGACCGCCAGCACAAATATCACGCTCAGTTGATATAACATCGTTCCTCCAGCGATTAAGCACGCTACCGCCCTTGAGTTACAGCTCCCAATGCGCTATTAGCAAAAACAAAATTGATCCTGCCAGGATATAAGTCAGCATGAGTTAATCCTGAAAATGCAGATTTATCCGCTTGTCGGCGGAAATACATAAATAACGCCAGCGTGCGGTTAAGTTATCGGTCAGAAAACTCATGTTTAATGGTTCTTTCGATGGCCGAATCAAGTTCCACCGGCGCTACGAAATCATTCTTCACATTGGTTTTAAATTGCGTTCTGGCGCAGAATTTCTGCACTCTGACGCGGCTGATTGGGAATTTTTTTCGACTTATTTTACTCACAACATCTAATGCGGTCGCCCCGCAGATTCCCACTGCATAGGGAATGCGAATCGTCTTATTTTCACGACCAAGAGAAGAGGAAATAACCTCAACCAGTTGATTCATCGTGAAGTCTGGTTTATCAACGTAGTTGCTGACCTGATAGCTGGATTGCTGATCCAGCGCGTGTTCCAATCGTGCGGCAATATTTTCAACATACGCCATCGACTTCATATTATTGCCGCTGCCGATCATCACGAATCGGCCGCTGGCGATCTGACGGAACAGGTTATACACGTTGCCGCGATTCCCTTCGCCGAATACCACCGTCGGGCGAATGATGGTCAGCTTGTTTTCACTATCGGCTTTGCGCCACGCTTCATAAACGTATTCCGCTTCGAGCTTGGATTTGCCGTAGTGATTGAAGGGTTCGAAACGCCCCTCTTCGCCAGTCTCTTGTTTGACGAAACCATAAACGGCGACCGATGAGGTGAAAATGATTTGGCGGATATTCAACGCGGAAGCGGTCATGCAGACATGGCGTGCACCTTCGACGTTGACCTGGTAGTAGAGCGAAATGGGGTCGACATTGTCCTGATGCTCCGCAGCCAGATTAATGATGGCGTCACAGCCCGTCAGCGGTTGCTGCAAGGTCTCGGGCTGAGTCACATCACCGTACTGGTAGAGCGCCGGAAAGTGCTCGCTGGGCCGTTTATCCACGATGATCAGCGTCAGATCATCGCGTGCACTGAGACGTTTCGCCAGGCGCGTTCCGATAAAACCGGCCCCCCCGATAATAGCTACTTTACGCTTATCCATAATTTGTCACTCAGCAGGTTCTCATTATTCCCGTCACAACATTGAGACAGGACGCTAATACGCGTTAGGTAATGAGATTCAGACTGGACAAATCGAATCAGGCTTTCAAATAACAAATAATGAAATAAAAGATTTCATTAAATGTGAAATTATCGCTAAAGATAAAACCTCATTCAGTGCTAATTTTTAACATCGTAAGCAACTTGATATTGCAAGGTTTTATTGGGCAGTATGAGATTAATCCGACCTTTACCAGGCATAGAAAAGGCCTCATATTTTACCGGCAGCTTAATCTGGCCTTGCTTAGGATCGACACATTCAATGGTCGCCTGCTCCATGCTCTCTCCCTGGTAAAGGCAGAACAGGGTTTGCGGGCTATTGGTATGAGGGTTGTTCAGCGTCAACGTCAACACGACGCGCGTGTTATTCTGAATATCATTGATCACCGGCGGGCGGGTTTGGTTGCCCAACACATATGAAAAATGTGAAATGACCAGTAAAGAAGCGAATACCGTCAGGTATTTCACTACGCGGCTAGCGGGCATGCTGAAAAAACGCCGCCCCGATGTTGGCTTCTTTTCAGACGCCGGTGTTTCCTGGGATGGCGTCTCTGCCGCGAGAGGCGCAGAAACCAGTGTCGATTTACGTTGCTTAACTATTTTCTCATCGTTTGTTTCAGGCGCTCCATTTACATTTTCAGAAAGTTCCGCTTGAATATCAACATTAATATCATCATCGCCGTTTAATATATCATTACCGACGTAGTCTTCATCTTCAGATATAAAGTGAAAAACCGCCTGATTTTCCACCTTGTAACCCAAGCGAGGAATGGTTCTGATAAGCGTATGTTCGGTGTCGCTAATTTTCTGACGAATGGATTTAATTGTTTGATTTATCGTTGAATCTGAACAATAAGTCCCTTTCCAGATATTTTCTATAATTTCCGTTCGGGTAACCAGTTCGGGGGATCTGGCGACAAGCAGCGAAAGGATTTGATACTCTTTCCAACGCAGACGAAATTTCTCCCCGGCAGGAGTCAGAACATCGAGATTCCTAATCTTTATTCTTTTATCAAGATTCACTTTTAATTTCCTTAGCGTGCCTGTCCTGCACACTTTGTATAGAAATATCAAAAAATGTTCAAGAAATTAAATGTAAACTCAACAGGTTGCATTCATCGGATATTGGCTTTTATAAAAATTTTCTGATTTCATTTTTTACATTAAGCCTGATTAAGGATGTTCTGTTTATCCAGACGACTCTTTTTCCCTGTTGGCAACATGGATTTCTCTCATGACCGCCGTAAAATCCAACCTGGCACCTCATTGATTTAAAAAAGAAAAACTAACAATGTCGTTTAATTGTTAATCGAGTAAAATTGTGAAATTTCATTCCGTGATGTGAATTCATCCTATTTTCCCACTTAATCTGGTTGGCAGATAGACTACAAAAAGCCGAAAAAAACAGAATGAGAGTTATCTGATTTAACTCCAACACTCATTCATTCCAGCAAGTTTAGCATCTAAGACAAATCCCTATTGATGATTTTATAACAATCGCACTAATTATGCCTTCCCCACCCAGAAATTTCATTTAACCTGCGGCGATGGCATTAATATTTTAATGTAAGAATACTCTCAACAAAAAGAAAAAACCGTGCAAATAATATAATCCGTTTGTGAGAAGACATTCCTACATTGAGAGATATGGCTATAAAAAAAGAAAAAAACGGCAAGCGGAGATGAGAATTTTACCTAAAAGCAGAAAATTTCACTGAGAAGGCGAGGAGAGATGATTCGGTATGAGCGAAATATCCCTCCCCTGTCGGGGAGGAATTGAGACAATCGTTTGGTGCTCAGGCCTTTTTCTTACGGCCATACACTGCCCAGGTAATGACCACACACAAGATATAGAATACCAGGAACACTTTCATCGCCCCCGCCGGCGAACCGGTCAGCGCCAACGAGGTGCCGAATGCCTGCGGAATGAAAAAGCCGCCGGCCGCACCGATCGCCGAGATAAAGCCCAATGCGGCGGCGGAGTCGGTCACCGCTTCACGCTGCGCGCTCTCGTCGCTGCCGCCGGCCGCTTTGACGCGATCGACCGTGATTTTACGGAAGATGACGGCGATCATTTGGAAAGTCGAACCGCTGCCCAGCCCCGCAGTGAGGAACAGCACCATGAAGATGCCGTAGAAGGCGATGAATGAACCGCCCTGCCCTGCGTCCGGCAAGGTCAGGAACAACAGCGCGGCAAAAACGGCCATCACCACAAAGTTGATCAACGTGACCCGCACCCCGCCGAAACGGTCAGACAACGCACCGCCAACCGGCCGCGCCAGCGCCCCGAGGAACGGCCCGAAGAACGCGTAGTGCAGGATCACCACATCCGGGAACTGTGTTTTCGACAGCATGGCGAAACCGGCGGAGAAACCGATGAAGGAACCGAAGGTCGCGAGGTACAGCAGGCTCAGCATCCACAAATGCCCGCGTTTGAGCACCGGCAGTTGCTGGCGCAGCGACGCTTTGGCCGCCGCCAGATCGTTCATGCCGAACCAGGCTGCCAGCGTGGCGATCAACAGGAACGGCACCCAGATCCAGGCGGCATTTTCCAGCCACAGCGGACTTCCGTCCGCCTGATTTTGCGCCGCGCCGCCAAACAGGCCGAACAGGCTGAAAGAGATCGCCAGCGGCGCAACCAGTTGCATCACGCTGACGCCCAGATTGCCCAACCCGCCATTGAGCCCCAACGCGCCGCCCTGGCGTGCTTTCGGGAAGAAGAAGCTGATGTTGGCCATGCTGGAAGCAAAGTTGGCACCGGCGAAACCGCACAGCAGGGAAATGACGACAAACACGCTGTACGGTGTGCTGCTGTCCTGTACCGCGAACCCCAGCCACAGGCAAGGCACCAGCAGGAAGCAAGTGCTGATAGCGGTCCAGCGACGGCCGCCGAACAGCGGGATCACGAACGAATACGGCACGCGCAAAATAGCGCCAGAGACCGACGGCAACGCCGTTAACAGAAACAGCTGGTCGGTGGTGAAGTTGAAGCCGACCTTGTTCAGGTTGACCGCGACGGCGCTGAACAGCATCCAGACACAGAAGGCCAGCAGCAGACAGGGAATGGAAATCCACAGATTGCGGGTGGCGATGCGCTGGCCGCGTTGCTGCCAAAAAGCACTGTCTTCAGGGCGCCAGTCCTGAATCAGCGCGCCGGTTTTCTTTGATGAAGGCGTTGCAAGTTGCGACATAAAAACCTCAGACACGGGGGATTATTCCGCACACCCTAGGGGGCGGCCCCGGCGGCAAAGTTGATGTACATCAACCCGAATGCAAGTAGTTGGCGGCGTAAACGGCGCCTTCATCCCCTTAGGGGTACGGGCAAACAAAAAATTAAATAACTTAAAATCAATAAGTTGATCAACATCACTTCCTTGTTTTTACCGGCTCGCCACTTCACTGGAAACTAATGGGTACTTCATTCGAGGTATGGGGTTATGCTCAGGGATAATCAAAAATATGGCTGAATCGTTACTTTTTTTATCCCCGTCGCCGCCTTCGCCCCTGAGCTTCAGCGGCGCTAAACGCCAGGAATCCGGACTTATGAAACGCCTGTTGGCCCCGCTTTCGATCGTGAATCAGGTCGCCCTGCTGATGTTACTGTCGGGCATTCTGGGCGTGGCCGGCATGGGCATTTCCGCCTGGATGTCGCAAAGCATTCAGGGCAACGCGCATGCCATCAACAAGGCCGGTTCGCTGCGTATGCAAAGCTATCGCCTGCTGGCGCAGGTGCCGCTGGACGCTCGGCACGAAATTCTGATTCAGGAACTTGAACGCGACGAAAACAGCCCAGACCTGCAGCGCTCGGTGGAACAAGAGGGGCTGACACAGCCTTTCGTCGCCTTGCACGACTACTGGCAGCAGACTCTGCAGCCTCGCCTGCGCAGCGCGCAGCGCCCGGCCGATGCCGCACCGCAGGTGGCGCACTTCGTGCAGCTGCTGGACAAGCTGGTATCGGACATCGATCGGCAAACCGAGCGCCGCCTGCTGATGGTGACGCTGGTGCAGGCCGGCTTCATCGCACTGACGCTGTTGCTGTTGTTCGGCACCACCTGCTACCTGCGCCGCCGGTTGCTGCATCCCTGGCGGCAACTGGTAGAGATGGCGTTAGCGGTGGGCCGCGGCGATTTCAGCCGCCGCTTTCCCCAGCGCGGACACCAGGATGAAATGGCCTCGCTCGGCGGCGCGTTGAATACCATGTCCGATGAGCTGTCTGCCACCTACAGCGGGCTGGAGCAACGCGTAGCCGAAAAGACCGCCGACCTGCAGCAGAAAAATCAAGTGCTGAGCTTCCTCTATCGCGCCAGCCGCCAGCTGCACGCCAACGAACCGCTATGCAGCCGCCTGACGCCGCTGCTCAACCAACTGCAAACCCTGACGCCGCTGCGCGCCATCCAGGTGCGGCTGTATGAAAACGACAGCCGGGAACCGCTGCTGCAGCTGAGCGGCAACCAGCCGTTGCGGCCGGAGCACTGCCACAACCCGGTGTGCAGCGCCTGCCTGAACGACAGCGATCGCCAGCATCCCGATAACCCGTCGCTGAGCTGGAGCCTGAGCGACAAACTCGGCGACTACGGCGTGATCGTGGCTCAGCATGCGCCGCAACAGCCGCTGAACGATGAGCACCGCCAACTGATCAACACTCTGGTAGAGCAACTGACCAGCGTGCTGGCCATCGAACGCCAGGTCGACCACCAGCAACAGCTGATGCTGATGGAGGAACGGGCGGCGATCGCTCGCGAACTGCACGACTCCATCGCTCAATCGCTCTCTTGCCTGAAAATGCAGATCGCCTGCCTGCAGATGCAGGGCGAAACGCTCTCTTCCGCCAGCCAGGCGCTGGTGCAACAGATGCGCGAAGAGTTGAACGGCGCCTACCGCCAGCTGCGCGAGCTGTTGACCACCTTCCGCCTGCAGCTGACCGAACCGGGCCTGCTGGCGGCGCTGCAATCGACGGTGGCGGAGTTCAATCCCAAACTGGGCCTGACCATCAACCTCGATTACCAGCTCGGGCCGCGCACGGTGCCCGCCTATCAGGCCATTCATCTGCTGCAGATCGCCCGCGAGGCGCTCAGCAACATCCTTAAGCACGCCGCCGCCAGCCAGGTGAGCATTCAGGTCATCAATAAACGGGGCGAAGTGACCCTGAGCGTTTGCGACAACGGACGCGGCCTGCCGGCCGAGACGTCCCGCCCCGACCATTACGGCCTGATCATCATGCGCGATCGCGCCAAGAGCCTGCATGGCCGCTGCGACATTTTACCGCGCAGCGGCGGCGGCACCGAAGTGCGAGTCAGCTTCACGCCGGATAACCACGCCATCGACTAACGGAGACACCATGACGACAGAAACCGCCGCCACAATTTTACTGATCGACGACCATCCCATGCTGCGCAACGGCGTAAAACAGCTGATCGGCATGGACGCTCGCCTGCAGGTTATCGCCGAAGCCGGCAGCGGTGAGCAAGGCGTGGAACTGGCGCAACAGCACGATCCGGATCTGATCCTGCTCGACCTGAACATGCCCGGCATCAACGGGCTGGAAACGCTGGATCGCCTGCGCCAGACCGACCTGTCAGGGCGCGTCGTGGTGTTCAGCGTATCCAACCATGAAGACGATGTCGTCAGCGCGCTCAAGCGCGGCGCCGACGGCTATCTGTTGAAAGACATGGAGCCGGAGGAACTGCTGAAAGCGCTGCATCAGGCGGCGGCCGGGCAGATGGTGCTCAGCGAAACGCTGACGCCGATCCTCGCCGCCAGCCTGCGTGAAAACCGCCCCAGCGCCGAGCGCGATATTCAGCAGCTGACGCCGCGCGAACGGGATATTCTCAAGCTGATCGCCCAGGGGCTGCCGAACAAGCTGATCGCGCGCCGCCTGACCATCACGGAAAGCACCGTCAAGGTGCACGTCAAACACCTGCTGAAAAAGATGAAGCTGAAATCCCGCGTCGAGGCCGCCGTGTGGGTGCTGCAGGGTAAAAACGGTTAATCTTCCCCGTACAACGGCCCGGTTTGCGCCGGAATGGGCGGCGGCGTCAGGGTTTGGATCGCCGGCAGGTCCTCGCCATCGCCGGCGCTCGCCGTCAGCGGCGGCGCCACTTTCAGCTCGATCCAGTTGGACGTCACGCGTTGCTGCTTGTCGTCCTCCAGCGTGACCGACAGCCGGTAACTGTTGGCGGCACCCGGCGCGTCATCCCACGGCGGCACGATCGCCGTCCAGCCCTGCGGATCGTTGGCGTTGTGCGGCGGCGTCAGGCTCAGCGCCTGCGTATCCCCCTGCCAACTGACATGAGAAATCCCGTGCAACGCCTTGATTTCCAGCACCAGCGGCACAGTCTCTCCCGCCTGCAGGTTCCACGGCGGCGTAGCCAGGAACACCTGCAGCGTCTTGCGCTGACGGAATTCCAGCACCGGCACATTTTTACGCTCGATGGGATCGTAGCGGCTGCCGCGCAACGACTTGGCCTGCGCCACATACTCCGGCGAAATCTGCTTCACCAATGGCACCCCGAGCCGATAGCTCAGCGCCAGCTCAACCTGATCCTGGCTTTGGCCGCCCGCGCCAATCTTATGCAACGCCTTCATCGTCACCAGCGGCACCGGGGTGTAATTGAGCCCCAGCTGCATGGCGCGCGGATCGTTTTGCTTTTTCCCGCTGCCGAACAGATCGACATTATCGCCCAGATATTGCTCATAGCTGAGCGAACCGCCGATCTGGCGATAAAACGGCAGATAGCCTTGCGTCGTGATGTCGTAGCCTCGCGCCGGACGGCTGAAGAACACCCCATCGCCGGGCTGTTGCGACAACGCCGACAGCGGGTAGTAATAGTTGGTGGAGAAACGCAGATAGTCTCCCCAGGCCTCCGCGCCGATGCTGCCGCGATTGCGCTGCCGGGCGAAATCGCTGTCGAGCGCGGTGTTGTAACCCAGCAGCCAATCGCCGGCGATCCAGCGCTGCCCCAGTGCAAAATTGCCCAGCGCCCCGGCGCTTTGCTGCAGCCAGCCGATCTGGCTGTAGGTCAATAGCCCGTCGACGTCGTACAGCGGGCTGAATAGCTGACCATTGCTGCCGGTAAAGTCGCCCTCACCGGTCATCTTCAGCGACAGCCTGGCGGTCCCCAGCGGAGACAGCAGCTCCTGCGCCTGTTGCTGCAGCGCGCCGGTCGCCTGGCCCAGCAAATAATCCTCAGCGCGGCTGCGCATCTGCTGACGAGACACATTGTTCAACTCTTGTTCACCGAGCTGCTTGGCCATCTCGGCCCACTGCTTTTCGCGCGCCGCGTCGTCGGGCGCACCGCCCAGCTCGGGCAAATTCGCGGCAGGATCCGCGGCGGTCTGTTCGGAAGGGATCACGCTGTCCGGCGCCGGTGGGGACTCGGCGCACGCGGGCGCCGCTCCGGCCAGCCACATCAGCGGCCCGGCCAGCCACGCCGTCTGACGCCGGCGCCAGAATCGTTTTTTGGTCTTGTTGAGTACTGCCTGAATGACGTCGTTCATGACACCGTTAGCTCCCTCCTTCCTGGAGCACGCCAACCCACTGCTGCGCCGCCGCCTTCCCGCGACAGTTCTGAAAAACCTCACGCCCCGACCAGGCGGGTGTGCCTCTACCCTAAAGCCTAACGGCTTGACGAGAAGAAACAATAGGATAAACCCCTAATCCCTCTTTTGTGACGACGTCACATTACGCGGTTTACCCTTTCATTTCAGCCATCGGGTGAATTCACGCCATTTTAGCGCCGATTTTGCCGATAAAAAGTACGCCAGCCTCTGCGCGCCGCCGCGCATGGCGTTGCACTGCCATGTAATCAGCACAGTGCCGATGCGTGCTATCGCGCGTTCCCCGCAGGCAGCCGCGTTTCACTCCGATGAAATCAGCATTTTGCCGTTATTTTAAACGCCTGTTTTACGGTTGGCGGAGTCCTGATGTTAATTTCTCTACTGTGGCACGCGCTGTTTTTCACCGCGCTGCTGGCGGCAGGCCTGGGCGCCTTCGCACTCATCACCCGACTGGAGCGAACGGTAACCGCACGCGCCACCCCGTCGACATTACGTCGCCGCAGCCTGCTGTTGACGGCCCTGGGTTTGACTGTGGCGGCGCTGCCTTTCGAGCTGCCGGCGGCGCAGCGGTTATGGTTGCCGGCGGCGGCGGCGCTGCTGATCGCCCTGGCGTGGCTGGACTGGCGTCATCGCTGGTTGCCGGACCGACTGACTCAGCCGCTGCTGTGGGGTGGGCTGCTGTGCAACCTGGACGCTCGCTGGGCGCCGCTGGACGACGCGGTTATCGGCGCCGCCGCCGGTTACGGGGCACTGTGGCTGCTCAACGCGCTCTATCGGCTGGTGCGGGGGCGTAACGGCATTGGCCAGGGCGATTTCAAGCTGCTGGCGGCACTGGGTGCCTGGCTCGGCTGGACGGCATTGCCGCTGCTGGTCTGTCTGGCGACAGTATTCGGACTCGGCGCGGCATTGGCGCACGGCCTGCACAACCGCCGCGCCTGGCGCGCACCGCAACCTTTCGGCATCGCCCTGGCGGCCGCCGGCTGGCTGTTGCTGATGATGAACGCCGGCCAAAATGTGCCGGCGTTGTTCGGTTAGTTCTTCAGCGCGTCGATCAGTCGATTGAGTACACCGGCCACTTCCGCCGTGCTGGCCGTTGTCGGATTGGCCAGGGGCTGGATCGCCGCAAGCCTGGTCGTGGAGAGCACCTCATCGCTGCGGACTTCCAGCGCATCGGATGGCGGTGCGTTTAACGATCCGCCATCCGGTCGCCAATAGCTGCCTCGCGTAGTCTGCACCTGATAGCTGCCAAAACCAAAGTCCTTCTCGACGCGGTAATATATTTCGCAGCTCAGCGGCCCGGTGCGCCGCAGCATAAAAGCGCCTTTCGCGCTATAGCTGCCTTTATTGACGACAAAGGCGGCGGCCTGCGAAGACAGATCGAACGTGATATACAAATCGCACGCCAGCACTTTGGTGCTTACTCCCTGTTGCAGAGTAATGTGCGTTGTGGGTTGCCGATCCGGCGCAGTCAGGGTGCCTAAAAAAGTCCACGATTGCTGTTTCGAGATATTGCGTGGCAGATGATTGCTGGTGGCGGAAGGCGCTATCCCCCGCTCCCCCAAACTGTTCATCACCTCAACTCCGCTCAAAAATGACGTGACGTCGACGGTGCTTTTGCCGGCTACCGCTACGCCGCCGTTGTATACGTTGCTGAACGTCACCTCGGTATTGTTGTTGCAGGCGGCGATCGCCACCGGGAAGGAAGTCGTCGAACCGCTGTAAAGACTCAACTGGCCGATATCCCAACGGGATTCGTTGATGAATCGGCACAACACGCCGCCGCTCTCCACGTTCTGCGCGTCCTGGATATTGATATTGCCTATTGTGCCTTGGGCAAAGTTGGTGGACAGCACGCTGACATTGGCGGCGCGCTGCGTGTTGCGGTTCTCGCAGCCCAATGAATTGATCGTGCCGTTAAAATCTTTGAAATAGTAGATATCGCCGATGCAGTCATCCGCAGCCAACGAGCCGACAGTAGAGTAAAACCCTGAGATTCTGAACGCAGTACCCTTGGCACGCGCAGCATAAAGGCCATCGATAAAGTTGGTGGTGCCGGACTTGTCCATCCACAACACCCCATCGCCCGGGCGACTGGCGTTAGCCTCCATCTGCACATTCACCAGCCAGTTAATGAACATGTCGCCCGAGACAAACAGCGAATAACCGCCGACGTTGGTGTAGATATCACGGATATCGAACTTCGTCATATTGCGATCGCTAAACCATACGCCGTGGGTGTCGTCTACGCCGGTATCATCCCGCAGCGTCAAGCCGTGCAGCGTCAGATTGGCGAATCCTTTCACTACGATTACCGCTTTCTTCGTTTCACCCTGTTCATTGGTGTAACTGCTGTCCGCGGTCTTGACGATTTTGGTCGCTCGCCCCAATCCGACCACCCGCAAACCGATGCCGCCGTAGATGTCCGTTGTCGTCTGAATGAGTACATGTCCAGCGACCGTATATACCCGTTTCCCCAGAGACAGTGTACCGCCTGCTTGCAACGCCGCCTCCGCCGCTTTGTTGATAGCCGGCCCCCAGTTGCTTCCGTCGCTGTCCTGATAAAACTGTTCCGGCGTCACAACCTCACCGGTGGCGAGCAAGGTTGCTGCGCGCTGTACTGGAACGTTTTCGTTATTGTCCATAATATCTCCTGACGTGATGTGTTCGCATCATTGCGAACGACCGCGCTGAAAGGCGTAAATAACGCCACCTTTCAGCGCCAATCTATCACCGCCACATGAGCACGTTATGAAATTTCATTTTATTTCACCTTGATACAACATCTCGCGTTTCGCGGTTGCAACAGCACGCGATTTCACACGCTGTCGGCCTTTGGCGCGCCAGAAGCCCGGCCAGGCGCGCGGCGCGGTCGCTACTTACTCACCCGGTCCAGATACAGCATGCTGTTGGCGATATCCACCCGAGCATCTTGAACGTTGTTGCGTAATGCCACCAGCGTTTGCCCCTGCAGCGCCACAACATAGGGCGAACTGGCCTGCAGTTCCCGCTGCAGCGTAACGTAGCGTGCGCTGCGCGCGGCGTTGTCGCCCTCCGCGGCCGCCGCGCGCGTTTCCGCGCTGATGGCGGGTATGCGCCATTGGGTGCGCCAGGCCAGGGTTTTCGGCCCGTCGGCCACGTTATAAGCAAATGCGCTGGCGTTGGTGTTCGGATCCAGGTAGTCGGCGCCCCAATAGGTGAATATCGCCTGAAAATCGCGACCGCGCATCTTGCCCCACAGATCGCTTTCCACCACCGGATGGATATCCAACCGCAGCCCGGCCTGCGCAAAACTGGCCTGCAGCGCCTGGGCGATATCGGTATACGGCGGCTGATTGATGACGATTAGGTCGATGCGCGTGCCTTCAGCGATGCCGGCATCGCGCAGGATCTGTTTGGCTTTATCCACGTCGAGCTTAAACGGCCGATCGTTGAGCGCACCGTCCAATCCCTGCGGCAAGAAAGCCTGATGCACCCGATATTGCCCTTTCAGCAACCGCTCGGCGATGCTCTGATAGTCCACCAGCCAGCGCGCCGCCTGCCACAGCGCCGGATTGCCCAGCGCCGGGTTGTCTTTGCTGCCGGTGTTGAAACCGAGATAATACACCCGGGGCGCATCGGCCTGCTCGATGCGCACGCCCGGCGCCTTGCGCAGCGAGTCGAATTGATCGGCACCCAGATCGTAGGCCACGTCGGCATCCCCCTTCAGCAACAGCAGGCGGCGGGTGCCGGCGTCGCTGACATTCTTGAACAGCACCGTTTTCAGCCGAGCCGGCGACGGCGCATAGTCGTTGCGGCCAAACAGCAGTGCCTCGTGCGGCACATAGTTATTCACCCGATACGGGCCGCCGCCGGCGGAATGGCTGCGCAGCCAGGCGTTGCCGTAATCCCCCTGCTGCGCATGCTCATTCAGCAGCTTCTCATCCACAATCGAAGCCACATTCGCCGTCAGCAGACGCAGCGCCAGCTCACTGCCGATATTGGCCGGCCAGCTGAGCTGCACCTGGTCATCCCCGATCTTCTTCAGCTGCTGTTCAACGTTATCCGGCGTCCAACCAAACTCGGCGAGAATAAACGACGGCGCCTTGTTCAGCTTCACCGCACGCACCAGTGAGAAAATCACGTCCTCAGGCCGTAACGGATTACCAGAGGCGAAGCGTTGCTGCGGTTTCAGGGTAAAAGTCAGGCTGCGGCCATCGGCGCCCGCTTGCCAACTGCCTGCGGCGTCCGGCGCCAGCTTTTGCGGCGCGGCGCGATCCGGCGCTACCAGGCGCTGATAGAGGTTGACCAAATTGGCCGAGCTGACGGTTTCAAAGCTCTCCGCCGGATCGAGGCTGATAATGCCCTCCAGCGAACTGACCACCACCAGGGTGTCTTGCGGGGTGGCGGCCTGCGCACCGAAAGCGGCCGCCAGCGCGCCACACAACAAAGTTGGAATTAACCGTTTCATCGATACACTCTCCACAATCACGCGGTTGCGTTGTTTTTCGAGTGTAGGGGGTAAAAATTAACAGAAGAACGACGATAAATTGCTTTATTTATTACCAAGATGGATATGCCCGCCGCGTTGGCGGGCACAGGTTTAAATGATGATGCGACCGTGCGCCATCGCTACCGCGCGATCGCACATGTGGTCGATGACGTCCGCATCGTGGCTGACCAGCACCATGGTCAGATCGCCCGCCTGCTTCAGCTCGTTGAGCAGATTGAGGATCTCCGCCTGTACCGACATATCCAGCGCCGAGGTCGGCTCATCCAGCAGCAGCAGCTTCGGCCGCAACAGCAGCGCGCGCACGATCGCCACGCGCTGGCGCTGGCCACCCGACAGCTGATGCGGATAGCGATCCAGCAGGCGCGGATCCAACCCGACCTGGCGAAATCCCGCGCTGATCTTGCGTTCGATATCGCTTTCCTGCAGCAGTTTGAGCGGCTCGGACAACGTGCGCAGCAGCCGGTGTTTGGGGTGCAGCGAAGCATAGGGATCCTGAAACACCATCTGCACTTCGCGCCGCAGTGGGCCGGTAAACGCCTGGCCCGGTTGCAGCCGCCGCCCCAACAGCTCAAAGCCGCCGCGCCAGCTGTCGTTCAGCCCGGCCAACACCCACAGCAACGAAGACTTGCCGCAGCCGGAAGGCCCCACCAGCCCGAAACACTCGCCCGGTTCGATGCGCAGGTTAACGTCATGCACCACGGTGCGCAGTTCGTATCCCTGACGATGGCTGATACTCAGGTTATCCAGTGCAATCACGCTCATTTCAAGGTCTCCAACAGCGCCCGATCCAGCACCGGCAATGGTTTGCCGCGCGTCTCGCGGCTCGGCCGGCACGCCCACAGCGTGCGGGTATAGGGATGCGTGGCCTGCGCCAACTGCGTCGCCGGCAGCTGATCCAACAGCTCACCCTTGTACATCACCAATACCCGTTCGCAGTGGTGCGCCACCTGCTGCAAATCGTGGCTGATCAGGATCAGGCCCATATTGCGTTGTGCGACCAGATTTTCTATCAGCTGCAGCACCTGATCGCGCATCTGGTGATCCAGCGCCGAAGTCGGTTCGTCGGCAATCAGCAGCTGCGGATCGTTGATCAGCGCAATGGCCAGCATCACCCGCTGCCCCATGCCGCCGGAGAGCTGATGCGGATAGCGCCGGCACAGCGCCGCCGGATCGGGCAACCCCACCGCCGCCAGCATCTCCAACACTTTTTCACGCCGCTCGGCGCGACTCAGCTTCGCATGCAGCACCAGCGGCTCCTCGACCTGACGCCCAATCGGCTGATTGGGGTTCAGCGCATGCTTGGGGTCTTGCATCACCATCGCCACCCGATCGCCGCGCAGCCGGCTCCACTGGCGTTCGCTCAGCCGCGTGAGGTCTTCGCCGCCCAGCGTCAGGCGCTGCGCCTGCAGCTGCAACGGCGGCGGCAACAGCCCCATCAGCGCACGCGCGGTCAACGATTTGCCCGAGCCGGACTCGCCGACCAGCGCCAGGCGCTCCCGCCCCATGCTGAACGAAATATTTTTCACCAGCGCCACCGGCTGCGGCCCCGGCACGCCGATCGCCAAACGCTCGACGGTCAATAAGGTGTTATCAGTGCCCATGACGAGGATCCATTTTGTCGCGCAGGCCATCGCCCAGCAGGTTAAAGGCCAGGCTGGCGAACAGGATCGCCCCGCCCGGTGCGGCGGCGACCCACCATTGGTCGAAAATCACTTTGCTGCCTTCGGCCACCATCGAGCCCCATTCGGCGGTCGGCGGCGCGACGCCCATGCCGAGGAACCCCAGACCGGCTGCGGACAGGATGATGCCGCCCAGGCTCAGCGCCGCGCGCACCACCGCGCTCGGCAGGCACAGCGGCAAAATGTGGCCAGCCATCAGCCGCAGCCCGCGGATACCCTGCATGCGCGCCGCCGCCAGGTAATCGCTGCGCCTCAGCGCCAGGGTTTCGGCCCGCGCCTGGCGGGCAAAGGCCGGCCAACTGGTCAATGCCAGCGCCAGCGCGCCGTTCATCAGCCCCGGCCCCATCACCGCCACGAACGCCAGCGCAATCACCAGACTCGGCAACGACAGGAAAATATCGGTCAGGCGCATCAAAACGCGTTCAACCCAGCCGCCGAGATAACCGGCACAGATACCGACCAGCAGACCGATAGGAATGGTCAGCACCAGAATCAGCGACACCAGAATCAGCGTCGGCCGCGCGCCGTAAATCACGCGGGAGAGCAAATCGCGGCCGAAGCCGTCGGTGCCCAGCCAATGCTCGGCGGAAGGTGGCAGCAAACGCAGCTCGATATGCTGCAGATTAGGATCGAAAGGCGCCAGCCACGGGGCCACCAACGCGGTGACGATCAGGATCGCGACCAGCGCCGCGCCCAGCGTCAGCGTGGTCAACCGCCGACCGGTGCGGTAACCGACGGCCGGCTCGCTTTGCGGTTCGTGTTCAGAAAGATATTGGCTCATCGGGTTCGCGGATCCACTAAATAGGTCAAGGCGTCAGCCAGCGCATTCAACAGCACAAAACAGGTGCCGATCAGCAGCGTGGCGCCGAGGATCGCCGGCGTGTCGGCGGCAAACAGCGCCGAAGTCAGGTAACGCCCGACGCCGGGCCAGGCGAACACCGTTTCGGTCAATACCGCGCCCTCCAGCAGGCTGGCGTAGGAGAGAGAAAGTACGGTGATCAGCGTGCCCAGCACGTTAGGAAACACGTGGCGCAGCAGAATGCGCAGACGCCCGGCTCCCTTGGAACGCGCCAGCGTCACGTATTCCTTGTTGCACTCTTCCAGCATCGCCGCACGCAGCAGCCGGGTGATGCCCGCCATCGACAGCAGCGCCAGCGCCACCACCGGCAGCCACAGGTGGCTGATGGCGTTATAGAACATCTCGCGATCGCCGGACAGCCAGCTGTCGATCAACACGAAACCGCTGCGCGGCTCCATGCTGTACAAGTAGATATCGTCCAGCCGCCCCGGCCCCGCCGACCAGTGCAGCGTGGCGTAGAACAGCAGCAGCCCGAGCAGGCTCAGCCAGAAAATCGGCACCGAATAGCCGATCAGCGACAGCAAACGCGCCGCGTTATCCAGCCAGCTGCCCGGTTTGAGCACCGCCAGAAACGCCAGCGTAATGCCGCCGAGGGCGCCGAGGATAATGGCGCAAGTGGCCAGCTCCACCGTCGCCGGGAAGGTACGCAGCAGATCGCTCAACACCGGCTGGGCGGTGATGCGCGAAATGCCCAGATCGCCGTGCGCCAGGTGCGTCAGATAACGCCAAAACTGCACCGGCAGCGGCTGATCCAGCCCCAGCTCATGCCGCACCTGCGCATAGGTGGCTTCACTGGCGTGATCGCCCGCCACCTGCAGCGCCGGATCGATCGGCGCAAGGTGCGACAACATGAAGGTGAACAACAGCAGGCCGAGCAGCGTTAACGCCAGTGACAGCGCGCCGCCAAGCAGCCGCCCGCCCCAGCGCCAATACCGCCGGGCAGCTCCGGCGGAAGCGGAGAGTTCAGCGGCCATTACTTGCTGACCTTGCTGTAGAACACCATGTCAGGGTTGATGCCCTGTACATAGCCCTTGAGATTGTCGCGCACCGCGATCAGGCTGCGCGCCTGCAGGCCGATGACGAACGGCGAGCTTTGCTGCACCTGTTTTTGCAGTTGCTGGTAGTCGGCCACCCGTTTGGCGGTGTCGTTTTCCGCGGTGGCGGCCAACGTCAGCTTGCTCAGCGCCGGGATCTGCCAGTTAGCGCGCCAGGCCAGCGTCTTGCTGCCGTCTTCCGGATTGTAGGCGAAGGCTGCGGCATTGGTGTTAGGGTCGAAATAATCCGGCCCCCAGGAAGTCAGCGTCGCATCGTAGTTAAGCGCTTTCACCTTGGTGGAGACCTGTGAGCTGATGCCCGGCACCAATTCGACCTTCACGCCGCCCTGGGCGAAACTGGCCTGCAGCGCCTGGGCGATATCCAGATACGGCGGCTGATTGTTGACGTCCAGACGGAAACTGACGTTGCTGAGCCCCGCTTTGGCCAGTATCTCTTTGGCTTTTTGCGGATTGAAGCTGTATGGCTGATCCTTGAGCGCCCCCAGATAACCCTCCGGCAGAAACGCCTGATGGCTCTGGAACTGCCCTTTCAGCAGATCGTCGGCGATGCCTTTATAATCGAACAGCCAACGCGCCGCCTCCCAGAACGCCGGATTGCCGAGCGCCGGCGACGCCTTGGCGTTGAACTGCAGGAAATACAGCGAAGCATAGGGAATAGCCAGCGGTTTGACGCCCGGCTTGCCCTTCAAGGCCGCCATTTGGTCGGCCCCCAGGTTGCGCGCGATATCGGCATCGCCCTGCTCGATCAGCAAGCGACGCGCGGCCGGATCGGGCACGTTTTTGATCAGGATGGTTTTCAGCGTCGGCGCGCCTTCCGGCGAGCCCGGGTTGGCGTCCAGCACTACCACTTCATGCGGCACATAGGTGCGGATTTTGTAAGGACCGCTGCCGGCGGAGTGGCTGTTCAGCCACTGGTGGCCCAGATCGTCGCCCTGCTGATGTGCCAGCGCCTCTTTGGCGTCGACGATCGACGATACCGGCGCCGACAGTAGGCTGAGCACAAAGGCCGGGCTGACGTTTTCACTCCAGCTGATTTTCACCTGGTGGTCATCCACTTTGATCAGATGTTGCTCGACGTTTTTCGCGTTCCAGCCCAGCTGCGTCAGGATAAACGACGGTTCCAGATTCAGCTTCACCACCCTTGAAAGCGAGAAGATCACATCCTCCGGCCGCAGCGGGTTGCCGCTGGCGAACCTGGCGTCCGGGCGCAGACGGAAGGTCAGGCTGCGGTTGTCGGCACCGGCCTGCCAGCTGCTGGCCAGGGTCGGCTTGAGATCGATGGGGTTGTGCGGATCGGACTGGATCAGACGTTGATACAGGCTGTTGAACGACTGCACCGTGGTCAACTCAAATCCCTGGGCCGGGTCAAAACTGACCACGTCATCGATAGATTGCGCGATCACCAGCGTGTTGGCCGGCGTCGCCGCCTGTACGTTTACGCTGGCCGCCACGGCCAAAAACAGCAAAGAAGGAACGAGCGCTTTCATCTGAAACTCTCCAAGCGGATGGAATTTATAATAATTTTGCGAGTGTATGCGAGCACGATCGGCAGCTGAAGGTACTTAAATCACTATAGATATTCTTTTTATGTATATAGCTGGGATTTTGATTATTAGGCGGGCTTTGGGGCAAATGCGGCAGGAATTGCCTGCCGCCTCTCGCTTAAATCTGATAGTCAATCACCGCATCCAACTGCGACGAGAAGACTTTGTCCTTGATTTCGGTTAGCGACAGCGTGGGGTTGCACAGTTGGATAAAGCGCCAGGCATAGTTGCGCTGCAGCTGGCTGCGCTTCAGGCCCAACCATACCGTATTAGGTTCAAACAAATGCTCGGCGTTGAGGCTGACCAATCCGCGATCGCGTTCTTTTTCATACGACATGTCAGCCAGCACGCCCACGCCTAACCCCAATTCAACGTAGGTTTTAATCACGTCGGAGTCCTGTGCGCTGAGCGCGATGTCCGGCGTCAGCCCCGCCGTTTTAAACGCCGCATCCAGCTTCGCGCGCCCGGTAATGCCCTGGCGGTAAGTAATCAGCGGCAAGGTGCTGAGCATCTCCAGCGTCACCTGCGGCTGTCGCGTCAACTCGTGCCCTTCCGGCACCAGAATGGTGTGATGCCAGCGATAGTAAGGAAACGCCGCCAACGATTCGTCACTCATCAATCGTTCGCTGGCGATGCCGATATCGGCTTCGCCGGCGGCCAACATCGAAGCGATCTCCTCCGGGCTGCCCTGGTTGAGCACCACCCGCACCCGTGGATAAAGCGCGCGAAACTCTTTGATCACCCCCGGCAGGCTGTAGCGCGCCTGAGTGTGCGTCGTCGCGATATGCAGCTGCCCCGAATCGTTGCTGCTGAAAACGTCCGCCAGGCGACGGATGTTATTGGCATCGTTGAGAATGCGCTCCGCCACCACCAGCAGCTCTTTGCCGGGTTCGGTCATGCCCAGCAAGCGCTTGCCGCGGCGAATGAATATTTCGATACCCAGTTCTTCTTCCAGCTCGCGAATATGGCGGCTGACGCCGGACTGCGAGGTAAATAAGGTATTGGCGACCTCAGTCAGGTTGTAGTTGCAGCGCGCCGATTCACGAATAATTTTTAATTGTTGAAAGTTCATCCCCGTCTCCCTGTTTCTTGCAGTAGCGTTTGCCATATTGATACGGAGTCCTGCGAGGCTGAACAAATAAGAAATAACCTTTAGTTATGCAATTTAATACTAAGTGAATTATTCATCGTTGCTCTCGGCTCAACAAGGCACAACGAAATGCCAAATGACTTTAAAAATAAAGAGATAAATAACCATACAAAAAATAAGCATTAAATAATCATGCAGAAGAAAGTTATTAAATATAGGCATTAGATATATAAAAAGGGCTCAGCATGCTGAGCCCTTCAGTGTCTGCTGCCCTGCTAACGCCTCAGGCCGTGGCTTCAGCCCCGAAAGCGCCAGGGCGGTTCTGTTGCAACCACTGCTGTACATAGCGCACCAGATCGCCGATGCAATCATCCTGCATGCCGTGGTGTTTCAGCTCGTTATCCAGCGCAAACAGATATTGCGCGTTGGTGCCCAGCGGGCCGCTGGCGCTAGCGATCAATGGCGCGATCACCTGGTAGCTGGTGTCTTCTTCAAACAGCGGGTGCTGCGGGTTCATCACAAATACCAGCGCGGTCACGACCTCGCCGCCATCCAGCTGCAGCTCGCACCAGGTAGGCACGTAGCAATCGGTGATCATCTCGCGCTTCCACAGCAGTTCCAGCTCTTCGCGCAGCTTGTTTTCCGGCAGGCGGAATGCCAGGCCGGTGGTCTGGCCGCCCTCTTTCAGCGCCAGCATCCGCCCCGGCTGGTGCAGCGTGCCGCGCCCGGCGGTCAGGCGCATGCAGAACGCCCGATGCCAGCCCGGCAGCGTGGCGGGCCGCACTTCTTCCGATTCAAAAACCGGATTCCACATCAGCGAGCCGTAGCCGAATACCCATACCGGGCTGTGATCCGGCCGGCGCGATAACGTGCAATCCAACGAGGCTGCCCGCTGTTCAGGCGTCAGCAACATCGACTCCTCAATAGCGCCGAATGCGGTTTTACAATCCGCTTTTTGCAGAAAATCTCGCGTTAACACTGTTACAACCTCCCGGGAATACGATTGCTCGTCCTCCCTCGCCACTGCTGAACCTTTGCAATTTTATTTTTGGTGCGGAATTTTATTAATTCAATAACCGCGCCTATTAATAATGACCTTATTCTTTTCCCGTCGCGCAATCAAGTTGCAAAGCGGTATTAAAGTGAAAAAGTATTTGTACTGAGCAGCAATAATATTAATTCCCGTGGTCGCATAGCGCATGTGCGATCCTCACCGCGGGGAAAACGTGACTTTTTGCGCCCGCACGCGTTGTCGCCGGGCGCTGTTGAACGCTTCCTTATAATAGAGCGCCTGCGCATGTTTGGCTTCACCGCGTTCGGCAAGCCGTTCGCGGCGTGGCAGAACATCATGCCCTCGGTGCATGTTCCGAGAATCCTGACTAAACCGGGTTCGCGGCCGATGCGCCTCAATGAGCAAACAATTCTCATTATCAAACGGCATGATATACTCACCGCCAAACGAACTATAAGGAGATCCCCGTGACTACCGAAGCCCCTCGCTCACGCGCCCCCTACCTGATTGCCGTCAGCGCCGTACAGGACATTACCCCGCATCTGCGCCGCATCACCTTTACCGCGCCCGATCTGCGCTACTACCCGGCCAACGCCGCCGCAGCGCACATCAAGGTATTTTTACCGCTCGCCGGCCAAACCCAGCCGGATCTGCCGACGCTGACCGAAAACGGCCCGCGCTGGGCCGCGGACGCCGTGCGCCCGATCGTGCGCACCTATTCCATTCGCGCCGTGCGCCCGGAGCAGGCAGAAGTGGACATCGAGTTCGCCATCCATGACCACCAAGGCCCGGCGGTCGACTTTGCGCGCCAGGCGAAAGCCGGCGATAAAATCGGCATCAGCAACCCGGGTGGCCCGAAACCGATGCTGCCGCAGGCCGACTTCTACAGCCTGGCGGGCGACCCCTCCTCGCTGCCTGCGCTGGCCGCGCTGCTGGAAAACCTGCCGCCGCATAGCGCGGGGCGCGCTTTTGTCCGCGTTGACAGCGCCGCCGACGTGATTGAGCTGAAGAAACCGGCGGACGTTGAAGTCAACTGGGTCGTTGGCGGCACGGAAAAAACCGACGAATTGATCGCACTGTTCCGCGAGCAGTCCTTGCCGCAAGGCGAGACGCATTTTTGGCTGGCCGGTGAAGATCGTTTGGTGGTAGGGCTGCGCCGTTACCTGCGCCGCGAACGCCAATGCGATCGTAATCGTCTTTATGCCGTACCTTACTGGCGTGAGGGACTAAATGAAGAGGGTTATCATAATAAACGGCATGAAATCATGGATAATATTGACGACTAACGGTCGCATTTTCCTTGATTAACCACGCACTAAATAAGTAAACACGACTTTTCTCAAATCTAACGTTAAAAAACAGCGTTATTGCGTAAAAGTAAGTAAATAAAACCGCACCCCGTGCGGTTTTTTTGCTACCCTAATCACATAAAGCAAGCAATTGCTTTCTCAGATAAAAACAACATCACACCGGCGCCGTGGGTGTATCCTAATATAAAATACCTACTGGAAACGCAGAGTTGCCGTGTTACGGCGACCGGCGCTGACGGGCTACGCTGTTTGAGAAGGAGTGCCACCCTCATGAAGTCGCAACACGATCCTGGCCGATCCACCAAATCTCGCCACACCGAATACTCGCTGATCTTCCCCATCGCCGCACTGGTGGTGTTGAATCTGTGGAGCAGCACCACTAATTTTCCGCTGATCGTCGGCATCAATATTCTCGCGCTGGTGGGGATCCTCAGCAGCGCCTTCAGCGTTGTGCGCCACGCCGACGTGCTCGCCCACCGTTTGGGCGAACCCTACGGTTCGCTGATCCTCAGCCTGTCGGTAGTGATCCTCGAGGTCAGCCTGATTTCGGCGCTGATGGCCACCGGCGACGCCGCGCCGGCGCTGATGCGCGACACGCTGTACTCCATCATCATGATCGTCTCCGCCGGCCTGGTCGGTTTCGCACTGTTGCTCGGCGGGCGCAAGTTCGCCACCCAGTACGTCAACCTGGGCGGCATCAAACAGTACCTGATGGCGATTTTCCCGCTGGCGGTGATCGTGCTGGTATTCCCGAGCGCGCTGCCGGGCGGCAACTTCAGCACCGGGCAAGCGCTGTTGGTGGCGCTGATCTCCGCCGCCATGTATGGCGTATTCCTGGTGATCCAGACCAAAACCCACCAGAGCCTGTTCGTGTACGAGCATGAAGACGATGATGGCGACCCGCATCACGGCAAACCTTCTTCGCACAGCAGCGCCTGGCATGCCGCCTGGCTTATCGTGCACCTGATCGCGGTTATCGCCGTCACCAAATTCAACGCCAACCCGCTGGAAGGCCTGTTGACCAAGGTGAATGCGCCGGCGCAGTTCACCGGTTTCCTGGTGGCGCTGTTGATCCTGTCGCCTGAAGGGCTGGGTGCGCTGCGCGCCGTGCTGAACAACCAGGTGCAGCGCGCCATGAACCTGTTCTTCGGTTCGGTACTGGCGACCATCTCCCTGACGGTGCCGGCGGTGACCATCATCGCCACCCTGACCGGACAGACGCTGATCTTCGGCCTGCAAACGCCGCATATCGTGGTGATGCTGACGGTGCTGCTGCTGTGCCAGCTGTCGTTCTCGACCGGCCGCACCAACGTGCTAAACGGCACCGCCCACCTGGCGCTGTTCGCCGCCTACATGATGACTATCTTCGCCTGATCAAAAAGGGGCGCACTCTGTGCGCCCCTGTCTGCGTTATACCGAGAAGAATATCGCCGCGGCGATCCCCCCGAACAAAATCCACTTGATGATGTAATAACCGGTGCGGTTCCAGGCCTTCAGGCGTTTCCCCACCCGGCGTATCGCATAGATATATTTGAACATCTTGTTGACGCCGCCGGTGCGATCGCCCTCTTCATTCGGCGCCGTGGCAGCGCTCATCAGATTGCGCCCCAGCCAATGGTTCACCGCCTGCGTCCAGCGGTAGCGCATCGGCCGTTCGATGTCGCAGAACAGGATCAGACGATTCTGCCCGCTCTGGTTTTCCGCGTAGTGCAGATAGGTTTCATCGAACATCACCCCTTCACCGTCGCGCCAGCTGTAGCGCTCGCCGTCCACTTCAATGAAGCAACGGTCGTCGTTGGGGGTAATCAACCCCAGGTGATAACGCAGCGAACCGGCGTAAGGGTCGCGGTGACGCGGCAAACGGCTGCCGTCCGGCAGTTCGGCGAACATCGCCGCCTTGACCGAAGGCAGGCTGCGCAGCAGCTCAGTGGTCTGCGGGCACAAGGTCATGGCGGAAGGATGGCTGTCTTCATACCATTTCAGATAAAAGCGCTTCCAACCGGTCTTGAAGAACGAGTTGAAACCGGCGTCGTTGAATTGATCGGACGCTTTGATCTGCTGGATCTCCATCAGCTTCTGTCCTTCGTCGCGGATGGTCTCCCAATTCTCCCGCAGTACCGCCAGCTCAGGGAACTGCTCCGGCTTCAGGTACGGCGTAGTCGGCACGCGAGAAAACAGATACATGAAGACGTTCAGCGGTGCGGTAAAGGTGGAATGGTCAGACAGCTGCCGCCATACGTTGTAGCGCACTCGTCCGCGGTAATGCACATAGACGACGCATAAAATAAGCAAAATCAGAATGATATATTTCATGTTTGAATCGCAGCAAAGAACCCACACTCAATGCGCCGCGCGGCGCACACCCCAGATAGTGTCCTTTTGGCGGCACACGCAAACTGCGCGCCAATCTGGAACCCATTAATCATTAACGCTAACTCAACGAAAATCTATACAAATAACCACAATAATTTACACAAAGGTTAAACGAGAGGGGAGATTGCGGAGATAAAAAAGGCCGCCGAAGCGGCCTTTCCATTAGCGGATAGGTTAACTGTAAGCGTTGAGCGTGCGCTGGCACAAAGCGGAGCGTACGCAGTCCTGTTTTTCAAAGCGGATAACGCCGATCATCTCGTCCTCTTCGAAGCGCTCCAGGGCGTCGCTGAGGCCGGATTTTACGCCGCGTGGCAAGTCGCACTGGGTCACGTCGCCGTTAACGATAACCGTCACGTTTTCCCCTAGGCGGGTCAGGAACATTTTCATCTGGCTGGCGGTCACGTTCTGGGCTTCATCCAGGATAACGACCGCATTTTCGAAGGTGCGTCCGCGCATATAAGCGAACGGTGCAATCTCTACCTTGCCGATTTCCGGCCGCAGGCAGTACTGCATAAAGGAAGAGCCCAAACGGCGCACCAGAATGTCATACACCGGGCGGAAATAAGGGGCGAATTTCTCGGAGATATCCCCCGGCAGGAAACCGAGGTCTTCATCCGCCTGCAAAACAGGACGGGTAACGATAATCCGATCCACCTCTTTATGGATCAGCGCCTCCGCCGCCTTGGCGGCGCTGATAAATGTTTTGCCGCAGCCGGCTTCGCCGGTGGCGAAGATCAGCTGCTTATTTTCTATGGCTGATAAGTAATGACCCTGAGCTTCGGTTCTAGCCTCGATGGGTGAGCTATCGCGCTTGTCTCGCGCCATGCCGATAGACTCGACTCCCCCCATTTGCACCAGCGAGGTCACAGACTCTTCTTCCAGCTGGCGATGACTACGAGCGTCACGACGAATAACGCGTTTCGCTTCACGACGTGCTTTGATCACTGCTTTCTGTCTACCCATAGTGGCACCTTACAGTTTGTTTCACCTACCGCAACGGCCAGGCCGCGCGATTATGTTTCACACACGTATTAGGTTTTGGCCTCCTCCGAGCCAATAAGAGCCAAGGGACAAAGTGAATCGACGGCAATGCTTCGACGCCGTATCTTCACGGGACAACGCGGACTGCATCAATAAACGTGGAGTAAAAAACGATGAGATTCGGTAGCGATAAGGGTGCGGAGTTGCCGGTAAAAGAGAGTCGGAGAGAGAACCCTCGTAACAACGAGAAATCAGGGGAGATGTGTTATTTTTTCTTTCCAGCCCAACCAAGGACTTTACCATTAGCGATCCCCGCAGTGATATTTACAGCTTCAAGCTGTGCACCGTGTGAAAACTACCGCCAGATGATTACAGTATAATGACATTCAATCCCACAGCGTTACTAAAATGTAAAAAAATTTAATATCTTTTGTTTTCAGTTAACGAAAAAACACTATATCACGCCTAAGACGTCATTCCATAGAAAATTATAATCAATAAATATCAATGAATTACAATTAAAAACCACGAATGACACTTTGGTTTCCCGATTAAATTTTGCGCAATCAAAAACAGCGCAACTGCGGTTTTTTTAATCTGCCGGCACAGCATTGAATTGCGTTTCATCGTTCATTGCCCCCTACGGCGGGAAAGACAAACGTAAAGCGAGGCGGAAGATCCCGCCCCGCCATTCCGTCTTCAGGCCTTGAGCAAGCCGCTGGCCAGATAGTCGCCGCCCTCTTTCACGCCCGGCAATACGAAGAAATACCCGCCGCCGATCGGCTTGATGTATTCCTCCAGCGCTTCGCCGTTCAGTCTTTTTTGCACCGTCAGAAACCCTTTTTCCAGATCGGCCTGATAGCAGACGAACAGCAGCCCCATTTCCAGCTGGCCGGCATTGGATACGCCAAGGGAATAGCTGTAGCCACGCCGCAGCATCAGATTGCTTTGGCTTTCCGGCGTGCGCGGATTAGCCAATCGGATATGCGCATCCATCGGGATCACCTTGCCGTCGGGATCGTTCGCATAGTTCGGCTCATCATGTTCATGCTTCATGCCGAGCGGCGCGCCGCTGTGCTTTTCACGGCCGAAAATGGTTTCCTGCTCCTGCAACGGCGTGCGGTCCCAAAACTCAACGCGGAAACGAATAATGCGCGCGGCCTGATAGCTGCCGCCCGCCGTCCACGCCGGCTCGCCGACGTTGTCACCGACCCATACCACCTTATCCATCAGCGGCTTATCGTCGGTTTTCGGGTTAGCGGTGCCGTCTTTGAAGCCCAACAGGTTAATCGGCGTCTCTTTGCCTTTGCTGCGCGCCGCATGCGCGGAGATAAACCCTTCCCGTTTCCAGCGCACGCTGAGCAGATCCGGCGAATGCTTGATGATGTCGCGCAGTGCGTGAATCACCGTTTCATTGGTGTTGGCGCAGATCTGCAGCAGCAGATCGCCATGGCACAGCCCGGCGTCCAACGCATCGTTGGGGAAGCGTGTCATCTTCTGCAACCGCAGCGGCTTGTGCGCCTGCAGGCCAAAGCGCTCGTCGAACAGCGAGGCGCCGACCGAGACGGTGACGGTCAGATTGTCCGGGTAAATCTCCGGCCCCATGATGCCGGAATCGAGCGGCGGCAGCTTGGCATCCACCTCCGGCGCCTTGCCGCCGCGGGTCAGGAAAGCGATGCGATCGGTCAGCAGCCTAAACAGACGCTCCAGATCCGCTTTGCTGATCGCCAGCACGTCGAACGCCACCAGCATCATCGCCGCCTGTTGCGGGGTCAGCACCCCGGCCTGATGGCGGCCATAAAACGGCTGTTTCTGCCAGCGCTCATCCTGCGGCGCTGCCAACGGCTCCGCCGCTTTGTCCGCCGCCTGCACCAGGCGGCTGCCGCCCAGCGCCAGCGCGCTCAGCCCCAGTCCCTGCAGCAAACGGCGGCGTGAAGGGGATGCAGCCCCCTGAGAGTGCGGATGAGGCCCGTTATTCGGGCCTGCCTTGTTGCTCATAACCGTATGCCTCAGTCCAGACCCAATACGCCACGCAGTTGGGAAAGATCTTCCGCCAGGGTGGTGATCGGCCCTTTCAGCGCATTGCGATCGGCATCGGTCAGCTTCTCGTAGGACTCATACCCCTCTTTGGTTTGGTACTTCGCCAAAATGGTGTCGACGGTTTTGAAGTTGGCGTCGATCTTGTCCAGCAGCGGCTTGTTGGCTTTGATCAACAGCGGGCGCAGCAGGTTAACTATCTTCTGCGCACCGTCGACGTTAGCCTGGAAATCCCACAAATCGGTGCGGCTGTAACGGTCTTCTTCACCGCTGATCTTGCTGGCCGCCACTTCTTCGATCAGCCCGGCCGCGCCGCCCACCACCTTGCTCGGCGGGAAGGTCAGTTCACTCACGCGTTTTTGCAGCTCAACGGTGTCGTGATACAGGCGATCGGCATATTTACCCATGTCTTTGGTGGAGTTATCAGCAAACAGCGCCTTCTCCAGACGGTGGAAGCCGGTGAAGTTAGGGTCCGCCGATTTCTTTTCGTAGTCGTCTTCACGGGCGTCGATACTGCCGTCCAGATCGGAGAACAGTTCGGCGATCGGTTCGATGCGCTCATAGTGTTGGCGGGTAGGCGCATACAGCTTGCGCGCTTGCTCCACATTGCCGGCCTTCACCGCGTCGGTGAACAGCTTGGTCTGTTTCACCAGCCCATCGACCTCTTTGGTGACGTAGACCTTGTATTCGGCGATCGGGCCGACCAGGTCCAGCGCGCTCGGCTTGCCGTCGGTGGCGCCGCCGGCCGCTGCGGTGACGGTCAGTTTGCCTTTCGGATTGCTCAGCAGCCCGCAGGTCATGTCATATTCGCCCGCCTCGAGCGTGGCGGTCATTTTCTGGGTGAAGCCCGGCGCGATGTTCTCGCGCTCTTCCACCACCATCACCCCTTTCAGGATTTCCCATTCGACGTTTTTCTGGCTGGTGTTGTGCACCACAAACTGCGTCTTGCCGGCCGGCACGGTCAGCTGCATCGGCTCACACTGTTTGTCGTTGACCGTGACCTTGACCTGCGGCACATCCGCCGCCAATGCGTCGATGCTCAGCGCAAACGCCGGGATAGCCAGTAATGCTGCGTGCAACGCCTTGCGGCGAAATAACGGAGTAGACATACGAGATTCCCTATTAAATATTAATGATTGATTTTACGTTGCGCCGGGGCCGCTGCCGGCTCCGCGCGCTGCGGCAGGAAGAAGAAAATCAGCGCCGGGATCAGATACAGGAAGTAGACCGCCACTTCGCTGACCGTCGGCGCTTCCTGATAGCCGAGAATGCCTTCCAGCAGGGTGCCGAACAGCGAATGGGTCGACAGGGTGCTGCTGAAGTCGAAGGCGATATCCTGGAAGTGGTTCCACAGACCGGCTTCGTGGAAGGCGCGGATCGCCCCGGCGGCCAGGCCGGCGGCGACGAACAGAATGAACAGGCTGGTCCATTTGAAGAATTTGGCCAGGTGCAGCTTCACCCCGCCCCAGTAAATCATCATGCCCAGCACGATGGCGGCCACTAGGCCGAGCACCGCGCCGATCGGCGCTGCGGCGCCCACGTCTTGCTGAAACGCCGCCAGCAGGAAGAACACCGACTCCAGCCCTTCGCGCGCGACGGCGAAGAACACCATCGCCACCAGCGCCCAACCCTGCCCTTTGCCGGCGTTGAGCGCCTGATCGATCGCCCCTTCCAGATGCACCTTGACCGACTTGGAGACTTTACGCATCCAGAACACCATGTAGGTGAGGATCACCACCGCCACCACCGCAACGATGCCTTCGAACAGCTCCTGCTGTTTCTGCGGGAACTCGCCGGTGGTCTCATTGATGAAGATGCCGAGCGCCAGACACAGCGCGGCCGCGACTATCACGCCGATCCACACCGCGCCGAGCCATTGACTGCGCTGCGTGCGCTTCAGGTAGCTGGCGATCAGGCTGACGATCAACGCCGCCTCCAGCCCCTCGCGGAACATGATAAGAAAGGGAACAAACATAAATAATCACCCCTGAAAAGAGCGCGGCGGCAGAAACGGTGGCTGCGAAATAAGCCGCGCGGCTATGTAAAGAAACGTAAAACTCAACGAGAGTGATTATCATTCGGTCAAGGATAAATACAAGAGGCGCGAGGGTGATTTTTTCTAATCAAATGTCGCCAGGTGTTACAGCTGGGTGACAGTAACGAGCAGGCAAAAAGAAGGGGCGCTCTGGGCGCCCCTTGCTGACTGACATCGAACGGCGTTATACCGTTTTGTACTCGGCTTCCGCCTGATCGAAACGCTCGGTCATGGTGGCGGAAGGCTGCCGGCCCATCAGGCTCACCACCACGATGGCCAGACAGCCCAGAATGAAGCCTGGGATGATTTCATACAGGCCCAGCCATTCGTACTGTTTCCAGACGATCACCGTCACCGCGCCGACCAGCATGCCGGCCAGCGCGCCGTTGCGGGTCATGCGTGACCACATTACCGAGATCAGCACCACCGGGCCGAAGGCGGCGCCGAAACCGGCCCAGGCGTAGCTCACCAGGCCCAGCACGCGGTTTTCCGGGTTGGCCGCCAGCGCGATGGCGACCAGCGCCACCACCAGCACCATCACGCGGCCGACCCACACCAGCTCACGCTGGCTGGCGCCTTTGCGCAGAAACGCCTTGTACAGGTCTTCGGTGATCGCGCTGGAGCACACCAGCAGCTGGCAGCTCAGGGTGCTCATGACCGCCGCCAGAATCGCCGACAGCAGCACGCCCGCCACCCATGGGTTGAACAGCAGCATCGCCAGCTCGATGAACACGCGCTCGCCGTTCTGCGACACGTTGCCGGCCTGATCAGGGTTGTTGGCGAAGTAAGCGATGCCGAAGAAACCGACGGCGATGGTGCCGGCAAGGCACAGGATCATCCAGGTCATGCTGATGCGACGCGCGCTGCGGATGGTGCGGTGAGAATCCGCCGCCATGAAACGCGCCAGGATGTGCGGCTGGCCGAAGTAGCCCAGGCCCCAACCCAGCAGCGACAGGATGGCGACGAAGTTCAGGCCTTTCAGCATGTCGAGGTTGGCCGGGTTCTGCGCCTGGATCACCAGCATCGAGGTATCGATGCCGCCGACGGCGAAGATCACGATCACCGGCGTCAGGATCAGCGCGAAAATCATCAGGCTGGCCTGCACGGTGTCGGTCCAGCTCACCGCCAGGAAACCGCCGATAAAGGTATACAGGATGGTCGCTGCGGCGCCGGCCCACAGGGCGGTTTCGTAGCTCATGCCGAAGGTGCTTTCGAACAGACGCGCGCCGGCCACGATGCCGGAGGCGCAGTAAATGGTGAAGAACACCAGGATGACGATGGCCGAGATCACCCGCAGCAGCTTGCTGTTGTCTTCAAAACGGCTGGTGAAATAGTCCGGCAGCGTCAGGGCGTTGTTGTTGGCTTCGGTATGCACGCGCAGCCTGCCTGCCACCAGCTTCCAGTTCAGGTAAGCGCCGATGGTCAGACCGATGGCGATCCAGCTTTCGGAGATGCCGGAGAGGAAGATGGCGCCCGGCAGGCCCATCAGCAGCCAGCCGCTCATGTCGGAAGCCCCGGCGGACAGCGCGGTCACCACGCTGCCCAAACTGCGACCGCCGAGAATATAATCATCAAAGTTGTTGGTTGCCCGGTAGGCAAGCAGGCCGATCAGCACCATCCCGAAAATGTACACCAGGAAGGTCACCAGCATAGGTGTGCTCATTGTCATTTAATTCTCCACTTTCATTATTATTCGCGTTTCGCTCCGGCCAAGCCGGCGCTGGTAAACCCACGCGCAATGCATTTCACTGGCCGCCGCGCCGGAACGTGGCGCAGCCTGCGAGCAAGTGCAGGTAAAATAGTTTCTGCCCGTAATTGTTGACCGTCGGTTATCCTAGATGAGCCTTTCATCAACCAACAAGATATTTAACAACAAAGTTACACAAAGTTTACCCTGCGTCACATTTACCGGGCCTGCAGGTTGCACTCACGACAAACAAAATGAGTTGCACCTGGTGATTACCCTTATATACCGCAAGGTAAAGCGCCTGCGGCATAATAAACCCCGCCGCATTCGCTCAATAACGCAACATTCATGCCAACTGTCCATGTTAAAAAATCGATGAAACTCACACTTCACTCATCAGCCTGATTTAACAAGGTTGCACAAAGTTGCAACATGCAGGATATTGTCTGCATTCTTAACACCACACATCTCACGAACCTATCCCAACAGGCTTTCCGGCCTGCTGTTTGTCTAGCCTGATGGGATAGGTTCTAAACACAGGAGTTGGACAGGCATGGGCACTACCACAATGGGCGTGAAACTCGACGAGGCAACACGCGACCGGATCAAGAGCGCCGCGCAGCGCATCGATCGCACGCCGCACTGGCTCATCAAGCAGGCCATCTTTAATTACCTCGAGCGTCTCGAGAGCGGTACCGATATTCCTGAAATTCCAGCGCTGGCCGCAGCGGGCCAGCCTGAAGCGGACGACATTATGCCGCAAGCGCAGGAAGAGTCACACCAACCATTCCTCGATTTCGCCGAACAAATTCTGCCGCAGTCAGTCACCCGCGCCGCCATCACCGCCGCATATCGCCGTCCAGAGACCGAAGCGGTGCCGATGTTGCTCGAACAGGCGCGATTACCCGCCGATCTTGCACAGGCCACTCACAAAATGGCCTACGGCATCGCCGAGAAGCTGCGTAACCAAAAAAGTGCAAATGGCCGCGCCGGCATGGTGCAAGGCCTGCTGCAAGAGTTCTCCCTCTCCTCGCAGGAAGGTGTGGCGCTGATGTGCCTGGCGGAAGCGCTGCTGCGCATTCCGGACAAACCGACCCGCGACGCCCTGATCCGCGACAAGATCAGCAACGGCAACTGGCACTCGCACCTGGGGCGCAGCCCGTCGCTGTTCGTCAACGCCGCCACCTGGGGCCTGCTGTTCACCGGCAAGCTGGTGTCGACCCATAACGAAGCCAACCTGTCCCGCTCGCTGAACCGCATCATCAGCAAGAGCGGCGAACCGCTGATCCGCAAAGGCGTGGACATGGCGATGCGCCTGATGGGCGAGCAGTTCGTGACCGGCGAAACCATCGCCGAAGCGCTGGCCAACGCGCGCAAGCTGGAAGAAAAAGGCTTCCGCTACTCTTATGACATGCTGGGCGAAGCCGCCCTGACCGAGGCCGACGCTCAGGCCTACCTGGTTTCCTACCAGCAGGCGATCCACGCCATCGGCAAAGCCTCCAACGGCCGCGGCATCTATGAAGGCCCCGGCATCTCCATCAAACTGTCCGCTCTGCACCCGCGCTACAGCCGCGCGCAGTACGAACGCGTCATGGAAGAACTCTACCCGCGCCTGCTGTCGCTGACCCTGCAGGCGCGCCAGTACGATATCGGCATCAACATCGACGCCGAAGAGGCCGACCGTCTGGAGATCTCGCTCGATCTGCTGGAGAAGCTGTGCTTCGAGCCGCAGCTGGCCGGTTGGAACGGCATCGGCTTCGTGATTCAGGCCTACCAGAAACGCTGCCCGTTCGCCATCGACGCGGTGATCGACATGGCGCAACGCAGCCGTCGTCGCCTGATGATCCGTCTGGTGAAGGGCGCCTACTGGGACAGCGAAATCAAACGCGCCCAGATGGACGGCCTGGAAGGCTACCCGGTTTACACCCGTAAGGTGTACACCGACGTTTCCTACCTGGCCTGCGCCCGCAAGCTGCTGTCGGTGCCGAACCTGATCTATCCGCAGTTCGCCACCCACAACGCCCATACCCTGAGCGCCATCTATCACCTGGCCGGCAACAACTACTACCCTGGCCAGTATGAGTTCCAGTGCCTGCACGGCATGGGTGAACCGCTGTACGAACAGGTGGTGGGTAAAGTGGCCGACGGCAAACTGAACCGCCCGTGCCGCATCTATGCGCCGGTCGGCACCCATGAAACGCTGCTGGCCTACCTGGTGCGTCGCCTGTTGGAAAACGGCGCCAACACCTCGTTCGTCAACCGCATCGCCGACGCCACCCTGCCGCTCGACGAGCTGGTGGCCGATCCGGTCAGCGCCGTGGAAGCCATGGCGGCCAGCGAAGGCCAGATGGGCCTGCCGCATCCGCGCATACCGCTGCCGCGCGAGCTGTATGGCGAGAAACGCACCAACTCCAGCGGTCTGGATCTGTCCAACGAACAGCGTCTGGCCTCGCTGTCCAGCGCCCTGCTCACCAGCGCCAGCCATCCGTGGCGCGCGGAACCTATTATCGACGCCGAGTTGGATCAGGGCGTGGAACAGCCGGTGATCAACCCGGCCGAGCCGGGCGATGTGGTCGGCTACGTGCGTGAAGCCACCGAAGGCGAAGTCAGCCGCGCGCTCGACGCCGCCGCGGCCGCCGGCCCAATCTGGTTCGCGACACCGCCAACGGAGCGCGCCGCGATCCTCGAACGCGCCGCCGAACTGATGGAAAGCCAGCTGCAAAGCCTGCTGGGCATTCTGGTGCGCGAAGCGGGTAAAACCTTCAACAACGCCATCGCCGAAGTGCGTGAAGCGGTCGACTTCCTGCACTACTACGCCGGCCAGGTGCGCGACGATTTCGCCAACGACAGCCACCGCCCGCTGGGCCCGGTAGTCTGCATCAGCCCGTGGAACTTCCCGCTGGCGATCTTCACCGGCCAGATCGCCGCCGCGCTGGCGGCAGGCAACAGCGTGTTGGCCAAACCGGCCGAGCAAACGCCGCTGGTGGCCGCTCAGGCGGTGCGCATCCTGCTGGAAGCCGGTATTCCGCAAGGCGTGCTGCAGCTGCTGCCAGGCCAGGGTGAAACCGTCGGCTCGACGCTGGTCAACGACGCCCGCGTACGCGGCGTGATGTTCACCGGCTCCACCGACGTCGCCGGCATTCTGCAGCGCAGCATCGCCGGTCGTCTGGATCCGCAGGGCCGTCCAACGCCGCTGATCGCCGAAACCGGCGGCCTGAACGCCATGATCGTAGACTCTTCCGCCCTGACTGAACAGGTCGTCACCGACGTGGTGGCCTCCGCCTTCGACAGCGCCGGCCAACGCTGCTCCGCGCTGCGTATCCTGTGCATTCAGGAAGACGTGGCCGAACACACGCTGCAGATGCTGCGCGGCGCGATGGCCGAATGCCGCATGGGCAACCCGGAGCGCCTGTCCACCGACGTGGGCCCGGTGATCGATGCCGAAGCCAAAACCGGCATCGAGCGCCACATCCAGGCGATGCGTGCCAAAGGCCGCAAGGTGTACCAGGCCGCCAAAGGTAGCACGCAGGATGAAAAAGAGTGGGCGCGCGGCACCTTCATCAAGCCGACGTTGATCGAGCTCGACAGCTTCGACGAGCTGCAGAAAGAGATCTTCGGCCCGGTGCTGCACGTCGTACGCTTCCAGCGCAACAACCTGGACGCGCTGGTCGATCAGATCAACGCCGCCGGTTACGGCCTGACGCTGGGCATTCACACCCGTATCGATGAAACCATCGCCCGGGTGACCGAGCGCGCCAAGGTCGGCAACCTGTACGTTAACCGCAACATGGTGGGCGCAGTGGTCGGCGTGCAGCCGTTCGGCGGCGAAGGCCTGTCGGGCACCGGCCCGAAAGCCGGCGGCCCGCTGTACCTGTACCGTCTTTTGGCCAACCGGCCGGACGACGCGCTGCAGCGCACGCTGCAGCGCCAGGACGAGGAGCGCCCAATGGAAGCCACCGCACGGCCGCAGCTGCTGGGCGCGCTGCAATCGCTGGAGAAATGGGCGGTCACCAGCCAACACGGCGAACTGGCGGCATTGGCGCAGCGCTATGCGGAACTGGGCCAGGGCGGCACCGTCCGTCCGCTGCCAGGGCCGACCGGCGAGCGCAATACCTATGCCCTGTTGCCGCGTGAACGCGTGCTGTGCCTGGCGGATAACGAAGCCGATGCGCTGATCCAGCTGGCCGCCGTGCTGGCGGTCGGCAGCTGCGCGCTGTGGCCGGAAGCGGAACTGCAGCGCAATCTGTTCCGCCGCTTGCCGAACGATGTGCAGGCGCGTATCGCCTTCAGCAAAGACTGGCAGCAGGATAAGGTTGAGTTCGACGCCGCCATCTACCACGGCGATGCCGACCAACTGCGCACCCTGTGCGAGCAGATCGCCCAGCGCGGCGGCGCCATCGTTTCGGTGCAGGGCTTCGCCCACGGGGAAACCAACATTCTGTTGGAGCGCCTGCTGATCGAACGTTCGCTGAGCGTCAACACCGCCGCCGCCGGCGGCAACGCCAGCCTGATGACCATCGGTTAACGCATCGTCAAGGCGGCGACACGTCGCCGCCTGATTTGCTTACCGCTACGCAAACCCTGCACTCGTGCAGGGTTTTTTATTGTCCGCCGCCCGGCCAGTCGTTAGCGTATTAATCTCCTTGCCTGAGAGTGTGTATGGTGTGTAGATTAAGGACGATAACATCGTGAAGAGTTCAGAGCTGATCGCGCTGCTGGAAAGCCACGGCTGGGTATTGCGGCGGGTAAAAGGCAGCCACCATCAATTCAAACATCCCGATTTTGCGCTGATCATCACCGTGCCGCACCCAAAGAAAAATCTCAAGCTGGGCACGCTGCGGCAGATACTTAAAGACGCGGGGTTAACTGCACTTCACATCGCCACGCGTTAGACAGGAGAAACCATGTTTTATCCCGCTTATATCCATACCGAATCAGACGGCAGTGCCAGCGGTTTCTTTCCCGATGTCCCCGGTTGTTATTTCGCCGGCGCCAGCCTGGACGACGCCTTTGCCGATGCCCAAAGCGCGCTGGATGCGCACTTTGAGTTGTTGAGCGAAGACAATCAGCCGATACCGCGTCCGCGGGCCGTCGCCGTGCATCTTGCCAAAAACGCGGAATCCTTCGAGGGGGGGCAGTGGCTGTTGATCGCTATCAATATGGATAAGTTTGACGGCCGGGCCGAGCGAATCAATATCACGCTGCCCCACCGACTGTTAAGCCGCATTGATTCTCTGGTTCGGCAACATCCTGGATACGGCAGCCGCAGCGGGTTTCTCGCCGCCGCCGCGCGAAATGAATTGTTGAAAGTGGAGTGAACGCAGTCGGGGGAAGCTCCCCCGCCGCCTTATTGATTCAGAAACTTGTCGAGGAATTGCTGGGTGCGCTGGTGCTGCGGGTTGGCGAACAGCGCTTTGGCCGGGCCCTGTTCGACGATGCGGCCATGGTCCATAAAGATAACCCGGTCGGCCACGTCGCGGGCGAAGCTCATCTCATGGGTGACAATCACCATGGTGCGTTTCTCTTCCGCCAGTGAGCGCATGGTATTGAGCACTTCCCCCACCAACTCGGGATCGAGCGCCGAGGTCGGCTCATCGAACAAAATCACCTCCGGCTGCATCGCCAGCGCGCGCGCAATAGCCACCCGCTGTTGCTGCCCGCCGGACAACCGCCGCGGATAGGCCTGCTCTTTGCCGCTCAGCCCCACCTTGGCCAGCAACGCACGAGCGCGCTGTTCAGCGCTGGCTTTTGCTTCGCCCTTGACGATAACCGGCCCTTCGATAATGTTTTCCAGCACCGAACGATGCGGGAACAGGTTGAAGTTCTGGAACACGAAGCCAACCTGCTGACGCAGCGCACGCACCTGGTTCTTCTGTTTGCTCAGCGGTTTGCTGCCGTCGATCAGGATATCGCCGACGCGAATGGTGCCGGAATCCGGCTCCTCCAGCAGGTTGATGCAACGCAACAAGGTGGTTTTCCCCGAACCGCTCGGCCCGATGATCGCCACCACTTCGCCGGCGTCCACCGCCAGATCGATTCCATGCAGCACCGTCTGACCCTTGAACTGCTTGGTCAACTGTTTAACTTCAATGGCACTCATGCGTTACTCCTGATCCTGGCGATTTACGTGGGCTTCCAGACGGTTTTGCAGTGCGGAAAGCAGGGTCGCCATCACCCAGTAAATCAGCGAGGCCGCCAGGTACATGGTGAACACTTCCAGCGTGCGCGAGGTGATCAGCTGCGCCTGACGGAACAGTTCCGGTACCTGAATGGTGGCGGCCAGCGAGGTGTCCTTCACCAGACCGATAAAGCTGTTGCCGAGCGGCGGCAAGGCGGTGCGCGCCGCCTGCGGCAGGATCACCCGGCGCAGAGTTTGCCAGCGGGTCATGCCGATGCTGGCGGCGGCTTCCCACTGCCCTTTATCGATCGACGAAATCGCCGCGCGCAGCGTTTCCGAGGTGTAGGCGGCGGTATTGAGCGACAGGCCAATCAGCGCCGCCGGGAAGGGATCGAATTCGATGCCGAACTGCGGCAGACCGTAATAGATCATAAACAGCTGGGCGATCAACGGCGTGCCGCGGAACAGCGACACGTAAATGCGCGACAGCCACGACAGCGGCCACAGCGGCGAAAGGCGCATCAGCGCCAGCAGAAAACCGAGCAGCAATCCCAACGCCATCCCGCCCAGGCTGAGCTGAAGCGTCAGTATGGCGCCCTTCAATAAAAATGGCGCTGAATCCAGCGCCAGTTGAATACTTTCGTGCATTATTTAGTTACGTCCGCGCCAAACCATTTCTCGGAGATCTTCGCCATCGTGCCGTCTTTTTGCATCTCGGCGATCGCCTGATCAATCGCGGCCAGCAGCTCTGGGTTATTTTTGCGCAGCGCCACGCCGGACTCCTGACGAGAGAACGCCGGGCCGGCTACCGCCAGCGTATCACCGGTTTTCTTCACCAGATCCAGCGCCGCCAGACGATCCACCAGAATGGCGTTGATGCGGCCAACGCGCAGATCCTGATACTTGGTCGGGTCGTCGTCGTAGGTACGCACGTCCACGCCCTGCACGTTCGCGCGCAGCCACTGTTCATAGTTGGTGCCAAGACCCACGCCAACCTTCTTGCCCTTCAGGTCTTCCGGCTTGGTGATGGTGCCTTCGTTGCCTTTCTTCACCAGCGCCTGAATACCGGAAACGGTGTAAGGGGTGGAGAAGTCATATTTCTTCTTGCGCTCATCGGAGAGGGTCACCTGGTTGATGACCACGTCGATACGTTTCGAGTCCAGCGAAGCCAGCATGCCGTCCCATTTGGTCGGGTTCAGCTTGGCTTTCACGCCTAGGTGTTCCGCCAACGCGTTGGCGAAATCCACTTCGAAACCGGTCAGCTTGCCGTCTTCACCCTGGAAGCTGAACGGCGGATAGGTGCCTTCCAGCCCGACGATCAGCGTACCGCGCTGTTTCACCTGCTGCAGCAGATTGTCGGCGGCATAGGTTTGCGTCGACAAACCGGCGGCCAACGCGACACCCACTACGCCCAACAGCCATTGACGACGAACTTTCGCAAACATCATAAACACCCCTGTGTGTTATTTATCTTTTTTGATATCAGCACTTTAACAGTGCGTCCGTCCGCATAAAGGAATATAACTTTATAAATATAGTTCAAAATGGAATAACAAGCGGTATTTACACCTGCGGATGATAGGCGAACAGCGCCGGCGCACCGCCGGTGTGAACGAACAGAATAGGCCCCTCATCGCGGAAACGCCGCTGGGCGATGCCGTCGATCAAACCGGCCATCGCCTTGCCGGTGTATACCGGATCCAGCAACACGCCCTCTTGCTGCGCCAGCAACTGCACCGCCGCCATGCCTTCTTCATTCGGCATGCCGTACTGCGGCGCGAAGTAATCGTCCCACAGCGCGATCGGTGCCAGTTCGTCGATATTCAGCGAACAGGCCAGGGCCTTTTGGATCTGCTCAACCTTCGGCAGCTGATCGATCACGGTGCGCGAAACCGTCACGCCGATCAGCTCGGTTTCCGGCAACAGCTGCTGCAGCCCCACCGCCAGCCCGGCGTGGGTACCGGCGCTGCCGGAGGCCACCACCACCGAGCTGAACGCCACGTTGCTGCGCTGACTCTGCTCAGCGATTTCCAATGCGCACTGCACATACCCCAGCGCGCCCAGCGCATTGGAGCCACCCACCGGCACCACGTAAGGCCGGAAGCCCTGCGCTTCAAGGCGCGTGGCCAGTTCCGCCAACTGCTGCTGCGGATCGTGCAACGCTTCGCACATCACCACTTCGGCGTTGAACAGGCCGAGCAGCAGGCGGTTGCCGTTAGTCAGATAATTTTCTGCGCGGGTGTCGATAGGATTTTCCAACAGCGCGACGCAATGCAGGCCCAGCTTCGCTGCCACCGCCGCCGTCTGGCGCACGTGGTTGGATTGAATGGCACCGGCGGTGACCAGCGTGTCGGCGCCTTGGCGCAGGGCGTCGGCGGCCAGAAACTCAAGCTTTCTCAGCTTGTTGCCGCCCATTGCCATAGGAGTGACGTCGTCACGCTTAAGGTAAATATCGCGGCCGAGATAATCGGAAAGACGGGACAGCTTTTCCAGCGGTGTGGCGGCGCCAACCAGGTCCAGGCGCGGGAATTGCGCCAGTTGTTGTTGCAGGTTCACTACTTCCCCCCAGGGAATCGAATATCAACATCTGATAACCGATAGATTTAGCAGATGTGAACTGAATAATCATCCTTTATCACGGGGGAAACAGCCAGCCCCGGCCCAACGGCCGGGGTAAAGCTCAGTAGCTGCGCTGCCAGGCGAGATACTGATCGTATTTGCGCAGCGCAATGCGGTAGTTGTTGTGCGCCGCGGAAGGCAGATCGTCGATGATGCGCTGATGGCTGGCGCTGTTGGCGAACTTGTCCGCCGGGTAGTTGCGCGCCACCAGCATTTCGTCCAGCCGGCGCAGCCGCACCACATACTCGCGGATGGTGCTGTGGCTCATCTCGGTCTGTTCGAACAGATACTGTTTGAACGCCATGATGTCGAAATAGCTCGGGTGGCTGTTGCAGGAGATCTCGCTGCAAAAGCGGCACAGCGCGGTCAGCTCATGCTGTACGTTCAGCCAGACCGCGTCGTCGATCGGCTGATCCATGCGCGCGATGGCTTCTTTATTGATGATCTTGCCGCGAAACACCAGCGCCATGCGGTCCAACAGTTTACCGCACTGGGAGCAATGGGTCTGGCTGTGCTTGTAATCTTTCAGGTAACGGCTAAGCGGCCGTTTTTTCAACAGTATTCCTGGCATAAGGGGCAGTCCGATTGTCGCATGAGTCTTCGAGTTGAGGGGGCGGCGAGCCGCCGTCAGGTATCGTTCGCCAGCCGCGCGCGCAGCCGTTTGATCGCCTGACTGTGCAGTTGGCTGACGCGGGATTCCCCGACGTCCAGCACGGCGCCGATCTCCTTGAGGTTCAACTCTTCCTGGTAATACAGCGTCAGCACCATTTTTTCGCGCTCCGGCAACGCCTCGATGGCGTCGATCACTCGCTGGCGCAGGCTGCCTTCCAACAGGTGATGCAGCGGGTTGGCCTCTTCATGCCCTTCCAGCATCGGTTCCGCGTTCTCGCCATGCTCCTCGCGCCATTCGTCGTAGGAGAAAAGCTGGCTGTTATTGGTGTCCAACAGAATTTGACGGTACTCATCCAGCGAGATATTCAGCGTCTGCGCCACTTCCGTCTCACTCGCCGGACGGCCATAACGCTGTTCCAGTTGCCGCATCACCTGCGCGACCTCGCGCGCATGGCGCCGCACGCTGCGTGGCACCCAGTCGCGGCTGCGCAGCTCGTCGAGCATCGCGCCACGAATGCGCTGCACCGCATAGGTGGTAAAGGCGGTTCCCTGTAGGGCGTCATAACGCTCAACGGCGTTCAATAACCCGATTCCTCCGGCCTGCAGCAAATCGTCGAGCTCCACGCTGGCGGGCAGCCTGACCTGCAGGCGCAACGCCTCGTGGCGCACTAACGGGACGTAGCGCAGCCAGAGAGAATTTTTGTCCATCACGCCTTCGGCGGTATACAGATCGCTCACTATGTCTTAAACCTGCGGATAAGAGAGTCAGCGCTATTATGCTTAGGGGGGGAAATGCCAATCGGCTGAACAGTCGCACAAAACAGGCTTTATTTGTGCCATGTAATAACCGCGCGGTGCGCGAACATAAAAAAACCCCGCCGAAGCGGGGTCTTTTTGCGACAGTTAATCGGGAGAGACGATTAACGCAGCAGGGACAGTACGTTCTGAGTAGACTGGTTAGCCTGTGCCAGAACAGAGGTGCCAGCCTGTTGCAGGATGTTGGCACGGCTCATGTTGGACACTTCGGTCGCGTAGTCAGCGTCCTGGATACGAGACTGAGAAGCAGCCAGGTTGTTCACGGTGCTGTTCAGGTTGTTGATAACAGAATCGAAACGGTTCTGTACCGCACCCAGGGAAGAACGCAGACCGTCAACCTGTGCCAGCGCTTTGTCCAGAGTTTCCAGAGGGTTGGACATCTTGGCATCGGCACCTTCGGTGATTTTAGCCTTGCCTGCGGTTGCACCGTCTTCAGCGATGGTTGCTGATTTGTAGGTTTTGGCGCCTTTGGCATCGGTAGTCTCAACAAAGAAAGTATCTTTGCCATCAACATCTTTACCAGAGAACAGTTTTTTACCTGCAGCCATTGGGTCAACAGTCAGATCTTTACCGCCAACGTTCACAGTACCGGTAACTTCTGCACCCAGTTTAGGACCTTTGTCGGTCACGTTGAAGGTATCCAGACCCAGCTCTTTTGAATCAATCTTTTTCAGGTCGATATCGATGGTTTCGCCGTCGTTAGCGCCAACCTGGATGGTCAGTTTCTGATCGCTGCTCAGCACTTTCACGCCGTTGAAGTCGGTCTGCGAGGAAATACGGTTGATTTCAGACAGACGCTGAGTGATTTCGTCCTGGATGGATTTCAGGTCGCTGGTGGAGTTAGAACCGTTCTGCGCCTGTACGGTCAGACGACGGATGTTCTGCAGGTTGTCGTTAACTTCGTTCAGTGCGCCTTCAGTGGTCTGCGCCAGAGAGATACCGTCGTTGGCGTTACGGGAAGCCTGAGTCAGACCTTTGATGTTAGCGGTGAAACGGTTGGAGATCGCCTGACCCGCAGCGTCGTCTTTAGCGCTGTTGATACGCAGACCGGAAGACAGACGCTCAATCGCAGTGCCCAGAGAAGACTGAGATTTGTTCAGGTTGTTCTGCGCCATCAGAGACAGGCTGTTAGTGTTGATTACTTGTGCCATTGTTTGCTTTCCTTACGAGTCAGTTGCGTTCTTCGCAACACAGTTAAAAGGTTCGGGCTTGTTTGCCCACGGCGTCAACCACCGTCCCCTCAGGTATCGGCCCTCCCCCAACAACCTTTAGAATTTTTTTATTTTTTTTTACGTCTGCGGCAATGGCGGAAATAACGCGCTTTTTCCCTCCTCTATTGCGCCATCGTTTTTTTGTTTTTTTCGGTAAACTTTTTCATTACTGGGCCGATAACGCGTAAAGCGAATAAAGTCATAATCAAGGAGAATTACTCATGGCAACGATCAGTTCATTAGGTCTCGGCTCAGGACTCGACCTCAACGGCCTGCTGGATAAGCTGACTAAAGCGGAACAACAGCGCCTGACCCCTTACACCACCAAACAGTCCAGCTATAACGCACAGCTGACCGGTTACGGCACGCTGAAGGGTGCACTGGAAAAGTTCGACAATCTCAGCAAAGAGATGGCGAAAGAGGACTTCTTTAAAGCCACCACCGCCACCGAACACGACGCCTTTAAAATCACCACCAACGCCAAGGCAGTGCCGGGTAACTACGTGGTGGAAGTGAACAAACTGGCGCAGGCGCAAACCCTGACCACGCAGGCGAAAGTCAGCGACCAGGGCGCTAAGTTAGGCGCTGAAGGCGTGACGGACCGCTCATTGACCATCACCGCCGGCAACCCGCCGAAAGCCACCAAGATCCCGCTCAGCGACGATCAAACCTCGCTGCTGGAGCTGCGCGACGCCATCAACGGCGCCAAAGCCGGCGTCACCGCCAGCATCATGCGCGTCGGCGACAACGACTATCAGTTGGCGGTCAGCTCTTCCACCACCGGCGAAAACAACAAGATTTCTCTGCAGGTCGATAACGACGACAAGCTGGGCGATATCCTGAACTACAACGCCACCCGCGGCACCGGCACCGCCATGAAGCAGACGGTCGAGCCACAGGATGCGGAGCTGACGGTGAACGGCACCGCTATCAAGCGCAGCACCAACTCGATCAGCGATGCCCTGCAAGGCGTCACCATCGATCTGAAAACCAAAACCAAAACCGATGAACCGCAACACCTGGTGATCAGCACCAACACCGCCGGCACCACCGACAAGATCAAAGAGTGGGTCGACAGCTATAACTCGCTGCTGGATACCTTTAATGCGCTGACCAAATATACCCCGGTGAAAACCGGCGAAGCGCCAAACCCAAGCAACGGCCCGCTGCTCGGCGACAACACCCTGCGCGGCGTTCAGTCTTCGATCAAAAGCGCCCTCAGCGCAGCGCAGGATAACCCTGAGTTGAAAGGCCTGGGCAACCTCGGCATCTCCACCAACACCAAAACCGGCAAGCTGGAAATCGACAGCACCAAGCTGAAAAAAGCGATGGATGAAAAACCGGATCAGGTCACCAACTTCTTCGTCGGCAACGGCAAAGACACCGGCATGGCCACCGAGATCCACAACCAGATCCAAAGCTACATCAAATCCGGCGGCATCATCGAGAACTCGACCAAGAGCATCAACACCAACCTCGATCGCCTGAACAGCCAGATCACCACGGTCACCGCCAGCATTCAGAACACCATCGATCGCTATAAGCAGCAGTTCGTTCAGCTGGATACCATGATGTCGAAAATGAACGGCACCAGTAACTATTTGGCTCAACAGTTCAAGTAACCCTTAATCAGGTAAAGAAACAACATGTATAACCGTAGCGGCACTCAGGCCTACGCACAGGTCAGTCTGGAAAGCGGCGCCATGAGCGCCAGCCCGCACCAGTTAATCGTGATGTTGTTCGACGGGGCGCTCAGCGCCCTGCTTCGCGCACGCATTTTGATGAACCAGGGCGATATCGCAGGCAAAGGCATGGCGCTGTCCAAAGCCATCAACATCATCGACAACGGCCTGAAAAGCGGCCTCGACCATCAACAGGGCGGCGAGATCGCCGAAAACCTGGCGGCGCTGTATGACTATATGAAACGCCGGCTGATGCAGGCCAACCTGCACAACGACGAAGAGGCGATCGCCGAAGTGGTCAAGCTGCTGGAAAACATCGCCGACGCCTGGCGCCAGATCGGCCCCAACTACCACCCTTCGCAGGACGCCGTGTAATGGAACGTCAACAACAGCTCTTAGCCGCTTATCAACAAATCTATGCCCTGAGCAGCCAGATGATCGCGCTGGCGCAGACCGGGCGCTGGGAAGAGCTCGTTGAGCTCGAATTCGCCTACGTGACGGCGGTGGAAAAAACCGCCGCCTTTACCGGCCAGGCCGGCCCGTCAATGGCGTTGCAGGAGATGCTGCGCAATAAGTTGCAGCAAATTCTCGACAACGAAACCGAACTAAAACGCCTGCTGCAGCAGCGCATGGATGAGCTGAAAATGCTGATCGAACAGTCCACGCGCCAAAACGTGGTCAATAATACCTACGGTCAGTTTAACGACCGTTCGCTGCTGTTGGGGGAGCCACAGGTCCGATAAGATCGACAATACCGGCGAAAATGGATTAAATAGCACTATGCGCTATTACTCTCGGGTTAGGTTAGGATATTAATCTATGGCATTTGAATTATTCAGTTTATGGGTAATTGGTAAAATGCGCGCTTTGAGCTTTGCTCTCACTTTAATGGATAAACATCATCCCGACACGGACGTTTTCTGTTCAGCAGGAAATTGATTTTTGATAGATAAAACTCGCCGCTGTGTTTCACGGCCCATGGAAAAATGTTGCTCCGACGCTGATCAAAGCGTAAAGATATTCTCAGATAATGGCTGCGAAATGAATATCGATGGAACGTACAATTAATCTCTGTCCTGGAATTGGTGCCTCAGCGCACATCATTCAGCATACTGAATTATTATTCCCTTCAGTCTATTTTGAGCAACCACATCTGTATCTGATACAACAAGGCCATAAGCGCGTACGCTGGCAACAACAGGAAGTGGTGGCTCATCCCGGCGAGCTGTTGATTATCGACGGCGGTCAAACGGTGGACATTATTAATGGCCCATCCGAAGAAGGTGTTTTCAGCTGTCAGGTGCTGACCTGCGATCCGCTGCTGCTCAACGTCCAGCCGCCGGTAGAAGAAATGCCGCCACCGATGCCGTTCGACGCCGTCCTGACGCTGCGCAACCTGCCCTGTGCCCTGAAACACAGCTTTGAGACCACCAGCCTGGCACTGGCGCTTCGGCAGCGTTTTCCCACCCTCATCGTGCGGCACAAAATGCTGGAAATTCTGCTGTGGTTGGCCCAGTTCGGTATTCGCTTCATCCATAACGAAGCCAAGGATCTCACGCAGCGCGTGCGCCGCTGCCTGGCGACCGATCCGCACAGCATTTGGACAGCGGCCAAAGTCGCGGAAAGCCTGTCGATGAGCGAAGTGATGCTGCGTCGCAAACTGTCGATGGAAAATACCGCGTTGCGCAATCTGATGATCGACGTGCGTATGAGCAGCGCGCTGGCCCTGCTGCAGTCGACCGACTGGCCTATCTCCGCCATTGCGCAACATGTCGGCTATGAAAGTGCGTCGCGTTTCGCCGAACGTTTTCGTAAACGCTTCGGTTTTGCGCCTACCGCCATTCGCGGCCACCAGAGAATTATGGAGCCCGGCCTCCAGGGGGGCGAGGCGATAGTCGCCGGAGAAACCTAAATAGACGCGCAACAAAACGGTTTTATTTAACACAAGCCCTTAACGGTTGTAACAATGCTGAGATACGCTATGTAACGTCCACCCGCCGAACAGCGAATTAAACGATGCATAATGAAAAGCGGTTATTTTCTCTGGCAATAATGTTGTTGGGGCTGTGGCTGTTGGCACTACTGTATGAAGAAGACATGATGCGCTTACTTGCCGCACAATAAGACGACCAGGCTTTTTATCGCCTGGTCAGACTTCAATCCAGTTTGACCAAAATGCCAATTAACACGGCGAGCACCGTCAACATTAAAATACTGATCAAACGCCATCTGGATTCGCTTTTACTGCTCATTGACCCGTCTCGAATAATAACCCTACTAATAAGGTTATAATAAACGCTCGCCTGCGCATTCAATAAGCCCGGCAGCACAGGTTTCATCCCTCTATTCGGTGCATTGCCCTCCCTTTCCCGCCGGTGCGGGCACCGGTCATGGCCGATGCGACATCGACGGCGCAACAAGCGCCAATTTTCCCGGCAGCTCCGCCACCAGTTTGTCCACCGCCAGCCGCACCTTAAGCGGCTGATAAGGCATAAAGGGCCACACAACGCTCACCGGAAAACTGAGGCTGGACTCACCGCGCATGACCTCCGTCAACGTCCCCGCCATCAACCGATCACGCACCAGCCACTCCGGCAGCCACGCAATGCCGGCACCGGCGGAAACCGCATCGACGATCCCCTGCATATCATCCATCATCATCTTGGCCGGCGGCCTGAACGACCGGAGTTCACCGTCTGCGCCGCGCAGCTGCCAGGGCAACACGACGCCGCCGTGTAAATACCCGACGGCCTGATGCCGGCTTAACGCTTCCGGCGTCCTGGGCTCGCCGTGGCGCTGTACGTAATCGGGCGAGGCGCAGAGGATCATGCCGTGTTCCCCCAGTCGCCGGGCAACCAGACTGCCGCTGTCCGCCAGCTCACCGATGCGCACCGCCAGATCGAATCCCTCGTCGATCAGATCGATCCTGCGATCGCTGAACGACATCTCCAGCGTCAATAGCGGGTGCTCATTCGCCAGCGCCGTCAGCAAGGGCGCAATGCACAGATGGCCAAACAATACCGGCACCGAGACTCTGAGGCGGCCGCTGACCTGCATCTTGCCGCTGTCCAGCTGATTTTCCGCCGCCTGCACATTCGCCAACGCCTGCCGGCAATGTTCATAGTACAACGCCCCTTCATCTGTCAGGCTCAGGCTGCGCGTGGTGCGCATAAACAACATGACCCCGAGCCGATCCTCCAGGCGCGACACGATTTTGCTGACCGCAGAACGGGTCAGATGAAGCTTGTCTGCGGCGGCGGCAAAACTGCCGCCTTCCGCCACGGCGACAAAAGCCGGCAGTGCGCTGAGATCGCTTTTCATCCTATGTTTCCAATTTGGAATCAATAATGTGAAAACCTATCACCACTGGTGAATACTAAGCAATGATAACCTGCAGTCATTCCGGTACTCCCGGTGAAATCCACAGATTACCGTCAGAGGACAACCACATGAAAAATATACTGGTGCTCAAATCCAGCATTATGGGAAACGACTCGCAGACCAATACCCTGATTGATCATTATCTGGCGGAACGTCGGGCCAAAGGATATGACGATAAGATCGTCGAACACGACCTGGCGGCGTTGGATCTGCCGGTATTGGACGGCGAGCTGTTCAGCGCGCTGCGCGGCGCGGAAAACACCAGCCAACGCGCCAAAGCGGCGGTGGCGCTCTCCGATCGACTGATTGCCGAACTGAAAGAGAGCGATCTACTGCTGATCGGCGCGCCGATGTACAACCTCAACGTACCGACCCAGCTGAAGAACTGGTTCGATCTGGTGGCCCGCGCCCGGGTAACGTTCAACTACACCGCCACCTATCCGGTTGGGTTGGTCGAGGGCGTCAATGCGCTGGTGTTCAGTTCACGCGGCGGCGTGCACGTCGGTCAGCCAACCGACGCCGTGACGCCCTACCTGCGCTCGGTGCTGGGGCTGATGGGAATTGGCGACGTGCAATTTATCTATGCTGAAGGGCTGGACATGAAACCGCACGGCCACGCTCAAGGGTTGGCGAATGCTCACGAGCGGATCGCAGAATTGGATGGCTGAGGTAAACGTACAACGGCATTGATTTGTTATAACATAACAAATATGATAACCGCGTCGGCGCCACTTCGAGCGGGCGTCGACGCTCCTACATTACACAAATGTTTTATCGCACCTTCAACCAGCTATTTCGATAGCTGGTTTTTTTTGTCCATCGGCTGGGGCCACGACGTCAATATTGCCGGGCGACGCGTTTCATCTCTCGCTCGCCGGGCGACTGCGTCTTCACGGACAGCGGTGCGACAAACGCTTTCCATTCTTTGCTGCTTTCCTGCTGAGCCGCATTCTTTTGGGCCGATGAATAATCATCGTTTTGCCCAGCGCATCCTGACAACGCTATCAAGGCCAGAACAAAACACCGTGATTTGCACATAATCATATCCCTATCAACAACAGTCGCTATAGGGTAACAGCGCCGAGCAAAATTTCACTGAAAAATGACCGGCATGCTCATCACACCGGCATATTCATGATGTCCTGGTAGGCCGCCACCAGCTTGTTGCGCACCTGGACGCCCAATTGCAGAGATACCGACGATTTTTGCAGATCGACCATCACATCGTTCAGGCTGATGCCCGGCACGCCCAGCTCGAAATCCTGCGCCTGTTTGCGCGCCGTTTGCTGCGTCTCGCTGATCTTACCGAGCGCAGCGGTCAGTTCACTGGCGAAACTAACGCCCTGCGGCGCCGCATTTTGCCCCATCTTGCCGGCCTGAACCGCCATGGTCTGCATCTGCTGCAGCACCCCTTCAATGCCCTGAATCGCCATCTGACCCTCAATCATTTCGTCTTGCCGGGTGAAGTTTCACCCTGCACTTCTCCAATGATGCACACCCTAGCACAGCGTTTTCAGAGCTAAAGCGGTTAATTAACTGCAAAAAACCCGGCTTATCGGGCAATCAGAATCATCTGATAAGGCGAATAATGGCCTGCCCAGAAATGGGAGCGCCGCTATTTAGAAGATATGTGTATCAGGGAGTCTGTTTTGTCACACAACGCTAACCATACCGTTCATCAGCCTGGCAGGGAGCTGCTCAGCGGCCCGTACGGGATCGTGAGCGCCATTGAAGGACGAGACCTAAAATGAGTGCTTCGATAACCGCCGGCGAAAGCCGCGACAACGGCCTGCAGGCCATCTGGAATCGTCTGCGCGCCAACCCGAAAATTCCGTTGCTGGTCGCCGCCTCCGCCGCGATCGCGATCGTCGTCGCACTGCTGTTGTGGGTGAAAAGCCCCGACTACCGCGTGCTGTACAGCAATCTGAACGACCGCGACGGTGGTGCCATTGTCACTCAGCTGACGCAGATGAACATCCCTTACCGCTTTGCCGAAAATGGCGCGGCGCTGCTGATCCCGGCGGAAAAAGTGCATGAAACCCGTCTGCGTCTGGCGCAGCAAGGGCTGCCAAAAGGCGGCGCTGTCGGTTTCGAACTGCTGGATCAGGAAAAATTCGGCATCAGCCAGTTCAGCGAGCAGATCAACTATCAGCGCGCCCTTGAAGGCGAGCTGTCGCGCACTATCGAATCGCTGGGACCGGTGCAAAACGCCCGCGTTCACCTGGCGTTACCTAAGCCTTCACTGTTCGTGCGCGAACAAAAATCCCCTTCCGCCTCGGTGACGCTGACTCTGCAACCGGGCCGCGCCCTGGACGACGGCCAGATCAACGCCATCGTTTATATGGTGTCGAGCAGCGTTGCCGGCCTACCGCCAGGCAACGTGACCGTCGTCGATCAGGCCGGACGCCTGCTGACGCAGTCCGACGGTACCGGGCGCGATCTCAACGCCTCGCAGCTGAAATACGCCAACGAAGTGGAAAACGGCTTCCAGCGCCGCATCGAAGCGATCCTGGCCCCGGTGGTCGGCAGCGCCAACGTGCGGGCTCAGGTCACGGCGCAGATCGATTTCGCCACGCGCGAACAAACCGATGAACAGTATCAGCCGAACCAGCAGCCGGACAAAGCCGCTATCCGCTCCCAGCAAACCAGCCTGAGCGAGCAGATCGGCGGGCCACAGGTCGGCGGCGTGCCGGGCGCGCTGTCCAATCAGCCGAGCGCGCCGGCCACCGCGCCGATTGAAACCGCCAAGCCGGCCACCGCGGCGGGCAACAACGCCAACGCGACCGCGCAAAACGCCGCAACCACCCGCAGCGCAGCGGCCAGCGGCGTGCCGCAAAACACCCGACGCGACGCGACGACCAACTACGAGCTTGACCGCACCATCCGCCATACCCAGCAAAAAGCCGGCACCGTGCAGCGTCTGTCGGTCGCCGTGGTGGTCAACTACCTCGGCGTAGACAAAGACGGCAAACCGCAGCCGATGAGCAAAGAGCAGCTGGCGCAGATCGAAGCGCTGGTGCGTGAAGCGATGGGCTATTCCAGCAGCCGCGGCGATACCCTGAACGTGGTCAACACACCGTTTACCGACAGTCAGGTTACCGGCGGTGAACTGCCGTTCTGGCAAAGTCAGTCGTTCATCGATCGTCTGCTCGACGCCGGCCGTTATCTGCTGGTGCTGCTGGTTGCCTGGCTGCTGTGGCGCAAACTGGTGCGGCCGCAGCTGCAACAGCGCCAGGCGGCGCAACAGGCCGCCCTCGCCGCCGCCAACGCCCCTGTCACTAAAACGGTCGACAGCAACAAACCGAGCAACGAGGAGCTGGCGCAGCGTCGCAAATCGCAGCAGCGCGTCAGTGCAGAAGTCCAGAGCCAGCGGATCCGCGATCTGGCTGACAAAGACCCACGCGTGGTCGCTCTGGTAATCCGCCAATGGATGAGTAACGAGATATGAGCCTGACCGGAACCGACAAAAGCGCCATCTTGCTGATGACGCTGGGTGAAGATCGCGCGGCGGAGGTGTTCAAACACCTCTCCTCGCGCGAAGTACAGCTGCTGAGCGGCACCATGGCCGGCATGAGCCAGGTTTCACACAAACAACTCGGCGAAATACTGACCGAGTTTGAAGACGACGCCGAGCAATACGCGGCGCTGAGCGTCAACGCCAGCGACTACCTGCGCTCGGTGCTGGTCAAGGCGCTGGGCGAAGAGCGAGCCGCCAGCCTGCTGGAAGACATTCTCGAATCGCGCGAGACCACCACCGGCATGGAAACGCTCAACTTTATGGAGCCGCAGAGCGCCGCCGATCTGATCCGCGACGAACACCCGCAGATCATCGCCACTATTTTGGTGCACCTCAAACGCGGCCAGGCGGCAGACATCCTGGCCCTGTTCGACGAACGCCTGCGCAACGACGTGATGCTGCGTATCGCCACCTTCGGCGGCGTGCAGCCGGCGGCGTTGGCGGAGCTGACCGAAGTGCTGAACAACCTGCTCGACGGTCAGAACCTCAAGCGCAGCAAAATGGGCGGGGTGCGTACCGCCGCCGAGATCATCAACCTGATGAAAACCCAGCAGGAAGAAGCGGTCATCGACGCGATGCGCGAATACGACGGCGAGCTGGCGCAGAAGATCATCGACGAGATGTTCCTGTTCGAAAACCTGGTGGAAGTCGACGATCGCAGCATCCAACGCCTGCTGCAGGAAGTGGAAGGCGAGTCGCTGCTGATCGCGTTGAAAGGCGCCGAACAGCCGCTGCGCGAGAAGTTCCTCAAGAACATGTCGCAACGCGCCGCCGACATCCTGCGCGACGATCTGGCCAACCGTGGGCCGGTGCGCATGTCGCAGGTGGAGAACGAGCAGAAAGCCATCCTGCTGGTGGTAAGACGCCTGGCGGAAACCGGCGAAATGATCATCGGCGGCGGCGAGGACACCTATGTCTGATCGCATTAACACCCTGCCCTGGCAGCCCTGGTTGCTCAACGATTTGGGCGAGCAGAAACCGGCTCTCGAGCTGCCGCCATTGCCGGATCTCGAACTTGACGATCCGTCGCCGGACGCGCAGGCCGAATTGCAACAGCAGCTGGCGACGCTGCGCCTGCAGGCAGAGCAACAGGGCCAGCAGCTGGGCTATGCCGACGGCCAGCAAAAAGGGTATGAGGCCGGTTTTCAGTCCGGTCTGGAGGAAGGCCGCCAGCAGGGGCTGCTGGAAGCGCAGCAGCAGCAACAGCCGCTGACCGCTCACTGGCAGCAGTTGGTCACCGAATTCCAGCACACGCTGGACGCACTCGACAGCGTGATCGCTTCGCGGTTGATGCAGCTGGCGCTGACCGCCGCCAAACAGGTGCTGGGCCAGCCGCCGGTGTGCGACGGCACCGCCCTGCTCGCGCAGATCCAACAGCTGATTCAGCAGGAGCCGATGTTCAACGGCAAGCCGCAGCTGCGGGTCCACCCGGACGACTACCAACGCGTCGAACAGCAGCTGGGGGTCACCCTCAGCCTGCACGGCTGGCGCCTGCTGGCGGACGGCGAACTGCACCCGGGCGGCTGCAAGGTCAGCGCCGAAGAAGGCGATCTCGACGCCAGCCTGGCGACGCGCTGGCATGAACTGTGCCGCCTGGCGGCACCAGGAGAAGTCTGATGACCGCGCGTCTCGGCCGCTGGCTGAGCTCTCTGGATACGCTGGAAAAGCGCATCGCCCGCGCGCCGACGGTGCGCCGTTACGGCCGCCTGACCCGCGCCACCGGGCTGGTGCTCGAGGCCACCGGGCTGCAGTTGCCGCTCGGCGCGACCTGCCTCATCGAACGGCACGACGCCGGTGAGGTGCAGGAAGTGGAAAGCGAAGTGGTCGGCTTCAACGGCCAGCGGCTGTTTCTGATGCCGTTGGAAGAAGTGGAAGGCATCGTGCCAGGCGCGCGGGTTTACGCCCGCATCGCGCCGGAAGGCCAAAGCGCCGGCAAACAGCTGCCGCTCGGCCCGGCGCTGCTGGGCCGCGTACTCGACGGCAGCGCCAAACCGCTCGACGGCCTGCCCTCCCCGGAAACCGGTTACCGCGCGCCGCTGATCACCGCGCCGTTCAACCCCTTGCAGCGCACGCCGATCGAGCAGGTGCTGGACGTGGGAGTGCGCACCATCAACGGCCTGCTGACCGTCGGGCGCGGCCAGCGCATGGGCCTGTTCGCCGGCTCCGGCGTCGGTAAGAGCGTATTGCTCGGCATGATGGCCCGTTATACCCAGGCGGATGTGATCGTCGTTGGCCTGATCGGCGAACGTGGCCGCGAGGTCAAAGACTTTATCGAGAACATTCTCGGTGCCGAAGGCCGCGCGCGCTCGGTAGTGATCGCCGCTCCGGCGGACGTGTCGCCGCTGCTGCGCATGCAGGGAGCGGCCTACGCCACCCGCATCGCCGAAGATTTCCGCGATCGCGGGCAGCACGTGCTGCTGATCATGGACTCCCTCACCCGCTACGCCATGGCGCAGCGTGAGATCGCCCTGGCCATCGGCGAGCCGCCGGCGACCAAAGGCTATCCGCCTTCGGTCTTCGCCAAGCTGCCCGCCCTGGTGGAGCGCGCAGGCAACGGCATCAGTGGCGGTGGCTCCATCACCGCCTTCTATACCGTATTGACCGAAGGGGACGATCAGCAGGACCCGATCGCCGACTCGGCCCGCGCCATACTCGACGGCCATGTGGTGCTGTCGCGCCGCCTGGCGGAGGCCGGCCACTACCCGGCGATCGACATCGAAGCGTCGATCAGCCGCGCCATGACGTCGCTGATCGACGAAGAGCATTATCGCCGGGTTCGCACCTTTAAACAGATGCTGGCCAGCTATCAACGCAACCGCGATCTGATCAGCGTCGGCGCCTACGCGGCAGGCAGCGATCCGTTGCTGGACAAAGCGATGACGCTGTATCCGCAGATGGAAGCCTACCTGCAACAGGGCATCTTTGAACGCAGCGGCTATGATGAAGCCTGTCAACAGCTGCAGCAGTTGATTGTTTAACGTCACAGAGGCGCAGAGCGATGAAATCACAGTCACCCCTGATTACCCTACGCGATCTGGCGCAGGATGCGGTGGAACAAGCCGCGCAACAGCTGGGCCAGGTACGGCAGGCGCAGCAGGCGGCGGAGCAACAGCTGTCGATGCTGCTCAACTATCAGGACGAATACCGCCAGAAGCTGAATCATACGCTCTGCGACGGCATGGACAGCTCACGCTGGCAAAACTACCAGCAGTTTATCGGCACGCTTGAGCAGGCCATCGACCAGCACCGCCAGCAGCTGCTGCAGTGGGGGCAGAAAGTGGATCACGCGGTGAAGCAATGGCAAGACAAACAACAGCGGCTGAACGCTTTCGAAACCCTGCATACCCGCGCAATGAATGCGGAGCAGCAGCAGGAGAACAAACGGGATCAAAAATTGATGGATGAATTCGCTCAACGCAGCGCACAAAGGAATATCAACCCATGAATCTGAACGCCCTGCCCGGCCTGGCCTTACCCGGCGACGCCGGCGGTCTGACCGAACTGACCTCGGCGCTGGACGAAAGCCAGCTGTCGTCCGCTTTTGCCCAGTTGCTCGGCGCGCGTTTCGCGCCCGCCGCCGATGGCAAACCTCAGCCGGCCACGCTGAGCGCGGACAATGAACGTGCCCCGGCCCTGAGCCGCAACCAGCTCAATCAACTGCTGGCCACCTTCGGCGAGCGCGGCGGTCTGTTGCCGAACCTGTCAACCTCAGCCGACGCGCCTTCACCTGAAGCCGTTGAAGGCGATGCGCCCGCCGCCGGCGATAAACCGGCGCAGACGCCGATCGTCGCCGCCAAAGAGCTGGATGCCGCGACGCTGCAGGCGCTGTACGCCATGCTGCCGGCCGCGATCGTCGCCCAGGCGCAACCGGCCGAAGGCCAACAGTCGCTGCCGATGGAAAACGCTGACGAGGCCACTGCGCTGCAGCCGGGCAACGGCCTGCTGAACATCGCGGCGGCCGGTGATAAAACCCCTGCTCGTTCAGCGGCGCCAGCCGCCCCGACGGTGACCAGCGTTAAAACACCGGCCACCGACGGCGATAACGCTACGGCGGCGCTCACGCAGCCGGCTACCGGCGAACGTGCAAGCACCGCGCAACCGCTGCCGGCGAGCGATGCGCAGCAGCCGCCGACGCTCAATCACGCCGTCGCCCTGGCCGCCGCCAGCCCGACGCAAACGGCCGCCCCGGCCAGCGCACTGGTGACTGCACCGCCTACGCCGCAGCTCAACGCGCAGCTGGGCAGCCCGGAATGGCAGCAGGCGTTGAACCAACAGGTGCTGATGTTCCACCGCAACGGCCAGCAGAGCGCCGAGCTGCGCCTGCACCCGCAGGAACTGGGCGCTTTGCAGATCACGCTGAAACTGGACGACCAGCAGGCGCAGCTGCACATCGCCTCTGCGCACGGCCAGGTGCGTGCGGCGGTGGAAGCGGCGATGCCACAGCTGCGCCACGCGCTGGCGGAGAGCGGTATCAACCTGGGGCAGAGCAGCGTGGGCGGCGAATCCACGCCGCACTGGCAACAGGCGCAACAGCAGGCTTCCAACGGCCAGGGGCGTTCCAGCTATGCTGAACATCATGGCGGCGAGGCGGCAGCAGCCGACAACGTCAGCGCGCCGGTGGCGCTGCAGCGCATGGCCAGTGCGGTCAACGGCGTCGATATTTTCGCCTGAGCCGCCGCAAACGCTCAAGCTGGCACCCATTTGCGCGTTTATTCAGGCTATTGCACGCCGCAATAGACGCGATAATACCTTTACATGTCATGCGTGCGGCTTTGCTGCGCGCTATGCTCGCCGCCTCGCAGGCCGCGGGTGGAACAACAGGAATTAGATTTGGCTATGTCTCAGAACTCCCTTCCGGCAGCACCGAAACGCCCCCTTCTGGTCATCCTGCTGGTGTTGATCAGCGTCGTCGCCTGTGGCGCCGCGGGTTACAGCTGGTGGCTGCTGCAACAGCATAAAAACGGCGCCGAACCGGCCGCCGTCAAAGAACAACCGCCGGCGGCGCCGGTGTTCATGCCGCTCGACACCTTTACCGTCAATCTGGTGACGCCGGACAACAACCCGGATCGCGTGCTGTATATCGGCCTCACGCTGCGTCTGCCGGACGAAAGTACCCGCCGTCAGCTGAACGATTTTCTGCCGGAAGTGCGCAGCCGTCTGCTGATGCTGCTTTCCCGCCAGGAAGCGAGCCAGCTGGCCAATGAACAAGGGAAGCAACAGTTGGTGGCGCAGATTAAGGATGTGCTCAGCCCGCCGCTGGTTAAGGGACAACCGAAGCAGGTGGTCAGCGACGTGCTGTTCACCGCCTTCATACTGCGGTAATCACTATGGGCGATAGCATTCTTTCACAGGCAGAGATCGACGCCTTGCTCAACGGCGACAGCGCGGGTGACGAACCCGAAGCGGTGGTCGGCAAAGAGAGCGAGGTCAAGCCTTACGATCCGAACACCCAGCGCCGAGTGGTGCGCGAGCGTCTGCACGCGCTGGAAATCATCAACGAACGTTTTGCCCGGCAGTTCCGCATGGGATTGTTCAACCTGCTGCGCCGCAGCCCGGACATCACCGTCGGCCCGATCAAAATCCAGCCGTATCACGAGTTCGCCCGCAATCTGCCGGTGCCGACCAACCTGAACCTGGTGCATCTGAACCCGCTGCGCGGCACCGCTCTGTTCGTGTTCGCGCCGAGCCTGGTGTTCATCGCCGTCGACAACCTGTTCGGCGGCGACGGCCGCTTCCCGACCAAGGTCGAAGGCCGCGAGTTCACCCCGACCGAACAGCGGGTGATCAAGCGCATGCTGCGCCTGGCGCTGGACGCCTACGGCGACGCCTGGAGCGCCATTTACAAGATCGACGTGGAATACGTGCGCGCCGAAATGCAGGTGAAGTTCACCAATATCACCACCTCGCCGAACGATATCGTGGTCACCACGCCGTTCCAGGTGGAGATCGGCGCGCTGACCGGCGAATTCAACATCTGCATTCCCTTCGCGATGATCGAACCGCTGCGCGAGCTGCTGACCAACCCACCGCTGGAAAACTCGCGGCAGGAAGACAGCCACTGGCGCGAAACGCTGGTGAAGCAGGTGCAGCACTCCGAACTGGAGCTGATCGCCAACTTCGTCGATATCCCGATGCGGCTGTCGAAAGTCCTGAAGCTGCAACCGGGCGATGTACTACCGATAGACAAGCCGGAACGCCTGATCGCCCATGTGGACGGCGTACCGGTTCTGACCAGCCAATACGGCACGTTGAACGGGCAATACGCCCTGCGTGTTGAACATTTGATTAACCCTATTTTGAATGCTCTGAGTGAGGAACAGCCCAATGAGTGATCCTAAGCAACCGTCTGGCGAAGGAAAGGAATCCGTGGACGATCTGTGGGCTGATGCGTTTAACGAGCAGCAGTCCTCAGAGAAATCCGGCGCGAGCACCGAAGGGGTGTTCAAGTCGCTGGAGGCTCAGGATGCGCTCGGCAGCCTGCAGGATATCGACCTGATCCTGGATATTCCGGTCAAGCTGACCGTGGAACTGGGGCGCACCAAGATGACTATCAAAGAGTTGCTGCGCCTGTCGCAGGGCTCGGTGGTGGCGCTGGACGGCCTGGCCGGCGAACCGCTGGACATCCTGATCAACGGTTACCTGATCGCACAAGGTGAAGTGGTGGTGGTGGCCGACAAGTTCGGCGTGCGCATCACCGACATCATCACCCCGTCCGAACGCATGCGTCGACTGAGCCGCTGATGACCGCCGCCGCGCCCGTTACCGTGCAAAGCACCCAACAACCCGCCGCGCCGGCCCTGCCGGCCGGTTCGGTGTTGATGCAGGTCAGCAGCGCGCTCGGCGGCATTCTGCTGCTGATCCTGCTGGCCGGTTGGCTGTTCCGTCGGCTGGGGTTCGCCCCGCAGGCGCGCAACAACAAACTGCTCAACCTGCGCGCCAGTTGCCAGGTCGGGCAGCGCGAGCGCGTGGTGGTGGTGGAAGTCGACGACACCCTGCTGGTCTTGGGCGTCACCGCCCAGCAGATCACCCCGCTGCACACCCTGCCCGCCCCGCCGAAAGACGAAGGCGAGACCAACGCGGCAACACCGGCGGACTTCCGCCAACTGATGCAAAAAGTTCTGAAACGCCCGGAAAAATCGGCATGACCTCGACTCTTCATACCCTCGTCCGCCGTCCGGCGGTTTGGCTCCCTGCCGCCCTGCTGCTGATCAGCCCGGCGGCTTTTGCACAACTGCCGGGGCTGATCAGCCAGCCGCTGGCCAACGGCGGCCAAAGCTGGTCGCTGCCGGTGCAGACGCTGGTGCTGTTGACCTCGCTGACCTTCTTGCCCGCCATGTTGCTGATGATGACCAGCTTCACCCGCATCATCATCGTGCTCGGGCTGCTGCGCAATGCGCTGGGCACGCCGTCGGCGCCGCCGAACCAGGTGATGCTGGGGCTGGCGCTGTTCCTGACCTTCTTCATCATGTCGCCGGTGTTCGACAAGGTCTATCAGGACGCCTACCTGCCGTTCAGCCAGGACAAGATCGGACTGGAGGTCGCGCTGGATAAAGGCGCGCAGCCGCTGCGCGAATTCATGCTGCGCCAAACGCGCGAAACCGATCTCGCGCTGTACGCCAGGCTGGCCAATCAGCCGCCGCTGGCCGGCCCGGAAGCGGTGCCGATGCGCATCTTGCTGCCCGCCTACGTCACCAGCGAACTGAAAACCGCCTTCCAGATCGGCTTTACGGTGTTTATTCCGTTCCTGATTATCGATCTGGTGGTCGCCAGCGTATTGATGGCGCTGGGGATGATGATGGTGCCGCCGGCGACCATCTCGCTACCGTTCAAGCTGATGCTGTTCGTGCTGGTCGATGGCTGGCAGCTGCTGCTCGGCTCGCTGGCGCAGAGCTTCTATTCGTAACCCCCGACCGGAGAAAGCGAGATGACACCTGAATCGGTTATGGCGCTCGGCACCGAGGCGATGAAAGTGGCGCTGGCGCTGGCCGCCCCGCTGCTGCTGGCGGCGCTCATCAGCGGCCTGGTAGTCAGCCTGCTGCAGGCCGCCACCCAGATCAACGAAATGACGCTGTCGTTCATCCCCAAAATTCTGGCGGTGGTGGCCACCATCATCATCGCCGGCCCCTGGATGCTGAACCTGTTGCTGGACTACATGCGCACCCTGTTCAGCAACCTGCCTACCCTGATCGGCTGACCGTGCTCACTTTCGACAGCGCCCAGCTCACCGTCTGGCTCAGCCACTATTTTTGGCCGCTGCTGCGCATTCTGGCACTGATCAGCACCGCGCCGATATTCAGCGAAAAGCAAATCAGCAAAAAGGTCAAAATCGGCCTTGGCGGGCTGATCGTCATCCTGATCGCGCCGACGCTGCCCGCCAGCAATATTCCGATCTTCTCCGCTGCCGGCCTGTGGCTGGCGATTCAACAGATTCTGATCGGCGTGGCGCTGGGGTTGACCATGCAGTTCGCCTTCGCGGCGGTGCGCCTGGCGGGCGAAGTGATCGGCATGCAGATGGGCCTGTCGTTCGCCACCTTCTTCGATCCCAGCGGCGGCCCGAACATGCCGGTGCTGGCGCGCCTGCTCAATCTGCTGGCGATGCTGCTGTTCCTCAGCTTCAACGGCCATCTGTGGCTGATTTCGCTGCTGGCTGACAGCTTCCACACCCTGCCTATCCAAACGCAGCCGCTGAACGGCAACGGCTTCCTGGTGCTGACCCAGGTCGGTTCGCTGATCTTCATCAATGGCATGATGCTGGCGCTGCCGCTGATCTGCCTGCTGTTAACGCTGAACATGGCGCTCGGGCTGCTCAACCGCATGACGCCACAGCTGTCGGTGTTCGTGATCGGCTTCCCGGTCACCATGACCTTCGGCATCATGACGCTGGGCATGATGATGCCGATGCTGGCGCCATTCTGCGAGCACCTGTTCGGTGAGATATTCGATCGTCTGGCGGCGGTGATCGGCGGCATGACCTTCTGAATCCACCTCCTCCTTCCTTCCCCCCTTTTGCCTGAGACAAAATGGCAATAAAACCGTTTTATTGGGACAAAAGCCTGAGAAACGCCTTTTATCCGGATTAAGGTTCAAATGTCTCCGGCGGCTTGAATAAATAAAACCCCGACCTAGAATAGACCCGGTAACAAGAAAACATCGCCTCCCCGTTAGCCATCGGCGGCGATAAAAACGCTTACTCCTCAGCGAAAATAAAAAATAACGCAGTCACGCAGAGTTAAATGCGCGACAGATAACTTACACCCTGAATAAATGCGTCCGGCAGCCTGCCGGCTGCAGGGCGCAGCATCGACCTTTGCTAACCACAGGAGCGAGATCATGATTAAAGCGAAAAGCAACCGCAAGGCACGCCGATTATTCGGTTTGACCCACTGGAAAAGCAACAAGTTTAGAGTATCCTTCAGCGAGACCAGCGATGGCGGAAAATGGAAAGTGGTGAAGAAAAAGAAATAATCACGCAGGACCTGTAGCAAAAATTCCGGGTTGCGCCCCTATCCGGCTTCTGCAACGTCATTCGACGCGGCGCCGCATCGGCAGCCCGGGACCCACACTCATCACTCGCCGGCAAACCGTGCCGGTGTACTTTATTCTTAGGAAGGGAATAACGCGCCACATCACCCTGGCTGCTGCATTAAATTTAAAAATAATGTATTAATGATTTTATTTACTCACATCCCTTATTTATTCACTGACAAGAAAAATCGATTTCCCACCTTATTTCCCCAGCGTTATATTGAAAACAACCTTGCTACCAGTACGCGGCAAGCCTCACTAAAATATAAACGGTGTAAATATGAAGATAAAGTTTCAGCTGAGTGATTTATTCATCAGCGGCATCGCCCTTTTGATCATGAGCACTATTTTAAACACACTGGGTTTTTCCTGGGGTTTATTTGCTCTGCCGCCTGGCGTCGATAGTTTTGTCATCATCCCGTTTACCTTATTTGGCTCATTGAAGTTGGCCGAGTGCCTCTATAAGCCAATACGCTGGCTGCTAAATGAGAGCCGCAAATCTCAAATCGAAAATAACAACCCTAAAAATAACGCTAAGTCGCGTTAACAGGAGATCGACCTATGCTGAGAGAACTGACCAGAGAAGAAATGCAACGGATTGGCGGCGCCGGTGACGGCAATAACGGCGGCGACCGGGATCGCGACTATGGCCCAAGCTCCTACGGCGCGCAGGCGAACGGCTTCCAGCCTAATTGGGCGGCGAAAGGCTATGGGCTATTTCAGGATCCTTGTACCGGTGCGGTGGTGACCGGCGCCATTGCCATGGCCGGCGCCCTGGCCAGCCGTAACGGCAGTGCGATTAGCACCGCGGCGGCCTCAGCCTTTGTCAACATAGGCGGTCAATGCACTAAAGGGTCCGGCAACGATCGCGGCGTGCCTTTCCGCTAACGCGTAAGCTGAATGAGGAAAACGCAGACAAAAAAAGGCGCGTCGCTCAGTCAGTAGTGGGAGAACGAACGACGCGCCAAACGAGTGCGCCCGGTTTCAAGAAGCCTCCCTCCCCGCGGGGCGGAGAGGGCATTTTCTAAGCGCACTAAAGGGAAACCCGTCGCGGTCAGGCAACGGGGTATTGCTCTTAACGATTCATCTGGAACAGCGACATGCCCTGCATATCGCTGAAGGTTTTGTACGACGCCTGCAGCGCCGCCTGCTGCATGAAGTAAGACGAGATAGACTCGGCCAAGTCGGCATCCGTCAACGCGCTCATCTGGATCTGGTTGGTCATGTCACGCTCTTTACCGATGCTGTCCAGTTGATCCATCTCCTGCAGCTGGCTACCCAGCTCGGCACGCACGCTCAACACGTTGTTGTAGGAGTTGTCCAGGCCGCGGTTGGCTTTAGCCAACGCATCGTTCACCTGCTGTTTGGTGGCCTCGTCGGCGCCCTGCAGCGGCGTTTTCAGCGCATTCAGCGCGATGTCGATGCTCTCGAAAACGTTGCTGACCGGCGCGCTGCCGTCCGGCTCAGGCTTCGGGTTGCTGGTCAATGACATGAACACCGCGTTGCCGGTATGGCCGATGGTCATGGTGCGGTTGGCGTCCACTTTCTGCTCAACCGTCTTGTCGCCCCCCTGATAGCTGACGGTGCCGCCGTTGTCGACGAACGGCGCCTTGTCGTTCACGTATCCGCCGAACATATAGCGGCCGTTGCCGTCGGTGCTGTTGGCCTGGTTCAGCAGCTGATCTTTCAGCCCCTGCAGCTGGGTAGCCAACGACTGGCGGTCGTTATCGCTTTCGGTGCCGCCGGCATTGACGATCAGCGCCTTCATGTCCGCGATGGTGGAGGTCGCGCCGGCCAAAACCGTTTCTTCCATCGACACGCTCTGACGCGCGAAGGTGCGCGCCAGCGTGTATTGGCTGTTTTCCGCCTGCGATTGCGACAACATCACCGCGCGCGACGCCGCCAGCGGATCGTCGGACGGATTGATCACCCGCTTGCCGGAGGAAAGCTGCTCGGCGGCCTTCATGAACAGCGACTGGTTGCCCGTGATGCCGCTCATGTTCTGTTGGTACATCATGCTGGTGCTCATGCGCATGCTGTGGGTTCCTTACTCTGAACGACCGGCACCGCAACGGCGCCGGCTAACAATGAAATCAACGAATATTCAGCAACGCATCGAACAGCGAGCTGGCGGTCTGAATGACCTGCGCGTTGGCCATGTAGTACTGCTGGAAGCGCAGCAGCTCACCGTATTCTTCGTCGAGGTTAACCCCTGACAGCGATTGCTGTTGCTCACCCAGTTGCTTGACGATCTTGGCCTGCGAGGTCGCGATCGCCTTGGCGGCGGCGGTCTGGTTGCCCACGCCACTGACGATGCCGGCGTAAGCGCCGCTCAGGGTCGCCTTACCGTCCACCAGATTTTTGGTTTGCAGATCCAGCAGCTTCTTGGCGTTTTCGTTATCGCCGCGGCCGCTGTCGTCTTTACCGGCGGCGGCGATCTTGGACGAGTCGGTGATGGCGACTTTCAGGTTGCCCGCCACGTCGCTGACCGGCTTCACGGTGAAGCTGTCTTTGGCTTTCGCATTGCCGTCGATACTCACTTCCAGGCCGTCGAAGTTCAGCGTCGGTTTGCCGTCGGCACTGGTGCCCGGCGTGGCGTTGACTTTTACGTTGTCCGGCAGGCGGCTGACCTGCCAGTTGCTGCCGTCGAACTCGACGCGATAATCGTTGGCCTTCACTTTGCCGGTGTCGGTGTAAGCCACCGACAGCGAAGCGTCGCCGGTGTTGCGGGTATTATCCACGACCCGACCGCCGCTGAAGCTGAAGAAGTCGCCGCCCGCGTCGCCGTTCAGATCGAAGCCTGCACGATGCTGCTGGTTAAAGCTGTCCGCCATCGCCAGCGCCAACTGCCCCAGCTGATTGCGCACGCCGTCCAGCGTTTCGCTGCGGAATTTCAGCACGCCACTCAGGCTGCCGCTGGTGATTTGTCCTTCCGGCACTTCGCTGGCGCCGTTGCCGCGGTTGTAACCGATAGTCAAACGGGAAGGATCGCTGCTGGAAGGCATCGCCTCCACCTGATAGGTATTGCTGCCCTGCACCAGGGTCAACCCATTGGCGAAGGAGACGGTATACGCGTCGCCATCCTGCTGCGTGACCTGAACCCCCACCAACTGGTTCAGTTCGGTGACCAGTTGGTCACGCTGATCCAGCAACGCGTTCGGCTCACCGGCGGCGCTGCCGCGCAGGCGGGTGATCTCGTCGTTCAGCTTGGCGATCTGTTGGCTGTAGCTGTTGATCTGCTGCGCCGTATCGCTGATCTGCTGATTGACGCCGCTGTCCATGTCGCGCAGGAACTTGTCGGTGTTATTGAACTGGTTAACCAGGCCATTGGCCTTGCCCAGCACGGTCTGACGTGCGGCGTCGTCGCCGGCGTTGCTCACCAGGTTTTGCAGATTGGTGAAGAAGTCCTGCATGTTGGCCGACAGCGGGTTGGTTTTGCTCGCCAACAGATTGTCGATCTGCGAAATCTTCTCGTAATAGGCGTTTTGCGCCCCGAACGCGCTCTGTGAACTGCGCAGCTGATTGGTGATGAACTGGTTGTATTCACGGTTGACGCTGGTTACGGTCACGCCGTTGCCGATGAAGCCGCTCATGGTGGCCATGCCGCCGTTCTGCGCCAGGATCGCAGTCTGGCGGTTGTAGCCCGCCACGTTATAGTTGGAGATGTTGTTGCTGACGGTACTGAGCGCCACCTGAGCCGCATTCAGCCCGCTCATCGCGGTATTGATTAAGCTATTGGACATCGGAATTCCTTATGCTGCGGCGCCGGTGGCCCACAGAGTTCTTAATTGAGCTGCTGAGCCTGTTCGCTCAGCCTGTCTCGGTTATCGGCCAAAATGGGAAGAACTTGAGGAAAAAAAGCGGCAACGCGCTCAGCATCCAGCTAGCCTTCGTTACCGCCTATCCCCTAAATAATTGGCGCCGCTGCGGCGTCAAGAATGACGGGGATTTAGAACAAATCTTTCAGATCGTGGGTATAAGCTTTGACCGCCTGTTCCCCGGCGTTCTTCATCTGCTGAATCACGCTGACCAGTTTGCTGGCGTACTGCGGGTCGGTGGCATAACCGGCGCGCTGCAGCGCATGCGCCGCCTGTTCCGGGCTGCGCGCGGCGGCCACGTCGGCGTAGCGCGGGTTGTTGGTCAACAGCTTGACGTAATCGGCGATCGCTTCGACGTACGAGCCGTAAACGCGGAATTTCGCCTTCACCTTCTTCGCGGCGCCCTGCTCAAACTCGGTGGTGGTGATCTCCGTCACCGGCCCATTCCAACTGCCGCCGGCCTTGATGCCGAACAGGTTGTAGCTCGGCGTGCCGTCAGAAGTCGGGATCTCGCGCTGCCCCCAGCCGGACTCCAGCGCCGCCTGCGCGACGATCAGCTGATGCGGAATGCCGCTCTGCTGGCTGGCGACCTTCGCCGGGATCGACAGACGGGCGACGAAGTTGCCGTTGTTGAGCGACAGCGGCGCGGCGGCCGGCGGCGCTTTCGGCATCGCCCGGCGCACCATCTGCTCCAGCGCCTGGTTCGGCAGCGTTTGCAGCACCTCGTTGTCCAGCGCCATCGGCGACAAGCCCGCCGTTTCGCTCGGCACCGTATTGGCGTTGCTCATCTGCTTGACCATCATGTCGGCCAGCCCCAGCCCTTTTTGCGACATCTGCTGGGCGATTTGCTGGTCGTACATCGAGGTATAAAGCCGCGTTTGATCGCTGCTCAATACCCCGTCCTGCGGCAAGGCAGAACGCATGCTTTTCAGCATCATCTGCACGAACATGCCTTCCACCTGCTGCGCTACCTGCTTGAGGTTGCCCTGCGGATCGGTCGCCGCGTCGCGCTTCAGGCCGTTCAGCGCCTGGGCGTCATAGGCCGCGCCCGACATCGCCATCAGATCGCCGGCCATCAGATGATTTCCAGCTTGGCGCGCAGGCAGCCGGCGCTCTGCATCGCCTGCAGGATCGACATCAGATCGATCGGCGTGGCGCCCAGCGCATTCAGCGCGCGGATCACGTTGTTCAGGTTGGCGCTGGCGTTCACCTTCTGCAGCGACCCACCCTGCTGTTGCACCGAGATCTGGGTGTTTGGCGTCACCACCGTCTGGCCGCCGCCGAACGGCGTCGTCGGCTGGCTGACGGTGTTCTGCCGATCGACCACCACCGACAGATTGCCCTGGGCCACGGCGCAAGAATCGAGGATCACGTCGCGGTTCATCACTACCGAACCGGTGCGCGAGTTGATGATCACCTTGGCGTCCATCGCACCGACGTTGACGGTGATGTTCTGAATCTCCGCCAGGAAGCGCACCTGAGAGCTGTTACCCTGCGGCACCAGCACCTGAATGGTGCGGGCGTCGAGCGGCGTCGCGGTGCCGCCACCGCGTTGGCGGTTGATGGCGTCGCTGATCTGCTGCGCCAGCGTGAAATCCTCGTCGTTCAACTGCAGATTGAGCACCCCGCCGCTGCCGAAGGTGGTCGGCAGCTCGCGCTCGATGGTGGCGCCGTTGCTGATGCGCCCGCCCGCCAGCTGATTGACCTGCACGCTGCTGCCGCCGGCCGCCGCGCCCGCACCGCCGACCAGCACGTTGCCCTGCGCCAGCGCATAGACCTGGTTATCCACGCCTTTAAGCGGCGTCATCAGCAGGGTGCCGCCGCGCAGGCTCTTGGCGTTGCCCATCGAAGAAACCACCACGTCGATGTTCTGCCCGGCGCGCGAGAACGGCGGCAGTTTGGCGGTCACCATCACCGCCGCCACGTTTTTCAGCTGCATGTTGGTGCCCGGCGGCACGGTGATGCCCAGCTGCGACAACATGTTGCTCAGGCTCTGGGTGGTGAACGGCGTCTGCATGGTCTGGTCGCCGGAGCCGTCCAGCCCCACCACCAGGCCGTAGCCGATCAGGGCGTTGTCTCGCACGCCCTGCACCGTCACCAGATCGCGGATGCGCTCCGCCGCCGCCGGCAAGCACACCAGCCCGACGCACAGCGCGATAAACCATTTTTTCAGCATCAGTCAATCCTTAGAACGGTGAAACATTTAAGAAGAAGCGCTGCAGCCAGCCCATGGTCTGCGCTTCGTTGATATAGCCATTGCCGACGTATTCGATACGCGCATCCGCCACCTGCGTCGAGGTGACCGAGTTGTTGCCGCTGATGGTGCGCGGGTTGACGACGCCGGAGAAACGAATGAATTCGGTGCCCTGGTTGATGGCGATCTGTTTTTCCCCCACCACGTGCAGGTTGCCGTTGGCCAGCACCTGGTTGACCGTCACCGTAATGGTGCCGTTGAAGGTGTTGTTGGCGTTGGCGCCGCCCTTGCCGCCGAAGGTGCTGTCGCCGGAAATGTCCATATCGGCGCGCGCATTGCCCAACAGGCCGTCGAGGTAACGCGGCGAGGTGGCGACGCCGAACTTGCTGGCGCCGTTGCGGCTGGCGTTGGCGGAGGAACTCTTGCTGGCGCTGACGTTTTCCTGCAGCACGATGGTCAGGGTGTCACCGACGTTGCGCGGACGGCGGTCTTCGAACAGCGGCTGATAGCCATAGTTCATCGGCTGCACCGTCTGGAAGATCGAGCCGTTCGGCATCGGCGCGCTGGCCGGCGCGGGCTGCGCCGTGGTCGCGCCGTCCACCAGCGGTTTGTGCGGGATATAAGCGCAGCCGCTCAGCGTCAGCATCACCATTCCCGCCAGCCAGCGTTGTCCCTGCCGCGGCAGGATTGCCATCGAATATGTGGTTACCACGGGTATCGCCTTTGTTTCACGAAAGAGAATGACGGGCGCGGCATGCCGGGCCCGTCAATGACAGATTACAGTTGCGTCAGCTTTTGCAGCATCTGATCGGAGGTCGATACCGCTTTGCTGTTGATCTCGTAAGCGCGCTGAGTCTGGATCATGTTGACCAGCTCTTCCGCCACGTTGACGTTGGAGGTTTCCACGTAGCCCTGATACAGCAGACCGGCGCCGTTCAGCCCCGGCGTGCTCTCGTTCGGCGCGCCCGAGCTTTCGGTTTCCTGATACAGGTTCTCGCCCACGCTCTCCAGACCGCTGTCGTTGACGAACGTGGTCAGCGTCAGTTGGCCCACCTGCTGAGCGGCGGTCTGCCCTTGCTGGGTAACGCTGACGATGCCGTCGCGGCCAACGGTGATGGACAGCGCGTTCGCCGGGATGGTGATCGCCGGCTGCACCTGGAAACCGCTGGAGGTCACCAGCTGGCCGTTCTGATCGATCTGGAACGACCCGTCGCGGGTGTAGGCCTGGGTGCCGTCCGGCAGCATCACCTGGAAGAACCCCTGCCCCTTGATGGCGACGTCTTTACTGTTGTTGGTCTGCGACAGGTTGCCCTGGCTGTGCAGACGCTCGGTCGCCACCGGACGCACACCGGTGCCGATCTGCAGACCGGATGGCAGCGTGGTCTGCTCGGAGGACTGTGCCCCCGGCTGACGCATGGTCTGATACAGCAGATCTTCAAATACCGCACGCTGGCGCTTGAAGCCGTTAGTGCTGACGTTCGCCAGGTTGTTGGCGATCACGTCCATGTTGGTCTGCTGCGCGTCCAGACCGGTTTTGGCAATCCATAAGGATGGAATCATCGGTTATTTCCTTGCTGCTTAACTCAATGAGAGCAGTGAGTTGGCACGCTGTTCGTTTTCATCCACGCTGTGGATGACTTTCATTTGCATTTCAAAGCGACGGGCGTTGGCGATCATATCGACCATGGTTTCCATCGGCTTGACATTGCTGCCTTCCAGCACGCCCGGCATCACCCGCACCTGCGGATCGTTTTGCAACTGATTGCCGCGCTGCTGCTGGGTTTCCGGCGTCAGGCGAAACAGCCCGTCGTCGCCACGCATCACTTCGCGCGCATCGGCTTTGACCAGCTTCAGGCGGCCGATCTGCGCGATGGTGTTCGGCGGATCGCCGGCGTTCAGCGCCGAAATGGTGCCGTCGGCCGCGATGGTGATCTCCGCCGACGGCGGCACCTCGATCGGGCCGCCGTCGCCCATCAGCGGCATCCCCTGCACCGTCAACTGCCCGGTGGAGGAGATCTGAATGTTGCCGTTGCGGGTGTAAGCTTCACCGCCGCCTGGCAGACTCACCGCCAGGAAACCGTCCTGCTGCAGCGCCACGTCCAGCGGACGCGCCGTGTAGTTCAGCGCGCCCTGGCTCATGTCGGCGCCGGGCGTCGAGGCCGTCACCAAGGTGCGTGTCGCCATGCTCGGCCCGTCGACCGGCACCGCGCGCAACGCGGCGAGCTGGGCGCGAAAGCCCGGCGTCGACGCGTTGGCCAGGTTGTTGGCGGTAATGGACTGCTGTTCCAGCGTTTGGCGCGCCGCGCCCATCGCGGTATAAATCGCGTGATCCATAACTCGGCCCTATTAGCGCAGGCTAACCAGCGTCTGCAGGATTGAGTCCTGCGTCTTGATGGTCTGGGCGTTGGACTGGTAGTTACGCTGTGCGACGATCATGTTCACCAGCTCCTGGCTCAGATCGACGTTGGAAGATTCCAGCGCGCCGCTGGTCAGCTTGCCGAAGCCGCCGCCGCCCGCCAGACCAACGCGCGGCTGGCCGGACGCGCCGGTTTCCTGCCAAACGTTATCGCCCTGCGACGCCAGCCCTTCCGGGTTGGAGAAGTTGGTCATGACGATCTGACCCAACAGCTGGGTCTGCTGGTTGGAGTAGATACCCACCACTGTGCCGTCGTTGTTGATCTGATAGCCCGTGTATTCACCGGCGGCATAGCCGTCCTGCGATACCTTGCTCACCGAGTCGCTGCCCACGTTCTGCTGCATACTGCCGGCGAAGCTCAGGGTGAAGTTTTGCGCCGGCGCACCGTCTTTGGCGGTCATCGGGATCACCATGCTGAACTCGCCCGGCGCGCCGTTGGTGCTGGTGGTTTTCACCAGGTTGCCGCTTTCGCTGAACTCCATGGTGCCGGCGTCAACCGGTGCAGCGCTGCCGTCCTGGGTGTAGACCTGCCACTTGTTGTTTTCGGTCTTCACGAAGTAAGCGTTGATGTTGTGCGCGTTACCCAGCGAGTCGTAAGCGGTGATGGTGTTGACGTAGTTGTAGCTGTCCTGCTTGGTCGGATCGAACTTCGTGTTCTCCGGCACTTTATGGGTGGACTTCAGGTTGGCCACCATCTGGCCGGAGGTGGACGCCTTGGCGTTCATCATGCCTTCAGGAATGCTCAGCGGCACCGGGTTGGCGCCCTGCTGGATGGTCGGCGGGGAACCGGCCGCCGGGTAGCCGGTCAGCTGCAGGCCCTGCATGTTGGTCAGGTTGCGGTTTTCGTCCAGCTTGAACTGGCCATTGCGGGTATAGAAGATGCCGCCATCTTTATCCTGCATGCGGAAGAAACCGTTGCCGTTGATGGCGATATCCAGTGAACGGCTGGTACCGGTGGTGGTGCCGCCCTTGAAGTTCTGGGTGATGCCGGACACTTTGACGCCCAGACCGACCTGCGAACCAGCGAACATGTCGGCGAAAGATACGCTGCCGGATTTGAAGCCCGCGGTCGCAGAGTTGGCGATGTTGTTACCGATCACGTCCAGGTTGGTTGCTGCCGCGTTCAAGCCGCTGACTGCCTGAGAAAAGGCCATGTTATTCTCCGAATAGTGGTCAGGCTATCGTCCGATTGAGCCTGATGCTTAGGGTTATAAGATCTGTCGCACGTCTTCCAGGGTGGCGTTGCCCGCCAGGCCGAGATCCAGCTTGGCGCCGTTGCCGTCGCGGATCACGCCGTTCACCAGGCCGAAATGCAGGCTGCGCGCCACCAGTTGCTCGCCGTTGCCTTTGGCGTTGACGGCCACTTTGTAGGCGCCGTCGGGCGCGGTGGTGCCGTCATCCAGCGATCCATCCCAGGTGAAGGCGTGCACGCCGGCGGTCAGACCGCCAATTTCGATGGTGCGCACGACCTGCCCGCTGGCGTTGGTAATGGTGGCGGTCACCTGATCGGCTGCGCGCTCCAGTTCTACGCCGAACGGCGTGGTGCTGACCTTGCCGTCCTTGCTGCCGACCAGAATATTGTTGCCCGGCACCATCACGCCGTGACCGATCAACGCAGTGGCCTGCAGCGACTGGTTGCTGTTGATCTGGCCGGAGATCGAGCCCAGCGTGGTGTTGAGTTTTTCGATGCCCTGAACGGTGTTGATCTGCGCCAGCTGCGAAGTCAGTTCGTTGTTCTGCATCGGGTTGGTCGGATCCTGGTTTTTCAACTGCGCGACCAACAGCGTCAGGAAGCTGTTGTGCAGATCCTGACTGTTGGTGGTCTTGCTGTTGTTACCGATGACGGTGTTGTCCAACGACTCGTTAGTGGTTGCGGCGATAGCCATGGGAATCTCCGGTTACTGACCCAGCGTCAGGGTTTTCATCATCATCGACTTGGTGGTGTTGAGCACCTCGACGTTGGCCTGGTAGCTGCGCGAAGCGGAGATGGTGTTGACCATTTCCCCGACCACGTCCACGTTCGGCATGCGCACGTAACCCTTGGCGTCCGCCAGCGGATTACCCGGCTGATACACCAGGCGCTCGGGCGCCGGATCGTCCACCACCTGGGCGACGCGCACCCCGCCGGTCGGTTGTCCAGGTGCTGCGGCGACCTGGAACACCACCTGCTTGGCGCGGTAAGGTTCACCGTCCGGGCCGGTCACGCTGTCGGCGTTGGCCATGTTGCTGGCGCTGACGTTCATGCGCTGAGACTGCGCCGATAACGCCGAGCCGGAGATATCAAAAATGTTCAGTAAAGACATGCGCCTTATCCTTGTTGCAGCACGGACATCATCCCTTTGATCTGACCGTTGAGCAGCGTCAGGTCGGTCTGATATTTCAGGCTGTTATCGGCAAAGTTGGTGCGTTCGCGATCCATGTCCACCGTATTGCCGTCCATCGACGGCTGGTCCGGCACTCGAAACAGCAGATCAAGCTGTGGCGGCTGCATGGTCTGCGCCGGGATGTGGCGCGCCGCCGTCAGGTTCAGCGCCATGCCGTTGCCGTTGACGCGCCCTTGTTCCAGCACCTTGTTCAATTGGCTGGCGAAATCGATATCCCGCGCCTGATAACCCGGCGTGTCTGCGTTGGCGATGTTGGCGGCCAGAATTTCCTGCCGCTGGGCGCGCAAGTTCAGCGCCTCTTGGCCAAAGCGCAGAGCCGCGTCCAGTTTGTCGAGCATGCTCCCTCCGCGAGGTTAGAATTTGGAGTCGACAGCATAAACGCCCGCCGTGCCACCCTATCGCGGGAATAAACGCAAAATGGGGCGCTATTTATCTGCTTAGCCTGCGCGCGCTGCGGGTACACTTACGCGTATCCCGATGAAGCTTGAGAAGATGACGATGAAAGGTAAAATGCTGCTGCTTATCGGCCTGCTGTGCAGTCTGAACGCGCGCGCCGACGATCTGGCGACGCAAATCGAAAGCTTCATCAAAGGCAAATTCAACGGCGAACCGGTGCAGGTGAAAGTGCGGGTGCGCACGCCGCCGAACCAATGGCCCGCTTGCGAACTGCCGCAGCTGTCGCTGTCGCCCAATGCGCGGATCGGCGGCAATGTCAGCATTTCGGCGCGCTGTGGCCAGGAGCGGCGTTTTATTCAGACGCAGGTGCAAGTGTTCGGCCGTTATCTCGTGTCGGCACGCGGCATCAGCGCCGGCGCCCGATTGACGGCGGCGGATCTGACGTTGAAGCAGGGTCGGCTCGATACCCTGCCGCCGCGCGCGCTGACCGAACCGGGCAAAGCGTTAGGCGCCGTCAGCCTGCGCAATATCAGCCCCGGCCAGCCGCTGACGCTCGCCATGCTGCGCCGCGCCTGGCTTATTAAAGCCGGGCAACCGGTGCAGGTCACCGCGCAGGGCGAAGGATTTAACATCAGCGGTGCGGGTAAGGCGATGAACAACGCCGCCGCCGAAGACAGCGTGCGCGTGCGCATGGCGTCCGGGCAGATCGTCAGCGGCGTGGTCGGGGACGACGGCGCGATTCGCATTACGTTATAAAAAAGTAAAGGTTCCGCCAACCTTGCCGATAAGACAAATCAAGCAGCATTTTATTGGCCACCAGGGCCGCAACACTTTCATTGCAGCGTCGTCGACCGCAAGCGGCGACGGCGTAAACGGAGATGGACCATGAGTATCGATCGCACCCAGCGGTTACAGCCGGTTTCCACTGTGCAACCGCGTGAAACCCCGGCCGACAACCCGCTCCAACCGCGTAAGGCCGCCGTGGCCGAAACCGCCGTCAGCGGCACCCAGGTCAAACTGAGCGAGGCGCAGGCACGCCTGATGCAGCCGGGCACCCAGGATATCGATATGGGCCGGGTCGAAGCCATCAAGCAGGCGATCCGCAACGGTGAACTGAAAATGGACGCCGGCAAAATCGCCGACGCGCTGCTGCAAGACGCGCAGAGCGATATTCAATGGATCGCCGGCCGCGACTGACAGCGCGGCGGCGGGTAGCGGTAAAGGATAAGTCATCACTATGGAAAACCTGGCACAACTGCTGGATAAACTGTTGGAAACCCTGCAGGCGCTCAATGGCGTGCTGGAGGAAGAGCACGACTTGCTGTGTGCCGGTCAACTGCCCGGTGTGGCATTGCAGCGCGTCACCGACGCCAAAAGCCAACTGCTGGCAACGGTCGCCTATCTCGAGCAGCAGCGTCTGGGGCAGGAGAAAGCCTGCGGGCAACGCGCCCCTTACGCCAGCCATGCGCCCCTGGCCGATCGCTGGCAGCGCGTTCAGTTGCTGAGCCAAACGCTGCGCGAGAAGAACCAGCACAATGGCCTGCTGCTCAATCAGCAGATCGACCATAACGCCCAGGCGCTGTCGATCCTCAGCAAAAACAACAAATCGCTGTATGGCCCGGACGGCCAGTCGCACGTCGGCAGCCTGCTCGGCAGAAAAATCGGCGTCTGACCTGCCCCATTTCGCCCGGTGTACGTGTCGCCGGGCGCAGCTTTATCGGCTTTTGCGCCTCCCTTCGCATTTTCCCCTTGTCGTTTTCTGAGTTCCCTTAACGTTATGCGCCAGGCTGCGCAGAACGGATATTTGCCTGTTCCCCATCACTCCCTATTTCGTCATCTTAGCTCGGTCGTTAAACATCTTGATCTATACCCATTAAGGGTATATTTTCACATGGAGAGTGAATGACCGACATTTATCTCACAAAAGCCTTCCAGACATTTGCCAGCGACGAACGCATCAGTGACGCCACGATAGTGAAAGCGGCGCAAGAGATGCAAAATCAGTTGTACGACGCCAATCTCGGTGGTTGCGTTTACAAAAAACGCATCGCCCGGATGGGGAGTGGAAAACGGCGCAGGTATCGGGTATTAATCGCAACGGCAGATGAAGGCAGGATCTTTTTCATGTATGGCTTTGCCAAAAACGAAAGAGACAACATCAATCAGGATGAGTTAATTTCCTGGCGGCATTTGGCGGCGCTGTATCTGGATTATTCACCATTCAGGCTGTATCAACTGGTCAACTGCGGGGAATTAATAAGGTTACAACTATGAGCAAGATGCTGAAATCGATCCACCAGGAAGTTCAGGGCCTGCATCGCGCCGGTTTCGTCGATGACGTGACCATGCGCACCTTCGACATGCTGTGCCTGCGGCCGGTGAAACAGTTCGGGCCGGCCGAGATCCGCGCGCTGCGCGAACGGGAAAACGTCAGTCAGCCAGTGTTCGCGCTGTATCTCAACGTCAGCAAAAAAGCGGTGCAGAAATGGGAGCGCGGCGAAGCGCAACCGAACTCCGCCGCGATGAAGCTGTTGACGTTGGTGGAACGCAACGGCCTGCAAATTTTGGCCTGATCCTACTGGTAATTGACGATCACCTGATTGCCAATCACCCGCAGCGGCGGGTTCAACCCGCCTTGCGACTGCACGTAATAGACAAAGCGCAATTCCGCATTGGCCGGCTCGCCCTGCAGACCGATGCTGCTACCGCTACCGCCGCCCAGCGGAATGCAGCGGTTCACCGTGCAGAGCTGCGCCTGCAGGCCCACCGGTTCCGGCCCCAGCAAACGGTAGCGCCAGCTGACGCTGGTGATGCGCGCGTTGGCGTCCGGCAGTGCGTTCGGCGGCCGCAAACCGGCGGACTCATCGCGCATGCCGCCCTGTTCCAGCGTAACGCCCGCCCCTTCCGCCACCCAGGAACCAGACACCGCGCCAGCGGCAAGCGGCGCCAACAAACCCAGCAAGCACAAACGGCGTTTCATCAGGCGGCTCCGATGGTCGAGGTCATGCGAATCTGGCGATCGTCGTTGATCTCCAGGTTGGACAGCACCACGATCTGCGGCAAACTGCGGCGCAAGAAGCGCGCCAGCAAGGCCCGCAGCGCATGGTTGACCAGCAGCACCGGCGGCGCGCTGAGCATCTCTTGTCGCTGCAACGCCTGGCGCGCCTGATCCAACAGGCGGTCGGCCAGACCTGGCTCCAGGCCACCGCCGCCTTGCAACGCCTGCAGCAACAGGCGCTCCAGCTGGGTATCCAGCCCGATAACCTGAATCTCGCCGTTGCCCGGGAACCACTGCTGCGTGATAGCCCGGCCCAGTGCCACCCGCACCACGGTGGTCAATTCATAAGGATCGCTCTGCGCCGGGGCATGCTCCGCCAGCGTTTCGACGATGGTGCGCATATCACGAATGGAAACGCGCTCGGCCAACAGGTTTTGCAACACCTTGTGCAGCGTGGTCAGCGACACCACGCCCGGCACGAAGTCTTCGGTCAGCTTCGGCATTTCCTGCGAAACGCGGTCCAGCAGTTGCTGAGCTTCCTGGCGGCCAAACAGTTCGCTGGCGAACTGACCGATCAGGTGATTGAGGTGCGTCGCCACCACGGTGCTGGCCTCCACCACGGTAAAGCCCTGGATCTGCGCCTGCTCGCGCAAGGCGCTGTCGATCCACACCGCTTCCAGCCCAAAGGCCGGATCGACGGTTTTATCACCCGCCAGCTCGCCTACGGCATTGCCGGGGTTGATCGCCAGCCAGCGGCCCGGTTGCGCTTCGCCGCTGCCGATCTCGACGCCTTTCATCAGGATGCGGTAGCTGGCAGGCGGCAGTTCCAGATTATCGCGAATGTGTACCACCGGCGGCAGATAGCCCATGTCCTGCGCGAATTTCTTGCGGATGCCGCGAATACGCCCAAGCAGCTCGCCGTTCTGCTGAAAATCGACCATCGGAATCAGCCGGTAGCCCACTTCCATCCCCAACGGGTCTTCCAACTGCACGTCGGCCCAGCTGGCTTCGGCAGCCTGCGGATTCTCCGGCATCACCGGCGCCTCTACCGTCTTCGGCGCCTGTTGTTCACGGCCGCGTAGCCACCAGGCCAGGCCCAGCAAAGCGGCGGTAAACAGCAGGAACACCAGGTTCGGCATGCCCGGCACCAGGCCCAACAGCCCCAGCACCCCGGCGCTCAGCAGCATCACGCGCGGATTGTTGAACAGCTGGCCTACCATCTGCTCGCCGACGTCCTGATCGGTCGCTACGCGGGTGACGATAACGCCGGCGGCGGTGGAGATCACCAACGCCGGGATCTGTGCCACCAGGCCATCACCGATGGTCAGCAGCGTATAGCTTTCCGCCGCCGCCCCCAGCTCCATGCCGTGTTGCACCACGCCGACCAACAGGCCGCCGACTACGTTCAGCACCATGATCATCAGGCCGGCGATGGCGTCGCCGCGCACGAATTTACTGGCACCGTCCATCGAGCCGTAGAAATCGGCCTCTTGGGTAACTTCGGCGCGGCGTTTCTTCGCTTCGTCTTCGCCGATCAATCCGGCGTTCAGATCGGCGTCAATCGCCATCTGTTTGCCCGGCATGCCGTCCAGCACGAAGCGCGCGCCCACTTCGGCGATACGCCCCGCACCTTTGGTGATGACCATAAAGTTAATCAGCACCAGGATGATGAACACCACGATGCCGATGGCGAAGTTGCCCCCCACCAGGAAGTGGCCGAAGGCTTCCACCACGCGGCCGGCGGCGGCGGAGCCGGTATGCCCTTCCAACAAGATGATGCGCGTTGACGCGACGTTGAGCGACAAACGCAGCAATGTGGAGAACAGCAGGATGGTCGGGAAAGCGGCGAACTCGAGCGTGCGCTGGGTGAACATCGCCACCAGCAGCACCATGATCGACAGCGCGATGTTGAAGGTAAACAGCAGATCAAGGATGAACGCCGGCAACGGCAGCACCATCATCGACAGAATCAACAGGATCAACACCGGGCCGGCCAGCACCTGCCACTGCGTATCTTTAAAATTGCCCGGCAAACGAAGCAGGGAGGCCAAATTAGCCATCAGAGTCACTCTCTCTCGCAAAATCCAGTGCTTCCGGCACCGGTAAACGTTCAGGTTTTTTCGGGATCAGGCCGCCCTCGCGCCGCCAGCGGCGCAGTTGGTACACCCAGGCCAGCACTTCGGCGACCGCGGCATACAGGGTGGCCGGAATATGTTGTCCGATCTCGCTGTGCCGATACAGCGCGCGCGCCAGCGGCGGCGCCTCCAGCATCGGGATGCGGTGTTCCGCACCGAGTTCGCGAATGCGCAAGGCGATTTCGCCGGCCCCTTTGGCCAGCACTTTCGGCGCGCTCATTTTTTTGTCGTTGTACTGCAACGCGACGGCGTAGTGCGTCGGGTTGGTGACGATCACGTCCGCCTTGGGCACATCGGCCATCATGCGGCGGCGGGCGATCGCCCGCTGCTGCTGACGAATGCGCCCCTTCACGTGCGGGTCCCCTTCCTGGTCTTTGAACTCGTCGCGAATATCCTGCTTGGTCATCTTCAGCTTCTTGAAGTGACTCCACAGCTGATAAAACACGTCGAATGCCACCATCGGCGTCAATCCCAGCACGACCAGAAAGCCGCAGAACAGAATCATCTGCAGCGCGTTGCCCAGCGCATCGAGCGGTTGCTGAGTCATCAGATGCAGCATCGCCGCCCAGTTGTGCCACAGATAGAGGCCGGTCACCCAACCGACCAGCGTCGCTTTCAGGATCCCTTTCAGCAGCTCGGCCAGCACCTGGGTAGAAAAGATGCGCTTCAACCCGGATAGCGGGTTCAGCCGCTTCAAATCGAACTTGATCGACTTGCCGCTGAACAAAATGCCCCCCAGCAACATCGGCGCGGCGAGCGCCACCAGCACCAGCCCCGCCATGATCGGCAGCAGCGCCAGCACCGCCTGGCGCAGCAACATGCCCAATTGGCGCAGCATCTGTTTATCGTTGCTGACCATGCCGTGATCGAAGTTCAGACCTTGCGTGAGCATCGCCGCCAGCTGTTGCGCCATGTTGCTGCCGGACATCAGGATAATCGCCAGGCCGGAGAGCAGCATCAGTACCGAGGTCAGCTCACGCGAGCGCGGGATCTGGCCGTCTTCACGCGCCTTCTCCAGCCTGTGGGGCGTGGGGGCCTCGCTTTTTTCCAGATCGCTGTCTTCAGCCACGAAACGCCGTTCCTGTGTCGGGAGGGTAAAGAATGGCGGTCAGCATGCCAAAAAATTGGCGATGTCATTGGGGGAACAACGAGGAAAAAGGCGGGTTATTTGGGGGATGAGGCAATCAAGGGGAGGACGTTACAGCCAATTTTCCAGCCGTAAGCCATCTAACGCGCTCAAATTCGCGTCGGTTATTGGTCACCAGAATCAATCCTTCGCTGCGCGCATGCCCGGCGATATACAGATCGTTTACGCCAATAGGCGTTCCCTGACGTTCCAGCGCAGCCCGAATGTTGCCGTAGTGCGAAGCCGCTTTGGCGCCGTAATCGAGAATGTCCAATCGGGAGACAAAATCCTCAACCACTCTGGCGTTAACCGCCGGACGCGAGCTTTTCTCCACTCCGTGAACCAATTCGCCATAGGTGACCGACGAAATGACCATTTTGCCCGCATAGCGATTGAACGCCTCCAGCACTTCCAGAGGCCGGCGCTTGATGACATAGATAACAATATTGGTGTCCAGCATATGGCTGAACATCAAAACTCTTCCCGCTCACGCTGGTGTTGCCCGGCACGTTCATTGAGGAAGTCATCGCTCACCTCATTTTCCGCGCAGAAGAAACTGTCCCAGGTATTCTCCACCGGCGCAAGAATGCGCTCTTTGCCCACCACGCGGACGGTCACTTTAGAAACGGTATCGGGGAAACGCACCTCTGCAGGCAAGCGCACGGCCTGCGTCCGATTATTGGTAAAGACAGAACCTAACGTCATGGCGACCTCCTTTAACTGGAGTACAAATTATAATCGCCACAATGTATATAGCAACGCTATATACTCCAATCTTTGCGCGACGCTGCGCAACTTTCGGGGCGCGCCGTCGCGCGCCCCGAAAAGCCTCAGAAACCGAGGCTGTCGAGCAGATCGTCGACCTGCGCCTGATTGGCGATCACGCCGACGCCGTTCTGGTCGAGCTGCGGACCGTTCAGCAGGCTGTCGTTCGGCCGTTTTTCCTTCACCGGCTGCTCCGGCATGTTTTCCATCAGTACCATCAGCAGCTGCTTTTCGATCTCCTGCACCACGTCCATCATGCGCTTGATTACCTGACCGGTCAGATCCTGGAAATCTTGCGCCATCATGATCTCCAGCAGCTGGGCGTTGGTGAAGGCCGTATGGCCCGGCACCTGATCCAGATACTGGCGCGTGTCGTTGACCAGAGAACGTGCGTCGTCCAGTTCGATGGGATTGGCGAACCACTCGTCCCAGCGCCCTTTCAACGCATTAGCGCCGGATTCCAGCTCCGCCTGGCGCGGTTGCGCCGCCTCTACGCAGTTCAACGCCCGTTCCGCCGCCTGCGCCGTCATGGTTACGACATAGTCAAGACGGTCGCGCGCATCCGGGATCGCCTCTGCCGCCTGGGCGATCGCCTGATCGAGCCCCAGTTCGCGCATGCTGTCGCGCAGCATTCGGGTCAGTTGGCCGATGCGGGAGATGATCTCTCCCGCGGTCGCTGCATCGCTGGCAGGCATTGGAATGTCTCTCATCGCCCTCTCCTTACATGCCCAATTTTTCAAAAATCTTGTTGAGCTTTTCTTCCAGCGTCGCCGCCGTAAATGGTTTCACTACATAACCGCTGGCGCCGGCCTGCGCCGCCGCGATGATATTTTCTTTCTTGGCTTCCGCGGTCACCATCAGTACCGGCATCGCGGCCAGCGCGCTGTCGGCGCGGATGGTTTGCAACAGTTCAAGCCCGTCCATGTTCGGCATGTTCCAGTCGGACACCACGAAGTCGAAACCACCGGCGCGCAGCTTGTTCAGCGCATCCGCCCCGTCTTCAGCTTCTTCGACATTGTTGAAGCCCAGCTCTTTCAGCAAATTTCTGACGATGCGACGCATGGTGGAGAAGTCGTCCACAACCAGAAATCTGAGGTTCTTGTCTGCCATTGTTACTCCTGAAATAGTTAACCGTTTAATGATGCAAAACCGCAGGCCGCCGCGCGGCGGCCGTGGGTCATATCGCCGCCGGGTAACCCCGGCGGACTAAAATTAAATACGCAATGCCTGGCCGCCGGCAATCTGCGCCAGCATCCGTTGGCTCATTCTGTCCAGCTCGACCACTTCGCTGACGCCGCCGCTGGCGATCGCCTCGCGCGGCATGCCGAACACCACGCAGCTCGCCTCGTTCTGCGCCAGGGTATAAGCCCCTGCGCGATGCATCTCCAGCATCCCCGCCGCACCGTCGTTGCCCATGCCGGTGAGGATCACCCCCACCGCATTGCGGCCGGCGTATTGCGCCACCGAGCGGAACAGCACATCGACCGACGGGCGATGGCGGTTGACCGCCGGGCCGTCATGCAGCTTCACCTGATAGTTGGCGCCGCTGCGCGCCAGCTCCAGATGGCGGTCCCCCGGTGCGATATAGGCGTGGCCCGGCAGCACGCGCTCGCCGTCCTCCGCTTCTTTCACCGTGATCTGGCACAGTTTGTTCAGCCGTTCGGCGAACGAACGGGTGAATCCCGGCGGCATGTGTTGCGTGATCAGCAGCGCCGGACTGGTGGCCGGCAGCGGCTGCAGCACCTGGCGGATCGCTTCGGTGCCGCCGGTGGAGGCGCCGATGGCGATCAGTTTTTCACTGCTCAGCAGCGGCGCATGGCTGAGGATCGCCGGCGCCGGGCTGCTCGAGCGCTGAGGCAGGCGCGCCCTGGCCGCGGTGCGGATCTTCTCGGCGATCAGCTCACTGTAGGCCAGCATGCCCTCGCGAATGCCGAGCTGCGGTTTGGTGACGAAATCCACCGCGCCCAGCTCCAGCGCGCGCAGCGTGATCTCCGAGCCTTTGCCGGTCAGCGAAGAGACCATCACCACCGGCATCGGCCGCAGGCGCATCAGTTTCTCGAGGAAATCCAGTCCGTCCATGCGCGGCATCTCGACGTCCAGCGTCAGCACCTGAGGATTAAATTTTTTGATCAGATCGCGCGCAACCAGCGGATCCGGCGCGGTCGCCACCATTTCCATATCGGCATGGCCGTTCACGATTTCCGTCATCAGCTGACGCATCAGTGCCGAATCGTCTACGCATAACACTCTGATTTTACTCATTACCTCTCCTTGGTCAGCCCATACACGGTCTGCCCACGCAAGTAGAAATCCCGGCTGATCTGGCTGAAGTTCTCGGAGTGGCCGGCGAACATCAGCCCCCCCGGCTTAAGCAAGGGAACGAAGCGGCGCAGGATGCGCTCCTGCGTCGCCTTATCGAAATAGATCATGACGTTGCGGCAAAAAATGGCGTCGAACTGCCCCGGCAGCGCCCACTCCGGCGCCAGCAGGTTCAGCGGCTGAAAGTTCACCCGCGCCGCCAGTTCCGGCCGCACCCGCACCAGCCCCTGATGCGGCCCGGTGCCACGCAGAAAATAGCGCTGCATTTGGGTCGGCGTCAGGGTGCGCAGATCTTCCTGGCGGTAAACGCCCGCCTCCGCTTTTTCCAGCACCTGCGTATCGATGTCGCTGGCCCAGACCTGGCAACTGCCGGCCCGCTGCCCCAAGGCATCGCTCAGCGTGATGGCGATCGAATACGGCTCTTCGCCGGTCGAGGCCGCAGTGCTCCAGACGCTGTAGCCGTTCGGCCGTGAGCGCGCATGCTCCGCCAGGATCGGGAAGTGATGCGCCTCGCGGAAAAATGCCGTCAGGTTGGTGGTCAACGCGTTGATGAACGCCTGCCATTCCGCGCTGTTCGGATCGCTTTCCAGCAGCGCCAGATAGTCGCCGAAGTCGTGCAATCCCAGCAGCCGCAATCGGCGCACCAGACGGTTGTAAACCATCTCACGCTTATGCTCCGCCAGCACGATGCCGGCGCGTTGATAAATCAACTGGCTGATACGACGGAAATGCACGTCCGACAGCGGCAGGCGCTGCACCATTTGCGTCAACATCGACGCAGTATCCCGGTTAGAAGTTGACGGCGCCTGTTTCATGCCGCCTCACCGGGGAAAAACGTGCTGTTTATGCGGTTTGACAATCTTGGGCTTCCTTTACCACGGATGAAACTGCGTTGTTGCTGTTACCTGGCGCGACGAAGTTATCGTCCGCCAGACGGAATACCGCGACCGCATCGGCCAAGGTAATAGCCTGCTCTTCCAGCGCGGTGGCGGCAGAGGCGGACTCTTCCACCAGCGCGGCGTTCTGTTGGGTGACCTGGTCCATCTGGGTCACCGCCTGCGTCACCTGCTCGATGCCGCGGCTTTGCTCATCCGAAGCCGACGCGATCTCGCCCATGATGTCGGTGACGCGGGTCACCGAACGTACGATGTCCTGCATGGTGGCGCCGGAATTTTCCACCAGCACCGAGCCGTGTTTGACGCGGCTGACCGATTCGTCGATCAGTACCTTGATCTCTTTCGCCGCCTGGGCGCTGCGGCTCGCCAGGTTGCGCACTTCACCGGCGACCACGGCGAAACCGCGCCCCTGTTCACCGGCACGCGCCGCTTCCACCGCCGCATTGAGCGCCAGAATGTTGGTCTGGAAGGCGATGCCGTCGATCACGCTGGTGATGGCACCGATTTTCTGCGAGCTGTTGGCGATATCGTGCATGGTGGTGACCACGTCACCGGCCAGTTCACCGCCCTTGGCCGCCGTGGCCGAGGCGTCGCGCGCCAGCTGAGACGCCTGCCGCGCATTGTCGGCGTTCTGTTTCACCGTCGCGGTCAGTTGCTCCATGCTGGCGGCGGTCTCTTCCAGCGAAGCAGCCTGCTGCTCGGTGCGGGAAGAGAGATCGTTGTTGCCTTCGGAGATCTCCTGCAGGCCGATCAAAATCGATTCCGCCCCGTCGCGCACCGCGCCGACGGTGCCGATCAGCGACTGCTGCGTGCGTTGCAGGCTGGCGAACAGCATGCTGATTTCATTGCGGCCATACACCTGAATCGGCGTCGCCAAATCGCCGGCGGCGATACGTTCAAAGTGGCTGCGGATTTGGTTCAGCGGCTGCACCAGCATGGTACGCAACCACCACATGGCGCTGCCGGTCACCACGATCAGCATCAAGACCGCCCCCACCAGCATCAGGCCCGCCAGCGTGAAGGAGAACTGGTTGGCGTCTCTGGCTTCGCTGATGTCGCCGTTGACCAGCTGCAGGTACTGCACGAAGTCGGCCTCGAACAGGTCCTGGGTTTTCTGCGTCGGCTGATCCATAAATGCCTGCAGCTCCCCCTTCTCCAGGAAGCCGATCAGCTCGCGCAGCGCGCCGCGCAGCCGCTCGTAGCTGGCCTTGGTCGTTGCCGTCTGCTGGCTCTGTTGCTCACTGCTGCGCTCAACCGCCATGAACTGATTGAAATAGAGATCGGCCTTCTGCAGCGAACTGCGGGCGCTGCTCATCAATTCGTTCACCTGCTCCTGCGGCAGCTTCAGCGCCGCGCGGGTGCCGGCGCGGTTCAGCGTATTACGCGCCTGCAACAGCGACACCCAGCTCAGGCTGAGCGAATCGCGCTGCTGGCTGCCGAGGGTGATGATGTCGAGGTTGTGGTTATCGGAGCGAAACGCGGAATACGACAGGCCGCTGCTGGCCAACTGCAGAACGCAAAAGGTCATCAACAACAGGAACAAGCTGGTAGAGATACGGATTCGGTTAAACACTGTGAACCTCCTTGCAGCCGGCCGGCGACCGGCCTACGTAGGGAAAAGGGCCTCTGCGAGAGAGGCCCGATACCGGTCAGAACGTTTCCCAGTTATCCTGCAGATCGCTGGCGTTCATTTTCTTATGATTGATTACCGGTGTTACCGTCGCCTTGCTGGTGACAGGCGCTTTAAACTCTTCCTGGCCTTCCGACCTCAGGCGGAATACCGCCACCGACTGGGTCAGCATGCTGGCCTGTTCTTCCAGCGCCGCCGCCGCCGAGGCAGATTCTTCTACCAAAGAGGCGTTCTGCTGGGTCACGCGGTCCATTTCCGCCACCGCCTGGCCAACCTGATCGATGCCACGGCTCTGCTCGTCCGAAGCCGACGCGATTTCGCCCATGATGTCGGTCACACGGGTAACGGCGTTGACGATGTCGCCCATGGTTTCGCCGGCGCTCTCGACCAACACGGAACCCATATCGACGCGGCTGACCGAGTCTTCAATCAGGCCTTTGATCTCTTTCGCCGCCTGTGCGCTGCGCTGCGCCAGGTTGCGCACTTCACCGGCCACCACCGCGAAGCCACGGCCCTGTTCGCCGGCGCGCGCCGCTTCCACCGCGGCGTTCAACGCCAGGATGTTGGTCTGGAAAGCGATACCGTCGATCACACCGGTAATATCGGCGATCTTCTGTGAACTGCCGGCGATGTCGTGCATGGTCTGCACCACGTTAGCCACGACCTTGCCGCCTTTCTGCGCGGTTTCGGAGGCGCTCAGCGCCAGCTGAGAGGCCTGACGGGCGTTTTCGGCGTTCTGTTTCACCGTCGCGGTCAACTGCTCCATGCTGGCGGCGGTCTCTTCCAGCGAAGCGGCCTGCTGCTCGGTACGGGAGGAGAGATCGTTGTTGCCTGCGGCGATTTCAGACGCGCCGCTGTAGATGGCGTCTGCGCCCTGACGCACGCCGCTGACGGTTTCGATCAGCTCACTTTGCATGTGTTTCAGGCTGGCTGCCAGCACGCCCATTTCGTTGCGGCTGGTGACGACGATCTGTTGAGTCAGGTCGCCGGCGGCGATCTGTTTGATGTGGTCGATCATGCGATTCAGCGGACGCACCAGGATGTGATGGATACCGGTCCAGGCCAGTACGATCACCGCCAGCACCACCACCAGCACCACGATCAGCGTCCAAATGGCCGAGTTGTAGGAGCTGTTGCTGCCGTCGACCGCGATTTGGTACAGCTTGCCGTTTTGCTCCAGGTAAACGTTGTAGCTCTGCTCAAAGTTGTCCTGGTAGCTCTGCGTAGGCTGATCGAAGAAGGCGTTGATCTTGCCTTCGCCCAGCAGCTGGATCAGTTCGGAAAGCGCGCCGTACAGAATGTCGTATTGCTGCTTCACGCGCTCTGCCGACTGAGGATCCTGACGCGGATCCTGAGGGATTTTCTCGTACGCGGCGTAGTGTCTTTCCGCCTCGGCCAGCTCTTCTTTCGCCTTGGCCAGCAGTTCATCAATGGTGGCGCCGCTGCCGATCTTATTGGTATCCATCATGTAACGAATACCGGCGCGGTTCAGCGAGTTGCGCGCCTGCAGCAGGTCAACGCGGCTTTCACTCAGCTGCAGCTGCTGCTGACGGATAGTTTGCAGGACGGTAAAGTTTTCCTTATCGCTTTTCAGCGAGGAGAAAAAGAGTCCGCCCGAAATCAACTGCAAGGCGCCAAACAGCACCAACACCAGCAACAGGCTGGTGACCACCTTCATACGATTTAACATGATTTCCCTTGTTGAAGCCCGCGCAGACAGGCTTTGATGACGTTGAATGTGAGAGTTATCGGCGCAGCGCGGCAAAACTTTATGCGGGAAAGTAACTATTTTTAGTGGGGGTTCAGGGCACGGCCTGCGGCGTCGCGGCAAGTCATGGAAAGTGAAGGTGATAGGGGGCAGCGCCCTGCCCCCTTGGGTCTTGAATCAGACGCTTTTCGCCACGCTGTCGACCAGCGACATCTCTTCGCTGCTCAGCAGCTTTTCGATATCCACCAGGATCAGCATGCGCTCGCCCAGCGAACCGAGGCCGGTGAGGTATTCGGTCGCCAGCGTCACCGCAAACTCCGGCGCCGGGCGGATCTGATCGGCGGTCAACGACAGCACGTCGGAAACGCCGTCGACCACGATGCCCACCACGCGCTGGCCAAAGTTCAGCACGATCACCACGGTGTTCTCATCGTAAGACACGCTCTGCTGCGAGAACTTCACCCGCAGATCGATGATCGGCACGATCACGCCGCGCAGGTTAGTAACGCCCTTGATGAACGCCGGGGTGTTGGCGATGCGGGTTACCTGATCGTAGCCGCGAATTTCCTGCACCTTGAGGATATCGATGCCGTACTCCTCGTTGCCCAGGGTAAAAATCAGAAACTCTTGCCCTACCGTTTCGCCAGCCAATTTGCTGACGGCTGCCAATCCTGCCATATCATTCACCTTTTAAATCAATAAACTCATTATTATGCGGCGGCGTCCGTCAGACGCTTTTCACGGTTCAAGGTTTGCAACGCCGAGACATCGACGATCAATGCCACGCTGCCGTCGCCCAAAATGGTCGCGGCGGAGATGCCCGGCACTTTGCGGTAGTTGCTTTCCAGATTCTTCACCACCACCTGATGCTGGCCGATCAGCTGATCCACCAGCAACGCATAGCGGCGGCCGGCGCTTTGCAGGATAACGACGATGCCCTGCGTGGCGTCGGTTTTGGCGCCTTCCACTTCGAACACCCGATACAGCTCCACCAGCGGCAGGTATTCGCCGCGCACCTGCAGCACGCGTTCGCCGCCGGCCAACGGATGCAGGTCTTCCGCCTGCGGCTGCAGCGACTCCATCACCGCGTTCAGCGGCAGGATAAAGACTTCGTCGTTCACCTTAACCGACATGCCGTCGAGGATCGCCAGCGTCAGCGGCAGCAGGATACGGATGGTGGTGCCTTTGCCGGCCTGCGAGCGGATCTCGACGTGACCGCCCATCTCCTGAATGTTCCGTTTCACCACGTCCATGCCGACGCCGCGGCCGGAAACGTCGGTCACCTGTTCGGCGGTGGAGAAGCCCGGCGCAAAGATCAGCATGCCGACCTCTTCGTCGCTCATGCTGTCACTGACCGCCAGCCCTTGCGACGCGGCCTTGGCGAGAATTTTTTCGCGGTTCAGCCCGGCGCCGTCGTCGATGACCTCAATGCAGATGTTGCCGCCCTGATGTTCGGCAGACAGCACCAGATTGCCCACCGCCGACTTGCCGGCGGCGATGCGGGTGGCCGGCTCTTCGATGCCGTGATCGAGGCTGTTGCGCACCAGGTGCGTCAGCGGATCGATAATGCGTTCGATCAGGCTCTTGTCCAGTTCGGTGGAACTGCCCTGCAGCGTCAGCTCCACCTGTTTGTTCAGCTTGCCGGCCAGATCGCGCACCAGACGCGGATAGCGGCTGAAGACATATTCCATCGGCATCATGCGGATCGACATCACCGACTCCTGCAGATCGCGCGCGTTACGCTCCAGCTGGCTCATGCTGTTCAGCAGGTCGCCGTGGTTCACCGGATCCAGCGTGCCGGAGCGTTGCGCCAGCATCGACTGGGTGATCACCAGCTCGCCCACCAGGTTGATCAGTTGATCCACCTTTTCCACCGCTACGCGAATGCTGGTGGACTCGCTCGCCTTGGCGCGCGCTTTCGGCGCTTCCGCCTGCGCGGCGGCCGGTTTGGCGGCAGGCGGCGCGGCGTTCGTAACCGGCGCCGGCTCTGGCGCAACGACCGCCTCCGGCGAGTTCGCTGCCGCGACGACCGGCGCACTCTGCGTCGGCGTCGAGAAGCTGATTTGTTCCGGTTCCAGCACGAAGCACAGCACGGCGCTGATGTCGTCCTCGCTGGCGGAGGTGAGCAACGTTACGTCCAGACTGTGCTCCGTCTGATGAGGGTCTTTAACCTCGCCGAGGTTGCCCAGCTCTTCCAACATCAACGGGATTTCACTGGCTTTCAGCCCGTTCAGGCTGATGCGCATACCGCCTTCGATCGCCGCCGGCGCGGCCGCTGGCTGCACAACGGGCTGCTGAACGACCGGCTGAGCCGCGGGCGCCTCCTGCTGCTGTTGCGCTTCCAACGCCAGCTGACGCAGCGCCTGGCAAATGTATTCAAAGCTTTCAGCGTCAGGCTGTTGCGAGGTCTTATAGGCGTCCAGTTGCTCCTGCATAATGTCTTTGGTTTCCAGAAACAGGTTGATAATCTCGGTGCTCAGGCTCATTTCTTGGCGCCTTGCACCGTCCAGCAGGTTCTCCAGCAGGTGGGTGGTTTCCTGCAGCACCGAAAAACCAAAGGTCGCCGCCCCGCCCTTGATCGAATGCGCCGCGCGGAAGATGGCGTTCAACGGCTCGATATCGGGGGCCAGCGGATCCAGCTCCAGCAGGTGTTGCTCCATGTCGGCCAGCAACTCGTCCGCCTCATCAAAGAAGGTCTGATAAAAATCGCTAATGTCCATGCTCACGGGGTCACCTCTGGCTGTGAGTCGCGGTTAGTCGGTGCGGGCGCGGCTGCCGGCTGTTCCGGCGTTTGACCGGCCGTGGCTAGCGCCGGGGATGCCTGCAATTGACCGTCGGGATCCGCCGCCGGCAGCGGCGTTGGATCGGTCGGCGTTGCCGCCTGGGGTTCCGGCGTTTGGCTGGCCGGCGCAGTCGCCGACGGTGCCAGCTGCTTCAGGCTGTCCGGCTGGGCGATATCCACCGCGTTGCCTTCAGCATTTTCGTGTTCGATGCCTTCTTGCGTTTGCTTATTCAGCACCAGCACGGTGATGCGACGGTTGATCGCGTCATCGGCGCCGTGCTGTTTCAGGCTCATGGTGGCCGCCATGCCCACCACTCGCAGCACCTTGCCTTCCGCCAGACCGCCGGCGATCAGCTCGCGTCGGGAGGCGTTGGCGCGATCGGCCGACAGTTCCCAGTTGCTGTAGCCGCGCTCGCCGGTGGCGTAAGGGATATCATCGGTATGGCCGGACAGGCTGATCTTGTTCGGCAGATCGTTCAGAATCGGGGCTATCGCCCGCAGAATATCGCGCATGTAGCTCTCGACCTGCGCGCTACCGGTTTTGAACATCGGCCGATTCTGGCTATCGATAATCTGGATGCGCAGCCCCTCGTCCATCATGTTGATCAGCAGATGCGGACGCAGCGCCTTCAGGCGCGGATCGGACTCAATCAGTTCATCCAGCTTTTCGCGCAGCTTGTTCAGCCGCAGCTCTTCGGCGCGCTTGTCCGGCGAATCGACCTGTTTTTTCACCAGGCCGTGCTGTTGCGTCGGATCGTCGCCGCCGCCCGGAATCGGACTGCTTTCGGAACTGCTCTTGTCGCCGCTGGTCAGGGCAACCTTGAGCGGCGTGCGGAAGTATTCGGCGATTTGCGTCAGCTCCTGCGGGCTGGCGATCGCCAGCAGCCACATCACCAGGAAGAATGCCATCATCGCCGTCATAAAGTCGGCATAGGCAATCTTCCAGGAGCCGCCGTGATGGGCGGCATGATGCGACTTGCGCTTTCTGACCAGGACGACCGGGTGATTCTGTTTCATGCTTCTTCTTCTTCCGTCGCCTGCTGTGCCGGCGCTTTCACGCGGCGCACATGTTCTTCCAGCTCAACGAAAGAAGGACGCTCGGTGGTATACAGTGTTTTACGGCCGAACTCGACCGCGATCTGCGGGGCATAACCGTTCAGGCTCGACAGCAGCGTGACCTTGATGCACTGCATCATCTTGACGTTTTCGGCGCTCTTCTGGCGCAGCAACGTGGCCAGCGGCGAGATAAAGCCGTAGGCCAACAGAATGCCGAGGAAAGTACCGACCATGGCGTTGGCGATCAGCGCCCCCAGCTCAGCGGCCGGACGGTCAGCCGAAGCCAGAGCGTGCACCACCCCCATCACCGCCGCGACGATACCGAACGCAGGCAAGGAATCGCCCACCATCGCCAGGCTGCCGGCGGGCACTTCACTTTCCTGCTCGTAGGTTTCGATCTCTTCGTCCATCAGCGCTTCGATCTCGAACGCATTCATATTGCCGCTCACCATCAGCCGTAAATAGTCGGTAATGAACTCCACCAGGGTGTTATCGGCAAGGATGCGCGGATAATTAGAGAAAATTTCACTTTCTTGCGGATTATCGATGTCGAACTCGAGCGACAGCATGCCCTGCTGACGCGATTTGGCCAGCAGGCGGAACAGCAGCGCCATCAGATCCATGTACAGATCTTTGTTGTATTTGGAGCGCCGCATCAGGCGTGGCAACGCGCGCAGCGTGGCCTTGATCGCCTTGCCGTTGTTGCCGACGATGAAAGCGCCGACGCCCGCCCCGCCGATGATCAGAAATTCAGCCGGCTGATATAACGCGCCGAGATGACCGCCCACGATCAGGTAGCCGCCAAACACCGCACCCAATACCACGAGATAACCCAAAATAACTAGCACACGCATTCCTTAAATTAACAATGTGGATGGAAGGTGGGGCAAACGCGCCCTGGCCAACAGACCAGGCGGCATGTCTGGGGGCGGCATGCCGCCCCTGCGTATCACACGTCGGTGTTCATTGCCGAGAGCCGGCAACGTGGCGGCTCAAATGGCGCGTTTGACCTGCTCGTCCAGCAGTTGAGGAATAATATCGGCCAGTTGCGGCGAAAGTTTACGTCTTTTTACTGCGCGGGATGGGGGTTGGCATAAACTGCAGATGAAACCATTCAGCGGCTGGTGCGCATGGGTGATAAATGCGCCGCCGCAGCAGCTGCAGGCGGAGAGTTGCAGCATGCCGCTGTCGACGAAACGCACCAGCGTCCAGGCGCGCGTCAACGCCAGCAGCGGCGCATCGCCGGCCTGCTGGGGACATTGTTCCAGATAGAGGCGATAAGCTTTAATCACCGCCTCCACTCCGCTGCACTGCCCACTTTTCATCAGGAACAGGTAAGCGTTGTAAAACATCGAAGAGTGAATATTTTGTTCCCAGGTCATAAACCAGTCGGTTGAGAACGGCAACATCCCTTTCGGCGGCGGACTGCCGCGCAACTCCTTATAAAGTTTAATCAAGCGCCCGCGGCTGAGCTGGGTCTCGCTCTCCAGCATCTGCAAACGGGCTCCCAGTGAAATCAGCTCCATCGCGAGCTGAATGTCCTTGGCTTCTTGAACAATACTTTTCTCAACCATCATCAGGCTCTTTTCTTCGTCGGGCTAGCGTCTTTACTCGATAGCTCTTGCAGTAAATGGCTTGATAGCAAAATGCCGGTATGGATTTGTTGCAGATCGTCGACGCGCGACTCTTTGGTCAGGCGTTCGATGGTCTGGTGATCGTTAAAGCGGAAGTGGCAAACCAGCTGGTTGGTCTCAGCCAGTTTAACCATTTGCGGCAAAGTCAGCTGCGCCAACGCGTCAGCCATGGTTTCATCGATACCAAGGCGGAACATCGCGGACGCTTTTTCATCGTTGATCAAACGTTGTGCTAAAAGTAAATATGACAAATTGATGTCATAAATATGCTTAAGTAATTCAGACGTACCCATATTCCCCATCCCGACAGACTATGTTTAAAAACATACGCTGGGTGATAAATTTTATCGCCCGTGACCTGGGTTTTTTCCCAAAGTTGGCAAATTAATCTCTCAAAAACGACCGCTATAACTTTCGCCAATCGCTAAATTCGACCACTGTTCAGTATTTGCTACGAGCGTAAACCTACGTGTATGGATGTACAGCATTTTGCTTCGATAGTGTTTAGCCACCATGAAACTATTTTTACAAATTTAATAAGATTATTCCTAAAGCAACGCAACTCTACCCCCGAACCATTAGCACACACAATGTAAGTGAGAGGCAATTTTAAATACAATGTGACATAGATCACAAAAATAAAAAATATTTAAGCCAAATACGACTAAATGCGCACATTTATTGACCTCATTTTCGCTCACAAAATAGCCATAGGTAAAAAAACGTCTTAAAAACAATGTTTATAAGCCAAAAAATTATCTTTTTTAGATCAATTCGAACAAAAGCATCACCAAACCAAAATAACAGAACAAAAATCTGTATATAGGCGACAAACTCAGTATAAATAACCAATTACGTTGCTAAAAAATATCCAAGATGAAAAATAACCAACGTAAACTATAAGGTTATTACCTTTCAGATTTGACTTAAGCCCCTCGCTTCGGGCTGCTCTAATTTTCAACATAAGGTGATTAGGGCTTATCAATGATTCGCTGACGTTGTGAACAAGCCAACAGACGTAACGATATGTTTCCGTATTAGCCTGACGCAAGAATGCCATTTTTACGTTAAAAAGTGCCAGAACGACATATCGGCAGCGCATCGTAAAACTTTAATGCTTTTTTATTTCTTTTTTGTCGCCGCTTTAATTATCACGCAGAACTGTGAATTATTAAAATACCCCGCGCGCCCATCACTTCACTGCAATAAAATAAAACGCAGTTTTGTTTTTCTCCTCAAAACCCTCAGGCCAATGAGACGACGTTTCAGCGCGAGCGGCAACGCCAAAAGCCGGACAACGCCGTAGCGGTCTTGCTAAAAAAGGAAGAAATCCCCTTCCCAGGGCGAAAACGCGCTACCGCGCCTCTACACGCCGCCGCAACCCTACGGTTTCATCCCCTCCCCGTGCAGCCTCACCTGAGACTTTCCCTAATTCTCCATTTATCAGCAGGATGAGATTGCTGACAGCGCACCGGCATATTATGATTTAGCAACGCTCCGCCTCAGGCGGTGTCTCAATTATTACCCAGTGCAATTTATCTACTTGAAATGATTTTTGTCAGGTCGTACATCGCTGCCTCGACGGCATCGCCGAGAGTCGCTGATGTGTTATTCACCCGGCTTTAACTATTAACAGGCTATATTTTAATCATGACCGATACGCTCGAATATCTGCTGACATTCCGTAAATGCTCCTCTTTGGACAGCCTGGAGAAGGTGTACGACAAACTGAACTACTCCATTGAAAATGATACAGAAATGAGCAATATGTACCGCGCTGCAGACCACCGTCGCGCCGAACTGGTTGCAGGTAAATTGTTCGATCTGGGCAAGGTGCCGAAAACGCTGTGGGCGCAGGTGCTTTAATTCAGTGGAATTACGTGCGGCAACGGTTTTATCTTTTATTGCTATATAACCGGGCAAACTCAGCTTTTATTGCCGCGCGTGATGCGAAACACATTTATTACGCCCGCCAGGTTCTACCCTTTATCCGAGCGTAGCATTTTCTCTAAGGCCACCGACGCGGCAGCCTGAAACACGACGGATACAACAAGGAGTGGGATATGGGGTATCAAAACGTTCTGGTCACCGTCGCCGTCGCGCCTGACAGTCACCGCCTGGTGGAAAAGGCCGTCTCCATCGTCCGCCCCTATGGCGGCAACATCACGCTGCTCAGCACCCTCGCCAATCCGGAAATGTACAATAACTTCGCCGGGCCGATGCTCGGCGATTTGCGCACGCTGATGGAGGAAGAAACCCGGTTGTTTATGGAGGAACTGCGCCAACGCGCGGATTATCCGATCGCCGATACGCTGATCGTACACGGCGAGTTGGGCGACAGCCTGGCATTCGCCAGCCGCCGTCGGCCGTTCGACCTGCTGCTCTGCGGCAATCATCGCGACGGCATGATGAACAAAGTCTCCTGTTCCGCCGCCCGCTTCATCAACATCAGCCATATCGACGTGTTGATCGTGCCGCTCTAACGCTAAGCACATTCGGTAACGTTGCCTTGCCGCCCCTGGACTAGGCTTAACCAACCTGTCTGTCGCAACGCAAAGGAGCTTTCGATGTCCCCTTCTCAACAGAACCGTCGCTTCCTGCTGGCCTCGCGCCCGCACGGTGAACCGACGGCGACGAACTTCCGTCTCGACACGGTTGCCACGCCGCAACCCGGTACCGGCCAGCTGTTGCTGCGCACCGTTTATCTGTCATTGGATCCTTATATGCGCGGCCGCATGAGCGATGCCCCCTCCTATGCGCCGCCGGTGGAGATCGGCCAGGTGATGGTCGGCGGAACGGTATCGCGCGTGGCCTCCTCACAGCATCCCGATTTCAAGGTTGGCGATTGGGTGTTGGGCTATGACGGTTGGCAGGATTACGCGCTGTCCGACGGTAGCGGCCTGCGCAATCTCGGCCCGCACCTGGCGCACCCTTCCCGCCTGCTCGGCGTGCTGGGCATGCCGGGCTTCACCGCTTATATGGGATTACTCGACATCGGCCAACCCCAGGCGGGCGAAACGCTGGTGGTAGCCGCCGCCAGCGGTGCGGTCGGCTCGGTGGTCGGCCAAATCGGCAAGCTGAAAGGCTGCCGCGTGGTCGGCGTTGCCGGCGGCGCGGAAAAATGCCGCTATGTGGTGGAAGAATTGGGTTTTGACGCCTGTATCGATCACCGTGCCCCCGACTTTGCCGAACAGCTGGCCGCCGCCTGCCCACAGGGTATCGACATCTATTATGAAAACGTCGGCGGCGCGGTATTCGACGCCGTGCTGCAGCTATTGAACACCAAAGCGCGCATTCCGGTCTGCGGCATCATCGCCCATTACAATGCCACCGGATTACCCGCCGGGCCGGACCGTTTGCCGCTGCTGGAGGGGCTGATTCTGCGTAAACGCATCCGCATGCAGGGCTTTATCATCTTCGATGACTACGGCTCACGCTTTGATGAATTCCTGCAACAGATGAGCGGTTGGGTCGAGCAGGGGAAAATCAAGTTCCGCGAGGACATCGTCGACGGACTGGAGCAGGCGCCCCAGGCGTTTATCGGTCTGCTGCAAGGCAAAAACTTCGGCAAACTGGTGATTCGCGTCGCCGACGAATAACCCGCAGCTGGGCGTGGTGCGCCACGCCCCCTTCTTTAATGTATGGCACCGTCGCCGAATCGCACATCTTCCTCAACCGTCAACGTGACCTCTACGATAGTGCGCACGGCCTCAACCATCGTCGCCAACGCCATGCTCGGCTTGCCCGGATGCGCCGCCGCCAGCTCATGACTGTACGGGATATGCACGAACCCGGCGCTGACCGCCGGGCGATGCGTCTGCAGATAGTGGCGCAAACCGTAAAAAATATGGTTGCAGTTATAGGTGCCCGCCGTGTAAGAAACCGCCGCCGGGATCCCCTGCCGGCGCAGTTGCTGTACCGCAGCCTTGACGGGCAACGTGCTGAAGTAGCCCACCGGGCCGCCGGCGACCACCGGCACATCAATCGGCTGTTTGCCGGCATTATCGGGGATGCGGGCATCGATCAGATTGATGGCCACCCGCTCCAGGGATATTTCGGCCCGGCCGCCGGCCAGGCCCAGACAGATCACCGCCAGCGGCTGCAGTTCCTCAATCGCCGCGATTAGCCGCTGATTGGCTTCACCCAGCACGCAAGGCAATTCACGCACTATGATCTCCGCGCCGCCGCTTCGCTCACCGGCCAACGCCTGCGCGACCTGCCAGGAAGGATTTACCGCATCGCCATCGAACGGCTCAATACCGGTTACCAACACTTTGTTCATCATTTCCCCTGCTTGAAGGCTAAATTCGTGTGCTACCAGCCTAGTGAACGCAGTATGATTCTGGAAATGGATTATCTATATATAGAGTATTCATAAAATGAATTTAGCCAACGTCGATCTCAACTTGCTGGTGGTGTTTGAAGCGTTGTATCAGACGCGTAACGTTACCGCCGCAGGCCGGCGCCTTAACCGCGCTCAACCCTCCGTCAGCAATGCGCTGGCGCGGCTGCGCATTCTGCTGAACGATCCGCTGTTTGTTCGCGGCGGCGGCGGCATGGCGCCTACGCCGCGCGCCCACCAACTCATGCCGCAGATACAGCAGGTGCTTGAACAGATCCATCTTGCGTTAGCTCCCCCAACGCGTTTCGATCCGGCCACCGCCGGGCAACGGCGCTTTACGCTGGCCGCCGGCGACTATGCCGATATTTTGCTGCTGCCCGCCATCATCAGCCGGTTGCGTCAGGCGGCACCCGGTATCGATATTCGCGTTTCGCGCCTGGATCGCCGCAATATTTACCGGCAGTTGGAAAGCGGCGAGGTGGACATCGCGTTGGGAGGGCATCTTTCCGGCGCTGAAAGCCACTATGTGCACGCGCTGTTTGAAGAGCATCTGGTGTGTATCGCCAGCCGCACACATCCGCAGCTGGCAGACGGTCGTTGGGATCTGGCCCGCTACCTCAGCCTGCCGCACGGGCTGTACGCACCGGCAGACGACGGTTCCGCCAGAGGATTGGTCGACCGACGTCTGGCGGAAATCGGCGGCCAGCGGCGCGTCGCCGCAACCTTTTCACATATTGTAGCCCTGCCGGCCGTGGTTGCCGACAGCGATCTGATCGCCACCCTGGCCGCCAGCGTGGCCCGACGTTTTTCCGATCCGCAACGCGTACGCTTTCTCCCGCTGCCTGACGAGTTGGCCATCGCCCCTTTTCCCATTGAACTGATCGCCGGTCGGCAGGCACAACGCGACCCGGCCTTAATCTGGCTTTGCGATCTGATAGGCCAACTTCCCCTCGCCCCCCGCTCAAATTAACGGCGGCATTCGCTGCATTATCAACCGCTCAAATACACGCGCAAAGGCCCGTTGCGGTGCCTTTTTGCGTCCGCCAAATAGGAATCATCCGAATTCACATTCAGTAAATTTATATATTTGATCATCTTTAACTGACGAATGGTAAGGATAAAAAACAATCAGTGACTTTTTTCACGAAAAAAAAGAGTTGTTTTATAAACACCTTGACTTAAGTGTTACACATTTACTTCATGGTATTACCAATTTCCCAATAATTTGAGATAAAAAATGATCTAAGTGTATCTATATGTTTTAGATAATAAAAAACAGGATCGTGAGCGAGTTAACGAATTGAGCATTGATCCACAAGGCTATTTTGCAAATGCGAAGCTCTATTGTAGACTGCACAAATCGTGCCTTTGTGTAAACTTTGTTAAATCTTTCGTCAGCCCCTGTCTCAATTCGTGACAGATACGCCATCGGGATCGCGCGTTCACTCTCGTGCGGTAGCTATGCCTAAACCCGGGGATAGTATGAATCGCCTTATCAATGCGCATACGCCTTTGTCCGCCCACCAGCCGTTGTTCAGCAGCCTTTTCGGTGCGGAAAAACTGGCCGGCGGTCGAGTTCGACGTCGAGCAGCTCAGCTCTGACAACCGGGCATTTCACCGCGATAAAGTACGATCCGAAGCTCCCCAAAAAAGCGGTGCCCGAAGAGCGCTCGCGGCTTTGAGCAAAAAAAACGGTCAAACAACGCGATCTGGTCTCTACGTTCTGAAAACGACTTGTCGTCTATCAGTTCGCTAAATCACCTTGCATAAGGAAGTGTCACGATGGGCGAGTTTATTGCCTTTTCGACGCAGGACAGCCTCTGGGGACAAATCCTGTTTACCCTCTTTGGTATCCTGGTTGGCTGCGTCTTGCTCACCGCGATCGGCAAAACCTTTTTGTCGGCCGGCCGAGCAGCGGCGTTACCTGTGCGGCTGCTGATCTTTGTCGCACTGATGCTGGCGCTCCTGAAATACAACCAGCAAGTGATGTCGGCGGTGAATGCCCCCGCAGAGCTGATCGGATTCCTGATTCTGCCCGGTTTTTTGATGAGTTGTCTGGTTACGGCGACACCCGGCAGGCTGGCGTTGGCCATAGAGCTGGGCTGTTTTGCAGCGCTCACCGCGCTGTTGATTCTGGGCACCGCCGACATCGGCTTTTTTGCACCTTACCATCTGGAGAGCGCCGGCCAGGCTATCGCCAAGGCGATCGCCGCGGCGTTATCCGTGGCCGCCGTGTTGCTGGCTCGCGGAATCAGCGGCAAGGACAACGCGCTGTCCTCTTGATCATCCATTTCGAAGCGGGGCTCTCTCCGCGCATTAACGATCGGTTCTGAACGCCGCCTCGTTTTCTTCATCTGTTGTGACATAGCCTGATATCTATTAAACCGAAAAACGGATTGTTTTTGAGCAAGCAGCCTGGCTGCCGGCTGATATCCACAGGAAGCTTTACACACACAATGAAAGTCGTGAAACCTCTGCGCCTCAGCGCACTTCATCGCCCCTTCTCTTGGCAAGGGCAAAATCATCTTGGCGTTTCCGTTTTGGCCTTGGCCGACATGGGGGCCTCCCCGCGCCTGCGCCCCGAGCCGGAGCTGTGGCAACTGGCCGCCGAAGAGCTCACCTTGAGCGGCGGCGTGCTCGATTTAGCCATCCCGAAAGCCTGTGCGGAGTTTCTCGCCACCGGCAACGCCTACACCCATCATCAACAAGACAAAACCGCCTGCGCCGTGAAGATCCAGCTGGATTCGCTGGAAAAAACGTTGGTGGTTTTCGGCGATCGCCACTGGACCAACGATCGTCCCTCCACTCCCCTCCCTTTTGCAGAAATGCGTCTGGACTGGCGCCGGGCTTACGGCGGCACCCAGTTCGCCGATAATCCGCACGGCATCGGCGCCACTCCAGAAACATGTCCGCAAGGCCGTATCCATCGCCTGCCGAATGTCGAACCACTGCAGGGGCGCCTTACCTCTCCCCGGCAAAGCGCGCTACCGGCAAGCTTTGATGCGCTGGATATCACCTGGCCGCGCCGCTTCTCCCGCATCGGAAAAAACTACGACGCCGACTGGTTGAAAAACGGTTTTCCCGGTTTCGCCAACGACATCGACTGGCGCCTGTTCAACATGGCGGACAGCGATCAGCAGTTTCCTCAACGCGACAGCTTGCCTCCCCAGGCCGCCTACCGGATATGGAACATGCACCCGTCAGAGCCGGTGCAGCAAGGGCACTTGCCGCCGTGGCGCGCACGCTGCTTCATCAACCGGCTGCGCGCCAGCGAAGCGCATTTCGAAGAGATTGCCATGCGCCATACCACCGTCTGGTTCTTCCCCCATCGGGAGCAGATGCTGCTGATCTATCAGGGCAGCGCGCGCATCAATGAAGACGATGCCGCCGACGTAATGCAACTGATGCCGGCATTGGAAATAGAAGGAGAGCCCCGCGCCACCGAGCATTATCGGCAGGTGTTGGCCCAGCGGCTGGATAAAGAACAGGGAGCCCTGCGCGCTTTTCGTGAGCAGGAGTTGCTGCCGGAAACCTGCATCGGCGCCTGGCTGGATACCGAAACACCGACGCAGCAAAGCCCGACAGCGCAAAATATCGCCGCCTACGAGCACCACCAACGCGAAGATCACCGCCAGCGCCTGCTGCGTGAGGGCCAGGACATCGATGAACTGTTCCCGCTGCCATCGCAAGAGGCACCGCCGACGCTGGACCAACTCGCCGAATTCGTCGAGCGACTGGAAAGCCAGGCCGAAGCGCAGTATCAGGACATGCTCAAACAGGCACAAGATAACGGTATCGACCCGCTCAACCCTAGCGGAGAGCACATGCCGCCATCCGGTGTGGAAAGCTACCAGCATCAGCGCGATCTGCTGTTTCAGCAGGGGCGTCACTATCCCGACGCATTTAGCGACAAGCAGTTGGGGGAAAGCGAGCGTGCGCTGCACCAGATGTATTTAATGTCGGCACAGGCGCAAAGCCCGGCGCTGCGTTTAAGCGGCGATCTGGCGCAGATCATTCGCCAACGCGTCGTTGCCGCCATGCTGCGCGATAAAGATCTCAGCGGTCTTGATCTAACCGGCGCCGATCTGTCCGGCATGGACCTCTGCCAGGCTAACTTGCGCGGCGCACTGCTGGAAAACGCCAATCTGCGCCAAACCCGGCTGGTGGGCTGCGATCTTCGCGAGGCGATGCTGGCGCGCGCCGATCTCAGCGGCGCCGTCTTGCAACAGGCCAATCTGAGCCACGCCTCCCTGGCCCTGGCGAAATGCGATGCGACGGATTTCGGCGGCGCGCAGCTGCACGAAACCCACATTCAGCAAACCTTGTTTCAACGCTGCGACTTCACGATGGCGTCATTACGCGATTTGCTGGGGTATGAAACCTTGCTCGGGCAGTGTGATTTCAGCCGCGCCACGCTGGCCAACATCACGCTGATGGAACTGCAGCTGGAGCAGTTGACATTCAGCCACGCCCGGCTCGACAAAGTCAGCTTCGTCAAATGCCGGCTGCTGGCGGTGAACTTCAGTCAGGCACGGCTGGAAAACTGCGCCTGGGTTGACACCGAGACGCAAAGCCTCAGCTTCCGCGCCGCACGCCTCACCGCCTGCGCCTTCGCAGCAAAAACACTGTTGCCGCAGGCGGATTTCAGCGATGCGACGCTGACCCAGTGCAATTTACGCCAGATGCCATTGCAACGGGCTAATTTCAGCCGTGCGCGCCTCAATAATTGCGACCTGTCGGAAACCCGATTGAACGAGGCCGATTTTCGCCAGGCCAACGGCAGCGGCAGCCTGTTCATCCGCAGCGATCTGTCCCAGGCCACCCTGCGCGACGCCAATTTCATTGCGGCGATCCTGCAGAAATGCCTGCTGTCAGGCGCCGACCTGCAGGGCACCAATCTGTTTCGAGCCGATTTGTCGCAGTCGCAAGTGGATCAGGCGACCCGGCTCGACGGTGCCTATACCGCCAGGGTGAAAACATTGCCTCGCCACAACGGGAAGGAAGTATGACCTCAAAGTCTGAGCAGATACGCCAGCGCGTGAAACGCGGCGAGCTGATTGCCGGTGAGGATTTGCACGGTCTGTCATTCGCCGGTATGGATTTGGCCGGCGGTATGTTTAACCAGTTGGACCTGAGCGGTGCGAACTTCTCCGATTGCGATCTGCGCGACAGCGTGTTCAGCGATTGCCGGCTCGACCATGCTCAGTTTGCGCGAGCGGACCTGAAACAAACCGCCTTCAATCAGTGCGCCATGTCGGCCAGCCGCTTCGGCGAGAGCCATATCGAGCTGACGATGTTCAACGATTGCCGGCTTGAACAGGGCGACTTTAGCCGGCTGTCGCTCAGCCAAAGCCACTGGATGTCATGCCAATTGGCCGGCGCGAATTTTTCCGCCACTCAGCACGATCGCACCACCTTTTACGAAAGCCCGCTCAATGGCGCGAGTTTGGAGCATGCGCGGCTCTCTCTTGTCACTTTCTTTAGACTAAATCTCTGTGAAACAGGGTTTGAAGGTGCAGATTTCGACCGCGTCACGTTTTTCGAATGCGACCATCGCGGCAAAAGTTACGCCGGGCAGCGCCTGATCGCCTGCCAGTTTACCGATAACCAATTGGACGACGTCGACTTCAGTCAGGCGACGCTGCGCCAGAGCAACTTCAAGGGCGCTTCGCTGCGGCGCGCCACCCTGACGGGCGTGCAGGCGCAGCAATCGCTGTGGCTGGAGGCCAACCTGACCCAGGCTCACTGCCGCAGCGGGCAGTTCGATCAGGCAATTTTCAGCGAAGCGACGCTGGACGCCGCCAACTTCAGCCAGGCGCGCCTGTATCAGTGCGTGTTCCAGCATAGCCGCGCGGCGCGCTGCGACTTCAGCGACAGCGACCTGACCTACGCCGATTTCTGTTATGCCGACATCGGCGCCGCCGATTTCCGACGTGCGCGCTTTATGCGCACCCGCATGCACCGCGCCCACCAGCAGCAAACGCGCTGGGGCGATCGCAGCGGCATTCTCGAGCGCGACGACGAACTGTACGCCGCCGAAACCTGGAGCGCGCAGCGCCAGAGCCGCATTTGACCGTATTGACCACTTCACGAGGGGATCACCATGAGCGTTGCCAACTCTACTCGCGCCGTCAACATCGCGCCGCCCCGGCAGGCCGCCGGCCAGATCGTCAATCTGCTGCCGGACGGCAGCCTGGTGGTGGAATGTGAAGGCCGCGGCTGGCATTGCCGCCGGGCGGCGAGCTGCCTGCTGACGCCGGCCCTCGGCGATAACGTGCTGGTCGCCGGCTGCGGCCACCAGCTGTGGGCGATCGCCGTCCTCGAGCGCGCGGAGCCGCAAAGCGCGGCGCGGCTTTGCGTCGAAGGCGACCTGCAGATCGAAACGCCGAGCGGCTCGCTGTTGCTGCACAGCGCGCAGGCGCTGCAACTGCGTGGCGACGCCATGACGCTGCAGGCCAACAGCGGCGATTGCCACGTCGACAAAATGAAATACAGCGGCGAAGAGCTGTCGGCCTTCGTCAGCATCAGCCGCCTGGTCGGCAAACGCTGCGAGTCGCTGTGGCATTCGGTCAGCCAGATCAGCCACTCGCTGTTTCGCAAAGTGCGCCAGACCGAGCATGTGCGCGCCGGGCAGCTGGATTATCAGGCTGAAGATTACGCCCGCATTCATGCCCGCAACACGCTGATTACCTCGAAAGACATCACCAAGCTGGATTCGGAACAAATCCACGTCGGATAACCTTGCGGAGGCCTTCTATGTTTGCCAACAGCCAAATGATCGGCGTAGACCTGGCGTTTCCCGACGTCTGCCTGACGCCAAGCCCGGCGCCGGTGCCCGTGCCCTACCCGGATATCGCCCTGGCGCCGACCGCCATTCCGAACGCCTTCAATATTCTGTTCGTCGGCACTCCGGCGCACAACATGGCGACGGTGACGCCGCTGACCAACGGCGACAACCCCGGCGTGGCCACCGGCGTGGCTTCCGGTACGGTGATGGGGCCATCCCGCCACCTGACCGGCGCCTTTACCGTGCTGCTTAAAGGCACCCCGGCCACTCGGCTGACCAGCCTCAGCCTGCAGAATTCCACCAATGCGCTCGGCATGCGCATCGTGCCGAGCCAATTAAAAGTGTTGCTGCTTGCGCCCTGATGACGGCGCCCTATTACACAGCCATTCAATCAAGAAAATGAGGATATTGTGAAAACACGGATTACCCTGACGCTGCTGACCGCCCTGACGCTTGCCGGTTGTTCCACCCCTCCACCGCCGCCGCCGGCGCTCAATAACGACGCCATCGTCAGCAGTGAAGTCAATGGCGTCACGCTGCAGCACCGCGCCGCGGTGAGCGCGCCGAAACAGTTCAAGCCGATCGGTGAGGAGTACCGCAGCCTGTACGCCGCCAGCATCATGAGCAGCCCGAATTATACCGGTACCGCCGTCGGCAGCCTGGACAACGCCGCCGCGTTCTATGCGCTGGGCGAAGTGGAAAACAACTGGCTGGCGATCTCCGCCATCCGCGGTGGCGATCTGGTGGGCTATATCCAGGCCAACGCCGGCGTGCCGGAAGCGCGCTACAAGTCGACACTGCGCAAAGATCTGCCGCGCCGCGCGCGAGCTGCCAAACAGGACTGCGTCAAAGTCGGCGGCGACAGCAAGGCGTGTAAAAACGCCGGCTCAGCCACCTGGATCCTCCAGTAGTCAGCACGCCTGCGGGCGACGAGATTCCCATGATGACGACCCCTATCGCTTCCCGCTGGTGCGGGATGCTGTTTCTGCTGCTGGGCGCGCTGGCGCTCGGCGGTTGCATGTCTTCCGCCAAAAGCGTGCCGTCGCGCTACAGCCTGATCTTCGACGCTGACCGCCAGGTCAACGCCGCCGCCGGCGCGCAACCGGCGCCGATTAAAATTCGCGTGCTGCTGCTGCGTTCGGATGCGGAATTCATGGATGCCGACTTTTTCAGTCTGCAAAACGACGCCAAAAGCGTGCTCGGCAACAGCCTGCTGGACAGCGATCAGTTCTTCCTGACGCCTGGCCAGACCGGCAAAAAGCTCAGCGGGCAAAGCACATTGGACGCACGTTACCTCGGCGTGATCGCCGAATATCAAAATCTGGACGGCAAGAGCTGGCGCATTTCGCTGCCGCTGCCGGAACCCACCGAAACCAATTTCTACAAGGTATGGCAATTCTCGCCAGATGAGCTGGAAGCGCATATCGTCGCGGGCGTGAATGGCCTGCGCCCCGTAAAAAAGACCGACTGACCCACCGCTGCGCGGAAGCGAAGTCACTATAGGTGTGATGATGAAAGATGCTCATAAGGTTGTCTGGACCGAGGGAATGTTTTTACGCCCTCACCATTTCCAGCAGGCGGAAAACTATCTCGAAGGCTATATGCGCAACTGGGGCCAGGCCCACAGCGGCTGTTTCTGGGGATTCCTCACCCTGGATCTGGACCAAACGCTGCTGCGCCAGGGCAAGATCGCGCTCAACGCCGCCAGCGGCATCATGCCGGACGGCACGCCGTTCCGCTTCTCCGGCGCCCAGCAGGCGCCCGCGCCGCTGACCATCGCCGAAAACCAGACCGGCGAAAACGTGGTGCTGGCCCTGCCGACCTACCGCGCGGGGCGTGAAGACGTGATCTTTCAGGAAAGCCCCGAAGCGCTGGCGCGCTATCTGGCTTACGAGAACGAGGTCGACGATCTCAATGCCGTGTCCGTGGGCAGCGCGGCGCTGCAGTTCGGCCGTCTGCGCCTGCGGCTGATGCTGGAGAGCGAGCTCAATGCCGAATGGACGGCGCTCGGCGTCACCCGCGTGCTGGAAAAACGCGGCGACAACAGCCTGCGTCTCGATACCGCGCAGATCCCACCCATGCTGAACTGCCAGGGCAACCCGGTATTGAAGACCTTCATCAACGATCTGCAGGGCCTGCTGCAACAGCGCAGCCAGCAGATGAGCCAACGCCTGTTGCAACCGGGCCGCGGCGGCAGTTCCGAAATGGTGGATTTCATGCTGCTGCAGCTGATCAACCGTCATCTCGGCCAGGTGAGCCACGCCTACCACCTCGACCATCTGCACCCGGAGCGTCTGTTCGCCGATTGGCTGCAGTTCGCCACCGAACTCGCCAGCTTCTCGGCGCAGCGCACTCCGGAAGGCCGCCTGCCGGTGTATGACCACGACAACCTGGCGCTGTGCTTCGGCAAGCTGATGCTGTTGTTGCGTCAGGGGCTGTCGGTGGTGCTGGAAGACAACGCCATTCAGCTGACGCTGGTCGAGCGCTCCCACGGGCTGAACGTCGCCACCGTGCAGGACGCCAAAATGATGCGCGATTTCGGCTTCGTGCTGGCGGTGCGCGCCGACGTGGCCGCCGAGGTGTTGCTGACCCACTTCCCGGCGCAGATGAAGATCGCCCCGGTCACGCGCATCCGCGATCTGGTCCAGCTGCAGCTGCCGGGCATCGGTTTGCGCACCATGCCCGCCGCGCCGCGTCAGATCCCCTATCACGCCGGCTACACCTACTTCGAGCTGGAAAAAGGCGGCGACCTGTGGAAACAGATGGAAAAATCCAGCGCCTTCGCTCTGCACCTGGCCGGCGAATTCCCGGGGCTGGACATGGAATTTTGGGCGATTCGCAGCCATACGGACCGGTAATCTATGACTCAGGAAAATAGCATGGCGTCGGCGGCCAATCCGCTGGTGGACGCCGCCAACCCGCTGCTGAACGCCATTTCGCAGATCCGCCAGTCGGCCACGCACGCCAACCCGGCGCAGCTGCGCCAACAGCTGATCGACGAAGTGCGCCGCTTCGAGATCCGCGGCCAACGCGCCAATCTGCCGTACGAGGTGATCATCGGTGCGCGTTATTGCCTGTGCACCGCGCTGGATGAAGCGGCGGCGCTGACGCCTTGGGGCAGCAACAGCGTATGGTCCGGCAGCGGGTTGCTGGTGACCTTCCATAACGAAACCTGGGGCGGCGAGAAGTTCTTCCAGCTGCTGGCCAAGCTGTCGCAGAGCCCGCGTGAGCACATCAACCTGCTGGAGCTGATCAATTATTGCCTGCTGCTGGGTTTTGAAGGCCGCTACCGGGTAATGGAAAACGGCCGTTCGCAGTTGGAGACCATGAAGCAGCGCTTGCTGCAGCTGATTCGGTCGGTGCGCGGCGGCTACGCTCCGCCGCTGTCGCCTCATGCCTTGGATCTGCCGGTGCAGCAGAAACGGTGGCGCCCGCTGGTGCCGCTGTGGGCCTGCGTGGCGCTGACCGGTTTCCTGGCTTCGCTGCTGTTTATCGCCCTCAACTGGCGGCTGGGCGACAACACCAGCCCGGTGCTGGCGGCGATCTACCAAACCAATCTGCCGCAGGTGGCGATCGGCAACCCGGCGCCGGCCGCGCCGCCGACGCTGAGCCTGAAAAGTTTCCTGCGTAAAGAGATCGCCGAAGGGCTGGTGGTGGTGCGCGACGAAGCGCAGCAAAGCGTGGTGATCCTGAAAGGCGACGGGTTGTTCGACTCCGCCGCCACCACGGTGCGCGCCAACTATATTCCGGTCATCGACCGTATCGCCGCCGCCATGAACGGCGTCAGCGGCAAGATCCTGGTCACCGGCTACAGCGACAACGTGCCGATCCGCAGCGCCCGCTTCGCCTCCAACTGGGAACTGTCGCTGGCGCGCGCCGAAGCGGTCAGCGCCCGCTTGCAAAAGCGCCTCGCCAACCCGCAGCGGGTCAAGGCCGAGGGCCGCGGCGAAAGCAACCCCGTTGCGCCGAACGATAACAAAGTGAACCGCGCGTTGAACCGCCGGGTAGAAATTACGCTGTTGGTCGCCCCGGAAAACACCCAGGCGGAAATCAACGGCTTGCCGCAAGGAACCGGAAAGTAATGCTCAGTACGTTATTCTCCATCATCACCAGCCGCCTGCTGTGGGGCTTTGTCGGCATCACCGCGCTGGCGTTCATCATCTGGATGATCGGCCCGCTGGTGGCCATCGGTGACTATCGCCCGCTGGAACCGGAACTCAACCGCCAGATCGCCATCGGCGTTATCTACCTGATCTGGTTCCTGTGCCGCCTGATCCCACGCCTTTACAGCGCCTGGTTCAACAGCCGCCTGCTGAGCAACCTGCGCGCCGCCGAAGCGGCGCCGGCGGAAGACGGCAAGCCCGAGATCAAACAGGACGAACAGCTGGCGCAGCGTTTCGACGAAGCGGCGCAGCTGCTGAAAAAGGCACGTTTCGCACCGGGCCAGGGCGACGGCAAACATCGCTGGATGACCCGCTTCAGCCGCCAATACCTGTACCAGCTGCCGTGGTATGTGATCATCGGCGCGCCCGGCGCCGGCAAGACCACCGCGCTGGTCAACTCCGGCCTGCACTTCCCGCTGGCCGACCGCTTCGGCAAATCCGCGCTGCGCGGCGTGGGCGGGACCCGAAACTGCGACTGGTGGTTTACCAACGACGCGGTGCTGCTCGATACCGCCGGCCGCTACACCACGCAGGAAAGCCAGCGTGAAGAAGACGCCGGCGAATGGCAAAGCTTCGTCGCGCTGCTGAAAAAATACCGCACCCGCCAGCCGATCAACGGCGTGATGGTGACCATCAGCGTCGCCGATCTGCTGAGCGACAGCGCCGAAGCGCGCGCCGCGCAGGCCAGCGCGCTGCGTAAGCGCCTGATCGAACTGCACGAGCAGCTGGGCATTCACTTCCCGGTCTATGTGCTGGTCACCAAAACCGACCTGCTCAACGGCTTTATGTCCTATTTCGGCAGCTTCGACAAAGCGCAGCGCGACCAGATCTGGGGGTTCACCTTCCCTTACGAGCGCTCGCGGCAGCCGGACTTCAATCTGAACGCCGCCTTCGAACAGCAATACGCCCTGCTGCAACAGCGGCTGGACGCGGCGCTGCCGGATACGCTGCTGATGGAACACGACGCGCGCCAGCGCGCCGAAAGCTACCTGTTCCCGCAGGAATTCGCCGCGCTGCGCCCGCTGCTCGGCCAATATCTGGAACAGGTGTTCGCCACCTCCAGTTTTGAAACCCGCTTTACCCCGCGCGGCATCTATTTCACCAGCGGCACCCAGGAAGGCCTGCCGTTCGACCGGGTAATGGGCGAACTGAACCGCTATCTGCAGCTGCCGACGGCAAACTCAGGGGCACAGGCCAACGTGGCCTGGGACAGCGTGGGCCACGAGGCGCCGATCCCGGCGGCCAAAGGCCAGAGCTTCTTCCTGAAAGAGACGCTGGAATCGGTAGTCTTCCAGGAATCCGGGCTGGCGGGCAGCAACCGCTGGTGGGAATACCGCAATCGCGCCCTGCACTGGGCGGGTTACATCGCGCTGGCGGTGATCCTGGCGGTGCTGGCGATGTTCTGGTTCACCAGCTACGGCAACAACAAAGCCTATCTGGCGGAAGTGGCCGCCAAGGTGCCCGGCGTCGAGCGCCAGGGGCAAAGCCTGACGCAATTGGGCAACGGCGACATGTTCTCACTGCTGCCGTTCCTCAACAGTCTGCAGCACCTGCCGGAGAGCCAAAACTTTGCGCTGGACGATCCGCCGTTCACCTACCGCATGGGATTGTACCGCGGCGATCAGGTCGGCGACGCCGGCAATGCGCTGTACCAAAAAGCGCTGAAAGAACTGCTGCTGCCGCAGGTAGCACAACAGATCGCCACCACGCTGCGCAACGACAACCACGGCGACGCGGACTTCAGCTACGAAGCGCTGAAGGCCTACCAGATGCTGTATCTGCCGAAGCACTACGACGGCAAGTTCCTGCGCGCCTGGGTGATGCTCAACCTGCAGCGCAACCTGCCGCAGGGCAGCACCCAAAAACAGCTGCAGCAGATCGAATGGCATCTGAGCCAGCTGCTGGACACGCAGATCCAGGCCTCGCCTTACGCCAAAGACGAACAGCTGGTGGCGCAGGCGCAGGCCGCGCTCAATCGGGCGCCGCTGTCGCAGCGCGTCTATGGCCGCCTCAAGCGCCTGTTGCTGAAACAGACCGACATCAAACCGGTCAGCCTGGTCGATTTGGCCGGCCCGCAGACCGAACTGGCGTTCAGCCGCAAAAGCGGCAAACCGGTGACTGACGGCGTACCGGGTCTGTTCACCTCACAAGGGTATTGGAAGGCGTTCAACGACAACATCGATCCGGTGACCGACACCCTGCGCAAAGAAGACGTCTGGGTGTTGAACAGCCAGACGCCGGAGCAGAAAAGCGCCGATCTGACCAAAACCATCCGCCAGCTGTACATGCAGGACTTCATCAGCGCCTGGGATGAGCTGTTGGGGGATATCCAGTTGGCCAACATCGGCAACCTGACTCAGCGCATCAGCAGCGCGCGTCTGCTGTCCGGCAACCCGTCGCCGATGCGCAACCTGCTGGTCAACGTCAGCAAAAACGTCACCCTGCACGACGAGAAAAACGACGCCGATTCCCGCTCGCTGCTGGCCAAAACCGAAGACAAGCTGAACCAAAACGCCAACCGCACGCTGGAAGCGCTGTTCACCAACCGGCCGGCCAACGCCGACGGCGACGTCTCCGCCCAGCCGGAACAGCTGGTGATGGCGCACTTCGCGCCGTTGCTCGAACTGGCGCAAAGCCAGGGCGAAGGCAACAAGGCGATCCCTTTCGACAGCGTGCTGAAACAGGTCGATGAGCTGTACAGTTACCTGACGGCGGTTCAGGGCGCGGCCAACAGCGGCATGTCGGCGCCGCCGAGCGACATCATCCCGCGCCTGCAGGCCGAGTCCGGCCGCTTGCCGGTGCCGTTCAAGCAGATGCTGCTGTCGCTGGCCATCGGCGCCAGCAGCGACACTCAGCGCAAAGAGATGGAGAACGTGAAAAAGCGCATCAGCTTCGAAGTCGGCAGCTTCTGCCGCCAGGCGATCGCCGGGCGTTATCCGTTGGTGGCCCGGGCGCGCCAGGAAGTGACGCCGGACGACCTGGCGCGCATGTTCGCGCCGAACAGCGGGCTGATGGACAGCTTCTTCCGCGACAATCTGCAGGGCAAGGTCGACACCACCCGCGCCAACTGGCGTTTCACGCCCGGCGTGGACGGCAAGACACTGCCCGGCGGCGAAGGCATCCTGCGGTCGTTCCAGCAGGCGCAGCGCATCCGCGACGCGTTCTTCGCCAACGGCACCGCTACGCCCTCTTACCGCGTCACCGTGCGGCCGGTGCGGATGGATAACGACATCCTCAACCTGACGCTGGATATCGACGGGCAGCTGTTCAAATACAGCCACGGCCCACAGGTGCCGCTGGTGGTCAGCTGGCCGGGCACCCGCAATACCAATCAGGTGCATCTGCAGCTGGCGCTGGCCAACGGCACCACTGCCAGTCTGGTGACCAGCGGGCCGTGGGCGCTCAACCGTTTGGTGGATATGGCGCAATCTTCGGGTACCGCCGGCCTCGGCCGTCAGGCAACCTTCAATCTCGACGGCCATCGCGTCACGCTGGAGTTCACGCCCAACAGCATCCGCAATCCGTTCCAACTGCCGGCCTTCTCGTGCCCGTAGCCCCGAAAGGACATGACCATGAGCACTGATTCAAGCGCCCCGGCGAGCATCGGCTGGTATGGCAAACTGCCCTCCGCCGGCGACTTCCTGCAACGCCGCCTGCCCGATCCGGTGGTTAACCACTGGGCCCACTGGTTCCATAACGGGCTGGTGAACTTGCAGCGCGAGGCGCAGGGGCCGAACGGCCATCCGTTCAGCAACGCGCCGGTGTGGAACTTCGTGATCCCCGCCACGCTCGGCAGCCAGTACGTGCAGATGGGCTGTCTGCTGCCGGCGCGCGACCGCGTCGGGCGCCGCTATCCGATCTGCGCGCTGCGTCTGTTCAGCCAGCAGGATTGGCGCCCGCAACAGCTGAATATGGCGGCGGGCTGGTACCAGCAGCTCGGCCATACCCTGCTGAACGGCGTACGCAACGGCTTTTCCGCCGAACAGATCGACCGCACGTTGCAGGCGATCCCGGCGCTGCCCAGCCCGCCGGCCGAAGCGGACTCCGACATATTGTCGATCATCGGTTTTCAGCATCCGGACGTGCCGGGCCTCGGCTGGCAACAGGCCGCCGACTGTTTCGACCCGGCGCAGTACACCAGCTTCTGGTGGACCAATCAGGCCGACGGGCACCCGCTCTACACCCACGTGCACAGCGGCAACCTCACCGTGCAGCTGTTTTCGTTGCTGTTCGAGCCCAACGGTTGGGCGCGCCCCGGCCGCGGCGGCCAGTACCCGCAAATGTTTGATTAACATCGTTCGTTGAAGGAAATTCTATGGCTATCGATACCGATACCCTGCTGGCCCCGGTTGACGCGGACAATCCCTGCGGCGACAACCTGGAATACGACGCCGACTTTCTGGCGATGGCGCGCGCCGCCACCGGCAAGGCCGAACAGCAGTTCGGCAGTACCATCATTCCGGAAGAGGCGCCGGATTGGGTGCAGGTCGAGCGTCTCTCGACCTCGCTGCTGGCACGCACCAAAGACCTGCGCGTCATGCTGTACCTCACCCGCGCCTGGACCCAGCTGCGCGGCTTGCCGGGCTACGCCGACGGGCTGACGCTGATCAACCAGGCGATACTCCGTTACTGGGACAGCCTGCAGCCGGCATTGGAGTTCGACGGCGAGGCCGATCCGCTGTTTCGCATCAACGCGCTGGCCGACCTTGGCGACAAAGCCGCGCTGGCCGCCAGCGTGCGCGCCGCGCCGTTGCTGAAAAGCGCCGCCGGTGAAATCTCGCTGCGCGACGCCGGCGCCCTGCTCGACGGCAGCAAGCAAGAGTGCCCCAACTTTCCCGGCGGCCGCGCGCGGCTGCAGGATGAGCTGGCGCAACAGGATCGCCCCGAAGGCGCTCTGGTGACGCACATCGCCAACACCCTGAGCGCCATTCGCAGCGAAGTGACCCGCCATCTGGGGGAAAGCGCACTGCCTGAAATGAGCGCGTTAACCAAGGTGTTTTCTCTGGTGGCGCTCGCCGGCCAAAGCGACGCCCCGGCCGCCACCGAACCGGACGCCGCGCCGCAAGCCGCCGCCGCCGAGCCGCAACCGGCCGCGGTACAAAACGTCACGGCGCCGCTCAACTGGCGCAGCGCGCAAATCCAGTCGCGCGACGACGCCCAGCTGATGCTGGACAAGGTGAAAAATTATTTTCGTCTTCATGAGCCGAGCCACCCGGCGCCGCTGATGATCGATCGGGTCCAGCGGCTGATTACGCTGGACTTTATGCAAATCGTCCGCGATTTGGCGCCCGATGGGCTTAACCAACTGGAGACCATTCTCGGTCGCCCCGACCACGAGGAGAACAGCTAGCCACCGACTTTTGTTCTCTTGACGACACCCGATACCGTCTGCCGCCTGCGCAGACCCGAATCAGAACCTGACTCTCCCAGCCGGACGAGGCGCGTTCCCAATCGCCATTAGATGGAGTAAATCATGTCAAACTCGAAATCCCGCAGCGGGCAGAAATTCATCGCCCGCAACCGCGCGCCGCGCGTACAGATTGAATACGATGTCGAAATTTATGGCGCAGAGCGCAAAATCCAGCTGCCGTTCGTGATGGGCGTGATGGCGGATCTGGTGGGGAAAGCGGTCGATCCGCAAGCCAGCGTGGAGGAACGCAAGTTCATGGAAATCGACGTCGACAACTTCGACGAGCGCATGAAATCGCTGAAGCCGCGCGTCGCTTATCAGGTCGACAACACCCTGACCGGCGAAGGCAAACTGAACATCGATCTGACCTTCGAAAGCATGGAAGACTTCTCCCCTGCCGCTATCGCCCGCAAGGTCGACTCGCTGGGCAATCTGCTGGACGCCCGCACCCAGCTTTCCAACCTGCTGTCCTATATGGACGGTAAAAACGGCGCCGAGGAGCTGATCTCCAAGATCCTGCAAAACCCGGCCTTGCTGCACTCCTTGACCGACGCGCCAAAGCCGGCGGTTAACGACGACAACAACGAGCGTGAGGATTAATCGATGAGCAACTCGCCTCAGCAACAAAATGCGTTGCAAACCACCGAGACTTTTTCCAGCGACGAATTCAGCGCGCTGCTGAACAAAGAGTTCCGGCCGAAGACCGATCAGGCTAAAGAAGCAGTCGAGAACGCGGTGAAAACCCTGGCGCAACAGGCGCTGGAAAACACCGTCACCGTCTCTTCCGACGCCTACCGCACCATTCAGGCGCTGATCGCGGAAATCGACGAAAAGCTGTCGCAACAGATCAACCAGATCATTCACCACGACGACTTCCAAAAGCTGGAAGGCGCCTGGCATGGCCTGCACTACCTGGTCAACAACTCCGAAACCGACGAGATGCTGAAGATTCGCTTCATGAGCATTTCCAAGCAGGAGCTGGGCCGCACGCTGAAGCGTTATAAAGGCGTGGGCTGGGACCAAAGCCCGATCTTCAAGAAAGTCTACGAAGAAGAGTATGGCCAGTTCGGCGGCGAGCCGTTCGGCTGCCTGGTGGGCGACTACTACTTCGATCACAGCCCGCAGGATGTGGAACTGCTGGGTGAAATGGCCAAGATCGGCGCCGCCTCGCACTGCCCGTTCATCGCCGGCACCGCGCCAAGCGTGATGCAGATGGAGTCCTGGCAGGAGCTCTCCAACCCGCGCGATCTGACGAAGATCTTCCAGAACACCGAGTACGCCGCCTGGCGCAGCCTGCGCGAATCGGAAGACGCGCGTTATCTGGGCCTGGTGATGCCGCGCTTCCTGGCGCGCCTGCCGTACGGTATCCGCACCAACCCGGTGGACGAGTTTGACTTCGAAGAAGAGACCGACGGCGCGACCCACGGCAACTACACCTGGACCAACGCCGCCTACGCCATGGCCGCCAACATCAACCGTTCGTTCAAAGAGTTCGGCTGGTGCACCGCCATTCGCGGGGTGGAATCCGGCGGCGCGGTGGAAAACCTGCCGTGCCACACTTTCCCGAGCGACGACGGCGGCGTGGACATGAAGTGCCCGACCGAGATCGCCATCAGCGATCGCCGCGAAGCCGAGCTGGCCAAGAACGGCTTTATGCCGCTGGTGCACCGCAAAAACTCCGACTTCGCCGCCTTTATCGGCGCGCAGTCGCTGCAGAAGCCGGCGGAATATTACGATGCCGACGCCTCCGCCAACGCCCAGCTTTCCGCGCGCCTGCCGTACCTGTTCGCCTGCTGCCGTTTCGCGCACTACCTGAAATGCATCGTGCGCGACAAAATTGGCTCCTTCCGCGAACGCGACGACATGGAGCGCTGGCTGAACGACTGGATCATGAACTACGTGGACGGCGATCCGGCCAACTCCTCGCAGGAAACCAAGTCGCGCAAACCGCTGGCCGCAGCGGAAGTGCAGGTGGAAGAGATCGAAGACAATCCGGGCTACTACAGCGCCAAGTTCTTCCTGCGCCCGCACTACCAGTTGGAAGGCCTGACCGTCTCCCTGCGCCTGGTGTCGAAACTGCCTTCACTGAAGCAAAACGACGCGTCCTGATGGACTGAAGTCAGGCCGCGATAGCGCGGCCTGACGGATACATCAACCTCATCACAGGGAAAGAAAGATGAAGACAAAACGGTTTTATCTGGCATCGCTGTTGGCTGTCGTCTGCTCGCTCTGCGCCGCGACGCCCGCTTTCGCAGAGCAGACATCGATAGCGCATTTGACTTCCGATGATGTCAATCTGTCAGGCAGCGACTTTTTCCGTTTCTACCGCAGTGCAGATAAACAGGAAAAAGAGAAAGCGCGAATTTATTTGCTGGGCGTGCTGGACGCGACGGAAGGAAAAAGCTGGTGCCAATACAGCCAGCTACAAACCGTCACTCTGCAGGAGTTTGTATTCGAATTCTTTAATAAACTTCCCGCTGCGCGCCTGCATGAAAGGGCTGCCCCCCTGATTGAAGAGGCTCTGGCGACTCGCTTCCCCTGCAAAGGAGGCAAAGCATGAAACCTTTATATCGTCAGCTAAAAAGCAGCCATTACTCCTCTGATTACTCTAGCCCGGGATATTTGGCAGCAGAAGCCGTTTACGCTGAGATTGGCTATGAGCTTGATACGCTTCTAAAGCAAAATCCTGGTTATGCCAATACCTGTGCTGTCCGCATGAGCCTGGCGCTGTTGAAAGCCGGCATCAGCTTCAAAGGCCGCCTGCCAATCAAAAAAGGTGCCTATAAGGGTAAAACGATTGAACCGGGAGCCAAACTGTTGGCCGATCAATTGCATCGCTCCAGTAGTTTTGGCAAAGCCAAAATTTTCTTTAATGCTCCAGATGCAGAGAAAGGTATTGGCAATAAAAAAGGCGTCGTGTTCTTCAATAAAATCACCAACTATGATGGCGGACACATTGATCTGATCGAACCAGAAAACTCACTATTGACCTGCCATTCCCATTGCTATTTTAACTGCAAAGAAGTCTGGTTTTGGGAATTGAGCTAGTGTGCCATCGGCTTATCAGTAAAAGCATGAGGTTGGGTTTAACTGCATGCTTGCTCATAGCAGGCAATCCAGATCGCACGTGAAACCAAGACAACGCGAAATAATTAAGCATTGAGCCATTATCATCTTAATAATGGCTCGGTAACCCGTACCGATAGTTTTCGGTATTTAAGAAGGTGCATGGCACAAGGATATAAATTGGTAATGCATTACCACACTTGCAATTCCTGCTGCTATTACCTGAGTTTTTCAACGTAACGTTAATACTACTGTTAACCCTTAATAAAGAGTGAAGAAACTATGGCTATTGATATGTTCCTGAAAGTTGAAGGTGCCAGCGGCGAATCTAAAGATTCGAATCACAAAGGCTGGACCGACATCACTTCTTTCTCCTGGGGCGCTTCTCAACCGGGCAATATGGGCGTTGGCGGCGGCGGTGGCGCCGGCAAAGTGTGCTTCAACGATCTGCACGTCAACGCGCTGGTCGACAAGTCAACCCCGGCGCTGCTGAAGCACTGCTCCAGCGGTAAACACCTGACCAAGGTTGAGTTGTCTGTCTGCAAGGCGGGCGGTACTCAGGTTGAGTACGTCAAAATCACCCTGGACGACGTGCTGGTCACCGCCGTGCAGTACACCGGTGCAGGCGGCGAAGACACCGTAGGCATCACCTACTCCTTCCAGGCGGCGAAAGTGAAGCAGCAGTACTGGGAGCAGAGCGACAAAGGCGGCAAAGGCGCCGAAAGCAGCGCAGGTTGGAACATCAAGGAAAACCGCGAAGCTTAATCTGCATCCCCCCGGTTACGGCCGGGGGGTACATAACATGGATGCAATGGAGAGTCAGGATGAAAAAACCTCTGTTTGGGCCCGCATGGATTCGTTTTTCTGAAGTCAATATCAATGTAAAAAAAGTGGGTGCATTGATTGGTGGAAAAGTAGAAAGCAATATTGAAAACGGTATTTTTGAAAATGCTTGCCCTATACGGATGAGCTATGTACTCAACTATACAGGCATACCAATTCCCTCTAACTCCGGTTATGCGACTGTGTCTGGTAAAGATAAAAAATGGTATCTTTATCGTGTTAACGATATGATTCTCTTTTTAGAAAAGAACTTCGGCAGGCCTGATATCACGGTGAAATCCCCTACCCCAGCTAAATTTTCAGGTAAAAAAGGGATAATGGTTATACAAGGAAATGGCTGGCGAAATGCCAGAGGACATGTCACATTATGGAACGGTGACATTTGCTCTGACTCTTGTCATTTCATGGGGGATCCTGAGAATGGATCTTTTGTTCCTGAAGTCGCATCACTTTGGATATTAAAATGAAAACTACCCACATCGCCCTTGCTCTTCTTCTCGTTTCTCCTATGCTTCTGGCGGAAGATATAAAAATAGAAAACTTACCACAAAGCGAACTTTATGAAAATTGGCTGGTTAGCCGCTGCATTGGGAAGTCTACTGACTCAGAAAAAACCAAGCAAGATGCCTTCCGTTCCGCTTCCGCATATTTAGAATTCAGTAAACTCCCCATGGATGCATTCGAACAAGGCGAGAAGCTGGCGGAACAGTACGCAAATAAAAATAGTCAAGGCTCAGTTAAAGGAAGTTATCATACTTTAGATTGCCTTTCGCTGCAGAGTTCCAGTGAGGCTAAAGCCATCTTCGAACGTTACTCTAATTAATAATTAACATTGTAGGTTGCAATTTTATAAGACCATCAACTCAGCCAAATTAGAGTTTTATTAATTATTTTCACTGGGTATTAGCCATCAAGCATTGAGATACTCATGCACTGGTTATCTATTACTCTGCACAAACCATACGGATTTTGGAGTGTTGAGATGAAAAAAATCCTTATCTCCTTTTTTTGTCTATATGCCACTTGTGCTATAGCACAGAAAAACCAAGAAGAACCCATTGAAAAGTGGCCACCGCAAGCGGCGTACCGAAACTATTTGCAAAACTACAAGGATATTGCTCTGACCTACTGCATTTCCGTCGCTTATAAGACATCACCAGAAGCTAGCAAAGATGCAATTGCCTCATCGAATGGAATCGATGCTTGGTCATACTATGCAATTCGTGATGAAGAATCCCCTATCATCAAGCTGACAAAGCAGTATTTGCAAAAGAATTACAATGCTAAGGACGGGAAAAGCCGCTTAGACTTAATGAAGTGCATGGATATGTACCATAGTGAAGAACTTGACAAACTTGCGAAAGTTTATGCACAGCGCCCTAATGATAATTGGGTGAAAGACAATCCGGACAGAGTAAATGAAAATCCTCCTCGGAAATAACCAGTGAAAAAAATATCACTGACTGTGACCTTCGCCGCAACGTTGAGCGTTAATGCAGCGACAGAAATTGACTATTCCCCTGCCGATAACCTCAAAAACTACGCGCTCAGCGTTTGCATCGCCGAGGGGTACTCAGCAAAAGAAGTCAAAAACGATGCCGCCGCCGCCGCTCGGGGTTACATGGAATTCGGCGATTACTCTCTGGAGGCACATACCGCCGTCAGGGCGCTGGCAAAAGAATTTCTGGCAAAGCCTTATGACAGTATGTCAGGGGAGCCGATGACAATGGCCAAGTGCATCGATCTTGTACACAGCCAAGCGCTGCAAGCCATCATCAAGAAATACCATGGAAAAGACGACAATTGATATCCAGGCTTATTAAACGAGGGGTTTTCTTAAAGGTCATCTCGGATGAGAATAACACAATGACTTTCTGGTGTTTCTACTGCTCGCAAAAACCTCTATTGACTCTCTGCCGCAAGAAACATTGTATAAAATTGGTTAATCAGTCGTTGTTTGGGAAAGTTTACAGACTCAGAAAATACCAGGAAAAACACGTTCAGAAGCGCCAGCGCTTATCTGGAATTTAGCAAACTTCCCCTTTCCGCGTTTGAAGAGGGTGAGAACCTGGTGGAGAGTTATTTAACACAAGAGCGTCAAGCGGCTACCACTGATAGTTATCATACGCTTGAATGCCTCGCTTTATCCCAATCAAAAGACGCCCATAAAATCTTCATCAAGAATAAAAGCAACTCACGCAGCGAAAGCAAACAATAAACCTTAGTCACAAAATCACTTTTGCGGCTTGCCAAAATACCCGCCAATTTTGGCAAGCCAAAGAGCGAATCATTAATTATTGCACTACCTCCTAATCAGCAGGAATGCCTTATGCGATTTTCCATTGTAAAAAATAAAAGCGGCCAGGTTCCGCCGCAGAGCAGTTGCGATTTTCTGCCGCCGGGCGGCACCATCGGCCGCAGCGTGGATAACAACCTGGTGTTGCCGGATGAAGAACGCGCCATTTCCCGTCTACAGGCGATCGTGCATATTTCCGCTGACGGCGAATGCCGCATCACCAACCGCGGCAACGTTACCCGCGTGCTGCTGAACGACATTCCGCTGGAGCGCGGCCGCCAGGTTGAACTGCAGGACGGCGACGTACTGGGCATCGACGATTACCAGATCGAAGTCAGCGCACTGCAGCAACACGCCGCGCCGCAGGCTCAACCGGTGGCCAAGGTCGCCGCCGTTGCTGCGGCGGCAGCCCCTGTTGCCGCCGCCACCGAAAAATCCGCCGCGCCAATCCCCAACGAAATCTGGGACAGCCTGGTGGAAGAGTTTACGCCGAACGCGCCGGCCGCCGCCGCACCGCCGCCGGTCGCCAACCCGGACAATCATCCGCTGCTGGATACCCCCACTCGCGAGCTGAACCCGGCCGATCCGCTGGCGCAGCTGGCGGGCAATGTCGATCTGCGCCAACTGCAGCAGCAGCAAACCGATCCGGCGGCGCTGTTCAACACCGACGCCACCTTTGAGCGCGAGCACATCCTGGCCGATACCACCCCTAGCGCGCTGCTGGCAGAACAGGCGGCACCGCCGCGTCCGGCAGCCCCGGCGCAGAATGCGCAGCAACCGGAGCAAGAACTGGATCCGCTGGCGCTGTTCGGGGGCTCATCCGCCCCCGCTTCGCCAGAGACGCTGAACAGCAACGATCCGCTGGGGTTGCTGATGGGCGGCGCCGTGCCGCTGGCTCAGCCGGAGGAACCGGTACAGCCGTCGTCCCCGCCGCCAGCACCGGCACCGATCGCCGCACAACCGCAAGCGCCGCGCCCACAGCCGACGCCGCTGCCCGAGCCGCAACCCCAACCCGCGCCGCAGTTCAGCCAGCCGGAACCGCCCGCGCAGCCGCCGCGCCCGCGCCAGGGCAACCGCCTGGGCATCGATCCAGTCGCCTACCAGTCCGCCCAGCGGCAACACGCCGCCGCGCCGAATGGCGACGCATTGGAAGGGCCGTTGCTGACGGCACTGTTGCAAGGCATCGGTCTCGACGATCTGCAGCCACAGCCGCATTTCGACGAACGCCAGATCCGCCAGGCCGGCCGCCTGCTGAGCCTGTTCTCGCAAGGCACCGTCGCCCTGCTCTCATCCCGCTCGATCCTCAAGCGCGGCGTGAAGGCCGAGATGACCATGATCCTCGACGAAGCCAACAACCCGTTCAAGCTGTTGCCTTCGGGTAAAACGGTGCTGATGCAGATGTTCGGCAGCCAGATGCCGGGCTTTATGCCGCCGGAGCAGGCGGTACGCGACGCGCTGATCGATCTGCAGGCGCACCAGTTGGGGATGATCGCCGGCATCCGCGCCATCATCGCCGCCATGCTGCAGTCGTTCAATCCGGAGCGCCTCGAAGAGGAAGCGCGCAAAGAAGGCGTGGCGCCGCGCCTGTCGCTGCCCGCCAACCGCAAGGCCGCGCTGTGGGACTACTTCGTGAAGAACTATCAGCAAACCTCCGGCGAGATCGAGGACGATTTCCACACCCTGTTCGGCGAAGCCTTCCTGCACGCCTATGACGTTGAAGTGAATCAATACAAAGACTCACAGACCAAACCGGACGCGTAATGAATATCACCATAGCCTCTACCTCCAACCAGGGCGGCCGCGCCTCCAACCAGGATCAAACCGGCGAGGTGCTCGGCAACCGCGCCGCCTGCTTCGTGGTGTGCGACGGCATCGCCGGCTTTCCGGGCGGCGATATCGCCGCCCAGTTGGCGCGCGACACCATTTTGCAAAACTTCGACGGCGAAAAGCATCTGAACGCCCAGAGCATTCGTCAGCACATCACGCGCGCCAACGCCGCGATCCACCAGCAGCAGCGGCAGTCAGACGAATACAGCAAGATGGGCACCACGCTGGTCAGCCTGTTTATCGATCGCGATTATCAGCTGGCCTACTGGGCGCACGCCGGCGACAGCCGCCTGTACCTGTTCCGCCGTGGCTACTTGCATGCCGTCACCACCGACCACAGCCTGATCCAACAAATGCAGGACGCCGGTTATCAAACCAACGGCATCAACAGCAACCTGCTGTATTTCGCGCTGGGGCTCAACGAAGAGCGCGACGCCACCTACAGCGACGTGCTGCAGCTGGAGGACGGCGACGTTTTCCTGCTGTGCACCGACGGCTTCTGGCACAGCTTCAGCCAGGCCGAACTGGAACAGTCGCTGCACATGGTCAACTCCCCCAGCGAGTGGATCGCCCTGATGCAGCAGGCATGGAAGAAAAACAATAACAGCGATAACTACAGCGCTATCGCCGTCTGGATTGGCTCACCGCAGGAAACCACCCTGCTGCATTCGCTGGCGGATGCGGAACGGTTTTTGATTCGCGACTGAGTCGGCGCACATTCACAGCAAGGTTCACTATGAAATACTGGATGCCGGGGCTCGTTGCCCTGATGGCGGTACCGACCGCGCAGGCGATGAACTATCGCCTGGTTTACTCCCCCAGCCAGAAGCTGGAAGTGTTTATCGATGACGTCAAGAACAGCAATCCGGAAAGCTGGTGCGGCAAAAGCATCCCGCTGCGCATCGTCTCGGCGCAAGGCAAAGATCCGGCGGTGCTGAACGACTTCCTGCCGCGCGTCGGCAATCTGCTGGAAAAGCAGTGCCCGAAAGCCGGCCACCTGCCCTGGACGCTGACCGACAAGCGCGGTGAGAAGCTGGCCAGCGGCGAAGCCGCCAAAGCGCGCGGCTGGAAACCGGTGGTCAAACAGGAGACCGCCGAGCAGCCGGAAACTCCGCCGCAGCCGGCGATCCCTGCGGCGGTGGCCGTGACCTCTCCGCAGGCGGACACCGCACCGCCGCAGCGTTTCAGCCTGCCGCAGGGCTGCCATTTCCGCACTTTCTGGCGCGATGAAGCCAACGGCGGCGCGTTGTTCATTCCCGCCGGCGACGCGCTGCGTTGCGGCGAGGACGGCTGGCTGCAGGGCAGCGGCGCGGTCACGCTGCAACAGGGCGGCCAGACCCTCTCGCCGACGCTGTGGTTCCTGCAGGGCTACCCGCTGGCGAAGATCAACGGTGGCGATCGCGCGCTGACCGTCGTCAGCGCCAACGCCCAACGGCTGGTGCTGGGCGGCAACCCGCAGGCGCCGGGCAGTTTCCTGCTGCTGAGCTTCGAACCGCAGTTGCACGCCTGGGCGTTCAACGGTGAAGCGATCGTTGAAATGGCGCGCGTCGACGCCGCCGACGAGAACAAGATCAAACAGCGCGTGCAACAGGCGCAGGCCGCCTGGCAACCGCTGCTGAGCGCCCCCGCCCCGCTGGCCTTCAAACTGGTGGAGAAGCTGGCCGAAGACCGGGTCGATCCGGCTAGCGGCAGCTACCTGTCGGTTAACGGCGCCACTCACTGATTATAAGGAAAGCCTGTGAAATCATTAGCAAGCATGCTGCAAGGCCACTCGATCGGCGCGGCCATTACCGCCGTCGAAAATGACATCAAGGCGAAACCGGCGGATGCCGATCTGCGCGCCGCGCTGGTGCAACTGCTGTGCCTGAGCGGCAACTGGACGCGCGCCAACGCACAGCTGAAGTCCTGGCAGGCGCTGAAACCGATCGCCCAACCGACCACACTGCTGCTGATGCAGTCGGTCAACGCCGAGCTGCAGCGCCAGGCAGTGTTCGCCGGCACGGCCGCGCCGGCGCTGCTGCGGCAGGATCAGCCCTGGCTGCAACTGCTGGTGCAGGCGCTGCATCAGGATGCACAAGGGGCGGCCGAACAGGCCCAGGCGCTGCGCGACCAAGCGCTGGAAGCTGCGCCGGCCGGCGCCGGGCGGTTAACGCTGGCCGAAGGGGAGCAAGAGCGGCAGCTGAGTTTCGACTGGCTGACCGACGGCGACGGCCGCCTCGGGCCGGTGTGCGAGCTGGCGCTGAATGGCGTTTACTACTGGCTGCCGTTCGCCGACATCGCCGCGATCCAGTTCCAGGCGCCGCAGAGCGCCATCGATCTGGTGTGGAGCCATGCGCTGGTGCGCCTGACCGATGGCCGCGAACAGGTGTGCCAACTGCCCGCCCGTTATCCGCTGGCTGCAGACAGCGACGACGCGCTGTTGCTGGGCAAACGCACCGAATGGCAACCGCTGGGCGACGGCACCCACTATGCCGGGCTCGGCCTGAAGACCTGGCTCAGCGAAAGCGATGAATTCCCGCTGCACAGCCTGCGGCAGCTGAGCTTCGACGCGAGCGCCTGAACATGAACGATAAGCGCCCACCCCACTACGACGGCGGCGATCTGCGCCGCCAGGGCTATCGCTATCGTCAGGACAGCGAACGCCTGACGTCGCGCGACAAAATGCAGCCGGTGCTGCTCGATATGCTGACCGACGACGAACCGCATAAAAAGCAGGAGGCGCAGGTGCGCAACCTGGTGTCGCACAGCGAGCTGCGCCGCCGGGTATTGCGCGATCTGCAGTGGCTGTTCAACTGCGTCAACAGCGAATCCAATCTGGATCTCGGCGATTTTCCGCAGGTGCGGCGTTCCACCCTGAATTACGGCATCGCCTCGCTGGCGGGCAAGCGCATGTCGGACATCGAATGGCTGGACATTCAGCGCGCGCTGACCGATTCCATTCTCCATTTCGAGCCGCGCATTCTGCCCGAAGGGTTGCAGGTGCGTTGCATCTCGGACACCGGCTCGCTGGAACTGCACAACGTGCTGTCGATCGAAATCAAGGGCCGCCTGTGGTGCGTGCCCTATCCGCTGGAGTTTCTGTTCCGTACCGACGTGGATCTGGAAAACGGCCACTTCGATCTGAAAGACATAGGGTAAGGCGATGGACAGTAAACTTTTAGACTATTACAACCGCGAGCTGGCCTATCTGCGTGAGATGGGCGCCGAGTTCGCCGAACAGTACCCGAAGGTCGCGGGCCGCCTCGGCATGCGCGGCATCGACGTGGCGGATCCCTATATCGAGCGCCTGATGGAGGGTTTCGCCTTCCTCACCTCGCGCGTGCAGCTGAAAATGGACGCCGAGTTCCCGCGCTTTTCTCAGCGCTTGCTGGAGATCATCTATCCCAACTATCTGTCGCCGACGCCGTCGATGGCGATCGCCGAGCTGCAGCCGGACAGCAGCAAGGGCGACATCAGCAACGGCTTCGTGGTGCCGCGCGGCACCATGATGGACAGCCAGACGCTGAAGAAAAGCGGCATCACCTGCAGTTACACCACGGCGCATGACGTCACGCTGCAGCCGGTGCGCATCGCCGGCGTCGAACTGGGCGGCATTCCGGCCGATATCCCGCTGGCTTCGCTGGGGCTGCAGCACAGCGGCTGCGTCAGCGCGCTGCGCATTCGTCTCGAGTGCTACGAAAGTGTCACGCTCAACAACCTGCAGTTGGACCAGTTGATGTTTTATCTGGCCGGGCCGGACATGCAGGCGCAGCAGCTGCTGGAACTGCTGATGCAGCACAGCGTCGGGCTGATTTGCCAAACGGTGGAAGCGCAGCCGCAGCGGCGGGCGCTGGCGTTGGACGGGTTGCGGCAGGAGGGCTTCGCCGCCGAACAGGCGCTGCTGCCCAACGACCTGCGCAACTTCGAAGGCTACCGGCTGCTGCAGGAGTACTTCGCCTTCCCGGCGCGCTTCCAGTTCTTCAGCGTCAACGGCCTGCGCCCGCTGCTGCAGAGCGTGCGCGAAGGGAAAAAGGCGCTGCGCCAGTTCGAGATCGTGGTGCTGCTGGATCGGCACGACGTCGCGCTGGAACGGGTGGTCGACGCCGCCCATTTGGCGCTGCACTGCACGCCAGTGATCAACCTGTTTCCGAAGGTCGCCGAACGCATCGCGATCAACGAAAAAAGCCATGAATACCATCTGGTGGTCGACAACATCCGCCCGCTGGATTACGAAGTGTTTTCGGTGCAGCGGCTCGGCGGCAGCGCCAGCGAAAAACGCTACGAGCAAGAGTTTCGGCCGTTTTACAGCACCCTGAGCGCGGACGACGGCAACTATGGTGCCTATTTCTCTTTGCGGCGCGAACAGCGCACGCTGTCGGAACATGCCCGCCGCTACGGCACCCGCACCGGCTATGCCGGTTCGGAAGTGTTCGTGTCGCTGGTGGACGAGCGGCAATCGCCGTGGCACAGCGATCTGAAATACCTCACCGCCGACGTGCTGTGCACCAGCCGCGACCTGCCGTTGATGCTGTTGCAACAGGATCAGGGCAATTTCGTGATGCCCGATTCGATCCCGATCAAGCAGGTTTCGCTGCGCAAAGGCCCCACTCCGCCGCGCCCGGCACTGGCCGAAGGCATGATCACCTGGCGGCTGATCAGTCAGCTGCAGCTGAACTACCTCAGCATGATGGACGGCGATCCGGAACAGGGCGCCGCCAGCCTGCGCCAGCTGCTGGGGTTGTACGGCAATCTGAGCGAACCGGCGATCGCCAAACAGATCCAGGGCGTGCGCCACTGCAACCTGCGGCCGGTCTATCGGCGTGTGCCGGAGCCGGGCCCGATCGTGTTCGCACGCGGTATCGCCATCGATCTGACGGTCGATGAGCAGGCGTTCTCAGGCAACAGCCCTTACCTGCTCGGCAGCGTGCTGGAGCGCCTGTTCTCGCGCCTGGTGGCGATGAACACCTTCACCGAGATGACGCTCTCGAGCCAGCAGCGCGGCGAAATCGCCCACTGGCAGGCGCGCATGGGCAAAAGGACGCTGATATGAGCGCGGAGATGATCGCCACCGAACTGGCGCCGCCGCAGATCAATGCGCTGTATCGGCTGCCGGACGACTTCTGGCCGCGGCTGCGCAGCGCGCCTTACAAGCACGATCTGTTTCAACTGCTGCGCCGCATCGACGCCCAGGGCGGCCAACCCTATCTGCTGGGGCGAGCGCCGCTGCCGCGCCACGAGATGCTGCGCCTGGGCCAGGAGCCGTCGCTGTCGTTCGCGCCCTCCACGCTGGCGCAGGTGGCGCCACGCGCCAACAGCCCGCTGCACGACGTTTCGATCTTCAGCTTCGGCCTGTTCGGCCCCAACGGGCCGCTGCCGCTGCACCTGACCGAATACGTGCGCGAACGGGTGTACCACCATCAGGACACCACCCTGCTGGCGTTCACCAACCTGTTCCATCACCGGCTGACGCTGCTGTTTTACCGCGCCTGGGCCGACGCGCAGCCGACGGTATCGCTGGATCGCCCGGACAACCGGCGCTTCGACGAGTATCTGTCGAGCCTGATCGGCATCGGCCAGCCGGCGCAACAGGAACGCGACAGCCTCAACGCCCACGCCAAGCATTTTATGGCCGGTCATCTGATTCGCCACAGCCGCGATCCGGAAGGCCTGAGCAAAATATTGCAGCAGTATTTCAAGGTGCCGGTGCGCATCGTCGAAAACGTGCCGCACTGGCTGCGGGTGGAACCGCGCGAACAGGCGCGGCTCAAGGCCGGGCGCGGTGCGCCGCGGCTCGGCGAGTCAGCCTTTCTCGGCATCGCGGTGCGCGATATCCAGCATAAATTCCGCATCGAGCTGGGGCCGATGCCGCAGCAGGACTATGACCGCTTCCTGCCCGGCGCCGAGCTGTGCCGGCAACTGCGCGACTGGGTGCGCCAATACCTGGGCATCGAGTTTGTCTGGGAAGTACGCCTGATTCTGGCGAAGGAACAGGCGCACGGCATCCAGCTCGGCGGCACGCAGCGCTTGGGCCTGAGCAGTTGGCTGGCCGACGATCGGCGAAAGCGCGATCTCGACGATCTGATCTTCAGCCCTGAACCGCTGGAAAATCCGTTCTGACCCTATTTCGGCCGGCGCCCTGCGGCGTCAGGCCACCCTGAGACCTGAGGAAAACCATGTCTGAAATCAGCCGCTCGGTATTATTTGGCAAACTGGATAGCCTGTTATTCACCTCTCTGGAAAGTGCGACGGCGTTTTGCAAGCTGCGCGGTAACCCCTATGTCGAACTGGCGCACTGGCTGCATCAGCTGATGCAATCACCGGACGGCGATCTGCAGCAGATCGTTCGCCACTTCGCGCTGGACGAGGCGCAGCTGGCACGCGACATCGTCGAAGCGCTCGATCGCCTGCCGCGCGGCGCCAGCGCCATCTCCGATCTGTCCGAGCACATCGACAGCGCGGTGGAACGCGCCTGGGTCTATGGCTCATTGAAGTTCGGCGCGGCGCGCATCCGCGGCGGCCACCTGCTGCTCGGCATTCTGAAAACCTACAGCCTGCGCCATCTGCTGAAGGCCATTTCCCCACAGTTCGAACGCATCAACGCCGATCTGTTGATGGAGCAGTTCGCCGTCATCACCGCTCACTCGGCGGAAAACGCCCAGGATGCGCCGGCGGAAAACAGCGCTGAACCCCTGCCCGGCGCGCCGCGCAGCGGTGAAAGCGTGCTGGCGCAGTATGCCCAGGATCTGACCGCCAGAGCGCGCAATGGCGAGATCGACCCGGTGGCCGGCCGCGATGAAGAGATCCGGCAAATCATCGATATCCTGATGCGCCGCCGCCAAAACAACCCGCTGCTGACCGGTGAGGCCGGCGTCGGGAAAACCGCCGTGGTGGAAGGCCTGGCACTGCGCATCGTGGCCGGCGACGTGCCACCACAGCTACGCGACGTGAAGCTGTGTCTACTGGACATCGGCATGCTGCAGGCCGGCGCCGGCGTCAAGGGCGAGTTTGAAAAACGGCTGCAGGCGGTGATCGACGAAGTGCAGTCCAGCCCGACGCCGATCATCCTGTTTATCGACGAAATTCACACCCTGATCGGCGCCGGTGGCGCCCAGGGCACCGGCGACGCCGCCAACCTGCTGAAACCGGCGCTGGCGCGCGGCCAGTTACGCACTATCGGTGCCACCACCTGGTCGGAATACAAGAAGTACATCGAGAAAGACCCGGCGCTCACCCGCCGTTTCCAGGTGGTGCAGGTGCACGAGCCGAGCGAAGACAAGGCGCTGCTGATGCTGCGCAGCACCGTCAGCCCACTGGAACAACACCATCGCGTGCTGCTGCTGGATGAAGCGGTGGACGCTGCGGTGCGGCTGTCTCACCGCTATATTCCCGCCCGCCAGCTGCCGGACAAGGCGGTGGCGCTGCTGGATACCGCCTGCGCGCGCGTGGCGGTCAGCCAACACGCCGAGCCCGCTCAGGTTGAAGACTGCCGCCACCGCATCGATGCGCTGCAAATAGAGTTGGATATCGCCCACCGCGAGGCCAAGGTCGGCATCGGCGATCCCCTGCGCCCGCAGGAGATTGAAGCCCAGCTGACCGCGCTGCGCCAGGAGCTGGAACTGTTGACCGAGCGCTGGCAGCAGGAGCTGGCGCTGATCCAGCAGATCATCACACTGCGCGCCCAGCTGCATCAGCAGGAAGAAGAGCCCGCCGAAGAAGAGACGCAGGCGCGCCCGGACGCCGACGCGCTGCGCGCCCAGTTGGGCGAACTGCAGCAGCAGCTGAGCGCGCTGCAGGGCGAAGCGCCGCTGATCTTCGCCGCCGTCGACGCCAACATCGTGGCGGCGGTAGTGGCCGACTGGACCGGCATTCCGCTGGGCCGCATGGTGAAAAACGAGATTGAAGCGGTGCTGCAACTCTCCGACACCCTGAACCAGCGCGTCATCGGTCAACGCCATGCGCTGGATCTGATCGCCCGCCGAGTGCGCACCTCACGGGCGCGGCTGGACGATCCGAACAAGCCGGTCGGGGTGTTTCTGCTGGCCGGGCCGTCCGGCGTCGGCAAGACCGAAACCGCGCTGGCGCTGGCGGAAACCCTGTACGGCGGCGAGCAAAACGTCATCACCATCAACATGAGCGAATTCCAGGAGTCGCACACCGTTTCGACGCTGAAAGGTGCGCCGCCCGGCTATGTCGGCTATGGCGAAGGCGGCGTGCTGACCGAAGCGGTGCGCCGTCGCCCTTACAGCGTGGTGCTGTTGGACGAAATCGAAAAGGCACACCCGGACGTGCATGAAATCTTCTTCCAGGTGTTCGACAAGGGCTGGATGGAGGACGGCGAAGGCCGCCATATCGATTTCCGCAACACCATCATCATTCTAACCTCCAACGTCGGCACCGATCTGATCGCCGGGCTGTGCAGCGATCCGGAGCTGCTGCCGGAACCGGAGGCGCTGAGCGGCGCGCTGCGACAGCCGCTGCTGTCGGTGTTCCCGGCCGCCTTGCTCGGCCGCCTGCTGGTGGTGCCGTATTACCCGCTGACCGACGCCACGCTAGGCAACATAGTGCGGCTGCAGTTGGGCCGTATTCAGCGCCGCCTGGCGGAGAATCACGACATCGTCTGCACCTTCGACGACGCGGTCATCGAGCAGATCGTCAGCCGCTGTACCGAGGTGGAGTCCGGCGGCCGCATGGTCGACGCCATCCTGACCAACACCCTGCTGCCGCAGATCAGCCACAGGCTGCTGACCGGCAGCGCCAACGACCAGCGCTATCGCCAGCTGCATATCGCGCTGCAGAACAACGAATTCATTTGTCAATTTCAGGCATAACGCCGCGGCCTCCGAGACGGCGGCCCTTTGAACACAGAGAGTCATCACTATGTCGGGAACCGGGATAACCAAACCGAATTCGAACAGCCTGCCGAGCGGCTATCGATTCAACGAATTCGAGATCCAGGAAGCGATCGGCGAAGGCGGCTTCGGCATCGTCTACCGCGCCTACGATCACCAACTGGAACGCACCATCGCCATCAAGGAGTACATGCCAACCTCGCTGGCGAAACGTAACGACGATCTCAGCATCGGGCTGCGCGGCGAGCGCTTCGGCAAAACCTTCCAGGCCGGGCTGAACAGCTTTATTCAGGAGGCGCGTCTGCTGGCGCGCTTCTCGCACCCCGGCCTGCTGCACGTGCTGCGCTTTTGGGAAGAAAACGGCACCGCCTATATGGGCACCCAGTTCTACAGCGGCACCACGCTGAAAAACCTGCAGGCGCAGCATCCGGAGAAGATTGACGAAGCGTGGATACGCCGGCTGCTGCCGCCGCTGTTCAGCGCCATCAACACCATCCATCAGGAAGGCTACCTGCACCGCGACATTTCGCTGGATAACATCCAGATCCAGGAGAGCCAGCTGCCGGTGCTGCTGGACTTCGGGTCGGCGCGCAAAGAGATCGGCAACCTGTCGGACGAAACGGAGATCATGCTGAAACCGGGCTTTGCGCCGATCGAGCAGTACACCGAAAACAGCGACGGCGAACAGGGGCCATGGACCGATATTTACGCGCTGGGCGCCGTGCTGCACACGCTGATCGTCGGCTCGCCGCCGCCGGTCAGCGTGGTGCGCAGCATCGAAGACAGCTATCAACCGCTGGCCGATCGCCGCCCCGCCGGCTACTCGCCGGAGCTGCTGCGCACCGTCGACCGCGCGCTGGCGCTGAAGCCGGAAGACCGCCCGCAGACCATCGATGAAATGGCCGAGTTGTTGCAGCTGCCGATCGCCGATGAGAACGAAATCATCAGCACCCCGACGGCCGCGCCGGAGAACCTGCTGGTCGCCGCCAACCCGGCAGCCGCCGCTGCGGCCGCGGGCACCGTTACCGCGCGCAGCACCAAACTCACTCGCCCAGTGATGGCCGGCGCCGGCGTCGCGGTGCTGCTGGCGATCGGCGCCGTCGCCTGGCTGAGCGGCGGCAAGGACGACGCTCAGGCCGTCGCCCAAAACACCGAGGCTTCACCGGCGCAGAAGACCCTGACGCAGCAGCCGAGCGCACCGCAAACCACGCCGCCTGCGCCGGTAGAACCTGAAAAAACGGCGCCGCCGCCGCAGCCGGTGGCGCTGGTGTACTTCAAACTGCAGCCGGGTGAGCAGGTTAGCCTCGACGGCAAGCCGCAGCAGGTGACGCCGGGCGAAAATGGCTTCGCCAGCCTGAACCTGGCGCCGGGCCGTTATCAGTTGGAGATCCGCCACAACGATCGGCTCCGCCGCCAGCAGCTCAGCATCGACAACGCCGGCACCTGGCTGGTCAATCCGGCCACCGCCGGCTGATGCCGGATTTGAAGTCCGCCGCGGCGGGTTTCTCCCTATTTCATGAGACTGACGCATGCGTCAATCACAGAGGACGTTCTCATGTTGGATCGCATTATTGCGCACACGCCACTGGGCCAGGAGCAACTGCTGTTCCGCTCGCTGGACGGTATCGAAGCGCTTTCCACTCCTTTCGACTTCTCTATTGAACTGCTGAGCACCGATGCGCGCCTCGATCGCAAAGCGCTGCTCGGCCAACCGCTGACGCTGGAGATCCCAACCCAGGGCTTTCTCAGCGCTCCGCGCTACCTGAACGGCAAGATCACCGCCATCGCCGTCAGCAGCGAAGAGATCGGCGGCACGCGCTACGCGGTGTATAACCTGCACGTGCAACCGGATCTGTGGCCTATGACCAAGGACCGCAACTTCCGCATCTTCCAGGAACAGACGGTGCCGCAGATCGTCAAAACCCTGTTGGCGGAGCATAACGTGCAGCTGGAAGATCAGCTGACCGGCGACTATCGCCTGTGGGGCTACTGCGTGCAGTACAACGAAAGCAGCTTCAACTTCATCAGCCGCCTGATGGAGCTGGAGGGCATCTATTACTATTTCAAGCACGAGATGGGCAAACACACGCTGGTGCTCGGGGATGCGCCCCACCACCACCAGCCTTATCCCGGCTACGAGATGATCCCCTACCACCTGACGCCCTCCGGCGGCAGCACCAGCGAGGAAGGCATCAGCCAGTGGACGCTGTCCGATCGCGTCACGCCGGGCATCTACAGCCTGGACGACTACGATTTCCGCAAGCCGAACGCCTGGCTGTTCCAGGCGCGGCAGAACCCGGTATCGCCGACGCCGGGGCAGATCGACGTTTACGACTGGCCGGGCCGATACACCGAGCATCAGCAGGGCGAGTTCTACGCCCGCGTGCGCCAGGAAGCCTGGCAAGCCGAGCATCAGCAGATTCGGGGCACCGCCACCGCGTTGGGCATCGCCCCCGGCAGCACTTTCACGCTGTATAACGCCCCGCACGCCGACGACAACCGCGAATATCTGACGCTGCAGGCCAACTATCACCTGAAAGAGAACCGCTACGCCAGCGGCGACGATCAGAGCAGCGAACACCGTATCGACTTCATCGTGCTGCCGGCAGACGTGCCCTGGCACCCGCCGCAGCAGGCCAGCTGGCCGAAAACCCACGGGCCGCAGACCGCCCGAGTCGTCGGCCCGGCCGGCGAATCGATCTGGACCGACAAATACGGCCGCATCAAGGTGAAGTTCCACTGGGACCGCTTCGGGCCGAAGGACGACGGCAGCTCCTGCTGGGTGCGCGTTTCCAGCGCCTGGGCCGGCCAGGGTTACGGCGGCGTGCAGATCCCGCGCGTCAACGACGAAGTGGTGGTGGACTTTATCAACGGCGATCCGGATCGGCCGATCGTCACCGGACGCGTCTATAACGAAGCCAGCATGCCGCCCTGGGCGCTGCCGGCCGCCGCTACCCAGATGGGCTTTATGAGCCGCACCAAGGACGGCACCGCCGATAACGCCAACGCCCTGCGCTTCGAAGACAAGGCCGGTGCCGAACAGGTGTGGATCCAGGCGGAACGCAACATGGACACCCAGGTCAAAAACGACGAGAGCCACACCATCGCTAACGACCACACCCACCTGGTAGGCGGCAACCAGATCAATCGGGTGGTGCTCAACCAGGCCAGCGGGGTCAAAGGCGACGCCTCCACGCTGACCGGCAAGACCCGCAGCGACGCGGCGGTCAACGCCTTTACCCTCGGCTCAGGCGAATCGCTGCGGCTGGAATGCGGCGAAAGCGTGATCGAGCTGCTGGCGAACGGCCAAATCAATATCACCGGCACCAGTTTCAATATCACGGTGAAAGAGGACGGGGAGATCAATACCGGCGGCCAGCTGGATCTTAACCAGCCCGGCGGCGCCGCGCGCACCGCCGCACCGGGCGGCGGCCATCAGGCGGCGATCCAGAGCGCCGTCGATCAGCTGTTCCCGGGAGGGAAATAGACCTAAGAATAGAATCGTTCCGAACGGCACGCAAAACGCACCTAAGGGCGTTTTGCGTAGCTCACGCCTTCCTCACCACTTCTTCACCGTCTGGTAAATCTCGAGGTCGAAATAGCCGTCGGCCTCGCAGTCGTTGAGATAGTGTTCATAGCTCGCCCCCTCAACCGGCTGATGGCCGCTGGCCGGCAGCAGCTTCTGATAGAACTCGCCCCACACCCGCTCGAAGTCGCCATCGCTGATGCGTACGCGGTAGACCGCGTACTGCCCGGCGGGCAGCGTCTGTACCGCAACGCCCTCGCTACCCGCCGGCAGCGCGAAATCGTCCGCCACGGTCATCACCACGTCGGCGCGCAGCTTTTCCGGCGCCACTTCCGCCGGGTCGTCCCAATACAACACCAGCCATTTGCCGAACGGCACGCCGTGGTGCCGCCGCCAATCCAGCAGTTGCTGCGAGCCCTGCGGGATGGTCTGGGGATACGGCCCCACTACCCTCACCCCCACCACTTTTTCCGCCGCTTTATCGATAATCCTCACGCTCATCGCCCTTCCCCCTCACAATGTCTCAGGCACCGATTTCGGTACGCACGTCCAGCAACTCGGGGAAAAAGGTCAGATCCAACGCCTTTTTCAGGAAGCTGACGCCGCTGGAGCCGCCGGTGCCCGACTTAAAGCCGATGATCCGCTCCACCGTTTTCATATGGCGGAAACGCCACAGATGGAAACTCTCTTCGATATCCACCAGCTTCTCCGCCATTTCATAGGCTTCCCAGTAAGTTTGCGGGTTGTCGTAGATCACTTTAAACGCCGGCAGCAGATCCGGGTTGCGCTGGTAGGGCTGCGTCCAGTCGCGCTCGAGACACTCCTGCGGGATCGGCAAGCCGTGGCGCGCCAGGTACAGCAAGTATTCGTCGTACAGGCTCGGCGCTTCGAGGATCGCCTTCAGCGCGGCGTGCTTTTCCGCGTCGTTGCTGAACACCGCCAGCATGGCGGCGTTCTTGTTGCCGAGCAGGAATTCGATCGACCGGTACTGGTGCGACTGGAAGCCCGACGAACTGCCCAGCACGTCGCGAAACTCGACGTATTCCGACGGCGTCAGCGTTTCCAGCACCGCCCACTGTTCGAACAGCAGCCGCTGGATCTGTTTGACGCGCGCGAGGATTTTGAAACAGTGGCTGAGTTTGTCCTGCTGCACCAGCCGCAGCGCCGCCTGCAGCTCGTGCAGCATCAGCTTCATCCACAGTTCGGAGGTTTGATGCTGTATCACGAACAGCATTTCGTCATGATGCGGCGGGTTGGAGAGCGGGTGCTGGCAGTCCAGCAGTTGGTCCAGGCACAGGTAGTCGCCATAGCTCATGCGTTTGGAAAAATCGGTGACAATCGCGCTTTCTAATTCCCGTTTGTTCATCTGTGATCTCCGTTGCGCCCAGCGCCCCATCGGCCTGGAACGTGCCGCAAAGAGAAAACAATAGTACAGAACCCGCCGCCCCGAAGGGCGATAAACGAGAGATGCTTCGCAGATCTCACTCATCTGCGTTAACACAGTGCCCCCACCCCCGTTGTTGTTTAGTAAACAACACGGCTGCCGCCTGACGACTCTCACAAATGCGCGATCCCATGCACGCGGCGCCCCGGTTGCAGCTTGCCTGCGGCCGGCTTCCCTTATAGATTGCAGGCTAACGGCAGGCAGCAAGGTAGCGGCAAATGGCAAATATTCGTGATGTGGCGCGGTTGGCCGGCGTGTCCATCAGCAGCGTGTCGAACCTGCTGAATAATCGCAGTCACCAGATGAGCGCGCAGACCCGTGAGCGCATCGAACGAGCGATGGCGACCCTGGGCTACCGGCCGGCTCAATCGGCGACGGCACCCGCACCGCAGGCGAAAATTATCGGCCTGCTGCTGCCGTCGATCGTCAACCCGAGCTTTTCGGCGCTGGCGCACGCCGTCGACGGCGCGGCGCGCACTCATCGCTACCGCGTTCTGCTGGGTAACGCCTACCGCCAGGAGCAGGAAGAGGCCGCGTTTATCGACGATATGTTCCTGCACGGCGTGCGCGGCATCATCGTGGCGGCGAGCGACATCCGCCAGACCCATTTTGTCCGGGCCGCCGAGCGGGGCATGAAGATCGTCAGCTACGACAGCCCATTCGCCGAGCCGATGGCTGCCGATAGCCGGCTATTCGACAGCGTGTCGATGGACAATATCGCCGCCGGGCGCCTGGCCGCGCAGCACCTGCTTGAGCGCGGCTGCCGGCATATCGTGTTCGCCACCGAGGCGACGCTGACCGTGGGGCGCAGCCACAAAATAGACGGTTTCCTCAGCGCGCTGGGCCAGCATGCTTTGAACGAACGGCAGCGGGTGATCGAAGGCAAGGCCAGCAGTGCCTATGGTGACACGGAGATGTTCGAACTGGGATTGACGCTGGCGCCGCGCGTGCTCGCGTTGGTGCCGCGCCCGGACGGCATCGTGGCGATTAACGACGCGCTGGGCATCGGGCTGATGGTGGGCCTGCGCGCCGCCGGCGTCCAGGTGCCCGCAGACATCTCGGTGATCGGCATCGACAATATCGCGCTCGCCGGCCTGGCCGAGCCGGGGTTGACGTCCGTCAGGCCGCCGCTGGCGGAGATGGCGCAACTGATGGTCGAACGCCTGATCGGCCGCATCAACAATGATTCGCAACCGCCCGGCGAGTTTCTCTTCCCGCCGACGGTCATCAGCCGGCGCTCCGTCAAAACCGCCGGTTAATACGGTAAAAACGGCTTACCCAGACGATGCGCAGCCGGCATCGTCCGGATCGGCGCAGCCAAAATCAGAGAAATAGAATCGTCGCAATAAATAAACGGCGCGACGCTTTATGCACGCAACGTCGTTATTCAGCACTCCGCTCATGACTTTGGGCCGGGCCGCTATTATTCCGATTAACCACATGGGGAAAAACCATGATGAAAAAAACAATGCCAAAGGATATTGAACGCAGCGCCATCAGGAAATTGACGCTGCATATTGTCCCCCTCATGATCTTGTTGTATTTCCTGGCCTTTCTCGACCGCAACAATATGGCCTACGCCGCCAAAGCGTTGGAAGATAATCTGGGATTGACCGCCTCGGCCTTCGGCTTCGCCTCCGGAATTTTCTTTATCGGCTATTTTCTGTTTGAAATACCCAGCAACGCCGGCACCATAAAATTCGGCCCGCGCATCTGGTTCGCCAGAATATTAATTTCCTGGGGCATCTTCGCGACCCTGCTCGGTTTTGTGCGCACGCCGATGGAGCTGTATATTTGCCGTTTTATGCTGGGCGTGTGCGAAGCCGGTTTCTTTCCCTCGGTGGTGTATTACTTCACGGTGTTCTTCCCGGAAAAGTACCGCACTAAAATTCTCGGCATGTTCATCATCGTCCAGCCGCTGTCCAACGCGGTCGGCTCGCCGATTTCCGGCTTTATTCTCAATATTCAGCACGATTGGTTCGGGTTCGCCCCCTGGCAACTGCTGTTCATTCTCGAAGGGCTGCCGCCGATCGTCATCGGCCTGCTGATTCCGTTCCTGATCAAGAATTCGCCCAAGGATGTCGGCTATCTGAACGTGGAGGAAAAAGCCTGGCTGATGAGCAACACCGGCCGCTCCAAATCCGGCTCTAAAATCACGCTGGGCGACTTCCTCAAGGGCATTAAAAACAAGAAATACCTGCTCTACGCGCTGCTCAACTTCGGCATGGTGTGCGGCATTTACGGCTTCGGCACCTGGCTGCCGTCGATCATCAGCGCCATTTCCGGCGGCGATATCTTCCGCGTCAGCCTGCTGGCGCTCATTCCCTACGGCCTGGCCGCGCTGCTGGTCTATCCGTGGAGTCTGTGGGCCAGCAAAACCAAAAAACTCGGCGTGTTCGCCGGCCTCAGCATGGTGATCGCCGCCATCGGCCTGATGGGCGCGGTGACATTTTTTAAATACGACCCGTTCGTCGCGCTGTCATTCCTGTGCATCGCCGCCATCGGCATCTATACCGCCGTGCCGCCGTTCCTATCCATGCCCGCCAACATATCCACCGGCGCGGCCGCAGCAGCCGGGCTGGCGGTGGTGAGCTGCATCGGCAATATCGGCGGTTTCGTCGCTCCCTATGCGGTGGGCGTGCTGAACGATCTGACCGGCAGCAGCGCGCCGGGGCTGTTTTTCCTGGCTTCGTGCCTGCTGGCCACCGGGTTGATCTGCATTTTCTACTGCGCCAAACAGCGTGAAGGCGTCATCAATTCTTAACGAACCAATAAGGAGTCAATCATGGGCGATCTTGCGGGCAAAAAGGTCTTTATCACCGGGGCGGAACAGGGCATCGGCCGCGCCACCGCGGAGCGGCTGATCAAGGCCGGTTGCGACATCTATTTTCACTATCACAGCGACGAAAGCGGCCCCAAAGCGCTGGTGGCGCTGGCCCATTCATTGGGGCAAAAGGCCGCCTACGGCTACGCCGATCTCATCGATACCGACGAAACGCTGCGCTGCGTCTCGGCCGGCGCCGAGTTGCTCGGCGGCATCGATATCCTGATCAATAACGTCGGCGGCATCGTCGGGCGCAAATGGCTGGGCGAGATCGACCGCGCCTTCTGGCAAACCGTGATCGACGTGAACATGACCACCATGCTGAACGTCACCCAGAGCGCGCTGCCGCACCTGAAAGCGGCGCCGGACGGCGCCAGCATCGTTAACCTGGCCTCACAGGCGGGCCGCGCCGGCGGGCACGCCGGCTCGCTGGTCTATTCCGCCACCAAGGGCGCGGTACTCACCTGGACGCGCTCGCTGGCGGCGGAGCTCGGCGAGCACGGCATCCGGGTGAATGCGGTGGCGCCCGGCCTGATCCTCGGCACCCGTTTCCACAATCGCCACACCACCCAGGCATCGGCGGAGGAAACCGTTCGCGCCATCCCGCTGGGCCGCGCAGGCACACCGGACGACGTGGCGCGCGCCATCGCCTTCCTGGCGGCGGAATACGACGGCTTTATCTCCGGCGCGACTCTCGACATCAACGGCGGCATCTATCGCATGTAATTCAGCTGCGGGCGGCGCGCTTGCCGCCCGCCCATTCAGGAATCGCTTTATGATCAAATCCGCCATCATTCACCCGCCGCTGCTCGCCGCACTGGCGCAATGCGGGCATAAAACCCAGGTGTTGATCGCCGACGGCAACTACGCCTGCATGACGCATGCGCCGAAAGACGCCACCGTGGTCTATCTGAACCTGGCGCCCGGCACGCTCGCCGCCCCGCCGATCCTGGAAAAACTGCTGGCCTGCATCAACGTGGAAAGTGCGGCGCTGATGGCCTGCCCGCCGGACTTCACCAACACCATCGAAACCGAATACCGGCAGCTGCTGCCGGCACATTGCCCGGTCGAACACCTGCCGCGCGAGGCGTTTTACGCCGCGGTCAAATCGGATCGAACGCTGCTGGTGATCGCCTCCGGCGAACAGCGCCGTTTCGCCAATCTACTGCTGACGGTGGCGCCGGTGGTGTGAAAGAGGTAGAAGGTGTGAGGGGTAAAATGAGGGGGCCAGCCCCCTCATGCCGTTACAGGTCAGCGACCCACTTCTCCAGCTCCCCCGCACGTTCCGCATCGATATAGCTGGTGGCCCAGCCAAACAGGTAAGCGAAGGCGAAAATGCCCACCGTCGACGACACCAGCGTCGGCGCGAAAAACGCGGCGATAGCGGAAAGCGTATACCCTGCGCCGATCGACAACCCGAGCGCTTCGAGCTGGTTGCGGAACGCTTTCCAGTTGCCGGTTGAGAAACCTTCAATCGCGGCGTTTACCAGATCCGCGCCTTTGATCGCCCAATCCACCCCGGTGAAGACCTTGCCCAATACCCGCGCATTGCGGGCATACTGTTCCGCATCGATCATTTTCAGCCAGGTGACAATCGCCGCTTTGTCCTGCGCCTTAAGCTTTTTGTTCAGGCCCTTCGTCAATTGCTCGTAGGTTTTCTCCGCATCTTGCACGTTGCGGATATATTTTCCTTGTATTCCCGCCTCCAAATCCTTGGCGAGTTTGGCGTATTTCGCGCCGATCTTTTCCGCGATATCTTTATTGATACCTGCGGCCAGGCTGACGCCATCCTTGATGGCTTTTAATTCCGCATTTTGATATTCGACGAATTCCTTAACGATCGTTTTTACCGAGCCGGGCGATTTTACTGGTTTGCCGTTGGCATATTTCACCTCCATGGCATTCAGGTTATCCCCTCTCACCACGGCGATAAACGCGGGCCGGTTCTTATTGGCCTTATAGTAGAGGTTGTAGGTCGCCACTCCGTCTTGCTTTTCCACCTTCAAATGATGAAAACCGTAGTAACTCCCGGTCGTGCGGGTCGTCGAGAATTCGCCGGTTTTGCCGTTGCCATGCCAGCCGCTGACGGGCCGATCGCGATGCGAGTCTGTCACGAAACTGCCTAACGAAGAGGCGCCGATCTGCCCGGCATTCAGGCCATTGTTGCCGCCTTTGCTAGGAGTTGAGGGCTTGCGCGCATGGCCGGTTTCGATATCCCCGATCGCCACTGTCACCCCCTTGGCGTTGACCCCCATCACCAGCCCCCCCAGGCCAATGTGCTTCGCCTGCTCGGCCGTCAAACCGGTGGCGGAAAGGCTCAGCGTGCCGGATGGGCTGACGCTTTCAATATGCAATTTCGCATCCGGGTTAATTCTGCGCGCCGCCTTAATCACCGCCTCCAGCTTCATGCGCAGCGCCGGATCGTTTTGGATCGCCGCTATCTGTTGCTGTTCCGGGCTGTTGCCAACGCCGGCGCCGCCGCGATCGCGATCGCCGGAATGGCCTTTATCGCCGCCCCCCGGCTCAGGGCCCGTACCGCGTTCAGAACTCCAGTTAGTCCCATCTCCTTTACCGCCATAATTAAATCCAGGCATATGCTTTCATCCTTATTTCGTTTTATTTTTAAGATGCCGATATTCTCGTTTAACGCGGATTGACACGCGCATTATCCCTATCGGCAAACCGTTTTTAGCTGCCCGTCATTTATAAAAAACTGCAGAAATAAGGACAACGGATGGCGGCTGTCTGGTCGGTGAAACAAATAGGATCGCGTCTGCAGAACCTGAATATATCGCCGCGGGACACACCTGGATGGCTGCGACCTGTTCAGAAGTCATTGGCACACGCCATGAATTGCAATTACAATCATCGCACTTGCAACTTAAAGAGAATGCTCCGCATGTCGCCTCAACGTATAACACTGCCCGCCGCCTCGGCCAGAACCCAAACCCTGGCCGAAGCCTGTATCCGCAAGATGACCTCCGCCAGCCAAAAAGCCGGCGCTTCGCGCCCTTCTGCCAGCGCCTGGACGGCGCAAACTCTGGGCGAACTCAACGCCAGCGGCGACATCTGGCTTATCGACGGCAGAAGGCGCGCCGAGCCGCCGATTTCCCGCTACGCCACCGCCTGGCCGCTCTGGTTTGGCCATCAATCAGAGCGTTATGAGAAGCCGCTGTTTTACTTCGTCAACACGCCCTCGGTGGACATGCTCCGCGGGCTTGAGCCGGAAACCAATCGCAAGGGGATTTTCATCAGCGATGCAGATACCGGCAGTGCCGATTTGCCGAAAGGCGTTCAGGCCTGGTTCCCGCTTCAGCTCACGGCCATGCCGGGCTGGTTGCCTTTCGATCCGGCCAATGCCAGAGAAACCGGCGCGATACTCCATCACGCCCTGCGCGCGCTCTATCTGGAAGGAACGAGGAAAATGGTGTATCTCGCGACCAACGCAGACAATGGCCCCCTCTCTTCAGGGGAGCCGTTTGTCGCAGAACAGGCGTTCAAGGGAATGTATCGCGTCGCCACCGCGGCAGACTCACCGTTGCAGGTTCGTCTGTGCGGCGCCGGCCGTGCGCTCGCCCGCGTTCAGCAGGCGGCCGAGGTATTGAAAAACTGGGGGATTGCGTCTGAAATCTGGAGCTGCCCCAGCTACACGCGGTTGGCGCAGGACGCCGAACTCGCCGACATGCAGCGCCAGGACAGCGGCGGCAAATGCCATCTGAAAACGTGCCTAGGTGCCGGGAATGCCCCCGTCGTCGCCGTCACCGACTACTCGCACCTGATTGCCAATCAGCTCAAGCGATTCATTCCCGCACGCTTTGCCGCGGTGGGCTCAGATTCACGGGTGCGCGGCGAAATCCACTACCCGCAGGCGGAATGGATTGCGCTCTGCGCCCTCAAACTGCTGGCCGACGAGCAGAAAATCCCTTCGGCGCTGATCGCCGATGCGCTGCGCGTTCTGCACATCACACCCGATGCCTGATCACTCTCTGGCCAGCTGCATCGCGTTGTCCAACGCGTCGGAGAAGCGTGCGATCTCTTCTTCGCTGAACTGGTTGAGAAAATGGGTGTTGACCACCGTGCGGTAGATCTCCCACATCTTTTTCCGCAGGGCCTTGCCTTCCTCGGTGATAGTCGCGAAGGAGGCCCGGCGATCGTCATCCGATCGAAAACGCGTGACCAGCCGCTCTTTTTCCAGGCGATCCATCAGGCGGGTCAGGTTGTAACGCTCAATCACCAACACGTCCGCCAGCTCATGCATGCGGCGTGTGCCGTTTTCCCCGCTTTCCAATCCCCATAACACGTCATACCAGGCGTAAACCGGCAGCCCCGCCTCCGACAACTTCGCCTCTATCTTTCTGATCATCGCCCGATGCGCGCGCACAAAGGAGAACCACAGGTCGGGTTGTTTATCTGTCATGTCATTTTTCTCGTCAAAAGCGGTGAGTTGCAATTGCAATTGTAAAGGGATAGAGTGGCTTTCGCCATTATTGCATTTGCAACTCTTGCACTTGCAATTCAATAAATCCCTGTATCGCTCAGCGCCTTATCAGGTAAGTACATTTGGAGCTTTTATGAACCAACCCGTGGTTAAAGCAGATCTTGACCCGCAAGAGACGGCTGAATGGCTTGAGGCATTTGAAGGCGTCACCGATATCGACGGCCGTGAGCGCGCGCATTTTTTACTGGAGAAAATGGCCGAAGCCGATCAGCGAAAACACGGCGATTTCTTCAGCATGGTCACCACGCCCTACGTGAACACCATTCCGGCTTATAAGCAGCCGACGTATCCCGGCGATCTGGCCGCTGAAGCGCGCATCAATGCGTTTATTCGCTGGAACGCCATGGCGATGGTGCTGCGCGCCGGCAAACATTCCAACGTTGGCGGGCATATCGCCACCTACCAGTCGGCCGCAGTGCTTTACGATGTGGGATTCACGCACTTCTTCCGTGGGCGCACCGATGATTTCGCCGGCGACATGGTGTATATCCAGGGCCACTCCGCCCCCGGTATTTATGGCCGCGCCTATCTCGAAGGCCGCATCGACGAGGAGCTGCTCGACAACTTTCGTCGCGAATCCGCGCGCCGTGGCCTCTCCTCCTACCCGCACCCGCGGCTGATGCCGGATTTCTGGCAATATCCCACCGTTTCGATGGGGCTGGGGCCGCTGACCGCCGCCTACCAGGCGCGCTACATGCGTTATCTGGAATACCGCGAGCTGAAACCTCACCAGGGAAGAAAGGTGTGGGCGTTCCTCGGCGACGGCGAGATGGATCAACCGGAATCGCTGGCGGCGATTGCGCTGGGCGGACGAGAAAAACTCGATAACCTGATCTTCGTCGTGAACTGTAACCTGCAGCGGCTGGATGGCCCCGTGCGCGGCAACGGCAAGATCATTCAGGAACTGGAGGGCACCTTCAAAGCCGCCGGCTGGCAGGTAATCAAGGTGATCTGGGGCAGCGGCTGGGACAAACTGCTGCAAAAAGACCGCTCCGGACTGCTGATGCAGCGGATGATGGAGTGCGTCGACGGCGATTACCAGACCTTCAAATCGCAAAGCGGCGCCTATGTGCGGGAGCATTTCTTCGGCAAGTACCCGGAATTGCTCGAGCTGGTCGCCGACCTGAGCGACGATGAGATCTGGGCGCTGCACCGTGGCGGCCACGATCCGCAAAAGGTGTACGCCGCCTACCATCAGGCGGTGCATACCACGGGCAGACCGACGGTGGTGCTGGCCAAAACCGTCAAAGGGTTTGGCATGGGGGAAGCCGGTGAAGGGCAGAACATCAACCACCAGCTGAAAAAAATGAGCCAGGATGCGGTGAAAGCCTTCCGCGACCGTTTAGGGCTGACAATCTCCGACGCCCAACTGGCAGAGATCCCTTACCTGAAGCCTGAACCCGACAGCGCGGCGGCGAAGTACATCACCGCGACGCGCACTGCGCTGGGCGGCTACATCCCTGCCCGCTTCGGCCAATCCGCTCCGCTGGCGATACCGGAACTATCGCGCTTCGACGGCCTGCTGAAGGGCAGCGGCGAACGCAACATGTCGACCACCATGGCTTTCGTCAATATCCTCGGCACGCTGCTCAAAGACGCCAACATCGGCAAACTGATTGTGCCCATCGTGCCGGACGAATCGCGCACGTTCGGCATGGAAGGCCTGTTCCGCCAGATTGGCATCCATTCCTGGCTCGGCCAGCTGTATACCCCGCAAGACGCCGGGCAGCTCAGCTACTACAAAGAGGCCAAAGACGGCCAGATTTTGCAGGAAGGCATCAACGAATCCGGCGCGATATCGACCTGGATCGCCGCCGGCACCGCCTACAGCAACCACGATGTCGCGACAATCCCGTTCTATATCTTTTACTCCATGTTCGGGCTGCAGCGGGTGGGCGATCTCGCCTGGGCAGCGGCAGACGCGCGCACCAAGGGCTTCCTGCTCGGCGCCACCTCCGGCAGAACCACCCTGATGGGCGAAGGCTTGCAGCATGACGACGGCCACAGCCACGTGCTGTCTTCCGTCATTCCCAGCTGCGTCTCCTACGATCCGACCTATGCCTATGAACTCGCAGTGATCGTTCAGAGCGGCATGCGCAGGATGTTCGTTGAACAAGAGGATATTTACTACTACATCACCTTGCTCAACGAAGGATACCCGCAGCCGCCGATGCCGGCGGGCGTGGAGGACGGGATTATCCAGGGCGCCTATTTGCTCAAACAGAACGAAACGGCAAACCAAGAGAGCCCGCGCGCTCAGCTGGTCGCCAGCGGCGCCATCATGCGCGAGGCGCTGGCGGCGGCGGCGCTGTTGGCCGAGGACTTTGGCGTCGCCAGCGATATCTGGAGTGCCACCAGCCTGAGCGAACTGCGCCGTAACGGCATGGCGGCCGAACGCTGGAACCTGCTGCACCCGGAAGACCCGCCGAAAGTCCCTTATATACAGAGTCTGCTGGCGGCGCATCCTGGCCCGGTGGTGGTGGCGACGGACTATATGAAGATCGTCGGCGATCAGATCAAACCGTTCTTGCCGGACCGCGCCTTTATCACCTTGGGCACCGATGGCTTTGGCCGCTCGGACACCCGCGAGGCGCTACGTGAGTTCTTCGAGGTCAACCGCCATTTCATCGCGCTCGCCGCGTTGAAACTGCTGGCTGACGAAGGCCGTATCGCCCGCAGCGAGGTCAACCGCGCCATGGTGCTGTATGGCATCGCCCCCGATAAGCCGGATCCGGCAGCGGTGAAGTAACGCATAGCCTACCCACGCCGCCGGCTGTCACCCGCGGCGTTTTTCCGCCTTCGGCTCGGCATCACGCGGCGCCCGCTCCCCCAGCCGCACCACCGGGATATCCGCCAGCCGGGTGGTGTAGGCCGGCGACAGCATTTCGCGCTTCATTTGCCACGGCTTGACGATCCCCTGCCCGGCGAACCACACACGCCCGCGCCCCTCCTGATTCAGACGATCGATGGTCGCCATCAGCTGACTGCCGTTGCGGCGCGGCGGACAGTCGTCGAACAGGTCGATCTGCGCCATGGCGGCGGCGCTGAAATCCCCCAGCACCACGCCGCCCTTCAGGTAGCGTCGCCCTTCCTGCCAGATGCTCTCCAGCGCGCGCACCGCCATGGCGATAATGTCGCGGCTGTCGTTGCTCGGCGTTTGCAGCCGGGCGGTGCCCATATTGCTGTAATACCCTTCGCCCGCCGAATGCGGGCTGGTTTTGATAAACACCGACACATTGCGACAGTAGCGCTTTTCCTGCCGCAGCTTCTCGGCGGCGCGTTCGGCGTAGCTGCAGATCGCCTCGCGCATGTGCGGGTAATGCGTCAGGCGCTGGCCGAACGAACGGGAACAGATGATCTGCTCTTTGGCCGCCGCTTCATCCTCCCATTGCAGGCATGACTCGCCGCGCAGCTCTCGTATCGTGCGCTCCAGCACCACGCTGAAGGTTTTACGCGCCAGCCGGGTATCGCAGTCCGCCAGCTGCAGCGCGGTGTGAATGCCCATCGCCTGCAGCTGACGGGTCAGGCGGCGGCCCACGCCCCACACCTCCTCCACCGGGATTAACGCCAGCAGCTTGCGCTGGCGCGCCGGATCGGACAAGTCCACCACGCCGCCGGTCCCCCGCCATTTCTTGGAGGCAAAGTTAGCCAACTTGGCCAGCGTTTTACTCGGTGCAATGCCGACCCCGACCGTCAAATGCAGCTCGCGCCGGATGCGATCGCGCACCCGATGACCGAACGGTTCCAGCGCCTCGCAGTGCACCACGCCGTCCAGCCGCAGAAAGGCTTCGTCCAGCGAATAAATCTCCACCGCCGGCGCCATCTCCTCCAGCGTGTCCATCACCCGGCGGGACATATCGGCGTACAGCGCGTAGTTGGAGGAGAACACCGCGACGTTGCGGCGACGCATCTCCTCTTTGATCTTGAAATAAGGCGCGCCCATCGGCACGCCCAGCGCCTTCGCCTCGGCGTTGCGGGCGATCACACAGCCGTCGTTGTTGGACAGTACGATCACCGGCCGCCCTTGCAGGTCGGGTCGGAAGATGGTTTCGCAGGAAGCGTAGAAGCTGTTGACGTCTACCAGGGCGAACATGGCTACAGTGCCGCGTAGACGATAAAGGTCACCACGCCGAAGATCTCCAGCTGCGCTTCGTCGTCAAACACGATAGGCGCGTAGGCGGGATTCATCGGCAACAGCCGCACGTCGGGCCGGCGCTGCAGTTTTTTGACGGTGAATTCGCCGTCCACCGCGGCGATCACGATATTGCCGTGCTCTGGCGTCAGGGCGCTGTCGACGATCAGCAGATCGCCATCCCGAATATTGCCGTCGATCATCGATTCGCCGCTGGCGCGCACGAAATAGGTGGCGTTAGGATGGCGCACCAGCAGCTTGCCGATATCCAGCCGGCTCTCGACATAGTCCTGCGCCGGTGAAGGGAAGCCGCAGGCCACACGATCGGCAAACAGCGGTAACGTCAGGGGCTCACCTGGTGAAAAAGCATACAACCTTGAAGTGCTCAGCATATTCATAACCAAACTGTATATTTATACAGTAAAGCATAAACAAAACGCGAACGCGTGCAACCCCTAATTCCCCGGCGGATCGCACTTTGCCGTGTAATATAATAATTTTCTGAGTGATTTTTCCTGCAACTTTTGGCGTTCTTCACGTGTGTTTGCACACATGATACCCACCAAAACTGTGGATAATGCAGCACTCAGACCGTTGGCGTATCGATGGGCAGGATGAGTGAGGGATTGTCATTGCGAACGGCGCCGACGGCGGGCGATACCGGTTGCCAGACGAAATCCTCTGCCTGCAGGCTGTACACGTCAGCCTGCATTTGACCAGAGGGCGGGACTAAGCGGGTGTCGAGCCAGTCGCGCGCGGCCGTCGGTCTCTGCTGCGTACAGCGCCGCAAAGAACAGCGGCAGGCCTTGCCTCAGCAAGAGCCCACGGGAGGAACGGCGGACGGCCTTACAAAATGACGCCAATAAAATTGCGACTGGCAATGGCATCAATGGGACGGCCAGAGACGAAAGTCAGTACGTTATGCCAGGAGCTTGGGATAACCCGACAAACGCTGTACCGCCACATTTCCCCTGATGGTCCACTGCGAGCTGACGGTATAAAGCTGCTCAACCGGGGATAATTTCAGCGGACGGAAAAATCTGGGGTTCCGGCGTAGAACCCCGAATAAGGAATAATCCTTAATTCATTTCAGGATTATTAATTCCATCTAAAACCTCTTGGCAATATTCTTTTTTATAGGCTTCATCATTACTTAATGACTTAACCAAAAAATCAGCATTTTTCCAACCATTATCCCAATGTGTATCGAATCCTGACTGTTCATACTTTAATGTTCTAGTTAATGAGTCTTTTATTTGTTTTTTATATTTATCAATTTTCTCATTGGTTGCCCCACAAACATCATGTGCAACACGAGCATTTGAGCCAGAAAAACCTATTGCTGAAATTGCCATCGCTTCATTTGATTTGTCGAAATCATTCGCATATGCCACAGCATTAGATAAAGCGAATATGACAAGAGCAGGTATGGTTTTTTTGTATGAAATCATCTTTCACCTCTAACTCATTGATTGTTCATGGGGTCAGTTTGGATATAGAAAATTATTGTACATTAAGGCTGCTTTTTAATCAGTCTCAACTTCTTTATAGAAGGCCTGAATGCGACAAACTTGGGAAGTACTGTAGCCTGTCGCGTCTGCTGTTTCTCGGATGCTCAGTTTCTTAATCTGTCGGTAGTGCCTGATCCATCCTGCTCGCTCCATCTCACCGCTGGCGCGCACGAAATAAGTGGCATTAGGATGGCGCACCAGCAGCTTGCCGATATCCAGCCGGCTCTCGACATAGTCCTGCGCCGGTGAAGGAAAACCGCAGGCCACACGATCGGCAAACAGCGGTAACGTCAGGGGCTCACCTGGTGAAAAAGCATACAACCTTGAAGTGCTCAGCATATTCATAACCAAACTGTATATTTATACAGTAAAGCATAAACAAAACGCGAACGCGTGAAACCCCCTATCCCCCGTCAGAACACAGTTTGACGCGTAATATAATAATTTTCTGAGCGATTTTTTTTTACGCCTGCTAACGGTTTCACTCTGCCTTGCACACACGTTATCCACTAAAACTGTGGATAACATGCTGAGCTGCAGTGGCGTCTTCAGAACATGCGCCGTCGCCTCACCGCTCCGCCGCGGCCAGGCAAAAACGATGCACCGCTTCAACCATCTGATCGAGGCCCGGCTGCTCGAGGGGATAATGCCCGGCGTTCTCGAGCATCACGGTGGTCACCGGCACCCGCCGAATGCGCCGCAGAAACAGTTCACTCAGGTGCAACGGCGTCCAGCGATCCTGCGCCGGTTGCGTCAACAGAACCGGGCAAACGTCGAACGCTTCCGGTTCAATGGCGGGTGCATACTCCGCGTACGAGGCCAAAAACCGCATCGTCACCCAGGCTCCCGCCGAGGTGTTGTCCGCCAGGCACGCCTTGAGCGCCGCCTTGTCATTGACCAGCGCATGCATCTTGCTCGCCAGCGCCATCGGCATCGCCATACCCGCCAGCGGCGTGGCGGCCGTCAGCCGCGCCAACGGAATGCCCAGGCGGCTCATCAACAGATTCAATGCCGTCTCGTCGCGCACCTGCTGTTCACGCTGATCGAGAAACGTCATGCCGACAATGCCTTTCACCTGCCGGTTCAACGCCGCCACGTGGTAAGTCTCCATCCCGCCGGCGCTCAGGCCGTACAGCACAATCGGCCGCGCATCCTTCGCCCGTTCCGCGTCGATCAGATCGCTGCCGATCTGCACCCAGTCGTCGTAACGCACGCGCCGCCGTTGGCCGCCCATCTGCGTCATTCCGTACCCCGGCATGTCGACGGCGATCGTCTCTATCCCCCGGCGCGCCAGCGGCGCTCCCAGGATGGTCGACATCTGTCGGCCGTTGGTGCCGACCCCATGAAACAGGATCACTTTCACCGGCGCCTCCGGGCGGCGATAGCAGTCCAGATGAATACGGTGCTGCCGCCAGGGCCACCACACCTCGGTCGGTTCTTCCCCCGGCCGCAGCCGAAAATTTTCCGGCAGGAATCGTTGAATCTCCTGCCAGTGAGATTGATTGGCGTAATTCTCCATACGAAACCTCTGGTGTTATGGCGCTTGGTTGACGGGTTCAATTTCAGTATAATCCAACAAATGTCGGATTATTAAAATACAACTTATGTCGGAAAAAGCGATGCCGCAAGCAAAAAAAAATGTGCGCGTGCCGGTTCAGGAACGCGCGGCGGCGCGCATGGCCAAAGTGCTGAGCGCCGCCGAACAGATGCTCGCCACCCTCGGGCCGGAAAAAACCTCCATTCCCGCTCTGGCGGAAGCGGCCGATGTGCCGCGCGCCGCGATCTACCCGTTCTTCCCGGACAAATACGCGCTGTTTTCACACCTGGCTCAGAGCCATATGGCGCAACTGGCGCAGGCGCTGCGTGAAGCGGAGCTCGAGAGCGCCGGCACTCTGCACGACTGGGTGAATGCCGCCGTGGCGGCCACCGCCCGCTACTACAACGCGCATCCGGCGGCGAGCGTCCTGCTGCTGAGCGGCGCGTTCACTGAACCGGAGCAAGAGGCGCACGCCGCCAAGAACCTGACGATCGGCGAGATGTTCCGTGCCAAAGTGCGCGAGCTGCCCGAACTTGATGCGCTGCCGTCAGATCCCGACGTCGTCTTGATCGCCATAGAATTGGCGTTCGCCTGCATGAAATACGGCTATGCGCGGGAAGGCACCGTTTCGCCGGCCATTTGCCGCGAGGCGACGCGGGCGGTCACGAGCTATCTCGGGCAGTGGCGCGCCGCGCCGTAAGGCGGTGGCAAAGACGCCCCGTTTCGCCCTGTTCAAGCACGCCATCTATGATAAAATCGGCTATCACTCATCAGACTCTATCTGACGCCGGCGCTGTATCCGCCGGCGCCGCGAAACCATCATGAACAAGCATTTGATTCTCGACGAACCCGGCGATGCCGACTCGGCCTGCCTGTCGCGCCACGCAGTCTGGCAGCGCAACGATCTGGCTCAGGCGCAACAAGACTGGCTGGCGGAAGAAGTGCCGGTCGCCCTGGTGTACAACGGCATTTCCCACGTAGTGATGATGGCGACGCCGAAAGACCTGGCGGCCTTCGCCATCGGTTTTTCGCTGTCCGAAGGCATCATCGCCTCCCCCGACGATATCTACGACATTCGTCAACAACCGGCCTGCAACGGCATCGAAGTGCATGTGGAGCTCTCGAGCCGCCGCTTTATGCAGCTGAAAGAGAAGCGCCGCAGCCTGGCCGGCCGCACCGGCTGCGGCGTCTGCGGGGTGGAACAGCTGCAGGAGGTCGCTCAACCCATCGCGCCGCTGCCCTTCACGCAACGCTTCGATTTGGCCCTGCTCGACCGGGCGTTGGCGCAGCTGCAAGGGGTGCAAACGGTAGGGAAACTGACCGGCTGCACCCATGCGGCGGCCTGGATCCAACCGGACGGCGCGCTCAGCGGCGGATGCGAAGACGTCGGCCGCCACGTGGCGCTCGACAAGCTGCTGGGCTACCGCAGCCAACAGGCGTGGTGGCAAGGCGCAGCGCTGGTCTCGAGCCGCGCCAGCTATGAAATGGTGCAAAAATCCGCCATGTGCGGCGTCGAGATCCTGTTCGCCGTTTCCGCTGCCACCCGCCTGGCGGTGGAGGTGGCCGAACGCAGCAACCTGACGCTGGTGGGGTTCAGCAAGCCGGGACGCGCCACCGTCTATACGCATCCGCAGCGGCTCTGGCAATCGACGACGGCGGCATAACGCCGCCGGATAAGAATCGACTATTCTCAATAGCAGGACACCAGGAAGCGCCAACGTCATGATAATTCGCCCGAACCAGAACTGGTTTTTTCGCCTGTTCGCCTGGCACGGTTCCGTGCTGTCAAAGATCACCTTTCGCCTGTCGCTGAACGTGCTGATGTCGATAGTGGCGGTGATCAGCTACCAATGGTACGAGCAGCTCGGCGTGCATTTAACCATCGCACCGTTCAGCCTGCTGGGTATCGCCATCGCCATCTTTCTCGGCTTTCGCAATAACGCCGGCTATAGCCGCTTTGTCGAAGCGCGCAACCTGTGGGGTTCGCTGCTGATTACCGAGCGCTCCCTGCTGCGTCAGATCAAAAGCCTGCTGCCGGATGAACCGGCGGTGCAGCAAAAGGTCGCCAAGCTGCTGATCGCTTTCAGCTGGAGCCTGAAACATCAGCTGCGCGCCACCGACCCGACCGCCGATCTGTACCACAATCTCAGCAGCAAGGAGCTGGCCGAAGTGATCGCCAGCCCGATGCCGACCAACCGCATTCTGCTGATGCTGGGTCAGGAGATCGGCAAACTGCGCCATCAGGGCCTGCTGAGCGACATCACCTTCGAGCTGCTCGACAACAAGCTGAGCGAGCTGTCCCACGCCCTCGGCGGCTGTGAACGGCTCGCGAGCACCCCGGTGCCGTTCGCCTATACGCTAATCCTGCAGCGCACCGTTTACCTGTTCTGCAGCCTGCTGCCTTTCGCCCTGGTAACCGACCTGCATTACATGACACCATTTGTTTCGGTGTTCATTTCCTATACCTTCTTATCCTGGGACTCACTGGCCGAAGAGCTGGAAGATCCGTTCGGCGTGTCGGCCAACCATCTGCCGTTAAACGCCATCTGTAATACCATCGAGCGCAACCTGCTGGAAATGAACGACCAAAGCCCGCTGCCGCCGCCGATGAAACCCGACGAGCACTTTAATTTGATCTGATCTCTTTCACCCGAACACACTGGAGCCGAATGCAATGAATGCAAATAACACTTCGCCGCAAGCCGTATTCACGCCGGTAACGCGCCATGCCATCTTCATCGTCGCCACCCTGTCGCCGGTTCCCGCCCAGCTGGCGGCGGTGCGCGCCTGGTGCGGCGATATCGCCGCCGTAGTGCGTTCGGTCGGCAAACGCGCGCCGGCGGGCAATCTCACCTGCGTCTGCGGCTTCGGCTCCGAAGCCTGGGATACGCTGTTCGGCGCGCCGCGCCCTCGCCAGCTGCACCCGTTCAGCCCGATCGGCAGCGGGGAGCGCGTCGCGGTCGCCACGCCCGGCGACATCCTGCTGCATATCCGCGCCGATGAAATGGATCTGTGTTTCGAACTGGCCTCTCAGCTGATCGGCAAGCTCGGCGACGCCGTAACGGTAATCGAGGAGGTGCACGGCTTCCGTTACTTCGATCAGCGCGCCATGATCGGCTTCGTCGACGGCACGGAAAACCCGGAGGGGCACGAGGCCTTCGACTACACGGTGATCGGCGACGAAGACGCGGCGTTCAGCGGCGGCAGCTATGTACTGGTGCAAAAATACCTGCATGACATGCAGGGCTGGAACTCGCTCAGCGTGGAGACGCAGGAGAAGATCATCGGCCGCCACAAACAATCCAACATCGAGCTGGATGAAGCGGTCAAACCGTCGTCGTCGCACAGTTCTCTGACCACCATCACTGACGAGCAAGGCAACGAGGTGAAGATCCTGCGCGACAACATGCCGTTCGGCCGCCCCGGCCTGCGCGAATTCGGCACCTACTTTATCGGCTACGCGCGCTCTCCGCAGCCGATCGAGCAGATGCTGGAAAACATGTTCATCGGCCGCCCGGCCGGCAACTACGATCGGCTGCTCGATTTCAGCCACGCGGTGACCGGCACTCTGTTCTTCGTGCCTTCCGCCCCGCTGTTGGAAACGCTGGCCGACCGCAGCGGCGCCGAACTGCACTAATCCGCTTGCCCTACAGCAGCAGCGCCAGCTCCATCGCCGTGCGCTGCAGCTGCGGCAGCACTCGTTCGCGCAGCTCCGCCGCCGAGATCTGCGACGCATTGACGCCAACGTTCATCGCCGCAACAACCCCGCCTTTACGTGAATGCATCGGCACCGCAATGGAACGCAGGCCGATCTCCAGCTGTTGATCGTTGATGGCATACCCCTGCCTGCGTACCCTGGCCAACTGTTCCTGCAGCTGCTCCGCACTGGTGACGGTAAACTCGGTCAGCGGTTCGAAAGTGACCCGCGACAGATAATCCTCCAGTTCTCCCTCGTCCAGCGCGCTGAGCAACACCAGCCCCATCGACGTCGCATAAGCCGGCAGACGGCTGCCGCGCCCCAGATCGATAGTCATGATGCGTTTAACCGAGGCGCGGGCGATATACAAAATGTTATCGCCGTCCAGCGTCGCCACCGAGCAGGATTCATTAAGCAATTTGCTGAGATAGTCCAGCGAGTTTTGCGCCGCCTTCGCCAGCTCGGAGGAGGAAAGATAAGCGTGGCCAATAGTCAACACGCGCGGCAGCAAGCGATAGTGGCGCCCATCGGGACAATGCACGAATCCCAGCGCTCTTAGGGTATACAAACAACGGCGCACCGCCGCGCGCGGAATGCCGGTTTGTTGACTGATCTCGGACACCGACATCTGCGAATATTGCGGCTTGAAGGCCTGCAACACCTCCAGCCCTCTGGCCAGCGAGGCCATAAAATTAGGGTCGCCCTTGTACTGGTCGTTGCTTAAATCACCGATCTCCTGCAGGCGACGCAGTTCTTCAGTGCCAAATTCAGGAACTTCACTCATTCAGGCCTCCCATTAGTATCTGCACTCAATTTACACGCTCAATACGGCAGTAAAGCCCTGCGTATCGCATCCGATGCCGATTTAGCTGCCTGCATCACAAAATGCAGACCTAAACCCTCAATGTATCGATAATCGCACAATGTTCTGATATTCGCACTTGATGATGTTTTTTTCATCCTCTAGGTTAATTTCAAACCCGCTATTTGTTGGCGCAACGTCCTAACCGAGCCTTGAGGAGAACTGATGATCGATAAAAGCATGGCGTCCGCAGACGCCGCCGTCGCAGATATTCCGGATGGCGCCACCCTTATGGTTGGGGGATTCGGCCCGGCCGGGCAACCCTACGCACTGTTGGATGCTCTGATCCGTCACCGGCCACGCGCGCTTACGCTGATCAGCAACAATGCCGGCAACGGCGATTTTGGTCTGGCGGCTCTGCTGAAGGCCGGCTGTGTGCGCAAAGTAGTGTGTTCTTTTCCGCGGCAGGCTGATTCTTGGGTGTTTGACGACCTCTACCGCCGTGGCGAGTTGGAGCTGGAGCTGGTTCCGCAAGGCAATCTGGCGGCGCGCATCCAGGCCGCCGGCGCCGGGCTCGGCGGTTTCTATACCCCAACCGGCTATGGCACCCAATTGGCGGAAGGGAAGGAAACCCGCGAGATCGACGGCCGCCGATATGTTTTCGAACTGCCGCTGAAGGCCGACTTCGCGCTGATCAAGGCAGAACAAGCCGACCGTTGGGGCAACCTCCGCTATGACAAAACCGGACGCAACTTCGGGCCGATTATGGCGATGGCCGCCAACTGCACCATCGTCGAAGTCAACCATATGGTGCCGTTGGGCGAACTGGATCCGGAGAACATCATCACGCCCGGCATCTTCGTACAACGCCTGGTGCCCTCTTCTCCCCGTGCAGCACGGCTTTCGGCTTAAGGAGCGCATCATGAGCAAACTGACCCATCAACAGCTGGCTGAGCGCATCGCGCGCGATATTCCCGAAGGCGCCTACGTCAATCTGGGCATCGGCATACCTACTCAGATCGCCAACTACCTGCCCGCCGATAAAGAGATCTTCCTGCACAGCGAAAACGGCATTCTCGGCATGGGCCCGGCGCCGACGCCGGGCGAAGAGGACCCGGAATTGATCAATGCCGGCAAACAACCGGTTACGCTGCTGAAAGGCGGCTGCTTTTTCCACCACGGCGACTCTTTCGCCATGATGCGCGGCGGCCATCTGGATATTTGCGTGCTGGGCGCCTATCAGGTCTCCGAACGCGGCGATTTGGCGAACTGGAGCACTGGCGCACCGGGGGCGATTCCGGCGGTCGGCGGCGCGATGGATCTGGCGATCGGCGCACGCCAGGTATTTGTGATGACCGAACACCTGACCAAAACGGGTGAATGCAAAATCGTCCGCCAATGCAGCTATCCGTTGACCGGCGTCGGCTGCATCGACCGCATTTACAGCGATCTGGCGGTGATGGATGTCACCCCCCAGGGACTGGTGGTGCGCGAAATATTTGCCGGCCTGACTCCGCAACAGCTGCAGGACGTCACCCCGGTCGCACTGACTTTCACCCTTCAACACGGGGAACCGCGCCATGAATCCAGCTTATCTGTGTGACGCCGTCCGCACGCCCTTCGGTCGCCTCAACGGCAGCCTGGCCGGCATACGCGCCGACGATTTGGCCGCTCTGCCGCTGAAAGCCCTGCAGGCACGTCATCCGATGCTCGACTGGAGCCAGGTGGATGACGTGCTGCTCGGCTGCGCCAATCAGGCGGGGGAAGACAACCGCAACGTCGCGCGCATGGCGCTTCTGCTCGCCGGTCTGCCGGTGCAGGTGCCCGGCTGCACCATCAATCGCCTGTGCGGCTCCAGCCTGGATGCGGTGGCGGCTGCGGCGCGCGCCATCAAAACCGGCGAGAGCGGGCTGATGATCGCCGGCGGCGTGGAAAGCATGTCGCGGGCGCCGTATGTGATGGGCAAGGCGGAAAGCGCCTTCAGCCGCGCGATGAAGATTGAAGATACCACCATGGGCTGGCGTTTTATCAACCCGCAAATGCAGGCGCTGTATGGCGTGGACACGATGCCACAGACCGCCGAAAACGTGGCGTCGCAATTCGACATCAGCCGTCGCGATCAGGACGCCTTCGCCCTGCGCAGCCAGCAACGCACCGCCACCGCGCAGGAAAGCGGCTTTTACAGCGACCAACTGATCGAGGTGCTTATCCCGCAGAAGAAGGGCGAGCCGTTGACCTTCAGCCAGGACGAACATCCGCGCGCCACCACCTTAGCCGCACTGGAAAAACTCAGGCCGGTGGTCGCCCCGCAGGGCAGCATCACGGCCGGCAACGCATCCGGCCTGAACGACGGTGCCTGTGCGCTGCTGCTGGCCGGGGAGCGCAGCATGGCGCGCCATGGCCTGCAGCCCATGGCGCGCATCGTGGCCAGCGCTGTCACCGGCATCGAACCGGCGATCATGGGATTTGCCCCGGCGGCGGCGGTGCGCAAAGTGTTGCATATTGCCGGCCTGACCCTCGAACAGATGGACGTGATCGAACTGAACGAAGCCTTCGCCGCGCAAGCGCTGGCGGTGACCCGCGAGCTGGGACTGCGCGACGATGCGCCGCAGGTGAACCCGAACGGCGGCGCGATTGCGCTCGGCCATCCTTTGGGCGCCTCCGGTGGCAGGCTGGTGATGAACGCCGCCTGGCAATTGAGGAAAACGCGCGGGCGCTACGGGCTGTGCACCATGTGCATCGGCGTCGGTCAGGGCATTGCGCTGATTATCGAACGGGTATGAGGTCAATCATGGATATTGAATATCGTCTCGACGGCCCGGCCGACGCACCGCTGCTGGTGCTGTCCAACTCGCTGGGCACCACTTTCGAGATGTGGCAACCGCAGTTGGCGGCGCTGACCGAACGCTTTCGCCTATTGCGTTACAACCAGCGCGGCCACGGAGCCACCCCGTTGGCGAAAGCGCCACTGCAACTGCAGCAGTTGGCTGAAGACGTCATCACCCTGCTCGACCATTTGGATGCGCCGAACGCCCATTTTTGCGGCATTTCGATGGGAGGATTGACCGGGCTCTGGCTCAGTCGTTATCACCCCGAGCGCATCGGCCGGCTGGTGGTCGCCAATACCGCCGCCCGCATCGGCGACGCCGAAGGCTGGCGACAACGCGCGCAGCAGGTACGGGAACACGGGTTGGCGCCGATCGCCGCCGCCTCCCCCGCGCGCTGGTTCTGCGTGGCATTCGCGCAACGCCACCCCGAGCAGGTGGCGGCGCTGGTGGCGGCGCTGGCAGCCGGTAATCCACAGGGATACGCCGCCTGCTGCGAGGCGCTGGCGCGGGCCGACCTGCGCGCCGAGGTCGCCTCGATGACGCGGCCGATGCGGGTGATTGCCGGTGAGCAAGATCCGGTCACGACGGTGGCGGACGCCGAGTTTTTAGTCGCCAATGCGCCACTCGCCGACCTGCGGCGGTTGCCGGCATCGCATATTTCCAACATCGCCTGTCCGGATCTCTTCAACCGCTGCGTTGTCGAGTTTCTTACTGAAAAGGAATGAAACATGGAACTTCGCATTGAACGCATCGACAGCTGGCTGGTGGATATCCCCACTATTCGGCCACACAAATTGTCGATGGCCACTATGGGCTGCCAAACGCTGACGCTGGTGCGCATGACCTGCGCCGACGGCCTGATCGGCTGGGGGGAAGCCACCACTATCGGCGGGCTGAGCTACGGCCCGCAAAGCCCGGAGGGGATCAAGTCGGCGATCGACGGCTACCTCGCGCCGCTGCTGAGCGGCAAAAGCTTCAGCGGTCTGGCGCCGCTGGTTGCGTTGATGAATGGCCAGGTCCAGGGCAATACCTTTGCCAAGTCGGCACTGGAAACCGCCTTTCTCGATGCCCAGGGCAAACGCCTCGGCCTACCGGTCAGCACCCTGCTCGGCGGCGCGCTCAGCAACACTCTGCCGGTGCTGTGGACGCTGGCCAGCGGCGATACGCAGCAAGACATCATCGAAGGGCAACGCCTGTTGGCGGAAGACCGTCATCGCGCCTTCAAGTTGAAGATCGGCGCCCGGCCGCTGGAGGAAGATCTGCACCACACCCTGGCGATCAAGCAAGCGCTGGGACCGGAGATCAGCATTCGCGTCGATGTTAACCAGGCCTGGGATGCCGCCACCGCCGTACGCGGAATGGCGGCGCTGCAGCAGATCGGCATCGATCTGGTCGAACAGCCGGTGCCGCAATGGGATCGCACGGCGTTAATCCGCCTCAGTCAGCGCTTCACTCTGCCGATCCTGGCCGACGAGGCGGTGGCCGACGCTCACGACGGTTATGCATTGGCTGCGGGCGGCTTTACCGGCGCCTACGCGCTGAAGATAGCCAAGGCCGGCGGCCCGGCGCAGGCGCTGAAACTGGCGCAGGTCGCACAGGCCGCCGGAGTCGGCGTCTATGGCGGCACCATGCTGGAAGGCACGCTGGGCACCGTCGCCTCGCTGCACGCCTGGTCGACGCTGAAGCTGGATTGGGGCAGCGAGATGTTCGGCCCGCTGTTGCTGAAAGACGACGTGGTCACCACGCCGCTGCGTTTCGCCAACGGTCACGTCAGTCTACCGTCAGGCCCTGGCCTGGGGCTCGATATCGATGAAGACAAACTGCGCTTTTACCGCCGCAAATAACCACGAGGTACTACGCCATGCTGTTCAAAGTTGAAATGGTCGTGAAATTACCGCTCGATATGCCTAAAGCGCTCGCCGACGAAATAAAAGCGCGCGAAAAAGCGTATTCGCAAACCCTGCAGGCGAGCGGAAAATGGCGACATCTTTGGCGCGTAGCCGGTAGCTACGCCAACGTCAGCATTTTCGATGTGGAAAGCAATGCCGAGCTGCACGAGCTGTTATTCGCCCTGCCGCTTTACCCTTATATGAAAATTTGCGTAACGGCGTTATGCCGACACCCGTCATCGATCCGCGACGATGACAAATAAAACACCGGGATAATAACCCGCAAGGTTAGCTGTTAATTCCTGTTCTCTGTATAACCTACATTATAAGCAATGAGGAATTCACAATGTCTATTTCCTTCAATCAACGTCAAGACATTATCAAACTGCTGGAAATCAGCAGCGGTTTTACTAATGACAATGGTGATCCGCGTTTCAAAAAAATCATGCATCATCTGCTGGGCGATATTTGTCAGCTCATCGATCGCTATGATATTTCCCCTGAGGAATTCTGGCAGGCGATCAACTATCTGCACGTCTTGGGCGAACACCAAGAGGCGGCGCTCCTGGCCGCCGGCTTGGGGCTGGAACACTACCTCGATCTGCGCGACGACGAGCGCGAACGTCAACAAGGGCTGAGCGGCGGTACGCCACGCACCATCGAGGGGCCGCTGTATGTGGCCAATGCGCCACTGAGCGCCGGCTTCGCGCGGATGGACGACGGCGACGACGACGGCGAGGTGATGTGGCTGCACGGCCAGGTCAAAGGCGCCGACGGCAAGCCGCTGGCGGGGGCGGTGGTCGATATTTGGCACGCCAACACGTTGGGCAACTACTCTTTCTTCGATAAATCGCAGAGCGGCTTCAACCTGCGCCGGCGGATAACCACCGACGCCGATGGCCGCTACGCGGCGCGCAGCATCGTGCCGTCGGGCTACGGCTGCCCGCCCGATGGGCCCACTCAGGCTTTGCTTAATCGACTGGGGCGCCACGGCAACCGCCCTGCACATATTCATTTCTTCGTCTCCGCACCGGCGCATAAACACCTGACGACGCAAATCAACCTCAATGGCGACCGCTATCTGTGGGATGACTTTGCTTTCGCTACCCGCGATGAGCTGATCGCCACCCCGGTGAAAATCACCGATTCGGCGCTGGCGGCAAAACGCGATCTGCCCGGCCCGCATACCGAAGTGCAGTTTGATTTCACGCTTTATGCCGCTGCGGACCGCATCGAACAAAACAGAATAAACCGTCCCCGCGCGCTGCAAGATTAATCTTTTTCGCACGAGAGAATAGCGACGCCAATAACGGGCAATCGGCTATTGATTGCCCGTCAATCCCTTTTATATGAGGCCATGAATATGCACTCATTATTGAACCCGACAATATCCAAGCTGAAAGAAAAAATAAATCATGCTTTAATCATTGATAAAGAAAATGGCATATATCAGTGCAACCGCGGTATTTTTACCGATGAGGCGCTGTTTGAATTGGAAATGAAAGCCATTTTCGAAGGCAATTGGATTTATCTGGCGCATGAAAGCCAAATCGCCGACTCAGGCGATTATTACACGCTCACCGTTGGGCGTCAGCCGGTGATGATCACGCGCGACAAAGACATGCAGCTGCATGCCATGATCAATAGCTGCTCGCATCGGGGCGCAATGTTGGCCAGCCGCAAGGCCGGCAATAAAAGTACCTTCACCTGCCCCTTCCACGGCTGGACCTTCAATAACGCCGGCAACCTGCTGAAAGCCAAGGACGAGAAAACCGGCGCCTATCCCCCCTGTTTCAAGCGGGACGGCTCACACGATTTGAAACAGCTGCCGCGTTTTGAATCTTATCGCGGATTTCTGTTCGGCAGCCTGAGCGATGAGGTGCAACCGCTGGAGGACTATCTGGGTGAAACGCGACAGATCCTCGATCTCATCGTCGATCAGGCTGAGAGCGGGCTGGAAGTTCTGCGTGGCTCATCCTCCTACACCTTCGACGGCAACTGGAAGCTGCAGATGGAGAATGGTGCGGACGGTTACCACGTCAGCGTGGTGCACTGGAACTATGTCTCCACCATGGCGCATCGGGATGCCGCCAGCGGCACCCAAACCATGGACGCCAACTGCTGGTCGTCAAAAAACGACGGTGGCGCCTACGGCTTCAAGAATGGTCATCTGCTGTTGTGGACCCGGGTGCTGAACCCGGAGTCCCGCCCCATTTATCGGCACTTCACCCGTTTGAACGACGCCTTCGGCGCACACCGTGCCGACCTGATGGTGAACCAAACCCGCAACCTGTGCCTTTACCCCAATCTGTACATCATGGACCAGCTTTCCAGCCAGTTGCGCGTAGTGCGCCCGATTGCCGTCAATAAAACCGAAGTGACCGTATTCTGCTTTGCGCCGAAGGGCGAAAACGCCGACGAGCGAGCCTTGCGCATTCGCCAGTATGAGGATTTCTTCAACGTCAGCGGCATGGGTACGCCGGACGATCTGGAGGAATTCCGCGCCTGCCAGCTCGGGTTCAACGCCGGCAACATGCCCTGGAGCGATCTGAGCCGCGGCGCTACCCGCTGGCTGGAGGGCCAGGCTGACGACAATGCCAAAGCGCTGGGGATCGTACCTGACATGACCGGTCCGCGCCCGGAAGATGAGGCCCTGTATCTCAGCCAGCATCATCATTGGCAAAACATTCTGCTGCTCCAGCTGGAGCGCCAGCAACGACACGACGAGGTGGCGCAATGAGCACATTTAACCTGCAACAGCGGGTGGAACAGTTCCTGTACCGCGAAGCACGCCTGCTGGATGACCGGCAGTGGGATGACTGGCTGGCCTGTTACCATCCGCAGGTCGAATATTGGATGCCGGCCTGGGCTGACGACGATCGCCAGACGACGGACCCTCACAGCGAGATTTCGCTGATTTATTACGCCAATCGCGAAGGCCTGGAAGACCGCGTTTACCGCATAAAAACCGAACGCTCAGCCGCCAGCAGCATGCCGGAGCCGCGCACGGTGCATCTTATCAGCAACGTGGAGCTGTTATCGTCCGGTGCGGAACAGGCCGAGGTGAACTACCACTGGGCCACCTTCTATCACCGCTACAACCACACGGACACCTATTTCGGCTCAACCCGACTGTGGATAGATCTTAGCGGGGAGGCGCTACAAATTAAGCGCAAGAAAATTCGTCTGGATAATGACTATATCAATCATGTAATTGATATTTATCATCTTTAATGCAGGAGGTGAGGTATGTCTTTTACCGTTGCCCTTAATTTTGAAGACGGCGTCAGCCGCTTTATTCAATGCAACCCGAATGAAAAAGTACTCGACGCCGCCTACCGACAAAAGATCAATCTGCCGATGGACTGCTCGGACGGCGTATGCGGCACCTGTAAATGCCACTGTGAACAGGGAGAATACCAGTTGGGCGATGACTATCTGGACGAAGCGCTGTCAGAGCAGGAAGCCGCACAGCGGCGGGTGTTGACCTGTCAGATGGTGCCGCTCTCGGACTGCGTCATCGAGGTGCCGATGCCTTCGACGATGTGTAAAACCGCCAGCGAAATGTTTACCGCCACCGTCACCTCCGCCACCGCCCTGTCGGACAGCGCCATCGAGTTCTGCCTGACGCTGGATGATGAACGCGGCATCGCGTTCCTGCCGGGGCAATATGTGAATATCGACGTTCCCGGCAGTGCGGCCAGCCGCGCCTATTCGTTCAGTTCGCCGCCCGGCAGCCGGCAGCTCTCTTTTCTGCTGCGCAACGTGCCCGGCGGCATGATGAGCCGTTATCTGACCGAACGGGCGAGCCCCGGCGACGCGATCCGTCTGCGCGGCCCGCAGGGCAGTTTCTATCTGCGTGCGCCGGTGCGGCCGATGTTATTTTTGGCCGGCGGCACCGGGCTGGCGCCGTTCCTTTCCATGCTGGAATATCTGGCGCTCGGCGGCAGCGAACAGCCGGTGCATCTGATCTACGGCGTCACCCATGACCACGATCTGGTCAAGCTGGAACAGCTGGAGGCGTATCGCCAGCGTCTGGCGAATTTCAGCTATCTGACCTGCGTGGCCAGTGAAACGTCGTTTTCGACGCATAAAGGGTATGTCACCCAGCATCTCGACGAAAGCCTGCTTAATAACGGTGAGCTGGATGTGTATCTGTGCGGGCCGCCGCCGATGGTGGAAGCGGTGCTTGGCGATTTTCAGCGACGCGCCTTTATCCCGCATAGCTTCCATTATGAGAAGTTCGCCCCCAGCCAGGCCGATGGGAGGAGTTGACCATGGATAAATCACGTTTCAGCGGCCAGGTGATGGTAATAACCGGCGCCGCTCAAGGCATCGGCAAAGCGGTGGCCGAACGCGCGGCTCGGGAAGGGGCCCGTTTGGCGCTGATCGATCGCTCCCCCTATCTGGAAGAGGTCGTGGCCGTTTTACGCGAACGCGGCGCCGATATCATCGCCCTGCAGGCCGACTTGGAGCATTGGGAAGCAGCGCGCGATGCGCTGGATCAGGTGCAACAGCACTTTGGACGCGTGGATATTATGGTGAACAACGTGGGCGGCACCATCTGGGCACGACCGTTTGCCGACTATGCGCCGCAACAGATTGAGGCGGAGATTCGGCGCTCGCTGTTCCCGACGCTATGGGGTTGCCGCGCCGCGTTGCCGTATATGCTGGCGCAGGGGAGCGGAGTGATCGTCAACGTCTCTTCGGTCGCCACGCGCGGCGTCAATCGCGTTCCCTATTCCGCAGCCAAAGGCGGCGTCAACGCCCTGACCCAATCACTGGCCTTTGAATATGCCGGCGCCGGCATTCGCATCAACGCCACGGCGCCGGGCGGCACCGAAGCGCCGCCGCGGCTGACGCCACGCAATCGCGAATCCCCGACGCAACAGGAGGAAAGTTGGTATCGGCAGGTGGTTGAGCAAACGCTCGACAGCAGTCTGATGCACCGCTACGGCAGCGTTGATGAACAAGCCGCCGCTATTCTGTTCCTCGCCAGCGCCGAAGCCAGTTACATTAACGGAACGGTGCTGCCGGTCGCCGGCGGCGATTTGGGGTAAAACAGGCGCCGGGGGATCAACGTATGATCCGCCGGCCCTGCGCATCGATCACCGGCTCCCCGTCCTCTTTGCTGAAGGCGCCGCGCTGCGGATCCGGCAGAATATCCAAAACCACCTCCGATGGGCGACACAGACGCGTGCCGAGCGGCGTCACTACGATAGGGCGATTGATCAGGAGCGGCCGTTGCAGCATAAAGTCGATCAGTTGTTCATCGCTCCAGGCGCTGTCGTCCAGATGCAGCTCGGCGTAGGGCTCGACGTTTTTGCGCAGCAAGGCGCGCGGCGTCATGCCCATCTCGGCCAGCAGCGCTGTCAAACGTTCGCGGCTGGGCGGCGTTTCCAGATACAAAATCACCTCCGGCTCAGCGCCGCTGTTGCGGATCAGCGCCAGCGTGTTGCGCGACGTGCCGCAGGCGGGATTGTGATAAATTTTGATGTCGCTCATGTCAGTTGCTCCGGTTATGGCAAAACGGACAGCCGCAGCGCCAGCGCGGCCAGGGTGACGAACAGGATCGGCAGCGTCATCATCACGCCTACGCGAAAATAATAGCCCCAGGTAATGACGATGTTCTTCCTTGCCAACACATGCAGCCACAGCAGCGTAGCCAGGCTGCCGATCGGGGTGATTTTGGGGCCGAGATCGCTGCCGATAACGTTAGCGTAAATCATCGCCTGCTTGATGACGCCTTCCGCGCTGCTGCCGTCGATCGACAGCGCCCCCACCAGCACCGTCGGCATGTTATTCATGACGGAGGAGAGAAACGCGCTCAGGAAACCGGTGCCGAGCGTCGCCGCCCACAGCCCCTGCCGCGCCAACGCATCCAGTACGCCGGACAGCAAATCGGTCAAGCCGGCATTGCGCAGCCCGTAGACCACCAGATACATGCCCAGCGAGAAAATCACAATCTGCCAAGGCGCCCCGCGCAGCACTTTGCCGGTATCGATCGCCCGCCCGCGTTTCGCCACCGCCAGCAGCACCAGCGCACCGCAGGCGGCGACCAAACTCACCGGTACGCCGAGCGGCTCCAGGCCGAAGAAGCCGATCAGCAACAGCGCCAATACGGCCCAGCCGGTCCTAAACGTCGCGCGATCGCGGATCGCTTCCTGCGGTACCGGTAAGCGCGCCAACGCGTAGCGCAGGGGAATATCTTTGCGGAAGAACAGATGCAACATCACCAGCGTCGCCGCCACGGCGACGAGGTTGACCGGCACCATCACCGCCGCATACTCCGTAAAGCCCAAGTGGAAGAAATCCGCCGAAACGATATTCACCAAATTGGACACCACCAGCGGCAGGCTGGCGGTATCAGCGATAAAGCCTGCCGCCATCACGAAAGCCAGCACCGCCGCAGGGCGAAAGCCGAGCGCCGACAGCATGGCGATCACGATCGGCGTCAGGATCAGCGCGGCGCCGTCGTTCGCAAACAGCGCCGCCACCACCGCGCCCAACAACAGCATGTAGGTAAACAGCCAGCGCCCTTTACCGTTGCCCCAACGGGCGACATGCAAGGCGGTCCAGGCGAAAAAACCGCTCTCATCCAGCAACAGGCTGATAATGATGACGGCGATGAAGGTCGCGGTCGCATTCCAGACTATCTGCCACACCACGGGAATATCGCCGACGTGCACCACGCCGCTCAGCAATGCCAACCCCGCCCCGATTGACGCGCTCCAGCCAATACCCAGCCCTTTCGGTTGCCAGATAACCAAGATCAACGTCAGAATAAAGATCGTCCCCGCTACTATCATCGCTGCCTCACTGCTCTCTCAAGCTTACATATATGTTTTTTCGAATATATAACGGCAAATTTTTTTACCGTTACGAGCAGCCTTTCGCCACGCGTTGCCCCAACGCCGCCACCTGCTCTGGACGGCACAGATAAGCCTGCTCAATAATCGCCGCCGCCCAGGCCGGCATATGCGGCGACAGGCGATAATGTATCCATTTGCCGTCGCGCCGATCGAGCAACAGCCCGCTTTCGCGCAGCATCGCCAGATGCCTTGAGATTTTGGGTTGCGGCAGCGCCAGAGCACCCGACAGCTCGCACACGCACAGCTCGCCGGCGTGGCGCAGCAACAGCACCAGCGTCAGACGCGTATCGTCCGACAAGTTTTTAAACAGCTTCAGCGGCGTCAATGACGACATAATGCGCTCCTGGTATTCTTTGCCCCACTATAATCCAGCGCTGGAACATTTCAAAATCATATTCGTTTAAACGAATATAAATTCACGCGACATGTCATCGCGCACGCCCGGCTATCGGCGAGTTAAGTTTCAGCTATCGATTCCATACGCCAAAGCCGCTGTTCATTATGTGCTCTTTCGCTACAATCGTGAGCACTGACATTCACCGTATCGAGGACACCATGTACAACTTCTCCCGCTATCAGGCAAAAGAACTGGCGCTGGCTTACATGAGCGGCAAAAAACACGATCTGTCGCCACAGGAGTTTTTGCAGCAGTTGAAAAGCAGCGAAAGATCGTTTGAACACCTGCTGAAACACGGCAGCGAAATGCCGCGTGAAGTGCTGGTCAAAAGCTTCTGAACGGCCGGTTGCCGGCCCCTTTTCCTCTACATCGCCGGTGGCGAGCCTGACGGGCCCGCGCATTCCCGGCTATCCATCCCCCTCACCTCACTGCAGAATTTCGCCCCCATAGGCGAAAAGTTGATAAATTCGCACCAAAAAGCGAATTATTGACTTATTCGCATCCAGATGCGAATTTATAGTCTTCCTTCTACCAACAACGGATCACGCCATGCCGACGCCAATCAGCGTAATCAGCGGCGATCTGGTCGATTCTCGCCGGTCAGACACCGTCAACTATCTTAACGGGCTGCACAGCCTGCTCGAACGGCTGCAGCGCGATGGGCGGCTGCATCAGGTGGAGATTTTCCGTGGTGACGCCTTCCAGGCGCAGGCCGCCCCCGAGGACGGACTGTTTCTGGCGGTGTACGTTCGCCTTGCCCTGCGGGCGATGGGCGCCGTGCACTGGGATGCGCGCATCGCCGTCGGGCTGGGCAGCCAGCGGCCCGACGCCATCGGTTACGGCAGCGCCTTTATCAATTCCGGCAGCGCGCTGGACGCCATGGCGAAAAATTGCCGGCTGGCTCTGAAAACCGACAACGATCGGACAAACGCCATTGTCAGCGATCTGCTGCCGATGTTAGATCATGTGATTAGCCGCCTGTCACAGACCGAAGCGCGCATCGTCCAGGCAAGAATGTTCGCCGACAGCGGCGCGGCCGTGGCGGGCCAACTGCAAAAAGCCGCCTCCACGGTCTCCGCCGCGCTGAAACGCGCGGCCTACGAGGAAATCATGCGGTTTATTCACGCCATTAACAGGATCGTCTGACTATGGATCTGACCTATACGCCCTTGCTGGCCTGGCTGTTGCTCGCCCACTTGCTGGCGGATTTTCCGCTGCAGCCGCGGAGTTGGGTGGAAGATAAAATCCAACATCGCGCGCGCTCGCGTTTTCTGCTGTTGCACGCCTTGCTGCACGGGGTGCTGGCCGCCTGGGTGGTGGCCGGTTTCGGCCTGCTGCACGGCGGGCTCTCTTCACGCCAGGTGCTGGCCAGCCTGCTGGTCATCGCCCTCAGCCACTACCTGATCGATTGGCTGAAAGTCACCGCCATGGCCCGCCTGAGCCCGGCCCGCAGTTTCCTGCTCGATCAGGGATTGCATCTGGCGGTGATCGCCTTGCTGTGGCTAGGGCTGACGCCGAATGCCGCTGAACTGCTCGCCGCGCTGGGGCGGCAACTGGGGAGCTGGCAAACCGGTCTGGTGCTGGTGGCCTACAGCCTGATTTATCTGCCGATGAGTCTGCTGATCGGGCAACTGCTGGCGCGCTGGACGCCGCAAATGCCGCCTTCGGCCAAGGCCGACAACGACTCGCTGCTGCGCGCAGGCAAACAGATTGGCTACTTGGAGAGAACGTTGATCCTGACCTTTGTGCTGCTGGGGCAGATCCCGGCGATCGGTTTTTTGCTGGCGGCCAAATCCATCTTCCGTTTCGGCGATCTGCGCCAGAGCGACGATAAGATGCGTACCGAGTATGTGCTGCTCGGCACGCTGTTTTCCTTCACGCTGACCATCATGCTCGGCCTGTTGGTCAACAAACTGCTGTAGCGGTGAGGGGGCGAAGCATTTCGCCCCCGAAGTGAACGCCGAGGCGGCTTACAGCCACTCGCCGAAGCGGCGAATGTAGAAACGCTTCATCATCTGCGCAACCACGCAGTAACTGACCAACGTCGCGGCCAGCCACGGGAAGTATTCCCACGGCAGCGGCTGCAGGCCAACCAGGGCACCGAGCGGCGAGAACGGAATGTAGATGCCGAGCGCCATCACCAACCCGGTGGTCAGCAACACCGGCAGCGCCGCGGTGCTCTGAATGAACGGGATCTTCTGGGTGCGCAGCATATGTACCACCAGCGTTTGCGACAGCAGCCCCTCGATGAACCAACCAGACTGGAACAGCGCCTGGTGTTCCACGCTGTTGGCGGCGAACACGTACCACATCAGCGCATAGGTCGTAATATCGAAGATCGACGAGGTCGGCCCAATCCACAGCATAAAGCGCCCGATGTTTTTGGAATCCCACTTGCGCGGCTTGCGCAGGAACTCTTTGTCCATCTTGTCCCACGGCAGCGACAGCTGAGAAATGTCGTACATCAGGTTCTGAATCAACAGGTGGATCGCCAGCATCGGCAGGAACGGAATGAAGGCGCTGGCCACCAGCACCGAGAACACGTTGCCGAAGTTGGAGCTGGCAGTCATGTTCAGGTACTTGATGATATTGCCGAAGGTCTCGCGCCCCTTGATCACCCCCTCTTCCAGCACCATCAGGTTCTTTTCCAACAGAATGATGTCCGCCGACTCCTTGGCGATGTCGGTGCCGGTATCGACCGAAATGCCGACGTCGGCGTCGCGCAGCGCCGGGGCATCGTTGATGCCGTCGCCGAGGAAACCGACGGTATGGCCGTTGGCCTGCAGCATTTTCAGCACCCGCGATTTTTGCAGCGGCGTCAGCTTGGTGAACACCGTGCGCAGCTCCACTTCGCGCGCCAGCTCTTCGTCATCCATCTGTTCAATCTGCAGCCCGGAGAGCGGCTCGCCCGGCTCCAACCCGACGTCGCGGCAAATCTTGCAGGTGATCACCGGGTTGTCGCCGGTCAGCACCTTCACCGTCACGCCGTTTTCCTGCAGTGCGGCGATCGCCTGCTGCGCGCTCTCCTTCGGCGGATCGAGGAAGGTCAGCAGCCCCTGCACCACCATGTCGCGCTCATCGGCCACGCTCAGCGGTTCGGCCGAGCGTTGCGCATCCAGCTCGCGCGTCGCCAGCACCAGCACGCGGAAGCCATCTTCGTTATACTCGCGAGCCAGCGCCTGCAGCGCCGCACGACGCGTTTCATCCAGTTCCAGCGTCTTGTCGCCTTCGCGCACGTGGGTGGCGATCTCCAGCATCTCCTCCACCGCGCCCTTACAGATCAGCTGCTGTCTGCCATGCTCATCCGCCACCACGATCGACAGACGGCGGCGCACGAAATCGAACGGCAGCTCATCCACCTTGCTGAAACGTCCCAGGGCTTCGATCCCCGGTTTGCCGCGCCCGAAGCGGATCACCGCCTGGTCCATCAGGTTCTTCATGCCGCTCTGGTGGAAGCTGTTCAGCCAGGCCAGGTGCAGCACCTCGTTATCCCTGGCGCCATTGACGTCGATGTGGTGCTCGAGAATGATGCGATCCTGCGTCAGCGTACCGGTCTTGTCGGTACAGAGCACGTCCATGGCGCCGAAGTTCTGAATGGCGTTCAGGCGTTTCACCACCACCTTGCGGCGCGACATGGCGATCGCCCCTTTCGCCAGGTTGGAGCTGACGATCATCGGCAGCATTTCCGGCGTCAGACCGACCGCCACCGCCAGCGCGAACAGCGCCGCTTCGCTCCAGTCGCCTTTGGTGAAACCGTTGATCAGCAACACCACCGGCACCATCACCAGCATGAAGCGAATCAACAGCCAGCTGACGCTGTTCACCCCGCGATCGAACGCGGTTTGCGCCCGCGAACCGACGATCGACTTGGCGAGCGAGCCGAAGTAGGTGCGCCCGCCGGTCGCCACCACCACTGCCGTCGCGGTACCGCTGGCGACGTTGGTGCCCATCAGGCAGATGTTGGACAGCTCAAGCAGCGCGTTCTCGCTGGAGACCTCCCCTTCGCTCGACTTCTGCGCCACGTTGCCCATCGCATCGTATTTCTCGATAGGGATCGCTTCACCGGTCAAAATCGCCTGGCTGATGAACAGATCGCGCGAAGCGATAAGGCGCACGTCGGCCGGCACCATGTCGCCGGCGGAGAGCTGAATGATATCCCCCGGAACCAGTTCGCGGATCGGCACCTCCAGCGTCAGCGGATGCGCGCTGTAGCTGCTGCGGCGCAGCACCGTAGCGGTGGTACGCACCATCGATTTCAGCGCTTCCGCCGCCTTATTGGTGCGATATTCCTGCCAGAAACGCAACAGCCCGCTCAACGTGACCATGGTCAGGATGATGATGACGCCGGTGAGTTCAGTTTCTTCACCGCTCTGGAGCGGCAGCCAATAATCGGTAAAGAAACTGATCGCAGCCAGCACCATCAGCACGAAGATAAACGGGTTATTGAAGGCCTTGATCAGCTGGATCAGGGCGTGCGGTGCCTTGTCGTGGGCGACCTGGTTAGCGCCGAACTGTTCCAGCCGTTCATCGGCGTCGTCCTGGGTCAAGCCGTTGCGGTTGCACTTCAGGTTCGCCAGCGTCTGGGCGATGCTGTTGGTCGCCTCTTGCGCAATGGCGTAGCTCACCGCGTCTTTATCACGGCGGTGCGTTCTTTCATTAATCTGAGTCATAACGCTATTCTCTTATTTTAGTTCTGCGCACAGGGTTCTCCCGCCCGATAAACAGGTGACTATGCACAGCTTGGAATTTGTTTAATTAGCGCGACTGAATGGCGAGATCACCCGGCCAGCCACGCAAGAATTATTTCCCTTCCGGGGTCATCGTCCATAACGCCTCCTTAATGCCCAACGTTATTCACGGCGTGCCTGAATAAACCCGAACATGCAATCAAGTTAATAAATATTTATATGATTAATCAGACCGGTAATTCGGACGCAACGCGCCAGCGAACGGCGCTCACACTTTTTTCCAGGCTGATGCGGCAGACAATACCCTCAATTTCTTTTTGCGCGGCCGGCGTGGCGTTAATTTCCGCGCACACTTCCAATTGCCCAGGGCTGGCAATATCGGCGCTGCGCAAGGATTGCAACCGCAAGGCCACGCCGTTCAACGCCTGCAATATCAGGGTGCGCACCAGAATTTCATCCTGCTCGCCGCAGGTCACCTGAATGCGATAGCACAGTTCGAGATCGGTCGCCTGCTGTTGCGGCTGCAGGTTGATGCGCTGCGCGGCTTCGCGCAGCAGGATATTGGCGCACAGGATCACCAGCGTGGCGACCACCGCATCCCAATGCTGGCCCAGGCCACACAGCACGCCGATGCCCGCCGAACACCACAGCGTGGCGGCGGTGTTGAGGCCGCGAATGTTCAGCCCTTCACGCATGATTACGCCGGCGCCGAGGAAGCCGATGCCGGATACGATCTGCGCGGCCACGCGACCGGCGCTGGCCGGATCGGTGGACATAGAGCTGAGAATGAAGACCGCTGCGCCGGTCGCCACCAGCGCATTGGTGCGCAGGCCGGCCATGCGTTGGCGCCACTGGCGCTCGGCGCCAATCACCGCGCCCAGGCACATCGCCAGCAATAAATTTAAAACGAAAGGAGTCATAGCCATGACTTTCCCCTTAATTAACGACAGGAGATAAAATCATGTGCTGTTTAGCACACGCGAAAACGCGCTGAAAATAAATCAGCGAATCAGCGTGTCATGCCTGGAGGGAAAAGGCTGTGGCTGCAGAATACCATAATAACGTCCAACTCAATTCACCTGAAGCCACCTGGCATCAGGAAACGTTTTCTTATTCGGGTATGCACAGCTCAGAAATAACTGGAGAGGGGTGCTGCCCGCCGCTAGCGGCAAGCAACAAATCAGAAGAGAATTGGTCAGCTTGCCTTATTTATTTTATTACAACTGCAACTGTCCAATTGGGTTTCTCCACCGAAATTTTGGCTGAGTATAGTGACGTCGGATAATGAAGTAAAGGCTAATTTATTAAACGAAAAATAAACTGAAATACCGCACTGATATTTCGATGTCACAAATAGGGCGCGGCAACGTTGGGTAGCGGTGCGCTTATCGGTAAACTGCCCTCCTTCATCTTTCAAGGACGCCTCCGATGAAACAACGGTTTTCCCCGCTCGCGCTTGCGCTGCTCGTCAGCTTTTCCGCCGATGCCTTGCTGCTGCGGCAAGGCGACGTGCAGTTTGAACTCGATCCCGCCACGCTGCGCATCGCCGCAGGTGCGGTGCCGGTCAACTTGGCTCAGCCCACGCAACAGGTGGCGGATCTCACCGCGTCGCCACAGCGCGCCAGCTGGCGATGGCCGCAAAGCGCGGTCAGCGTGAGCGCCCGCCTGGAAGACGGCGATCTGCGCCTGAGCTTCCGCAGCGACCGGCCGCAAACCCTGAGCTGGTATCGTCTGCCTCCGCAGACGGCGGCGCTATTGCTGCCGATCGGCGAAGGCAGCCGCATTCCGCTCGACAACCCGGTCTGGCGCAACTACCTGACGACGGAAATGACGCCGCTGGATACCAACTGGGATCTGAAACTGCCGCTGTGGAGCCAGCAACATCAGGACAAGGTCTACAGCTGGCTGATGTTGACGCCGTTCAGCAACCGTCTCACCTTCGCTTCGGAACAGGAAAAGCTGGCGATGCGCGCCGAGCATCAGTTCAACCGCTTCAATCAACAACAGGCATTCGAGGTGCTGCTGCACGTGGGGAACACGCCGCTGTCCGGCGCCCGCCGTTACCGCGAGATTCTGCAACAAAGCGGCCAGTTCAGCAGCCTGCGCGAAAAGATGAAACAGGCGCCCGAAGGCGAAAAGCTGATCGGCGCAACCCATATCTACCTGTGGGGCGACCAGCTGCTGGCGGCGGAAGATGTCAAAGATTGGCCGGGCTTGCTGCACTACCTCGCCTCTCCCGCCGCCGAAACGCTGCGGCAGCAGATGGATGCCGAGAGCAGGAAGTCCTTGCGGCAATTGGCGGGTAAAACGCCGGAAGGCTGGCAACAACAGTCCCTGATAGACGGCATCAACCAGGCGCTGACGGCGCAGTTCGCGCTGGGCGCGACGCCGGATGACGCCGATTTCCTGCAGGCGCAGCAGCACCAGGCCACCGCAGTGCGTGAGCGGGCGCAGCAAGAGCTGGGGCGCTGGTTAACCCCAGCGGACGGTTGGGGGCAAGGGCTGGCCAAACCGCTGATCGATGCGCTGCGCCAGGCCGGTTTGCCGCGCCTGTGGTTGGGTACCGACAACTGGACCGCCGCCTTCCTGCACCCGCAAGCGGTGGCCGCCGCCAAAGCGGCCGGTTATCTGATCGCCAGCTACGACTCCTATGATACTGCCATTGCGCGCGGCGTGAACGACAGCTGGCTCACCGCGCAACTGCCGACGGCGCTGCGCGAAACCTGCGCCATCGTGCGCGCCGACGGCAGCAAGAAACCCGGCTTCGGCAAACAGGGTTACTACCTTAATCCGGGCTGCGTCCTGCCCTATTCTCAACAGCGCATGCGCGAGCTGGTGCAACTGGCCGGGTTGAACAGCCTGTTTCTCGACGTGGACGGCACCGGCATGGTGTCCGATGACTATCAGCCCGACCACCCGACCGGCGCAGCGCAGATGGCCGAGGCGCGCAACGCCCGGCTGGCCTGGTTCAGCGCCACCCTTAAGTTGCCGCTCGGCTCGGAGGACGGCAACGCGGTGACCGCCCGCAGCCTGATGTTCGCCCACGGCATGGAAACCTGGGGATTCGGCTGGGGCGATAAACAGATGAATCAGGATAAGTCCTCGCCCTATTATCTCGGCGCCTGGTGGCCCAACGCCCAACCGGCGTTTTTCTTCCGCCCCGCCAGAGTGAAACAGCCCTACCGCACGGTCGAATTCGATCCGCGTTATCGCCTGCCGCTCTACCAGGCCGTTTTCCACGATGCGATCGTCAGCAGCCACCATTGGAATTACGACAATCTGAAGTTCAGCGACGTTCAGACCAGCCGCAGCCTGCTCAGCCAGCTGTATAACACTGCGCCGATGTTCCATCTGAGCCGCGCCACCCTGGCGGCACGCTTGCCGGCGATCAAACGCGCCGATGCCGCTTTCCGGCCGCTGCATCAGGCTCTGTGGGACAAAGCGCTGACCGACTTCCGCTGGCTCGATCGGGAAGGCTGGGTGCAACAGACGACCTTCAGCGACGGCTCGACGCTGACCTCCAACTTTGGCGAGCGGCCTTTCGCCGGCATAGCGGCCCACAGTCTGCGTGCCAAACTGGCCGACGGCCGCACGCTCGACGTTGCCCCTTAGCAAGGTCGCCGGTGGTGGGCTACGCTAGGCTATATTTCCGACGACACGCAAGGAGCGGCCGATGACGCCTCTTATTCACACTCTGCTCGACGACATTTGGCAAAGCCTGGGGCAATGCCCCGCGCCCGTCGACCGGCTCACCGTCAGCGGCGCCGGCGCATTGCCTTCGGCGTTTCCCGTCACCGAATTGGCCACCGCCGCCTGGGGCGCCGCCGGATTGGCCTGCGGCGAATTGCTGCGCCGTGAGGCTGCCGACGCACCGCAGGCCTGGATCGATCAACGCCTGGCCTCATTCTGGTTCGCCTGGACGCTGCGTCCGTTGGGTTGGACGCTGCCTGCGGCGTGGGACGCGCTGGCCGGCGACTATGCCACGGCGGATGGCTGGATACGCCTGCATACCAATGCGCCGCACCATCGGCGAGCGGTGGAACAGGTGCTGGGCGCGGCATCGGATAAAGGCTCGCTGGCGGCGCGCGTGCTGAGCTGGAAAAAAAGCGAACTGGAACAGGCGGTCATCGAGGCCGGCGGCTGCGCGGCCCAAATGCGTTCGGCGGCCGACTGGCGCCAGCATATTCAGGGCAAGAGCGTGGCGCTCGAACCGTTGATCCACACCTCGCTGCAGCCGGAAGCGCCGCCGCCGGGTTGGGCGCTGCCCGCCGCCCGGCCGCTGCACGGCGTACGGGTGCTGGATCTGACGCGCATTCTCGCCGGGCCAATCGCCACGCGTTTTCTCGCCGGTTTGGGCGCCGACGTGCTGCGCATCGATCCTTACGGTTGGGATGAACCCGGCGTCGAGCATGAGGTGATGCTGGGCAAGCGCAGCGCGCGCCTCAACCTGGGCAATGCGCACGATCGCCATACGTTTGAACACCTGCTGAAGAACGCCGACGTGATTGTGCACGGCTACCGCGCCGGTGCGCTGGAGAAGCTGGGCTATGGCACGGAGGAAAGGCGCGCGCTGGCGCCGGGCCTGATCGACGTCTGCCTGAATGCCTACGGCTGGAGCGGGCCGTGGCGCACCCGGCGCGGTTTCGACAGTCTGGTGCAGATGAGCTGCGGGCTGGCGGAGGCAGGCATGGTTTGGCGCAGCGCCAGTATGCCGGTGCCGCTGCCGGTACAGGCTCTGGACCACGCCACCGGCTATTTGATGGCGGCAGCGGTATTGACCGGTATGGCGCAGCGCATGAAAAACGGTGCCGGCTACCACGCCCGGTTGTCGCTGGCGCGCACGGCGCAACTGCTGTTGGCGCATCCGCATCCGACGCATTATCGGCCGGAACCGCTGGCGCCTGCCGGCCCCGCCGACGAGAATCCGGAAACGGAACTGACTTACTGGGGCGCCGCGCAACGCCTGCGCGCGCCGTTAAGCCTGCAGGGCACCGCACTGCAATGGGCGCTGCCGGCGACCACGCTCGGCGCCTCGCAGCCGGAGTGGCTGCGCCGTTAAACCGCCGCCAGCTGCTGCTGCAGCCACTGCAGCAAACGTGTCACCGCCGGGGTCAGCCCGGCGGTCTGCGGCCACGCCAGATAAACGTCGTCATCGCTCAGGCGGCATGGCGCGGCCAGCGCCACCAGCCTCCCCGCGTCGATCGCGTCCTGTACCAGCAGCTTTTTCGCCAGCGCGATGCCGAATCCTTGTTCCGCTGCGCGAATCAATAATCCGGCATCGTTGAACAGCGCCTGTTGCCGCCCGCACAACGAGCGCCCCTGAGCGTTGAACCAATCGCGCCAGGGGCTGACGTCGTGCTCCAGCAACGGTATATCCCCGCCGCTCTCGAATGCCTCCCGCCACTGCCGCGCCATGTCCGGTGAAGCGACCGGCAGCACATCACCCGCCGCGATGCGCTGCGCCTGCAGCCCCGGCCAATGCCCGCCGCCGATGCGGATCGCCGCATCGAAGCCGCGCTGCGACAGATCCTGTAGCGTCAATGAGGCATCGATATCGAGCGCAATATCGGCGCAGGCCTGATTAAAGGCCGGCAAACGCGGCAACAGCCAGTAATGGGCAAAAGACGGCAACACGCTGATGCGCAGTGTCTGGCTTGCCGCCGCACGTCGGGCGCGGGCCACGCCCTGCTGCAGCGCCTGCAGCGCCGGTTCCACCGCCGCCAGCAACTCTCGCCCGGCCGCATTCAAACGCAGCCCGCGCCCGCGCCGTTCAAACAGCGGGTAGCCGACCGCCTGCTCCAGCTGCTGAATTTGCTGGCTCACCGCCCCATGCGTCAAATGCACCTGCTGCGCCGTGGCACGCAAATTTTCCAACCGGGCGGCGATCGCAAAAGTCGGCAAGACATGCAGGGGAAGACGTTCATTCATCATTGGTTAACCAGGCTATCCAAAAAGGGTATTTTTTATCGATTTTGGCCGACAGGCAAATGTTCTATGTTTACCTGACCATTCCTGACGCTTTCGGAGCCGCCATGCACCCACGTTTACAACAGGATCTCGCTCAGTTTCCGCAGATCCTCGACCACACCCGCCAGCTGGCGGAGGACTTTCTGGCTGGGCTGCAACAGCGCTCGGTCTGCCCGCCGCTCGCGCACCAGCAGCTGCAGCCGGGTGATGACCGATTAGCAGAAAACGGCGCCGGCGCCCTGGCGGCGCTGGATGACTTCTGGCAGAAGTATCAGGCCGGCATTTCCGCCAGCGCCGGCCCGCGTTATTTCGGCTTCGTCACCGGCGGCGGTACCCCGGCGGCGGTCGCCGCGGACTGGCTGGTTAGTGTGACAGACCAAAATAGCCTACTCAGCCATGATACCATCGCAGCCACGATTGAACTGGCGGCCGTGACGCAGTTGAAATCCCTGCTGGGCCTGCCGGAAGCGTTCAACGGCAGCCTGGTCAGCGGCGCCACCATGGCCAATTTCGCCGGGCTGGCCATTGGCCGACAGTGGCTGGGCCAACGACACGGTGTCGATGTCGCCCAACAGGGCCTGGCGGCACTGGGCCCCATCCGGGTATTGGCGGCAAATCCACACTCCAGCAGCGTGAAGGCGCTCAGCATGCTCGGCATCGGCCGCGAAGCGTTGACGACCGTCGCCAGCCTGCCGGAGTCTGAAGCCATGGATATGGAAGCACTGGAGCGGCAGCTCGCCGCTGGCGAAGGCCGGCCCACGTTGGTGCTCGCGAGCGCCGGCACGGTCAACACCGTGGCTTTCGACGATCTGCCGCGTCTGCTGGCGCTGCGGGAGCGTTATCCGTTTTGGCTGCATGTCGATGCGGCCTTCGGCGGCGTGGCGGCCTGCTCGCCGCTATACGCCCCAAGGCTCGAGGGCTGGCAACATGCGGATTCCATCACCGTCGATGCCCACAAATGGCTGAACGTGCCTTACGACAGCGCGATCCAATTTACCCGCCATCTGGATCTACAGATGCAGGTGTTTCAGAACCATTCGGCCTACCTGGAGGCGCCGACGCTGCGGCCGGACAACTACCTGCATCTGACGCCGGAAAACTCGCGCCGCTTTCGCGCCCTGCCGCTCTGGCTGACGCTGAAAGCCTATGGCCGCAGCGGTATCCGGGATATCGTCGAGCGCAACGTCCAACTGGCGCAGGCGCTGGGGGCGGCGTTAGCGGCAGACGAGGGGTTCCACCTGCTGGCACCGGTGAATTTGAACGTGGTGTGCTTTGCGCTCAGCCATCCGCAAGGTGAGCGCGAGGCGGCGCGCGATCGCTTTCTCGAGCGCCTTAATCGGCATGGCGTAGTACGCTGCACCCCGACCACCTATAACCATCAGCCAGGGATCCGCGCCGCGTTAGTCAACTGGATGACGCAGGAGCAGGACATCCAATTGGCGCTGGATTCGTTGCGCCATTGCCTGGCGGAGACGGCTTAGGCGCCCGGCAGGTCACCGAGGTGAAAGGTCTGCAAACGCCGCTCTTGCCGCCCGTCATCGCCGATATTGCCCGGCGACAGCCAGGCGGTAAACGCCGCGCGCAGCGGCGGCCACTCTCCGTCGATGATCGACAGCCAGTCGGTGTCGCGCGTGCGCCCTTTGACGACAATCGCCTGGCGGAAAGTGCCCTCGTAACGAAAGCCAAAACGCTCGGCGGCCTGGCGTGAAGGCAGATTGAGGTTATCGCACTTCCATTCGCAGCGCCGGTAGCCAAGATCGTCGAACAGATGCCGCAGCATCAGGAAGATCGCTTCGCTGCCGAGGGCGCTGCGTTTCATCAACGGCGACCAGTTGATGGTTCCCAGCTCTGCCACACCGTTGGCGGGATCGACGCGCAAAAAGGCGCAGGTTCCCACCGCGCTCCCGTTCTCCTGCGCGATCACCACCATCGTGTTTCTGTCGGCGCTGGTTGCCTGGGCCTGGAGATAGCGCTGGAAATCCTCGCGCGTCTGCGGCCGCTCCCAGAACAGATAGGTCCAGTCGCTATCGTCTTCGGCGGTTTGATAAGCGCGATAGAGCTCATCGCCCCAGCGATCGATGTTCAGCGGTTCCAGACGGCAAAACCGTCCTTGCAGTAACGTCTGTCCGGGCATGCCTGCCGGCTGCCAATGGGGAAGAGCGTCGCCTATCGGCTGCCCGTACGGATTCCGTCTCATCGCGGCGTCCTGTTTTTGAAAGGGAAAAAGCAAGTTAAAACCAACTCAGGCCAGAGACAACTCCGACCTGCTTTTTGGCGCAGGTTTGCCAGAAAGCGGCGCAACTGTTTAGAGAAATAACTCAATTCCCGTTTAGCATTCACGGAAATGATTTCAGCTGAAATAAATATCCATATAACTCATTGTAAAACGGTGATTTATGGCAACAATTAAGCTACACATTTCAGCAATAACGTTAACTTTTGTTTGCCGTTATGATACAAAATGAAGTGATTGTCATTCTCAAAAATACTGTCACACTAGATAATTGATTGATTTTAAACCATAAAAAACCAACTGCGCAAAGTGAGTTGTTTTTGAGCGTTCAAAAAGCCCGCTGAAAAGCTTCAAAAAAACAACACATGAATTTTTTTTAAGACTTTTCCTAGCAAACTAAAATTTTGTTTCGTGACATGATGGGCAGAATCCCGGCGAGAGATGCCGCCAGGCACGGGCGCCAAGTACAAATCAGGCCTATCATATTGAAGCGGAACCGTCAGTGGAACGCTCTGACTTAAGCTAAACTTATAGATTCATGTGATTAATAAGTTTAGTATGAAAATATCATTGAGTGCCGTCGCGTTTATTGATAGAACACTCGCTACACTGAATTATTGTTTCATTTTGCCTTTCGGCTTTTTAGGCTTTTTCTCATATTACCGCAGTAAAACGGATTTAAGTGGGGGTGCGATATGCCAACGATCATCATGGATTCATGTAGCTATACCAGATTGGGATTAACCGACTATCTGACTTCGCACGGCGTGAAGAAACGCCATATTAATGCCATTGAGGATATTGACAGCCTGCATGAAAAATGCAGTAAGTTGAATCCCAGTTTGGTGTTTATTAACGAGGACTGCTTCATCCACGAAGCAAACGCCACCGAGCGAATAAAACGGGTGATATCACTGCACCCGGATACGTTATTCTTTATCTTTATGGCCATTACCAACGTACATTTCGACGATTACTTATATGTTCGCAAGAATGTCATCATATCGTCAAAATCCATCAAACCAGAGACTATGAATCAGCTACTTAGTCACTATCTCGAGAAAAAGTCCCTTCGGGTGGAGAAGTCCTCCCTGGATCAAACGCCGGTCACGTTGAGCCAGACCGAATCGAACATGTTACGCATGTGGATGTCCGGTCAAGGTACCATCCAGATATCAGACCAGATGCAAATAAAAGCTAAAACGGTCTCTTCACACAAGGGAAACATCAAGCGGAAAATAAAAACGCACAACAAGCAAATCATATACCACGTTGTTCGTTTGACTGACACGCTGACCAGTGGAATATTTGTCAATAGCCGTTAAACATACAGAGAATGCCCCCCACTCTGTTTTGGCCGTCGTTAAATATCCGGTGATAATGTAATCCGGGTGTCAAGCGTCGGAAACGCCAAAAGAATACCTGCTGCGTTATCCCCCGCTAGCGCAACGGGTATTTTTTTACATAGATAAAATAAATCCTACCGTAACGAAATAGTCTCAAAATAGACTATTTCACAAGTTGATTAATGAGATTACCCGAAGTCACTGCCCGCGTTCGCGGTGCGGCTCCACAAAGGTGCCGTCGCGGCTATCTATTTCATTAAAGAACCACACGCCCGCCGGATAATCCTCAAGGGAAACCAGATACATGGTGCCCTCGTTGAACACCTCTACGGCCAGGATGACGCCTTCCCGCCGTGGGCCGCCGTCTGTTTTTACCGTCACGCGATCGTTAACCTGCATACCTTTCCCCATTATTTGCGATTGGCGTCAGTGTATTACAAAACGCAGGGAGAACACACCGCCCTGTCCTGCCACACTCTGCTATCAGCGTAGCAGCCATCAGGATTTTTCACTTCCTTAACATTTTGGCCGCAGAATCTTAAGCCGGCCCCGCGTAACCTGTCCGTAGGCGTTTCCCCCCCAGAGAAGCGCTCGCAAATGAAGAAGTAACAAGGAACTTTTGCCCGCTGACTTGCGGGCTTTTTTTTGCCCTGCGCCAAATTACAGGCATAAAAAAACCCGCCGCAGCGGGTTCTTTTCAATCAGCGGTAAACGCCAATTAGATAGCGGTAACGTTAGCCGCAGATGGACCTTTCGCACCGTTCTCGATAGAGAACTGTACGTTCTGGCCTTCAGCCAGGGTCTTGAAGCCTTGATCCTGGATAGCAGAGAAGTGTACGAATACGTCTTTGCTGCCGTCTGCTGGGGTGATGAAACCAAAACCTTTAGCTTCGTTGAACCACTTCACTTGACCTTTGATCATGTTGGACATGTCTAATTTCCTTCAATAATAATGTAAGCCGCCATGGGCGAGATAGCCGGTCATCAGTTACTTATGGAGGCACTGGAAAGGAAATTCGTCAGAGAAGGGCTATCCGGGATAACGCTTTAAATTTGAACTACTTTACTCAAAATGTCGTGCATAAATAGGTCTGTACCACAGGCCGACATCATTAACTCATGAGCGAGCAGCAATAGCAACCTTTTTCGCCGTGATGAGACGCTAATCGCGGCTAAGCGCACAGGATTTGACCCTGCTTGCCGATGGAATCGCCGTCTGGCGTATCCGTAACACCCTGCTCAAATGATAGTAATTCTCGTTCTGCTGTTCTATAGTTGCCTGGCGAAATCATCCAGGGAGACTCACCATGCCGAGATGGCTCACATTACCGACCGCCTGCCGCGCCGCGCTGCTGGCCTTTGCCACTTGCAGCGCCCCGCTTGGCGCGCTGGAGTTGAATTATCAGCCTCCAGAGCCCAGTGCTGCCCCTGCCCCTAAACCGGTGGCGCCGCCAGGGCCGGCCCCCAAGGCGGCGAAATCGCCGATTACCTGGGTGGAAGCGCGAGATAAAAGCGGCTTTCGCGTCGATATCGAGTGCGATCATCCGGGTTGCAGCAAGCCGCGCACCAAACCTTACCCCGCGTATGAAGGCCCGGTGAAGAAAACCGATCGCCGCCGCCAATCCGATCCTTATTCCACCAACCAGGATCCCGATTACAACATTCAGTTAGGTTATGAATGGTAATAGCGCTTTCGGAGTAATGCCTATACACCCCGCTATCACGGCCGCTTAGAATAGCGTCAGTTCACCACTCCTCCTGGTGTTGAACCTAACAAGCTGTGTTGCAAATCTTTATGCGCCTCCCTATAGGCGCTTTTTTTTTTTGCCTCTCGTCATCGCGCTTTGCCGATTACAGATTGGTCTCATTGCCCGACTAAGTGATGAATGTCACAAATACGCCTCTTTGCCATTCTTATTTCGGAGGTGATGTTCATGGCCACAGGATCCCTTGCTCTCTTGGCCGTCTTGGCCGGCATTGCGGGCTATGCGCTCTACAAGCATTTCAAATCTCAGAAGAAAAGCGCATTGGTTCGCCCGTACGATCGGTAACCGGCAACGCATTTTCACCGCAAAGGCGCGGCTCACCGCACGCCGCGCCTTCGCTGATTGTCATCCTTTCATCACAAAAATGTCACAATATGGCCATATCATGATTGGCGATTATCCGCTCTGGCTTAACACCAAGGATTTCGCCCATGACCCTAATTAAAGCTGCAAACCACCAGGAAGCAGAAAAGCTCATCCGCGCCGGCACGGCCAAGAAAATCGAACTGGCCTACGATATCGACAGCGACGATTTCTTCCAGCTTGCCAGCCTGTGGTGCGATAAAGGCGCCAAGATCTCCAAAGGAAAAGAACACTTTATCGTCTCGTTAAAAGGATTCCGCATCCCGCCTAACGATTGATCGCCTGCCGCCCATCGCGGCGGCTTCGCCCCTTCCTCGCAAAACCGCTCTATTCGACCACGCGCACCTCATTCGATTTCGCTAAGCTAACGGCAGACTTTATTGCGGGCGTTCCGCCTGATAGCCGCGTCCACCACGATGAGGAGAGTGACCATGTCAACAAATGCAGCGCTGCCCGGCAAGATGAAAGCGATTGAGATCAGCCAGCCAGGCGCCCCCGAGGTTCTGGTCGTCACCGAGCGCCCGGTACCCGTCCCGCAAGCGGGCGAACTGCTGGTGAAAATTGCCGCCGCCGGCGTTAACCGCCCCGACGTGTTGCAGCGCCAGGGAAACTATGCGCCACCGCCGGGCGCTTCGGATATCCCCGGTCTGGAAATCGCCGGCGAAGTGGTGGCCCTCGGCGAAGGCGTAACCCATTTCGCTCTTGGCGATCGGGTTTGCGCCCTCATCGCCGGCGGCGGCTATGCGGAATACTGCACCGTACATGAAAGCAATGCGCTGCCGGTGCCGGCGGGTCTGAGCCTGACCGAGGCCGCCGCACTGCCGGAAACCTTCTTTACCGTCTGGGTCAACGTGTTCCAACGCGGCCACCTCAAAGCCGGCGAAACCGTGTTGATCCACGGCGGCACTTCCGGTATCGGCACAGTCGCCACCATGCTGGCGAAAGCCTTCTGTGCACAGGTGATCACCACCGTCGGCTCCGAAGATAAACGCCAGGCCAGTCTGGCGCTGGGCGCCGACGTGGCGATTAATTACCGCAACGAAGACTTTGTCACGCGCACCAAAGAGGTCACCGGCGGCAAAGGCGCCGACGTAATCGTCGATCTGATCGCCGGCGACTATGTCGCCAAGAACTATCAGGCAGCGGCGATGGAAGGCCGCATCGTGCAAATCGGCACGCAACATGGCGTGGTGAAAGAGTTAAACCTGATGCCGCTACTGTTGAAACGCCTGACCCATACCGGTTCGACATTGCGCTCGCGCAGCGTCGCGGACAAGGCGCAGATTGCCGCCGAGCTGCAAGAGAAGGTTTGGCCGCTGCTGGAACGCGGCGTGCTGAAACCGCAGATCTTTAAAACCTTCCCGCTTGAGCAGGCCGCCGCAGCGCATACGCTGATGGAGTCCAGCGAGCATATCGGCAAAATCATGCTGACGTTCTAAGACCGTTCCCCGCCGCCTCGCGGCGGGGAAGCCAATACGCCACTCAGGGAATGATGCCGCGACGGCGGAACTCATCAAACAGCGTGATAAACATGGTTTCGGTTTCAATAAACTGATGGAAACCCAAACGCCGCGCCTTGCTGCCGTCCGCGAACATGTCATAGTCCCAGGAAAAGACGAAATCGGCGAAACGCCAGCCAGCCACCGCGCGATAATCAGCCTCGGTCAAAGAGTGCCGCTGCGCCAGCTCCCGCCACAGCGGCGCTTTGTCGGCCATCATGCTCTCCAGCGTCATCGGCAACGGTGGCGCACATTCCAGCCCGAAGTACGCGGCGATTTTCGGCCACATTTCGCTCCAGCGAAACAGATCGCCGTTGTTGATGTTAAACGCCTGATTGGCCGCCGCAGGTTCGGTCGCCGCCCACAGCGTAGCGCGCGCCAACAGCCCGGCGTCGGTCATTTCCAACAGGCTGTGGTAAGCGCCCGGCTTACCGGGAAAGCGCAGCGGCAGCCCGAGCGCTTTACTGATGGAGGCGTAAACCGCGATGCTTAACGCCAGATTCATCGGGTTGCCGAGCGAGAAGCCCCCCACCACGCTCGGGCGAATGGCGCTCCAGCGCCAGCGCTTGCCTGCCTGACGCTGCGCCAAATACTGCTGCTGCGCCATGTTAAACTCCGGCGGCATATGCCCCGCGTCGCTTTCGCGCGCCGGCGTTTTAAACGGCCCCAAATGCGCGCCATAGACCTTATAGCCCTGCATCAGGCTGATATGCTCCAACGCCGGCGCGATCGGCTCCAGTCCTTCGACAACGTGTTGCAACATCTGCAGGTTCGGCGCCACCAGTCCCGCCCAGTCCGGCGCATCCTGATAGGCGGCATAGAAAACGTGACTAATCGCGCTCAGCGGTCGCAGCGCGTCACGCGTCGCCGCCGCATCCAGCAGGTCAACCTGCAGATGGCTCACCCCTGGCGCCGGTTGCCCACCCCGCCGCGAAACGCCCACCACTGGCCAACCCAGGCCGGTCAGCTCCTCAATCAATCGGCGCCCAATCACGCCATTGGCGCCGATCACCAGCGCCTGTCGCATTGCGTTCATCTTGCCACTCCTCGGGTTATCGATGCCCAGAGTGTTATTGATTAGCAATACTTGTGGTAGAAGAGACTTTCTACTAACACTAATAAGAAAAATCTATAGGCAAGCACATCATGGATAAGCTGAACGCGATGAAAACCTTTCTGCGGGTAGCGGAGCTGGGCAGCCTGTCGGCCGCCGCTCGCGATCTGCGTTTGACGCAGCCGGCGGTCAGTCAGCAAATCGCCGGCCTGGAGCAACAGCTGGGAGCGCAGCTGTTGTTTCGCAGCACTCGGGCGGTCACCCTGACCGAGGCCGGCAATGATTACTATCAGCGTATCAAACCGATTATGGCGGCGGTCGACGAAGCGGAAGAGGCGCTGCACGGGCAGCACCACCGGCTGCAGGGCAATCTGCGCCTTCACGCACCGACCGGTTTCGGGCAACGACACGTCACGCCGCTGGCCATCGCGTTCCAGCAGCGTCACCCGGAACTCACCATCGAGCTGCTGCTGGACGATCGCCGCGCCGACGTGATCGGCGAAGGCATCGACGTAGCGCTGCGCTTCGGCGAATTGCACGCGCCCGGCATGGTGGCGAAACGGCTGGGTGAGTTGCAACGCCTGCTGGTGGCGTCGCCGGCCTATCTGGCCAAGCACGGTACCCCCCGTTCGCCGGCGGAGCTGGTGAAACATGCGCACATTCGTTACAGCGGATTAAACGACGGTGATACGCTCACCCTGCTCGGCCCACACGGCGCCGAGATAGTCGCTCTGCGGCCCACGTTCCGCGCCAACAATACGTTATCGCTGCTGGCTGCCATCGAGGCAGGCGCCGGAATCGGCGGCGCTCAGCGGCCGTTGATCGGCGAGCAGCTGGCGACAGGGGCGTTGGTTCCCGTGTTGCCGGAATACCGCTACCCGCCCATGGCGCTGCACGCGGTCTACCCCGCTTTACGTTTTATTCCGGAAAAAGTGCGCGCCTGGGTGGCGCATCTGCAACAGGCGTTGACGACGATCGAAGGAATCAGCGGAGTGAATGCCCCCGGCCAGACGCCGGGAGCATAATCATTATTTGAACAATTTGCCGACCATGTCGCCCAATTCATTGCTGTCTTGCTGTACTTCGCCATTTGGTGAAGCGGCATCGGCTACCGTCGGCAAGAACTGCGCAATGGTGCTGGACGCCTGGGCCGGATCGACGCCCAGCTTTTCAGCCAGTTGATTGATCGCATCGCTGCCCAACGCCTGCTGCACGTGATCGCCGGTAATCGGCTGATTTTCGCCATTGCCGAGCCAGGAACCGACGATATCGCCGAACTGCCCCTGACGGAACTTGTCCAAAATGGCCTGCAGGCCGCCTTGTTGCTCGACCCACTGCATAATGGCGATGTAATCGATGCCTTTGCCGTTGGCACCGCCGCCTAAAATGTTACCCAATACGCTATCGAACAGACCCATGATATTCCCCTTTCAGCGATTCGGCCGCGCCGCGCCGCCGGATTGATTTCACGAAAAAGGGCCGCCGCGGCGACCCTGTTGAGCAACGGCTGCTTAGCCTTTGATCTTCCTGTAGACAAAAAGCACCACCAGGGCACCGATGACTGCCACCACAAAGCTGCCCAGGTTAAAACCGTCAACGCGACCCATGCCGAAGAAGGTGCTGATATAGCCGCCGACGACGGCGCCCACGACCCCCAGTACCACGGTCATAATAAACCCGCCGCCGTCTTTGCCCGGCATAATCCATTTGGCCAGGATACCGGCGATTAAACCAAAAATGATCCAGGAAATGATGCCCATCTTTACTCTCCCTCTTACCTTTTGCCTAACAGAAATCCTATGACCAGGCCCACGACGGCGCCGGCGCCTATCCCCGCCCAAGGGTTATCCTTGATGCAGGCACATGATTGCTCGAGCGCTGCTTGTACGCCGCTGCGCACTTCGCAGGCGGTGGTTTTCACGTAGTCGCTCGGTTGCTCAACACCGTTTAGATCGTCATTTTCATATGACATGTCAAATCCTTACAGACCCACCCTCTGAGAATTGCGTCACCTGTTTCACGCCAGACGCCGTCCGCTCCGCGATGTTGCTCTGGGCGACTTGCCCGCAGCAGCTCAATGCAGGGTGTGCGGCGACAAACGCGCAACTTCACACTATGACTATAGTAAAAAATCAGCGGTTTACCCATTTCCGTCCGTCTGAATTTCACCGTATAAAAAACGCTCGCATTTCATCTCGTCGTCATATTGGCAGGCTAAACTTTGAACAAATCCTTTGGGAGGAAACGCCGATGTTCAATGGCCCGTTTGTTCTGATTCTCGCGCTACTGTACGCACTGGCCGCCATCTGGGACGGTTCCGCCGCGTTACTGTTTCTTTAAGGTTACATAGCGGTTGTCACTTATGCGATGCGCTTAATTGTGTCCTTATTTTTCAAGGGCGCCAGCCGGTTGAAATAGCGGTGAATCTCCTCCCTTTCCTCGGTAAAAATCTCATTTCGTTCCGCTTTCCATCTGCGCTTAAACGTAAAAAAGCATCCATGGAAGACCCTATTCCGTACAAAACGCTCTAACATTCTGCTCATTTACCGGCTTGGACACGGCCTTTCGTGCCGCGACGCCTGCCGAATGCACAGGGTGACGAGCCGATCGTGCAACCGCCGTTGGTGGACTTCCCGCGGGATGATGAAATGTGCGCGGCCGGCGAACCTCCGCTGTATTAATCGCCTTCGCCGCGCTCAAGCATTCTGCAGCAGGGGAACTACACTAATAAGTCACCGACGGCAATTATTGCCGCCAGCAACCATTTTTCCCGCCCGTGGGCCGGTCGTTGCCTGCCGGGTCTTAACCGAGGTCAATGTCATGCTGGTACAACCCTATTTGTTCTTCAGCGGTAACTGTGAGCAAGCGATTAACTTCTATGTGCAGCAGCTGAATGCCAAAATTGAAATGGTCATGCGTTTCAAAGATATGCCCGAAGAGGCCCGACAAGGCGGGCCACAGGACGTCAACCCGGATGCGATCATGCATGCGCGCCTGCTGATCGGCGACGGCGTGCTGATGGCTTCAGACGGCTGTCCGCAGGATGACAGCGGCGGGGCTTCCCACAAAGGCTTCTCGCTGTCGCTGAACCCCAGCGATGCGGAACAAGGACGCAAACTGTTCGATAATCTGGCGCAGGGCGGCCAGGTGACGATGCCTTATCAAGCCACCTTCTGGGCCAAAGGCTTCGGTATGCTGACCGACAAATTCGGCGTCAACTGGATGATCAACGTCGAATAACCCCTTCATGGCGCCGCTAGCTATAGCGGTGCCAGTCATAGGCCGCCTTGGCGAACAGAACGAACAGCAGCGCCAACAGCACCAATCCCAACCGCCAGTAGGGCGACCGACGCCGCCGCCAGCCGAAGTACATCATCACCGCCAGCGCCCCCAGCGTGAGGGGGTAATACACCGCCAACGTCAGTAACGCGATAATGATGTAATCCGACATGGATCCTTTCACTCCGTAGTGTTTACGCCGCCGCTGATGCAGTTTGCGGCCCGACTTTCCCCCATCGCCACGTTAAGGGCTAGAGGTCTGGCGCATTTATGCATAAAATATAGGATTGCTCTTAACTCAAATTGAATAGTAATCAAACCACAAGGGTGACATGACTCAGCAGCAACCCCTACAGGATGCCGTGCCGCCGCGCAGCGTTAAAAGCTCCCCATTATTATTTCAGGCCGGCGTGTTTGTCATCATCGTTGCCGCCACGCTGATCCTCTTTAACAGCTGGCAAATCTGGAGCGCGCACCAGCGCGATCTGCGCAGCGCCGAGCATGAATCCGCCAACCTCGCCCGTTCGCTGGCGCAGCATGCCGACGACACCTTCATGCAGGTGGATGGCAATCTGCTCGATCTGACCGAGCGTATTCAGACCGACGGACTGGGTTCGTCACAGCTGATGCGGCTGCAGCGGGTGATGCAGACACAGGTCGGCAACCTGCCGCAGCTGCATGGGCTGTTTGTTTACGATGCGCGCGGCCGCTGGCTGGCGACGGCCTCAGGCAAATTCATCAAGAACGCCAACAACGCCGATCGCGATTACTTCAAATATCATCAGAATCGCGATGGCGCCGGCCTGTACATCGGCAAAGTGATCCGCAGCCGCACCACCGGCGATCTGATCATCCCCGTTTCGCGGCGATTCAACAACCCGGACGGCAGCTTTGGCGGCGTAGTGCTGGCCACGCTGTACATCGATTATTTCCGCCAGTTTTACGATAGTTTCGCGCTCAACACCGACGCCTCGTTAAACCTGCTGCTGGCGGATGGCACCATCCTGTACCGCCGCCCGTACTCGGCAACGTCGATCGGTAAAAACATCGCCAAGGGCGTGCTGTTCAGCGAGATTTTGCCGCATTCGGAGTTCGGCAACGCCACCATTACCTCGCTGTTCGACAAAGTGGAGCGCATCTACGGCTACTCGCGAGTGAACCGCTTTCCCCTGGTGATCGCTGCGGGATTGTCGAAACGCGACGCGCTGGCGGATTGGCGCACCGACGCCGGCCTGTTCGCCGCCGGCGGCCTCTCTTTATTGATGATCCTGCTGGCGATGGGCATGGTGCTGCTGCGGCAAATCAAGCACAGCATGCAAACCGAAGCCGAACTGATGCGCACCCGCGATCAATTGACCAGCATCAACCAGATGCTCGAAGAGCTGGCGCTGCTGGACGGCCTGACCGGCCTGGCCAATCGCCGCCAGTTTGATATCGCGCTGAAGAACGAGCTGGCGCGCGCTTCGCGCAACTACCGCAGCGTGGCGCTACTGATGCTGGATATCGACTACTTCAAACAGTACAACGACAGCTATGGCCACGTCGCCGGCGACCAGTGCCTGCAGCAGATCGGCCAAACGCTGAAGGGGTTGGCATGCCGCAGCAACGACGTGCTGGCGCGCTACGGCGGTGAAGAGATGGGGATTATTCTGCCGGATACCGATGTGCAAGGCGCGCTGATTTTCGCCGAACGCGTTATCAATGCGGTGCGCGATCTGAAGATCCCGCATCAGGGCAATCCGCACGGCATCGTTACCATCAGCATCGGTATCTGCGCCAAAGTGCCGCATATGTACAACGATACGCCGATCGGCTTTATCAATGAGGCCGACAGCGCGCTGTATCAGGCCAAGAAAAAAGGCAAAAACTGCATTTACGGCGCTTGACCAATAATTAGGCCGTCGCAACCAGGCGGCCCAAATTATTTATCCGGAAAAATGAAATAATTCCCCCCCAAAACTTTTTCTCTCCGGCGTTATCTTCCCTCCTGAATAGAATAGCGGCGAAAAATAAGCAGGGTATTTATTTCCATTAAAATTCAACAAGATAAAAAACACGCCATTTGACGAACAATTCGTGCCTTTTTTGATTATTCGTGCCTACAGCGGGGCTCGTTTAGCCTACGTTTACTTTTTATTGGCGTTGCCGGTGATACCCTTGTCAGGACTATTCTAAATATCAGGAAGCCATCGCACGCTTCGGCGCAATGCGCCCTGCTGATACAACCATAATAGAACTCACCTATTTCACGTTGCCATTGGGCGACCGGCGCAAAGCGTTCTGACGCCGCTCCAGCCAGCCACTGTGCAAACCAGTGCAGCCATCCACGCGGCAACCTGAAAGGCGGGAATAAAGCGATACAGATTTGCGAGGAGATCTCATGCCTACTGGCGATATTATGCGTGAACAGGCCGTACTGACGCTGCCGTTGCGGCAATGGGCGGCGGCGGAAACATCCAGCGCGGTCAGCGAACTGGAACAGGGCAAAGTGCTGTTTCTGCCTGAACTGGCCTTCACCCTGTCTGAGCAGGAAAAGCCGCTGCTGGATCCGACGCTGGTCGATCCGAAGCGCAAGAACATCAGCTATCAGCCTCTGTCCGGCAAGCTGACCGGCGTCGCCGTTGCGGAGCGCCAGCAGCAGGTGCAGCAGCTGCTGGAACGCTATTACCAATCCTGTCGCCAGCTGATCGCCGGGCTGTTGCCCGAGTATCAGGAGGTGCTGCACCATCCGACCGGCAGCCTGCGCTTGCATCCGGTTTCCGCCTGGCGCGCCAAGAACTCCTGGCGCAAAGACGACAGCCGGCTGCACGTCGACGCTTTCCCGTCGCGTCCAAACTACGGCGAACGCATTCTGCGCATCTTCACCAACATCAATCCTCACGGTGAGAATCGCCAATGGCGCGTCGGAGAACCCTTCCCCGATCTGGCGGAACGCTTTATGCCGCGTTTGGCCCGTTACTCCGCCTTCAGCAGCTGGTTGCAACATCAGGTCCGCATCACCAAAACCCGCCGCAGCCATTATGACCATCTGATGCTGCAACTGCATGACGCGATGAAGGCCGACAGCGATTATCAGCAACGGGGTCCGCAGCTGGCGCTGGAGTTCCCGCCGGGCAGCAGTTGGATTTGCTTCTCGGATCAAACGCCGCACGCCGCGATGGGCGGCCAGTTTATGCTGGAGCAGACCTTCCTGTTGCCGGTGAATAAAATGCAGGATCCGCAGCGTTCGCCGCTGAAAGTGCTGGAACAGCTGCGCGGGCAGCCGCTGATCTGAATGACTCGCCGCCGCCGGGGCGCCGGCGGCGGCGAAGCGCGCATTATGCCTCGAAGTCCCCTTGCTGGCGCGCCACCAGCGTCAGGATGCTGTACAGCGCCACCGGCTGCTGTTCCTGATTCAGCACCTGCACATCCCACACCACCACGCCATGCGGCCGATCTTCGGCGGTTTTCTGCGGCTTGCGGATCTTCTTCTTGCAGGTTAACCGCACCTGAATGGTGTCGCCGATCTTCACCGGCTCAATAAAGCGCAGATTTTCCATGCCGTAGTTGGCGATTACCGGCCCGACGGCGGCGTCGACAAACAGCCCGGCAGCGGCCGACACCACAAAGTAACCGTGCGCTACCCGCTCGCCGAACAGCGAATCGGCAGCGCCGATCTTGTCCATGTGCGCGTAAAAATGGTCGCCGCTCAGGCAGGCGAAGTTGACGATATCCGCCTCGGTCACGGTGCGGCGCGCGGTCAACAGGCTATCGCCCAGCTGCAGCTGCTCGAAATATTTGCGGAACGGATGCACCGGATGCTCGGCGACCGGCGCGCCGCGCACCCATTCACCGCCGATGGCCGCCAGCATCGCCGGGCTGCCCTGGATCGCAGTACGCTGCATATAATGTTTCACCGCGCGCAGCCCGCCCAGCTCTTCGCCGCCGCCGGCGCGCCCCGGGCCGCCGTGCACCAGCATCGGCAACGGCGAGCCGTGGCCGGTGGATTCCGCCGCCGCCTGCTCATCCAAAATCAGCATACGTCCGTGAGCGCAGGCCGCCGCGCGGATAAAGCGCTTGGCCAGCGCCGGGTCGGCGGTCACCAGCGATCCCGCCAGGCTGCCCTGCCCCAGCAACGCCAGCGCGATCGCCTGCTCGGTATCCGCATACGGCATCAGCGTCGCCACCGGGCCGAAGGCCTCGGTACCGTGCACCGCCTGATGGGTGAACGGATCGGCGCAATACAGCAGGGTCGGCGGATAAAATGCGCCACCGCGCGCGCCGTCCCCCAGCACGTCCAGCTTATCCAGGGCTGCGCCGCACAGCGGCTCGCAACCGTTGCGCAGCAGGAACTCCACCTTGCTTTGCACATCATCACGCTGTTCGTGGCTGACCAACGCCCCCATGCGCACCTGCTCCAGCTGCGGGTCGCCCACCGTCACGCCTGACAGTCGCTGCAGCAAGGCCTGACGCACCGCCGCCACCTGCGACGCCGGCACGATGATGCGGCGGATCGCGGTGCATTTCTGCCCCGCCTTGGCGGTCATTTCACGACACACCTCTTTAATAAACAGGGCAAATTCCGGCATTTCCGGCGTCACGTCCTCCGCCAACACGCAGCAGTTGAGCGAATCCGCCTCCATGGTGAACGCGATCGATTTCTCCAACAGGCGCGGATGCGCGCGCAGCCGCTGGCCGGTCTGCGCCGAACCGGTGAACGTTACCGCATCCTGATAATCCAGGTGCGCAAACATGTCGCCAACGCCGCCGCACACCAGCTGCAGCGCCCCTTCCGGCACCAGGCCGCTGTCGACGATCAGCCTGACCATCGCCTGCGTCAACTGCGCGGTGGCGGTGGCCGGCTTGATGATGGCCGGCATGCCCGCCAGCCAGGTCGGCGCCAGTTTTTCCAACATCCCCCAGCACGGGAAGTTGAAGGCGTTGATATGCAGCGCTACGCCCGGGCGCGAGGTCAGAACATGGCGGGCGGCGAATTGCGCCTGCTTCGACAGCGGGATCAGCTCATCCTCCGGCCACAGCGTATCGTCCGGCAGATCGCGGCCGGCCATGCTGGCATAAGCGAACAGCGTCGCGATGCCGCCTTCGATATCGACCCAGCCGTCGCTGCGCGTCGCCCCGGTTTGATAGGAGATCTGATACAGTGCCTCTTTATGCGCCAGCAGGTGCTTCGCCACCGTTTTCAACATCTGGGCGCGCTGCTGGAACGTCATTTTCGCCAGCGCCGGGCCGCCGTGGCTACGGGCATAGCTCAGGCTGGCCGCTAACGGCAGGCCGTCGGAGCAGACCTGGAACAGCGCTTCACCGGTCACGGCGTGGCGGATCTGGCGGCCCTCTCCCTGCCCATACACCCAGGCGCCAGAAAGATAACTGTGTAACTGCTGCATGTGCCCTCCAAAATTCATAAATTTTCACCATACAGCTTAATTACGTATCACATAAATGCCAGTCAACGCCAAGCTCAATTTTAACAAAAAGAGAACAAAAGGCACCACCAAGCCGCTCACCTTGCCGTTAATGCGGAATTAACCACCTTATTTATCAAATTAAATCAATAAATTAACGCCACACCCTGTGATTGAGCTCGCAAAACCACATAAATCTCGTTTGATCTTTTTGTTATCAGTTTGTAGCCTTATGGTTAGTTAAAGTGATTCACATTTTTGTGTTTAATGTGAAAAATACGAATCACCAAGAGGCAAGCATGACAACTGAAGCACAGTACCAGCAGCATTTCGACGACAAGATCGCGGCGGATATCGCTATCGAGGCCAAAGACTGGATGCCGGACGCCTACCGTCAGAACCTGATTCGGCAGATCGGCCAACACGCCCACTCGGAAGTCATCGGCATGCTGCCGGAAGCCAACTGGCTGACGCGCGCCCCCACGCTGCGCCGCAAGGCGGTGCTGCTGGCCAAAGTGCAGGATGAGGCCGGCCACGGTCTGTACCTCTACAGCGCCGCCGAGACCCTCGGTTGTTCACGCCAGGACATCTACCAAAAGATGCTCGACGGCAAGATGAAGTACTCCTCTATCTTCAATTATCCCACGCTCAACTGGGCGGATATCGGCGTGATCGGCTGGCTGGTCGACGGCGCCGCCATCGTCAACCAGGTGGCGTTATGCCGTGCGTCCTACGGTCCCTATGCGCGGGCGATGGTGAAAATCTGCAAAGAGGAAAGCTTCCACCAGCGCCAGGGCTATGAGGCGGTGATGGCGATGGCCAACGGCAGCGACACGCAACGCGCCATGCTGCAGGACGCCATCGATCGCTTCTGGTGGCCGGTGCTGATGATGTTCGGCCCGAGCGACGCCGACTCCCCGCACAGCGCCCAAAGCATGGCGTGGAAAATCAAACGCCACAGCAACGATGAGCTGCGGCAGAAATTCGTCGACAACACCGTGCCGCAGCTTGAGGCGCTGGGCATGACGGCGCCGGACCCGGGCCTTATCTGGGACGATGCCGCTGGCCACTATCGCTTCGGCGAGATCGACTGGAGCGAACTGCATGAGGTGATCAAAGGACGCGGCCAGTGCAACCACGAACGCCTGCAGGCCAAGCGCCGCGCCTGGGAAGACGGCGCCTGGGTGCGCGACGGCGCCATGGCCCACGCCGCGAAAAACGCCGCCTCCGCCGCATAGCCACCATAAGGAATCGAGATCATGAGCCACGTTGAATGGCCGCTGTATGAAGTGTTTATCCGCAGCAAACAAGGGTTGGCGCATCGCCACGTCGGCAGCCTGCACGCCGCCGACGACCAAATGGCGCTGGAAAACGCCCGCGACGCCTACACCCGCCGCAATGAAGGCTGCTCGATTTGGGTGGTGCAGTCGCGCCATCTGATCGCCTCGCAGCCGGAAGATCGCGGCGCGTTCTTCGATCCGTCCGAAGACAAGATCTACCGTCATCCGACGTTTTACACCATTCCCGACGGCATCAAGAACATGTAGAGGCGACCATGACGGTTAACGATCCGCGCATCAGCTATTTGCTTCGCCAGGGCGACACGCCTCTGATCCTCGCCCAGCGCCTGTGCGCCTGGTGCGGCCACGCGCCCGAGCTGGAGATCGATCTGGCGTTGGCCAACATCGGGCTCGATCTGCTCGGCCAGGCGCGCAACTTCCTGGGCTACGCCGCCGAACTGGCCGGGCCGCCCTGCAGCGAAGACAGCCTGGCCTTCGGCCGTGACGAGCGCCAGTTTCACAACCTGCTGTTGGCGGAACAGCCGAACGGCGGTTTCAACGACACGCTGGTGCGCCAGTTCCTGCTCGACGCCTACCACGTGCAGCTGCACCAGGCACTGAGCCGCAGCCGCGATACGCAGATCGCCGCCATCGCCGCCAAGTCGTTGAAGGAAGCCGACTATCACCTGCGCTTCAGCCACGGCTGGATGATCCGCCTGGGCGACGGCAACGACGTCAGCCACGGCAAGATCCAACAGTCGCTGGATAACCTGTGGCGCTTCACCGCTGAGCTGTTCCACGCCGACGAGCTGGAACTGGCGTTGGCGGAGCAAGGCGTTGCCGTCGATCCGCGCGAACTGCAGGCCCCCTGGCAGGCGCAGGTGGAAGAGACGCTGCGCCAGGCGACATTGACGCTGCCTGCCGAGCAGGCGTTCCGTCACGGCGGCAAACAAGGGCGACACAGCGAACACCTCGGCCCGCTGCTGGCGGAGATGCAGTTCCTGCAGCGCGCCTATCCAAACGGTCAATGGTAGGAGGCCGCGATGAACGTCACTCGTTTGCAACCCGCCGAAATTCCGCAGATTTGGCACTGCCTGCAGCAGATCAGCGATCCCGAACTGCCGGTGCTGTCGATCACCGATTTGGGCATGGTGCGCGACGTGGCGCGCGACGGCACCGGCTGGCGCGTGACCTTCACCCCAACCTACTCCGGCTGCCCGGCCACCGAATTTCTGCTCAACGCCATCGAGCAGCGGCTGGCGGAAGCCGGTTTCAGCCCGGTGCAGGTTGAGATCCGCCTCAGCCCGGCCTGGACCACCGACTGGATGAACGCCGACGCCCGCGAACGGCTGCGGCAATACGGCGTGGCACCGCCGCAGGGCCACACCTGCGATCGTCCGCACGCCCACGGCCCGGTAGCCTGCCCGCGCTGCGGCAGCACCCACAGCGAGAAGATCAGCGAATTCGGCTCCACCGCCTGTAAAGCGCTGTATCGCTGCTGCGACTGCCGGGAACCGTTCGACTACTTCAAATGCATATAGGAGCGCTGACACCATGACGGTCTTTCATCGCCTGAACGTCGCCGCCATCGAGCGCGAAACGCCGGACGCCGTAGCCATCACGCTGCGTGTGCCCGAAGAACTGCAAAACCAATACCGCTATACCCCCGGCCAGCACCTGACGCTCAAGGCGTTGGTCAACGGCGAAGAGCTGCGGCGTTGCTACTCCATCTGCAGTTCACCGCAGGAAGGCCTACTGCAGATCGGCGTGAAAGCGATCGATCAGGGCCGTTTCTCCGGCTTCGTCAACCGCATGCTGAAGGTCGGCGATGCGCTGGAGGTGATGGTGCCGCAGGGGCGCTTCGGCTATCAACCGCAGGCGGAGCGCCGAGGCAACTACCTGGCGATCGCCGCCGGTTCCGGCATCACGCCGATGCTGTCGATCATCAAGGCGACGCTGCAGCTCGAACCGGGCAGCAGTTTCACCCTGATCTACGGCAACCGCAACAGCAGAACCATGATGTTCAAAGAAGCGCTGTCGGATTTGAAAAACCGCTACCCACAGCGTTTTCAGCAGCTGTACCTGTTCAGCCAGGAGAGCCTCGACAGCCCGCTGCTCAGCGGCCGCATCGACCGCGAACGCCTGGCGGCGATCGGCGGCGCGCTGCTGGATTTCCGCGACTATGACCACGCCTTCATTTGCGGGCCGGAATCGATGATGGACGACGCGCAAACCGTACTCGAACAGGCCGGGGTACCGGCCAATCACATCCACAGCGAACGCTTCAACACCAGCGGCCTGGTCGCCCGCCCGCGCAGCAGCGGCGATCGCAACGCCACCCGGGTGGCGATCCTGCTCGACGGCCGCCGGTTGGATATTGAGGTCGGCGAACAGGATGACAGCATTCTCGATGCGGCGCTGCGCCAGGGCGCCGACTTGCCCTACGCCTGCAAAGGCGGCGTGTGCGCCACCTGCAAATGCCGGCTGAAGGCTGGCCAGGTGGAGATGGGCGTCAACTACAGCCTGGAGCCGGACCAGTTGGCCGCGGGCTATGTATTGAGCTGCCAGTCGTGGCCGAAAGGCGACGGCGTGGTGTTGGACTTCGACGTCTAGGAGCCGCGATGGACACCCCCTTCATTTTACGCCAACAACAACACCGGGTGGTCACGCTGACGCTGCACCGCCCGGAGGCGCGCAACGCCCTGAGCACCCCCTGCCTGGAGCAGCTGGTGTCTCTGCTGGAGCAGGCCGATGCCGACCGCGGCGTGGGCGCCGTGGTGATCGCCGGCGCGGCGCGTTTCTTCGCCGCCGGCGCCGATCTGCGCGAACTGCAGCAGCAGGATGTGCCGGCCGCCCTGGCGGACAGCCGTCCGCAGCTGTGGCAGCGGCTGGCGCAGTTCGGCAAGCCGCTGCTGGCGGCGGTAAACGGTTATGCATTGGGTGCTGGCTGCGAGCTGGCGCTGGCCTGCGACATCGTCATCGGCGGTGAAAGCGCCCGCTTCGGCCTGCCGGAGATCACCCTTGGTCTGATGCCGGGCGCCGGAGGTACCCAACGCCTGATCCGCTGCGTCGGCAAATCGCGCGCCAGCCAGATGGTGCTGACCGGCGAAGCCATCGACGCCCGCACCGCGCTGCAGGCCGGCCTTATCAGCGAAGTGTGCGTCGATGCTCTGACGCTGGAACGCACGCAGCAGATTGCCGAGCGCATCAGCCGTCAGGCGCCGCTGGCGCTGCGCGCCGCCAAACAGGCGCTGAAACAGGCCGAGGAGACCGGCCTTAGCCAGGGGCTGGCGATGGAACGTCAGCAGTTCGTCACCCTGGCCGCCACCGACGATCGCCGCGAAGGCATCGCCGCCTTTTTCGAAAAACGTACGCCAAACTATCAGGGGCGCTGATTTATGGATAACGCATTGATTCTCAGCCATCTCGACGCCGGCGTGTTGACGCTGACCCTCAACCGTCCGGATCGGCTCAACAGCTTTAACGACGAGATGCATCGCCAGCTGAGCGAGGCGCTGACGCAAGCCGAGCGCGACGACAACGTTCGCTGCCTGCTGATCGCCGGCGCCGGGCGCGGTTTCTGCGCCGGGCAGGATCTCAACGATCGCAACGTCAGCGCCGATCAACAGGCGCCGGATCTCGGCCTGTCGGTCGAACGTTTCTACAACCCCCTGATCCGCCGTCTGACCGCCCTGCCCAAGCCGGTGGTGTGTGCGGTCAACGGCGTGGCGGCCGGCGCCGGTGCCGCGCTGGCTTTGGCGTGCGACATCGTCATCGCCGCCGACAACGCCAGCTTTATTCAGTCTTTCTGCCGCCTGGGGCTGGTGCCGGACTCCGGCGGCAGCTGGTTCCTGCCGCGGCTGGCCGGCCACGCCCGCGCGATGGGCATGGCGCTGCTGGGCGACAAAATCAGCGCCCAACAGGCGCTGGAGTGGGGCATGATCTGGCAAGTGGTGCCGGCGGAGGAATTGGCCGATCGCACGCAAACGCTGGCGCGCCATCTGGCCACTCAGCCAACCTACGGTCTGGGCCTTATCAAGAAAGCCATCTATAGCTCGGCCACCAACAGCCTCGATCAGCAGCTCGATCTGGAGCGCGATCTGCAGCGATTGGGCGGCCGCAGCGACGACTACCGCGAAGGCGTCAGCGCGTTCTTCGCCAAACGCACGCCGAACTTCAGCGGGAAATAGCCATGAACGCGTCCCTTGTTAACGGCCGGGTGGCGGTGATCGGCGCCGGCACCATGGGCATCGGCATTGCGCAGGTGGCCGCTGCCGCCGGCCACCCGGTGCGGCTGTTCGATATCGCGCCCGCCGCCGCCCAGCGAGCGATCGACGAACTCGCTCGCCGCCTGCGGCAGCGGGTGGACGGCGGCAAGGCCGATGCCGCGACCACCGAAGCGCTGCTGGCGCGCCTCGAACGCGCCGACTCGCTCGAGCAACTGGCCGACTGCGCGCTGGTGATTGAAGCGGTGGCGGAAAACCTGGCGATTAAGCAGAGCCTGTTCCGCGATCTGGAAGCGGTCTGCTCGCCCGCGACGCTGTTCGCCAGCAATACCTCCTCGCTGTCGATCACCGCCATCGCCGGGGCATTGCAACACCCGGCGCGTATGGCCGGGCTGCACTTTTTCAACCCCGCGCCGCTGATGAAGCTGGTGGAGATCGTCAGCGGTCTGGAGACCGGTGCCGAAACCCTCGCCGCGCTGCAGGCCGTGGCGCAGCGTTGGGGTAAGCAGAGCGTTCTGTGCCGCTCAACGCCGGGATTCATCGTCAACCGCGTGGCGCGGCCGTTCTATGCCGAAACCCTGCGCGCGCTGGAGGAACGGGTGGCCGACGCCGCCACGCTGGACGCGGTATTGCGCGACGCCGGCGGTTTCGCCATGGGCCCGCTGCAATTGACCGATCTGATCGGCCAGGACGTCAATTTCGCCGTGACCGAATCGGTGTATCAGGCCTTCTACCAGGATCCGCGCTTCACCCCTTCGCTGGTGCAGCAGGAGTTGGTGGCCGCGGGGCACCTCGGCCGCAAATCCGGCCGCGGCTTCTACCGCTACGACACATCGCGCCCCGCCGCCGAGATCGCCTTTGCGCCGCCGGCGCAGGCCGCGCAGCCACAGCGCGTCACCTTGCACGGCGACTGGTCGCCGCTGGCCGATCTGGCGCAGCTGTTAAGCGAAAATGCGGGAGCGATCATACAACCTGGCCAGACCAGCCCGCACGTCACGATCGACGACGTTACACTGATGTTAACCAATGGTAAAACCGCCGGCCAGCTGGCCGACGAACGTGGAACGCCCGTGGTGCTGTTCGATCTCTGTGCCGACTATGCGCACGCCTCCGCCATCGCCATCAGCTGCGCGGAGCAAAACGGTGCGCAACACAATGCCAAAGCGATTCGCCTGCTGCAGTCCCTCGGCAAGCAGGTCATTCCGTTGCCGGATTACCCCGGCCTGCTGACGATGCGCACCCTGGCCATGCTGGCCAACGAAGCGCTCGACGTGGTGAACAAAGGCGTTGCCAGCGCCGAAGATATCGATCTGGCGATGCTGCGCGGCGTCAACTACCCGCGCGGACCGTTGGCCTGGGGCGCCGCGCTTGGCTGGCGCCACATCCTGGCGACGCTGGAAAACCTGCAACGCTATTACGGCGAGGCGCGCTATCGCCCTATGCCGCTGCTGCGCCGTTATGCTTCTCCCGCCTCTTTCCCAGGAGCCGAACAATGAACGCCAATACGCCGCGCGCGCTGGCTCAGCGCTGCGCCGAGCAAATGTTTCAGCAAGATACCTGCGCTCAGGCGATGGGTATGCATATCGACGCCGTCGACGCCGGGTACGCGCAGGTCAGCATGACCGTCGGCCCGCAGATGCTCAATGGCCACCAGACCTGTCACGGCGGCCAGCTGTTCAGCCTGGCGGACACCGCTTTCGCCTACGCCTGCAATAGCCAGGGGTTGGCGGCGGTCGCCTCCGGCTGCAGCATCGACTTCGTCCGCCCGGCGCTGGCCGGCGATCGCCTCACCGCCAGTGCGGAGGTGCGCCATCAGGGCAAAGTCACCGGGCTGTATGACGTCGAGATCGTTAACCAACTGGGCAAAACCGTCGCCTGGTTCCGCGGCCGCGCGCACCGCCTCGGCCACAGCATTTTAGGAGAGCAGGCATGAATCAGGCATTTATCTGCGACGGCGTGCGCACCCCGATCGGCCGCTATGGCGGCGCGCTGGCACAGGTGCGCGCCGACGATCTCGCCGCCCTGCCGCTGCGCGTGCTGCTGGAACGCTATCCGCAGGTGGATTGGACGCAGCTGGACGATGTGATCCTCGGCTGCGCCAACCAGGCCGGGGAGGACAACCGCAACCTGGCGCGCATGGCGCTGCTGCTGGCCGGGCTGCCGGTCGGCGTGTCCGGCACCACGGTGAACCGCCTGTGCGGCTCGGGTCTGGATGCGCTGGCGATGGCGGCGCGCAGCATCAAAGCCGGCGACGCCGGGCTGATGCTGGCCGGCGGCGCAGAATCGATGACCCGCGCGCCGCTGGTGATGGGCAAGGCCGACAGCGCCTTCAGCCGCCAGGCGCAGCTGTACGACACCACTCTCGGCTGGCGCTTCGTCAACCCGCGCATGCAGGCCGAGTTCGGCACCGATTCGATGCCGGAGACCGCCGAAAACGTCGCGGCGCAGTTCAACATCAGCCGCGCCGATCAGGACGCCTTTGCGCTGCGCAGCCAGCAGCGCGCCGCCCGGGCGCAGGCGCTGGGCTACCTGGCGCAGGAGATTGCTCCGGTCAGCCTCACCGGCAAAAAAGGCGCGGTGACGCTGTTCAGCCAGGATGAGCATCCGCGCACCGACACCACGCTCGAGCAGCTGCAGGCGTTGAAAACCCCGTTCCGTCAGCCCGGCAGCGTCACCGCCGGCAACGCCTCGGGGCTGAACGACGGCGCAGCGGCACTGCTCGTCGCCTCCGAAGCGATGGCGGCACGCCAGGGCCTGACGCCGCGCGCGCGCATCGTTGCCACCGCCACCTGCGGCGTGGAACCGCGGCTGATGGGCATCGGCCCGCTACCCGCCACCCGCAAGGTGCTGGAGATCGCCGGGCTGAGCCTGGCGCAGATGGACGTTATCGAACTGAACGAAGCGTTCGCCGCCCAGGCGCTAGCGGTGATGCGCCAGCTTGGCCTACCGGACGATGCGCCGCAGGTCAACCCCAACGGCGGCGCGATCGCTCTGGGACACCCGCTGGGCATGAGCGGCGCGCGCCTGGCGCTGGCCGCCCTGTTTGAACTGGAACGGCGTGCCGGCCGCTACGCGCTTTGCACCATGTGCATCGGCGTCGGCCAGGGCATCGCCATGATCATTGAGCGTGTCTGACCCCTGAGGCTAACCATGACAATAAATCCACAGCCCCTCGATAGCATCGAATTCGCCTCGCGCGATGAGATTGAAGCGTTGCAGTTGGCGCGCTTGAAATGGACTCTGCACCACGCCTACGACAATGTGCCGATGTACAAACGCAAGTTCGACCAGGCAGGCGTGCACCCTGACGATCTTAAACAGCTGAGCGATCTGGCGCGTTTCCCTTACACCACCAAGCAGGATCTGCGCGACAACTACCCGTTCGACACCTTCGCAGTGCCGATGGAACAGGTGGTGCGCATCCACGCCTCCTCGGGCACCACTGGCCGCCCGACGGTGGTCGGTTACACCCAGCGCGACATCGATAACTGGGCCGATATCGTCGCCCGCTGTCTGCGTGCCGGCGGCGCCACCGCCAAAGACAAGGTGCACGTCGCCTACGGTTACGGCCTGTTCACCGGCGGCCTGGGCGCACACTACGGCGCGGAGCGGCTCGGCGCCACGGTGATCCCGATGTCCGGCGGCCAGACGGAACGCCAGGCGCAGCTGATCCTCGACTTCAAACCCGACATCATCATGGTGACGCCGTCCTATTGCCTGACGCTGATCGACGAGCTGGAGCGCAAGATGGGCGGCGATGCGCGCGGCTGTTCGCTGCGGCTCGGCGTGTTCGGCGCCGAACCCTGGACCGAAGCTCTGCGGCACGAAATCGAAACCCGCATGGGCATCAAGGCACTGGATATCTATGGCCTGTCGGAAGTGATGGGGCCGGGCGTAGCGATGGAATGCCTGGAGAGCGGCGGCGGCCCCACCATCTGGGAAGACCACTTCCTGCCGGAGATCATCTGCCCGGAGACCGGCGTCGCCCTGCCGGACGGCGAGCACGGCGAACTGGTGTTTACCACCCTGACCAAAGAGGCGCTGCCGGTGATCCGCTACCGCACCCGCGATCTCACCCGTCTGCTGCCGGGGGACGCGCGCCAGATGCGCCGCATGGGCAAGATCACCGGCCGTTCCGACGACATGCTGATCATCCGCGGCGTCAACGTCTTCCCGTCGCAGGTGGAAGAGCAGATCATGCAGTTCGAGCAGCTGTCGCCGCACTATCAGCTGCAGGTCAGCCGCAGCGGGCACCTGGACACGCTGGCGGTGCGCGTCGAGCTGAAAGAATCGGCGCTCAGCCTCAGCCACCAGCAACGTTGCGACATCTGCCACCAGCTGCGCCACCACATCAAATCGATCGTGGGCGTCAGCACCGACGTCAGCATCGCCAACTGCGGCGATATTCCGCGCTCGGAAGGCAAGGCGCAGCGCGTGGTCGATCTGCGGCCACGTTGAGGCGCACGGTGTCACGGATGACGCCGCCCTAAATTATGGTAATGTTATGGCTCATCGAAGGCTAACCCATGGAAAAATATGGAACATAAACTGGATGAGTTCATTCGCCATGCCGTCGACGCGCAGCCGATCAGCGGCACTTCGCTGATCATTTCGCTGTACGGCGACGCGCTAAGCCACCGCGGCGGCGAAGTGTGGCTCGGCAGCCTGAGCGCGCTGCTGGAGGCCTTCGGTTTCGGCGATCGCTTCGTGCGCACCTCGGTGTTCCGCCTGCAGAAAGAGGGTTGGCTGGCGGTGGAGAAAATAGGCCGCCGCAGCTTCTACCGCGTGACCGATCAGGGAATGCGTCAGTTCCGCCACGCCGAATCGAAAATTTATCTGCGCGAGCAGCCCGCCTGGGACGGCAAGTGGGAGCTGTTGCTGCTGGAAAGCGCCGATAAAAACGCGCGCGCGCGGCTGAAAAAAGAGCTCGGCTGGCTCGGGTTCGGGCAGATCGCCAGCAACCTGATGGCCGCCCCCACCCACGCGCAGACCGACGTGACGGCGCTGCTCGGCGAACTGAACGCCAGCGAGCAGGTGATCTACTTCCGCGCCGATTACCCCTACAACCGCTCCGAACAAACCCTGCAGAAACTGGTGGCCGACTGCTGGTCGCTGAGCGAGGTGGCCGCCGGCTATCACGAGTTTATCGTCTCCTTCCGGCCGCTGATGGCGCTGCTGCGCGAAGTCGACCCGGCGGCGCTGACGCCGCTGCGCTGTTTCCAGATTAAGCTATTATTGATTCACTTCTTCCGTCGCGTGGTGTTGAAAGATCCGCTGCTGCCGGACGCGCTGCTGCCCGCGCAGTGGGAAGGCCAGATCGCTCGCAATCTGTGCATCAATCTCTATCAGCAGGTCGATCGCGCTGCGACGGAGTACGTCAGCTCGCTGGCGGAGACCACCATCGGCGCCTTGCCCGCGCCGGCCGCCGGTTACTATCGGCGCTTCGGCGGCCTGCCGCGCGACCCTACATGTTAAGGAACTCACGCTATGCCTGTGTATCAGATTGACGGCCTGACGCCGGTCGTTGACCCCAGCAGTTACGTGCACCCGACGGCGGTGCTGATCGGCGACGTGATCGTCGGCAAACACGTGTATATCGGCCCGAACGCCAGCCTGCGCGGCGATTTTGGCCGCCTGGTGATCTGCGACGGCGCCAACATTCAGGACAACTGCGTGATGCACGGCTTCCCGCAGCAGGACACGGTGGTGGAAGAAGACGGCCATATCGGCCACGGCGCCATCCTGCACGGCTGCCGCATTCGCCGCAACGCGATGGTGGGCATGAACGCGGTAGTGATGGACGGCGCGGAGATCGGCGAGAACACCATCGTCGGCGCGATGGCGTTCGTCAAAGCCGCGGCGACGATCGAAGCCAACAAGCTGGTGGTCGGCAGCCCGGCGCGCGTGCTGCGCGATCTGACCGAACAGGAGCTGGCCTGGAAGATCGCCGGCACTCGCGAGTATCAGGATCTGGTGCAGCGCTGCAAATCCTCGCTGCACGAAGTGGCGCCGTTGACCGCAATCGAGCCGGGCCGCCAGCGCCTGAGCTTCGGCGATCATCTCATCCCGAAAAGCCAGCTTTAATCCCCAGGGCTGAGGTGCGCCTCAGCCCCTGCCCCGCATTACTCCACCTCCGGCGCCTTGAACGGCGACGGCGCAGCCGCGCGGCGGCTCTGGAAGCGGTAGGCCACCACCAGCAGCAAGGTGAACGGAATGCCGAACCACAGCGTCATGCGGAAGAATTCGGTAAACGCCGTCGAGATCATCAGCGCCGCCATCAGCCCGCCACCCAGTAAGGTGGTATAGGGGAATCCCCACATGCGGAACTTCAGATGGGTCTGCCGGTGCCGGCGGCGGAAGAACAGATGGGTGACGAAGATCATCAGCCAGGTAAAACAGGCGCCATACACCGAAATGGACATCATGGCGGCGAACGACGTTTCCGGCGCCACCAGGCTCAGGACGATGGACACCACGATGCCGATGCACGACATCGCCAGCGCATTGACCGGAATGCCGCGCCGGCTGACGCGCCCCAGCGCCGCCGGCGCCTGCCCGGCGCGCGACAGCGAGAACATCATGCGGGTGGTGATGTACAGCTGGCTGTTCATCGCCGACAGCGCCGCCACCAGCACGATAAAGTTGAAGATGCCGGCGGCGGCAGGCAGATGGATCACGTTCATCGCCATCAGGAACGGGCTTTCGCCGGTGCCGGACTGGCGCCAGGGCACGATGGCCAGCATCAGGGCGATCGACAGCATGTAGAAAATGAACAGCCGCACGATGGTGCCCTTGAACGCCGCCTTCACCGCAATCACCGGATTTTTCGCCTCACCGGCGGCCACCGCGATCATCTCAATGCTCAGGTAGCTGAAGATGGAAACGATCACCGCAAACCACATGCCCTTGATGCCAAACGGCATAAAACCGCCGGTGGTCAGGTTGCGCAGGCCGTAGGTCGGGTTGCCCGAGAACGCCAGGATGCCGATACCGATCAGAATGAAGGCCACGATCGCCGTCACTTTGACGGTGGACAGCGCGTATTCCACCTGGCCGAACGACTTCACGCCGATCACGTTGACCGCGATCACCGCCGCCGAGAACAGCAGCACCCACGGCCAGGTCGGCGTCGCCGGGAACCAGAACTGCATGTACATGCCGATGGCGGTGACTTCGGTGCCCACCGCCAGCACCACGCAGGACCAGTAGGAGTAGCGCACCAGAAAACCGAACAGCGGGCCGAGATAAAATTCGGCGTAGTCGCCGAACGAACCGGGCGTCGGGTGTTCGGAGGTCATTTCCGCCAGGCTCCCCATCAGCAGCAACGCAATGACGCCGCCGATCAGGTAGCTCAGCAAGACCGACGGCCCCGCCATCTGAATGGCATAGGCGCTGCCGAGAAACAGCCCGGTGCCGATGGCGCCGCCTATCGCCAGCATCGACATCTGCCCGGCGGTAAGATGCTTGTTCAACCCGCCCTGGCGACGGGCGATATGCTCAAAATCATTCATCTGTGGCATGGCAGTGTTCCCGAGCAGAGTTAGACGGTACGGGTGACGTCGAGAATGGCGGCAGTCACGTAATCGATATTGCCGGGGTTGAGCCCCGGCAGGCACATGCGGCCGGGCGCAACCAGATAGATGGCGTAGCGTTGCCGCAAGGTTTGCAGCTGCGTTTCGTTCAGGCCGGTATAGCTGAACATGCCGCGCTGATCGCGAATGCGCCGGTGATCCAGCGAAGAACCGCCCCGTGCCAGCCCGGCGGCCAGCTGCTCACGCATCTGCTTGATGCGCGAGCGCATTTCCGCCAGCTCGTTGCGCCAAAGCGCACCGAGTTCGGCATCACCGAGCAGGATTTCCACGATCTGGCTGCCGTGTGTCGGCGGGCAGGAGTAGCTGCGGCGGATCAACGTTTTTAACGCGCCTTTGACGTTGGCGGCGTTTTCCACATCGGCGCAGCGCACCGACAGCGCGCCCAGCCGCTGGCCGTACAGCGCCACGTTTTTGGAGAACGAGTTGCAGACCAAAAACGGCAAGTCGATTTTCAGCGCTTCGCGTACTGCCAGACAATCCTCGTCCAGCCCGTCGCCGAAGCCCTGATAGGCGATATCGAACAGCGGCAGCAGGTTGCGCCGCTGCAGTACGGCGAGCGTAGCGCGCCACTGCTCCGGCGTCAGATCGGTGCCGGTCGGGTTATGACAACAAGGATGCAGCAAGACCACGCTGCCAGGCGCCAGGTTGCTCAGCGCGTCGAGCATGGCGGCGAAACGCAGGCCGCCCACCGCCTCGTCAAAGTAGGGATAGGTTTTCACCTGCAACCCGGCGCCTTCAAAAATCGCCCAGTGGTTGGCCCAGGTGGGATCGGACACCCAGATCTCGCTGCGCGACAAAAAGTGGCGCAGAAAATCCGCCGCCAGCTTCAGCGCCCCGGAGCCGCCGACGGTCTGCACCGTGGCGATGTCGGCCACAGTTCGCTCACCGAACAGCAGCGTCTGCACCTGGCTAGCGAACTGCGGCGAGCCTTCGATCGGCGGGTAGCCATGCGGGCGACGCAGCGCCAGCAGGCGTTGCTCGGCGGCCGCAACCGCCTGCATCAGCGGAATATTCCCCTGCTGGTCGTAATACAGCCCAATGCCTAAATTCACTTTGTTCGGATTGGGGTCCTGCAAATAGGCTTCCATCAGCGACATAATAGGATCGGCTGCGGAAGGCGCAATCTGTTTAAACATGACGCATCCTTAACTCATTATTGAATTAATATAAGAACGGATTTAAGCGGAAATTAAATCAGGCGATAGCGCTGACGGTAATTTCTATTTTCATTCCCGGCACCACCAGTTTTTCGACAATCACCGTGGATCGGTTAGGGTAAGGATAATTAAAGTATTCTCGGTAAATATTATCGAGACATTTAACGTCGTTGACGTCGGTAAGATAAACGATCACCTGCAAGACCTTATCGCTGTGGCTGCCCGCCGCCTTCAGCGTTTGCGCCAGATTGTCGAAGGTCAACGCAATCTGTTGCTCCGGCGCGCCGGTCTCGATGCTGCCGTCCGCCCGCACCGGGCCATGAGCGGTAAACAGCATGCCGCCGCCCCGTGTAGCCCAGGAAAAAGGCTGGCCGATTTCCGGCAGCCCGGTCTCTACGATCTCGCGCATGTCAGTGTTTCCCATGATGATCAAGTTGGCGAAGCAGCGCGCCGTCGGCGGCGAACAACGCATCCAGAATGGTGAAATGGTTGGCGCCGGGCACCGCGACCAGTTCCGCCGGCAGCCCATGTTGATGCAGCGCCGCGTGATAGTGGCGCGACTGGCCGATCAGTTCCGGCAGCTCAGCCGCGCCGTAATACAGCGTGAGCGGTTTGGTTCGCGCCGGCAGGTGGCGCGCTGGGCTGAGCGTTTCAATCTGCCGCGCGGTCAGCTGCAGCGCCCGGTTGACATAGCTTTCTCGCAGCGGCGCCAGCTCGAACAGGCCGCTGATGGGAAAGACCGCATCCACCATCGCATGCTGCTGCCAAAACGCCGCCAGATGCCCGCCGGCGGAATGGCCGCACAGGTGCACCGGATGGGCGTCGTGCGGCGGCAGGCGACGCTGAATGGCATCCAATGCGGTGCCGATCTGCCGACAAATAGCGTCAAGATTAACCGCCGGCGCCAGCATATATTCCACCAGCACTACGTCGAATCCCAACGCCAACGGCCCGGCGGCGATAAAGGCGAAATCCGCCTTATCGCAAAATTGCCAATAGCCGCCGTGAATAAAAATTAACGTCCCCTGATGTTGCTTTGCAGAATAGAACCAATCCAATGTTTCGCGTTCGCTTTCACCGTAAGCAATATTCTTTTCATGCCGCGCCTGATTATAAACGGCCGCACTGCGGGTTTGAAACGAAGCCAAAATAGCCGCTTCATCATCCACCGTAGCGCCGTTATCATAGCTCCCCGTGAGTTGTCTCATATATTAAACTTCGTTTATTATTTAAAATATAAAGTAACTATTAGCAGCGGCAAAATTATTGTCAAGATGGGCGTAGCAGCAATGCGCGCCCGGTAAAATAAAACCTCGTCTGCGGCGAAAAAGTTTAACCCATGAAACTTTTTCGCCGCCGGCCGCGTTTATTTTTGCCATGAAAATAGCATGAATGCCGAGGGCGATCGCTGAGAGGTTGCTGGCCGCACCGAGCCAGGCATCGGGGTTCAGACCAGATTGGTGAAGTCTGGCCGGCGCTTTTGCACAAAGGCGGCAAATGCCTCTCTGGCCTCCGCGCTTTGCAGCCGCGCCATGAAAACGCTCAACTCCAGGTCGGTCTGGGCAATGAGACGCTCGGCATCACGCATGAGTTTTTTCGTTGCCTGCAGCGAAATCGCCGGTTTGGCCGCCAGCCTCCGCGCGACCTGACGCGCCTCCTCGTCGAGAGCGGCGAGCGGAACGCATTTGTTCGCCATTCCCCAGGCAACCGCGTCCTGCGCGGCAACGGGCTCACCGAGAGCGAACATCTCAAAGGCTCTGACATGGCCTATCCGCGAAGGTAACAAATAGCTCGAGGCGGCCTCCGGCACCAAGGCTAAATTCACGAACGGTGTGCTCAACTCCGCATTATCGGCAACCAGCACATAATCACAGTGCAGAAGCATGGTGGTGCCAACACCGACCGCCTTCCCCTGCACCGCGGCGACGAGAGGTTTGGTGATACTGGCCAGGCTCTTTAAAAAGCGCACGACCTCTTGCCCCCCGCTGCCTTGCATGACCTGCGAAGCAAATTCATTGATGTCATTGCCGGCAGTAAACATGTCGCCCGCCGCCTGGAGCAGAATGACCCGAATGTCCGACTCCGCTTCCGCAATAGCCAAAGCATCGGCCAAAGCCGCATACATCGCCGTCGTTAGCGCATTCTTTTTATCCGGCCGTGTTAACGCGATCGTGAGAATACCTTCGTTCTTGTTGATGGCGATGTCAGCTGTCATGTCCCCCCCTTTATTTTCAAACGCGGCTCATTCATCCGTTTGCTGCGGCTAAAACACATAAAGATATTACCCCAGCCAAATCACAGCATGTCGAATGCCTGTATGAGTATAGGTTGTAATATCGATGCAGAGAGCGTCAAAAGACAACGCCATAAGTAGGGCTGGCATTGAAGAACTCACATGCTGTTTATTTTGGCGTACGGAGAACGGCATTCAGAATGGTAAAGCATGACGCGCCGCCGGATACCCTCAGTAAACGACGTCCTCGGCGGGGAGATTGGCGATGACATTGATAAGCGCTCACATACCCAGGCAGAGCGCTGTCAAAAGGTAGAAAATACGTCAGGCAAAATTGCCGTTCGCCTCAGCTTAAGCGAACGGCGGCGCCTGCGATGTCGGGAAACATCGGCAAATTACAGGCTGTGTTCGGCCGCCGCTGCGGCCTGATAAAGCTGACGAAAATAACTCAACCGCGCAAAGAACAGGCGGCTTTGCTGCTCCGACATGTTGCCGGCCACCTGCCCGGCGTCAATCTGCCGCCCTTGCCACTCCATCAGGGCGATGCTCGACGCCAAAAAATCCATTTCGCTGCCGTAGGCCGCGAGATGCCTGTCCACTGATTTCATCATTCGCACACTCCTTTTAATCACATCGAAAAGGGTCATATGCCTGCCCTTTCAGTATCGACCCGGCGGCGGATGTTTTTTGTACAGAAGGTGCGCATAAAGAAAACGGTCATCTTGTCGCCGCGTCGGCAAACGGCGGCGGCAAAGTTTGCTAGGGTAAAGGGTAGCCGTATGGGATAGACCATTCTGTTGAACTCAGCATAGGAAGAGACCAATGAGCACCAGTATCTGCGCGACCCTCAAGGATCCCACGCTGTTCCGCGAGGCCAATTACATCGACGGCCAATGGTTGCCGGCCCATGAGGGCCGCGCAATCGCCATTCATAACCCCGCCAACGGCGAGCTGGTCGGCCACGTGCCGGCCTTCGGCGCCGAAGAAACCGCGCGCGCCGTCGCCGCCGCAAAAAAAGCGCTGCCCGCCTGGCGCGCCCTGACCGCCAAAGAGCGCGCCGGCAAGCTGCGGCGGCTGTTTGAACTGATGATGGAGAATCAGGAAGATCTGGCGCGCATCATGACGGCGGAACAGGGTAAACCCCTGGCCGAAAGCCGCGGTGAAATCGCCTATGCCGCCTCCTTTATCGAATGGTTCGCCGAGGAAGGGAAGCGGGTCTATGGCGACACCATTCCGCAGCCCCAGTCGGGCCGCCGCATTATCGTGCAGAAAGAGCCGATCGGCGTGTTCGCCGCCATCACTCCGTGGAACTTCCCGGCGGCGATGATCACCCGTAAAGCCGGCCCCGGCTGGGCGGCAGGCTGCACCGGGGTGATCCGTCCCGCCAGCCAGACCCCGTTCTCGGCGCTGGCGATCGCCGTACTGGCGGAGCGCGCCGGGCTGCCCGCCGGGGTATGCAACGTGATAACAGGCCCCAGCAAGGGCATCGGCGGCGAGCTCACCGCCAACCCGGACGTGCGCAAACTCTCCTTCACCGGCAGCACCGAAGTCGGCGCGCAGCTGCTGGCCCAGTGTGCGCCCACCATCAAGAAAACCAGCATGGAGTTGGGCGGCAACGCGCCGTTTATCGTATTCGACGACGCGGATCTGGACGCCGCTGTGGCCGGCGCAGTCGCCTCCAAATACCGCAACGCCGGCCAGACCTGCGTCTGCACCAACCGGTTTTTGGTGCAGGATGGCGTGTACGACGCCTTCGCCGCCAGGCTGAAAGCCGCCGTCGCCAAGCTGAAAGTCGGCAACGGCCTGGATGATGGCGTCACCATCGGCCCGTTGATCAACCAGGACGCGGTGGAGAAAGTGCGCGAGCATATCGCCGACGCCGTCGAGCACGGCGCCTCGGTGCTGCTGGGCGGCAAGCCTGACGCGTTGGGCGGCAATTTCTTCACCCCGACCATCCTGACCGACTTGCCGCGCACGGCAAAAATCTTCCGTGAGGAAACCTTCGGCCCGGTGGCGCCCCTGATCCGCTTCAGCCAGGAAGCCGAAGCCGTCGAAATGGCCAACGACACGCCGTTCGGCCTGGCCGCTTACTTCTACAGCCGCGACATCGGCCGGGTGATGCGCGTGGCCGAAGCGCTGGAGTACGGTATCGTCGGCATCAACGAAGGGTTGATCTCCACCGAGGTAGCGCCGTTCGGCGGCATGAAGCACTCCGGCTTGGGTCGCGAAGGGTCCAAATACGGCATCGAAGACTATCTCGAGATCAAATACCTGTGCCTCGGCGGCCTGGGCGCCTGATGCGATCGGCCCCCGCACCTGCGGGGGCCATACCTGGCGGATCCGGCAAGCCTTTGCTACCTTTAGGCATCTCTTTCAAGCGGTTAAAAGGAATTTCCCCTATGCAGCCTACCTCGGTGCACTTACCCGGCTTTTACGTCGCCGGCCAAACAGTCAGAACCACCAACCAGAACGAAACCCAAGCCGAAACGGCAAAGATTCCCGCGCTGTGGTCGGATTTTTTCGCTACCTCACCCGCCCTGCCGGTATACGGGGTCTATTCCAATTACGCTTCCGACGCCAGCGGGCCGTTTGACGTCACCGCCGGCAGTGAGGCACAGAGCGGTTTGCACATCCAACCCGGCCGCTATCTGGTCTTCTCCGCCCGTGGCGCGATGCCGGCGGCGGTCATCGAAGGCTGGCAGCACATCTGGGCCTACTTCGCACAACACCCTGAGATCGAACGCCGCTTCCTGACCGACTTCGAAGCCTATACCGGCCCCGACGCGGTCGATATCCACATCGGCTGCCGCTAACGCGGCAATGAGGTCAACGATGATCGCCTTCTCGCCCGCCATTCCGATCCTGCGCATCTTTTCGGTCGACAAGGCCAAAGAGTTTTACCTGGATTTTCTCGGTTTCACGCTGGAGTGGGAGCACCGTTTCAGCGAAGACCTGCCGCTGTACATGCAGATTGCCCGCGCCGGGCTGACGCTGCACCTGAGCGAACACTACGGCGACAGCACGCCCGGCGCCGCCATTTTCATTCCGATGCAGGACATCGAAGCGCTGCATCGCGAACTCACGGCCAAAAACTACCGCTATGCACGGCCGGGCCTGGAGATTGTCGATTGGGGCAAGGAACTGAACCTCACCGATCCGTTCGGCAACCGCCTGCGGTTCTGCGAACAGAACCGCCGGTCCTGAGCGCCGTTATTGCCGGTACTCCGCCTCGCTGACCGGCTCCAGCCAGGTCACCGGGCTGCCGTCCACCGCTTCGGCGATGGCGATATGGGTCATGGCGCAGTCCGGCGTCGCGCCGTGCCAGTGTTTGACATCCGCCGGGATCCAGACGATATCGCCGGGGTGCATTTCCTGCGTCTTCTCGCCCCACATCTGGATCCAACCGCGCCCCTGAGTGACGATCAGCGTCTGACCGAGCGGGTGAGTATGCCAGGCCGTGCGGGCGCCGGGCTCGAAGGTGACGGTTGCGCCGCCCACTCTGGCCGGCGCCTCGCCGGTGAACGGCGCGTCGATGCGCACCTGCCCGGTAAAGTAATCCGCCGGGCCGCGCTGCGAAGGGATCGAACCGCTGCGTTGTATTTTCATCTGTAGTGTCCTCCGCGCCGGCTCTCACAGCCGGCGCTGATAGTCATGGGTCAGTGATGCCAAGATAGCGCCATGCTTTTCCAGCGACTAGCGGCTAAAATGCGCAAGGAGCTATGAGCTCAATTCATAAATCTACGCGCGGCCGCGCCCTAACCTTGCTCTCCGGTGCCGATATGTTGAAAGAAAACTTTAACGACCTGATCGCTTTCCTGATGGTGGCCAGAGAACGCAGCTTCACCAAAGCGGCGGCGCAGCTCGGGGTGTCCCAATCGGCGCTCAGCCACGCCATCCGCGGGCTGGAAGAACGCCTGGCGCTGCGCTTGCTTACGCGCACCACCCGCAGCGTGGCCCCCACCGAGGCCGGTGAGCGGCTGCTCAACAGCATCGGCCCGCGCTTTGCGGAGATAGAAAGCGAGCTGAACGCGCTGGGTGAAATGCGCGATCGCCCCGCCGGCAACATCCGCCTCACCGCCGGCGAACACGCGGTGGATGCGGTGCTGTGGCCGGTGCTGCGCACTTTTCTCGTCGATTACCCGGACATCAACGTGGAAATCACCGTCGACAATAGCCTGACCGACATCGTCGCCGGGCGTTTCGACGCCGGCATCCGGCTGGGGGAACAGGTGGCGAAGGACATGATCGCGGTGCGCATCGGCCCGGACATGCGCATGGTGGCCGTCGCCTCACCCGCCTATTTCGCCCGTCACGGCCTCCCCACCACGCCGCAGGCATTGCAAAACCACCGTTGCATCAATATGCGCCTGCCCACCCTCGGCGGGTTGTACGCCTGGGAGTTCGCCCGCGATGGCCGGGAGATCAAAGTACGGGTGGAGGGGCAATTGACCTTCAACAGCCTGCGCCAGCGAATCGACGCCGCACAGCTCGGTCTCGGCATCGCCTTCGTGCCGGAAGACAGCGTCGCCGAGGCGCTGGCCGACGGGTGCTTGCAGATGGCGCTGGACGAGTGGTGCCCGCCGTTTCCCGGCTATTACCTCTATTACCCAAGCCGCAGGCAACACACCACCGCCTTTGCGCTGCTGATTGAGGCGCTGCGGCGCGGGGCTTAACGCCCGACGTTCTTCTGCAGATGCGCCGGGTAGCGATCGCCGATCACGTCGATAGCGGAGAGCGCACGCTCAATCTCGCCCAGTTCGTCCGCCGTCAACACCACCGACGCCGCCGCAAGGTTTTCTTCCAGTCGGTGACGCTTAGTGGTTCCCGGGATTGGCACGATCCACGGCTGCTGCGCCAGCAGCCAGGCCAGGGCGATCTGCGCCGGCGTCACGCCCTTGCGCTGCGCTATCTGCCCCAGCACGCCCACCAGTGCCTGATTGGCCCGACGCGCCTCGGCGCTGAAACGCGGCACCACGTTGCGAAAATCGCCGCTGTCAAAGGCGGTGTCTTCGGTGATGGCGCCGGTGAGAAAGCCCTTGCCAAGCGGGCTGAACGGCACCAGACCGATGCCCAGTTCCGCCAGCGTCGGCAGGATTTCACGCTCCGGCTCGCGCCACCACAGCGAATATTCGCTTTGCAGTGCCGTGACCGGCTGCACCGCATGGGCGCGCCGAATGGTTTGCACGCCGGCTTCCGACAGGCCGAAGTACTTCACTTTCCCTTCGCGAATCAGTTGCTGCACCGTGCCCGCCACCTCTTCGATAGGCACCTCGGGATCGACGCGGTGTTGATACAGCAGATCGATAGTCTCTACCCGCAGGCGCTGCAGCGAACCTTCCACCGCCCGGCGAATATGCTCCGGGCGGCTGTTCAACACCTGTTGCCCCGCCGGTTGCGGCAGATCGAAACCGAACTTGGTGGCGATGACGACCCGATCGCGCACCGGCGCCAGCGCTTCGCCCAACAATTCCTCGTTCGTGAACGGACCATAAATCTCGGCGGTATCGAAGAACGTCACGCCCTCGTCAACCGCGGTACGGATCAGATCGATCGCCTGCCGCTTGTCGGTAGCCGGGCCGTAGCCAAAACTGAGCCCCATGCAGCCCAGACCCAACGCCGATACTTCCAGCCCTTCGCGCCCCAACTTACGTGTTTGCATCTTCACTCTCCTGCGGATGGATACCGGCCCCCTGACACAGAGCCGCTCGGATGAGATGACTGTAAAAGACCCATGCCGCCATGACTATGGGGCAAAATACGCTTGAGCTTATGAGCCAGTTTCATTAATCCGCTAACCGTCTCAGGGGATTGAACATTTTCCGGGAACGTTCCTTCCGCAGATATTCTATACTGATGTCAGGATGCACTACCCTTTTCGTTTAGCGTCATGTAGATGGAGTGACAGATGGCTAACCCTGAATCGATCAGCGATTCCCTTTTAATACCAGTGGCAGATTTATCCCATGACCAATAAGAAAAGCGCCGTGCTGACCCCGGCGGCGATGCTATTGCTGCAACCCATGTTCATCGGCCAGGCATCAGCGGCGGAAAAAACTGAAGAAAAGAGCGACACCCTGGTGGTGATGGCGCAACCTACCGGCCTCACTGAGCTGGGATCGCCGGTTTCCGTCAGCGTGATCGACGGCCAGGATCTGCGCAACGCCGCCCCGCAGATTAACCTGTCGGAAAATCTCGGCAGCGTGCCGGGCCTGCAGCTCCAGAATCGGCAAAACTATGCGCAGGATCTGCAGCTGTCGATACGCGGCTTCGGCAGCCGTTCGATGTTCGGCGTGCGCGGGGTGCGCATGTACGTCGACGGCATTCCCGCCACCATGCCCGACGGCCAAGGGCAAACCTCCAACATTGACATCAATTCCGTCGAACGCATCGAGGTACTGCGCGGCCCCTATTCCGCGCTGTACGGCAACGCCTCGGGCGGGGTCATCAACGTTGATACGATAACCGGCACCCAGCCGCCGACGCTGGAAGCCGGCGGCTATTTCGGCAGCGACAACACCTGGCGTTACGGGGTGAAAGCAACCGGCGCCACCGGCGACGGCACCCAGGCCGGCGACGTTAACTACGCCCTCTCCGGCACCCGCTTTACCACCCAGGGCTACCGCGATCACAGCGCCGCGCGGAAAAACCTCGGCAACGGCAAGCTCGGCGTGCGGCTGGACGACGTCAGCACCCTGACGCTGATGTTCAACAGCGTCTCGATTGACGCCGGCGATCCGGGCGGCCTGACCGAGGCGGAATGGAAAGAAAACCCACGCCAGGCACCGCGCGCGGATCAATACAACACCCGCAAATCGCTCGACCAGACCCAGGCCGGCCTGCGCTATCAGCGCCAGATGAGCGAACGCGACGAACTGACGCTGACCGCCTACCACGGCGAGCGCCACACCACGCAGTACCAATCGATCCCGAGCGGACCGCAGCTCAACCCCACCCACGCCGGCGGGGTGATCGTGCTGGAAAGGAAATATCAGGGCATTGACACTCGCTGGAAGCATGAGGATACTCTCGCCTCGTTACCGGTAACACTGATCGGCGGTCTGGATTATGAAACCATGACCGAACGCCGGCAGGGGTTCGAAAACTTTATTCTGCGAGACGGCAAAGTGGACTACGGCGAGAAAGGCGACCAGCGGCGCAACGAGAAGAACCGCATCTGGAACCTGGATCCTTACCTGCAAACTTCCTGGCAACTGACGCCGCACTGGACGCTGGACGCCGGCCTGCGCTACAGCACGGTCAGCTTCGATTCGACCGACTACTACATCACCCCGCGCAACGGCGATGACAGCGGCAGCAAACGCTATCACCAGTGGCTGCCGATGGGCTCGCTCAACTACAAAATCAGCCCGGCGTGGAACGTCTATCTCTCCGCCGGCCGCGGCTTCGAAACCCCGACCATCAACGAACTCTCCTACCGTCCCGACGGCCAGGCGGGTCTCAACATCGGCCTGCAACCATCCACCAGCGACACCGTCGAACTGGGCAGCAAACTGCGCCTCGGCAACGGCCTGGTGAGCGCTGCCCTGTTCCAGACCGATACCGACAACGAGCTGGTGGTGGCGGAAAGCAGCGGCGGGCGTACCAGCTACGCCAACGCCGGCAAGACCCGGCGGCGCGGTCTGGAGCTGGCGCTGGATCAGGAGTTCGCGTTGGACTGGCGCCTGCATATGGCCTGGACGCTGCTGGACGCCACCTACCGCAGCGAGATGTGCGGCAAAGCCGTTTGTACCCCGGCCCAAACCATTCCCGCCGGCAACCGCCTGCCGGGCATCGCCCGCAACATGGGCTACGCCTCGCTGGCCTATGCGCCGCCGGAAGGCTGGCACGCCGGGGCGGAGCTGCGCTACATGAGCGACATTCAGGCCAATGACGCCAACAGCGCGCAGGCCCCCGCTTACACCGTGGCCGGCGTGAACGCCGGCTATCGCTTTACCTGGAACCGCTGGGCGCTGGACGTGTTCAGCCGGGTGGACAATGTTTTCGATCGCCGCTACGTCGGTTCGGTGATCGTCAACGAAGGCAACGGCCGCTATTTCGAGCCGGCGCCGGGGCGCAACTGGGGTGGCGGCGCCACCTTGTCTTATCGCTTTGAATAAGGCAAAGCACCTTAAGGTTAAAAAACGGGATGGGTTTTACGTCACCCTAGCGGCTTCTCGCTGAAATAGTAGGGAGAAACCGCGTGTTTTTTGCGATTTGGCTTAATCTCTAAATCGGGGACTTTCATTTTTTGGTAAGGGTATTGCTATGCAAAATAAAGCGTCACTATCGCCGCTTATCGTCATAACGGCGCTGTTTGCCGCGCTGAGCGGGCTCTATCTGCTCGGCGGCGGCATCTGGCTCGCCAAGTTGGGCGGTTCGCTGTATTACATCATCGCCGGGCTGGTGCTGCTGGCGACCTCATGGCTGCTGTTCCGCCGCCGCGCCACCGCGCTGCTGCTGTACGCGGTGTTCCTGTTGGGCACCACCCTTTGGGCCCTGTGGGAAGTCGGCCCGGACTTCTGGGCGCTGACGCCGCGGCTCGACGTTACCTTCTTCTTCGGCCTGTGGCTGGTGCTGCCGTTTATCTACCGCAAGCTGGTCGCTAACGGCAAGTTCGCCTACGGCGCGCTGAGCGCGGCGCTGGTCATCACCGTCATCGCGCTGGCCTATGCCGTGTTCAACGATCCGCAAGAGATCAACGGTACGCTCGACGCCGCGCAGGTACAGCCGAAAGACACCACCGGCGCAGACTGGCCGGCCTATGGCCGCACCCAGGAAGGCACTCGTTATTCGCCGCTGAGCCAGATCAACGACAAAAACGTCGGCCAGCTGCAAGAGGCCTGGCGTTTCCAGACCGGCGATCTGAAGACCGCCAACGATCCGGGCGAGATCACCAACGAAGTCACACCGATCAAGATCCGCGATACCCTTTACATGTGTACCCCGCACCAGAAGCTGTTCGCGCTGGATGCCGCCACCGGTAAAGAGAAGTGGAAATTTGATCCGCAGCTGAAATATAACCCGACCTTCCAGCACATCACCTGCCGCGGCGTGTCTTACCACGAAACCGCTGCGGCTGCGGGCGCCGCCGGCGACGCCGCACCGGCAATGTGCGCGCGCCGCATCATTCTGCCGGTCAACGACGGCCGTCTATTCGCGCTGGATGCCGAAACCGGTAAACCGTGCCCAGACTTCGCCAACAACGGCGAGCTGAATCTGCAGAGCAACATGCCGTATGCGACGCCGGGCCACTACGAGCCGACTTCGCCGCCGGTGATCACCGATAACGTGATCGTCGTCGCCGGTGCCGTGACCGACAACTACTCCAACCGCGAGCCTTCCGGCGTGATCCGTGGCTTCGACGTCAACAGCGGCAAGCTGCTGTGGGCCTTCGATCCGGGCGCGAAAGATCCGAACGCCATCCCGGCGGACGAGCATCACTTCGTGCCGAACTCGCCGAACTCCTGGGCACCGGCCGCTTATGACGCCAAGCTGGATATCGTTTATCTGCCGATGGGCGTCGCCACGCCGGACATCTGGGGCGGCGATCGCACCCCGGAAATGGAGCGCTACGCCAGCGGCCTGTTGGCGCTGAACGCCTCTACCGGTAAGCTGGTCTGGTTCTATCAGACGGTCCACCACGATCTGTGGGATATGGACGTGCCGGCGCAGCCGACCCTGGCGGACATTACCGACAAGAGCGGCAAAAAAGTGCCGGTCATCTATGTGCCGACCAAAACCGGCAACATCTTCGTGCTGAACCGCACCAACGGCGAGCTGGTAGTGCCGGCGCCGGAGAAACCGGTACCGCAGGGCCCGGCCAAGGGCGATCGCCTGTCGCCGACCCAGCCGTTCTCCGAGCTGACCTTCCGTCCTGAGAAGAAACTGACCGGCGCGGACATGTGGGGCGCGACCATCTATGACCAACTGGTCTGCCGCGTGATGTTCCACAGCCTGCGTTATGAAGGCACCTTCACCCCGCCTTCCGAGCAGGGCACGCTGGTGTTCCCGGGGAACCTGGGCATGTTCGAATGGGGCGGCCTGGCCGTCGATACCGATCGCGAAATCGCCATCGCCAACCCGATCGCGCTGCCGTTCGTTTCCAAACTGATCCCACGCGGCCCAGGCAACCCGATTGAGCCGCCGGAAGGCGACAAAGGCGGCAGCGGCACCGAAACCGGTATCCAGCCGCAGTATGGCGTGCCGTTCGGCGTCACCCTGAACCCGTTCCTGTCACCGTTCGGCCTGCCGTGCAAACAGCCGGCCTGGGGTTACATTTCCGCCGTTGATCTGAAAACCAACGACATCGTGTGGAAAAAACGCATCGGCACCGTGCGCGACAGCTCACCGCTGCCGCTGCCGTTCAAAATGGGCATGCCGATGCTGGGCGGCCCGGTGACCACCGCCGGTAACGTGTTCTTCATCGGCGCCACCGCAGACAACTACCTGCGCGCCTTCAGCGTGACCAACGGTGAAAAACTGTGGGAAGCGCGTTTGCCGGCCGGCGGCCAGGCGACGCCGATGACCTATGAGGTCAACGGCAAGCAGTACGTGCTGATCTTCGCCGGCGGCCACGGTTCCTTCGGCACCAAGCTGGGCGACTATGTGATCGCGTACGCTCTGCCCGATCAGAAGTAACCGTCTGGGTTAATACTCCGCAAAGCACGCCGCAAGGCGTGCTTTTTCTTTTTATGCCCCGCCGAAACGCCCGCCCGCAATACCCCTATTTTTTTCATCTTCATTATTGATAATAATTATCATTCGCAATATTATGGCTTTGTGGCCAGGCAGTGGCCCGCAATCCTTCTCCAGCTTAATGGGCAATACGGCAGTCGGCCGCCTTCAGGCGGCCTTATTCGGAGGCGCATGGTCGACCATACTCGGAAACATCGAAAGAAAATCCTGCAAGCGGCGGTGAAAACGCGGCGCGCCGGCGTAGCGTTCGTGCCGGCCTTTCCCTCCGCCCCGTCTTTTGTCGGTTTGCCTCACCAGACGCAAGCCGTGCTGGTACATTTGATCGGCCATGATGACGCACAGGAGGAACATGAATGAACCTGCAGCCCTTTACCGCCATGCTGATGTTTGCCTACGTGCTGCTGATGGTGCCGCTGCTCTACGTCATCGACAGCCGGCTGAGCGCCAGCAGGCTGGTGCGCAAAGCCACGCAAAACGTCATCATCATCGCGTTGACCCTGCTGTTCTTCAGCGCGATGACGCTGCTGTATTGACGCCCCCCGGCCGCTTACCCTTGCGGCCGCTCTACGGTGTTCAATCCGCCCAAGCGCAGCCAGCGGTAGAGATCCGCGTTGCGTTTGAACCCCAGCTTCCTCATCGCCGCCTGCTTGTGGTTGCTGACGGTTTTCACGCTCAGACGCAGGTTGCGCGCGATGGTGGCCTGCGGTAATTCACTGGCCAGATAGCGCATCACATCCCGTTCGCGGCGAGTAATGCGCTGACGTTCACACCAATAGCAACGGTGTGCGACATCGCCATGCGCCCGCGCCGTCAGTGCTCGCTCCAACTGGCGTAATACGCTGCCCGGCGAGTCGTTGCGGAAAATGACGCCCGTTTCGCTGGCGCAGCGCGGGTTCTCGCGCCAACGGGTATCGTCCGGCACACGCAACGCAAAGTTCATCGGCCGGCCGTCGCTCGCTGACCGCAGGCAGAAACGCGCCTGCCAGTCCCGCGCCACGGACTGAAACACCATATCCGCCCGGTGCGCCAGGGCGGCGTCGAGCAGTTGCACCCGTATGCCGCGACGCGCGAAATACGGCAGCAGCAGTTGCTGCAAACCGTCAATAAAGAAACGGTCATTATCGATAAACGCCAGAGTGATGGTGCTTTCCATCGGCACGCTCCCTTTGAAATAATCCTTCCCGGCCGCCGCCATGACACAGCGCCGTATCGTGGCGGCGCGCGGCGGGATAATGCGGCTACGGCAGCGCCAAAATGGCGACCGATTGGCCCGAATAATTGCCGGCCTTGATGGTGCCCGTCACGCCGAGCGTGGAGGTGATCGGCACCGTGACCCCGCGCGTATCCGCAGTGAACTGATACCCCAGGTTGCCCAGGGCGCCGTTGATGCGCAGCGTGCTGTAGACGCCGGAGCTCCCCAGATCCAGGCGGCCATTGCTGCCGACGCGGATATACATGACGATGTTCATCTTCTGCGAGCAAACCACGCGCAGGCTGCCGCGCGCCGTGTTGCCCGCCAATTCGGTATCCGGCAATACGCCGTGGTTCAGATCGAGCTGTTGCTCATCGATGCCGCACACCCCGACCGGCGGCGGCGCGATGCCGCAGACGCTGCTCGGCATCAGCCGTGCGCTGGACCCCACAACGGCGGAACCGGAACTGGTGGTATAAAACAGCCCCACGCACTCCTGAGTGATGGGATCGCCCACATGTGAGGTGTTGCCGCTAATCGGCAACGGGTAATAGCGCTGGTAATAGCTGCTGAGTTCCCCCATCGTCTTCAGTTTGGTGATCTGCGGATGTGCGGAGGAACCGACAACCGAAGCCGATGGCGTCACATTGGTGCTGCCGCCGGTGTTGGCGCTGGTGTGGCGGTGGTTGATCCCGATCGCACACTGGCTTTTCTGATAGCAAGGGTTTGGCGACGGATCATCCGTATCCCAGCTCTCAAGCACATACTCATATTGGGCGTCACTGGGGGAACCGCTGCTTTTGGTCACGTAGGAGTAAATTTGCGCCGAGCACAGCCCCGGCAGCAGGCCGAGCAGTAAGTACATCGCGCTGAAGTGAACACGCTGCATCGCGTCATATCCTTATTCTGTTTTGCCGGAACCCGGCGCTCATTGGTAGTCCAGACTGAAAGTCGCAATGGCGCTGAAAGCGCCGCGGCCGAGGGTTCGCTTTGCCAACGCTTCCGGTTCGCCGCGCACATAGGCCTGTATGCCAATCACCGTGCCGCCGTCCTGCAACGGGTACTTGCCGCCGGCGCTGTTGAGCGGCAAAGGCTGCCCCTGCAGCGTCTCCATACCGATGGCGATCCCGCGCGCCTGGCTGCTCGCCGCCAGCGCCAGCAGCCCCGGCAGCTGCGCATTCTCCGTTCCTTTGAAGGTGATCGACACCGTCTTGCCCAGGCTGAGATCGCACTGCGCCAACCGCAGCTCGAAAGGTTGCCCCTGCGTGCGCTGGTTCAGGTACAGGTACTTGTCGACCAGCGTGCCGAAATCCAGCTCGATGTCTTCGTCGCCCGGCTGAATAACGCAGGGTTCCGCCACCAGCGCACCGCGCATGCGTAGATTGTCTGCGGCCTGCGCGGCCCCGTTCACGCCCAGCGCCAACAGCACCAGGCCGATAACGCCCCGGCCGCCTTGCGTTGTTTTCACGCTCGCCTCCTCCTTCATTGATACTCGGCCCGCAGCGTCGCCGTGGCCTCGAACGCGCCTTCGGTCAGGGTTTCACCCGATTTGCCGACCGGTACCGCCTCCAGCACCGGCGGCTTGGCCGGATCGACAGGCAGCGCGCTGCCCACTTTGAACGGCTGTGCGTTCTGGTAAATGCGGATGCCCAGATAGCGCCGGTCGGTTTGCACCGCCGCTTCGTCAAACGTCGCGGCGGTGCCGGTCAGGCTCAACAGCATGTCCCATTTGCCGATCCCCGGTTCGCAGCGAATGCGGTAACCGATATTTTGCCGATAGTTCACGCCATCAACCTTGTTAATGCCGACGCGATCGCCGAAGTTCACGTCGATGATCCCGTCATCGTTAATGGTGCAGGGCGGCGGTTCGATCAGCGTGCCGCGAAACTGCATATCGACCGTTTTCTCCGCCCAGGCGAAATGGCACGCCATCCCGGCGCACAGCAGCACGCTCGCCGTAAAACGTAGTTTCATGCTCTCGCTCCCGCGTTACTGGTAATCCACCTTCATGGTGGCGCCCGCGGTGAACTCGCCCGCCGCCAGTTTGGCTGTGGCCGACTTCACCGGCACCGCTTCAAGCGTCGGCGCGGTCGGGTAGGTAAAGTTCAACCACTGGTTGATCGGCCAACGGCGGCCACCGCTCATCAACGCAATGCCCAACCCGTCTTTACTGGTGCGCAGCAGCTGGCCGTCGAAACCGCTCGCCGTCCCCTGTACCTGCAGCTTGAGCCCGTTGCTGCTCTGCCCGCTGCACGTCAGCGTGTAACTCACCGCCCGCCGATAGTTGACGCCATCGATGCGGGTGGTCATCACTTCGTCGCCAAAATCCACTTCGATCGGCCGCCCGCCATTGATGATGCAGGGTGGAGAAAGCACGGTGACCCGCACGTTCACCGTGGTCGCCTGAGCCGGCGGAAGGCCCAGCGCCAGCAGCCCCGCCAACCCAATCAGCGCCCGGCCCCGTGTTATCCTCAGCACCATGTCCTCGCCTCAGTCATAGTTCAGCCTAAAGTCCACCGTCGCCCGATAAGCGCCGGCCATCAACGGCGCCGCAGTCCGCTCCGGTGCCACGCTGTAGCTCAGCGCGTCTTGCCCCGGCGTCAACAGCAGCGGCTCGCCGCGGCTCCCCAGCCGAACGTCGCGGCCACGGCCATCACGCAGGCGCAGCCCCATCCCGGAAACGCCCTGCGCCTTCACCAGCTGCGGGTTGTCGCTGTCTGCCACCGAGGCGAAGCTGACCGTCACCGCCGGCTGATTCGGCGCCCAAACCAGCGCGCCGGTGCGCGCATCACGCTGGCCGCCCGGGGTGCGCAGGCAATCCATCAAACGCAGCTCGAACGCCACCGGCCGCCCGCGATCGCCGGCCTGGCGCATGCGCGCGGTGCCGGTCTCACCCAGCCAGATCTCCTGCCGCGCGCTGGTCATCTCCAGTCGACAGGCGCTCTCCGTCAGCGCGCCGTACACCTGCAGCACGCCATGGGCGCCCTCCACCTGCCAGTTGTCCACCACGTCGGCCTGCGCCGAAGGCATCGCGACCACGCCAAGGCTGAGCGCCAGCATCAACGCGCGCTCGCCGACCTTTCTCCGTTCTCGTTTCATCCTTTTCCCCTGAATGGCTCTCCCGTCGACACCGCCCGCTCACGGTGGGTCATGACGCCGCCCGTTTTTCCGGCACCACCTTGCAGCTCGCGCCGCTGCAGCTGAAGCTCAGCTGCGGCCGGCCGCCGTAATCGTTGATATAGGTCAGCACCGGGCTGCCGCCCAGCCCCGCAGCGCCTACGGTCAGGCGCGCCTGGCTCTTCGGCGCGATCATGAAGGGCTCAAACCCTTTCACGCCCTCACCGCCCTTTTTGCTGCCCGCATCGACGATGGTGATGTAGTACGGCGTCGGGTTATTGACCTGGTAGCTCTCCCCTTGCCGCGTCAGCGTCAGCTGCTCCTGCCATGGCGTCGCCATGTCGGTGCGGCTCGGCACGATCGCCGCCGGGCGATAAAACAGCTTGATGCGCGTCTGCAGCGCGATCTGCAGCGTATTGGGCTTGTTGCTCTTCGGCGGTATCTCGCGCAGGTTGAAGTAGTACAGCGTCTCCCTGTCCTGCGGCAGCTGTCTTGCCGCCGGCAACGCCTGAATCTTGATCTGGCTCGGCTTACCCGGCTCGATGCGCTGCACCGGCGGCAATACCACCAGCGGGCTTTGGATTTTGTTGCCCTGCTCGTCCTCCAGCCACCCCTGCGCCAGGTACGGCAGCTGCTTATTCTGATTGCTGAGATTGAGGCTGACCGAGTTCTGGCCGCCGTCGAAGATCACCCGGGTACGGTCGAGCGCGATCGCCGCCTGCGCGTGCTGCGACACCGTGGCGCCCAACAGCGCGAACGCCGCTGCGGTTTTCAGAGAAAAAATTTGCATGTTGTCGATAACTCCAGATTCAGGGTGATGGGTTTATTCAACCGGGGCCGATTGCGCTGCGGCGATCGGCCGACACGGCAGCAGCAGCGTGCGCGTCAGCATGTCGGCCGGCAGCGTTGCCGGCAGCTGCACCTGGCACTGCGCCGCGCCGCTCCAGTGCAGCGTCATGCTCTCACCGGCTCTGACGCCGCTCAGGTACACGCTGCCGCCGTCATTGACGATGCCGGTCTCTTGTTTGCGGGCGTTCAGCACCGTGGCGCCGAACGGCGGCGTGCTGCCGTCCGCCTGTTTGACGATCGCCATCGCTTTCTCGCCGGCGATAACGTCAAACTGACGGTAGCCGATCGCGCCTTCGGTCAGGGTGGCCTGCACCACCGAGCGGGTGGCTTCGGCGTTGTCGCCCAGTTTGTCCAGATCGATGCTGGCCTTGTTGCGGTAGTAGCTGTTGACGTCCGCCACCACCGCCTTGCCGAAGCGGTTGGTGCGAACGGTGCTGCCGTAGCCGCGCACCGGCACCCCGCCCACGCCGTTGGTGTCCAGCAGCAGGCGCGTGCCGCCGATCATGCCGACGCGGTGCAATGCGCCGCCCTCCGGCGTCAGCGTCGCGCCGCCCTGCGCGGACACCCCCACGGCGCTGTAGCGCCCTTCCTGATAGCTGGCGTTGGCGCTCAGGCGCGCCGCATCACCCTCGTGGTTGTAGTAGCCGCTCAGGTTGGCACCATGACGGGCGCTGCCGGCGCTCAGTTGGTAATTGTTGTGTTCATCGACTCGCTGGTAGTAACCCACCCGGTTCGTGGTGTCGTTACGGTTCACCGTGCTGTTGTAGCTGAGCGTGGCGCCGTTGCCCCACGGCATCGACAGCGACAGGTACACGCCGTCGTCGTTGGTGTCGTTGTAACGGTTGCGATAGGCCGACAGCGACAGGTTCAGGTTTTTTATCTCGCCGAGATCGAAGTAGCTCGACAGCGTCAGGTTGTAACGGTCGTTGGACGGGCGATCCCAATAGGTCTGGTGGCTGTAGTTGAGGTAGCTGCTCAGCCCCCAGTCGCGGAACTGCTTGTTGAAGGTGATGGTGTACATCTCCTTGTTGTTGCCGACCCGGCTGCCGTAATAGCGCGCGTCGAGATACTCGCTCATGCTCATGAAGTCCTCTTCCGAGAAGCGATAGCCGGCGAAGGTGACCTGACTGTCCAGCTCGTCGAACGTTTTCGAATAGCTCACCCGGTAAGAGCCGCCGCTGAGCGTCTCGTCTCGCTGCGGCAACCGCGCCCGCGACTGGGTGGCGTCGAACGACAGCGCGCCGAACATCATCAGATCGCGGCCGACCCCCAATGACAGCGCGTTATAGTCGCCGCCCAGCAACGCACCGCCATACAGCGACCAACCGTTGCTGACGCCCCAGGAAAACTCGCCGGTGCCGAACAGCGGCCCGCGTGAATGGTGTTGCCAGTCCGACGGTTTGCCGGCGGCCAGTTTGAAGCGCCACGATCCGGGGCGCGTCAGGTAAGGAATGCTGGCGGTATTGACCTTGAACGCTTGCACGCCGCCGTCCTGTTCCTCCACCCGCACGTCCAGCTCGCCGGTGACGGCGTCGTTGATGTCCTGAATGCGGAACGGCCCCGCCGCCACCTGGGTTTCATAGATCACCCGCCCCTGCTGGCTGATGGTCACCTTGGCGTTGGTCTTGGCGACCCCAACCACCTCAGGCGCATAGCCGCGCAGGTTGGGAGGCAGCATGTTGTCGTCCGACACCAGGCTCGCCCCCGAGAAACGAAAGCTGTCGAAAATGCCCGAATCCAGATAGTCCTCGCCGAGCGTCAGGCGCGAGCGCAGCGCGGAAACGGCCCGATAGGCGTAATAGCGGCTCCAATCCAGGCGTTTTTCCGTGGATTGCCCGCTGCCGGTCTGATGATTGACCTGCCCCTGCCAGTCGGCGCGCAGACGCCACGCGCCCAGGTTGGCGCCGGCGGTGCCGTTGCCGCTGACGCTGTAACCACGCGTGCCGCCCTGCTGCTGCTGTCGGCTTTGTGCGTTGACGTTGTAATCGAACAGCAGCCCTGGAATGCCCTCATCCCAGCGCGACGGCGGATCCCAGTCATCCGAGCTGTATTCCAGGTAAGCCTGCGGCACGCTCAGGTACAGCGTCCCCGTCGCCAGATCGCCCCGCGACACCATGCCTTTCAGGCTGGACTCATCCAGACACTCGCCCTGATGCCACCAGGTGAGCGATTGCATCGCCGCCGATTTCAGCCCAAGCTGATCGACCAACGCTTTAGCGACGCAGGCGCGGCTGCCGGCAGGATCGTTGTCCGGCGGATAAAAAGCGATTTTCTGCTCGGGCAACTCGCTTTTATTGAGATGAACCACCATGCCGTAACTTCCCGGCATAATGTATCCGCTGCGGGAAAATTGGCTTAGGTCGATATTTTTGCGATCGTTCACGTCCAAAATGTCGGCATTAAACTGAACGCCATCTTCGGCATAGACCCGCGTTGATGAACTTCCCAGCGCCAGCGTGATACATAATCCCAGCACCTGAAAACGAAATAGCTTCCCAGCAGGCGACAACATCATATCCCTAACCTTATATCGTATAATTCTGGCGTTGCGGCTTGCCGCAATAACAGCGCTCAGTAATAATCCAGCTTGAACCGCACGGCGGAAAAATAGCTTCCCGCACGCATCGGCTGGTTATTGGCAACCAATTTAATGGAGTAATTGAGCGACATGTTGCCCGGCGTTATATCGCCCAGAGGCAATGGCCGGCCAGGCGCGGCGATATTCCCCAGGTCATCGGATATTTGCAGCGCGATGCCTTTCGCCTCACCGTGCACGCCGAATAAGTCGCCGTCGGCGTCGCCGTCGAAAACCACCTGAAACTGTCGCCAGTCCGGTAAATTCGGCTTTGGACGCTCAAGCGTGCAGTTGATTAATTCGATGGTGAATGGGTGCGTATTCCCTAAGCCGTCGCGCATAATATTTCCCGTCGGCATCACGGCCATATCGATAGTCTGCTCGCGGCTGCCGGCGGCAATCGCACAAGCGGTATCAATAATGGCTCCTTGCATATTTACGCGCCCCCAGCCTTGAGAGCCGGACGCCGCCGACACGGCCGGGATCAACAGCGTGGCCATCAATATGCAAGGAGACACTAAAGGGTGAATAAACCGGCGCATTGAACCTCCTGACACTTGCCTTCCCTCCAGGGAAAATGCATGCGGGGGCTCCCGCATGCAAAAAGTCACGCCAATGGCGCAGGCTTACTGGTAAGCCAGCTTGAAATCGGCCACGGCGGTGAAGTCGCCCGGAACCACGGCGGAGGAAGCGCCGTCGCCCTGCAGGTAAGCCGCGAAGCGCAGCGTGTTGGTGCCGGTACCCAGGTTCTGTGGAGCCGTTGCGGTGCCCAGCTTGATCGGGTTGCTGGCGGTGTCGGTGATGGCGATGCTGGCGCCGCTGGCGGTGCCGACGATGCCCAGCAGGTCCTTGTTGGCGGTAGAGGCTTTGCCTTCGAAGGTGGTGGTGACAGTTTTCAGCGTCGAGTTGTCGCACTGTTCCAGCTTAATATCGAACTGGCGCGGCGCTGATTTGCCGCCATTTTTCAACGCAACGTTGGACACCTGGCCCATATCCACGGTCTGGTCCACGGTCTCGGGAGAAATGGAGCAAGGCGCATCAATAATGGAACCGGTAAACGTCACTTTGCCATGCCCTTGATCGGCAGCATGCGCCAGAGAAGAAACGCCAAACGCCAGAACTGCTGTCAGCATGATTTTGTTCAGTTTCATAATTCACTTATTCCTTTAATTTATGTAAAAAGCGCAGGATCTCTCCCGTTCCTTTAACAGTTATTTATACAGTCCAGAATTAAAACGGTATTATTCGCAGCCAAAACAAATTCTCGCGATAGTTAAACCGCAACTTTCATTTCACCATCACTCGTTTTAGGTACTCAGCGAAACCCATGCTGATGAGGAAGAAAAATAATCAAACCCGTGAACTTCCGTGAATATTTACCGCTCCACGGATAATTCAACTAAGATTCAACTCACTCGTTTGTTTCGGCCCAAATATTGTTACAAAAACCGTCACAATTTGAAAAGCCATTCCCGCCAAAAGCAATAAATACGAGATATAAGCCCAAAAACCACAGGGCAGATATATTTTTTCGAGACAACAGATCGTAAAATTAATAACCTCAGTCGATTATCTCGTAAAATATATATCATGCGACATTATTGATCGCCTTTTTTCTATTTGCGTTATAATGATTCGGAAATGGAAAGGGAGGCTTATCAATTCGGTCTGGTGAAAACCAGCACCGGGCAGTAAACCATGGAGAAAAACAATGAAGCACAGCCATTACATACAGCAGGCTGAACATTTAGCCACCCCATTACCGCTCCCGATACATGAACGTCGCAGGTTTATAGCAGCGGAAATATCGGGTTCAGGCAGGCGTTCGCTACCGGTTCAGGAGGGGTATTGCCGGGACAGGACATTATTTTCCGGGCGACGCTTATCGTTATATCAAAACTCGGCTGAAGTTTAAGGGAGGCTGACATGATAAAACGCACGTCAAAACAACAAGAATTACAAAACCTGCAGCAGCATTTATTAACGACGCTGCACCGTCTCTGCCCTTCGGCCAACGGCATGGCCCCGCCGCCGCCCGGTGAGTGGCCCACCACTCGTCAGCTGGCCGAGTCCAACGACATCACCATCTATCAGGCGCGCAACTTGCTGTTGAACCTGGCCGGCAGAGGTAAAGTGTTGGTCACGCCGGGGCCGGTCAACAAGTCGTTGCGCTGGTACCCTTCCCTCTGATACACGATTTCGCCTGCCGGCCGCTCAGGGCGCCGGCAGGCTGCGCGCAGGCAAGATTAGCCGGCGTCCGTGCGCCGCACGCGCGGATATTTCCACAGCCAGCGCCCGCTGACCATGCGCCAGTAGAACAAGGCGCCGCGCACCGCCCAATCGAGGAACATCCCCAACCAGACGCCCACCACGCCCATGCCCAGCTCAATGCCCAGCACATAGCCGGCCACCACGCGGCAGCCCCACATGCCGAGCATCGTCACCCACATGGCAAAGCGGGCGTCGCGCGCGCCTTTCAGCCCGGCGGGCAATACCCAGGAGGCGGCCCAGATCGGCATAAAGGCGGCGTTTAGCCAGATCAGGGTTTTCACCACCGTTTTCACATCATCCTGCGAGGTGTAAAACGCGGCGAACACCCCAGCCAGCGGCGCCGTGCCCCAGGCGATGGCGGTCAGCCCGAGGGTCGAAAGCCAGAAAATATGGCGCAGCTGCCGCTCCGCCTGACCTATCTCGCCTTTGCCGAGCCGCCGGCCGACGATGATGGTCGAGGCCGATCCCAGGGCGTTGCCCGGCAAGTTGATCAGTGAAGCGATGGAGAAGGCGATGAAGTTACCGGCGATCACGTTGGTGCCCATGCCGGCGACGAACATCTGCGTCAACAGCTTGCCGCCGTTGAACAACACCGATTCGACGCTGGCGGGAATGCCGATCCCCAGCACTTCCCACAGGATGCTCATTTTCAGCGGTGTGAAATAGCTTTTCAGCGTGATGTGCAGCGCCGGGTTAAAACCGATCGCCAGCACATAGAGGATGGCGATCGTGCCGATATAGCGGGAAATCGTCAGCCCCAGCCCGGCGCCGACGAAGCCCAGACCGTGCCAACCCAGCATGCCGTAGATCAGGATGCTGCTGATGATGATATTGAGGATATTCATGCCGCCGTTGATCAGCAGCGGGATCTTGGTGTTGCCCGCGCCGCGCAGCGCGCCGCTGCCGATCAGCGCAATCGCCGCCGCCGGGTAGCTCCACACCGTGGTTTGCAGGTAAGAGAGCGCCAACGCTTTCACTTCCGGCGAGGCCGCACCGGCGATCACATCGATGATCTGCTCGCCCGCCAGATGAATGCCCGCCGCCAGCAACAGCGCCACGGCGGTCATCAGCACCAGCGACTGGCGCGCCGCGGCCCGCGCCCGCCGGCGATCGCGCTTGCCGAGGCTGAAGGCCACCACCACGGTAGTGCCGAGATCCACCGCGGCAAAAAAGGCGATGATCACCATGTTGAAGCTGTCTGCCAGCCCCACCCCGGCCATCGCCTCTTTACCGAGCCAGCTCACCAGAAAGGTGCTCAGCACCCCCATCAGCAAAACACAGGCGTTTTCCAGAAAGATTGGCACCGCCAGCGGCGTGATCTCGCGCCAAAACAGTACGCGGTAACTTTTCCGTTTGGCATACCAGGGCGTATTTTCCACGCGCTGACGCAGGGCGGCATACAGGTTCAAGATGGGCTCGATGGGTAAAAGTGAAACATCATTTCAAATGATGAGCGATAAATCGTTATCCTGCAAAGAATTTTTGGGCGCCCATGACGAGCGCCCGAAAGGGGGACGGCAACGCTACTCCATGTAGTCTTCCTGATCGGCCTGCGCCGCCGCGATAAAGCGCGCCGTGCTGCGGCTGAGCGCGGCGCATTTTTCCGTCAGCAGTTGATTATCATGTTGCAGGGTCAGGTAACGCGCCTGAGTGAGCGCCGGTAACTGCCGATACCCGGCCGCATGCGTATCCCAGCCGCGATGCTGCGCCGCACGCATCGCGGTGCGCTGCAGTTTCACGTCGTCCGGCACCTCGCTGCGCCCGCAGTCCACACGCAGAAAGTGCCCGCCGGCGAGCATCGAAGCGATATGATCCAACTGCGCCTGCAGCGGCGGCGCCGGCTTATGCGCCGTCTGCTGGCAACCCGCAAGCAGCAGCAACGCCACCGCGCCGCAAAGAGAAGTGCGAAACAGAGTAGACATGAAAGCCCCCGGAAAAGCGGTAGATGATGTGATGATCTTAGGCGAGCAGATGCCGGGCGGCAAGGCGAGCGGCACGCTCAGCGCCGACCGTTGCTGACCTTGGTGGCGCGGGCGGGGTTGCCGGCAACGAATTCCAGCGTGGGGGAATAGTAAAACGGCAGCCAGGCGTTATAGCCACTCTCCCACTCCCACTTGACCGGGCAGGGCCACAGCATGTCTTCATGCAGGATGTAATAGATCCACCGCCCGGGCGGACGGCGCGGTTTACGCATTTTCATAACGGATACAACGGCCTGATGGCGTGCGATAAGATCAACTGCTGCATTTTACCGCGATTTCGGCCGCGGGGACAGCCTGCGTTGCCCTGCGTAGGTCAGCCGTTGCTCGCCGGGTCACCGCTCGCCGCCCCCAGCACCACTACCCTATCTGCCGAGTCGATCGTCGACTTTCTGTGGGCGACAATCACGCGCGTGATATTCAATGAAGATATCGCCCGGTTGATCGCCAATTCATTCTCAACGTCCAGATGGCTGGTCGCTTCATCCATAAACAGCACGCTCGGCCGCCGGTAGAGCGCACGCGCAATAAATAAGCGTTGTTTTTGCCCGCCGGAGATGCCGTTCCCCAACTCGCCAATCAGGGTTTCGTAGCCCATCGGCATCTGCATGATTTCATCGTGAATGTTGCTGTGCACCGCACAAGCGACAATCAACGCCTTATCGGCATTGACCTCGAAACCGCTGATGTTTTCCGCGATGGAGCCGGAGAACAGCCGGTCGTCCTGCAGCACGCAGGCGATCGCATTACGGTAGTTATTCACCCCCACTTTATGGATATCCATAGAGTCGGCCAATATTTGGCCTGAGGTCGGGCTGAGCAGGCCGCACATCACCTTCAGCAACGTGGTCTTCCCGGCGCCGGAGACCCCCACCACGGCCACGCTTTCACCGGCCGCAATGCACATGTCCAGGTCTTTAAATATCGGCCGGGACAGCGCGTCATATTGATAGGTGAGGTTTTTAACCTCGACGGCAACGCCCTTGCCCGGTTGAAATATCTGCCGCGGCGCGGATTCCGGCTCCGCATCGGTAAACACAATGTCGGATATCCTCTCATTATGCAGCGACAGCATGCGCAGCCCGATCGCCAGATCGATCAGGTTGGAAGCCCGCTGCGAGAATTGGCCGCGGTAGGCGTTGAACGCCATAAACATGCCGAGCGTCATCGAGTTGTCGATGACCATCATGGCACCGAGCCAAAGTATCGCCACCTGATCGAGCGTGGTGATGAAGGTGTTGATCCCGCCGAACATCATATTGAATCGGGTGATTTTGATATTGGTATTGGCTGCATCGACGTTCAAATTGAGCCAATAGCTGGAGCGCGTGTCCTTGATGCCGAGCGCTTTGACCGTAGAGACGCCGTACAGCGTCTCCATGAAATGGGAATTGGCCTTGGCCGCCTTGACGATTTGTTCTTCCGAGAATTGGCGGTAGGTTCGGTAAGTCATCATCCTGATGAGGATATAGACCAAGGTGAAGCCTGACACAACCCAGACCAGCCATCCGCCGTAGACCATCATCATCACGAACAGGCCAACCGTCATGATGCCGTCGATGATCCCGCTGACGATATTATTGGTAAAGGTGGTTCTGATCGCATCCAACGAGGAAAATCGCGATTGAATATCCCCCAGGTGCCGTTTCTCGAAAAAATCCAGCGGCAGCTTTAACAGATGCTCGAACAGCGTTGTCTTCCACTGAATGTCGGTCAGCGTCCCCAGTACGATGGAAATCCAGGCTCTGGCAATACTGACCACGGCGCGAAACAGGGTGAAGAAGATCAGCCCCAAACAAATGACCGTCAGCAAACTGTAGTCGTGCGCCTGAATGACATGGTCGGTCACCAGTTGGGTCCCCACGGGCAGCAGCAGGTTGACCGACTCAATGACGATAGATAACGCAAAAATCTTGAGCAGCGTCCCCGGCAGCCCCTCGATGTTTTTCATCAAATCCAGCAGGCGCAAGCGGGTCTTTAGCGTCTCTTTCTGAAACGCCCTGTCGGGCCACAGCTCCAGCGCAATGCCGGTAAAATGATTCGACATCTCTTGCAGGCCGATCACTCTGCGCCCGAAGGCGGGATCGTGGATCACAAAGCTGGCGCGGCGAACCTTCACCAGCACCACGAAATGGTTCATGTTCCAATGCAATACGCAGGGCGTTTTCAACTGGTTGACTTCATCGATGTCCAATGACAGCGCGCGCGTCTTGAGCTGAATCTGCGAGGCGATTTGTGAAATGGTACCCAGGGTCGCGCCTTGGGTGGAGATGCCGAATCGCTGCCGCAGGCTCAGCATGTCCACATTAAACCCGTAATAGGATGAAATCATGGCGAGGCACGCCAGGCCGCATTCAGATGACTCCGACTGCAAGATGCTCGGCACCCGTTTGCGCAGAGAGAAGATTAACTTCTCGTTGATCCGTTCAAAGAGATTATGATCCTTCATCGACTCTCCCCACCACGCTGTTTTTTATGTCATACAAAGGCGCTACCGCCCATTGATAAAGCGGTTTCTTATCCAGAAAGACAATCACTCTGGCCTGCAGCCCGCTGCTGATTTCCAGATATTTTCCTTTGTCGCTGAATTGCGTATCGCTAATGGACGCCAACACTTTGTAGTAGGCGTTCCTCTCCCTTTTATTGCCGCTGCTGTATTCCGACATCTCCTGCGGCGAAGCCGGAACAGAGGAGATCGACTCAATTCGCCCCGGGAACTGACCGAATTTGTCCGAGGGAAAAGCTTCGTAGCGAATGTTGATGCCATCGCCGATTTTTACGTAGGGCAAACTGTTATTCGGCAGCCACAACACCAGGTAATATTTGATGTTTTCAATCGGCTTGATCTGCGCCAGGCTGCTGCCGCTCTCGACCACCTGCCCGGCGGTCACGCTCAGAGACTCGATTTTCCCTTTCAGGGGCGCTTTGATGATCACCTGGTCGCCAGCATTGGATTCCGCCAATTGACGTTGCAATTCGCTGCGTTGCGATTCGCTTTGCGAAATTTGATTGTCGTAATCGGCGGCGCGAATAAGCAGATCGCTGCGCAACTGCGACAGCTGGATATTCTGCTGAATCTTTTGGCTGTTGAGCGCCTGATAGGAGCTCTGCTGTTGCTGAAAGAGCGAACGCTGATAGTTCAACTGATCCTTGGTAATCAATCCTTTGGTCAGGTAATGCTCATAGTTTTTTAAACTCTCCCTCATTTTTTCCATGCCGTCTCGGGCATTGAGATTAAGTTTTTCCGTTTCTTTATACGCTAACTCATAGCTATTGATCTGTTTTCTCAGGTTATCCAGCATGGCGTCTTTGTTTTTATTCAGCTTGCTGATAATCGAATCCAGATTGCCAATCTGTTTGTTGATTTCACTGGCGGCGATATGGCTGACATTGCCTGAGGCCGTGCTGCGCGACACATCAATGACGTATAGCGGTTCGTCTTTTTCCACCACATCACCGGCCTGATGAAAAGATCGATTCACGTAGCCATATTGAGAGGAGAAAACGTTGGTCGAATGCGGAATGCTGATCACCTCGCCCTCGACATCGACCCTGCGCGTATACTCACAGAAATAGAGCGCGCCCGCTAAAATAAGAATAAAAATAAAGCACGTAACGGCAATCACATAGCTCGACGCACCGGAAATTAACAGCGCTCTGCCGGTCCATCTTTGACGTTGATAATTAACCGCCTCCTGGCGGAAAATATTTCTGCTCTTATTTTCACTCATAGGAAGAGCCTGCGCATGCCTGACCGAGAGACAGCCGCAGCGAAAATGCTGCGGCCTTGGACAACGATATTGATTTAGCTGATGGTGCCGTTAATCAGCCCATCGAGGCCTTTTTTGGAGTATTCCAGGGTGGTATCCCAGCCGATAACGGCGGCGGCTACGCCGCTGGCTACCCCGCCCAGGATGCCGCCGGCCACCATGCCGACGCCCTGGCCAATGGAACCGACGCCCAGCAGGCCGCCGCCGTCACCGCCGTGCTTACCGCCGATAACGGCGCCCGCCATGCTGCCGACGGAGGCGCCCAAAGCGACCGACGAAACGGCTTCCGCGGCATTCGCGACGGCGCTGCCAATCAGGCCGGCCAGTCCATTGCTCATATCCCAGGAGTAGGCGCCTGACACTTCATTCATTTCGATAACAGACAGTTCTTTCATAGGTTAATCTCCATATTTAAACGGACAAACACCGCCATACATGCGTGTTGTCATTGCATTGGCATCGGCCTGCAGCGCCGGATGCCACCAATAATGTCGCGGGAAAAAACGACATTATATTTTGATGAGGCTCCCTTAATTCTGCGTAATCGTGAATGTCATCACCGCATCGGCCTGTCCGGGGCTAATGTCTCCCGTTTGCTTATATCGCGCCATTAAGGGAATTCTGATCTCTTTTTCTGCAGCGGTGTGATAGTTAATCGGCCGGGAAAAAGCGATCGGATTACGGTTCTCGTCCAAGACTTCTACAGCAACGCCCTTTGCCGCATCGGAGCCGTCGGCAATATCGATCATGCCTACGCCCGGAGAACTTCCCGCCGCTTCAAACGTCACCTGCACCGGAATATTGTCTTCCTGGCATTGCAAGACCACGAAGAAGTTGCGTTCCGAAGAAACCGCGCTGCTGCCGACCCCGTTAAACTCGCTGCGTTTTGGGCTGCCTAAATTCACCGTCTGATTTTTATAATTCAAATCAACCAGGCAACTTTTCTGAATGACCTTCATGCCGGAAATGCTCAAATCCAATACCGAGGTCGAGTCCAGATAATATCTGGCGATAATCTTCCCCCCCATATCGCCGCCGGTTTTTATCGGGCCGGTTTTGATGAACGTCAGCCTGACATCGTTGCGGTTGATCCACGGCGTCAGCAGATTGGGCGAAATCGCCGTATTGAAAGGCACGTTCTTATTGCTCTGCCACAGGTCTGAAATCGTCACCCCTACGCCGTCAATGCCCGTTTCAAACACGCCGGGCAGCGCACTCGGCGTCAGCGGCGACATGGAGCGATAGGCGACCGAGCCCGAACAAAGAAAAGAAAACGTGGTGCCACTGATACTGTTTTCCGTACGAACAGCCAACTGCTCGCCGATTTCAATACGCGGATCCACGGCCAGGGTCAGCAACCCCATGCGGATGGTTTTTGCATTTGTGCTACAGGTGCCGGCATAGGCCAACGTCGTTAGCGTTGCCAGCCACAGCAGGGCGCCGTAACGGAATATCCTGAGAAAAACGTTCATTTTCACTCTCACTTAACAAGTCATGATGGATACCGAGCGAGACTTATTGGCAAACTCCATTGAGGGTTTGGATCCCTGCTGCGGGTTTCTCCGCCGGCAGTTGATAACTGATGCGGCATTGATGCTCGGCATTTCTCCCCCACTGCACGATGAGCCGGCCTTGCTCCGCCATGCCGGACAGATAAACCAACCCATCGCCGCCAATCAGGAACGGCTGCGCCGAATGCCCGGCATCGCGTACGCTGGCGCCCAGAGGGAGAGGAACCCCATGCGGATCCGTGACTCTCATCAAGATCCTGTTGCCGACGTTAGCCTTGAAGTTCGCCCGGCTCACCGCACCGCGGGTCGGAATGACCGACTGATTGGTCAACGCCAGATCGACATCATCCGGTAAACTTTCCACATCAAGACGAATCGAGTTGTTGCGATAAGGCGTGGCGTAAGGAACGATCGCGTAGCCGCGCCAGTCGGTTTTCACCCCGACCTGGTTGCCGACCGCCACATCGCTGGCGCCGGCCGCCGTCACCAGCGCCGCCGTCTCGCCAAAAGGCTGGCCAAAGGTGACGCCGTCTTCGTGAGCGATCACCCCGCCTTTCACCCCATAGTTGACGCGCTGCTGGCTGCGATCGTAGGCGTACCCCGCGACGACTTCGCCGTAAGTCGCGCGCCAGTCAAGATTCGCATTGCCGCTGTTGCCCTGGCCCTGATTGCCATACCCTTCCTGCACGCTCCAGTTGAGGTTATTGCCGGCCAGCGCCGTGCCGTTGAGCCCCGCCGTATGGCTGGTGTTGCCCTTTTGGCTGGTATTGAGGCTGTAAGTGGCGTAGGTATTGCTCAACCATTTCTCCAATGGCACGCTGATATTGAAGGCAAACAGCTGGTCGCGATCGTAAATACGCCGCTGCCCTCGGTTTGAATCACCGTAAATAGCCTGAGAATTGCGGTTGTAGCTGTAGTTAAAGCCGTAGCTGATGCCATTCCAGCTATTGTTGTAACCCGCCCCCAGCGACTGCATGCTGCGCTCGGAGTTCCAGTAATCTTCGCTGACCGCGCTGAGTGACAGCGAACCGGCCCCCTGCCATAAATTCTGGCTGAGTGTAATCTCGGCGCGGTTCTTGCGGCGATCTATCGGGGCGTAGCGGTTGCCGCCGCGATAGGTATCCAGCACTTCCTGCAGCCCGTAATATCCGCTGGTCGAATAGCGATAGCCGGCAATGGCGAAGTTGGTGCCGGTTTCAACGATGTTTTTGCTGTAGCGCACGCGCCACGACTGGCCATCGCTTTTCGCTTGGTGTTCCTGTTTTGCCCAGGCCTGAGTCACGTCCACCGACAGGGCGCCGAACTCCCCCAGGTTTTTACCTGCTCCCAATGCCAGCGATTGGTACGGACCGGCGAATTGTCCACCGCCATAGAGCGTGAAGCCGGCCGGCAAGCCATAAATCAGGCTGGCCTGCGTGAAGATCTTTTTCTCCACGCTGTGATCGTAGGTGCGGTATTGGCCCGACGTCAGCGAGTATTTCAGGCGTCCTTCGCGTTGCAATACCGGCAAGCTGGCAAAGGGAACGGTCATATGCTGTTCGCTGCCGTCCGCCTCTTTGATAGTCACGTCCAAATCGCCGCTGCCACCGGTCGGATACATGTCGGAAATCTCGAACGCACCCGGCGCGACGTAGCTCTGGTAGATGACATAGCCGTTTTGGCGAATCACCACTTGCGCGTTGCTGCGTGCGATGCCGCGCACCACCGGCGCATAGCCGCGCAGGCTTTCCGGCAACATATCGTCATCGGACGCCAACTGCGCACCGCGAAACGACACGCTGTCGAACACATCGGACGGGCTGCTGCTTTCACCGAGCGTCAGCAAACTCTTCAGCCTGATGATATTGCGCTGGGCGTAGGTATAGACAGTATCCCAGCGATCTTCAGACGGCTGCCCTCCGCCGCCGCTGTTGTAGCTCCAGGTGGTATAATTTCGCACCCGCCAGGCGCCCAGATTGAAGCCTGGCCGCAGGTTGAGGTAGTAGCTGCTGGCGCTCTGGGTAAAACGATCGCGCCCCTTGCTGTTGCTGCCGGTGAAGCCATAGTTGAGCAGCATCGCCGGCATCCCTTCGTCCCACAGTTCGGGCGGCACATAGCCGCGTATCCGATTTTCCAACGCCGCCTGGGGAATACTCAGCATCAACCGCTGGCGGTTAAATTGAAATTGCGCCGTGGCCTGCGGAATAGCGGCCAAATTCACGCACTCTTCAGCGCGGTTCAACGCGGGAAATCGCTCGACTTTCACGCCGAGCCGCTGCAGATCCTCCTTCGTCAGGCAAGGTTGCAAACCCGCTTTATCGTCGCCGCCGGGCTTGATGACAAAACGAACTTCACGCGTCTCCATCAGCATGTCATTCACCCAAATATCCACCCGGTACTTGCCGGGCACCTGGTTGCCGTTTTCAAAAACCGACAGGTCGATATGCTGTTGGCCCGAACGCCCCGTTTCCAGCAACGCCGGATTAAAGTAGTCACGAGAAAAGGCAGGATTGGCCATATTGCCGCATACCGCCGTGGTTGCCGTGAATAAGACTACGCGTTTCAGCCAAGCATCCCGCTTCGCTAACATACGCTTGTGCGTTATCATTCATTAGCTCCATTATTGAATTTGTTATTTCCTGCTGTGGCCCTTCCCCAGGCGGTTAAATACCTGACTGATGCTCCTTACCGGTGCCGCCATAGTCATTAATTAATTTCCAGCTGACCGACGATGCGCCGGAAACCGGCACTGAAAACATTTCGCTGCTCATCGGCGCGATATAGGTCACCTCTTTCATTTCACGCCCACCGATGCGAACATAATGAAAGTTCATATAATAAGGCGTGGGATTGGTCAGTTTTAATTCCTTGCCGACGCGTTGCCACGTCAACTGTTGAGCCACATCCTCGGGAACCTGTTTGAGCAACGCCGCGGGGCGATAAATAAGTTTGATGCGCGTTTTCACCGCGATCTGCAACGTGTTAGATTTGGCCGTATGTTCTGTCGAAGGAATGGATTTTATATTCATCCAATACAGGCTCTCTTTATCCTTCGGCAAGTCATCACCAACACGCACGATGCGCAACATATTCTCCTGGTGACCATCCAGGCGGAATAAAGGCGGCGTAATGATAAATGCAATCTTATCGACGCCGCTCTGTTGATTATCCAACCAGGACTGAATCAAATAAGGCTCGCTGTCCGGGTTATCGACGCTGATTGACGCCTCTTTTTTTTCGCCGTTGAAAATCACTCGCGTTCCGCCGACAACCACACCGGCCTGAGCCGTGGAAAAAAACAATAAGAAAACGAAGCCCGCCAGGGCACTGCAGCGACTAAACCGCATAATATTATCTCCAGGCAATACGGCCCGCTGGAAACCAGCGGGCAAGAAAATATTATCAGTTGTAATTCAGCGTGAAGGTGGCGACACCGTTGGCTTTACCGGCAGTCACATCCGCAAGCGTAGAAATATAACGCGCGGTAAAATCAAGGTTGTTTTTCACGCCGCTGCCGGAGGCCAGCGGATAGGCCGTTGAGGCGGTGTAAAGCGGAAGAACATTGTTAGAAATATCAGACAGCTGGATGCCAACGCCCGTGGCGACATCCGTTTCCTGGGTCAGCTGCAATACGTTGCTGTCGCCATTGTCGGCCGCACCGTCGAACTTAACGGTAGCGCTTTTCACCGTATCAGGACAATCCGTCACTTCCAGCGTAAATTTAGTCGCCGAGGACGTGGATCCCTTGCCACCCGCAAATGCCGTTCGGGCCACGTCGCCCAGAACAACATTTAATGGATTACTCAAGTCATTTGTGACCTTGCATGCGGCATCAACAATATTCCCGGTAAAATTAACCTGCCCGTCTGCCGCCAGGGCCGGTAGAGCACTCGAAAAAGTCGCCGCAACCAATGCCAACACAATCACTTTTTTTTCCATCATGGGTACTTCTCCTTTTGATTAGATAAACTGCAAAATATCCCCATCACGGCTACCCCGTGACAAGGAGAATAGGAGCTCCGCCCCTTTCACAGTTAATTATGCTTGGCTTTCCCTCTTTAGCAATACATAAAATCAATGTAAGAATGAGAAAAGACAATTACCCCAAATCGAATTGGCATCATTCTTATTTTTATTTTAAAAAAACCAAAAAAACGATGTTTCTCGACTCATTAACCTGGGCGAACAGAGAATTATTTTCACCCAACCTTCACGCTATCGCACGAGCTAATCCACTCATTTCCACCTCAGACGACAAGCGAAAATAACAGGCGCCGTCATAAAAAGTAAAAATATCCCAAGCAGGCCAGATGCCAGCGGCATTTGTATCTTGCAAAGGGGGATCACGCTTCAGCGACAGAGCAAATTTCGGGAGCAGAAAAGCAAAGATAAGAAGATGTGGTGCCATGAGAATGGGCATTTACCGGCACTTCATAAAATATAAAAGCGCTGACGATAAAATCAGCGCAATAATGATGTAAACAGAAGGCACCGGCAATAGAAAACGGTTCCCCTCTGATGTAGGCTAATTAAGCGGCATATCCGCACGTTCCAGGCTCAACGCATAATTTGCCCCCTCTCCACCTTATTTTTTAGCGTGATTAATCGTCATGACGATAATCCTCGCCGAGCCCTCTGCCCGGTAAAGTTTCACACGCCAGGCCATCGCCTGCCGGCGCGGCGATCGGATAGCGATCGTCAGGCGTGATAAATACCGGCGAGGTCGCGATATAGCCATCGCTGAACTCGGCTTCGATAAAGGTGGCCGCCCATCCCTGCGCAGGGGTAACCAGCCGAAATTCGCCGAGGTTCTCCCCCGCGGCCGCCAGCGGCGCCGAAGTAAAACGCACGCCGCACGAGTAACGAAAATCTCGGGCCGCGCGGTTATGCGCCGTCCAACGCGACACCCTGACCGGCGGTTCGGAAAAGCGCAGCGTGCGCAATGCAGCCTCTGAGGCGCTGCTCTGTACCTCGATCGTCGGTAACGCAATATCACGCTGTCGACGATTCACCAGAGCCAGAACAGCGCGTTCGGCGGCCTGCCGGCTTACCGCGCGATCGCCGTCGGCGATGGCTCGCAGCGAGATTTCCCCCGGCAGTTTATGCAAATAAAATCGCGTGCTGTCGGGCGGATAACGCTCGTCGCCGCCGGCGATGATGAGGTACTTCGGCACCGGCGGCCGCTCGCGCCCAACCGGCAAGGGGTATGCGGTGGGATCCTCAATTTGCATCAGCTTGTCAAACGCCGGGGTCTCTATGCGCCGATCGATGCCAAGTTGATAATAAGGATGGAACGCCAAAGGCCAACGCCCGCCATACGTGCGATAGGTATGCTTCATCACTTGCCGCGCCGCGATCCCATCAGGGAAAATGGCAACCACAGCATCGATGCGTTGATCTGAACGCGCCGCCAGCATGGCCGCGGTTCCTCCGTCAGCCACGCCCGCGACGATAAATTTGTCGATCCCCCATTGGCGCAACTCGCGCTGCGCCAGCGTCATGGCTTGTGACAGCGCCGCCGTCATCGGGATATGCAGCGGCATCATCAAATATTCATCCGCATCGTCCAGGAACAATCGCCACCCTCTGGCTCGGCTCTCCTCTCCTGAACGGCGGCGCCCCTCATTCTGGTATTCCAGGTACGGGTAAGGCAGCCGATTGACCACCACCACCACCGTTTTGCTCTGCGCCGCCAACGCCTCGGCGGAAAACGCCGCTTTCTGATTACCTGTCGCTTTCGGTCCGGCAGCGCTGCACGCACAGTCATCGTCCATCACCAGCAGCGCTTTACGGGTGAGAGCGCCGTTGGGAATATAAATGTCCACGTCGTGCCACCATTGCGTCGGCCGGATGGCGTCTTGCGGCGACCAGGATTGCGACATCAGCCGATAATGACGAATTTCCGTGTCATGACCGCTATCCACGCTTTTTAATGAAAATGACAGAGGCAGCGTGGCCAACTGCTGGTTATAGCAAGGTATGACCGTCTGTAGCGATGGGGACTCACCCGCAAAGCAGATGTCTTCCTCGTTGGCCGCAGCGTACCGGCAGACGGCCAGCGCCAGCCAAACCAAGATCATGTAAGCGGATATTTTTAACATGTTTCCCTCACGATGGTTGACGTTGCTTCGCCCCTCCAGGCTGGCGAAGCGGCAAACAGGCATCAGCGGCCTTATGAAGCACGATGAAATAATATCGGATAGCCGAAGCTGTCCTTTTCGAACGCCACGTCTTTCTCGTTTTCTCCCAACAGCACGCTGTAAATGCTGTTTTCCTGATAACGACTCATGGCGACGTAGAGCACCACCTCGCGATGATCCGTCAAGGTGAACTGCCTGCTCCTGGCATTGATTTCCAACGTGAACGCCACCACGGGATTGTTGTTTAAGAATACCGAGGTCTGTCTCATGGAGACGATTCTGGCCTGCGCTTTCTCCGCGACCTGAAAGGGAGTAGTGTCACTGGGGTAGCGGATATCCATCTTCTTTTGGATATAGATGACGTTAAACACCGCCAATGCCACCGCCACAAAAAGGTTGATTACCATAATCAGCATGATTTTATTCGCCATTCATCCTCCCGCCCCGTTCTCTATGCCGCGCTCGCGGTTGATTTAAAAGTGCCCTTGCGGGCACTTTTCATTAGAGGCTTAAGAGGATTTGCGGCCGAACAACTGCGAGAACGCGCTAATCCCGGCATCGATGACGGCGCCAATGCCTTCACCGAGTTTTGCACCGGCGTTTGCCGCATCCGCATGGATACCGAAAAGACCGGTGCCGGCATCCACGATGGCGCCAATGCCGGTACCCAGGATTTTGCCGGCGTCGGAAGCGATGCCCGCACCGGAAACCGCCATGACTTCTGCTTCAGTCAGTTCTTTCATACTTGCTCCTTTGCATTAATCGAAAGTGTTCCGTTTTAAGAAAATGAGACCCTCACTGTCTGTTCACCTCCTTTTTTCCGCCAATAAAACGCACCCGGTGAAAACGTCAGAACAGACCGAATTCACGACAGAGATAATCTGCGACGCCATTGCGGCTGTTGGGCAGCGCAACCGGATTCAACGGCAGAGCGTGTTTCAATTCGCTCATGGCATTGCCCATCACCACGCCCGTCCCGGCCCAGCGCAGCATATCCAGATCGTTCATGGCATCGCCGAAAGACAGGCAATCGCGCATCGCTATCTGTTTGGAATTCAAATAGTCGGCCACGCTTCTGGCCTTGGAAACATGCTTATCCATGATGTCTATCGTTTCCGTGGAGGACTTACAGATGGACAGCGTTTTTCCAAACGCCAGACTGACCTCGTCGAACAGCGTCTCGATCTGCGCCGCATCGCCATGCACCAGCACTTTTAATATCTGCTGCCGCTTCATGGCCGCAGGCTCGACATAGCGGCAGGCGACGCCCGACGTTTTGACATAGTCAGAGAAAAGCGGATTCTCTTCGGTCATCATCCACCCCTCCCGGGTGAACAGGGTCACGTGGAACGGGCTGGCGAATAAAAAGTCGATCAACCCCGCTTGCAGCTCCACCGGCAAAAAATAGTTTTTATCCGCCACCGTCTGCCCTTCGATGTTGACCATCGCGCCGTTGCAGGAAACAATCACCGGCGAGAACCCCAACCCGTCCACGATCCCACGCGCATCGGCATCGCAGCGCCCCGTCGCGATGACGATTTCCAGCCCCCGGCGGTGTAAAATATTGAGCGTTTCCACCGTCAGATCGGATAAATTTCCCGAAGGATCGAGCAAAGTGCCGTCAAGATCGCTCACGATCGCCCGGTATTTAATTTTGCCGTCGATGGCCAGCCACATATCATGCCTCCTCAGCCTGGATAATCCCGTCCTCAGCGCTGATGTCGCTGTCGGGCGGAAGATTGGCGATTGCGAGCGCGATAATCAGAAAACGTCGGCCTAATTCGTCGATGGTTTCCCGAGCGATCTCGTGGGAATCATAAAACAGTGAAATGGCGAGCCGTTCTGCCTCGGGGAACAGACACAGCACCGTTTGGTGATTGCTGCCGCTGACGATGTCCATCACGCGACAGTGAAACGGCAGCCGCGGATCCAACGCCGGTTTCGGCATGTTTTCAAACACGAACAGGCTGCCGAACGGCGAGGTAGGCACCCAATTCTCGTCGTAACGATTCAGTTCGGAAAAGGCGTACTTCTGCCTGAAAGTTTGTGAATCCGCGATGTCATCCAGCAGTGCATAAATCGGCCGTTGACGGATTGCCTGCAGCCGCAGCACCGGGCTCGCGACGCACAGGCCAAACAGCGTCTGCACCTGCTCAATGTCGGCAGGGCGCTCGCTCATGGTCGTGCCGATCGCGATGTCATCGCAAGCCAACGCTTCGGCCAGCGCCAGCATCCAGGCCAGCTGCGTCAGCTGGTTGACGGTGATCCCCTGTCGCCGACAAAATGCGGTGAGGCGCGCCATCTGCGCGCTGGAGAATTCATCGCAATGCTGACGCATCCGGCGCCCCTGCGGCGCGATAGCCGGTGCGGCAGCCAACGGCAAGCGTTGATTGACCGGTGCACCCTGCAGATAGTCCGCCCAGAAGGCCCGCGCTTCGGGGTCATTGCCGTGCGTTCGCACATAGGCGGCAAAAGGTTCGAAGCGGTTAATCTCCAGCGCCGGCACCCTGCCCGCCAATAGGGCGAGGTAATCGTTGAACCACTGGCCGAACAACACCCCCAGCGACCAGCCGTCAAACAAAATATGGTTAAAGGTCTGCACCAGATAATGCTCATCCGCGTTCAGCCTGATGAGGCGCCAGCGAATCAACGGCGGCGCATCCAATTCAAACGACGTTTCCCTCTCCCGGGTCAACAGCGCCTCCATCCTTTCTTCCAGAGAGGACGGTGATGCATCCGACCAATCGTCCATCGCGATCGGCGCCTGCAACGTTTCGCAGATGAAGACGTTGGGCCGGCCGCGGCTGGTTTGATCGCCAAACCCGGCACGCAGCATTTCAAACCGCTGCAGCGCCAGCGCCCACGCCTGATTCAGCACCTCCGGCTGCAACGGGCCCGAGATTTCATAAACCGCCTGATCAATCTGATACTCGCGGTTGAGCCGGTTGAAATACATCAGCTCCCGCTGGGTCACCGTGGCTTCGAAAACGGCGGCGAGGCGATGCTTCTGCTGCCAGCGATCCAGTTCGGCGAGGCTGACGTCGGCATGGGGGAAGTCCCCAGGGCTGGCGAGGCAAACGCCGTTACTCGCCTCGTGGCAACAGTGCTCGACCAGCGCCGACAGGCTGTCGACATAGTGCGAGCCGATCCGCGACAGCGTTTCATGAGGCAGCAAACCCGACATGACGATGCTCAACCGATCGTCGTGAACATAAAGCACCAGATCCAATACGTTGCCGCTCACCGGCATCGCGCCATTTTCCAAATCCGCCGTTTGGTCGATCAATGCCCATAACGCGTCGTCGGCCTGCTCGTTGAACACCCCGAGATAATTGAATGAAATGGCCGGCAGGCGGTGCCGCCGCAGGCAAGCCAGCGCCTCATCGCCCGACGCTGAAGCGTATTTCAGCGCCGAGTAACCGATGCCGTGATCGGGCATCTTTCGCAACGTGTCCTTGATGGCGCGCAACGTGGTTTTTTGGCACTCGTGCGCGGTGATGCGCAACGGCGCCAGGGCGGTGAACCAGCCGACGGTGCCCTCAAGCCGGACCCTATCGTCATTGATATCGCGGCCATGGTGTTCCAGCGTGAGGTAACTGTCCGCGCTGCCGTGCCAAGCCTGCAGCACCGGCGCCAGAGCCGCTAACAGCACTTCGCGGATCGAGGTGTTGTAGGCCTGATGGCAAGTGTCCACCAGCAGCGTTGTCAACGCCGCGTCGCACTCGAATCGGCAAAATTCGGGGGGCTGCGCCGCGCTGCCGAGCCGGGCATAATCGGGCTGCCCGGCGATCATCGCCAGCCAGTAAGCGCATTGGTCTTTCTGCGTTGCCGCGTATTGCCGTAACCGCTCTCCCCATTGGCGGTAGCTGGTGCCTTTTGCCGACAGCGATTCCCCCAGGTGCAACCGCTGCATGTCGCTGACGATGATGCGCCAGGACACCACATCGACGATCAGATGATGAAACGCGCAGAACATCAGGGCATAGCCGGGCGCGCTGCTGTCAAAGATATAAACGAAACGGCACATCGGCCCTTCTGCCGGATCAAACCCCGATTGCCATTGCCGCAGCAGCTCGGCGCGGCTTTGACGACACAGCGCCAGGTCATAGTAGCCCCATGAAGGGCCGCCATCGGCCGCCGAAAGGTAGCGCTGCGACACGATGACGCCGTTGTCATCGACGCTAAAACGCGCGCGCAACATGTCATGCTGCTCCGCCAGCGCGGCCACCAGATCGGCGACCTGCTCGGCGGACATCGACGGTACCCGCACCAAAAATGTCTGGTTGAAGAAGGCGTCGCGCTTCGGTGCCAGCTCACTGTACCAATGCTGAATCGGCTGCAGTTCGAATTCGCCCTGCAGCTCGCCTTGTTCGTCTAGCGTCGTCACCGCATCTTGCTGCCGCAGAATGCGCTTGGCCAGGGCCCGCGCATTTCTGGTTTCGAACACCGCGCGCGAGTTGCTGTGGTAACCCGACTTGCTCAATTCGCTGGTGAACACAATGCTTTGGATCGAATCGCCCCCCAACCGAAAGAAGTCGTCGTCGACCCCCACGGTCTCCACGCCGAGAATGCTCGACCACAGCGAGCAAATCAGCGCCTCCAGCGGGTTCTCCGGCGCGGCATAACGCTCGTTTTGCGCGAATTGCGGCGTGGGCAAGGCCGAGCGATCCAACTTGCCGTTAACCGTCAGTGGGATCTCCTCGATCTCGACATAGCTGGACGGCACCATATAATCCGGCAAATCGCGCTCGAGCCGTGAGCGGAACTCGGCAGGATCCAGGGCCACGCCCCGCGTCATCAGCAAGTAGGCGGCAAGACGCTTGCTGTCCCGATGGACGACATCCACCACGACGCATTTCTCGACGCCCTCCAGGGCATTGATCGCGCTTTCTATCTCGCTGAGTTCAATCCTGAATCCGCGGATTTTCACCTGGCAATCATTTCTGCCGAGATATTCCAGATTACCGTCGCGCAGCCAACGCACCCGATCGCCGGTTTTATACAAGCGCCGGCCATTCAGTTCGATGAAACTCGTCTGGGTTTGTTGCGGCTGATTGAGATAGCCGCGCGCCAGCGCCGAACCGCCGATATACAGCTCGCCGGCCAAGCCCGGCGGCAGCGGCTGCAGCCAGCGATCCAGCACATAAAGCTCGCGCCCCGGTATCGCTCTGCCGATGGGAATACTGCTGTGGGTTTCGTCCGCCGCGATGGCATACAGGGTGGTGAACGTGGTGCATTCGGTTGGGCCGTAGCCGTTGATGACCTGCTGTGGTCGGTTGGTTTGCCGCACCAAGCGCTGCATCAGCGTGGCGGTCAGCGCCTCTCCGCCCACCAGCAAACAGCGCAGCCCGGAAAACAGGTCGGCATTGCTGAGATAAAGGTGATCGAACAGGCTGCGCGTCGCCCAGAGAATCGACACCTGTTGCCGACGCAACAAGGCCTCCAGCTGCGGCACATCCCCGGCGATATCCTCCGTATCACGGATGACCACCAGTTTGGCGCCGTTGAGCAATGCGCCCCACACTTCGAACGTCGCCGCGTCAAACGCGGGGCTGGACAGGAACAACAACACATCTTCGGGCGTAATCGCGATGCCGGACGCGGTCGCCAATTGGCACATCGCATGTTGTTCGAGCATCACGCCTTTCGGCGTTCCCGTCGAACCCGAGGTATAAATGACAGCGCCAAGCCGTTCGGCGGCGGTGATAACCGGCAGGTTATGCCGTTCATGCGGCAGGCGGCTCAGGTCGCCCAATGTCAGCACGGACGGGGGATGCGGCAGCATCGCGGCCAACGCCTGCGCCGAGGTCTGCATAGTTTGCCCGGCGATGAGCAACGCCGAGCGGGTTTCCTCAAGAATATGCCGAATGCGCGCCTGAGGATAATGGCAAGAGATCGGCACGTAGGCCGCGCCGGTTTTCAGCACCGCCAGCAGCGCCACGACCATTTCCAGGCTTTTCTCGCTGTACAAGGCGATCGGCGTGTCCACCTGGGGCGCGGCCCCGGTCAGCGACGTATAGCGAAGCACGATTTCTCTCGCCAGGCTATTCGCCAGGCCGTTCAACTCACAGTAACTGACGCGCAGCCCCTCATACTCCAGCGCGATATTTTCCGGATACCGCTGCGCGATCGCTTCAAAGCGGGCACTGAGGGTTTCCCTCGGTTGCACGGGGCTTTCGTCATTCTGCGGCAACCGCTCGGCGGCGGGATAGCAGGCGATGTGGCTTAAAGGGGCATCAGGTGCGCTCATCGCCTGTTGCATCAGGCGAATAAAATGCGCCGCGCAGTCACGCATCTCTTCCTCGTCAAACAGGCCCTGGCGAAAGCGCAAACGAAACTGCAACGCGTCGCCATCGGCCCGATCCTCGTACTCCAGAGAGAGCGTCGCACTGGCCATATCATGGTTGGCTTCGAATAGCGGCGAGGTGACGCAATCGGCCAGCGACAATGCCTCGTCGCGCAAGTTGGTCTGGGCGAAGGAAATCGGCAATGAGCGAATACCCAACGCTCGCACCACCTCTTGCGTGGGCAGCTGATTAAATCGATGGCGCGATTGCGGCGCCGCGGCGGTAATAAATGCCAAAGCGCGTCGATAAACATCGGAAAAACCCGCGCCATCGCGTAAAGAAACGGGGAGCACGCTGGTGTTCACATGCCCACCGAGCGCAAATTTTTGCCCCTTCTTTATCGACACCGGATAGCTGATATAGACAGTTTCCTGATTGCCGCTGCGCGCCATCAAGATCCCCCACAACACCAGCAGCGCCAGAAAGTCATTAATTCGCCGTATCCCCGAGGCCTGTTTCAGCGCTTTCCATTGCGCTTTGGGAAATTGGAAACGCAACTCGCCCGCTTCATCCACGCGCCCGGCGCCGCTTCGCTCAAACGGCACCTCAAGCGTACTCAAATTGGCCGCTTCGGCATGCCAGTGCGCCAGCGCCCCTGCGGAGGCCAGTTGTTCCACCTCCCGGTGCAATTGCCGGTTAATGACGGCGATCTCGGCCGCTTCTATGCGCGTCGCCAGCCGCTGTTGGCGATAGTACTGGCTTACCAATGAGAAAAACTCGTCGGAAGACGCGCCGTCAATCACCAGATGGTGGCCGACCAACGCCAGGGTATAGCGCCCTTCTCCCTCGGCGAAGAGCGCCCAACGATAAAGAGGCCCGCGATAAATATCGAAAGGCTGGCGAATCACTTGCGTCAACAGCGTGCGGTCCGTGTAATGCTGCAGAGGATAGATTGCGTCATTGCGACGCCAATACAGCTCGCCATCCTGTTCATGAATATGGCTGTTCAGCAATACATGATCTTGCACCAACGCATTCAGCGCGGCTTGCAATCTGATGGGATCCAGCGCGCCCTCAATACGCTGCAGCACCAATACGTTGTAGTTGCAACCCTCTGGATGGCGGTCATATTCATCGATAAAAACGTTTGAATAGGGTGATACAGGAATCTCTTCCATGACAAACACTCCATTTAAAATACACATGCCCTGCTTAACGGCGATCCATGCGGCATACCCAAACGTCTTTCGGCATCAGCTCGCTTATCTTTTGTGAGTAATAGCCGATCAACATGTTGATGCGCTTTTCTGAAATCACCTCCGCCGCCTGAGCGCAAACCGACTTATAAAAAGCGATGGGCACCATCACTTTGCAACGGCTATGCAGGTGCCGACAAACCCCGATCGCCCAGGAAAAGCACTCCCTGGAAGGATTGGAAATATCCAATAGTTCGGCGCACTCGCCAGAACATCCGATCACGGCGTAAAGGCTCCCTTTATTTATATAATGAATTTTATGATACAGGGGATGCTTTTCAATATACTCAAATGCGTGATGATCCTTTTCCCGCCCTAAATTATTGATAAAGTTTGCCTGTTGAGCGAACCCACCCTCAGCGAAACGAAAGGCCATAAATTTGTCAGGCTTTAAGGTTAATTCGACATAGGGATAGATTTGCGTATTGGACGTTAAATACTTTCTAAAAATCTTTTCATAAACCCGGATCTTACGGTCATCGGAAAAGCAGATATCCGCCGCCACATCCGACCGCCTGGCCTGCAGGAAAAAGTCTTTCAATACGGTGGAGGATTTTACCTGATGATGGATCCCAAGATCGCCAAGCATATTGACATTGAAAGAAACGCCATTGATTTTAAAGGGATAAAGGCTGGACACGAACATCCCGAGGTAGCGTTCCTGCTCCTTGTAGAATATGCCAGTTTTTTCCATTGGGGCCCCACAATGCGGATCGAGCAGATGCTTCCAGTGCAGGAAACGCTCCCCGCCCAAATCTCTGCCGTAAAGCTCTTGCAATAATTTGAAATGATTATGGGAAACCGTTTCCCTCACGAAATCAGCCATGTTTTATCTCCCTATAAAACCTATTCCATGCCAGGCGGCAATCAATGAACGATTGCCACCCCGCTCCGGTATAAAATACGGAATCAGACTGTCTCTGCCCTCGGTCCTATTAACAAGAGTCGCTGTGCATTTTTAACCAGCGCAAGAATTCAATATTATTATCGATGTTTAGTTTTCTCATCGCTGAGCGCTTATGGATGCTGACCGTTTTCGGGCTGATGCCGAGCAACATCGCCGTTTGATTTTGCGAATATCCCAGGTGAATCAGGCGGCACACTTTTCCCTCGCTAAAGGTCAGTTGGGTACGGCAACGTGGGCAATAGCTTGAAACTAAACTGTTTTTCTTGCGATAGCTCAACATGACCTTATCCACGATCGCCGCCACGCCGTCTTTGCGCGTAATGCTTCCGGCCTCTAAATTGCAATGAATTTTCGGAAAAATCGTTTTATGCTCCAATATTGAAAAATAGAGCGGAATAGAAGAAAAATTGCCCTGCAAAAGCTGGGTATGGCAAAAGTTGATAGACACCCGTTTATCCGGCGCCCTGAATATAATGTTGGCCCTTTCCTCTCCCGTGATCTTGGCCTTGACACCATTCGTGAGAAAACCTTCTTGCAAGGCCAGACCTAACCCAAGCTTGAAAAATTGATTTTGATCGACGATAGCAATATTGACGCGCTCCATTAACAAACCTCCCTTTTGACTGCGCTTGCCCACTCTCCTTACTGCAATATGCTTGCTGTGATTATTTTTTATTTTTGAGATGCTTTTTAATAAAAAAGCGTTATATGCGATACGGAAACGTCTTCGCCTCGCAAAGGTGTATTTTATATATAACGATATAAGCTCATCAGCCCTGGAGAGCACGCAAAAGCAAGACGCGGGGAAACACCGCGTTTTACAAGGTAAAGGGTTACCGTAAGATATATTTATAGTGCATCATTGCCATCCGTGGTACGGTGCCAAGAATTTTCTCCGATAAGTTAATTTTACTCCAAGAGCGCAATATATCCAGATAAATATCGAAAAAAAACATAATATGGAACATAACGCCGTGCTGAATTGATTGTTAAGAGCATCCGATTATGTATTAGGATTTTACTTAGAAGAAAGGCGGGATAATGCTTTATCTCGAAGCGTGCCGTTCCCCTGGCAAGCCATATTAAAAAACTGTCTATAACCATATTAATCTTATTGTAAAAAAAATGCATAAAAAAAAGCTACACTTTACGGTTGCAAGTGACTGCAAAACTTTCATGGCGATTGATTGAGAAAAGATGAACTCATCGGCGGCCGGAGCAAGAACGTCCAGGCTGGGAAAGCGTTTTTACCGGCGTGACGCAGAGCAAACAGAGGTAATAAATAGTGTCGATCTGAGTAATTTTTATATTTTTTTTAATCGCGTCAGTTTTTTAGCCTCCAGACAGGCAATCAGCCCGAGGTGATCTTTTTTTAACTGTTTATGACTGCCAATGGGCAGAATGACTTTAACCGTTTGCAACTTACCGTGATTATTATAGATATCAAATACAATCACCGGCGGGCCATACCCCTGGATCATGCAGTCTAAAAACCGCAGAGCGGCGCACCCCAAGCGGCTTCTGGCCTCTACGACAATTTTTTCCGCAAGCTCATCATAGCGGAAAGGTCTTTCCGGCGTCGTCAATATCTTCATACGGTCTCCCTTCGGGTAGATGTCATTCAGATTTTTAAATAACAAGCGTTATTGCGCAGTGAACGCTGAGGGTAAATGCGATATGAAAAATCAGGATCCAATAACATATAATTTAACGATGCCAAATTAAAATAACAAACAACAGAATAGTATAAAAAATGACAACACTTTTGTTGAAAAAAAGACCTGATTTGCAATAATGAAATTGCCTGAATTAAAGGGCTAACTGAAAAAGGAGTTTCAATCATGAAAGAACTATCCGCAATTGAAATTGAACAAGTTAACGGTGCTGGTTTTTTTGGTGACGTAGGTACACTGATTGGCAGTGCAGTGGGAACCGGTATTGATACCATTTCCGCGATTGCCGGTGTTAACCCTGATGCCAAAACCGTTGTCGGCACCATCGGTAAAGGTATTGGTCTGGCCGTCGATGCGCTGATTTCCAGCGGGTTGCAGATCATCTCGAAACTGTAATAAAAACTCATAATCATCCCTTACTATTTTTTTTAATTCGTTTCATTTTAAGCACCTTTGCGGGTGCTTTTTTTTACATCAAAGAATCAAAAAATATAAAAGGTCAGAAAAACCATTATCCAGAAAAACAAGCTGGGTATCACCATGATGAAAAAACCCATGCGTTTATTGGCGTTTTTAAGCATCCAGTCATAGATCATCGCACCACTCCTTGTGAATACCAGGAGGCATTTCCACCTCCCGGTATTTTATCCATCGAGTTGTTGATTACAGTTTCGGCACTTTGGAAAAGAAGTCCGCCATTTCGTGCGGGAACCCTTTCGCAATCGCCGGACGAAGATCGTCCATGGAAACATTAAAATCTTTCGGCTGCTCGCCCGTTTGCATTTTTTGGTGTGCGTTCACATTCGATTGCAGACCATTAAAAATGCCCTTCATATTACCGAACATATCATCGCAAGATTTTGTCACGTTACTCATGACCGACTTGGCCGCGTCGGGCCCCGACATTTGAATATTGCTGACGCCTTGCATAAAGGGTTGGCTCAGCGACGATTGGGAGTTGGTGCCCAAATTGCCGCCGGCTTTCATGGTTTCTAAAATTTTGGCTGGATCTAACATGTTTATCACCTCGTTACGGTTGTGTTTACATCGCTTTCGGGCACGAGAATCCTCGCAACGCCCGTGACCAAAGTGGGAAATCTTTCATCGTCGAGCGCAACTCAAGTTTGAGCACGCCAACCACCGACGACATCGACATCGTCAGCTCTCGCCTGTCGCTGGCGAGCGGCACCGGATTGCTGGCGTCGAACATCCGGAATAAGGCCCAGGGCCCGTCGAAACTGGCGACCTGGATCTGGCCGGTGCCGGTGCGGAAGGTCAGTCGAACATAGCTACCGCCTTTCGGGCCCGGCCAATCGATGCGGGTAGGCTGGCTATAACCATGGCTGTAGTTAATCACCTGCCCATCGATGTCCAGGGTCGCTTCGGTGATGGTCGGGGTCAGAGACAGCGGTCTGATGAACATGGAGAATGAAAGTTTGTCGCCGGCGCTGAAGAAGGTATCGCGAATCAAGCGGGCATTTTCAAACGCGCCCAGCGTGCTCGCATTGACGATCCCCTCCGACCCCGGTTTGGCATTCCATTTCTGCGCGTTGACATCCACGTAAGCGGCCAGGTTTTCATCGAAGAACTGCTGCATTGCGCCGTTCTGCCCAAACATGCGCGAGAAGTCCTCGATGCCGACCTCCGCTCTGGCGTTGCGCGAGAACGGATAGCGCCCGCTGATGCTGCCCTTGCACAACCCGGAAGCCAGCGACGAAGCCCCTTTGCTCAGGTTCTTCTGGCTCTGCTGGATCGTTTGACTGTCCCCAACCTGCAACAGATCCATCATGACGCTGCGCACCGGTTCCGGCTGACGCGCCGCATCCAGCTGCAGCCGTTTCAGCGTGCCGCCGGCCGGTACCACCTGGCCACCGCGCAATGAGGTGGATAGCGTGGTCAACTGGCTGTACAGCGCTTCGAAACTGCGGCTCAGCGGATCGTTGCTGGCATTGGTGGTCTGCAACAGCTGATACCCCAAGCGGCGAAGCAACTCGAAACGATCTTCCACCGCGCGTTCCGGCGTAAGACGAAAACGCGCACGTTCGCCGGAGATCTCGCCGAGGATGTCACGCCGTTGCTGTTCGAGGCGATTGCGTTGGCGATCGAACCAGCTCGCCGCATCGCCCTGGTTGGTGCCGGTCATGCTGGTTTCACGCGCGGCGAAACGCACCAGGTTGGCCAACGGAGACGAAGGATCGGACAGCTGACGCGCCAATATCGCCGCATCCTCCAGCCCGTTGACCGGCCGGGCGCGCACGTCGCGCATGAACGCATCCCATTTGTCCGCGTATTCGATGAGATAAAGCTTTCTCGCTTCATCAGCCAACTTTTGTGCGGAGGCCAATGAGTTCACTTTGTTTTTGCCTTCCGGGCTGTCGCGCAGCACCCAGGACTCTTCTTCGATCATATCCCTGGCGGCGTCATCGAGCTGCGCCAGGAAGACATCGCGGTAGCTGGCGCGGGTATAGAACCCCGGCACGGCGGTATCGGTCACCGTCGCCTGGCTCTTGCGGCGCAGCATCAAGGACACGTTCGGCCCGGCGGCGTCGGCCAGCGAAATGTCGTTGATCGCCGCCGGCAGCGGTTTCTCTTCGATGCGGCGCACCACCCGCACCTGCATCGGAATATTCATCGCTTTCACCCGCGCCAGGCGCAGCAAGTCGCCGTTCATTTTCATGACCGGCGCATTCGGCAGGGAAAACATTTCCCTCAGGTGGTAAGCGAAGATGCCTTTGTTCATGTCGGTGTAACCTTGCGGCATGAAGCTATCCCAACGCGTCATGAACCAGTCGACCAGCGCCTCGGCGGAACGGTGCGAAGGCTCGCCCATCATCAGATACACTTTCAGCGTGCCGTAGACGTCCTTGTTGGACGCCGATACGTCATTCTTGAGTTCGTCCGCGATATAGTTTTCCACCGCCGGCCAGAAGATCTGCAGCAAATGGCGCTGATAAGTCTTTTGCGCCGCGCTGTTGATCAGCTTGTGCTCGAAATAGGGATTCGGCACCGGTGAAACCTCACCGCCCAGCTGCGCGTTCATATAGCCCAACTGCTCATAGGCGGAAATGACATCGTCGCTGACGCGGTTAGTGACCGGTATTTCACGCACGATGCGCTTCGTTTCGTCAAAGCGCGCCGCAATGTAGGAGATGTAATCACTCTCCCACAGGTAACGCATCGCCAGCAGGTTAAAAGAGACCGCCAACAGAATGAGCACCAGCACATAGCGGCCCAGGGAGCTCATGCGGCTGCCGAGCGGCCTGGCGTGAGAAGACTGCTGCATCACCCCACGCTCTTGCCGGGCGTAATTCAGCTCCGGGTGATAAATGCGCCCGGTCGGGCGAGCTTCATAGATATCCGCCGCTTCCGCGTTGTAAATCGCGCCCTGCGGCGGCAGGGCGATGGTGCTGCCCAGCCAGACCTGCTGCAAATGGCAGGCGTAGCCCACCGGTGTTTGCGGGAAGATCTGCTCTAACAGGGAATACAGCGGGTTGCCCAGCGATCCCAGCGACTCGGTGAAGAACAGCAGCTGTTGGCGGTTTTGCCCATCCGGCGCATCGTGCAGCAGTTCGAGCACGTGATGGCTGACGCGCGCCACCATCTCCCGGTAGAGGGTTTCATACTGTTCGAAGGGCGTTTCGCCCTGTGCGGCGCGGTTCAGGCTGAACCCCATCCCGTTTTGCAGCAGATCGTCGCCCAGCATGGACAGGAAGGTCTCGCCGCCGACCAGCTGATCGAGGTGGCTGATGGTGAGATAGACCGGTAGCTCGCTGCGGAACCACGAAGCCATTTCCAGCAGACGCACGCGCAGCGCGTCGGCGACCGACTTTCTTTCGGTCAGCGAAGCGTGCAGCAACCAACGCGCATCCAGACACAGCATGATGCCGTCGATGCCCGGATGGCGGCGGTGGCGCCTGATCAGCTTGAACAGGGTATCGCGCGCCCTGGCGCCCTCATCGCCGAGGCCGTTCAGCTGCAGCCATTCACCGGAGGTGTCCACATACACCGAATTCTCCGCCAGCCACCAGTTGCAATCCTGGGTTGGCCCGACATCCACCGTCTGTTGCAGCCCATAGTGTTCGGCCAGCAAGAAACGTTCGCCGCTTTCGCCGATCAACGAGGTTTTGCCGCTGCCCGGCGGCCCGATGACCAAAAACCAGGGTTTTTCGCTGATGTAACGGCGCGTCAGGCGGTACTTGAAGCGCTGCCAGGGGGTGCGCTGCTTCGACGTGCCGACGTACTGCAAGGTGCGCAAGGCGTCGTAAAAACGCGAGGTGACGCGATCTCGCTGCGCGGTTTTTCTTTTGGCCGGGGCTGGGGCCCGCGCGTGGCGGAACACCCAGGACAAAAACGTCGCCACGAACGGCCACAGCGCCCAGCACAGGATCAGAGCGATAATGATGCCTCTGACCCAGACCGACAGCAGCGGGCGGTAGGTGCCGATGGCGATCAGCGGCCCAATCCACCACACCACCGCACACAGCAGCAAGGCAATCACCAATATGAATGATCTACGTATCATATAATTTCCTTATTATCTCTACGCCGACGGATGTCTTAGTTATCCTCGGGGACCTCGGCGGCTACCCCTGCCTGATTCAACGTGGCAGACGGTGAAGCCATCTCCCTCTCGCCGATTTTCCAAAGGATGTCCACCCGGCGGTTGCGGCGGCGCCCTTCTTCCGTCGCGTTGTCGTCCAGCGGCTCCTGATCGCCCTTGCCGACCGATGTCACGGTGCGGTTGTATTTACTGTTGGCCAAGGATTCTCGCAGCTTGTCGGCCACCGTCTGCGCGCGAGCTTCCGAGAGTTTCAGGTTGGAGTTGTTGGAGGTGTTGCGATACGGTTTGTTGTCGGTATGCCCGATCACCTCCAGATCGCCCGGCCACGGCGCCAGCGCCTCCCCCAAACGCTCAATGTTGCGTTTCTTTTTAAACTCTTCCGACAGCTTCGACTGCCCGGTGGCGAAAGCGCCGTCGGAGGTGAAGATCAACAGCCAGCCGCGCGGATCGGCGCGCACCTCCAACCACCCTTCGCTGAGGATTTGCGGCAGCGGCTGCGGCAGCGTCTCCATGATGTTGATTTTGCGCGGCTGCGGTGGCGTCCAGGCCAGAATGGCGTTGCGCAGCGCGCGCGACTGATCGTGCAGATACCAGGCGGCCGAGGCGTACGCCAGCAGCGCTATCGCCAGGCCGTAGCACAGCAGCTTGAGCGGCGTGATGCGGGTGGCCTTGCGCACCACGCTGCTCGGTTCGGCATCGGCCAGCGTCTGCGTCGGGTTCTGGCTGTACAGATAACCATCAAGACGGTTGCGCACGTCGGCCAGCAGCACCGCGCCGCGCTCCATCACGTGGTATTGCCCTTCGAAGCCCAGCGACAGGATCAGATCGTAGAACGCCAGGATCTCCTTATTGCGCGGCGAGGCGGCCAGATACTCTTGCAGGTGCTCGAAGCACTTTTCCCCGCCCCAGGCGTCGCGATAAAACTCCACCAGCAGGCTGAGATTCAGTTCGCCCGACTCCAGCGTGCCCATGCAGCACTCATCCACGTAGGAGCACAGCAGATAGGCCAGCTTGTCGACATCGCTCGGCGCGACGTGATCCGCCAACAGCGTCTGTTGGAACTGCTGGATCTCGCGCACGATCTGCGCGCGCACCGCGCCCGGATTCAGCTGTTTCTGATCGCGCACCCGCTCCACCTGCAGCAAGACCGGAATGGCGGCGGCGATCAGTGGATTGTCCCAGTGGCCCATCATCACCCCGGGCTTGCTCAGCGCGGCGCGGCCAAACAAGCCGTTCGAGGCCGTCGCCGTGTCCCCCTGGCGGTCGCCAGGGGCGGGATCGCTGTTTTCCGGCGCGGCGCTTTCCGCTTCATAAGGCTTGGGTTCGGTGGGCGCCGCCACCCCGGCGCTCCCCGGCCGCAGCTTGGCGGCCAACGCCCGCGCGCCGAAGGACAACGCGGCCATTTCCGCCGTCGTTTTGCCTACCGTGCCGGACGCGGGGAGGCGCGGCGTCGCGTTGTTGCGCGTTACCGCCATCGCCTCGCGTATTTTTCTCTCGAATTCGTTCATCCCACCCTCCCTTGCCTTAATCCCCAGACGTCAAAGCGCAGGTCCGGGAAATCCCCCACGATGCTGAGCGCCATCGCCGAGCCGCCCATCATCTCCTTGTAAATCGGGTCAGCATGATCAACCTCGAAATAGATGCTGTTCGGGTAATACGGTATGTGCCGCGGCGGCGAAGCCATAGGCAGCAAGCGAGCGCCCGGTAATTGAAGATCGATCAGCTGAATGATTTTCTCGACCGGCCCCAGTTTGACCTGCGCGGGGAAATACGAGCGCAGATGCTCGATGGACAACCCGCAGCTGACGGCAAACACCAGTTTTTCCAGACGCAGCTGCGAGTCGTTCGGGCACAGATAAATGCTGTCGCCGCGATCGATAAACGGCAGCGCCACCGCCGGCGCTTCGATCACCAGCGACAGCGCGCGACGGATCGAGGCGAACAGCTGGAAATAGCAGTTGTGCGGCTCATCGTGCAGATACACCAAATCGGCGCGATCCCAGAGACGTTCGCCGCCGGGAATGATGCTGAGCCGCCCCAACAGGCTCAGCAGCGTGTCGAACAGGGTTTCAGGGTGCACCTGCGGGCTGGCCAACAGTTGGCTGATGCGCAAATTGAACTCGCTCAAGGTTTGCAGCAACAGCAACTCCAGCAGCTCGGAAAGCCCGCCGATCGTCATGTGCACGTCCGGACGGAAGACCGATTCCAGACGTTGGCTGATCAGCCCAAGCAGTTCGGTGGTGAACGCGGGCAGCCAGCCGATGGCGCGGAAATCCAGCATCGGCGGCAAGGCGCGCTCATCCAGCAGCACCCGACGATCGCTGGTGAGCTCGCGCACGAAGCCGACCGGCAAAACGCTTTCCGCGCTGCTGACCGCATCTTCCAGGCTTAGCCGCGTCACCAGGCTCCCCAGCTGCATCGTGCATACGCGCGGTGTCCCTTCCAGACTGACGCCGTGGTTGCGATCCGGCACATCGGCGTCCATGGTGCGAAAGCGGCTGCTTTTCCGCTCATCCTGGATAAGATCGATCTGGGCATTGCCGGCAATGTCCATCAGCACGGACAGGCACACCACTTTCCCCTGGCAGCCTTCTCCCAGCACCAGCGGCGGCGGCAGCGGAATATCCTCAGGCATGCTGAACGCCGTGCCGTCGGGGAAAACGCCCTTGGCTTTCTTCAGCGCAAACTTGCCCTGCTCCAATAGCCCGTTGTCGATCTCCAGCGCCAGGAACCCCCAGGTGAAGGTTGCGACGCTGCGCAAGCGCGCTTCAATCAAGTGCTCGAAAAAACGTTCCTGCTGCTGGAAATGCTGCGGTTCCATCAACATGCCTTCTACCCAGGCGACGCGTTGTTTAGGTAACATGTCATTCATCCATTTTGTCGTTAGTCACTATGCTGAGTGACGTCATCCCCACCATCACCTTCATTTGCGAATCAGCCTGCGCGGGGGACTTTTTCTCGGCGAGCGGCAAGACGCCGCTGATTTGCTGAAATTCCGCCCCGACGACGACCCATCGCTCTTGCCCTGCCGGCACCTCGAAGCGATAACGCAGCGTTTCCCTCGGTTGCAAAATGCTCTGGTGCCGGCTCAGCGCCCCTTCCGACGGCGCCGTCTCGCGGCAAGGGGCGCCATCGCCAATCCCTTCGGGCATCCACCCCGAGCGATTGGTTTCTATGACGCACACCTTGACCGGCTGCGCCTCCCCGGCCGCATTCGGGTTCACGTTGTCGTTGGCGGTCACTTCGACGTCGATAAACCGCAACCGACGCCCCGCATCCGCCGCTTCGTCGTGAGAAAACCAGCTGCATCCGCTCAGCGTCCCCACCGCCAACAGAGCCCCTACCGCGATCCCCCGGAGCGTTTTCACCATGCTGAACTCCTATGCATTAACGAAACATTTGGTCTGGCTGGGCGCGACCTGAGTAGCGACCATGTTGTTGTTGTTCGTCGTGCTGGAATCACCTAATCGCGTGACCGGCATGCCGCCGGAGAAATACTTGCCCGATCCCTGCACCGGCTGCGCCTGGGCCGAATGCGTTCCCGAGGCGGCGCCGATCACCCCGCCCGAATCGATGGTGGCCACGCGAATGGTGCCGAGGTTCTGTTCATTGCCGCCGCAAATGAAATAGTTAGGCACGTTCGGTATGCCGGTGTTGTTGGGCGAAGTATTCGGACCCGGCGCCGGTATCATCGGGTCACAGCCGGCCAAGCCGATCCCGCCCATGTTGGTATTGGCTGCAGTCATGGTGGTTACCCCATATGTATCTGGCCGCCGTCGATCTTCAGCACCGCCGAAGACTTCAGGGAACCAATTTCACTGTTGATGACCAGGGATTGCCGCGCATCCTGAATGATGTGTTTCGCCAATACCTCGTCGGTTTCCTCCACCCGCCGGCTTGCGTGCTTGCTGCGCACAAACAGGCGTTGAGAGATTTGGTGCAGCGTTTCGGCCACCCAACGGCTGCTGCGCGTCAGCAGCGTGAAGTGCGGGCTGCGCAACGTCAGCCGCTTGCCGCCCTGCAGTTCGATCTCCGGCGCCACGATGCGCAAGTTGGCGCTGCGGCTGTCCAGCGTCATGACGGCGTGCGCCTGTTGCCGCGACAGGATCTCGGTAATGACCAATTTGTCGCCGTCGACGATGACGCAAACGCGATCGCCCGCCAGCGGCTGAACCAGGCAGCTGGTGGCGACCGCCAGACAATGGGCGCGCATGCCGTCGACATACAGGCCGCCATTGGCGTCGGCCGCCAGCGTCACCACCTTGCGCCCCCCTTGTTCGGCAAGCGGAGCGCTGCGCACCAACTGCAAAGGCGTCACCCTGGCGTTGGCATAGACCTTCTGATGCTCTCTTCTGGACTTATACATATCTGCTTACTCCTGTTGGCCGTTGATACGACGGTTGCCGCGGTCCCGGTTGTTGATGCGCATACCAGGCGTCGATCGCACTCAAGAACGGATCGGCGGTAAGCGGCACATTTTCGGCGCGATGACGCTGTGCGCCATGCAGACGAGCGCTCTGTTGCTGGGCGGCGGTCAACGGCTGTTCGATCAGATTCGCTTCCCGCAGCTCGGCCTGCTCCAGATTGGCCAGCGCCAGATCGCACGCCCTGAATTCCGCTTGCATCAGCATGGCGCGCCCCCAGTTGGCACCGCCCATCGCGCACTCGCTGAACCGGGCTTTTTGCCCCTGCGCCAGGGTCAGCGTCGCGCGCTCGAAATCGCAGCGCAGCGCCTGCGCTTCGGCGAAGATCGCCGAGGTCAGATCGCTGTCGGCGAACGAACACCCCTCCAGCTCGCTGCGGTGAAAACTGGCGCCCTGCAGTTGCAGCTGCGCCAAATTGCAGCCCGACAGGCGGCAGGTGAACCAGATGCGCGCCTGTCCGGCGATCGTTTGCCAGCTGCACTTCTCCAACTGACAGCCCCCCATGATGTGGCGCTCGAGGGTCGACGCCTGCCACAAGCACTGTGTGAGTTGGCAGGCATACCAGTTGGCGTCCTGTATCACGTCCTGGTGAAACATCAGGTTGGTCAGGGTGCTGGTCTGCACGGCCAGATGCCCCAGGCTGCTGCGTTCAACTTCCGCCCCGTTGACCTCGCACCGGATCAAACTGCAGTCGTCCAGCAGACAATCGCCGACGTAGCACCCCTGCAGCGTGGTGTCATTGCACGCCACATTGCACAGCAGCCCCTGTTGCAACGTCAGGTTGTCAAACCGGCATTCGTTGAACGCCAGGCGCATCAAGCTGCCGCCGACCACGTTGACCTGCTGCAGGGTGCAGCCCTCAAAGCGCACCGCTCGCAAATCGCATCCTTCAAACGTGACGCGTTCGAAATGGCAGTCGATGAAAAAACAGTCGCTCAGCGTCAACCCTTTCAGCTCACGATCGTGGAAACGTCGCTTTTTGAAGGTGCGCGGCATGGCCGGCGTCTGCGCCACCGCCTGAGCGACCTCCAGCTCAATCACCTCGGTGTCAGGCAGGGCCTGTTGGATGACGCGGCTCTCAGTTTTCATGCGCATAGTCCCCCTGAATAATTCTGCGCGGCACCCAGCACGCCCGTTCAAGCAAACACCCGCTGAAACGGGTACCGGCGTCCTGCCAGCTCATCGCCAGATTCGCCGCCGCCAGGTTGCACTGGTCAAATCCCGCATCGCGCAAGTCGGCGTTGTAAAACAGTCCTTGCTGGGCGCTGCTGTTTTTCCAGCGAGCGTGCGTCAGCACGCTGTCTTTGAACCGCACGCCGGCCATGTCGCAGCCGGCGATGGTGCTAGCCGTCAAATCGGCCTCGTCGAAATTGCATTCGGTGAAAACGCTGTACAGCAGTTGGCACCTCTCCAGGCGCGCCGCTTTCAGCCCCACTTTGGTGAAACAGCAATCGCTGAACACGCCGTGGGAAAAATTCACCTGCATGCCCGCCGTCAAGCTCTCGACGCCGCAGCGTTCAAAGCGCACGCCGCGCCAATTGCCGCCGAGGAACGAGTTTTTGGTTAACGTCATATCCAGCGCCACCGCGCCTTCGGCCAGGCAGCGGTTGAACACGCAGGCATCCAGTTCCCCTTGCAGAAATTGCGCGCGGATCAGCGTCGAGCCGTTGAACATGCCGTTGCCAATCGCCCCGCGCTCAAAGCGCATCGCCGTGAAATCCCCCCGCTCGAAGACGCAGTAATCCAGCTTCATCCCCTCGGCCCGCATGCCTTGCCCCTGCGGTGCCTCCAGCGTTACCCGTTCGAGGACCGCCTCCTGCCACGCGCTTTCCGCCATCGATGGCTTTTGCAAGGTGCACGAAACCATGCGGATCCGACGCAGCGTCGCCTGCGTCAGGTCGACCGCATCAAAAACACAGTTTTCGAAGGTGCAGTTCTCCAGGATCGCCTGGGAAAAATCGCAGCGCTCAAAGCGGCATTGCAGAAAATGCTTGTCTGACAGCGCATGGCTGCGCAATCCGCTGAAAGTCTTCCCTTCCACGGTTGCGCTAGCGGGAAAAAACGCATCATTGCCGTCTTCGGCGGGCAGATCCGGCAAATCGGGCAGCGTCACGGAAGCGGGATCCGCCGTCGTCTGTTGCTGGTGCAAGGCAATCGCCTCGCGGATACGTTGATAGAAAACGGCGGAGTCGCCCAACGAGGTGGGCGACGGGTCGTAACGCAAATCGCTGGGGTGATCCGACACCGCCTGGATGACATTCAGGCCCATCTCCGCCGGCATCAGATCCGGATCAAACAGGAACTCAAAGGGGGAAGCCTCATCGTCGCTGCGCTTGTGATGCACCTGCCGGAAATAATCGAACGGCCGCGGCGCATCGCAGCGATCCAACGCCAGCATCAGGGACTCGATGGACTCGTCCAGAAGATGCGTCAGCGGCGCATCGCCGGTGAACACGATCAGCGCGATGTCGCTGTCGGGCAGGAACCACAGCGTTTTGCGCAGCAGTTCAATTTCCTCGAGGCTCTCGCTATCGTGGCGGCGTATGAACGCCCGCCCACGCACCGCCGGCAGCTCGCCGCGTATCGCCTGGCTTTGCGCGCCGACGCCCTGCAGTTCAAAGGGCACCCTATCCGGCCACGCCGCTTCCGGCAGCCACTGCGCCGGCGACGCCATCTGGTAGTAGCGCCGATCGATATCGGCCGGCAATCCGGGGAAAGCCGTTTCCAGATACGCTTTGCTGGCGATCTGGCCCGCCACCTTGTCGATGTGCGCCTTACGCAGCAAAAACTCGTGCGGCACCGGCGCCGGCGCCGCCAACGGGGAGCGTTCCTGTGCGGAGCCCTCGGCGGACAAGGTCATCAGCAGCGGCCGCAGTCCATCATTGCCACCGCGCCCCAACGGATTCTCCTTGTTGTCTTTCCCGCCCCAGGCCGAGGTGTGATCCAGCGGCACGCTGAGGAAAGGTTCCGCCCCCATCGCGCCGCGTCGGCCCTCGCCCTCGACCCGCCAACGGCGCTTAAGCCCGCCGATGTCGGCGCTGACGTCTAGCGTTTTTACCGGCTGACCGATGCCGGCATGGCCAGCGATCAGGTATTCGGCGAACGGCTTCGGCTCGGCCACATCCAGCACCGGCAGGCTGAGCGGCGCGCGTTTCCACGCCTCCCAGATTTCGGCTTCGTTCACGAAGTGTTCCGGTCGGGACAGGTAGCATCCGGCCACGACGCTGATGCCGAGCCGGCTGTCTGTGCCGATCTGGTAACTTCCTTTAATCGCCACCAATTGCTGTGGCCGTATGATTCTCATTGCCGCGCCTCGTTAGTTTTTGCTTTGCATCCCGACTTTTTTCAAATCGACGCCGGTCTCGGACAGTGACGCGCCGGTGTAGCTGATGGACACCCCCGTCGTGCTGGTGCTGCTGCCGGTATTGCTGACGCTGCTACCGGTATTGCTGACGCTGCTGCCGGTGCTGCTGACGCTGCTGCCGGTAGTGCCGACGCTGCTGCCGGTGGTGCTCACGCTGCTGCCGGTGGTGCTGATGCTGCAACCGGTGGTGCTGGTCGACGAACCGGTGGTGCTGATACTGCAGCCGGTGGTGCTGGTCGATGAGCCGGTGGTGCTCACGCTCACGCCGGTAAAGCTGGTGCTGCTGCCGGTCTGGCTGGTGCTGACCGTGGTATAGCTGTTGCTCTCGCCGGTCATGCTGTTGCTGATGCTGGTGAAGGAGTTGCTTTCGCCGGTCATCGAGTTCGAGACGCCGGTGCAGCTGGTGCTCTGCCCGGTAAACGACGTGCTCAACCCGGTGAACGAGGTGCTGACGCCGGTAAACGACGTGCTCACGCCGGTGAACGAGGTGCTGACGCCGGTAAACGAGGTGCTGACCCCGGTTGCGCTAAGACTGACGCCGGTCAGTGAGGCGCTGACGCCGGTGATCGACGCGTTAAATCCGGTAATGCTGAAGACGTAATCCTTGTAAGAGACGTGGTTGGTGAACCAGTCCGTAAAGGTGCGGCGGATGATGTCAAACTTGTCCATCCCCACCTCGGTGGCCTGATTGCGCTCCACCGTGGTTTGCAAATCGCGCTCGGCGTGCAGCATGACGCGTTCGTTGTTGCGGTTGTCATCGAAGGTCAACTGGCTGGCGTGCTGCGGCTTGCCGAAGCGCAGCGAACGCGACACCATCCCCGAGTAGTTGATGTATTCAGGCAGTTGGTAAGGCGGCGGGTTATCGCCGTTATAAACAATCCCTGTCACCATCGGACGGTCGAGATCGCCGTCGACATAGGTCACCAGCACTTCCTGGCCGACGCGCGGCATGGCGATCACGCCCCAACCTTTCCCCGCCCAGGCCTGCACGACGCGGATCCAGCAAGAGCTGTCCTCCTCGGTGGTTTTGTAGCGATCCCAGTGGAAATGCACGCGAATGCGCGCAAACTTGTCGGTATGCACTTCGGAATTGGGCGCGCCGACCACGGTGGCGCTCTGGATGCCCGGCATCTGCGGCTTGGGCGTTTCGCGCAGCGGGCGGAACGCCACATCGTCGTTGAGCGCATTGAAACGGCAGGTCACGTTGCGGCCGTCGCTGCTACTGTCGGGGCCGTCTTGCACGAACACATAGTCGCAACGGGTCAGTTTGAAGCGGCGGTTGCGGTTGGCGTCCGGGTGCAAAATCAAGGAGAAGTCCTTGCCGGCCATCAGCCCGACGGCGTTGCTCTCGCCAAACAGCAGGTGACCGTCGCTTTGCATTTCTTCCAGGCGCAACCGCGCCAGGTTCTCACCGCGCTCGGTATCTATATAACCCGCCGCGTAGTCGTACCATTCCAGCGGCGTGTTCTGCAGGCCGAGGCGGCTCTCTTCCACCTTGGTTTGCAGGTTCTTGCGCGGGTTCTGGAAGTCGAAGTCGCGCAGCACGATTTCATTCGGACGCACTTTGCGGGAACGCTGGATGCGCTGGATCCCTTCGCGAATAGCGCGGTTTTCTTCGCTGTCCGGCATGAACGGCAACACGGCGTAACCGAAATCCAGATCGTCGAAGTTCTGCCGGTCGGTGATCACCAGCGTGTGCTTATCCTCGGCGTGATCGAAGTAATACCAGATGCCTTCGTCTTCCAGCAGGCGGCTGATAAACGCGAAATCCGTTTCGGAAAATTGCACGCAATACTCACGCGTTGGATAGGTACCTTGAATATCCAGACGGTAGTCGGCAAAGCCGTAGCGAGAGAAGATTTGCTCGATGATATCGAGCACGTTCAGATCCTGGAATATACGGCTGTTGCGGTTCTGCATCAAAAACCACAGCCAGGTGCTCAGCTCCAGCTTATAAACGAACTTATCCTGGTGCTGCCCCGCATCGGAGGCGCCGATCACGTAAGCGTAAAAAGGCCGCGTGCCGAAATCCGGCCTTTCTATTTGAATGCTGATCCCTTCACCCAGCAAAGACTCATAATCCACATCCGCCTGAGCGCATTCGAATTCGAGCGAATATTGCGAGTTGCTCGACAACCCTTCTTTGGTGGTAAAGCTGAGTGGAAACGCATTTAATTCGGCTAACACCGGGTTATCAATTTCGATTAAAGGCATAACAACCTCTCTGATCCGATATCGAACCCCGCCCCGCGTTTGCGGGCCGGCGGTAAATTAAAAATCAGTCGAAATAAACACTTAAACTATCGTTCTCGACCATGAGTTGGATATTCTGCAGTTCCTGTCCCGCCCGTTTGCGCTGCAGCACTTCATTGCTGATTGGCGGCAAAATCGCCTGCTGCAGCAGCGACTCGACCGCTCTGCCGCGCGAAGGATGGGCGCTGATGCGTTTGGCTATCCAGCCGGGAATGTCGCCCTCCAGCACCAGCGACACGCCCACTTCTTTGTGCAAACGTTGCTGTAAACGTGAAATCTGTTTGGTGGCGATATGGGTTATCGCTTCGGTGGAAAGCGGCACGTAAGGAATGACGTTCATGCGCGCCAACAGCGCCGCCGGGAAAAAGCGCGCCAGCACATCGTGCAGCATCGGGCGCAGCGCCTCGGTTTTCAGCTCCGGCGTTTCCGCCAGCGTCGCTTCTATCTCGCCGGCGCCGATGTTGCTCGTCATCAAAATAAAGCACTGGCGGAAGCTGATCATGCGGCCTTCGCCGTCCTCCATCACGCCCTTGTCAAAGACTTGATAGAACGCCTCATGAATGTCGGGATGTGCCTTGTCGAATTCGTCGAGCAGCACGATGGAATAAGGCTTGCGGCGCACCGCCTCCGTCAATTTGCCGCCCTTGCCGTAGCCGACATAGCCCGGCGGTGCCCCCTTCAGCGTGGAGACGGTGTGCGATTCCTGAAATTCGCTCATATTGAAGACGATCAGGTTGTGCGCGCCGCCGTACATCGCCTCCGCCAGGGCGAACGCGGTCTCCGTTTTGCCGACGCCGCTCGGGCCGGACAGCATGAAAACGCCCAATGGCCGATCGTGCGCCTGAATGCCGGCGCGGGAGATCCTCACCGCCTGCGCGATTTCATCGATCGCCGTCTGCTGGCCGAAAATCTGGCGGCTCAGCAGCTGGTTAAGGTTGAGCGCATTGTCCAGATCGCTTTGCAGCATGCGGCCGGTGGGAATGCCGGTCCAATCCGACAGCACCTCCGCCACGACGCGATCGTCCACCCACGGATACACCAACGGCAGGCCGCCGTCTTGCAGCTCGCCCAACTCGGTGGCCAGCTGCGGCAGCCGCTCCGGCGACTGCCGCTCCGCCTCGAGCAAGGTGGTAACCGCCTGCTGCTCCTGTGCTTGTCGCCGACGCAGGGCGTCCAGCTCTCCCTCCATCTCGCTGAGCGTCAGCTGCAATTCGCTGATGCGAGTGGGCGCCAGACTGTCGAATCGGCTTTCTTCCTGCAGGCCGTTCAATTCGGTGCGCTTCACCGCCAGCCCGGCCTCGAGCGACTCGATTTTTTCAGGCTGCGCATGCTGGCTCAGCGCCACCCGCGCGCAGGCGGTATCCAGCAGGCTGATGGCCTTGTCCGGCAGCTGCCGCGACGGCAGATGGCGCAGCGACAAATGCACCGCCGCCTGCAGCGCCGATTCGCGGATTTTAACGCTGTGGTGCTGTGCGAAATGCGGGGCGATGGCGCGCATCATGTTCACCGCATTCTCTTCGTCCGGCTCTGAAACCAACACGTACTGGAAGCGGCGCGTCAACGCGGCATCCGGCTCGATGAACTGTTTGTATTCCGACCAGGTGGTCGCCGCCACCATGCGCAGCGCCCCCCTGGCCAGCATGGGTTTCAGCAGGTTGACGGCGTCGCCGGTGCCGGCCTGCCCGCCGGCGCCCACCAGCGTATGCGCCTCATCGCAGAACAGGATCACCGGCACGGCCGAATGCGCAATGGCGTCGATCAGCGCTTTCAGACGTGATTCGAACTCCCCGCGCATGCTCGCCCCGGCCTGCATGCGCCCCAGATCCAAAGACAGCAGCCGGGCGCCCTGCAGCAGCGGCGGCACCTGTCCTTGCGCTATCTTGCAGGCCAGCGCTTCCGCCACCGCCGTTTTGCCGACCCCGGCTTCGCCCACCAAAATCGGGTTGTTCTGCCGACGGCGCAGCAAAATGTCGATCACCTGACGCAGCTCCGCCTCGCGGCCAATCACCGGATCGATTTCACCGTCGCGCGCCTGGCGAGTCAGGTCGGCGCACCATTTATCGAGTATCTCGACCGTCTCGGACGCATCCGGCGCATCGCCGTGGGCGCTGTAGACTTCATCTTCTTCTTCCTCATGCTCGACGGACTCCGCCAGAATCGCCGGATAATCGTCGAACAGCTGCGGGATCGGCAGTTTTTTGAATTCGTCGCTCAGCCGGTACAGACTGCGCTGCAGCGTGGGATCCTGCAGAATGCCGACCAGGATATGGATGGTGCGCACGCCGCCGGACGGCGTTTCGGCGAGCTGGCTCATCAGCAGGCCCCTTTCCACCACCGTTTCCAATTGCGTCGACAGATCCACCACCGCATTCGTGCGGTTCGGCAAGGTATGCAGAATGCGATCCAACGCATCGCTGATGCGCTGACTATTGATGGCGTAGTGCGCCAGGATCAGCGGCAGGTCGCCGCGCTCCTTGTCCACCAGGACTTTCAGCCAGTGTTCAAGCTCCACGTATTCGTGCCTGAAGGTCCGGCACAGCTTGGTCGCTTCAACGAAGGACTGATAAGCAAAGTGGCCCAATCGCGAAAAAAGACGTTCTCGTTGATACACCTTAAATTTCCTTATATTAAGTTGTTGATTGATAAACCAGCTGCCTAAACGTCCCTGTCTTAGGTTTCAGCCAGCTGTCTTTACTCAGCGACTTGCCGCCCAGCTGCGCCGCCATGCCCGGCTCCGTGGCGATCAGCAGGCTGACGTCCAGCATCAGCTGATGGCTCGTGAAGTCATGACAGATACTCACCAGCGCCTGCAGCCGCCGGCTGCCGCGCTGATACTGCTGGTAATGCGGGGCCCCCAGCGGCCCGATTTGAATATGCGCGCCGTATTGGGCATCGAAAAAGCGGCTGCCAATGCGCGTGCGACCCAACTTGCCCAGCTTTTGACTGCCGCTTTTTTTGCCGTCGTCGATCCACTTGGCGTAGCGCGGCGTAATGGTGATGGGAACGGCGAAATAGGCCGTCAGCATCTTGGTCAACTGCCGCAGCGAGCGACGCCCCGGCAGATAAGTGCCGGGATAGGCTTCGCGCAGACGCTGGATATGCGGGTTTACCGTCAACGCCGTATCGACGCCCACCGTCTGACGCAAATGATGCAAGAACGGGTTTTTGTCATCGTCGTGATCATGGCCGATCATCGCCTTCAACTGCGCCCAGGCCCGGTAGTGCAAGACGGCGAAGCGCTGGCTGACGATGCCGACGAACTGCTGGAACGCCTGATTGCGCCGGGCGATGACTTCGGTGCGAGCGTGCTCGGTCACATGGATCGGCAGCGGGCCGTAAGGGGCGAACATGCCGAAATGCCGCGCCTGAATCAGCACCTGCGTCGGGCGTTGCACGATGGAGGCGATTTCTCGCGAGGCAAACGCCATATCCGCCGGCTGGGTGATGCAGAGCCTTTCGCGGCTGCGATCGTTGGAGACGCCGAGCCGCGGCGCATCCGGCTGCGCGCGTTCGATACGCCGCAGCAACTCGAAAAAATCCTGCCGATTGGACAGCCCGCGGATTTCGGCCTGGCCCAGGCTCTCGCCTTGCGCCCCCGTCGCCGTCGCCGGCTCCAACGACAGCGCCGTTTCGCGCATCAACGACATATCAGCCATAGTAGAGCGCCCCCCAGTCGGCGTGGGTTTCCCCATCCAGCAACAGCTTCATGCTCAACGTTTGGTTCAAATCGCCGTATTGGCTGAGCGCGTGGTGCAATATTTTGCCGAACAGATAGGCGCCGTGGTCGGCATGATGGTTGGCGCTCAAGTTGACGGCGATCTCGGCCCCGCGGATCCAGGCGAGCGGCCCCGGCCCCTGATTGCGTTCGAAGTGGTGCTCCACCCAGGCATTTTTGATGCTGGCGATGCGTTTGCGCTGGCTTGAGTCATCCTGATGGCAGAACAACGACAGCCAATCGCGCAACAGCGCCGAACAATCCTGAACGTCCGGGCGCGCATGGCGCAAAGGATTGGAGGCCAGCATCTGAATCGCTTGCCACGCCTGGCTGATGTTAGGCACCGCGACAGGGTTGCTCGGGTAGCGGACGATCTCCACCTGGTGGATCGGCATCGCCGTTTCCAGTTGGAAATGCGGTTGCTGAAGGTGCGCAGGCACCAGATGCCGTTCGCAGACCAGCGCCTCGACGCTGAGCGACGTGATGTCGTCGATGTCGATACCGCTTTTGCCCGGCGAAATGGCGATGAAAGTATCTTCATTGGGCAGGTGCGGGTTGTTGTATTTGGATGGCGACGGCTCGCGACGACGCTGCAGCGTATAACCCGCCGGCTCCCGTTCACAGTCGTAATGCACATCGGCCTGCAGCGAAGAGAAAATCACCGGGTTGCCGTCCGGCAACATGCCTTTCACCTGTTTAACGCTATGTATCTCATACAGCGAGGTGTTCAAACGGTCGACCACCAGCTGGTGCTCGGTGCGCTCACCCGTCAACAGCACCGGCGAGCAATGGCGGCGATACAGGTTGATGACCGGGGTCGCGAAAAGATGAAAATCCCTGGCGTTGACGCGACCGATCAGAGTCAGTGGGCGTTGCTCAAGAGCAAACAAGATCTCGAACTCATGGACGCGTTCGCATTGACGCAGAAAATCCTGTACGCCATGCAGCTCGAGGCTGAAGAAGCGGCTCGGTGCCGCAAAGTATTCGCGCATCAGCCGGTTGCCGGGCAATTCCCCTACCGCGGTGGGCAACAATGCCTCTTCGTCGCCGACGCCGCCCAGGCGCAGGCTTTCCGGTTGCAGGACTTTGACGATCGGCCGGTCATCGTTTTTCGCCCATAGCACGATGCGCAAGGTGCGATTAAGCAGCGCGGCCATCAGTTGATTGGCCCGCACCGTATCTTCCGCCAACGTCAGGTGCAAGGGTTCGAGGTCCAGTTCCGAGACGGGCAACACGCCGTGCGTGGTCAGGCCGATTCTGACGTAGGCTGAACAATCTTGCATATGCCTGGCGGCGCCGTCAGGCAGATGGTGAGGCGGCAAAATTTCACATTCCGCCAATGAAATCTCAACGGGCTGCACTTTAATATGCCGCGCCGTGGTGAAGGTGGCGGGTTTGTTGTTCAGCGAGATATCGTTGAGGGTCATTCGGCTTCCCCGCGGCAGATCGACCTGGCTGTGCCACTGGGGGAAAGAGAGATCGGGCTTAATCGCGACGGTGGCGATCGCGGGAACGGGCGTGTACCACAAGGGCGCCAGGCGAGAAAGCATTTGCAAGGCGAATTCTGGCTGCTCGTTGTTCAGTTTTTCCTGGATGCGGGTGCAAAGAAAAGCGGAGCCCTCCAACAGACGCTCGACGAAAGGATCCAGCACGCCGTCGATATGCATGCCCAAATGCTGAGCGACCTGAGGATGAGAAGAGGCAAATTGACGACCGGCCTCGCGAAAATAACGCAGCTCATCATTATATAATTGGAGAAAGCGCTCACTGAACATAGTCACCTCTATTAATCAAATACGTGTACGGCGCCACAGGAATAATCAAGAGCTATGCGCAAATTAACCAGCATTTCGTCGCCCGGTAATGAGCAAGTGCCATAGATATCAAATAAGATTGCCAATACATACGATTGACGTTCATTCACGACCGGCACCACGCGGATCGTTTTCGGATCCAATCTCGGCTCAAAAGAAGTAATAATTCTTTGTATATGTCTCGCCAACGTTAGCGGATCGGTATTAATGGGTATTCGTTGGCTCAGCGACGGCAGACCATAATTCAATACCGAGCTTTCGCTATGCGCATAATCGTGAAGTTTTAAATCTGCGCTGCGCGATGCGTCATTCAGTAAAAATTCGATATCACGCACCAGGACGCGCCGCCAATTATCGGCGCTGCCGCTTTGATTTCTCACGCTGAGCTTATCGAATAGCATGGGCAATGACGCTTTCATTTAACACCTCGCGGTAATGATTGTGTCTGCCCGCAAGGTTCTGCGGGCAGACGGCCTGCAATAAGTGTTATGACATCAATGATCAGATACGGGCATTAAGCTTGAGGTCATACCCCGTCTTAATCACCGCACCCATGGAGCCATCGTTGTTTTGCTCTTTGTACTCAACTTCGATACGTGCGAAATTCAGCTTGATAACATCGGTTGGCAGCACGGTATCGATTTCAGTACCGATGGTGGAGTTCAGCGGCATATTGCCCACGGTCTTGAATGAGGAAACCAGGCAGTTACTGAAGGTCACGGCAATAAAATCTTGCTGACCCTGGCCTGATTTACGGCAAACAAGTTTTGCCTGAGGAATATGTTCGCCGGTGGCGCACATCAGAAACAGCTTGGGCGAGGCCTTATTACTTACCATGCGAAACTCAAAGTCTTTCATTTCGACTTTGCCGGACCCACCGCCGCTGCCGAATCCCCAGCGCCCGGCATTTTCCTCCGCCCATTGCCAGGCTTGCAGCTGAATCCATCCCGGATAGGTTTGGTCAGGGGATTCGCCGTCTACACCCTCAATCTTCAAAAAATAGTCTACTAATGCTTTAGTGCTCATTTTTGTCTCCTTGACTGATAGGTCCTACTACGTTAATTGAAATATCCACTCAGATAAGTCGTTATATTGCCAACGCAATCATTGAAATAGCGGAAATGGGAATCCATCAGCCATTAATAAATAGCCATAACGCAAAGAATAACGCCGCTAAATTTCAACGAAATATCAATTCACACTCACGCCATTTAATAATAGGCGTCGGCAATATCCAAACCAATGACCAGCCGTAACTTATCTGCTCCCATCTTTTTTGGCTGACGGAAGTTTTGATACAAGTCGCAAGGACACGGTCATGCCTTCCAACTGGTAATGCGGGCGCAAATAGAAATGTGCGCGGTAATAACCCGGATCGTCTTCAACATCCTCAACGCGAACTTCGGCGGCGGCCAATGGACGACGCGCTTTCGTCGCCTCCGTCGACACGGAAGGATCGCCATCGACGTAATTCATCAGCCAGTCATTCAGCCACAGCTGCATATCGTCTCTGGAACGGAAAGAACCGATTTTGTCGCGTACGATGCATTTCAAATAGTGCGCAAAGCGGCACGTGGCGAAAATGTACGGCAGCCGGGAGGAAAGCTTGGCGTTGGCCGTCGCATCCGGATCTTCGTATTTCGCCGGGGCATGCATGGTGCAAGAACCGATAAAGGCAGCGAAATCAGAATGCTTGCGATAAACCAAAGGCAAGAACCCGGCGTCTGACAGCTCCTGTTCACGCCGATCGGAAATGGCGACCTCCGTCGGACACGTCAACTCATAACCGCCCTCATCAGAAGGAAACGCGTAGGCGGGCAGTTCTTCTACCGAGCCGCCGGATTCGATGCCGCGGATTTTCGAGCACCAACCGTACTCATGGAAGGCGCGGTTGATGTTCACGCCCATCGCATACGCCGAGTTGGCCCAGGAGAAATCATCATCCATATCCGGCCGGACGGCCTCCTCGAAAGCGAACTCTTCGATCGGGTTGGTCTTGGCACCGTAAGGCAAACGCGACAGGAAGCGCGGCATGGTCAGCACCAGATAACGCGAATCGTTGCTTTCGCGCAGGCGGCGCCAGGAGGCATACTCCGGCGTGGTGAAAATCTTGCCGATATCCCGCGGGTTGCCCAGTTCGTTCCACTTGCTCATCTGCAACAGCGACGGCGAAGCGGCGGAAATAAACGGACAGTGCGAGGCGGCGGAAATTTTCGCCAGCTCCGTCAGCAGCGTCACGCTCATCGGGCTGTGATCGAACTCAAAATCGCCGATGATGCAACCGAACGGCTCGCCACCGAACTGGCCATACTCTTGTTCGTAAATTTGTTTGAACACCGGGCTTTGATCCCAGGCCGATCCTCGATAGCGCCGCAGATTGCGCGTCAACTCATCCTGGCTGATATTCAATACCCGAATCTTCAGCGTTTCGCTGACGTTGGTGTTATCGACCAGATAACTCAGACCTTGCCAGGCGGACTCCAGCTTCTGGAACTCCTTATGGTGCAAGATATTGTTCATCTGCTGCGACAGCTGCTCATCGATCTGGGCGATCAACGATTCAATGGTCAATACGACATCCTGGCTGACCTTTACCTTGCCTTGGTTGGCATATTCGGACAGCGTGCCGATGGCCCGACGAACCGCTTCTGAGGCCTCGTTCGTTCTCGGCCGGAATGAACGCTTGAGCAGACCGTCAAGCTCATTTTCCGTTTCCTGCGTTTCAACTTCAGCGACCGCCGTTGCCTGCTGTTTAGCTGAATAGCGTCGTTGCCTCGCTCTCATTCCTCATCTCCTTTATTGCCCGAATCCTGCACATCCTGTTCCGCATCCGCGACCGTTTTGCGTGCATCCGTCACCAAGCGATGCAGAAAATCGGGCTTCTCCAGCAGATTCTTCACCACCTCTTCCGCGCTGGATTTACCATCCATATACGTGATGAGCTCCGTGAGATGTTCCCGGGCTTCCAGCAGACGTTGCATTTGCGGAACCCGTTTGGCGATGGCGCCAGGCGTAAAATCCTCCATCGATTCAAACTCTAATTCCACATCCAGCAGCGCATCGTCTTCGCTCAGGGTATTCTCCACGTAAAATTGAAGACGAGGTTTAATGGCGCGCATGCGATCGTTGAAATTGTCCTGATCGAACGTCAGGAATTTCCGCTCTTCGATCGGCAGCAAAGGTTTTTTCCGATGCCCAGAGAGATCGGACATGACCCCCGTGACGAAAGGTAACTCTACTTTCTTTTGCGAACCGTAGAGCTCTACGTCATATTCAATTTGCACGCGGGGCGCGTTATTTTTACCGATAAATTTCTGAGAGCTTGAGTCCTTAGCCATTGGAAAACTCCTTTGTGAGAAAAATTACTTCCCGGACAATTGATTTAACGAGGCCAGAGATTCCGGCAAAAGCTCCTCAACAATCGTCGCGAAGTCCATACCGATCATTTTTTGCGAACGTCGAATAAGAATGGGGGCCGGATGGCTGGGCTCATAGTTTTGGAAGTAGTCCAAAACCTGATCCAACAGCAAGATGACATCCTGCCGGGAACGGATATATTTGCCAGGCAGGGTGGCCGGCGTCTCCGCCGCTTCCGCGTCGGCCGGCGCAGCGCCGATATCCTCCGGCAACTCCTGTTGTTCAAGAGAAAGCAATTGACGGCTGAACAGCGTCAAATAGTCACGCACCTGCCGGCAGTCCAGCCGATAATCTTCGGCCTGCAGGTTGGCGTAGTTTTCCACGCGCTCCAGGGCATCTATTCCCCGAGACAGCTGTTCCTTTAATGGCGGCATGTTTCTGCCGGCAAAATAGCTGTCAGCCTGCCCCAACACTTTCACCACTTCCGAGAAATGCAGGCTTTTGCCTTCCTGCTCGTCAATTCGCATATTGAGCAGTTCATCGGTGGTTAACGGCGTGTCGGGGAAAATCTTGCTGTTCTTGATTTCGTGCAGGCAGGACGAGGTAGCGAGCCAGCCTAATGCGGCCGCATGAAAGCTGTCCGTCGCCGGCTCCATATCGGCCTGAGGGAAAATGGTGCCCCCCTCTTCGGCATATTTGCCGTCGATAGTGGTGATGCCCTGATAGACAGCCGAAAAACCATCGATATGAAGATTGGCGCGCATAAACCACAGCACGACATGCAAATCGAAGCACTGCTCAAGCAAGGCGGCAGATTGCTCGCGAATAGCATGCCAATTGATATCGCGTGCATTGTCCACGGCATTCAGCGGATCGGTTTGGCTGTCGAATTCCGATAACGTAAATTCAATTTCACTGTATCGAGGGTCAAATTCGACGCCGTTAACTGCTGTTGAGATGACTTCATTCATGGCCTGATATCCTTTTCATCAGCACTACAAACATAAAGCCTATAAAAATGGGCTTTTACATTCGCCAGTCTTTCCCAGAGTCCTTTTAGCCTAATTAGTCGTCACCAAGCCCGCAAATTGTTTAGATGTATTAATATTAACAACAATAATAGATTAAACCTATCAATAAAAACTCAGTGATCGGTTTAAACTATTTTACATTTACATATTTATTTTTCCATTTTAAAATCAATAAGTTGCAATAAATAATTATGCAAGCTAATAATAGGAAAAAAATCAAAAAATGCCCTAAAAACAACGTTTCCCTGTTGGTAGGACAATTCCAATAAAACACCAGAATACAAATAATTTAATAAACAAATGATAACCACAGTAAATAGTGAAATTTTTTCATAAAACCATGACAGCCATTCGTTTCTTGCGATCGAGCAGCACGCAATGATCAGCAGAGACGATGACAGTGTGACTTTCATTTCCAGCACTCAGTACTTACCCATACGAAACCTGGTGTGAAAATAAACAATTTGGCGAGAGTTTTGATTATTAATTTTAACGCTTTGGTACAAGGTTAACATTACGCCGTGGCGCACCGAACACGGTTTTAGCACGCAAACAGCGGGGTTGATAAAGCAACATTTTTTATAGTTAACCCACGGTAATGATCAGAGCAACTTAAGATTCAATGCTCTTTCACCTGCATGTTCTTTTGCAGCAGGCCAACACCGAAGCATCACGCGATAAAAGCGCCTACTTTGCTAAAGTGGTATAAACAATGTCATTTAACCTGACAGCTAAATAACCACCCAGCCCTTGCAACGGCGACACTTCTGTTAAGACCCGTGATCCGCTCCATGCTCAAGAGATGTTTTCCCAACTGATAAGACCACTAATTTGATACTAGCAAAGCCGAAACCAATATCAAGGGAAAATATTATTTTTTTAATAAAAAATTAACAAATGAATATACATTAATTAAACAATTCAATAACTTAAAAAAATGGTAATTCTATTATTTTTAGGCTGATAAAAATAGTTCACCAAAGTTTACAGCCGCTCATAATGCCAATCATGGAATCAGTCGGATTCTCTTCAGCGTTGAATTCCCATCAAAAAAAAAGAAAAAATCCAGAAATAAACTCAGCGCGAAGCATTTCACCCCACAGAATCAACTTTCGCAAAACAAAATAAGCAAGATAATTCCCAATAAAATTGCGACAAAGAACCGCTAATTAGTTAGTCGTTCAAAATAAAAGCATGATTAACCCTATAGAGTTATATCGAGTGCACGCCAAAGCCGTTTACTCATGAAGAAAAACCTTATTAATCTTTATGTTGTCGGCTATCCTCGCGCATTGACGCAGGCGCCACTCCTGAGGGCAAAAAAGGATATGAAAGGAATGCGCAGCAACATAATAAGGTGATACCGGAAACGGCGCAGAGACTTTTTTTACCCCACGTTCAGCCTGTGTGGAAATGTTATTCCGTGTAATAAACCTGAACGCAACAGCCGCCCTCGTCCCCTTAAGCAAGGCGCACGCCGGGATAGCCCCCTCCTTTCCCCCTGGCTTCCAGGTGAAAATTCGATGCGAAACCCGCCGTTTTACTGATCCAGAACATCTTTCGCATTCACCCAATTGATATATTGATTGAAAATCATTCCTATTCAGGAGAAAAGGCCATGGTTAAGTCACTGAATGCGGCATTCACTCGTCTTTTTGATCGCCCGGATGCGGGCAAACTGGCGCTCAGACTGACCTTCGGCGGGCTGATGCTGTTTCACGGCGTGGCGAAAGTTCAGCACGGCGTCGGCTGGATCGCCGGCGCGTTGCAGGAGCAAGGGCTGCCCGCCTTCATCGCTTATGGCGTGTATGTCGGCGAGATCCTGGCGCCGATCCTGATCATCCTGGGGCTGTTTACCCGCCCCGCCGCGCTGGTTTACGCCTTTACGCTGGTGGTGGCATTTCTGATGGTGGGCACCGGCAAGGTATTCACCGTCACCGACGTCGGTGCCTGGGGGATTGAAAACGAACTGGTGTTCTTTATGGGCGGGCTCGCCATCCTGCTGCTGGGCAGCGGGAAATACGCGATCGCGCGGAATGAAGCCTATCGATAAGCCGTGCAATCAATAAGGAGGTTCTTGGTTTTCACTTCTTCTGTGCGGAAACGGCGCTTAATGATCGACCAACCGGTACACCGGCACCTTGCGCGTCGTACCGGTCAGGGTATCGAAGATCTCCGTTTCCGCCGTCGCGATCGCCATGCCGGCTTTTCTTAGCCTGCGCACTTCGGCGGCGATGCGCTGTATGCCGAACCAGAACAGGCCGTCCAGCGCCGTGACCTGCAGGCCTTGATCCAGCGCCAGCTTGAGCCGCTCACGCGGCGCCTTGAGCGTTTTGGCGATTTCCCGGTAAGGCAGCGCGTCCACGCCCGACGCAGAGGTTCGATGAATACGGGTCGACAGGCCGTATTGGAAGGCCTCGGGCACGCCGCTTAAATCGCTTTTTAAGCTGTAAACGCAACCAAAGCGTTTGCCGTTGAACACCACATTTTTTTGACTGAGCGCCAGCTCATCACGCAGGCCGGCGATCAGCTGCGGCGCCCTGACCAGCAATAAACGGAAAGGCAATTCAAAACTGGTCACATAGTCCACGTTGAGCAGTGCAATGCGCAGGCGCTCTTCCGCCCCAGCCTGCGTCTGGCGACACTCGTTCAGCACCTCGCTCCACTGGTGCGCAAGCCGCGGGGTTTCATCCAGCGGCGCGAAGTGGTATTTCTCGATGTGGTAGTCGATCCTTTCATTCATGTCCGTTGGCCCCTGCGTCAGTCGTCATTGCCATCAGCAAATTACCTTACCCGCGGGCAACAGTACAACACCGCGATGAGGTCACTCGGGAAATACGGCGCTGGCTTCGCCGGAACGGACTACGCGCTCTCGATGAACAGCATCATGCGTTGCAGTGCGTCATCCAGGGCACTGAGCCCGACGTCATCCAGACAGGCCATCAGCCATGCGTCATAATCCGCCACCCGCTGTCTCGCCTGGTCAAAAATAGGGCGAGACGCCGGCATCACGCGCAGATATACCGCCCGCTTATCTTCCGGATCGGGGAAACGCGCAACCCATCCCCGGTTAACCAGTTGGGTGAGCGTGCGTCCAAGCGCAGTGCGATCGGTCTGCGAATGCGCTATCACATCGCTCATGGACACATCGCCCGGAAAGCTGTAGAGAATGCGCAACGCGCGCCACTCATGGAGGCTGAGCCCTTGTAAAGCCAGTAACGCAGACAGCCGTTTTTCACGGTGACGCACCACTTCCGTCATCTTATAAAGCGCGCCGTTGGGCAATCCCATCCCCCGTCGGCCACTATGTGCGCCTTTCTTTTCAGAATCCATACTGTTTCCAATTAGCTTCGACTTTTGCCCTGACCTGTTCCGGATAAGCATGTCTGAAAGAGGCCGTGCCCGCACGCGTTACTCCGCTGAACTGCTCAGGGAACAGACAGTTGATGATGGCTTTGCCGCCGCTGCCGCGCGCCTTGTCCTCTTCCGTCAGGTACGGCACCATCGGGAACTCGCGCACGCCAGGGAAAAGAAAATGATCGCGCGCCGGATGTGAACGCGTGGCCAGCGCCCAAACCACCTGATCGATATCGACAATATCAATGTCATTGCCGACCAGAATCAGTTTGGGGATCAGGTAGCCCGCATGCGAACCGAAGACGATCTCCGCGACCTTATCGGCAAAATCAGCAGCGTTGGTCTTCATGCCGGCCAGTTTTTCAATATCGATGGAGAGCACCGCCCAACAGGTTGCCGCCTCATAGGAACACCAGACAAAGTCGACGGGCAATGCCGCGCTCTGCAGGGTCTCCAGCAGTTGAGCCGAGATCATGGTACCCCAGATCGTATGATTTTCCTCCGGCGGCGTGCCTGCGACGCAAATAGGCAAAATGGGGTCATCGCGAAATGTCACCGCGTGCACATGGAACACCGGCTGTTCGTGGCCTTGCTGATGTTGATAGCCGTGATACTCCCCCATCGGCCCTTCCAACGCCGTCTCCGTCAGGCTGATTTCACCTTCCAGCACAATTTCCGCATTGGCCGGCACCCAGAGATCGTTGGTTTCCGCTTGGGTGAGCGTGACGCTTTTACCGAGCAGCGCGCCGACATAGTCCGGCTCACTGACGCCGGCCGGCAACGGCATCCCCGCCACCGCCACCGCGGCAGGCGGCGCCCCGAGCACCATCGCCCACGGCGTAGGTTTCCCCTCTCGGCGCCACATTTCACGGATCATGCCGATGTGTTGGGTGGGGATTGCCGGGCCGGTGAGACGATTGCGATCGAGCATCATGAGCCTGCCGACGCCCCAACTGTGCCACTGCCCGTCCGGGGATTGCACGACATGGAATCCGTAAGTGCCGAAGTAGCGCCCGCCATCCCGTTCATGCAGCAGCGGTACCGGGAAGCGTTCCAGATCAACCTCGTCGCCTCGCCAAATATTCTCTTTCACCGGCCCGGTCGAGCAGTAATCGGGGGCTAGCGGTTCCGCCTTCACCGCCCGGCGAATCGCCGCCACGATATCCCGCGGAGTGCTCTCCGGCGGCAGCCCGAAATGCAGGGCTAGACGAGAATAGGCGTATTCCGGCGAAGCGAGCATGCCGGCCGGCGCGCCGAGGATGCGGGCTCCCGGCATCGCGCCCGCCACATGATGAAATAGCGGAGCCGAGAGCCGTTGCTCGTAAACCCGGCGGCAGACAGCCGCTATCTCCAGATCGGCGGAGACTTCCTGATGCACGTCGACCAAATCTTTTCGGCGACGCAGCTCCTCAATGAAGTGGCGAAAATCCAGTGCGCAATCGAGCAAACTCATGTCAAGTCCTCCAGTCTCCAGGCGGTCAGCCCCTTCTGTCGCCCTCGTTTCGGGCAGGAGACTGATCATTTATGTGCATGCGCACACATATTAGCGCGCGAGAAATCGCGTGTAAATAAACACCATTTTGGCAAGATTGGACCTGTTAGTAGACTGGCTTTGGCCGGCAGGCATGATCACCGTAGCCGTTTCATACGCTCAGCCTGATTGACAGGCCGCAGCCACGTTCTTGTCTCAAGCGCCGCATCGTATTTGAGCGCAACATAGCTCACAAAATGAAGAACATAATCGTAAAATGCTATTCGTTGATAATGCACGGGTTATAATGCGAAACGGGATGCCGACCAACGCAAACACGTTGCAAATCGAACGGTTACAGCGCATTAGACAGAAGAAAATGAAAAGGAATTTGAATCGATGGGTAATAACGCGGGGGGGAAGTGGCGGAGAGAGGGGGATTTGAACCCCCGGTAGAGTTGCCCCTACTCCAGTTTTCGAGACTGGTCCGTTCAGCCGCTCCGGCATCTCTCCTGACAACGCTTGCTATCATGCCCGCTTTTGCGGCATTTTTACAGCACTAGCATGCAGCCGAACGTTCAAGTGATGACTTTACGAGCAACCTGATGATTAAATGGCCGTGGAAAGCGACTCAACCCTCTCAACCCCAGGCAGACATTCAGGCCCAGTGGCAGGACGCGCTGGCGATCCCCCTGCTCTCGCCGCTGGATGAGCAGGAGCGGCAGCGGCTGGTGGCCGTCGCCGGGCAGATTTTGCAGCAAAAGCGCATCGTGCCGCTGCAGGGGCTGCAGCTCACTTCACAAATGCAGGCGCGCATCGCCCTGCTGTTCGCCTTGCCGGTGCTGGAGCTCGGCGCGGAGTGCCTCGACGGCTTCAACGAAATCCTGCTCTACCCCACCCCGTTCGTGGTGGAAGACGAATGGCAGGACGAGATCGGCCTGGTGCACTCGGGGCCGGTGGTGCAGTCTGGCCAAAGCTGGGAACAGGGGCCGATCGTGCTCAATTGGCAAGACGTGCAGGACTCTTTCGATCTTTCCGGTTTTAACCTGGTGATCCACGAAGCGGTGCACAAGCTGGATATGCGCAACGGCGGCGTCGCCACAGGCGTGCCGCCGATCCCGCTGCGCGAGGTGGCTGCCTGGGAACACGATCTGCACGCCGCGATGGAAAGCCTGCAGGACGAGATCGACATGGTCGGCGAAGAGGCCGCCAGCATGGACGCCTACGCCGCCACCGATGCGGCCGAGTGCTTCGCCGTGCTGTCGGAGTATTTTTTCAGCGCCCCCGAGCTGCTGGCCGAACGCTTCCCGGCGCTGTATCAGCACTTTTGCCGCTTCTACCGCCAGGATCCGCTGGCGCGTCTGCTGCGCGGCCAGGCGGAAAACGACGCGTAATGGGCTGATTGACGGGCGCATTGCTCAGATACCGAGCAGTCGAACCGCTCAAGGCAATTTAGCGTTGACACACCCGGGGCTGCTGGATATCATGCGCCCCGTTCACACGATTCCTCTGTAGTTCAGTCGGTAGAACGGCGGACTGTTAATCCGTATGTCACTGGTTCGAGTCCAGTCAGAGGAGCCATATTTAGAGAAGCCCGCTTAAGGAAACTTAAGCGGGCTTTTTGCTATTGGACGTTTACAGCCCGCGTTTTTCCATCAGCAGCGCCAGATCGACCAACCGATTGGAGAAGCCCCACTCGTTGTCATACCAGGCGAGCACTTTCACCAGGTTGCCGCCGATGACCAGCGTGGACAAACCATCGATAATCGATGAGCGCGCATCGCCCCGGTAGTCGCTCGACACCAGCGGTTCATCGCTGTACCCCAGGATCCCTTGCAGCGGGCCGGACGCCGCCGCCGCGCGGAAAGCGGCGTTGATCTCCTCCACCGTCGCCGGGCGTTTCAGCGTCACCGTCAGATCGACGATCGAAACCACCGGCACCGGCACCCGCAGCGAGTAACCGGTCAACCGGCCGTCCAGATCCGGGATCACCTTGCCGAGCGCCTTGGCCGCGCCGCTGGAATAAGGCACGATCGATTCCGCCGCCGCCCGCGCGCCGCGCAGATCTTTTTCCGGCTGATCGTGCAGCGCCTGGCTGTTGGTATAGGCGTGAGTGGTGTTCATCAGCCCGTATTCGATACCGAACGCCTGATGCAGCACCTGCGCGGCGGGCGCCAGCCCGTTGGTGGTGCAGCTGCCGTTGCTGACCACTTTATGCAGCGCCGGATCGTAGAGCGAGTCGTTAACGCCCATGACGATGGTAATGTCGTCGTTCTTGGCCGGCGCCGAGATAATCACCCGCTTGGCGCCGCCGTGCGTAATGTGCACTTCCGCTTTGGCCTTGTCGGTAAAGAAGCCCGTCGCTTCGATAACCACGTCCACGCCCACGCTGCTCCAAGGGATCTCGGCGGGATCGCGCTGCGAAAATACCTGAATCGGCCGGCCGTCCAGCAGCAGCTGGTTGTCGCCGGCTTCCACCCTGGCCGCCAGCGTGCCGGAAAGTGTGTCGTATTTCAGCAGGTGCGCCAGCGTTTTGCTGTCCGTCAGATCGTTGATCGCCACCACTTCGAAATCGCTGCGCCCCAGCGCCGCGCGCAGCACGTTGCGTCCGATCCTGCCGAAGCCATTAATGCCTACTCTCACCATGATGATCTCCTCGTTTTGGGCTTTGCCTCAAATCTAGCCCTGCCCCGAGGCGGCGTAAATGACGTTTACCAATCAATTTACGCCAAATTGCGCGCATGGAAGCGCTCACGGTATTCGCTCGGGGTCAACTGCAGTTTCCGTTCAAACACGCGCCGCAGGTTAAGGCCGTTGCCGAAGCCGGTGGCCAGGGCGACCTGTTCGATGCCTTCCGCGCTCTGTTCGAGGCGCTGCCTGGCGGTATGCAACCGCCCCTCTTCGACGAATTTGGCGGGAGAAATGCCCGTCTCGCGGGTGAACACCCGGGTAAAGTTGCGCGGGCTCATCGCCACTCGCTCGGCCAACCGATCGACGCTGAGATCGTCGGCGAGATTCTCCAGGATCCAGGACTGCAGGTCGCGGATCGGGCCCGGCGATTTGGCCTGGTTGAGCGGGTAGCGGCTGAACTGCGCCTGCCCGCCGGGGCGGCGCAGAAACATCACCAGATCCTGAGCCACTTCGCGCGCCTGCACGAAGCCGTAGTCGTCCTCCACCAACGCCAGCGTCAGATCGAAGCCGGAACTGACGCCGCCGGAGGTCCAAATCGGCCCGTCCTGCACGTAGATCGGGCCGTTTTCGACCTGCACCTGCGGGAAGCGCGCCTGCAGCGTTTCCGCCAGCCGCCAGTGGGTGGTCGCCCGTCGTCCGTCCAGCAAGCCGGCCTCGGCCAGCAGCAGAGCCCCGCCGCAGACCGAGGCGATACGGCGCGCCTGCGGGGCCGCGCGGCGCAGCCAATCCGCCACCAGGGCGCCCTCTTCTTCGGTCGCCCCTTTGCCGGCGACGATGACGGTATCGCGCGGCAGGGCCGGGTCGAGATCCGCCAGGCGATGATCGGCCAGCAGGCTCAGACCGGACAGGCCGTGTACCACCCGATGGGATTGCGTGGTGGCGACCGCGATCTGATACAGCGGCGCCTCGGCAGGGCTCAGGCGATTGGCCTGCATCAGAATATCGGCGATGCCCGCCGCTTCGAACAGCATGCCCCCTTCGGGGACGATAATCAGAAATGTGTGCATGGCGATAATATAAATAACAATCAAAACAGGCCAGGCAACCACTGTATAAGAAAAGCCCCGTCGGTTCACCCTGCGGGCATAAAAAAGCCCGCCGATAACCACCGACGGGCCAGGAGAACGCGGCCATCAGGCCTGAGGCAAACTCACCTCGCTCACGCGCGCCAACTGCGCCAGCAGCGCCGTTTGAAACGCCTCGTCGTGCACCGCCGCATGAGGATCCAACCGCTGCTGATGGTGCCAATAACCGCCGGAAACCAGGGCCTGCGGCTCATCACTGCTCACCAGCCACGCCTGCGTCACGTGTCCCAGCGCCAGATCGTCGGGCGCGTCCGCGCCGCCCATTTTGGTCGGCACCCAGCCGGGATCGACTGCGCTGCTGATGACGCCGGGCCACAGGCGCGCCACGGCGGCGGCCAGCGCGGTGACGAACAGCTTGCTGTCCGAATAGGAGCCGGCTGCGCCGCCAAGCCAATCCACGCCGTTCAGTTCCGCTACGCCGTCAAAGTGCATGCTGCTGCTCAGGTAGACGATGCGATCGGGGCGTTCGATCAGGGCCGTCAGCAGATAGGGCGCTATCACGTTCACCGGCATCACCTGCGGCCCGGTGAACATGCCGGCGTTGTGGATCACCGCATTCGGGCGGCCGAGGCGATTCACCTGCTCGGCGACCTGCCGGATCTGCTGCACCTCGGACAGGTCGCCAATCACCGCCTGCGCGCCCTGATCCAACAGATCGCGCACTGCCTCCAGACGGCCGGGGGCGCGCGCATGCAGGATAACCTGATGCCCTTCGTCCAACAGCGTTTGCGCGGCGGCGCGGCCCAGCCCGTCCACCGAGCCGGTAATGAAAATACGTGACATGCCAGTCCTCCGTTTAGCGCCAGCCGAGCGCCGGCGCGACATGGGTTAAAATCGATTCGATAACGTGGGCGTTGTAATCCACGCCCAGCTGGTTAGGCACGGTCAGCAGCAGCGTATCCGCTTCGGCGATGGCCTCGTCCTGCGCCAGCTGCTCGATCAGCGCGTCCGGCTCGGCAGCATAGCTGCGGCCGAAGATCGCCCGGGTCTGCGCGTCGATATACCCCAGCTGATCGCCCTCTTTGCCACCGCCGCCGAAGTAATTGCGATCCCGCTGATCCACCAGCGCAAAGATACTGCGGCTCACGGAAACCCGCGGCTCGCGCGCATGGCCGGCCTCTTGCCAGGCGGCGCGATAGGCGCGGATCTGCTTGGCCTGCTGGATATGGAAGGGTTCGCCGGTCTCGTCGTTCTTGAGCGTCGAGCTTTGCAGGTTCATACCCAGCTTCGCCGCCCAGACGGCGGTCGCGTTCGAACCGGCACCCCACCAGATGCGATCGCGCAGCCCGGCGGAAAACGGCTCCGGCCGCAGCAGCCCGGGAGGATTGGGGAACATCGGCTGCGGATTGGGTTCAGCGAACCCTTCGCCGCGCAGCGCTTCCAGAAAGACTTCGGTATGGCGGCGGGCCATGTCCGCGTCGGTTTCCCCCTCGGCCGGGGCATAGCCGAAATAGCGCCAGCCGTCGATCACCTGCTCCGGCGAGCCGCGGCTGATGCCGAGCTGCAAACGCCCGCCGGCGATCAGATCCGCCGCGCCGGCGTCCTCCACCATATACAGCGGGTTTTCATAGCGCATGTCGATCACGCCGGTGCCGATCTCGATGCGTTGGGTTTTGGCGCCGATGGCGGCCAGCAACGGGAATGGCGATCCCAGCTGGCGCGCGAAGTGGTGCACACGAAAATAGGCGCCGTCCGCCCCCAGATCTTCGGCGGCGACCGCCAGATCGATAGACTGCAGCAGCGCATCCGCCGCTGAACGGGTGCCGGACTGAGCGGAAGGCGACCAGTGGCCAAACGAGAGAAAACCAATCTTTTTCATCGGGAATCGTCCTCAAAGGCAAAACATAGGCCTACAGTGACAAAAACCGCGCGCTCTGCGCCAGCAAAATCGCCCCCGATCGCACTAAACGAACCGATTGCCGCGCCGCCGCCCGACGATTGTAATCAAAAAACAAATGTCGTATAACAAGCAGCTCCGAGGGGTGTCCTGTTACGGGCTGAGATGGCGTAAGCCGAACCCTTTGAACCTGATCTGGGTCATGCCAGCGAAGGGACGGTTAGGCAACAACGCAATCACCCGTTGCCTGTTCATACCTCAGCGTGCCCGGATCTCCACTGACTCAAGGAGGTCCCATGTCCATCACCACCCTGTTCGAAAGCGGTCTTTACGGCCGGCTGCGGCAACAAGCCGGCAGCCACTGGCAGGACTACGTCGATCACCCGTTTCTGCAGCAGTTGGCCGCCGGTACCTTGCCCGAACGCGCTTTTCGTCGCTACCTGACCCAGGACTATCTGTTCCTGCTGCACTTCGCCCGCGCCTACGCGCTGCTGGTCAGCAAGCTGCGCACCCTGCCAGAGATGCGTGCCGCCACCGCCTCGCTCAACGGCATCGTCGCCGAACTGCCGCTGCACGTGGCCTACTGCGCCGAATGGGGGTTGAACGAGGCGCAGATCGCCGCCCAGCCGGAAGCGGCGGAGACCATGAACTACACCCGCTACGTGCTGGATATCGGCCATGCCGGCGACGCCCTCGATCTGCTGGCCGGCCTGCTGCCCTGCGTGGCCGGCTATGCCGAAATCGGCCTGCGGCTGCTGCACGATCCCGCCACCAAAATGGAGGGGAATCCTTACGCCTCCTGGATCCGCAACTACGGCGACGAGGGCTATCTGGCCGGCGTGCGCGCCGCCATCGAACTGCTGGAGACCGTCGGCCATCAGCGCGGGGCGCAGAGCCGCCTCACCGAGCTGGCGCAGATTTTCACCACCGCCACCCAGCTGGAATCGGCATTTTGGCAAATGGGGCTGAACGCCTCATGACTTCCCCGCTTCTCCCGCCCGGCATCCAGGTGCGGGATCTCAGCCTGCGTTTTGGTCAGCAAATCGTCTTCGACCGGCTGAGCTTCGACATCGCCGGCGGCAGCTTCGTCGCCCTGCTCGGCGCCAGCGGCGCCGGCAAAACCAGTTTGCTGAAGATCATCGCCGGGCTGGCGCAGGCCAGCTCAGGCACGGTGAGCGGCAGCGACGGCCTGCCGATCGCCGGGCGCATCGCCTACATGGGGCAGAAAGACCTGCTCTACCCCTGGCTGACTATCGAGGAGAACGTCGCCCTCGGCTCGCGGCTGCGCGGCGAAGCGCCGGATCGGGCGTGGGCGGCGCACCTGCTTGAGCGCGTGGGCCTGGCCGCGCATGACCGCAGCCTGCCCGCCGCGCTGTCCGGCGGCATGCGCCAGCGCGCCGCCATCGCCCGCACGCTCTACGAACGCCAGCCGATCGTACTGATGGACGAGCCCTTTTCCGCGCTGGACGCCATCACCCGCGCCGAGATCCAGAGCCTGGCCGCCGAGCTGCTGGCGCAAAACACCGTGCTGCTGATCACCCACGATCCGATGGAGGCCTGCCGCCTGAGCCACCGCCTGCTGGTGCTGTCGCCCTGGCCGCTCGGTCTCGACGATAGCCACTGCATCAAAGGGCAGCCGCCGCGCGCGCCGGATGACGCCGACCTGCTGAAAAGTCAGGCCGAGCTGCTGCAGCAGATGGTGAGGGCGGCGCAATGAATATCGCCAAAGAACGCGGGCTTACCCGCCTGCGGCGCGGGCTGACGGTGTTCGCCGGCCTGCTGCTGCTGTGGTGGCTGGCAGGGCAAAGCGGCATCCCGGCCTTTCTGCTGCCCACGCCGGGCGCGGTGGCGCAGGCGCTGTGGGACGGGCGCGGCTACCTAGCCTGGCACACGCTGGTCACCGCTTCGGAGATCGTCAGCGGGCTGGTTCTGGGCGTGTTGCTCGGCGCGGCGCTGGCGCTGTGCATGATCTTCTCACCGCGCCTGCAGCGCTGGCTGATGCCGCTGGTGCTCACCAGCCAGGCGATACCGGTGTTCGCCCTGGCCCCGCTGCTGGTGCTGTGGTTCGGCTTCGGCATGAGCGCCAAGGTGGCGATGGCGGTGCTGGTGATCTTCTTCCCGGTGGTGTCGGCCTTCTTCGACGGGCTGCGCCGAGTCAACAACGACTATCTCGATCTGGCGCGCACGATGCGCGCTTCGCGCTGGGCGCAACTGCGGCACGTGCGGCTGATGGCGGCGCTGCCGGCCTTCGGCTCCGGCCTGCGCATGGCCGCTGCGGTCGCGCCGATCGGCGCCATCATCGGCGAATGGGTCGGCTCGGCCGAAGGGCTGGGCTACGTGATGCTGAACGCCAACGCGCGCATGCAGACCGACGTCTGCTTCGCCGCGCTGTTTATTCTAGTGCTGATGACCGTGTTGCTGTGGGCCGCGGTGGATGCGCTGCTGCGGCGCCTGATCGCCTGGGCGCCGGAAAACGACTGATGATTGCAACCATAACCAGGGATAAAGGAACGACCATGATTAAACATACCCTCTGCGGGCTGTTGCTCGGCGCCGCCATCACCGGCCAGGCCGGCGCGGCCGAGAAATTGACGCTGGTGCTCGACTGGTACATCAACCCCGATCACGCATCGATTATGGTGGCCGAGCAGATCGGTGCCTTCAAGGCCGCAGGGCTGGACGTCAAGATCGTGCCGCCGTCCGATCCGGCGCTGCCGCCGCGGCTGGTGGCCGCTAAACAGGCCGATCTCGCCATCACCTATCAGCCGCAGCTGCACTTCTTCGCCGATCAGGGCCTGCCGCTGATGCGCGTCGGCACGCTGATCAACACGCCGCTGAATACGGTGATCGCGCTGGACAAGAACATCGCCTCGCCGGCGGATCTCAAGGGCAAAACGGTGGGTTACTCGGTCAGCGGCATCGAACAGGCGACGCTGGCCACCATGGTTGAACACGAGCATCTCAAACCGCAGGATATCAAGCTCATCAACGTCAACTTCCAGCTGACCAGCGCCCTGCTGGCGGGCCAGGTCGATGCGGTGATCGGCGGCTACCGCAACATCGAAGCGCTGGAGCTCAAGCTGCAGGGTAAAGAACCGGTGGTGTTCAACGTCGAAGATTACGGCGTGCCGGCCTACGACGAGCTGATCATCGTCGCCAACCGCGATGCGGTGAACGAGCCGAAAATTCGCAAATTCCTCGCCGCGCTGAAGCAAGGCAGCGACTACCTGCACGCGCACCCGCAGGACACCTGGCTGGCGTTTGCCAAGGCGCACCCGGAGCTGAATACCGAGCTGAACAAGCAGGCCTGGCAAGCCAGCCTGCCGCTGTTTGCGCGCGATCCGGCCAAGCTGGATCGCGCGCGCTACCAGGCTTACGAGCAGTTCCTGTTCGACAACAAGCTGATCAAGAAAATCACCCCGGTAGAACAGTACGCGGTGGAGCTGGACTGATCACGCCGAGGCGGCGCATTCCGGTATAGGTTGCCCCACAACGCCCGATGAGCCTCACCGGGCGTTGTGGCAAATGCAACGAGTCACGCATCAGCAAGGCATGACGCTTATTCTCTCTTGCTCTGAGAGGAAGAGTCGGATGCGTTTTGCTTTATTCGAATTTCGATAACAGGGTTCATGACCTACTGTTGTTCACCCGAATAGCGCGTGAAACGGCGTTCAACAATTCAGGGACATCCATTTTTGGCAACACCACCTCGATAAAGGCTAATTGCGGGCTGTCTGCCACTGCGCTCATGGCCTGTTGCAACTGCGCCGCTTCGGTAACACGCATCACCTGCACCGAATGTTCGCCCGCGAATGCCTGCAGCAAAAGCGTCCAATTCCACTGGGCAATATCATGGTAACGCTGCTCTGGTCTATGGATTGCCCGCTCAACGGTGTACCCCTCGTTATTCAATAAGAAAATGATGGGGTTCAAACCGTCACGCACCATCGCCCCCAACTCTTGCGCGGTAAACTGGGCGGAACCGTCGCCGATCAGCACCACCACTCGACGCCCAGGCTCAGCGGTTTGCACGCCCAAAGCGGCCGCCAACGTATAACCCACCGATGCCCACAGAGATTGGACAATAAATTTGCACCCCTGAGGCAATCTCAACGTCGCGGCGCCAAAACAGGCCGTTCCTTGATCTGCGAAGACAATATCTCCAGGCCGCAAGAAGCCCTGAATTTGCCGCCACAAGACATTCTGATCGAGACGCTCCTGTTCAAAACTCAGCGGCATCGGGCGGTTCATTCTGGGTGATTGCCACTGTTTCGCCAGCGGTAAACTCAGTTGGCGTAGTGCGCTAACGGCGACAGGCATGGGAACCTGGCTGAAAACTTGTTGCCCGACGCGCGCTTCAAACGGGTGAATACTGATGCATTTCTCCACGGGAAGGGAGTGACTAAACCCCGCCGTGACGATATCAGTGAACAGCACGCCGACGTTGATCACGATGTCCGCCTCTTCTACCCACTGTTTGACCTGCGGAGGGCTAGCCTCGCCGGCATAGGTGCCAATGAACTCGATGTGGGTTTCATCCGCCACACCTTTGCCTGACAATAGGACAGCATGCGGCACCTTAACCTCATCCATCCACAGCCTCAACGTTTCCGCGGCGTTGAAGCGTTCAGTCATGCCCCCCGCCAATACCGAAACCCGGCGCGCTGCTTGCAGTTTGTCGCCCGCCGCCGCAATAAACCCCTGTAATGAGGCTTCCGACAACTCTGCCTGACGCAATACCAGCGACAATGGCCGTGAGGCTAACGGTGTTTCCGCTACGTCACAGGGAAGCACCAGGTGCACCGGGCGGCGTTCAAACAACGCCGTCGTCAACAAACGATCGATTTCAGCTTCGGCATTGTCGGCAGTGAGACAGGCCTGCGCCACGGTCACTTCCTTCGCCATGCGGACAAAATGCCCGAAGTCGCCATCCCCCAGCGAATGATGAAGCAAGCAGCCAGCTTGCTGAACGCGCAGAGCCGGCGCACCGACCACATGGATCACCGGCACATATTCGGCATAGCTGCCGGCAATGCCGTTGACAGCGCTGAGCTCACCCACGCCGAAGGTTGTCAGCAATGCAGCCGCCGGCTTGCAGCGCGCGTAACCATCGGCAGCATAAGCCGCATTCAACTCGTTGGCACAGCCTACCCAAGAGATCTGTCGATGAGCGCTCACATGATCGAGAAACTGCAAATTGTAATCACCCGGTACTCCAAATACATGGCGGATGCCGATCTGGGCCAAGCGATCGAGAAGGTAATCAGCTACGGTATAATTTTCAGCCATGGCAAGAACCTGCTTAAAAGTGAAAAGCGCTGAACGAGACCACAGTCAAAAGACTTCTTGTGTCGGGCGCAGAACGATTTCATTGATGTCCACATCGGCAGGTTGCTCAATTGCATAGGCAATGGCCCTTGCCACGGAATCAGCCGGGATAGCCTGCTGATAAAACGCCTGTATAAAATGGGCGCTCTCTGCGTCCGAGCTGCCGAACTTCAATTCTGAATCCACCGCGCCCGGACAAAGAGTTGTGGTTCGAATATGCGCACCGGCTTCATGACGCAGCCCCTCCGAAATCGCACGTACGGCAAATTTCGTCCCGCTATAAACGGTGCCGCCGGGGCTGAAAACTTTTATCCCGGCAACCGAAGCGATATTAATGAAATGCCCCTCATTTTGTTTTTCGAAAATCGGTAGCGCTGCGGCAATGCCGTACAACACCCCTTTAATATTGATGTCGATCATCCGCTCCCATTCATCAACTTTCGTCATATTCATCGGTGCGATAGCCATCAGCCCGGCATTGTTAATCAAGACGTCAATACGGCCAAATTGCATGACAGCTGTAGACATCAGGGCGCTCACCTCATCGCGTTGTGTAACATCGACCTGTAGCGCCAAGGCTTTGCCCCCTGCGGCAATGCATTCACTGGCCAACAGATCGAGACGTTCCTTACGGCGCGCCGCCAACACCACCGTCGCACCAAGAGAAGCCAGATGGCGGGCGGTGGCAGCCCCCAACCCACTGCTGGCTCCCGTAATAACAACCACCTTGCCAGAAACGTTCCCCATTTTTCCTCCTCATCGCCAAGCGAGAATGAATTTATCCATCATTTGTTGACTTCCACACCGTCTCAATAACCGGCACGGCAATACGCGCCAGATTAATGACAGGCGGGAAGTCAGCGTGATTATTAAACAGAGTCAGAGCAAAAAATGTTTATAGCAATAAAACTGTCAACCCCAGATACAATTAATCGATGACAGCTTCGACGATAGAGACATAACAGCCAGTATTGATGATACGATTCAGTTTTAAATCGGCGCCAGCCAGCAAGGCGCGCAACTTTTCTTCAGATCGGGTTTGCCCGCCGTCAAAACTTGCCAGCAACAATAAATCAATTTCATTCCCCCCATGCCAGGCATTACCTTTCGGGATCACAGGTTCCATAATCAGCAGTTTTGAATTTTCGTGCATGGCATTACGACAAGAACGTAATATCGTCATCGCCTGCTCATCAGGCCAGTCCATGGTGATGTATTTCAACAAATAAAAATCGGCCGTAGGGCAAGACTCAAAGAAACTGCCTGCCTGAGTTTGCCAGCGTGAATCATCGCCCAACTCCCAAAGACGGTTTCGCGCCAAAACTTCGGGCCGATCAAAAAGAATGCCGTGCAGCGTGGGATTATGGCGTAAAACGTTCAGTAAAAGCCCGCCCATCCCCCCGGCAATATCCACCACCGTTGTATGTTCAGGGAAATTATAACCATTTATCAAGAATAGGTTTTCCACCGAAGACATCGAGGACATACCGGTATGAAAATCATACCCTTCTCTTTTATTTTTATCATTTGACCAATATTCATAGAAAGACATGCCGTATGCATTTTTAAAGGCAGAGTCGCTGCGCAGGCTGTCAACAAGATTACCCAACGGTGACCAAAATGTTTCATCAGTCAGCATAAGCACCGCTGAACGCAGCGATTGAGGGGCATCCGAACAAAGAAACTCTGCAGCCGGCGTCAGTGAAAAACGCCCCCCTTCCACTTCTTCAAAGATTTGCCTCGATGCAAGCATGCGCATGATGCGATACAGCTTCTGCCCATCGACATTAACTTCTCGACCGAGTTCATTTGCCGATCTGGCGCCCGCCTTGAGATAATCCGCGATACCTAAAACCGTCGCGGCCCGCAACGCGGCCTGGTAGGTCATCCCCATTGATTGCTCCAGAAGGTGGACTGCCGCCGCATCACGCTCGGAAATACCATTGCGATTACTTTCCATAAAATCATTTCCTCTTCTCATTTATCCACTGAAAAAAGCCCGAAACAAACCATTAAAGAAACCGAATTAGTCACCATTTGAAAATAAATCAAACACGCTTGCAGCGTGACCGACAGGTAAAGTATGACACAGCAGAACATTACCTTAATTGACAATAATTATTGGATAAAACAGCCATTCCCACCCGTATGAAAAACGAGATAGGCATAATAAAAAACTTATTCATTTAGCTATGCAGTTAGCATTTAATTTTTAGATAACCGCACCTCTTAACATTAGCAAGAAAATAAAAACCTCATTCATTGCATTTTAAATAATTCAATTTAAAATAACCATACAAACAAAAAGGTTTATAGGATTCAGATCAAATTCTGGTCGCTTTAAATAGAAAGTCAAGGCTGTTTATTTTTCTCAACACAACCAATTGATAAGCATAATTAAATAAAACACCAAAATACTATAAGCGCGAAGAGCATTCAGGCTGGCATGTTATTTGTATTGATGTCATTAGTGGGGGCCCTGCCTCTGACAGCCGTTACGGCTGGCCCCCTCAGTTTCGCTTTCGTCGGTAAAAATACTCCGCCGCGCGGCGATTACGGTTTGCATCGCGACTGCGTTTTGAGCGAGCCATCATTCAATCGCTCACGAACACAAGCCGCTGCTGCAGCTTACGTCACCTGATCACGCCGAGGCGGCCGGCGGCGCCACCGTCACTTCGCCCTGGCCGCTGCGCTGCAGGGCCGCCTTCACCAGCCCATTGGCCTTGCAGCGTTCGATAAACGCGTTCACATAGGCGGCGCCCTGCGTGTTTTGCCGCGGCACCGCCATCGCCTGACGGATGGCGGTGAAATGCCCCTCCAGCACCCGGTAGCCCGGATGGGCGGCCGCGGCGGCCAGCAGCGGCTGACGCACGCCGGCCGCCGCCTCCAGCCCCCGTTCGAAAAACAGCGCGATCGCCTCGGCAGAGGTTGCCGCCCGCACCAGTTGCGCCTGCTGCAGCGTGCGCGATAAAAACAGGTCATACGCCGCCCCCTGGCCGACCGCAATGCGCACTTCCGGCCTGTCGAGCTGCGCCACCTCAAAGTAAGGCGCGTCGTTCGCCACCAGGTAAGTCCCCTCGATGATCACGTAGGGTTCGCTGAACGCAATCTGCGCCGCGCGCACCGGCTCGATGGCCATAAACGCTAGGTTCCAGGCGCCGCTGTCCAGATCGGCGAACACCTTGCCCGCCGCGTCATAGGTCACCAGCTCGAGCGTCACGCCCAGTTCCTGAGCCAGCGCGGTGGCCAGCTCCACCGAAGCCCCCTGCGGTTTGCCGCCGGCCCCCGCCTGCGCCAGCACCGGATTGCCGTAGTTGATCGCCGCGCGCAACACGCCTTGCGGGGCCAAATCCTCGAGTACCGCTGCGGAAATCGTCTGCATACTTCCTCCTGAATGGCTGATGGGCGCGCCGTCGTGGCGCTCATTAAGCGTAGAGCGAAACCTCCGACCAGCAAGCTTTCGCCGCCGTGGCCGCCGCTGGCGTGATTAACGTCACACTATCGTCATAAAAATGTACAATAGCCGCCGCTCGTCGGCCGTAGCGGGAGATCGCGCGTTGTTCCGCCGCCGGCAATAGGCTATACCCTTCACTTTTCGCGCCGCGGCACGGCCGGCGGCGCAGACCAGGGCAGCAACGTTTTTTCCAATCAGACAGGGTTTGGCGGATGGTTTTAGCAGTCGTTTCGTTTGTTCTCTTTTTGGCGTCGATCTTGATTTATCGCACCCGGGCCGCCGCCAACCGCTGGTGGTTCGCCATTTTGCTGACGCTGCTCGGCAGCTATCTGGTGCTGAACGTCATTCTGATCGCCAGCAACTACTTTACCGGCGACGGCATCACCGATGCGGTGATCTACACCGTCACCAGTAGCCTCAAAGGCGCCGGCGTCAGCAAATACGTGCTGCCGTTTATCGGCCTGCTGGCGGCGCTGGGGGGAATTTTCGCCGTGCTGGCCCGCAGCCTGCTGCGCCGCAAGGCCAAAGGCAGCAGCGTGGCCTACAGCGTCGTCGCCGTGCTGCTGGCGCTGTTTTCGGTCGGCACCACCCCGGCGTTTCAGGACATTTCGCTGCTGGTCAAGAGCCAGATCGTCGGCGATACCGCCGATTTCACCACCTACTACAAGGCGCCGAAAAAGACCGTGCAGGGCAAGCGGCCGAACCTGGTGTATATCTATGCCGAGAGCCTGGAGCGCACCTACTTCGACACCGAGCTGTTTCCCGGTTTGGCCGACGAACTGAATGCCCTGCGCGCCGACAGCATCGACTTCAGCAACACCCAGCAGCTGCCGGGTACCGGTTACACCATCGCCGGCATGGTCGCCTCGCAGTGCGGCATTCCGCTGTTCGCGCCCTTCGACGGTAACGCCTCCAGCGCGGTCTCCACCTTCTACCCGGAGAACGTCTGCCTGGGCGACGTGCTGAAGGCCGCCGGCTACAGCAACTATTTCTACCAGGGCGCCGAGCTGGCGTTCGCCGGTAAAGACACCTTCCTGAAATCCCACGGCTTCGATCACGTTTACGGCTTCAAAGAGCTGCGCGATCGGGTCGCCGATCCAAGCTATAAAAACGACTGGGGCTGGTACGACGACACCGTGCTGGACGTGGTGTACGGCAAGTTTGTCGAACTGTCCGAACAGCGCCAACCGTTCTCGCTGTTTACCCTGACCGTCGACACCCATCACCCGGACGGTTTTATCTCCGCCGGCTGCAGCAAGCAAAGTTACGCCTGGCAGAATAAGGACAACCGCTCGCTGAGCGCGGTGGCCTGCAGTCAGCAGCACATCGCCGCGCTGATCGACAAGATCAAACGCTCACCGTACTTCAGCAATACCGTGATCGTGGTGTCTTCCGACCACCTGGCAATGAACAACACCGCCTACGACATTCTGACCAAGCAGAAGCGCCGCAACCTGTTCTTCATCATCGACGGCACCCGGCCGCAGGCGGAGCAGCGCCACGAAAAGCGCAGCACACTGGACAACGGCGCCACGGTGCTGGACGTGATGGGCGGCGACAACTACATCGGCCTCGGCCGCAGCAGCCTGTCGGCGCCGTCGCTGTCTACGGTGTTCCTGAACATCGAAGAGAAGATCAACGGCTGGAAACCGGCGGTGATCAACCAGTGGGGTCTGCCGAACCGCATCAGCGACTACAGCGTGGATACACGCCAGCGCAGCTTCAGCTTCTCCGGCGTCACCTATAAGGTGCCGTTCATCCTGCGGGTGGGCGATAACCGCATCGAACCGATGTTCAACGTCTATCTCTCCACCCCGCTGCGCAAGCAGCTGGCCGGGCTGGGGGCGGGGGAGAAATTCGTCTGGGTCGATAAATGCTACGAGATCGGCCGGGTCTGGGCGCCGCAGTTGGCGCTGAGCACCGACATCTGCGTGGCCTCAGGTACCCTGGCCTCGCCGCCGCAGATCGCGCAGGCCAGCGGCGAGCGCTTTCGCGGCAAGGTAAACTTTGGTGCCCCGACGGCGGACAGCGTCGCCGACTACCAAAACGCCGTCGCCCGCCTGCAGGTGGACGACGCGGCGGTGAAATACCGGGCGGACGCCATCGAGTTCATGCTGCCCGGCATGCCGGAACAGGTGAAGGCCATCACCGGCGTCTCCGCCGTCGAGGAATGGGGCCGCTGGTCCGACGCCAATCTGGCGCCGGCGGTGAACATCGATTACGTCGATCCGCTGCCGAAAACCTTCGATCTGGTGCTGCGCGCCCGCGCCTACGGCAACAACGTCGGCGAACCGATTTCGGTGCGCGTCGGCGACGAAGAGCGTTTCGTGTCGCTCGGCGAACAGGACAGCACCGTCACCCTGCGCTTCGATAACCCGCGCGGCGCGCAAAACATCAGCATTACGCCGCCGGCGCCGACCGAGCCGAAAGAGAGCGCCAGCGGCGGCTTCACGCCGAAGAAACTGGGCATCGGCCTGGTGTCGCTGAAGGTCGAAGCGGCCGACCCCGCTTCCTGATCCCCCTGCGCCGCGGGCGCGGTATTTTCTTTGCCGCGCCCGTCATTTCGACCAAGCTTTTACGCCTTTCTTCGGCTAACCTGTGACGGTGAAACGCCGCAGCCCCGCCACAGAGCCGGGACATCCAAGGAGAAAGTATGAGCTATGCCCCACCTCGCAGCGGCCTCAGCGCCGATCAGGCACTCGATCAACTGGAAGCCCTGTATGACGCCGCGGTAGACGCGCTGCGTCAGGCGGTCAGCGACTTTATCAGCCACGGCACGCTGCCGGATCCGCAGGCGCGCGCCGCCGGGCTGTTCGTGTACCCCGAGCTGCGCGTCAGCTGGGACGGGCAGCAATCCGGCCCGAGCAAAACCCGCGCCTTCGGCCGCTTTACCCATCCCGGCAGCTACAGCACAACCGTGACCCGGCCGCAGCTGTTCCGCCACTATCTGGCCGAGCAGCTGGCGATGCTGGAACACGATTACGCCGCCCATATCGAAGTGGCGCCGTCACAGCAGGAGATCCCGTTCCCTTATGTCATCGACGGCTCCAGCCTGGCACTCGACCGCTCAATGAGCGCCGGCATCGCCCAGCATTTCCCGACCACCGAGCTGGCGCAGATCGGTGACGAAACCGCCGACGGCCTGTACCACGCCACCGACAATCATTTCCCACTGTCGCATTTCGATGCGCTGCGCGCGGACTTCTCGCTGGCGCGCCTGCGGCACTACACCGGCACGCCGGTGGAGCATTTCCAGCCGTTCGTGCTGTTCACCAACTACACCCGCTATGTGGACGAGTTCGTGCGCTGGGCCTGCGCGCAGATCGCCGATCCGGCCAGCCCATATATCGCGCTCTCCAGCGCCGGCGGCGCCTACATCACGCCAGAAACCAGCGCGCCCGAGCAGACGGTGTCCGACCTGGCCTGGAAAAACAACCAGATGCCGGCCTATCACCTGATCTCACGCACCGGTCAGGGCATCACGCTGATCAACATCGGCGTCGGCCCGTCCAACGCCAAGACCATCTGCGATCACCTGGCGGTGCTGCGCCCGAGCGCCTGGCTAATGATCGGCCACTGCGGCGGCCTGCGCGAAAGCCAGGCGATCGGCGACTATGTGCTGGCCCACGCCTATCTGCGCGACGATCACGTGCTGGACGCGGTGCTACCGCCGGATATCCCGATCCCGAGCATCGCCGAAGTGCAGCGCGCCCTGTATGACGCCACCAAAATGGTCAGCGGCATGCCCGGCGAAGAGGTCAAACAGCGCCTGCGCACCGGTACCGTGGTCACCACCGACGACCGCAACTGGGAGTTGCGCTACTCCGCTTCGGCGCGCCGCTTCAACCTCAGCCGCGCGGTGGCGGTCGACATGGAGAGCGCCACTATCGCCGCCCAGGGCTACCGCTTCCGGGTGCCGTACGGCACGCTGCTGTGCGTCTCCGACAAACCGCTGCACGGCGAGATCAAACTGCCGGGCCAGGCCAACCGCTTCTACGAAGGGGCGATCTCCGAGCACCTGCAGATTGGCATCTGCGCCATCGATCTGCTGCGCGCCGAGGGCGATCGCCTGCATTCGCGCAAGCTGCGCACCTTCAACGAACCACCGTTCCGCTAACGGTGCACAGGCCCGCTGCGGCGGGCCGTTTTTTCCTCAACGCACCAGCGCCAGCGCGCGCTTCTCCTGGCTGCGGCCGCCGGCGATCGACAACAGCAGGTCTTTCACCAGCAATGCCGGGGCGGACAGCGCCTGTTGGCCCGACATGCACAGCGACAGCGGCACCGACATCGTCGGCGCATTGATGCGCGCCATCCAGGCCTTGGCCGGGCCGATCATCGCGCGCGCCACCGATTCCGGCAGCACGGTCGCCCCCAACCCGCTGGCGATCGCGGCGCTCAGCGCGCCCGAGGATTCAATCTCTCCCACCACGTTGATCGCCAGTTTGCGCAGCGCCATCGCCTCTTCCAGCTGGTTGCGCACCGCATCCCCCTCGCGCGGCAGAAACAGGTTCAGCCGCGCCACGTCCAGCAGCTCGACGCTGTTGCCGGGATGCGGCACCGCGCGCGTCGCCACCAGATAGAGATCTTCCCGCATCAGCGCGATAGCGTGCTGACCGGCGGGCATTTTGGCGCCGTAGATCATCGCCATATCCAGCGTCTGATTGGCTACCTGCCCGGCCAACGCCGCGCCGCTGTTTTCATGCAGGCTGAGCAGAATGCCCGGCTGTTGATCGCGCAGGGTCTGCAGCAGCGGTAGCGCCAGCTGCGCCGCAGTGCTGCCCGACGCCAGCCCGAGAGACACCTGGCCGCTCATCGCCTGCCCGGCGCTGTTGACCGCACTCTGCGCCTGTTCGCACTGGCGCAGAATGGTCTGCGCGTGGGCATAGAGAATATTGCCGGCCTCGGTCGGCTGCACACCGCGCTTGGTGCGGATCAGCAGCTGCTGCTTCAACTCCCCTTCCAACGTTGCCAATTGCTGGCTGAGCGCCGGCTGGGCGATGTGCAACACCTCCGCCGCCTGGGTCAGGCTGCCAATATCGACGATTTTCACGAAGTACTTCAGACGTCTGAAATTCATAGTGCCTCCAGCGAGCCGCTAAATTGAGAATGCCGAAATCCGGTTATTCAATCGCAGCAAGATCCGGGCCAGAGTCGGTAAATGCCCCGAGAAGCGGGATACGCGGCGGCAAACGGCCGTTCGCCGGGCAGCGCGCGCCACAACGCAGGGCATGCGTTGCACCATCGGTAGGCAACGGCCTTAAACAATGGGCAATCCGCCGGCACTGCGCACGGGATAAGCGACAAAAGCGAGAAAAAGCAGCAGGTTGGGCAATCTTGCAGCAAACGAACGCATCGGGCGTTTTCAGGCTTTACAAGCCGCAACCGCCCCGCTATTATTCGCCCCGTTCACACGATTCCTCTGTAGTTCAGTCGGTAGAACGGCGGACTGTTAATCCGTATGTCACTGGTTCGAGTCCAGTCAGAGGAGCCATATTTAGAGAAGCCCGCTCAGGGAAACCCGAGCGGGCTTTTTGCTGCCTTTCGATCCACATCCAGCGTAACTGGTGTTGTGAGTTGAGGTCATTTCAGTTCGATAATGGAATGGCCAGCCTACCTCTTTATCCAACGCGAAATTTTTCCGCGGCAGCATAAGACGGCCAGAATCAACAGCGGTGGGATGATTAATGCGGAAAAAACCGAACCCGATAGCCGGGTTCGGTCCATTCAAATATAAGGCTTGACCATCTATCACATAAGGTGCGCTCTAAGCATGACGCATCTTTTGGCCGTTGAAGATAGCCGGGGCCCATCAAAGTCCCCAACCTAATCATATAGCCAATTGTTTTTTCAGCTTATTTATTCTTCCGGTGGCATTTTTATAGGGTGATGCAGTATTAAATTGAATCATTCGTCCTCGCGTCCATTGATTATACCAAGGCTTACCGTAAAGTTCGTCGTTACTGAACTGCTCGATCAAAGTCACGAGTTGCTGTTTATTTTCCTTTAACCGTAACAATAAGGCGCCATATTCCGTGATGTCCCCATAGTCGCGGTAGAATTTCTGTGCCAAACGCCCTAACTCATTCCATTTATACCCCTCTTCAGGAAAAACGATGGTTTCCCCCTTTGCCTCCTGCTCATGCCAGTGCAGCACCAGATCTCCCCAACCAATCAGATAAGAAACCAGATTCGCCACGCTGATCGTAGTTCCCTTGACGTGCCCCTCCAACAGAGATTCAAAGGCAAGCTTGGGCGCAATAGACTCCAGCTTCTTATTTAATAACGAATAGTTACTATTAATAGCTTTAATTAACTCATCTTTTGATTCCGGCACAGCCATATACCATACTCCCTATATAGTTAAAAATCGGTTACACAGCTATTTCTAGTGATTCAAGGTCTGATTAACATAATCCACTACCTGTTCAAACTGTTTATCGACAAAAAAATGATCGGCACCAGGAAATATAATAGTCCGCGTCTCTTGCGTGGTGAATTTTTTCCACGCGGGTAATTCATCCTGCATGATCAGGCTGTCACCATCGCCGTGAAATAGCACGATCGGGCAGGTTAACGTACGTGCTTTGGTCTGAAAGGCATACTGTTCATAGAGCCGATAATCATTTTTGATAATGGGTGTGAAAATCGCCATCAACTCTTTATTGCGAAAGACATCAACCGGCGTTCCTCCGAGCTTGGCGATCTCTTCCATAAATGCCTGATCGGGCAAGGTATGCAGTATTGTCTCGTGAGAGACCCTATCGGGCGGGCGGCAGCCGGAAAAAAACAGCGCGCGTGGCATATCATGCCCATGTTCGAGAATATAATGCACCAATTCGAAAGCCATAATACTGCCCAGGCTATGTCCGAAAATAGCGTACTCCACACCCGTATCGTGCTTCGCAAATTGCTGATAGAGGTCAGCGACAGCGTCCGCCATCGTAGGGCATAGCGGCTGGCGTATTCTCGTACCCCGCCCCGCAGGCTCTAAAGGCCGCAAGGTGATATTGTCCGACAACACGCTACGCCATTTATAGTACATGGCGGCAGATCCGCCTGAATATGGCAAACAATACAAACTGATATTACTCATCACCCCGCTCCTTGCTGTGTAATAAAATTCGTTTAATTTGATGATTTAATGTCAAGACGAAAGCCAACAGAACAATACCGATTGGCAGCGCCAACACGCTCAATGGCCCCCATAGCAGGATAAAACGCCAGTCGAGTCCTGGAGAAAATACGCCCGGTGCGGCACAGAGCACGGCGGCCACGAACACGGGCACCGCCAAGGTGATGGCGTAGTCGCGCACGCGTAGGCGTAGGCGCCGCTGTTTTCCAGCGCTGCGGGCAGTTGCGCGATAAAGACGGTAAGCCACGCGCACCACCGCCGCCGCCACCAAGAAACACAGCAACAACGCGAGGTAGGTAAAGAGGGTGTCGCCGGCGGCAATCGCATCACCGGCACCGTCAGCGTACTTGTTAATGCGCAGATAATTATCGATATCCGCACAGAGTTGCAATATCAGGTTCGAATTCATATTTGCCAGCGCAACAATGCCAATCTGCTGCTCCGGCCGCAATGCAATACAGGAAGAAAAATTCGGATTCTGCCCTCCGTGGCTGATGTAAGGGCCTTGATTCTGGTCGATAAACCAGCCGCTGGCATATAATATCCGGTTATCTGCGGTGAAAGGGACATCGCTATTACCCCGCCAGCTGTTATCCATCGCGTCACGCAGCGTGGCTGGCACGGCATTTCTCCGCAACCATGCATCTATCCATATCTCCATATCCGGTAGCGTGCTATGAATATAGGCGGCAGGAACATGATTACGGGCAAGGGGGGCAGAGAACAGAACGGGTTTGCCGAATCCCAGTTTATAGCCGTTCGCCTTGTTGACGATGGTCACGTCGCCACTCGCCGCCACAGTGGAGGACATTCCCAGCGGCAGCGTGATGCGTTCTGCAATGGTCTCTGCAAACGTTTTTCCCGTCACTTTTTCAATGACCGCCCCCAACACGTCATAGTTAGCAGAGGCATAGTAAAACTGCGTACCTGGCGCAAACAGCAAATTCTCGTCGCGCAGTTGCTGCGCCACAGCGATCCCCTGCATAGGCGTTTCCAACCTGGCCAGTGTAGAAAAGGGCAAGCCCGACGTATGATAAAGGAAATCAGCCACGGTCAGGGTGATAGGTTTTCCCTGATAATTCAACCGCATATCAGGAAGATAAGTAGCGATGTCATCCTCCTGCCGGAGTTTGCCCTCCCGTATCAGCGATTGCAAAACCAGCCCGGTGAACGCCTTACTCATCGATCCCAGCTCATACACCTCGTCGAGCGCATTCGCTTTTTTGCCGGCCACGTCGGCAAAACCGTAGACAAATCGCTCACGCGCCCCCGCAATGGTCACACTCACGGAAAGCGCCGGAACCTTGGCCTCCAGCATCCGCTGGTGAATTAATGCCGCCAGGCGCTCATCTTGCGCACCGACGGGATCATGTTCTTGCGCCAGCGCGCCCATGGCAGAAATAAACAGCAGCACGCAGCACACGAGGCGATATAACGCTTTACGTTTAATGTGTCCCATCGTTGTCATCCTGTGAACGCCCTATAAAACATCATCAACACATTTGGAGATATATTCACTGTGCTCGCGGATACCGGGTCTGGCATAGATATCGGCGACTGACAGTCCGATTTTATAAATGTGGTTGCAGCTATTGACGAAAGAAATAATGTGCATTGAGGTAGCACCGTATTCGAAAATGACCGTTTGTTCGTCATAACGATCGATGCATAACAACGAACGCCAGGTTTTTTCCACAAAATCGCTGACTGATAAATAACTCACCGGCAACGTAGCGCTTTCTTCCGCTTCGCTGGCCTGAATTTCGTACCGGATGCGATCAAACGAATAACCGGGTAAACCGATAGTCTGCGCGGTATGCATTTCCGGTAAGCGAACCGTTGCACCTCGCTGCCACAGCGCCGCAAACAACGGCAAAACATCCTCAGGCGTATCCGTATCCAGCACGGGGAAAAACACCGTTTGCCCCACCCACTGCGCATGCTGGTGATACAACGCGGAAAACGTCCCCGCACGACCGATTTCCAGCATCAGCGTTCCCGCTGTCAGCGCCAGATTGGCCAATGTTTCGCGCAGGTCGCTGTTGTCGGCCAACATCTGTCCCGGTGTCGTCTCAGCCGCGATCACCTGCTGAACGACGTTATCCAGTGATAGGGTGCGCGCAACATACTGCGCCGCCGCTGCGCCCGTCTGGTAGCCGATGTGCTGCACCGGCGAGATCCCCTGTCCGATCAGCCATTCGCTAAGGCTCACCTGCTGGATAAACTGGCGCAACGCGGGTGTCCAATCTGCCGGCACGTAGATTTGCGCAACGTCGTGGGATAAGCGCTGGTGCCGTCGGCGCAAGTCAGGTTGACGTGCAAGCAGGTATGCCATGGTACTCTCCAGCGCATCGTCCCGGTCTGGATAGAGGAACACCACGGTGTTTTCCGCACTGATGGGCGTAAAAGGCATGTCGGCATGCCGACGCTCCGCCAGACTTGCGCACAACGCCGCCAGGCTGTGCGCTGCCAACGCGCAGCGATACGGAAAATGCGCCCGACGCTGCGAGAGCGTGTAGGCGACGCGATCCTTATCTTCCTCGGCATAGGTCGCCAGCGCATGGTGATGAACATCCAGCTGTTGTCTAAGTGCCGATGCCGTTTTGGCGCTAAAGAAAAACAGGCGGCGCTCATTACATTGCGCCACTTGTGCAGGCGTCTCACACCAGTTTTGCAAAATCAACTGTGCGTTGGTTCCCCCCAGCCCGAATGAACTGACGGCAGCATGAATCCATTTCGTTTGCGGTACAGATGTCACTAAATCACTGAGATAAAATGGCGAGCTCGGCTGCAACAACCTTTTATGCTTATGTACCAGGTTGATCTGCGAGGGAACTACGCCGGTATGCAGCGTCAGTGCGGTTTTCATTAAGCTGACGATACCGGAGGCGACCCCCAAATGCCCCAGGTTGGCTTTTACCGCACCCAGTTGAATGCTGTGCGGCGCGCATGCCGGTGCGAAAACCCGATACAGCGCTTCCAACTCAATCTCATCGCCCAACGGGGTGCCGGTACCGTGCGTTTCGATCAGTGCGATATCGGTCGGCGCGACTTCGGCGGCGGCAAGCGCCGTGTTGATCACCTCCACCTGCCCCTCAACGCTGGGGGCGACAAACCCCAATCGGCGCGCGCCGTCGTTATTCACCGCGCCCCCCTTGATCACCGCATACACCCTGTCCCGATCGCGCAGCGCATCCTCGAGACGTTTCAGCACCACCACGCCCGCACCACTGCTGTATACGGTGCCGGTCGCGTCGGCGCTAAAAGGGGCGCAGTGTCCGTCTTGCGACACCAGCTTATCGCCTTGCGGGCTGTAGCCATCCGCCTGTAAAAAGCCCAGGGTGACACCACCTGCCAACGCGACATCGGCTTGAAAAGCCAATAGTCCTTCACACGCCAGATGCGCCGCCACCAACGAGCTGGAACAAGCGGTCTGTACGCTCACCGCCGGTCCGGTAAACCCCAGCTTGTACGCAACCTGGGCGCACAGGTAATCCTTTTCGTTGCCAATCTGCGCCTGTAGATAGCGGCGATCTCCGCTCTTCTTCAGGTACGGATAGACGCGGTCGATAAAATAGTTATTGGCATAGGCCGCTCCATAGACGCCAACCCGCTTAAGCTGCGTGGGAATATAGCCCGCATGCTCGAGCGCGTTGTAACAGCACTCCAGAAACACCCGTTGCTGCGGATCCATCAACAGGGCTTCGCCGGGCGGAATATTGAAGAATGCCGCATCGAAGTCATAGGGATCGGCAATCATATTGCGCAACCTAATCCAAGGGTTCCCGTTGTCATCTGCAGTGTATGTCGGCTGGGTAAGCGCCTCGCCTGCCAACAGTTTGTCCCACCACTCCGGCACTGATTCCGCACCGGAAAAACGGCCGCTCATGCCAATAATGGCAACGTCCAACGGGCCGCAGGTAAATTCATCCTTTGCCATTGTTTGTTCCTTAAGGGTTGGCATCGCGTTCATAGCGCCCACAGCGTCGGTGTGCCCGTCGGCGTGGCGCAGTGTTGGCGTAACCAGGCATCCAGCGCAGTGAGGCTGTTCTTGTAACGCGTCAGCAGCAGTTGCACGTCATTTAACGCAATGCGCGCAGGATCGTAACGGCAGTGGAAGGAGAGGCCATCCGCCGCCGAGCGCGCAATATTCCATTCCAGCGCGCAGCCAAGTGCGTTCTCCGGCGCGGTATAGATGTCGCTATGCAAATGATCAATATGAAAATGGCGGAGCGGAGGTTGCGCCTGTACGCCGATGTAGTTCACTCGGACGCCTTGTGCATGAAGGCCCTCCGGCGCATGGCGCATTTGCAGCAGGCCATAATCTCCCCCGCCGTGCGTGCGTGTTGCCAAATCGGCAGCGATCGCAGGCAACAGTGTCGCCACATCGCTCTGCAGTGGGATCACCCAAGGATAAAACATGGTGAACCACCCAACCGTGTCCGCAACATCAGGCTCATCGGGCCAGCAACCGCGTCCCATCCCTTCCATCTCGATGCGGCAACACGCCTCATCGCTGTAGTGACGCAGCGCCAGCGCCAGCGCCGTCAGCACATAGGTTTCAGCGCTGTACGCGGTATCTCCACGGGATTCAAACAGCCTGCCGACGCAGGGGTGGCGAAAGTCTTCACGCCAGGCGCGCGTACGGGGCAATGCGTCATCCGCCGGTGACACGGACGGGAAATGCGGCGGCGGCGTTTGGCATACCGCGCGCCAGTTGTCGTGCGTGCCGACGTCTACCGTTTTGCTCGCCAGATAGTCGTTCCAGTGCAGGAGGCCGCTGTTGCTGGCGCCGTTGACGGTGTTGGCGGCATCCAGCGCGCTGAGGATCAGATACCAAGAGTGCATATCCACGCACAGGTGATGGGCACATAGCACCAATCGGCTGGACGCCGGCTGCGGGGCCCGCAACAGGGCAGCCGTGAAGACGCGGCCGCTTGTCACATCGAGCGCACTATTGCACTGAGCGATCACCGCCGCCAACGTCCACTGCCCCGCCGGGTATTCCGTTAGCGCCCCGTTGGGATAGCACGCATCAGGATCGCATACCCGCAACCGTCCATCAGCGTCGAGCGCACTGCGCAAGGCGGGCTGCTGCTGGATTAACGCATGCAGCCTGTCGTGTAACTGTTCAATCGGGCAGCCCGGCAACGCTTGCAGCACAATGACATGGTTATAAACATCAGGCACAGGCAACGCCAACTGCTCAAACCAACGCAACGCGGGCAGATCGATGCGGGTGTTGAGGTCATGCTGCGCGGATTGAGGTGCCGTTGCATGATTGGCGAGAAAGACGCAGATGGCGTTCACCGTGCCACACTCCATCACCTGTACCGCCGGCATCGTCCTGCCGTGGCGTCTGAGCTGCGCCGCAATCTGGATACTCTTGATGGAGTCCAATCCCAGGACATAGAGGTTTTCGTCATCCGCGAACGCGGTTTGTTCCAGCGCCCCCTCCACGCAGGCCCGCACCGCACGCCTTATCGCCGTGTCCCCTTGCGGCTCGCCACCCGGCGCAGGCGCGGCGCTTCGGGCCACGGCGGCTATCTGGCGTACGTCCACCTTGCCATTGAGTGACAGCGGCAGTTGGGCGATGGCGCAACACTGCCGGGGCTGCATGTAGGTAGGCAATTGTTGCCGCAGGTGTTGCATCACGGTCGCCACATCAACGGATGACGGCGTCACGCAGGCCAGCAACCCGCTGTGCAGCCCCTGCGCATCATCAATCACCGCCACCGCCACACTTTCCACCTGAGGCGCGCTCAACAGCGCTTGTTCGATTTCGCGCAGCTCAATGCGGTAACCGTTGATTTTGATCTGATCGTCATCACGCCCCTGATAAGCCAGCATATCGGGGGCCATGACGTAGCCGATATCGCCGCTGCGATAACCGATCGTCACCCCATTGGCATCATTAAGGTAGGCTGCGGCCGTTTGTTGCGGCGCGTCGATATATCCCTGCGTCACTGACGCGCCGTAAATCACCAATTCGCCAGCCTCGCCTTCCGGCACCGGGCAACCCCAGGGGGAGCAAATCGCCACCTGACAGCCGTCGATCGCCACACCGATGGGCAACGCAGACTCAGCTTCCTGCCCGGTGTAGCGATAGATCATGCAGCCGACCGTGGCTTCTGTCGGCCCATATTCGTTATAGATCGCGGCCTGAGGAAAGAGATCGGCCGCCTTACGCGCCAGATCCCGTTTGAAATCCTCCCCGCCTACCACCAGGGTACGAATCCGATCGCTGCCGATGCCAGCCACACACAACAGCTGCAGGTGCGCAGGTGTAAGCTTGATAGCCGAGTTGGGCTGTTCAGCCACGGCCATACGCAGCAGTGCTTCACTCTCAGCGTGACGACAAACGCTGATGCTCGCGCCCACACACAAGGGGGCGAACAGCGTGGTGATGGTCAAATCGAAGGACAACGAAGAGTAGAGCGCAGCCCGGTCCTGCGCTGTAAAGTAACGTTCGGCGGCGAAATGGAGATAGTTAGCCAGATTGCCATGAGAAACCTGCACTCCCTTAGGCTCGCCGGTCGATCCGGAGGTAAACAGCACATAGGCCAGATCCTGCGGCTCAATGACGGACCAAGGCTCGCTAGCAAGCACCGGGGTCGTTGAGGCCACGCTCAAACTGGTCGCGGGAAACGCCAATGCCTGCGCCAGTTCCTGCATCGCCGGATCGTAAAGGATATGCGCCACCTGCGCTTTACAGCACATGGCGTGCAGGCGCGCCGTTGGCAACCTGGGATTGAGTGGCAGAAACGCCGCGCCACAGCGCAAGACACCGTAAATGGCCATCACCGTTTGTGCGCTGTGTTCGGCTGCAATCCCCACCACCTGACCGCGCCCGATCCCGAGCTGGCGTAGATAATGCGCCACCTGCTCAACGCCTTCGTCCAGTTGCCGGTAGGTCAAAGACTGTTCATTATCGAACAACGCCGTGCGATCGCCGTTTTCCGCAACCTGTGCCGCAAACAGGGACGAAAACAAGGGCCGGGTTGCGCCGCCCGCCAACGCGATGCGCGGTGCAGGATAGACGCCGAGCTCGCCTAAACGGGCGTCGGGCTGTGCATCCAGTGCCGTGACCAAATCCAGCAGGCCATTTTTTATCGCGGTCAGTTGGCGCGGTGCGAAAGCGCTGCGCAGTGCCTCCAGACTTAACCTAAGGCTTTCTTTATGATTATTAACAGTTTGCAAAACAATCTGTAGTTTGTAGGACTGCGCGCCGCTGTAGTAACTCTCCACGTACTGCGCGGCTCCCGCAATGTGGCGTTCATAGGTAAAGTTATAATAGTTAACGCAATAATCAAATGCCCGCAGCTGTCCGCCACCGCGTTCCGCCAAATCCTGATTGAATAAGGTAATGGGGTATTTACTGTGTTTAAAACCGCGTTCCAGTTCGCGTTGGAAAAAGGCGACCAGTTCACTGAAGCGAACCGTACGCGTCAGTCGATAAGCCAGCGGCAGATGATTGGTAAACATGCCAAAGCAACGTCGCGCCTCGCGAGAATGCCGGTTGGCTAACGGCACGCCTAACACGCCTTTTTCTTCCCCCCATACTCTGGCGCGATAGAGGGCGAACAGCGCGATAAACAGTGTGTTAAGCGTACACCGATAACGATCGCACAGCCCGTAGAGGCGGTTAATCATGGCCGGTTCGAGCCAGGTGGAACAACTGATGCCCTCAGTAGCGACGATGGGGGAATTGTCCGGAAAGCAGTCGCGATATTCGTCGATATAACAACGCCACCAGTCGCGATCGACGGCGAAGCGCGACGACCTTTGATAAAACTGCTGCTGCGCCAAAAATGCACTATAGGCTGGCGGCGCATCATCCGCTGTGTCCGGCTGTTCATACGCTCTTTTGACGTGGTTTGACAACAGCGCCATTGACCAACCATCGGCAATGCCATGGTGGGCTTTAAAGAAATAGCCGCTGTGCTGCTCGCCGCACGTAAAGGTGACGAACTCAAACAGATCGTTCTCCAGCGGCGTAAACGGCTGGCTGAGCCATTTATCGACGAATGCCTCGCTCGCCGCCGAGCGTGAGCGCTGCTCAGCACTGTCCGGGGCAAAGGTCAAATGGCGGATATCACGCCAGCGATAAGGCTGCACCTGACTGACCACCTCACCGCCCTCACCCATGACAAACCACATGCGCAACGCATCAAATTGCCGAATGGCGGACTGGATGGCCGCGTGCAGCCGGGGCAGATCGACAATCCCCTCAATGGCGACCACACCGCCAATGGTGTTTACGCCGCTATGAGGATACAGTTGGTCAATGATGTGGCACTGTTGCTGTGGCCACAACAACGGGTTGCACAGCGTCATGGCGCCACCTCCATATCAGGGTGCTGGGCGCGTACTGTCTCCTGATTCCATCGCAGCAGGCGCGGTGAAATCCGCAGCAGACGCCATGCCAACAACGCAGCCACGAAAGTGCCGCTCATCGCCCCAAAATAGACGCCGGTAATACGCATATCCAACACAAACGCCAGCAGGTATACGGCGGGGACAGAAATAAACACGTGACGCATCAGCGTCAGCAACACCGAATACCATGGCTTGGCGATAGCCTGATAATACTCGCTGGCCAACATGCTGACAGCGATAAAGGGCAGCGCCAGCGCCATGATGCGAGTTTGCAGCACCGCGTAGTCACTGACGGCGCCAACGTGGGTAAACAGGGGATAGATCCAGGGTGCCAGCACAATATGCGCGACGGCCAGTACCAGTACGATCGAGAAGGCCAGCGCGACGGCGGCCCAATAGGCATCCAGCGTGCGGGTAACATTGCCGCGCCCCCAGTTCTGCCCCACCACGGTCAGCAGCGCGGCGGCGATCGCCAGCATCGGCGTCATGATGAAATAGTCGATACGACCAGTCAGCGTAAATGCCGCCATCGCGTTGACGTCCAACCTGACAATGAAAAAATTATAAATCACGATGCCGATCGAAATGATCAGTTGCATCAGCATCTGCGCCAAGCCGACGGAGAGAAACTCCCGGTAGGTTTGCCAGGAGAATGGCCGTAATGCAATGCGTACGCTCAGCCCGAGGCGCAGCCCCATCAATGCGTAGAGGAAATAGACGACCACACTCAGTTGCGCCAGCAACGACGCCAACGCCACCCCTTTCACGCCAAAATCGAACACAAAGATCATGATGGGATCGAGCACGATATTCACCAGCGCCCCCAGCAACGAGGCCTTCATGATGACCATGATCTTGCCCGCGCCCTGAAACAACCCCATCATGACGCCAATCAACATGATGCTGAACACGGTCGGCAGCGAGTAGTAATAGAAGTCCGCCGCGTAGCCGATGATGCTCTCCGTGGCCCCCAGCGCGCGCAGTAGCGGTTGCGCATAAACATAGCCGAGCACGGCGATCACGACCGCGAAAAATAGCGCGATGGTGATACCGACCGACAAAATCTGCTGCGCCCGATCCAACCGCTGCATGCCGATGGTGCGGGACAGCAACGATCCCATACCGATTTGAATGCCGTTGGCGATGGCAAATAACCCCATCCCCACGGGAAAAATCAGCCCCACGCCAGCAATGATGCCGCTGTTGGCGACATCAATGTGGCTCAGCCAAAAAATATCGGCAATGGCATAGGTCACCTGCGTCAACATACCGACAAACATCGGCAACGCCATGCGCAGGAGTAATCTGTACAGCGAGCCGTCAAACATCCCCGCCACCGCGAACCGCTCATCGTTCGGCGTGTCGCTGTCTGGCTCAAGCTTATTCACCGTCATACCTGCTCCTTATTCATTAAAAGCGCCGCACCTTTAGCGACGCAGTCACCGATATCTGCCTTTAATACCCATCCGGCGCCGTGAATCCGCCACTGATGCTTTCGCAGAACTCCGCAAAGTTAATCGTCACATCATCGTGAAAATGCCCGGAGATGATTTGTATGCCGCACGGCAGTTCATCCGTCGTTTTCGCCAATGGGTAGACGGTGGCAGGCAAACCAAAAACCGTTGCCAACATGTTCCAGAACAGATGTTCGTTGTAATCCTGCGGTTCGCCGTTGACGATAAGCTTGCGCTTACGCACCGGCTGCTGCATGTGCGCAAAGGCCAGCACCGGGCTGACGGGTGTCAACAACACGTCATAACGGGCGAAAAGGGTTTCTATCACCCGGCTGTATTCGCGGCGGAGTTTGTCTGTGTGCAGCTGTTCGTCACTGTCGTTCAGCATGCCCTGGTAATAGCTCGCCATCCCCTCAGGCACATCCGCCAGCTTGCCCACCAGCTTGAAGCCCAGCGCCGCCAGTCCGGCGGTCAGGCGCTGGCGTCCATTGAGCGCCGTGCCTACCAGTCGGCCGCTGAGTTTGACAGCCATATCAAACAGCGCGTCGGGATCGATGTCGGCGGGCATAGCGTCATCAACCTCCACGCCTGGCTGTGCGCGTAACCTGTCGATAAATGATTGAAAACGCTGTGCGACCTGTTGGTCTATCTCATGGTGGGGTGCGCCAAACCACGTGCACACACGGTAGTTTGCTTTGGCCTGATAACGGCTAAAATCGGGAATACGCGGCGGTTCCACCCAGAATGCGCTCAGCGCGCGCATCATCAGACGCAGATCCGCCGCGCTGCGCGCCATGGGCCCCGCCGTCGAGAGATCCGGCTCATTCGTTGCTTGCGGGCCACCGCCGGGCACATGTCCTCTGACCGACATCAACCCCAGGCTACAGCGATGGGCATAAACGCCGGTGTAGTGTGCGGGAATGCGCATTGAGCCAAACAAATCGCTGCCAAATTCCACGGGGGTGAAATCCGCCGCCAGCGCCACCGCTGCCCCTCCGGACGATCCGCCGGGTGAACGTTGCCTATCCCACAGGTTATGGGTGGTGCCGTACAGATCGTTATAGGTTTGCCAATCTGCGGTCATCATCGGCACATTGGTTTTTCCCATCAGGATCGCCCCGGCGGCGCGCAGGCGCGCGACAGAAGGAGCATCCTGCGTCGCCCGGTTATCTTTCAGATGGCGGGCACCGGATGTGGTTAACCACCCCTGTACATCAAACGATTCCTTAACGGTGCAGGGCAATCCGTGCAGCACGCCCGTCGCGCGCCCCTCCAGCCGCTCGCGATCGGCGCGCGCGGCGGCCTCCAGCGCCAACGCATGGTGCTGCTGCACCACCGCGTTCAACGGTTCGTTAAATTGCGCCATGCGAGCAAAATAGTGATTCACCAACGCCACGGAGGTTGTTTCCCCGGACGCCAACTGCGCCAACAGCGTCCCTGCACTACGGTAGCTCTGCTCACTCATCGCCCTTTCCTCCCTGTTGAGCGCGCTTACGCCGCCGCGCCAGATTCTCGCGCGCGGCACCGACCTGCGACGCCTCGGCCTGTGCCAGCACGACATCGCTGGCTTCGGGCAGGTTGTGCCGTTGGTCATTGAGATAACGCGCTACATCCGCAATGGTTGGCAGACGGAACAGGTCGACAATGGGGATCTCCTGCCCGATAAGTACCTCCAGCGCCTGCTGAATACGCACTAACTCGATAGAACTGCCCCCCAGCGAGAAGAAATCGTCCTCGACCGACACGTCGCTCACCCCGAGCACCTCCTGCCAGAGCGCCACCAGCCGCTGTTGCAGCGCGCCGTCCGCCTGAATAGGGGCCACGCCGTCGCGCTGGTGGGCGATTTGTTCGCCCTGAAGCTGCAACTTTTGCCGATCCAACTTGCCGTTGGCGGTCAAGGGAAAATCGGTCGCCAGCACCACGTTGCTCGGCAGCATATAGTCAGGCAGTTGCTGACGCAGGCTGTGAAGCATGGCGTCTTTGTAGCCCTGCATGTCCACCGGCGCGGCAGTTTCGCTCGGTTTCTCATAGGTGGAGAAATCGCGCATCAAGGCGGCGGCACTGCCCGCATCTTGCCCTAGCGCGCCGCCCACGGTGCAATGGACATAGCGATGGTGAGGCGATAGTTGGAAGTGCGATGCCACCGAGGAAAAGTCCGCCATCCCCAGTTGACACAGCCCCAATCCGTAAAGCGGCGCATCGTCCTCCAGTAAATGGCAAAGGGTGCCGGCTTCCATCACTGAGAAGTGCCAACCGGCCTCTTGTCCATAGAGCGGCGCGATCGCCGCCATATCGGCCACCATAAACAGCGTGAATGCCGCCCGATCGGCAATAGACTGATTGGGACCGGCGTGGAAAGCGCTGTTCAACACCACCTCTGGCGCCACCGGCATCAGACTGCCCTCACGCGGGTTGAAGTAGTAAATACCGGAAACCCCTTCTTCGATTTTTTCAGGATGCAGGTACACGTAGGTTTGCACCGGGTATAACCCCCCGGCGGACGCATAGGTATACTTGGCAAAAGGCAGGCCAGGCAGACGCATCTGCCCCAAGCCCGACAGCAGTTGCCCCAACTGTGCCAGCGTGGTTTTTTGTCCGCTGAAATGGCGATAACTGCGGCGTTTGATGTAACGTGCGCTATCCGCCGGTACCGTCAACGCAATGCCCGGACCATTCAGCACGCGAATATGCGATTCCTTGAGCTTAAACGCCAGGCGCTGCGCCGGATTCACAATAATGCCCTGCTCCAGCGCTGCGGCCTCGGCCTCCCTGGCGTGCAATGCCTGCGCTTTGTGGCGATCGTGCAGTTTGGCAAAAGCGACCAGCCGACGATGTTGCGCATTGCCCACCGCCACCACCACCGACTGCTCTACATCAGGATGGCGAGCAATGCAGCGCTCGATCTCACCTAATTCGACGCGGAAACCGTTCACCTTCACTTGGGTATCGTTGCGCCCCAAAAAGGCAATTTGCCCATCGGCAAAATAGCGCCCGCGATCCCCGGTGCGGTAAACCCGTTCGCCGCTCGCCGCTCGCCACACAAAGCTCGCCGCGGTTTTCTCCGCGTCGTTCAGGTAGCCTTGCGCCAGCCCCATCCCACCGATGCAGATCTCCCCTTCCACGCCGACCGGGCACTCTTCCAACTGCGCGTTCAACACGTACATTGGCTGGTTGCGCAGTCCACGGCCGTAGGGAATGCCGCTCCACGCCGGCTTCACCTCAGCTATCGGGTAGTACACCGACCAGATGGCGCATTCGGTCGCACCGCCCAGACTGATGATCGCCATCTTTTCATTGAGCCGCTCGCGCATCTGCCCCGGCAACGTCAGCGGGATCCAGTCGCCGCTCAGCAGCGCCAAACGCAACGTCGGATAGCACGCCCGATCGCCACTGTGGTATTCACACAGCATCTGCATCAGCGCAGGCACCGCGTTCCAGACGCTCACGCGGCCATGCGCCATCACCGCCTGCCAATGACGCGGATCTTTCTCTCGCCCCGCCTCCGGCAGCACCAGCGCCGCGCCCACCATAAAAGGTGCGAAGGCGTCGTACACCGACAGGTCAAAACTCAACGACGACAGCCCGAACAGCCGATCCTGCGCGTTGAGGCCAAAGCGTTCGTTGATGTCCTCCAGCGTGTTCATGGCGGCGCGGTGGTCGAGCATCACCCCTTTCGGCGTGCCGGTGGAGCCGGAAGTGAAAATGATATAGGCCAGATCCGTGGCCTCCGCCGCCACTGACGGCAGCGGCGCGGCGGGCGCGTCCAGCATCCCGTCGTCGATGGCCAGCGCGGGCAGCGACGGCGCCAGCGCGGCAAGGCCCGGCTGCGTCACCTGCACCCGCACCTCGCCCGCCGTCAGCAACAGCTGGCGACGCTGTGTCGGCAGCGCCGGGTCCACCGGCAGGTAGACGGCACCCAGTCGCAAGATGCCGTGCACGGCGGCGATCTGCTGCCAGCCTTTTTCCATCACCACCGCCACGCGATCGCCGTGCCGTACGCCCAGCGCGAACAGGGCGCCGGCCACATTATCCGCCGCCGTCGACAGTTGGCAGTAGGTCAGTTCGCGGGCAGGGCTGATGAGCGCAGTCGCCTGTGGCGTCAGTGCCGCCTGACGCAAAAGCCCGTGATGTAACAGCGCCGTCGGCGCGGGAGCCTGCGTGACCGGTGCGCAAACGGCGGGCAGCGCCAGCACGTCTTGCGTCTCTTGCCAGCATTGTGGTCGCTGCGCCAGTGTGTGCAGCAGTTGGCGATAACACTGGAACATCTGATCCATCAGCGCCGGTTCAAACAACTGCTCCACGACGTCCCAGTTGAAATGCAATTCTCCGTTGCGCTCCATCACCTGATGATCGAGCCACACCTGCGGCGTCTGCGAGACGCTGTACTGATTATCCTGCGACTGGCTGAACAGCGTATCGTCCGTTTCCCAGCGCGCCTCGTCCTGATTGAGCAGGCTGGTGAATACGATAGGAATCACCGATTTCGCCGGATCGCGATGGGTTTGCACCAGCAGGCGGGAGACCTGGATACCGCCAAACAAACGGTTATCCAAATCGCGCCACAGCTGAGCGTGGATCGCGTTGGCCCGTGCCTGCAAGGTTTCTCCCTGCGACAGGTCAATCTCCAGCTGCGTCAGTGCCGTAAAGTCACCCATCAGGTGATTGATATCCACATGCAGCGGCAAACGATTGAACAGCGTCAGGTTAAGGCTAAAGTGCGGCGAGGCGCTAAAGCGCGCCAGCACTTGAGCAAACCCCGTGAGCAGCAACGTAGTAGGCGTGATACCCATTTGGCCCGCCTGCGTTTTCAAGCGTTGCCAGATGGCTCGCGGCAGGCGATGGCTGCGGCGCACGAACGTGGGGTTATCCAGCTTCGCGGGATCGATGCGCAGCGGTAAGCGTGGCCCCGACGGCAGGGTCTCGACGCGGGCGCGCCAGTAGTCACGCGCCCGTTCAAACTGCGGCGTTTTCTCGTAGGATTTCAAGGTCAGCACATAGTCGCGGAAACTGTACGTCAGCGCAGGCAACGCCGCCTGCGGATGGCGATAGTGATACGCCAGTTCCCGGATAAACAGCTCCAGACTCCACGCATCGGCCACCAGCAGATCGATAGAGACATGCAACCGGGCTTTTTGCTGCGGATCGACCACGACTTCCATTTGAAACAGGGGCCAGCAACTGCAATCAATGATCTGATGCGAGAGGGTGTCACGCAGTGCGCGGCAACGCTGTTGAAACTCGTCCTCGCACGGAGTGGTATGGAAGGCAACGTGGTATTCCGGCACGTCTGGCAAGACCTGCTGCATACCGTCATCGCTGACAATAGCGCGTAACATACCGTGCCGCGCAATCACGGCATTGAGCGCACGGTTGAACGCCGTTTCATCCAGCCCTTGTAGTTCATATTCGACATAGATATGGGTCGAAATATTGCCCAGCCCCAGGGATTTGCGCCGCCCAACCCAATAAGCTTGCTGCACGTCCGTCAGCGGAAAAGGCAGATGCTGCTGGTCAGGAGCAAATACCGGGTCAGGCAACGCGGAAACCTCTACCTCACTGCCGTCTTGTTCGAGCAGATAACGGCTTAATCCCTCGATGGTGGGATCGGCAAAGAATGCGCTTAGCGTGCAGGTGGTGCCGTAATGTTGCTGAATATCATACAAAATGGTTGAAGCTAACAGCGAGTGCCCACCCAGTTCGAAGAAGCTGGCATGGGGATCGTCAATGCTGACGCCGAGCGTGCGTTCCCACATCGCCGTCACCGCAGCAAGAATCTCGGATTTTGTGGTGCGGGATACGGCGTTCGACGATGCCTGAAGAGACGTGGCAGGCCGCACGGCCTCGACCCAATAGCGCTGCGGCGCAAAGACCGTCCCCGGCAGGACGATTCGTTGACTGCCCCGCATACGCTCCGCCGCATCCACCCAGCGCCAATCCAGGCTAACGCCCGCCAACCATAGCTGCCCCAGCGCCTGTAACACTGCACGGTTGGCACCACCCGCCGCGTCGCCCAGCGTCAGAGACAAAACGCCGGGTTGCGCAGAGGGAACCGTCGGCCCATCGTCAGGCGGTTGGCCCGCATTCAACCCGCGCCATGCCTGCGCCAGCGTACAGTCACCACGCAGTACGGCAGCCGCATAGCAACCGTCGCCGACGCCGTGCGGCGCCGCATTCAACGTTTCCCGTTCTGCAATCAGCGCGATCAGCGCATATTGACTGATAAACGTCCGTTGCGCGGGCGTGAGATCGCGCAGGCGGGCCGCTTCGAGCGGAAAATGGTCCAACAGTTGTCCCACGATCCGGGACAACGCCTCAGAACACGCCAGCCAGTCACTGAGCGTATCGGGTTCGACAGAAAAACGGTGCCCCAACCGCCAGCTAATCGTGCTGCCGGAGGTTGCCGTCACCGCCGGTGCGTCGTGGAACTGTCGGGCTAACTGGGCGCAATCCTCCGCGATGACCCACTTGCGTACCGGGGCGGAGAGGCGCCCGTGACGCAAGGTGTAAGCCACGTCTTGTAAGCGCGTCTCCGGATGCGCGGCCAACTCCGCCAGCAAAGCGTTCTGCAGCTGTTCCAACGCGTCGGGGGTTTTTGCCGAGAGCGAGACGGCAACAGGCCCGGCCTGCTGCGCCAAAGTCTGCGGCATCGGCAATGGGGCTTGCACCACCAAATGCGCGTTGGTGCCGCCCAATCCGAACGCGCTCACGCCTGCTGTGCGTGGCGTGGCGCTTTCCGGCCAAGGCGTCAAACGGGAAACCACCTCAAACGGGCTGCGCTCCAGCTCCAGTTGCGGGTTGGCCCGTTGAAAATTCAGCGTGGGATAAAACACCCGGTTAGTGAGGCTCAGCACCGTTTTGATGAGTCCGGTGACGCCGGATGCCATTTCCACGTGGCCCACGTTGGGTTTCACCGCCCCCAGACGCCACGGCGTCGCGCTCGGCGCTGCCGCTCCAAATGCGCGTTTGATGGCCGCAAATTCGATAGCGTCGCCTAACGGGGTGCCACTGCCGTGAAGTTCCAGATACTGAATTTGCTGCGGCGTCACCCCTGCCAGGCTTTGCGCCTCAATCATCACCGCTTCCTGACCCTCAACGCCCGGCACGGTATAGCCGCTGCGCGCGCCGCCGTCGTTGTTGATGGCACTGCCCTTGATGACGGCAAGGATGTTATCCCCTTGCGCCTGCGCGTCCGTCGCCCGCTTGAGCAGCACCATGCCCAAACCGCTGCTGTACACTGTACCGCTAGCCTGCGCGTCGAAGGTGTGGATCAGGCCATCTTCCGCTTGCAGTCCATCGCCACGCGAGTCATAGCCGCGCTGATCCTCCATGCGGAACGTGACGCCCCCCGCCAGCGCCATATCGCACTGTCCGCTCAGCAGGCCCTCGCAGGCCAGATGAACGGCCACCAGCGAGGTGGCACAGCTGGCCTGAACCGTCACGCAAGGACCGGTGGTGTTCAGGCGGTAAGCCAGTTGGGACGTCAAATGGTCTTTGTCATTGCCGACCATGATCTGCAGACCGCCGAGTTGCGCGAGCTTGTCCGGGTTGCTCATCAGGTGGGTAAGCAAATAGAAGCTGGTGCTCACGCCCGCATAGAGGCCGACGCGCACGTCATGCTCCTGCGGGTGGTAACCGCTTTGTTCAAACATCTCCCAAGCGCAGGTCAGAAACACACGCTGCTGCGGATCCATGATTTCCGCTTCCGCGCGGCTGTAGCCGAAAAAGCCGGCATCGAACTCTGCCATACGCTCATACACATTGTTCAGCGTGATCTGATTGTAGCCGTCACACGGGGTCACTTTCGGCGCCAAAATGTTGCGTCCGGTACGCAGCACCGTTTCGAACTCAGCAACGCTGTGTACGCCGGGGTAGCGGCAGTTCATGCCGACGATGGCGATATCGCTTTCACTGTAAGTCATCAGTTTTTCCTTAACGTTGACGCTGGTGACGGCGTACAAGCCGCTGTTGGGCGCGGGATTGGGAGACGTCACGCTGCTGCGTCTGATTCACCATCTGTGCACCGTCCAGCGTAGCCTGCAAATAACCGGCGATTTTTTTCACGGTGGTTAAGCGAAACAGCTCGGCAATGGGTACCGTGACGTTGAAAATTTCCTCGATGCGGCGGTGCAACAGCACGATCTGAATCGAGCCGCCCCCCGCTTCAAAAAAGTTGTCGTTCAGTCCGATCCGCTCTCGTTGCAGTACCTCGCACCAGAGTGCGGCCACCTGCTGTTCACAGGACGAGGCGTGCGCGAGAGTTGCCGTCTCCTGTGGTGTAGATTGCGACATACGTTGGGTAACCTCGTGGGCCAGTGCCGCCTGGTCAATTTTGCCGTTGCCGGTCATCGGCAGCACGTTGAGAAGAAAGAGATGTTGGGGCAACAGGTAGTACGGCAGTTGCGCGGCTAACTGCACGCGGACGTGCGCCAACAGGTCGTCGACATCTTCATTTCCCGCGGCGGTGATAAAGGCGTGCAGTTGCCCTTGATGGCACACCACGGCTGCGCTCCCCACGCGGTCAAGCCGTTCAAGATGGCTTTTGACTTCACCCAGTTCGACGCGGAAACCGTTCACCTTCACTTGGGTATCGTTGCGCCCCAAAAAGGCAATTTGCCCATCGGCAAAATAGCGCCCGCGATCCCCGGTGCGGTAAACCCGTTCGCCGCTCGCCGCTCGCCACACAAAGCTCGCCGCGGTTTTCTCCGCGTCGTTCAGGTAGCCTTGCGCCAGCCCCATCCCACCGATGCAGATCTCCCCTTCCACGCCGACCGGGCACTCTTCCAACTGCGCGTTCAACACGTACATTGGCTGGTTGCGCAGTCCACGGCCGTAGGGAATGCCGCTCCACGCCGGCTTCACCTCAGCTATCGGGTAGTACACCGACCAGATGGCGCATTCGGTCGCACCGCCCAGACTGATGATCGCCATCTTTTCATTGAGCCGCTCGCGCATCTGCCCCGGCAACGTCAGCGGGATCCAGTCGCCGCTCAGCAGCGCCAAACGCAACGTCGGATAGCACGCCCGATCGCCACTGTGGTATTCACACAGCATCTGCATCAGCGCAGGCACCGCGTTCCAGACGCTCACGCGGCCATGCGCCATCACCGCCTGCCAATGACGCGGATCTTTCTCTCGCCCCGCCTCCGGCAGCACCAGCGCCGCGCCCACCATAAAAGGTGCGAAGGCGTCGTACACCGACAGGTCAAAACTCAACGACGACAGCCCGAACAGCCGATCCTGCGCGTTGAGGCCAAAGCGTTCGTTGATGTCCTCCAGCGTGTTCATGGCGGCGCGGTGGTCGAGCATCACCCCTTTCGGCGTGCCGGTGGAGCCGGAAGTGAAAATGATATAGGCCAGATCCGTGGCCTCCGCCGCCACTGACGGCAGCGGCGCGGCGGGCGCGTCCAGCATCCCGTCGTCGATGGCCAGCGCGGGCAGCGACGGCGCCAGCGCGGCAAGGCCCGGCTGCGTCACCTGCACCCGCACCTCGCCCGCCGTCAGCAACAGCTGGCGACGCTGTGTCGGCAGCGCCGGGTCCACCGGCAGGTAGACGGCACCCAGTCGCAAGATGCCGTGCACGGCGGCGATCTGCTGCCAGCCTTTTTCCATCACCACCGCCACGCGATCGCCGTGCCGTACGCCCAGCGCGAACAGGGCGCCGGCCACATTATCCGCCGCCGTCGACAGTTGGCAGTAGGTCAGTTCGCGGGCAGGGCTGATGAGCGCAGTCGCCTGTGGCGTCAGTGCCGCCTGACGCAAAAGCCCATGATGTAACAGCGCCGTCGGCGCAGGGGCCTGCGTGACCGGTGCGCAAACGGCGGGCAGCGCCAGCGAACTGTTCGGCACCCGCCAACCTTGCGGCGCAGTAACCAGCGCCTGTAGCGCATGGCAATAGGCGCCAAACATCTGATCCAGCAGCGAGGCATCAAACAGTTGTGCGACCGCATCCCAGTTGAAATGCAACTCCCCGGCCTGCTCCATCACCTGATGATCGAGCCACACCTGCGGCGTTTGGGTAATATTGGCATCCGGACACAGGGTAAAGCGGGTTGTGTCCTGCGCGGCCTGTGCAGGCGTCTCCTCGTGGGTATCCACCATACTGGTGAACACTACCGGCATCGGCGCGGGGAAACGGCCGCTGCGGATCAGCGCCTCGCTGGCGCGGATCCCACTGAAACGACGGTGTTCGAGATCTTCCCACAGTTGCGCCTGAATACGCTGGGCGTTGTGGGCATAAGCCTGCTGACTGTCGTAACAGACATTCAGTAGGCTGACAGCGGTAAAATCACCAATGACCGCCTCAGCGTTGGGGTAGCCCAGTGGGCGATTGAACAACGTCAGATTGAGCGTAAATGTCGGGCTAAGGCTCCAACGCGCCAATACCTGGCTAAAGACCGTCAGCAACAGCGCCGTCTTGGTGATGCGCGCGCGCTGGGCCAGCGCGCTCAACGCGCCCCAATCGTGGGCCGACAACCGATGATGACGGCGCACGAACCTGATTGCCGGCAACTGTGCCAGATCGCCCTGTACGGGCAGTGCTGGAGGGCCATACAGCTGCGGCAGCACCTGTTGCCAATAGGCCCGATCGCGCGCATAGGCTTCACCCGCCTGCTCTGCCAACAGCGCCTGCACGTAATCACGGAAAGAGAACGGCAGCAGCGGCAGCGACGCATGGGGATCGCGGTACAGCGTCATCAACTCCTGCTGTAGCGTACGCATACTCAGGGCATCGGCGATCAGCAGATCGAGACTGAAATGCAAGCGGCCCTGCCGCGCCGTGCAAGCCGAGTAGCTGAAATCAAACAGCGGCCAATGCTCCGCGGGATGCACGTGGTGCGATAGTCGATCGCGGATCGCCATCAAGGCATCATGATGCGCGCAGGGGGGCAAGGCACGCAGATCGCGCTGTTCGAGCTGATACGTCGGCACCTGCGCCAGAATCTGCTGAGTACCGTCGGGGAGTACCCGCGCACGCAGCATTTCATGGCGGGCGATCAGCGCATTCACCGCCTGGGTAAAACGCGCAACATCAAAGTGCTCGACGTCAAACTCATGGTAGACGTGGGTCGCGACCGAGGTGGCACCCGCCTGTCGTCCAAGCCAGTAAGCGCGCTGAACATCCGTCAACGGGAAAGGTTGATGACGATGCTCGGGATCGTGCGCCATCACCCAGCCATCCTGAGGCGCAGCTGCGTCTGTCGTAGATTGCTGTACGATACGCGCACTCAATGCCCGCAGCGTGGAGTAATGGAAAATGTCCTTAAGGGTCAAGGCACAGTGAAAGGTACGGTTGACCTCGGCCACCAGCGCCACCGCCAGCAAGGAGTGCCCCCCTAAACGGAAGAAATCGCACTCAGGTCCTGCGTTTGTTATCGGTAAATAGCGCCTCCACAGCGCCAACAACGCCTGTTCCGCGTCGCTCAGCGCTGGCGGCGGCGCGAGGGGCTCCTCGGCCACGAAATCTGCCGCCAACCGCTTACGATCGATTTTGCCATTGGCGGTGTTCGGGAAAGCGGTCACCCTCTGCCACAGCGTCGGCACCATGTAATCTGGCAGTTGCTGCCGGAGATCGTTTTTCAGTTGTTCGAACAGCGAGAGGGGCGCGTTGGTGACGATAAACGCCGCCAGTGCTTTGTGTAACGGCGCGCTTTCAATGCAGGCCACCACCGCACCGTCCACGTGCGGGTGTCGCGCCAGCGTCCGTTCGATCTCGCCTAACTCAATACGATAACCGCGCAGTTTGATCTGGCTATCTTTGCGCCCCACAAAACACAGCTGCCCCCGCACATCGCACCTGACCAGATCGCCGGTGCGGAACATCCTGCCGCCGGGATACCCCGGTTCTGACAAGAAGCGCTGTGCGCTCAGCTCAGGCTGTCCATCATAGCCGTGCGCCACCCCATCCCCGGCGATATAAAGCTCGCCGTCAACGCCTCGCGGCACCGGATGGCCCTCCTCGTCCAGAATGTACACACGGGTATTGGCGATGGGCGCGCCGAGGGTGATGTATTCGGCTTGGGTGATCTGCGCTTTCAGCGACCAAATGGTGGTTTCGGTGGGACCGTAGAGGTTCCACAGCGCGCCACAACCGCGCAGCAGTTCTTCCGCCACCTTCGTCGGCAGCGCTTCACCGCCCGCCAGCACACACAGTTGCGGGTCGCCACGCCACCCCGCCGTCAGCAGCCCGTGCCAGAATGAGGGCGTCGCCTGCATCAACGTTGGTTGATAGTCGGCAATCAACGAAATCATACGGAAGCTGTCCGCCGCGCGTTCAGCCTCCGTCAGATAGAGGCTCGCGCCGGAGATCAGCGGCAACAGATACTCCAGGAACGAAATATCAAACGTGGGCGTCGTCACAGAGAGCAGCCGATCGTTCGGGCCTACAGCAAAGGTACGTTGCATATCCAACAGCAGATTCAGCAATCCGCGGTGAACAACACGCACGCCTTTAGGTTCGCCGGTGCTACCGGAGGTAAACAACAGATAGGCCTGCATATCCGGCAACAGAGCGCAAGGTGCGGGAAGTAGGGCCACGTTCGGCGTGTCCTGCATCGATTCCGGCAACGACAGCTGTGCCGTTTCCCCCCATTCTCCCGATTGACGCACCACCAGACAGACCAGACGAGCGCGTTGCATGAGGCGTTGCAAACGCGCCGGGGGCTGACGGAGATCGAACGGCACGTAGCACGCCCCCACGTACCACGTCGCCAACAGGGTTGCAATGACATCGCTGTGGCGCGGCAACAGTACGCCGACCCGATCGCCCGGTTGTATGCCCTGCGCCTGAAAACGCGCCGCGATGGCCTGCACGCGCGCCCAGAGTGCGGCGTACGTCAGTGTGCCATTGTGCTGCTGTATAGCCAGTTGCGTTGGGTGTTGCACGCAGCGCTGTTCGATGATGCGCAGCACATCCTGCGGCGCGGGCCACAGGACGTCAGTGGCATTGAGCGGGTCGCGTTGGGGCGTTGCGGCCTCCGGTGCCTGCAGAGGGATCGCCGCGATCGGCACCTCCAGTGAGGAGGTCAGCGCCAAACAATGCTGGCGCAGCGCCTCGGCAATCTGCTGAACCACGTCGGCATCGTAGAGCCCCAGATTGAACTCAAAGGCGACGTCGAACGTGGCATCGTTTTGGAACACCTCGACCGTCATGTCGTACTTGACGGCCTGATTGTGATACGTCACCTGCTCCCAGTGCGCGCCGGCCAAGGGAAAAGCGCGTGGGGTCACGTGGTTATGATAGATATACAGGATCTGGAACAACGGCGAATGGGAAAGACTGCGCGGGAGATCCAGCGCATTCACCAAGCTTTCAAACGGCAGTTGCTGGCGTCCCAGCGTTTCTTTCACGCTGGCCTTCACGCGCTGGAGCGCGTCGCGCCCCACCTCAACCCCGCTAAAATCGGTGCAGATAACCGCGGTGCTGGCATAGTAGCCGATGCTGTTCTGCAACTCCGGGCGAATGCGTCCCGATACCGGCGTGCCCATCACCAGCCGTTGTTGCTGGGCGTAACGCATCAGCACCAGTTGGAAGGCGGTCAGCATCAGTACGAACGGCGTCGTTTCTTGCGCGCTGGCGACCCGTTTCAACGCGCGGCTTAATGCTGCATCCAGGGTGATGCTGAACCGGGCGCCATGCGCAGAGGGTTGCGCCGGGCGCGGATGCAGCGACGGGAAGGTCGACAGGAGAGGCGCATCCTGCAAACGCGCGCGCCAGTGGGCAAGTTCGGTCGCCAGCAGGGTGTCCTGGAACCATTCGCGCTGCCAGCAGGCATAATCGGCATATTGCAGCGGCAACGGCGGCAACGACGTCTCATCACCGGCGAGCAATCGTGCATACTGCTGCTGTAACTCATCAAACAATAGCCGCAGCGAGATACCGTCGATGACGATATGGTGCACGCAAAACACCAGATGACTATCCTGTCCGGGCTGAACGATCTGTGTTACCCCCCACAGCGGGCCATGCGCCAGATCGAACCGAGTGTTTGTCACCCGCTGGATCGCCGCGTCTCGCGCTGAATCCGGAGCCTGCGCTGCTAACGTGACCGTATCGAAGATCAGCGCAGGCGCATCATCGATCACCTGGCAAGGCCGATCGTTGCGCACCACTATACGGGTGCGCAGGATGGCGTGGCGCGCCTGCACACGGCGCAATGCCTGCGTGAGCCTCGGTATATCCACCACACCGTGCAAACGATACACCACATACAGGTTGTAGTTGATGGCGGCGTTGTCGTATTGCTGCAAAAACCATAACCGTTCCTGATTAAACGACAGCGGGATCGCCTGCGCCGGGTCCGCCTTGATGATGGGAATACGGCTAGGCGACACGCCGGATTGCGCCAACTGTCGTAGTAACTTCTCCTTTTTATCCGCCGGGAGCGTTCGCGCTAACGCGGCATGGTGTATCGTCATGACCGTCCTTTCCTTATCGCTGCGTTGAACATCATTGTCGACATCACTCGTTAACCATGTCGTTAACCAGCGCGGCAAGCGTGGACTCCCCATCGTCCAGCTGCTCTCGCTCGACCAACTGCGCTAAAGCGCGCACGCTGGCATCCTCCATCAGGTCGATAAAGGAAAGCGTGACGGCGAACCGTTCCTGCACCTGCGCCAGCAACATGCCCAGCATCAGCGAGTGCCCGCCGGCTTCGAAAAAGTTGTCGTCAATGCCCAAGCCGTCAATCCCCAGCAATGCTTCACAGATCGCCACCAAGCCGCGCTGCGTCTCGCTCTCTGGCGCCGCGTAAGGCACCGCAAACGCTGGACGCGGCTGACGGTGCGCCGGCTGTTCAGCAGAGGCGATATCCCCCGCGTCCGCCACCGGCGTTACGGTGAGCCCCTGCTCTTCCGGGCTGTCGACCCAGTAACGGGTTTTGTCGAAGGCGTAGGTCGGTAACGAGACACGGCGCGGTTGGTCGCCTGCAAACGCAGACCAGTCTATGTTGTGGCCTCGCACCCAGAGCGAAGCCACGGTATCTAAGATATGTTTGTGCTCCTCGCTGTTGTGGGCGCCTGCCGGCAGCGCGCTGACCGCGAGGCGATCGCCCAATTCATGACCGTTGGCCAGCCGGGTCAAGGTAGCCCCCGGCCCAATCTCCAGAAAGTCGACATCAAACGTCGCCTGGGCCAGCCGCAGTGCCGCGGAAAACTGCACCGGCATCAACATCTGTTCCGTCCAGTAGTCCGGCGTAGTGAGGGTATCAGCGCTGACGAGTTCGCCGGTTGCGGTAGAGATGATGGCGAGCGTCGGCGGGTTCAGACGCACGTTCTTAAATGCCTGACGTAGCGCCTGCGCCGCATCTTGCATCATGCTGGAATGGAAGGCGTGGGAGGTGTGCAACCGTTTGTTGATGATGTTCTGCTGCGTCAGTCGCTGGCTAACGGCGAGGATCGCCGCCTCAGGCCCGGCGATAACCGAATAGTTAGGGGCGTTAACCGCGGCGAGCGCCAGCGGGGCAGAAATCAGGGCGCTCATCTGCGCTTCCGGGAGCGCCACCATCAACATGGCACCGGTTGGCGCTTGATGCATCAGTTCAGCCCGACGCGCCACCAAGCGCAGCGCATCCTCCAAAGAGAACACGCCAGCCAACGTCGCCGCCACCCATTCACCCAGCGAATGGCCGATCATCACCGTCGGCGTGATGCCCCAACTGAGCCACAATTGCGCCAAGGCATACTCGACGCTGAACAGCAGCGGTTGCGTGAGGCGGGTTTGCGCCAGGCGTTCGCCCTGGGCTAACGAGATTTCTGCGCTGAACAGTTCATGGCGGATATCCAGTCGGTATTCACGCTCAAGTAACCCCGCGCAACGGTCAAAGGCCTCTGCGTAAACCGGCCAAGCCTGATAGAGCTGATGGCCCATGCGCTGATATTGGCTGCCCTGCCCGGAAAACAGCATCCCCAGCCCAGACTGCGTCTGTGCCACGCCACGGGCGAACGGTGCTGTCGCGGTCTGCTGCAACAGCGTCCCGGCAGCGTGCAGATCGTCCGTTACGAGCGCGGCGCGGTGTGTGAAGGTTTTGCGCCCCTGGGTGAGCGTCCAGGCCATGTCCCGCCGATCCGGCAGCGATTCACGTTGCAGAAAATCGGCAAAACGCGCCAGTCCCGAGGATAAGGCACTGTCGGTTTTGGCGGAGAACGGCAATATACTGTAGGCAGGTACAGGCGCTCGCGCTTGCAGCTCAACGGCGGGCGCTTGCTCCAGCACAACGTGGGCATTGGTGCCCCCCATGCCGAGCGAGGTGACGCCCGCGCGACGCATGCCGTTTTCCGGCTGCCACGGTTGACAGGTGGTATTGATGTAAAACGGGCTATTGGTCAGATCGATCTGTGCATTGGGCCGCTCAAAGTGCAACGTGGCGGGAATTTTGCCCTGCTGCACCGCCAGCGCAGTTTTTATCAAACCCGTGACGCCCGCCGCCGTATCCAGATGGCCGATATTGGTTTTTACCGACCCCAACGCACAGTACTGCTTTTGCGGCGCGCCCGCAAAGGCACGGCTCAGCGCGGAAAACTCAACCGGATCGCCCAGACGTGTCCCGGTACCGTGAGCTTCCACGTAAGTGATATCCTGCGGCGCCAACCCCGCCAACCGCTGTGCCTGAGCAATGGCGCGCGCCTGAGCGTCCACGCTCGGCGCGGTATAGCTGATCTTCTCCGAGCCGTCGTTGTTAACGGCAAACCCTTTGATGACCGCATAGATGTTATCGCCATCACGCAACGCTTCGTCGACGCGCTTCAACACCACCAGCCCTGCGCCGGTGCCGGGCACAAACCCGCTGCTGTTATCGGAAAACGCCCGACAGTGGCCATCGGCGGCGGTGATCCCGCCCTCCTGCGACAAGTAGCCGGTTTTTGCCGGCGGCCCCAGCGTCACACCGCCGGCAATCGCCATGTCGCACTGCCAAGTCAACAGGCTTTGACAGGCCACACACACCGCCACCAGGGATGTCGACGAGGAGGTCTGTACCGTGATCGCCGGGCCACGTAGATTGAGGTGATAGGCGATGGTGGTGGTAATACTGTCTTTGTCGTTGCCAATGGCCGCCTGCAAACTGCCGGAAGAAAAAACGCGTTTGAAGTGCGGCATCAAGTTCAGCATCAAGTAGGAATCCATACTTTTGCCGGCGAAAATGCCCACATCCCCCGGATAATCGGCGGCCACATAGCCCGCATCCTCGAAGGCTGCCCACGCGGTTTCCAACAGGACGCGGTGCTGAGGATCCATCAGCTCCGCCTCTCGGGGCGCGATACCGAAGAAGGCGGCATCAAATTTATCGATGTCCGCCACCTCCCCCTTGGCCTTGACGTAGTCAGGATGCTGAACAAATTCGGGGCTGATCCCCATCTTCAGCAGCTCCTCATCGCTGTAGAAGGAGATACACTCTCGGCTCGCCAGCAGATTTTCCCAAAACGCCTGTACGGTATCGGCTTGAGGGAAACGCCCCGCCATCCCAATGATGGCCACCCCAAAATTATTCTCTGCCATGTTGCTTTCCCCTGTATTCAGGTTTGTCACGCGTTCCATTCAGCGGGATCAGTGATGACTGTCGGTTGTGGCAGCCCAGCGCGCCCGACCAAAGGCCGAACGCTGTTGTGCCGCACGTTGCTGCGTCTGATCTCCCGTGGTCCCTTGCGCTGCGTCCGGGGCCAGCAGAAATTCCGCCAAGCGTTTGATGGTGGTAAAGCGCAACAGATCGACCAACGCCACGCGCTGGCCGCACTGCTGCCCAATGTGCTGCTGCATCTGTACCAGCAGAAGCGAGTGTCCGCCGAGATCGAAGAAATTGGTGGTGGTGCCGACACGCTCGATGCCAAGCAATTGCTGCCAGATCGCCGCCAGACGCTGTTCCAGTTCGGTCGCCGGAGGGACATACTCGCCCGGCCCTGCCACCTGTCGCAGGTCTACCTGCGGCAAACGGTGGGGATCGATTTTGCCGTTCACGCCAAGCGGCATGGCGCTCAGCGGCACGTAGAGCAACGGCAGCATATGCAACGGTAGCCGCAGGCTAAGCCACACGCGCAGTTGCTGCGCATCCAGCGCCACACCGTTGATACTGCAATAGAAGGCCACCAACAGCTGAGTCGCTGCCGCATTGCTGCGCACATCGACCCACGCATCGGCAATATCCGGATGCTGTTTCAGCAGGCTTTCGATGTCGCCCAGCTCCACCCGGTGCCCACGGATCTGCACTTGGCGATCCTGTCTGCCGAGATAGAACAACATCCCGTCTGTTGCCCAACGGGCACGATCGCCGGTTTTCAACACCCGCACGCCGGCATGTTCCGGCAACTCAACAAAACGCGCGGGATCCTGTTGTGCATTAAGGTAGCCGGGGGAGATACCCAGACCGGAGAAACAGAGTTCACCGCAGGCGCCCGGCGGTACCAGGCGGTTATCCGCATCCACCACATACGCTTGGGTATTCTGGATCGGGCGGCCAATAGGCAGTGGCCCCGTTTCTTGCGCCGTACGCTGTGCGACGGAATAGTAGGTCGAGCAGATACCGCTTTCGGTCAGGCCATAACCGTTAACTACCGTCATGTTCGGCAGCAACGGCGCAATCTGCGCATACTCCAGCGCCTCACCGCCGCACAGAAACAGACGCAGCGATCCCATCGCCTGAGCCAGAACGGAAAGGCTGGCGGAGAGCGACGGGGTCGTACTCAGGATCGTCACCCGCTGCGATGCCAGCAGCGCAATGAGCGCATCGCTGTCCAGACTCTGCGCTTTTGGCGCCAATATCAGGGTACCGCCGGCGGCGAGCAGCGGCAGCACCTCCCCGACAAAGCTGGCGGACGCGACAGAAGTAATGGGTAGCAGAACATCCTGGTGCATCACCTGATAGCTAGAGATAAAGGAAGCCACCAGGTTGACCAGATTACGTTGGCTGAGCCGGACACCTTTGGGTTGCCCAGTGGTGCCGGAGGTGAAGATCACCACCGCGTCACTCTCCAGCGTCGCTGGCGCAACGGTAACCGGCAAGCTCTGCATTTCTGCCAACAGGCTGCGCCAACCGGGCATCGTCGCCCAAGGTATCGTCAGTCCATGAGGTGCCTCTTGCGGTTGCGTCACCAGCAGCATGCGCGGTGTTGCCTGAGCCAAAATCAGGGCGTTGCGAGCTTCTGGCGCATCGCCATCCAGCGGCACATAACTCGCCCCCAGAGAGAGGATCGCCAATTGCGCGATTATCAATTCGAAGCAGAACGGTAACAGCAGCGCGACAGATTCTCCGCGTTGTATGCCCTGCGCGCTCAGCCAGGCACGCATCTGCATTGTGGCCTGTTGCAGTTCGCCATAGGTCATAGCGTTGTCACCGTGGCGCAACGCCACGTGAGTGGGGCGCTGCCGGCAGTGCGGCAGCACCAGCGCCAGCAGGTTATCCACGGGCGGCAGCGCAACTTCAGTGGCGTTGTGCCGCGCCAGCCAAGCGTGCTCCCGGGGGGTGACGCGGATCAGATCGCGGATTGACAGCGTGGGCTGGCGGTTTACTTCATCCAACAGTTCCTCCCACTGCGCCACCAAATGCCGAATACGCTCCGCGCTGTACAACCCGGCGTCGTATTCGAAGGTACCGGTGATGCGCCCATCGATATGCTGCATACTCAGCGAAATATCCACCTGAGATGCACCGGTATCCAACAGTAGCGGAGTGACGTTGACGCCGTTTAGCGTCGGGATCGCCAGCGGCATATTGTCGAGTTGGAACATGCATTGATACACCGGGAAATGTCCGGCGCTACGCTCCACATTCAATGCACGCGCGATGTCGGTGAATTCGAGGCGCTGGTGCCTGAAAGCGGCGAACAGAATACCTCTGACCGTCTGCACCCACGCGGAAAACGGTGCCGCCTCGTCAAGAGGCAAACGCAGCGGCAGCACGTTGACCAGCGGCGCGATCATCTGCTCCTGTTCTTGCGCCAGCCGCGCGGCAATCGGCATACCGACGATATATTCCTGCTGACGCGCATTACGATGCAACAGGAGCACAAAGGCGGCCAGCAGATAGTTATACAACGACACGCGCTGCGCACGCGCTGCCACCACCACCTGCTCGCAGGCGCTGTCAGGCAATGCAAAGGTGACAAATGCCCCTCGGTAGCGCGCCACCGTCTGACGCGGCTGATCGGTGGGGATATCGAGAATCGGCAGCGTGCCCGTCAGGGTGTCTTGCCAGTAGCGCATCGCGTCCTGATACGCGTCACTCTGGCGCCATTCCTCTTGTTGCGCCAGGTAATCGCTATACTCCAGCGGCGGTTCTTGCGCCGTGGACTCGCCGTTATACGCTGCCTGCAACTCGCGTAGTAGAACGCCTTTCGACCAGCCATCGCTGATGATGTGGTGCAAATGAATCAACAGCACGCTACGCGCGTTATCGATCGTCAACAGTTCAAACCGGCATAGCGGTGTGCCCGGCGTCAAGAGCATGGGTTGTGCCGCGCGCTGGTTAATCAACGCCTGTAACGCGTTATTATCGTCCACCGAAGGCAGCGGCACTATCGTCAGCAGCGCCGGCGACGAAACGGCCTGAGGCACCGCTAATACCGGTTGCCCATTGTGGGTTTCCGCCATGGCGCGCAACAGCGAATGCCGGCTCATCAGCTGACGGATCGCGCCGTCCATCCGCGTGCGATCCAATTCCCCTTCAAGCAGCAAGGCGGCGGGGTTATTGTACAGCGCGGTGTGCGGCGCCAACTGTTGCATAAACCACATAGACGCTTGCGCCGATGACAGCGGCAGGTAGCGTACTGCGGGTGTCTCACGCAGATCGACGCAACTGGCTGAGTGCGCGCGCGCCAAGCCGAGCAGCGTTTTACGACAGCACTTGCCATTGGCGGAGAGCGGTAACGCTGACAACGCCAACAGACGGTTCGGCAGCATGTAAGCCGGCAGGTTTTTGGCCAATGCATCCAGCAAGGCCTCCAAATTGAGCCGCGCGCTACTGACGACAAAGGCGTAAATCAGCTGATTGTCGGGATCGTCCTGGTCCGCCACCACTGCCGCCTGCCGCACCTCCGGCAAACGCATCGCATGGGCCTCGATTTCGCCCAACTCAACACGTAACCCTCTTATTTTAATCTGAAAATCATTGCGCCCGATGTAATAAACCTGTTGGCTTTGTCCGTCGCGCCACACCAGGTCGCCGGTTTTATACAGCCGCTCCGGCTGCCCTAAATGGCACAGGGTCGGATGCACGGTAAAATAGCGTTCGGTCAGCGCTGCATTGTTGAGATAACCCCGCGCCAGCCCGATACCGGCGAGATAAAGCTCTCCCTCTTCGCCGTCCGCCACCGGGTTGCCTTGCTCATCCAGCACGTAGAGTCGGCAACCGTCAATCGCCTGACCGATAGGGATGTCTTCGTAGTCGTACTCGCGCTGGCAGCGGTGATGGCTGACATCGATAGCCGCTTCAGTCGGGCCATAGAGATTAATCAGGTCGCCCTGTGCCACCGATTGATAAAAGCGCGCCACGCTGTGGACAGTGAGTTTCTCACCACTGGCGAACACCGATCGCAACGAGGCGATCAAGCGCGAATCCCGTTTTATCTCCAGATACTCGACAAACAGGTTCAACATCGAAGGGACAAAGTGTACAACCGACACGCGGTGACGCTGAATCAGCCGCACCAAAGTACGCGGATCGCTCTCCAATCCGGACGGTAACAGCACCACAGATGCGCCATACATCGCCCACCAGAACATTTCCCAGACGGAGACGTCAAAGGTGTACACCGTTTTCTGGAACAGCACGTCCCGCGACGTGATGGGATAGGCGCTCTGCATCCAGACAATGCGGTTAAGCAGCGCGGCATGTTCCGTCGCCACCCCTTTGGGGACGCCGGTGGAGCCGGAGGTGTAGATGATATACGCCAGTTGCCGCGCGTGCGGCCGGTAACGCAGATCCCTCGTCGGCATAGCACTGACCGCCGCGCTGTCGACCTCGACGCGAGGAATCGACCAGCGATCGCCATCGTCCGTACCAATCAGGCAAGCGGCTGCGCTGTTGCTCAGGATGTTTTCAATGCGGCTACGCGGCGCATTATGCGCCAGCGGTAAATAGGCGCCGCCGGCCTTTACAATGGCGAAAATGGCAATCAGCATTGCCATGCCGCGCGGCAGGTGGATCGCCACCACACTGTCTTCGCCGATCCCCTGCCCGCGCAAATAATGCGCCAGTTGGTTAGAGCGTGCATTGAGTTCGCGATAGGTCAGCGCCGCGTCGTCCATCAACACGGCGGACTTTTCCCCATATTCACCGGCGATACGATACAGATAGTCGACTATCGTTTGGTCGTCGGTGGTCGACTGCCCCGTTGTCCCTTGCTGTTCCATAACTCTGGCCTTCAAAGCGAGATAAGTGCGTAGGATGGCGTGACGGGTTATGCCAGTCCGCCGTTGTCGGCAGCCAACCGCGCTTGGCAGGCGTCGATTTCCGCCTGACTGCTGCCTTTGAGTTGAAATCCCTGTTCAAGAAGTTCATGCAGAAAAGCGATGTCCTCCTCGCTGGAGGTGCCGCGCTGTTCAATCTGCTGGATGCGCTCAAAAAAACGGCTGAGCAACGCCTTCAATTGCGCACTGGCGGCCGCATCGGCGGCGCGGTGGTGGCGTGTGGCCGTCAAGGCGTTGGTTAACAGCCTGATGCGCTGGCGGCGCACGGCTTGCGGATCGGTCTGCGCTGCCGTGCCGTCCCCCAGTTCCTGTGCCAGCCGCGCGCGATCCTGACGGTCGTCAAAAGCGTAAACCTGCGCTGGATAGCGATTCTCCAACAGCAGATTTTTCAGCACGCTTTGCGGACCGATCTCTATCGCGATCGGTACCGGTTGCCCTGTCAGGTAGGTGAGAGAACGCTGCCACTGCACGGGTTGGGACAGTTGTTGTTCCAGCCATTGCGTTGGCGTGGCCGTATCGGGATAGGGTTGAGCACTGACATTGGCGATCACTGGGCAGCACGGACGCCGCCAGTCGCAGCGTTCCAGCGCCTGGCGCAGCTGCTGCCCGTAAGGTTGCAATAGCGGGCTGTGGTAAGGAACACCGCCAATCAGCGGCACCACTTCGACCTGGCGATCATGATCCAGCAGGTATTGCTCGGCGGCGATAATGGCCGCGTTTTGCCCAGACAACATAAACTGTTGCGCCGAATTGAAACAGGCGATGCCTACCTGCTGTCGGGTTTCGCGCTCCGCCGCCTCGCACGCCGCCTCCACCAACGCCTGATTCCCCTGCTTGATGATGGTGGTACCCGCGTCCATCTCGCGGGCGATCTCACCGGCTAAACGGCTGCGCATCGCCACCAGGGCCAGCGCCTGGGAAAAGCTCAGCGCGCCGCTACAGGTCAGCGCAGCATATTCGCCCAAACTGTGACCCAACATATAACGAAGGTTGACATCAGTACCGGTTTGCGCCAAAAACTGCTGCCACGCGACGAAGTGGGCCACACTGGTGGTATAGATAGCGAGCGCCATCGCCGTCGGCTCGGCAAGTTGCACCAAGGTACCCGACAGGCACAGCGCCGCCATGTCCCGTTCCGCAATCTGGCTGGCTTCGTCAAACAACGTGCGCACCTGCGGATAGCGCTCATACAACCGCCGTGCCATGCCCACATATTGCGAACCGGAACCGGGGAACAGCAGCGCGACATCCTGCGTCATGCTTTACTCTCCATCATGTAATTCGTCGCAATTTGGATTTCATGGATTTGCGATGTCCCTTCGATAATCTCCATGATTTTGGCGTCGCGGTAGTAACGCTCGACGGCATAGTCGGCATGGCAGCCGTTCGCGCCCAGCAGTTGCACCGCATTCCCTGTCACGTCCACCGCCGCTTTAGAGGCGACATACTTAGCCATCAGCGTTTGGTTCATCATGGCCGTGTGCAGCGTTTCGCGGTATTCCGCCGCACTGAAACACATCAGTTGCGCGCTGCGTGTCTGGGTCAGCATGGAGGTAAACAGGTGCTGGACAATACCGTGGGAAAACAACCGCCGCTTGAACTGTTTACGTTGGCGGATGTAGCGCGCCGCCACGTCCACCGCGGCCTGACATAATCCCAGGCTGCCGCAAGCGGTAGTGAATCGCCCTTCATTGAGTGCAAAATTCACCGCCAGCGGCACCCCTGAGGTGAACGAGCCGAGCAACGCGTCGGCTTTCAGACGACAATCATTAAAATGCAGCTCCGCCAACATATTGCCGCGTAACCCCAACATATCGCTGAGCGGTGTGATGGTGAAACCGTCGGTGTCGCGATCGACAAGCACCGTCGCTAACTGATTGCCGCAACGGGTCAAAACGATAAAGAAATCCGCAATCTGCCCTAGCGTGATCCATTTCTTTTTGCCGCTCAGCCGCCAACCATCGCCGTCCTGCTGCAATTCCGTCTCCACGTTCATCAGGTCACTGCCGATATTTGGTTCAGTGAGGGCAATGGCGCCGATCAGTTCCCCCGTTGCAAGCTTTGGCAAGTAATAGGCCTTTTGCGCTGCGCTGCCCGCGCGTTGCAGCGGCGTGCTGACCATGCCGGTCACGGTAATGAGATTTTCTAACGAACCGTGTACCCCAGCCATCACTTCATGCAAGGCGCACAGTTGGTAAGAATCGTAATCTCGGCCGCCATATTTTTGGGAGATTGAGGCGCCTAAATACCCGGCCTGCGCCACGCACGAAATAATGTCGGGCACAATAAACTGCTGACGTTCAATATCCTGAGCAACCGTGGCAAGATGTTTTTCTGCGAACAGTGCGGCCTCGTGCCGGACAATCTCATAATTTTCAGTGGTCATAGATTACTCCAGGCAGGTTTGCCGCTGGATGAGTTCCACCATTTTATTTATGGTAGCAATCTGCTCTATTTTCAACTCACTCACTTCCAGCTCAACCTGAAAGGTTTTTTCGATAAAAAGAATGATTTGCACGGTAAATAACGAGTGCACGAGCCCAAGAGAAAAAATATCGTCATCGTCATTCAACGTATACCCACGCAATGAGCGGGAGAGAAATTGCCGAATGGCGGCCTTCATGTCTTGCGTTTCCATATTCATATCCTTATCAGATTAATTTGGAATAACTGCTAGTCGTGCGCCTGTTGGTAACGATAAAACCCCTGCCCCGATTTCGCGCCCAGACACCCGGCATCAACCATTTTCTTTAACAAGAAGCAGGGGCGATATTTGTCATCATTAAAACTTTCATACAGCACCTGCAACGATTGGAGAATCGTGTCCAGGCCAATCAAATCGGCGGTTTGCAGCGGTCCCATCTTGTGCCCGAAGCAGGTTTTAAACAGCGTGTCGATATCCTCGGCGCGAGCGACCTGCTCCTGTACCATAAATATGGCTTCGTTAACAAAAATCATCATGGCGCGATTAGTGACAAAACCCGGTGAATCATTGACCACAATGCCGGTTTTCCCCATCTGAGAAAATAAATGATGAAATATTTCCAGCGTGCGCTCAGAAGTATGCACGCCGCGGATTAATTCGACGGTATGCATCAGCGGAACAGGATTCATAAAGTGGACGCCGACCACACTCTCCGGATGCTGAATTAATTTTGACAACGCCGTGATAGAGATGGCGGAAGTATTAACACCGAACACTGTCGATTCGCCGCAGATGGTGTTCATCCTGGCGTACAGCGCGTTTTTTCTCTCAATATCCTCGGTGATATTCTCAATCACCAAGTCACATTCTGCAATATCATCCAACTCGGTGGTAAAACGGATATTCCCCATTATCTCCGCCGTACTGCGGGTGCTTTTTTTATGCTGCGGATGAAAATGATATAAGCGTAAATTTGCTTCAATCATCTGTCGGCATTTATCCAGTTGAGCCTGGGAAATATCCACAACGGTGGTTGATATGCCGTATTGCGCCATATTATGGGCGACGCCAGTTCCCATTATGCCTGCACCTATTACCGCCACATTCATCATTTCGCTCCTTTACTGACAGGCTGTTTCCAGGTTGTCTTCGCCCCCCAGTTGTGCCGCGATATGCGCGTAGATACTGCGCGGATTGGGGGTTTCCATCAGGGCCAAAAGATCGATATGTACATTGAAATCGCGTTCTAAGCGGGAGGTCAGCTGCGTCACCAGCAGCGAATGCCCGCCCAGTTCGAAAAAGTCGTCGTCCAACCCGACCGGCGCAATTTCCAGCAACTGCTCCATCAGCCCGATGATATGTTGCATGGCCGGCGACTGCGCAGCCACGAAAGGCACGCTTAACACGGGACGTGCCTGATAAGGGCGGCGCGTTTCGGGTCCCGCCACGGGCTGTGTCTCCTCGCTGGCCGTTGCCCGCGCGGGCAATGGGTAGTGGTTGCGTGCGAAGGGATACGCTGATGCGCTGCCGCGTTGCGGCAGCGACGCGCCGTACCACGTGGCCCAATCAACATCGATGCCCGCACACCACAGCTGCGCCACGTAGCGCAGTACTCCCCCGCGTTCGCCCGTTTCCGGCTGCAGCCTGACCCAGTTGGTACCGCGACAGCCCACACCCTGCTCTCGGGTATCCGCCAACAGCGCTTCGCTCCAAAACCCTCTGTCGTCACGCTGTGCATCGTTGATGGGATATCCCTGCCAGGCAAGCTTGTAGCCGGGGGTGGGCACATGGCGTTCAGGAAGCGTGAGATGAAGCGCCTTTTGCTCCATTTCCCACAGCAGACGCAACACCTCTTGCCTCGCCATCACGCCGCTGGCTGCGGCGGCAGGCAAGAGGCCTGCTCCGGCACCCGACAACAGCGTCAAGGCCGGCAGCAGAGCCATCCAGGTTTTCAGCGCGGCTATCGTCTGGCAACCTCTGATCAGCAGGCTATCCGCCTGCGCCGCCCACGCTTCAGGGTGGCGATAGGCGGGCGGAATGCTCATGTCGTTGAGTAACACCGTCAGGGCCGCCACTTCGCGTTGATAATGCGCCGAGTGCGCCAGCAAATGTGCATAGGCACCATCGCAGGTTGTACGCAGATCCGGGCAGTGCAGACCCCAGGGCGCGTCAGGCATCAGGGTATCCAGCGATTCCAGCACCGTCTGCGTGCCGTCGCTTTCCACTTGTATCACTCGGCGGCAGTCAAACGCAGGTCTCGCCACTTGTTGCATGTAGGCCAACGTTGCTGCATCGAGGGTAGCCGGCAACGGGGCAAGCTGTTGCGTCAGCGCATCCAACTGCTCGTGAGAAGGCGCGGAGAGCGGAACAAACACCCGCGCACGCACCTGGTCATCACGCACCGTGGGATTCAGCCCTTCCAAAATCACATGCACATTGGTGCCGCCAATGCCAAAAGAGCTGACGCCAGCGCGGGGCGGCGTCTCCGATACGGGCCAGTCCTGCGGCTGCGTCGGGATATAAAACGGTGAATGTGCCAGGTCCAGCTTCGGGTTAGGCGTTCGGTAGTTGGCGAGCGGCGGGATAGTCCGGTGATAAAGCGCCAGCGCCGTCTTTATTAGCCCAGCCACGCCCGCCGCCGCGTGGGTGTGGCCGATGTTCGCTTTCACCGCCCCCAGCGCGCAGTAGTGGCGGCGCGAGGTGTCGAACGCCTCCGTCAACGCGGCGAACTCGATAGGATCGCCAATACGGGTGCCGGTACCATGGGTTTCAACGTAGCCGATGCTTTCCGGGCTCACTTCTGCCAGATGACAGGCCGCGCGAATGACCGCCTTCTGCCCGTCATGGCCGGGCGCAGCAAAGCCGATTTTTTGTTTACCGTCGTTGTTGACCGCGCTGCCTCGGATCACGGCGTAGATGCGATCGCCCGCCGCCAGTGCATCCTCCAGGCGCCGAAGCACAACCACGCCCGCGCCGTCGCCAAACAAGGTGCCGGAAGCCTGACTGTCAAAAGGACAGCAGTGGCCGTCGGTGGCATGGATCATGCCCTGCTGACAGAAATAACCTGATTTCTGCGGTAAATCGATGGTAATTCCTCCCGCCAGCGCCAGATCGCATTCGCCGAACAGCAAGCTGCGGCAGGCGATGTGCGTTGCACTCAGGGAAGTGGAACAGCTGGTGTAGAGGCTATACACCGGGCCGTTGAGATTAAGGCTGTAGGCAATGAAATGGGCGATAAGATCTTTGTGGCCATAGATGCCGGACTCAAAGCGGTTCAGTGCATCGCCGTCAATCTGCGACAGCGAACGCCGAAGCCAATCCACATCCTCCGACGCCCCAAGGAAAACCCCGGTCAGCTGTTCGCCGGTGCGTTGGGCGTAGCCCGCATCTTCGAGCGCATGATAGGCAACTTCATGCAGCACGCGGGATTTCGGATCCAGCGCCTGCGCCTCTTTGTGACTGTATCCGAAAAATGCAGCATCGAAGTCGCATACGCCCTCAATATAGGGTTTGGCTCGCACATAGGCAGGGTTGTCCAGCGTCGACTGATCGACGCCCTCGGCCAGCAGCTCCTCCTGACTAAAGAAGGTGACGCACTCTTTACCCTGCACGATGTTTTGCCAGAATTCGTGCAACGTCCGGGACTGCGGAAAACGAACCGCCATGCCAATGATGGCGATTTCCATGCCGTTCATGTCGCTTGCGTATTCCATAAGCCTCATTACCTTTTTGCAGGGCGATGGCGCGCCCGGATTAATGCGAAGACGTGCGGTTGCTCGCAGTATTTTTCGCGATTTGCAAAGCGCGTTTAGCCGCCTGATTCGCGCGCGCTGTCGTCTGTGCAGCAGGCGGCGACGGGGGCGCACCCGGCTCGTCCTCCGGCGGCTGGCAAAACGCCGCCAGTTGGCGCACGGTGGCGTGGTTGTACAGCGACATCACGCTCACTTGCGGATAGTGACGCGCCATCTGCCCACTCAGTTGCACCATATCAAGTGACGTTGCCCCTAATTCGGCGTAGTTGTCGTCGAGGCCCACGCTGGCCAGTCCCAGATACTCTTCCAGGATCTGGCAGAGCACGCGTTCCACCTCGCGCGTCGCGGGGCTGTATGCCACGCCCATTTCTGGACGGGGCCGCTTTTTCACCGTCTGCAGAGCGATCGCATCGTCAGTGGCGGAAGATACGCCGCGGTCCACCCGGTTACCTCGCGCCAAGCGATCGATCGCCCGTGGCGAAAGCAGCACTTGCGCCCACGGGCTACGGGTGTGCAGCAACGGCCACAACTGGCGCATCGCCTCGGCGTTGCTCATGCTGAGCGCATAGCCACCGAGACGCCGTTCCGCCATCATGGCGTTCAGCCGGTCCATGCCCGCCGCAGTGCGGTGCATTACCACCACCTTGCCGATATGTTGCGGCGTAGTCAGGGTGGCGAAGGCGCGTGCAACCTCGGGCAGCGGTACGGATTTGCACGGCAGGAGCGGCAACGTGTTGTCGTCGATCCAGGCGACAATCTGTTGCAGGTAGCGGCTAAAAGCGCCCTGCGCCGCGTGGAAATTAATCGGAATAAAGGTGCCGCCTTGGGCGAAGAAACGCATCGGCAGAGCTCTGTCTTCCACGATGTCTTTGCTGCCCAGTTCAAGAAAACGGCCCAGTGGCGCCAGTAGAGCGAGGCTGGCGTCGAGCAGATGGCCAGTGAGGGAATTGAGGATCACATCCATCCCCTGCCCGTCCGATGCGGCCAGCAGACTGGCGGCGAACTGTTCGCTGTGCGAATCCGCCACGGCATGCACGCCCAACGAAAGCAGGTAATCGCGCTTCTGCGAGCTGCCTGCCGTGGCATAGATCTGTGCGCCACACTGTTTGGCAATATGGATCGCGGCCAAGCCAACGCCCCCCGCCGCGCTGTGGATCAACACCCGTTCTCCGGGTTGAAGGTTAGCGCGCACCACCAGCGCGTAATAGGCCGTGAGGTATGCGATGGGCAGCGCAGCCGCCTGTTCGATGCGGCAATGGGCCGGTTTTCTCACCACACAATCGCTTTCTACCCGCGCGTATTGCACAAAACCGCCGTTCAGCACCGCCATGACATCCTCACCCGGGGCGAATTCGGTGACATCTTTACCCACTCGGGTAATGCGTCCGGCGCATTCCAGTCCCAATTGCAGCGGCGCGTCCCCCGGCTGTTGCCGGAGCAGCCCCGTGTTGTACAGCACATCCTTAAAGTTCAGCCCGGTAGCCAGTACCTCAATCTCCACCTGTGAATCCCCCGGCGCCAGGCGCGGCGTCGGATACAGAGCCAGCTTACCTGCTCCCGACTCCTCAGAGGCCAGCCGCAATTGATAATTGTCGGCACTGGGCACGCGCAGTCGCGTGCCATCGTCGGCATCTTGCATGTGGATCTGTATCTTGCGCTTCACCAACGCCGCACAGCGGGCAATCAGCTTGCCTGCCGTGTCGTAGAGCGTGAAAGCGTAGCTGTCACCCTCCTCATCGTGCCGATTGACGGTCAGCGCCACGTGTAAGGTGGTCGGCAACGGGCGGTACAGGCGTAAATCTTGATAGAGGAAGGGCACCGAATCGGTGTGAAAATCGGGCAGTTGTTCGACAACGCTGCTGGCGATGTCCAACAATGCCGGGTGCAGCGCGAGCGCATCATCGGCGGCAACAGTGGGCAGGGACAACGTGGCGAAAACGTGAGTCTGTGCAGTGTTGCAGTACAGCTGTTGCACGCTGTGCCAGCGCGGCCCGTAGTGGAAGTGCGTGCTCGATAATCCCTGTGCCGGAGGCGTGATGGCGTGCATCTCGCGCATCAGACTCGTGAGATCGTACGCGCCGTTCTCATCCGCAGTCAGGCGCGTCGCCCTGCCTTTGGCATGGGTGGTCAGCGTACCGCTAAAGCGCTCTGTCATTGACTTCACCTCGACGCTCACCCCCTGCCCGTCAGGTAAAATGTCAACGAACACGTCAGCGCATCCGTCATCCATCACACTCAACGGGGCCAAAAAGACCAGTTCATCAATGCAGATTTGGTCTTGCGCAAGGTAGTGGCGCAGGGCTTCATACGCCAGCGCCAGATAGCCGGTCCCCGGCAGCGTGGCAACACCGGATATCCGGTGCTCTTCCAGCAGCCAATCGGATGCGGGGGACAAGCGCGTATAGTAGCTGGCGCCAGCACCTTGTCGTTTATAAGCCTGTAGCAGCGTTCCCGTCGTCAATGGACGCAGGCCTCGCAGGACGTCGTATTCACTGCCGTTTATGGCATCCAGCAACATGCCCTGTTCACGCAATGCATCCCACCCGATGCTGAGCGCATTCACTCCGTAGCGGGTACGCAGTTGCTGTGCCAGCGCATCCAGATAGGCGCTGGCGGCGGCATAGCCTGTCTGGCCAATCTCCGCATTCACGGCAGCCAGCGAGTTACAAAACAACAACAGCAGGCGCTCATCCAGCAAATTCCGTTGCGCTAACGCATGCAGCACGTTATCGGTGCCTTGTCCTTTTACCGCCAGCGTGTCGCGTAGCGCAGATTCGCTCAGTTGATGCAGTGTCAATGCGGTGGTGGCGTCGGCGGCAAAAATCACGCCATCCAAACGGCCATAACGTTCGAGTAGTGTCGCCAGACAAGCGTTAACCTCCTCCGCCTGCGTTACGTCACAGTGGATGACGTCTAATTCGGCCTGCCGTACCAGTTCGTGGCAATACCCGGCGCGACTGCTCAGCACCACGCGACTCCCCTCACGCCGTGCAAACGCTTCACCGATCACGCGACCAATGCCCTTTTCACCACCGATGATCCACAACACGCTGCCCGGCAGACATCCTGCCTGAGGAGGTAAATTCGCCAACAGCCGTGTCGGAGTAAAGCTCCGCAGGTAGGGCATGCCCTGCCTGAGCGCCATTACCGTCTCTTGCGGGGCCAAACGCCGACTGAGCCAGCTTAGGTTCTCGTCACTGCCCTGCGCATCAATGTCGATCAACCGCACTTCGGTTGGACGCAACTCTTGGGCCAGCACGTTTACGGCACCGGACAATGCCGCCAGCGCCGGGTCGGCGTTATCCTGTTCCAGTACGCGGAACGCACCCTGGGTCAGTACCGTCAGGGACGCCAGCAGCGGGGAGCCGTGCGCGCACCAGCGAGCAACGCGGTAGAGCCCCGCGAGCGACTGCGCCAGTGACGAATCTACCGCCGCACCGGGTGCATAGAGGCAATGCAATTGATGGTAAGTCTTGTTCGCCAAAAGCGCGCTGACGCCCTGGAAATGCGCAAGAATACGGTCTTTATCCCACACCTCATCCTCTGGTGACGTCGGCAGCGGCACGGTGATGCTGTCGATTCCATTGTTCGTCAGTTGCTGCTGTAGCTTGCCACCATCGGCGCTAATGATGAGCGTCAACGCGCCTGGCGCATAGAACGCATCGTGCGAGGGGGCGTCGTGTATCCGCCACAGCACGCGTTGGAGCCACTCATCTTTTGGTCGGCGCAGAGGATGGGGGTGCTGACGATAACCGGAGAGCGCAGCGCCATAACGATAGTAATACGCCTGTTCGAAGGGGTAATCCGGCAACGGAATGTGCTTGCCGAGCGCCGACTGGTTGAAGCGCCGCCAGTCGATATTCACGCCCTTGACCCATAGCGCGGCCAGCGCACGGTGCAGAACGTGTTCGTCATCGATCGCCGCATTGGCTTTACGTAGCGTTGGCAGGGTCGGCTGATCGCGATATTGGCCGTGTCCTTGAATAAAGGTAGAAAGCGATTTCCCCGGCCCACATTCGACAAACAGCGTGGGTTCCACCAGTAGCTGTGCCGCGCCTTCATTGAACAACACGGCGTTGCGCACCTGCTGCACCCAGTAGTCAGGCGAGGTGGCCTGCTCTACGGTGATCCAGGTGCCGCTTACGTTAGAGATAAAGCGTTTGTGCGGCGCGTGCAGCGGGATTTGGCGCAGCAGTTGAGCGAAATCGTGCAACATCGGCGTCATCATGGCCGAGTGAAATGCGTGAGAAGTTTTCAGGCGCGTGTGCTGTATCTCACCCTCGGCTAAGCGCGCGCTCAAGCTGGAAATGGCTACCTGCTCGCCCGCAACCACGCAAAAGTGCGCGCTGTTATTCGCCGCCAGCTCAATACCCGATTCCGTCCCCAGCCACGGGGTCAGTTGCTCGCGACTGAGATAGACCGCCAACATGCTGCCAGGACGCATGGACTGCATCAAGCTTCCGCGCACCTCAATGACGCGCAGCGCATCCTCGAGGGTAAACACACCGGCGATGCAGGCGGCGACATATTCGCCCAGGCTGTGGCCGATCATGCTGTCCGGCGTAATCCCCAGGTCAATCAACGTGTTCGCCAAGCTGTATTCAACACAGAACAGCGCCGGTTGCGTGAACTGCGTCTGATCAATATCCCGTGTGTCCGCATCGTCAAACAGCAGCGCCTTGAAATCGACCATTGAATAGCGCTGTAAAGCAGCAAAACAGCGATCCATGTGCCGGCGAAACAAAGGCTGATGGGCATAGAGACCTTTAGCCATGCCGCGATATTGGCTGCCTTGACCGGGAAACATGAAGCAGATCTCCGCCGCCGCGCGCCGGCCGCTGAACGTGTCCGCCTGCAATACCGTAGTGCAAGAGAGATCGATTTTTGATCCTCGACTCACCAAATAGGCCCGCCGATAGTCAAAGGCCGTGCGTCCAGTTTGCAATGTATAAGCGACATCCGGCAGACGCACGCCCACCCCGTGCTTGACATATTCCAGCGTTGAGACCGCGCGCGCGTCCAGCGCGGCAGGCGTTTTAGCGGAAAATAGCAACAGGTAGTCGTCGCGCACCCGCGCCGCTGAAGGGTCGCCCTCATGCTGATGCGCTTCCAGCGCGATGTTGGCATTAGTGCCGCCGATACCGAAGGCGCTCACCAATGCACGGCGCGGTCGCGTCGGCGGCCACGGTTGCGCTTGCGGGTTAACGTACAGTGCGGAACGCGACAGATCGATAGCGGGATTGAGTTGACGAAAGTGCGCCGTTGGCGGCAGCACCTGATGATGCAGGGCGAGCGTCGTTTTGATGACGCCCGCCACCCCCGCAGCCGAGTTGAGGTGACCGATGTTGCTTTTTAGCGCCGATACCGCACAAACCGGGGCCGATGCGGGGCCAAACACCTCATTGAGCGCCCGCAACTCAATAGGATCGCCCAGCATCGTGCCGGTGCCGTGCGCTTCCACCAATCCGATGCTGTCGCTATCAAAATCGGCACGGCGCAAGCTGGCGCGGATCACCGCCGTCTGCCCGGTCACGCTCGGCGCGGTATAGCCGATCTTGTTATTGCCATCATTGTTGACCGCCGAGCCTTTTATCACCCCATAGATACAGTCCCGATCCGCCAGCGCGTCATCCAGACGTTTCAGCAGCAGCATCCCCACGCCATCGCCGGTGACGGTGCCAGACGCTTGGCTATCGAAGGGACGACAGACGCCATCTCGCGCATTGATCATGCCTTCATGGTATTCATAGCCCCGGTAAGCCGGCATTTCGATGGAGACACCGCCCGCCAACGCCGCATCGCAATCCCGGTTACGCAGCGCGTTGCAGGCCTGATGGATTGCCACCGCCGAGGTGGAGCAGGCCGTGTCCAGCGTCACGGCGGGCCCCGTGAGGTTGAGCGCATGGGCAATCAACGCCGTGACGGCGTGGATATTCAGGATACTGGCCTTATACAGGGCGGTGGCGTCGGGGGTGTCTTGCATCACCGCATTGAGCCAGTGGGGCGATGTCAGCAACCCGGCATAAAGGCCAATCGCGCCAGCAAAAGTCACAGGATCGCACCCGGCGTGTTCCAGCGTTTGCCAGCAGCACTGATGCAATAGCCGAATTTGCGGATCCATACGCTCCGCGTCGTTGGGGGTATAGCCAAAGAAATCCGCGTCAAACCATTCGTGGTCGTCAATAACCCCTTTGGCCTTTATGTAATTCGCTTGCTTGAGCTTATCTGCCGCCAGGCCATGCGCACGCAATTCCTCATCGCTGAACAGGGTTAACCCTGATTCTCCGCCAGCGACCAGCGACCACAACGCCGCAATATTCGCCGCGCCGGGGAAGCGCCCCGCCATCCCGACAATCGCCACCGGCATATCGCTGTAGGCAACAACGTGCGTTGGCGCCGCGTCCTCCGGCGGCGGCACCGCAGTACTGAGAAAACGCGTGAGCGCCGCCAGAGTGGGATATTTAAAGAGATCGGTAATATCAATCTCTAGACCAAGTTGCCGCTTAACCTCCCCTTTCACCCTAATGGTATCCAGTGAGGTGCCGCCGAGCGCGAAAAAGGAGGCGTTGCCATCAATGTCTTGTCTATCGAGCACGCGTTGCCAGATGGCATGCAGCGCCCGTCCCACTTCGCCATGCGCCACTGAAGCCGTGGCAGGCGCTGCATGGCGCTGTGCGACGGGCAAGAGATGCCGCAACTGCGCCAGGTTGGCCTTACCGCTGTGACTTTTGGCAATCTCCGTCACCACCACCAATGATTCCGGGATGGCGAATGGCGGCAGTGTGTCAGCCAATTGTCCGCGTACTTCAGCCTCGTCATAGCCATCATTGACGCAGACCACCGCCGCAATATGCAGCGTATCGCGCACTCGGTGAGGAACCACCACCGCCTCGAGAATGTCGGCGCACTCCAGCAAGCGTTGCTCGATCTCTCCGGTTTCGATTCGTTGTCCGTTGATCTTGATTTGACCATCTTTGCGGCCAAAACAGTCAACACAGCCATCATCCAGCAACCGGGCATAATCGCCGGTTTTGTACATCATGCCGCCGGGAATGAAAGGATCGGGGATAAAGACCGCTGCGCTCAGTGCCGGATTGTTCTGATAGCCGAGAGCGACCCCCTCTCCCCCCGCCACCAGTTCGCCGAGGGCACCGATGGGCAACAAATGCCCGTGGAGATCGGTAATGTAGAGCGAGGTGCCCGGCACAGCATGGCCAATCGGCACTCGGGCGGGTTGCGGTCCGTTGAAGCGGTACGCAGTGGTAAAGATGGTGTTTTCCGTCGGCCCGTAGCCGTTCGTCACCGTCAGATGCGGGTATTTCTGCATCACGTCGTTGATGTGCCGCGCGGATACTGCCTCGCCGCCCACCGTTATACGTTGTAGCAGGCCGAAGAAATCGCCGCCTTCCGCCACATAGGTGTTAAACAAGGATGAGGTAAACCAGGCGCGCGTCACCTGTTCATGAGCGATCGTGCGGCGAATGCGATCAACATCGAGTAACGCCAATTTGCTGAGCAATACCAGCTTGCCGTGGTTGAGCAAGGTAGACCACATCTCAAACACCGAAACATCAAACTCGAACGGGCAGGTCAGCAGCGTTGTCTCGCCGGTCATCACCTTCAGCGGGCTGTCGCCTTGCATCAAGCGCAGCAAACTGCGGTGCGCCACCGCAATGCCCTTGGGTTTGCCCGTCGACCCCGATGAGTAAATCACATAAGCGCGAGAATCCGGCGTGATAGCCGGGAATTCCACTGGCGGCGCGGCGGGGAATGCATACAGATCACCCTGTGCAACCCGCAATGCGTCCAGTGATTTGCCATGCACCAGCAGCAGTGTCAAACCGCTGTCGTCAATAATTTCCTGCATCCGGCCCACAGGGTAGTCGGGACTCATGGGCACATAAGCGGCGCCGATCGTCATGATGGCGATGATGGCAACCACGGTGTTTACCCGGCGTTCGCTAATAACACCTACCGCATCGCCAGCCGTAATGCCCTGCTGTACCAAATAGGCCGCGAGCCGTTCGGCCCTTGCTGCCAACTCACGATAGGTCAACGCGCACTGCTCATCCACCACGGCGATCTGCTCTGGAGAGTCCGCAACAACCCGATGAAATTGTTCGATGACATGAGATTGGTTATCCCAATCCCGGCACGCCATGCGGTCCACATAGGGTTGAAGTGCCTGCGTCTGCTGGCGCGGGGTCAGGTTTACCAACGCGGCGATGGGCCGCAGCGGATCCTCCACCAGTTGTTCAAGCAGGTAACTCAGGTGCGCCAGCAACGCACGCGCCATGCCGTCGGTCAGGTAGCGGGTGGCGTAGGCGAGACTGAAACGGAATCCCTCCTGCTGGGTAACGGTCAAGGTCAGCGGATAGTGCGTTTGTTCCTGTACGCCAAGATGGCGAATCGCCACGGACGACGTACCTGACAGCAAGGCCGCATCGACCGGGTAATTCTCCAGTACCACCAAGGTATTAAAGAGGTCGCCGACCTGGCTCTCTTCCTGCGCCAGTCGCTGTATGTTGGCTAAGGCATCATGCTCACAGTCGTAGTGCGTCATTAATGTCTGATGCATACGCTGTACATGTTGCAACAGCGTTGCGCCATCATCGCGCAAGCGTAGCGGCAACGTGTTAATAAATAGCCCCAGCGTTTCTTCTATGCCATCAATCGGCACGTTTCGCCCCGATACCGTCGCGCCGAACACCACATCGTCAGCATAACACCAGCGTTGGAGCATTATGCCCCACGCCACATAGAAGAACGGTGCGGGGGTGATACGGTGCTCGCTGCACAGGGCCTGTATTTTCTGACACACATCCGCCGAGAGGGTGATCTCTGCTTGATGTTTTTGATTCAAATAAGGATTATTCTCGGCCTCAGTGTCGGTATGAGGTTGCGCCAGTCGCGCGATGCTGGTTGGCGTTCCCCCTTGAAGATATTTCGCCCAATAGTCCCGTTGAAAGGTGTGTCGTCGGGCTGCCAAAGCGTCTACAAGGGGCTTCAGGGATGAGGGGAAAATGACACTGTCATCCCTCACACCACTAGCCACGGCAACGCCATAGAGTTGGAGCAACTGTGTCATAAAAAGGGATAAGCTCCAGCCGTCCATCACTATGTGGTGGTAAGAGAGAATAAAGGCACTCTCTTTCGCTGACTGAATAAGATAGGCGCGGACCGGTATAGAATTTAAGGCGAAAGGATAACGTAAATCAGTCTGTAACAGTTGGGGGATTATGGCATCAATACCTTCATCCGGTGGGATCGAGATGATGCCTTCATTGAGTGGGCAACGTAATTCACCCTCCTCACCGTTTAACACATATATTTCCGGCAACACATCCGTGTTCACCACCTGACAGGGATGATCGTCCATATCCCAATGATATTCCGTGCGGAAACACTCATGCTTGCGAAATAACACTTCTAACGCCCACTGAAAGTGGGCACTTTCTACACACTGGGAAAAAATGCACGTAAATTGCTCATGATAGTTATGCTTCACCTCTTCGTTTAACGAATGGAATAAGAACCCTTGTTGACTAGGTGTTAACGGAAAGTGATTACGTATGACCTTGTCAGTACACAGAGAATATCCAGAGGTGTTATCCATAACTCACTACCTTATTTATAATTCAAATATTTCAAGTGAATAATAACTACTGGGATTTGTTACAACTAAACTTAACATAGCCTTTCCAATCGCATACCTACCCACAAGGATAGTTTTTTATCGTACAATAATATAATTTACCCACATTTAATCACTAATTAGAATAAGCATTAGCACGGCAATCCATCTCTCTAATATTAAAGGAATTTTCCATTTTAAGCGGTGTGGTTCATTGCCAGAGCCCCACACGAGTTCACGTGGGTAACCACATTTTCCCTTTCATGTTGCAGACAATATGAAACGCTAATAATAAGTGAGTAATTAACTCATAGACCGAACTATTCAGTCTGTATATAAGCCGCTAAACCAGGCGTCTTCCAGAGCACAACCACATGATTGGTGTGAAGGAATACAGACACTCCTTTACGACCTGGAAACATGATGTATATAACATTAATTATGTATGACACTTCCTTACATTAAGAAATGTTGTATCCTGCGTTTTTCTTTTTTTGAAAACCGCAAAACCTAACCATATTCATGACATGTTTTCAAACAACGGAATGTAGTATGAAAAAAGACCTGGAAAACAACACGTTGTCTCTGCGTGAAAGGCAAGTGTTGCGCATGCTAGCACAAGGCGATGAGTACACTGAAATATCACAAAATCTTAACATATCTGTAAACACGATAAAATTTCATGTGAAGAACATCAAGCATAAAATACAAGCCAAGAATATCAACCATGCAATACACATTGCTGATAAGGGTGAGATTATCTAAATTAGCGTAGCCCTGCTCGTTGGCCATACTGTTTTTTCCTTCGAAAGAATATGGATGGCCCTCTTGACTCTTTCCATGAAGAAAGATAAGTCGGGCTCAACAGCATTGCCTTGTTACAGGTACAGAAATATGTATTTTAAATCGCGCGCCAATCAATAAAACAACCAGCAGGATGATAACCTGATCGCTATTGCAATCATGGACATTTAGCACGGACGGATACAGTAGCAATAGCCATCAGTTCACACTATAAACTTGATGTCAACATCGAAAAAAGAGATGTTTGCCGATATATTACTGGGATATAGCGCTAGATATACTACAAACCACTATCGCGGCTGTCATTTGGGGTGTATTGATTGCAATTTGCATAGCGAACGCTATCACATCGTTCATTTTCTGCCGTCAGTACCAAGTCAAATAGCATACATTTGCTAACTCAAACCCAATGCTCGAAGCAAGCTGGCGTTATCGGGCTTGGTTCAATGAGTAAGCTCTATAATCTCTTGAAAAAATCAGTGCTGACACACTGCGCTCCGAGCGGGCTTTTTGCCTTTCAGCCGCCCTCAAAAGCTGCGTTTCGCCACCAGGTAGGCGCCCGCCACCAGTAACAAGGCGCCGAACAACGCCGGCAGATTCTCGCGCAGCGCCGCCGGACCGGCGCGATAGGCATCGGCCAACAGCCCCATGCACAGCTGGCTGGCGACCAGGATCGAGATGGTGGCCGCCGCCCCCAGCTTTTGGTAACCCAAAATGCCGGCGAACACGAACAGCGACCCCAACAGCCCCGGCAACAGCATCCACCACCTGGCGGCGCCGGTCACTTCAGCTACCGCGCCGAGACCGTTTTTGGCCAGCAGCAGCCCCATCAGCAGCAGCAAACCGACGCTGGAGTTGATCACCAGCGTGATAAGGATGGTCGAGACGCTTTCGGTAATGCGCACCATCAGCAGATTCTGCACCACCAGCCCCATTCCCGCCGCCACCAGTAGCAACAGCATATTCATCGCTCTGTCTCCCGGGATCAGCGCGCGGGCGGCGTGGCCCGCTCGTCCAGCTTCAGCTGCAGGAAGGTCAGATCCAGCCATTGGCCGAATTTGGCGCCCACCTGCTCCATACGCCCCACCTCATGGAATCCCTGCGCCAGATGCAGTTTGATGGAGGCCTGGTTGCCGGATTCAATGCCGGCCACCATCACGTGCTTGCCGATCTCCCGCGCCCGTGCGATCAGGGCGATCAACAGCGCTTTGCCAATCCCCTCTCCGCGATGCGCCTGATGGACATACACCGAATGTTCCACGGTATGCCGATAGCCGTCCCAGGCGCGCCAATCACCGAACGACGCATAGCCGAACGCCTCGTCCGCACCGTTCACCGCCACCAGCACCGGGTAGCCCGCCGCCTGGCGTTCGCCGATCCAGGTTGCGCGGTTGGCCGCATCCACGGTTTGTTCATTCCAGATGGCGGTGCTGTTCAACACCGCGTCGTTATAGATAGCGGCAATCGCCGCGCTGTCGTTGAGCGTCGCATTTCGTATAATCATGGTTTACCCCGGCCAATTGTCCACTATAATACTACGATATGAATATTAAATTAGACAATCTAAATCAGCTGATCGGCGCGCGCATTCGCATTGAACGCGAGGCGCGCCACTGGTCGCTGTCCGATCTGGCCGAACGGGCGGGCGTATCGCGGGCGATGGTTCATAAGATCGAACGCGGCGAGAGCAGCCCGACGGCGATGCTGCTGGGCAGACTGGCGGGCGCGTTCGGTCTCAGCATGTCCAAGCTGATCGCCCGGGCGGAAACGCAGGAAGGCCGACTGCTGCGCCGGGAAGAACAACCGGTGTGGGTCGATCCGGAGAGTGGCTACGTGCGGCGCCACGTTTCGCCGCGCACCGATCTGCCGCTCGATCTGGTGCGCATCGAACTGCCGGCCGGCGCGGCGATCCCGATGCCGGCTTCGGTGTATGCGTTCAAGCGTCAGCTAATTTGGGTGTTATCCGGTGAGCTGCTGTTTGTTGAGGGTGAGGCGCGCCACGAAATGGCCGAGGGAGACTGCCTGGAGCTCGGCCCACCGGCGGACTGCCGCTTTGAAAACCGTAGCGACCAACCGTGCGTGTATATGGTGGCGGTACTGAGCGCCGCCTGACGGCTTGCATGCGTTAACTTTGCATCGGTCGGTTATAGCCGGCGCGGAAAAACTTCTCCGCCAGCCGGTTATCGCCGCCAGAGAAGAACTCGCTCATCGGCTCGCTGCCGAGGCCATAGGCGCGGCTGAGCTGCCCGGCCTCAAACGCCGCCCGGTTCTCGTCGCCGCAGCGCTGCGCCAAATGGTGCGCATAGCCGAGCACGAAACCGCGCTTGTAGTCGGAGCAAAAGCGCGACAGCTCCGCCTCCGGCTGCAGATTCTCCGCCTTTAACCCCGCCAACAGCCCTTTGCCAAAATGATCCCCCACGGTTTCCTCCTCATCATGCAATCGCTATATAACGAAATATACAGCGAATAGGCGAGCGAGAATATACTCCCAAAGTTTTACTCGCCGCATAAAAAAGGCCCGCCAGGCGGGCCTCGGCGAGCGCAAGCGATCACAGCGTGAAGTTCAGCCCTTCGCTGACGGTCTTGCCGAGCGGCAGACGACCCGACGGCGTTTCTTTTTCCTGCAGAAAATCCGGCAGGCGAGCTTTGTCGCCCGGTTTGCCGATCGCCACCATGGCGTGCACCGCATAGTCGTCCGGCAGCTGCAGCGCCGCTTTGATCTTATCGTGGTGGATGCCGCTCATGCAGTGGGTCAGCCAGCCTTTCAGGTGCGCCTGATGCGCCAGGTTGGCCCAGGCGGCGCCGGTATCAAACGCATGAGTCGGATTGTCCACCAGCCGCTCGCCGTTCAGGCTGGTGGTTTTGGAGACGATCACCACCAGCGCCGAGGCGTGCTGCGCCCAGCCGCGGTTGAAGTCGATCAGAAACTCCAGATAGCTCTCCCAGCTGTCGGAACCGTGCTTGCTGTAGGCGAAGCGCCACGGCTGAATGTTGTAGGCCGAAGGCGACCAGCGCGCCGCTTCAAAGAAGCTGAGCAGCGTCTGATCGTCGATGGCGTCGTTGGCCATGGCACGCGGCGACCAGCGTTCAATAAATTGTGCATCAATCGGGTAATCGGAAGTTCTTGGCTGGCTCATGGTAGGTTCTCGCAGTGAAGTAAAAACAAAAGTTCGCTGATATTCCCACAGCTTAGGACGATAAAACTTTTATTTCGTGCCATTGCCCTGCGGCAGTTCCTGCTGCAGCCAGGCGAGGAATGCCCTGACCGGCGGATGCCGTTCGCGCCCCGGTGCGCACAACACGCTGTACGCGGCGCCCGGTACGCTCACCTCCGGCCGGTACGCCACCAACAGACCGTTGTCCACCATATCGGACACCATCACCGAACTGGCGAGCACCAGCCCCTGTCCGGCCACCGCCGCCTGCAGGGCGTAATGCTCCTCGTGATAGCTGCGCATCGCCGCATGGCGCTGCCACCAGTCTACGCCCGCGGCTCGGCACCAGTCATGCCAGCCGCTGTCGTACAGAGCAGAATCCCCCCACTTGACGGTGATCAGCACCGGATTTTCCGGCGGAGCGGCGGCCAGCCCCGGCGCGGCATAGACGCCAAAGTTTTCCTCCAGGCGCGCCGTCTGATGCAGCGCGGGATAATGCGCGCGGCTGTAGCGCACCGCCACGTCCACGCTGGCGTCCTGCTGCAGATCGATCACCTCGGCGCAGGCCTCCAGGCGCACCAGATAGTGCGGATGCGCCTGGTAGAAACGGCCCAGGCGCGGCACCAGCCACAGCGCCGCGAAAGAGTGCGTCACCGAGACGCACAGCGATCCGCTGCTGGGCTGCGGCCGCAGGCCCTCGAGCGTGGCGGCGACATCCAGCAGCGCGCCGTGCACTCCGGCAAACAGCGTTTCCCCTTTCGCCGTCAGCTGCACGCCGCGCGGCAGCCGCTGAAACAGCGCAAATCCCAGCTGCTGTTCCAGCGCTTTTATCTGGTGTGAAATCGCCGTTGGCGTTACCGCCAGCTCGGCCGCCGCCAGCTTGAAGCTGTGCAGACGAGCGGCGGATTCAAAAGTGCGCAGTGCGTTGACGGGCAGCGTGGCGAACATGGTGAAACCCCTACAGGTGAATTTAATTCATCCTGGCAGAAAAGCCGTCATTTGTCGTCTGCCAACGTTAGTTTCTAAAGTAAGGCTGAAATCGCTTAACAAAAAGGAATATGACATGAATACAACTCATCAACCCAAGCGTTTGGTGGTATTGGTCGGCAGCCCGCGCCGCGATGGCAACAGCGCCACGCTGGCGCAGGCGATCGTGGCGGGCGCCGCCGAAGCCGGCACGTCCGCCAGCCTGCATTTTCTCGATGATTACCTGAGCGGTTTTCTGAGCGACGAGCGGCATACGCCGGCGCCGGCCGATCGCTACGCCGAGCTGTTTCTGGAACACTTCCTGCCGGCCGACGGCGCGGTGTTTTGCACGCCGATTTACTGGTACGGCATGTCGGCACAAACCAAGGCCTTTTTCGATCGCTCGTTCAGTTTCTATTCCAACGCCTACCCTCAGGCGGCGGAGGTGCATCAACGCATGAGCGGCAAGCGCATCGGGCTGGCGGTGGCGTCGGAAGAGACCTACCCCGGCGCGGCGCTGGGTATCGTGCATCAACTCCAGGAGTTCAGCCGCTACACCCACTCTGAATTCGTCGGGCTGGTGCACGGCGCCGGCAACCAACGCGGCGAAATCGCCCGCGATCCGCGCAACCCGCTGCAGGCCGCCCGCGCGCTGGGGCGCGAGATCTTCACCCGCCCCTACTCGGATTATCAGATGGACAGCCCACGCAGCACGCAGGTCTGGGAGGAGTAGGCGCGGTGCAGCAATTGCAAGCATAACGTTAGCATCTGTCGCAATCTGTTGCGGGCCATTGGCCCGCCGTTGCCGCGCTTGTATGATACGACGCGGCGCCAGACGGTGGCCGCCTTTCTCAAACGGAAGCGAACTGCAATGTCGAAACAGTGGAAAATAGCGGCGGCCAACGCCGGTTTACGTCTCTATACCCGCATCGCGGGCAATTTCCGGCCAGCAGCGAGCTTCGATCCGCAGCACTCCTTTGAGCGCATCGTGATTTTCTCCACCAGCGCCCTCGGCGATCTGATGTTCAACACGCCCGCCATCCGAGCGCTGCATGAACGCTATCCCGGTGCGCAAATCACCTTAATCTCCAGCTACAAAAACCGGCAACTGGTCGAAGGCAGCCCCTGCTTTCATGACGTGATTTATTGGGATCACAAGGCCAAAGACATGCTGAGCGTGATCCGCCGGCTGCGAAAAAACCAGCCGCAGCTGGCGATCATCCTGCACTCGAAGGCGCCTTACGACGTGCTGGTCGCCATCGCCGCCGGCTGCCGCTATCTGTTTAAAGACCTTTACGGCAATAAGCCGAGCGGGATGGAGCGCTGGTTGACCGGCGTCAGCCGCAGCACCGGCGGCCATCTGATCCAACGCAAGCTGGATATGGTGGGGCAACTGGGCTGCCGCACCGATAACCCGGAGATGTTCATTCCCGTCGCTTTCCCGCCGCGCGCAAAACCGGCAGGCAAGATCCTGATCGGCTTTCAGATGGGCGCCTCCGAAACGCTGCGCCGCTGGCCGGTCGAACGTTTTGTTCAGCTGGCGCAACGGCTGCTGGCGCACTCCGCCGACTATCAGATCGAGCTGATTGGCAGCGCTGCGGAGCGCCACATCGAGCGGGAATTTATGGCGGGCCTGAGCGAGGAACAGCAACAGCGAGTGGTAAGCCATATCGGCACGACCACGCTGCCGCAACTGCTGGCGGTGATCGCCAATCTGCAGGTGCTGGTGACCGGCGATACCGGCCCGCTGCACCTCGCCGTGGCGTTGAAAACCGCCACCGTCAGCCTGTTCGTCACCGCCAATCCGCAGCATACCGGCCCCTATCAGGACCCGGAGCGGCACCAGGTGATGCATGTGCCGGTTGACAGCGCCGCGCTGGATGCCGCCCAGCGCCGCCAACCGCTCAGTATCATCGAGGCGGAACGGGTGCTGGAGAAGACGCTGGCGGCGCTGCCGCCCGCACCAGTCTGATCGGCGACCGCTTTGGCTGCGACAACAGCATCGCCAACGGCAGCCAGAACAGGTACCAAAACTCCGCCGGATTGGCGATCACAAACATCCCCTGTGAACTGTAGAATACCAGCATAAACAGAAACATGGCCGCCTCCCAACGCCGTCCTGCACGCCAGTGCGCAAAGGCAAGCCGCGCACCGTATGCCAGCAACGCAAACAGCAGCAGAAAACCCACGCCGCCGCCCTTCAGCAAGGCGCCGAGGTACAGGCTGTGCGTGGTATGGTTCAGCTCGCCGGTATAATTGAGAAAGTTAAGCTGCTTATCAAAGCCGTAGCCGAAGAACGGCGCCTGTTCGATCAGCCTCAGGCTATGGCGCCAAATGCTGATGCGCACGAAGCTCTGTTGGTACAGCTCGCCAAAGCGGGTGAGCAGCATCTCGCCGATCGCGCTGTAAACGACGGCGAAAACCACCGCCAGCACGCCGGGCAGCAGGATCCACAGCCACTTTCCCGGCCGTTGTCGATAAGGCATCGTCGCCACCAGCGCAAACACCAGCGCCATCAACGGACCGCGGCTTTGCGTCAGCACCATGAACGCCAGCAGCGGCGGGATAAAGCACAGCGCCGCCTTCTGCCCGGTGTCGCGGAAAATCATCAGGCTCAGCAAAATGGCTATGGCGGCGTAACCGGCCAGATCGATCACGTTGCTCGGCCCCGGATTGCGGGGGGTGGTTTCTCGCAGATGATAAATCGACGGGGCGTCGACCAGCGTCAAATACAGGCACAGCGCCGCAATGCCGGCCAACATCACCCACTGCAACTGATGGCGTCGCTCACCGTCAAGCAGTGTCACCAGCCAGGCGAGATACAGCAGGATATAGGCGCTGTGGGTCAGGGCCGACGGTAAGTCGCCCGGCGTCTCGCTCCACAGGGCGCTGAGGGAATAATAAAGCAGAAACATCAGCGCCAATCCGCCGCCCCACAGTGCCCTGCGGTTGCTCAGCAACTGCCGCCGCAGCGGCGGCCAGGTAAACACCGCGGCCAGCCACAGCAGCGCCGCCAGGTGAAACAGATTGTTGACGCGGGTTTGGCCGCAAAATATCGCGCTGAAAAACGCAAAGGCTAAAAACAACGCGCTGCCGAGGCGATAAAATTGCTCAGGCTTGCTGAAAGTAAACATTGCCGTCCACCTTCTCGAAGATATCGCTGTCGATAGCGCTGTGCAGAGAAAGGTTTTTTATCGCGATCTGCTGCTTTTTCATGATCGCGCCGGCGTGCCGGAAAGCGGGGATCACCAGCGACTCCACCTTGTCTGCCAGGAATGTCGGCAACCGATCTTGCTCGGTCTCGTAAAAACGCGGCTGGTGGAAGTTGTTCATGTCCAGCCCGGCGATAAACAGCTGCTTGAAACCGAGATAGGCGATGATTTGCAGCGCCCAGTAGGCCACGGTGCCGGCATCGAAAACGCCGCAGCGAATATCCTGACTGAAGCCGAGCGTGCGGCACGCGGCGGCAAAAACCACGCCGCTTTCCCGGCAGTAGTGATCCCACAGCGCACCGCTGTCGATCCGGGGATGGTAAATCTTGCAGGACGCATCTTCGACAATCGCCAAACGGCAACCGATCGCCGCCTGGCCAAATCGATCGAGAATGCGGGCTACGCCGTGCACGGTGGTGAATAACGTCAGCTCCCGCCGTTGAATGACGTCGCGCACGATCTCCGGGCGGCTATCGATAAAGCCCATGTCCACAATGACGTAGAAGCGAAAATCCACCTGCCGATGCAGAAAATAGGCGCCGTTGACCCCGATGGCGGGCATGGCGGGAATATTTTCGAAGCGCAGCTGCTTCACCGACGGGCCGGTGGCCGTCAACAACGCCTCTCCCCGGCAGCTGTTGCGCAGTTCGCTCAACGGGACGATCGGCACCGACCGGTGCTTATACCACAAGGCGGTGATTTCCCCTCCTTCGCCGCGCGCGATCTTCACATAGGGCCAAAGATTTTCGTTATGCCGATAAGGGCGCGCGTGGGAATAGCGATAGACCTGCTTAAAAAAAGAGCCCATGGTGGCGATGTCCTATCCAGAGTGCGTGACGATACCTACAGGGGCATCTTTCTGTATGCTCAGAATTTAATAACGTGTCAGCGCTGGCCAGGCCGTACAGCGAGTATCTAAATATTCGTTTAATGAGGCAATTTTTGTAATTTGAATTATTCGTCAACGCATCGCCAAGAGATATGTCCAGATGTTAACTAGATAAATAAATGTTTCAGTGCGTAAATATAAAATCAAAGCTCACCGTTATCCTGTCGCTTAGGCGGCAGTTTACGCCATTATCCTGCGGCTGTTTCGGCAGATTCACAGAGGACGGATAGCATATCGATTAATAACTTATCTGAACAAGAGCGCCAGACCAGGAGGCGCGATAAACACATTTTTAGGTAAAATAGGCAGCCACCGACAGTGCTAGGATTAACTCGCTATCATTTTATGTGCACTTTCAACCAACGTTACCCTGTTATTTCGCATTCGCCGATCGTAAAGATCGGCTTTTTTATTTCTCCCGCCTGATCCGCCACCATAAATACCGTTTTTTGGTAAGAAAATGCCGAAGCGATAAGGTTAGATACGCAGTGCATGCCCTTATTTTCCGTGTGTAGGTCATGCATCCCAGAGAGATTATCGATGTTTCATTCGCCGGCGTTATCGCCGGCTTTTTTTATTCCAACATCACCTTGCCAGACCTCAGCACTATCTCCAGCGGAGCCGAATTAGCACGTTTTACCTATTTATTGATAACAGAGAACACTTTTCGGTAAAGAGAAAATGGCAACGCGCGCTACTATTTCACCCGTAGTTTGTCATACCTATTGAATACCCCATGCTTACCGACCCTCGCGGTCGGTTTTTTTTCGCTCTCCCCACCGCAGCCTGAGCACCAGGCTACGCGCATGCCATCCCAATAGGGCATTGGGAGGCCTGAAAAAAATTGTCAATGATATCAAGGCAAAAATCAGACAGCGCGCTTCGGCCCGAGCAACAAGCCCGGATCATTTAATCGGTATGAAATACCACATGCTGATGTCATCCTTTTCACCCGGGCAATGATCGTGGATTTTAAACATGACGCTCTCGGTAATGGAGATATCCAATGAAGCCAGAACACCTTCATAGGCCGACAGGATGAACTCGCTTTCACTCATCTTGTGCTCATTACGCCGGATTGCAAGGTACCTTGCCGATGAGTTGTACAGATCACAGGTTATTGGGTCCTTGTAGCTTATCTTCATCTGTCCCCGGATCATGACCGGAGACAACAGTTGCACCTGCCTTTTTTTCTCGTAATACTCGTGCAAATTCAAGTGCACGATACTGCTGGGAAAGGGCTCTTTGTCGAAAGCAATAATCGGTTGATAATTGATAAAAGGCCAGTGGCTCATGGTTCTAAATGTTCGCGGCGGACAACCGAATTGATTTGAAAAGGCGCGGCTAAATGATTGTTGAGAACTAAATCCAGACAGTAAGGCAATTTCATAGATCTTCATATCCGTACGTTTCAACAGCAACGTCGAGCGGCTCAGCCTGCGTTTTCTGATGTAAGTTCCTATCTTCATCCCTTGATACAAATAGAACATCCGCTGCAAATGCCCAATGGAATATCCTGACTTGATGGATAACGCTCTAATTGAAACATGGCTCTGAGTATCTATCGCCTTTTCAATGATGCAGATTATTTCGTCTAAAATATTGCGCCTGAACTCGTTAGAACAATCCATAGTAAAGCCTGTCATCTTGCTATATTTATTATTGAATGCATTTCTCTTTTTTTAGCATCAGAAAACCGTTAAGTTTGCTTCCTATTGAAAAATGACATCCCCATACTTGTTCAAATATATCCATGCGTCAGACGGCGCGAACAACCTGTCCATGACCATAGGATGGCCATTCACCTTTCGCGCAAGTTGAAGTTCTCAGGCAAGTCGCATCTAATAACGCCAATAATGGCATCAAGACAGAAACACGTTATGGAATTACCCCCGTGATACCCAATTTGGATTAGACATTATTTTGCAGCACAGCCTTAGGCCTATTTACCCCTTAACCACTCACCCTTAAACATAGCATAGTTAATTATTTCGATTCTAAAAGATGTTACTGTCAATAAATTGGCAGACATATAGAGTTTTTATCTATCAATGAATAAAAAGTGCGCTTCCGCTCCCCGTGCCCTATCCTGTCCCGATCGGATAGTACGACAAAAAAACAAATAAAAATCAATCTATTACAAAATTACGCTGTCTAAGTCACGCCTTCTTGCCGCCTCTCGTCCTACCCAGTTAGTTGCCAAATGACACTTTTGAGTACATTTTCCTCAATTTGCCGCGTTAATATTGCGTGCGCTCTATACTCAGGATATTGCCTAAAACAGCGAATGAATCAGGCCGCTGTCGCTGATTACCGATAAAGCGTTATTTTACCTGACGCAACCATTAGGCAGATAACTAAAAGGAAGCTCCCGTATGTTTATAACCAAAGTCATTGAGGAGCTGCTCGCCTGGGTCGAGGAAAGTGGGTTCAATGAGAAACTCACTGTTGAGATGCTTTCAGAAAAAAGCGGATATTCACGTGGGCATATCCAGAAAGCCTTTAAAGATGAAACGGGAATGACTTTCGGCAACTATGTGAGGGGTAGAAAACTCATTCGCGCCGCATTTATGCTGAAAGCGACAAACCTCTCCATTTCCCATATCGTTAATGAGTTGAAATTTCAGTCATATCAATCATTTGGCCGAGCGTTTCGCAAGCAGTTCAGAACGTCGCCGATGCAGTACCGCAAGAGTAAATCCTGGGACGTTTCCTCCGCCATCCCCTTGCTGTTTCTCGATGGCATACCCGAACATCGCTATGTCCACCTGCCAAAAATTTTCGATGAATCAGGGGATTGTATCGATGCTGAGATCTATCACTTCCACCCCGCGGTTTCGGCGCTGCGATTGGCGGCAATCGATAAAATGCAAGCAACAGACGGCGGCATGATTAATTTTTTTAACTTCGGCGCAAGCGCCAACAAAGAGAACCACGTTAGCATCTATTTGAAGACGACCTATGTTCCTGAAGGCGCTGATATCAGTAGCGTTCTTGCCTCGCTGGCCGAGGTTCAGGGAAAAAAGGATATGCAACTGTTTGCCGAATTCACTTTTAAAGGCGCGAGCGATGAAGCGCAACAGTTCACGCAAAGCATTTACACCAAATCATTCCCGATAAATAAAGTGGGCATGGTCGATCGCTTCCTCATCGAAATCCTTAGCCCAATAGGCAATGGCGAAATAGCGATGAAGACCTATATCCCTATTTTATTCCCTGCCAGGAAAAGAGAAATAAATGGAACGAAAATGCCAGAATAGCCGGCACGTCAATGTCGACCTCAGGCTTTACTAATGCAATCTATATCAATCAGTAAAAATCATATTGAGCTTGCGAGCGGCATCACGCGCGCACGTTAAAATAGAGCAAATTTTAAGACTTATCCAATTGGAAAGTCCATCAACATCATTTCGCAAAGCGAGTCCGGTCTCTATCTTGTGGCCATGGTAATGGTTGAACGTTTATCTGCGGATAAATCACTGCAATGTGACTAACATACCAATACCTTATATATCAATGAGTTATGTTAATTTACCTTTCGTGCGGGCTGAGTTATAACTTATTGTTTTAATTTGGTTTATTGAAAAACCCCGATCGCGTCATACCGCCTGACGTTCGCTTTACCCCGCTCCCCCCTCTTGTAGACATCCCTAAACAGGGAAGATATTTTATTTCCACGATGCCTGTATTCACCGGTGCTATTAACATGCCTTAAACAAGAGTAAACCCCGTCAGGAAAATAGAATTATGAGCACTCACGCATGGTCCAAAAATTTAAAAAAACACTACCCCGATGTTAATGTGGAAAAAGTGACTATCGGCGACCGCGGGAAAGGTTATATTGTCTATGTCGATGGCGAGAGAATGGCGTTGAATCATTTTTTTCGCCGTTTTTATCGACACCGGCTTGATAAAGAATGAAGCTTTACACTGAATTTATCGGGTTGTGAAAATCGGTAAAAGCCTGTTATTTAAAATAGCACTGTATTACGCATCACTCTAAATAATTAGCCCAAAGAGGCCCTTTCATCAGGCGCACATATCGTCTAACAGAGTATTAAATTCGCCGTAATACTGAAAGCCGCGCCGTTCAGCAACGGTTTTCAACCCGGTATTAAATGATGCGATAAGCCATACGTTAATCACGTACGCGCCCTCATTGCTCAATAAAACCTTTATCTCGCTCGGGCGGCGGTTCCAGGCCGCCATTCTGCGCCATGAAATGGAAAGCGAAACAAGACCTTAGCAGCCATAAAGCGTTAGTGAACCGTCTCAAGGCGATGAAAGTGCCTTTCATGCCGGCGTTTTCGCGTATTGAGAGCGATGGAATGATGATCCCAATGGGATTGACAGGTCAAAGGAAAACATATGATTAGAACATCGGTTGTAAAGAGAGCTTTAATAATCACGTTCTTTTGCTTGCTGGTTTTTTCGGGCGTTGCGTTAACCGTGGGCGGCGTTTGGCTCATTGCCCTCGGCGGCTCGTTTTACTATGCCATCGCAGGGATAGGTTATGCCGCAGCCGCGATACTGGTGTTTAAACGCAACAAACAGGGTTATCACTTAACCATTGCGCTGTTCTTCATCACGACGCTGTGGGCGCTTTGGGAATCCGGGCTCAACTACTGGGCACTGTTCCCTCGTCTGCTGGTTCCCGCGGGCCTTTCTATCATCGCCGCGTTTTTACTTCCCTCGCATCTGTACAGCGCTAAGGGGAAAAAACAGGCTTACATTGCCGGTACGGTTTTGTCCGTTGCATTCGTTGCTTTCTTTAGCGGCGCCTTTTTTCCCCATGGAGCGATAACGCCTGCTGATAACGCAACCTTTATCGAGAGCAAAAGCGATAATGCCCCTGCGGATTGGAGCGCCTATGGCCGCACGACGGAAGGAACGCGCTATGCGCCGTTTAATCAAGTTAACCGTTCCACAGTCAAAGATCTCAAGCTCGCCTGGGTTTACCGGACCGGCGATTTCAGGCCGGGCGTCGATCAGAACACCCCGCTGGCCATTGATGATTTGGTCTATAACTGCACGCCCAACGGGCTGATTACCGCCATAGATGCCGATACGGGCAAAGCGCGTTGGAAGTTTGACTCGCATTCAACATCCCCGGTCTGGCAGCGCTGTCGCGGGCTGGGTTACTACCAGAATGAGGATGCGGCGCCAGGCTCTGTGTGCGAAAAAACGATCATTCATACCACAATCGACGCCCGCATCATTGCGCTGGATGCCAAAACGGGCCAGAAATGCCCCTCATTCGGTCAAAACGGCGAGGTTAACCTCGGCCAGCATATGGGGAAAATCGAACCTGGATTTTACTTCCAGACGTCAGCGCCAACTATCGCCCGGGGGAAAATTATCGTCGGCGGTTGGGTCATCGATAATGTGATGAAAGGGGAGCCTTCCGGCGTCATCAGAGCGTTTGACGCCAAAACCGGCGAGTTGGACTGGGCGTGGGACTTAGGCAATCCGGCGATCGCCAAAACGCCGCCGCCCGGAAGCACCTATACCCGCGGCACCCCGAATATGTGGACCACCGCCGCCTATGATGACAAATTGGGTTTGTTGTACGCACCGCTCGGCAACGCGACACCCGACTATTACGGCATGAACCGCCCTAAAAACTCGGACGACTACAACTCATCCATTGTCGCCATCGATATTGAAACGGGCCGCGAGCGCTGGAAATTCCAAACGACCCACCACGATATCTGGGATTACGATCTCGCCTCCCAGCCCGCCCTGGTGGACGGCTTCGACGATCGGCATAATCCGGTGCCCGCCCTCCTGTTGGGCACTAAACGCGGGCAGATTTTCTACCTGAACCGTGAGACAGGCCAGCCGCTGGCACGGGTTGAAGAGCAAGCCGTACCGACCCGGGGCGCCGCTCCGGAAGAAAAACTCTCACCAACCCAGCCGTTTTCTGTCGGCATGCCGACCATCGGCGCGGAACACCTTACCGAAGAGAAAATGTGGGGCACCACCCTGTTTGATCAAATGGCATGCCGCATCTTGTTCAAACGGATGAATTATCAGGGGGCCATGACCCCAATCAGCACGCGGCCCACGCTCGAGCAGCCCGGCAATATAGGCGGTCTCAACTGGGGCAGCATGTCGATTGATCCGGTGAACCACATGGCTTACATGAACGATGTGCGGATCCCGAATGTGTTCTGGTTAGTGGCGCGCGATAACTATGAGCGCGTCGCGAAACAGTATCCGCAAAAAGTGATCGACGGCCATGGGCCATCGCCCATGATCGGCACGCCATACGGCATGATCACGCTGATGTGGATGTCGCCGCTCGAGGTGCCTTGTAACCAGCCCCCTTACGGCACCATCACCGCCGTCGATTACAAAAACAAGAAGATTGCCTGGCAGATCCCTGCCGGCACCGCCGAAAAAATGGGGCCGTTGGGCATCAGGTCACACCTGCCAATGCCCGTCGGCATGCCCACCTATGCGGGTACCATGACGACAGCCGGCGGCCTGGTCTTCTTCGCCGGCTTCCAGGACTACTATCTGCGGGCCTACAACAGCAGCACCGGTAAGGAGGTCTGGAAGTACGCGCTGCCGGTCGGCGCGAGCGCCACGCCGATGAGCTATGTTTCGCCGAAAACCGGCCGGCAATACATCGTGATTGTGGTCGGCGGCGCGGCGCACTCGCAAGAAACCGGCGATTACGTCATGGCGTTTGCGCTTCCTGAATCCTGACCTCGTTACCCCGGCCGATCGAATCTGCCGGGGGGACACTACACGATACTCTGACGGCCGCTATGTATGGCCGCCCTGGAGCCATACATAGCTTATCCGCCTGCAGAAGGACGAGCCTGCCGGGGCGGCAGACATCAAGCAGGCAGCGCCTGAAAACGGCGAGAAAAATTAACCAACCAAAGGTTCACGATGGAAACATTCTTCACCATATTAATCTTATTACTCACCGTCTCGTTGTCCGGCATCGTGACGAGAATATTTCCATTCCAAATCCCCTTGCCGCTGGTGCAAATCATCGTCGGCGCCGTTTTGGCCTGGCCGCAATTTGGCCTGCACATCGACTTCAACCCCGAACTTTTCTTGATGCTGTTTATCCCTCCTCTGCTGTTTGCCGACGGATGGAAAACGCCAGCGCAAGAGTTTATTCATTACGGCAGAGAAATACTGAGCCTGGCTTTGATGCTGGTGATCATCACGGTGGTGGGGGTGGGCTATCTGATTCACTTGCTGCTTCCGTCTATCCCTCTCGCGGCCGCGTTTGCCCTGGCTGCCGTCCTGTCGCCTACCGATGCCGTCGCGCTTTCCGGCATCGTCGGCAAAGGGCGCATGCCCAAGCCGGTCATGCGCGTGATCGAAGGCGAGGCGCTCATGAACGACGCTTCCGGTTTGGTTTCCCTTAACTTTTCCATCGCCGTTGCGCTCGGCGCATTAGCCTTCACCTGGGAAAGCGCCTTTCTGACCTTTTTGCAGGTCTCTATTGGCGGGGTGCTCTGCGGCATTGTTATCGTCGTTTTATATAATCAAATGGTTAAATTCATCCACAGATGGATGTACAACGACTCGGCCACGCAGATTGTCTTCTCTTTGCTGCTCCCCTTTTCTTGTTACCTGATAGCGGAAAAGATCGGCGTCTCCGGCATTCTGGCTGCCGTCAGCGCCGGCATGATGATTGGCCAATCCAAAGTGAATCACAATATGCCGCTGGTGCGTTTGCGCACCAATAACATATGGGAAATGCTCGAGTTTATCTTTAACGGCATGGTGTTTATTTTGCTCGGGCTGCAGCTGCCGGGCATCCTGAACTTCACCCTGGCGCAAACCGATATGGATCATTCCGTCAGTCTGGAGAAACTGCTGGGTTACGTGGCCATCATCTATTTCAGTTTGATCGCGGTACGTTTTATCTGGCTGTGGTTGATGAAATTAGGCAGCGCGAAGCTGATGCGCAAAGATCCGCTGTTATTTTCGAAATTCAGCACGCGCGATCTGTTCGTGGCGTCCTTCGCCGGGGTTCGTGGGGCCGTCACGTTGGCGGGCGTGTTGTCGATCCCGTTGTTCTTGCTCGACGGTTCGCCATTCCCGGGGCGCTATCAGCTGGTGTTTATCGCTTCTGGCGTCATCTTGCTGTCGATCGTCGTCGGCATACTCACCTTGCCTTTGCTATTGCGCGGCAACCCGCCGCCTGAAGAGGATCAGGAAGAAGCGTTTTCAGTCTCAGAGGCGCTGGCGAGTGCCGCCATCAAAGCGGTTAATGAAACGAAGGAAAAGCTGATCGATACTCCACCGGACGACGCAACGCCAGAGTTGATTGAAGAAACGACGCGCCGGATGTTGGACGTGCTGCAGCGAAAAATCCTGACCAAGGACGATATTAAAAACATCGTGGCGCTGAAACGGCTCGAAAGGCAGCTGTACCTGGCTTCTTTGCACGCAGAAAGGGAAGAACTGTATCGATTGCGCCGCATGAAAAAAATCAGCCATGAAAAGCTGAGAAAGCTGCTGCATCGAATTGATATTACCGAAGTGCTGATCTCTGAAGACAGTGTCTGAACCGATGAGCCTCGGTCTGGCGGCAATCACGACCCTGCGGGGTACGATTGCCGCCGAAAAACCGCCGTTGTGCAACAAAAAAGCCGGCGATATGACGCCGTTTTCCTCTCCCGGCGCAGGCGACGGCGCCCTGTCCTCTCTTCGTTACCTTGTTTCCGGGTGCCGCTTGGCAGGGCATTTATTCTGTTATAATGTATCAGAAATTAACGAAGGGAAGACGACGATGAAAATCCAGCTGTCGCTGCTGTTTCTCAGCCTGTTGGCCGGCAAGGCCGCGGCGTTTCAGTCGAAGGTGCCCGAGCCGCGTCCCGAGCAGGCCCGCGCGGCGGAGCAAAACATCGAAAATCTGTTTTACGGCTTTCACGCCATGGACGCCCAGGCGGTGAACATCGGCAGCTGCGCGGCAGTGCCGGTGGCGGGATGCCAATGCGCGTTCTGCACCCAGCTGCGGCAGGCCGGGCGCTGAAGCCCCCTTATTCAACCCAGCTCATACTGCACGATCAGCTGCCCTTTCTTCATTTTGACGCCGGTGACGATCACCGCCCCTATCTCGGCCAGCGTGGCGACATGGGTGCCACCGCAGCCGTAAGCGGGCAGCTCGCCGAAACCCACCTGGCGCATGCCGTCCACCGCCTGTTGGCGACGCGGCAGATCGGCGGCGATCAGATGCGCCAGCTCCGCTTGTAAAACATCCGCCTCGATCGTCTGCGCGTCTGCCCCCGGAGTAAACGTGATGCGGCCTTCCCCCGGCCAATGATGCGCCTTGACTGGCCGCCACCCCCGGCCTTCGCCCAGCCAGCCGATCAGATGTCCGCCGGAGTGCCAGCGGGCATGCAGCCGGCGTTGCGCTTCATCGATGCGCATCGTAACCGGCCCGATCGGCAGCGGCGCGGCGGTAAAGTGCACCACCTTATCCCCCTGCTGCTGCACCCGCACGACGGCGACGTTGTCCAACGTTCCCACGTCGGAGGGCTGGCCGCCGCCCTGCGGGTGAAATAGCGTGGCGTCGAGCTCTACGGCGTAAGCGCCCGCCTCGGCCGGCGCGCAGCTCAACACCTGTGCCTGGCCCTGTAACTCGTCGCTGTAGTAATAACGTCGTTCGGTCATCATTTTTCTCCTCGATTCAGGGAGCCATTATATTCATGTCATAATCAGAGGATAATCCGTCGTCATCACAATGGACCTTTGCGTCATGAGCACAAATCTTTCTTACGCCCTGTTGGCCGAAATGGCCGTTTTCGTCCAGGTGGTGGAGAGCGGCAGCTTTTCCGCCGCCGCCCGCAAGCTGGGTGCTTCGCCTTCCGCCGTCAGCCGCAGCGTGGCGAAACTCGAGCAGGCGCTGGCGCTGCAGCTGTTGCACCGCACCACCCGCAAGCTGCGGCTTAGCGAAAGCGGCGAAGAGGTGTTTCAACACTGCCGCGCCATGCTGGCGGCGGCCGAGGCGGCGATGGCGATCGGCGGGCGCGGCGCCGCGGAGCCCGAAGGGTTGGTCAGCATCAGCGTCCCCAAGGCGGTGGGTCGTTTCGTGCTACATCCGCACATGCCGGCGTTTCTGCGGCGCTACCCGAAGGTAGACGTCAGGCTGCGGCTGGAAGATCGCTATATGGATCTGATCGACGATCGGGTCGATCTGGCGCTGCGCATTACCGATCGCCCGTCGCCCGGTTTGATCGGCCGCCAGTTGATGAGAGTAGACCATCTGATATGCGCCACACCGGATTATCTGGCGCAGTACGGCACGCCGCAGCACCCGCACGATCTGGCGGCGCACAGCTGCATCTATCTGGGAGAGACGCCGAGCGATGCGCAATGGAAATTCCGCCGCAGCGGCAAAACGGTGACGGTCAACGTGCGCGGCCGCTACGCCGCCAACCACACCGGCGTGCGGCTGGACGCAGTGAAACAGCATATCGGCATCGGCAGCCTGCCGTACTTTACCGCCCGCCAGGCGCTCGAAGACGGCGAGATCGTGCAAGTGTTGCCGGAATGGGATTTTCTCAGCAGCTATCACGGCGGCCTGTGGTTGCTCTACGTGCCCAACCAGCATTTGCCGCCCAAACTGCGGGTATTCATCGACTATCTCGTCGCCTGCCTGGCGCAGGAACCGCAGCTACAGCGCCTTGCGTAGCGTAATGTTGATGCGGTGCGGCCCCACCAGCGAGTGGTAGCCTTCTTTGACCGGCAGGATGCCGTGGAAGCAGAGCCGCGCCGGGCCGCCCCATACCACCACGTCGCCGTGCGCCAACGGGATGCGCCGCGCCCGGTCGCTGCGCTGCAGGCCGCCGAACTGAAATACCGCCGGCAGCCCGAGCGAAACCGAGACGATCGGCGCCCCGAAGTCGTGTTCGTCCTTATCCTGATGCAGCGACAGCTTGCTGCCCGGATCGTAACGGTTCATCAGGCAAGAGTCCGGCACGAAGGGGCCAAAGCCCGCCTGCTGTGCGGCCTCATCCGCCAACGCCATCAAGATTGGGGGAATGGCCGGCCAGCGTTTGCCGCTGCGTGCGTCGCGTTCCGAATAGCGATAGCCGCGGCTGTCGCTGGTCCAGCCGTTGCCGCACCAGCTCATCGCCACCGACATCACATGCCCGCCGGGGGTGGTCAAATGCCGCCATGGCACCTGAGCCACCACGCCCTGCACCGCCGCCAGCAGTTCCGGCCCGTGATCGCGCACGAAGCCGTGCATCACCACCGCGCCGGGAGCGATCTCTTCCCGCCACGGCGGCGGCAGTGCGTCTTCAAAAAGATCGATTGTCATCGTCAAAGCCTGTATGAATACACAGTATTAATTGTAACCCGCTGCTGTCGATTGTCCAGCGCCCGGCAACGCCATTGTCGTTGGCGGCAAATTTCTCTACAGTAGCCGCCATAAAATCAATCACTCACCAGGAATGCGTGTGATTAAGGGCATCACTCTTTCGGTCGTCGCCTCCATCTTGTTCGGCGCGATGTATTACTTCACCTCTACCCTCACCCCGCTGAACGGCGAACAGGTTTACGGCTGGCGCACGCTGCTGACGCTGCCGTTCCTGACGCTGTTCATGGCGTTGTCCGGCGATTGGCGCAAGGTGGCCGACACGCTGGGCTGGATCGGCCAACGGCCGCTGCGGCTGCTGGGCCTGCTGCTCACCTCGGCGCTGCTGGGGGTGCAGCTGTGGCTGTTCCTGTGGGCGCCGCTGCACGGCAAGGCGCTAGACGTGTCGCTCGGCTATTTTCTGCTGCCGCTGACCATGGTGCTGGCGGGGCGCCTGATCTATCGCGATCGGCTGTCGCTGCTGCAAAAACTGGCGGTGGCGTGCGCTATGGTGGGGGTAGGCAATGAGCTGTATCAGGCGGGCGGCGTCTCATGGCCGACGCTGGTGGTGGCGCTGGGCTATCCGCTCTACTTTATTTTGCGGCGCCGCTTCGCCACCGACAACCTCGGCGGACTGTGGTGCGAGCTGGCGCTGATGCTGCCGGCGGCGGCCTGGTTCGCTTTCGGCGACCACGGCGCGGCGGCACTGCAGGTCAATGCCGAGCTGTATTGGCGCATTCCGTTGCTCGGCGTCATCAGCGCCGTGGCGCTGGTGTGTTACATCCTCGCCAGCCGCCTGCTGCCGTTCAGTCTGTTCGGCCTGCTGAGCTATGTGGAACCGGTGCTGCTGGTGATCGTCGCGCTGCTGCTCGGCGAGAGCATCAGCCAAAGCGAATGGCCGACCTATCTGGCGATCTGGCTGGCGGTGCTGCTGCTGGCGGCGGAAGGCGCGCAGCACCTGCTGCGCCGCCAGCGGGTCTGACTCAGGCGGCCAGCGTGGCGCCGCCGTCGATCACGATATCCTGCATGGTGATGTGGCTGGCCAAGTCGGAGGCCAGGAACAACACCGCGTTGGCGATCTCGTCCGGGCGGGCGATTTTACCCAGCGGGATCCCCAGTTTGAACATCTCGGGGAAGCCGGCAATGGTGCGCTGCTGCGCATCGTCGGTCTGCCACATGCCGCGCTGCATCGGCGTGTCGGTCGAGCCCGGCGACACCAGATTGCAGCGCACGCCGAACGGCGCCATCTCCAGCCCCACGCAGTGGTTCAGGCTGGTCAGCGCCGCCTTGGAGGCGCAGTAGGCCGCCATCTGCGCGCGCGGCACGTGCGCGGCGTTGGAGCCGACGCTGACGATCGCCCCGCTGCGCTGCACCTTGAAGTGCGGCAGCAGCGCGCGGAACAGGTAAAACGCCCCCGAGGCGTTGACGTTGATGCACTGATGCCAGTCATCCACGCTCAGATCTTCGGTATTGCCCATGCGCAAAATGCCGGCGGCGTTGACCAACACGTCCAGTCGCGGGTTCTCCCCCAGCTGTTGGCGGCACACCGCCTCCACCTGTTCCGGCCGGCTGATGTCCAGCGTCACGCAAGGGTAAGGCAGATCCGGGTTGGCGAATTCGCGGTCAAATCCCACCACCTCAGCACCCTGAGCCAAAAAGTGCCGGGCGATCTGCTCGCCAATGCCGCGCGCCGCGCCGGTCACCCACACCCGTTTGCCGGTGAAATCCATCTGAATGCTCATGCGCACACCGCCATCCGGGCGCACAGCCGGGTCATGTTGTTGTTCATCGTTGTCTCCTGCGAAAGCGTATGGCGCGGCGCACACTGCGCCGCAAAGAGGCCCTACAGCGCGCCGCTGTTCAGGCCGAAAGCGTTGAGCATGGTGCCCAGTTTGGCGGCGGTTTCCATCCACTCGGACTGCGGCGTCGAAGCGGCGACGATGCCCGCGCCGGCGAACAGCCGCACCCGGTTACCGTGCAGCAGACCGCTGCGGATGACGATCGCCCACTCGCCGTCGCCGTTGGCGTCACACCAGCCGACGATGCCGCTGAACAGGCCACGATCGTGCGGCTCCAAATCGGCGATCAGCTGGCGGGCGCTCTCGGTCGGGAAGCCGCACAGCGCCGGTGTCGGATGCAGCAGGCAAGCCAGCTGCATCACGTTGAGCGTCGGGTTCAGCAACTCCCCGCGAATGCGGGTGGACAGGTGCCACATGGTGCCGGTGCTGAGCAGCGACGGGCCGCTGGGCACGCTCAGGCTGGCGCACAGCGGCGCCAGATGCCGGCGAATATCCTCTATCACCAGCTTGTGTTCATATTTGTCTTTGGTCGAGCGCATCAGGCGCTCGCTACCGAGGCGATCCTGCTGCGCATCGTCCTGACGGCGCGCCGAGCCCGCCAGCGGATTGGTGTGGATCTCGCCGCCCTGCTTGCGGATCAGCAGTTCCGGGCTGGCGCCGATCAGCACGCCGCCATCGGCCAACGGCAGGGAAAAGTGGTAACCAGTCGGGTTCTGCACCATCAGGTTATTGAAGATCTGGTGGCCCGCCACCGGCTGTTCCAGCTCGATGTCGAGGATGCGCGACAGCACCGCCTTGTCCAGTTTGCCTTGTTTAAAGCGGCTGACCGCTTCCGCCACCGCATGCTTGAAGCGCGGTTCGTCGGGAATGCTGGTGCAGGCGGCAAGACGATGCGGCTGTTGCAGCATCGGGCGCGCGGCGCGGGTAAAGCTGTCGTTGGCGACAAACTGGCAATTTTCAGGCACGTACAGGCTGGAAGGCCGGCGCGTATCGAACGGAATGGCGCCCACCACCACCGGCGCCGCCTGACCGGCGGCTTTGGCGCGCGCCAGCGCCTGGCGGATGTGCTGAGTCAGCGCGCCGCCTTCCTGTTCGCCTTCGCCGCCGAACGCCGGCGTCTCAATGCGCTCGAACACGCCGTCGGCGGAAAGTGAACGGAATTCGGACCGGTACAAAAAGGTCGATTGCTCGGCGTACACAAACCCGGGGAAGGTTTGGTTATCTGTCGTCAGTGTCGCCACAAGACCACTCCTTTGTTGCGCCTCACCAATGATAATGTTTATGCGAATAATTATCATTAGCCATAAAAAGGATGGTAAATTACACCGGATCCCCACCGTGGGTCAATCACCGGTGAATGAATCTTTCGGCGCGCCGCGGCAAATCCGCGTTACGGCACAGAAATAAATAACACACTGTTATTATTGTGTTTTAGCAAAAAATAAAGGTCGTGACGTCGTCACCTTCACGCCAAAAACGCCCGCTGAACCGGCGCCCGGCGGGGCAATGCGGCGTCAATGTCTTAAGCAGCTCTAATACGAACGTCTGCCGCTGCACATCCACGGCCGTCATGCGCGCATCAAGAAAGTCAAAGTAACAGCGCACCTGCGGATAAAGCGTCTTGAACAGGCTCTCTTTGGCGGAAAACGTCAGCGTCAGCAGCGCGTTGAACGGCAGCGCCTCGCGCAGCAACGCCTCGCGCTCCGTCGGCGAAACGATCGCCCCCCACAGCTCCTCCGCCCGCTCGTCAGACAGCAGCGTCTCCACATCCAGCCCAACGCCGCCCAGCCCGCTCTCGCGGTGCACGGCGCACAGCGCGGTATTCGAATTATGGCTCAGCGCACCGGCGATGCCAGCCGGCCACTGCGGCGCGCGATCTTCGCCGCGCGCCAGAGTGAAATCGGCGAAACCGAGCGGCGCCAACAGCTGCCGCGCCAGAACGCGTCCGGCCAGATACTCCGCACGGCGCTTCGGCACCGCGCGCGCCAGATGATCCGGCAGCGTAAAGCCCAATGCAGAAAAACTGTCGTCGTGATACTCCGCCAACGCAAACTGGCAGCGCGCCACCTGGCCCGGATAACCGTCCGGCGTGAAAAAGTCGATATTGCGGATAAAAGTGGGCAACGGCAGTATCCATGATAAGCAGGCAGGCTGATGATGTTAGCCCCCGAAACGGCCTGCAACAATGACTCTGGGCAAAATAAATGGCGTTAAGGCCGGCACGGCGGCGCGTTAGCCGGGATGAGAAGAGACCTCTCCCCCGCGGTCGGGAGAGAGGCTGGGCATTACAGGATACCCTTCATGGTCTTTTCGAAATCGCTCCAGGCGCAGAAACCGTCCTTGTCGATCGGGCAACCTTTCAGCGCCAGCGTTACGCGCTGCGGCGGGGTTTGCAGCGTCAGCGGCGTCGCCTTGCGCAGCTGTTCGGTGGACTGATAGACGTACTCGATCTTCAGCAATTCACGGTCGTTCTGCGCGTCGCGCCAGCGTTGGAACACCAGCTTGCCGCCGATCGGCGTTTTCTCATACTGCTGCGGCAGCTGATACGGCTGGAACTGCATGGCCGACAGCAGCGAAGCGATATTGGAGTCGTGGCCGACCAGCACCGTCAGCTTCGGCGCGTCCGGTTTGCGCTCGCCGAGCAGCGCGTTGTTGATATAGGTCAGCAGCGGTTTGGCGACGTTTTGCGCCACCACCGGCGAGGTGAACAGCGAATCCTGATAGCCGTCTTTCAGCTGCGCCAGCTGTTTCCACTGATGCGGGGTGGCGATTTTGCCCCAGGCCACCTCTTTCATCGGGAAACCTTCGTAGTACTGCAGCATAAAGGCGTCTACCAGCGAGTTGCCCACCCGCAGCGGGCCGGAGACGCCCGGCTCTTTGCCCGGCACCGCGCTCATCACGCTGGCTTCTTTGGTCAGATCGCAGTGTTTGTCGGTCTTGCAGGCGGCGGAATCCTTGTAATCGATGATCTTCGCCAGCTGTTGGTAAGAGGCGTCCAGCTTCAGCGATCCCAGCGCGGCGTTCATCGCCGCCAGCGCCTGCTGATTGAAGGCTTCGCTAGTGTCGGTGATGATCGGGTTGAAGGTCGGATCCATCTCACCCATCTTGTCCTGATGGTGCACGCTGACGTCGCAGCCCGGGAACGCGCCGTTGCTGAAGAACTGCGCGGTGGCCACCGTGCGCTGCAGGCTGTTGGCGTAGACATACACGCTGCCGGCGGTCGGGCAGCCCTCTTGCGGCAACAGGCCGGTCTGCTTCAGCCAGGCATTGAAGTAGTGCCCCATGTACACTTCCAGCACCCCGCCCTTGGTGGTCAGCTGGCCGCCCGGCGTTTCCCAGGCCGGCCAGGCCTTCGGCGTAGACTGCGCCAGCACGCTGCCGTTATTGGCCAGCGGCGCACGCAGGTTATGGCGGCTCATCACCAGCACCTGTTCCAGTTGATAACCGCCGGCTTCCGCCAGCGCGTTCCCGGTGAATAACAAAGGCAGGCACAGCAATAACGTTTTTTTTCTCATCCGCAGAGGCTCCCGGAAAATGATTATTTTTAAGGTGTTAGCGTTTGCCTGAGTATGATGGCGGGGTTAGTGTGACAAGTGTGTGACAGGGTTCACGGGAAAAGATCGTACCAGCGGCCACCGGGCGGCGGCCGCTGTAGTCCAACTCAGTACCACAGGCTCATGATCGGCCAGCCGATCAGCAGCAGCGCGGCGATGTACACCACGCCGAGAATGCCGCCCAGGCGCCAGTAGTCTTTCGATTTCACGTAGCCGCAGCCGTAGATGATAACCCCCGGCCCGGTGGCGTACGGCGTCAGCACGCCCATGATGCCGATCGACAGCACCAGCAGCATCGACAGCTGCTCCATCGGCACGCCCGGCAGCCCTTTCCCGACCGCCAGGATCACCGGCAGCATGGTGGCGGTGTGCGCCGACAGGCTGGCGAACAGATAGTGGGCGAAGTAGAACACCAGCACCAGCGCCACCACCGTCATGTTCGGCGAGAAGCCGTCCAGATGGGTGCTCATGGTCTGGGCGAACCAGTCGATAAAGCCGGAGCGCGTCAGGCCGTTGGCCATCACCACCAGCGTCGCCAGGTTAACCAGCGTGTTCCAGGCGCTGGAATATTTGGTGATCTCTTTCCACGACACCACGTGCAGCGCCAGCATCAGCGACACCGCCAGCAGACACACCGCGGTGGCGTCCAGCATTTTGCCGCCAAACACCCACAGGCACAGGCTGAGCAGCACCAGGCCGATCAGGGTGTATTCCTTGCGCGTCAGCTTGCCCATTTCCCCCAGCGCGGTATCCGCCCAGGCGGCCACTTCGCTGCTGTGGGTCACGCCCGGTTTGTACAGGTAATAGGAAATCAGCGGCGCGATGATCAGCAACAGCAGACCGACCGGCAGGAACGCCAGGAACCACTGCATCCAGCTGATGTGCACCCCGGCGATCTTGCCGACGAACTCGATGCCCAGCACGTTCGGCGCAGCGCCAGTGACGAACATCGAGGAGCTGATGCTGGTACCGACCACCATCATCCACATCAGGTAACCACCGATGCGGCGCGAGGAGGGATCGTTAGGGAAAGAGTCGAACAGCGGCGGCAGGTTTTTCACCACCGGGAACACGGTGCCGCCGGTGCGCGCAGTGTTGGACGGCGTGAACGGCGCCAGCAGGATATCGATGATCACCACCGCATAGCCCAGCGTCAGCGTGCGCTTGCCCATGAACTTCACCAGGAACAGTGCGATGCGCCGCCCCAGCCCGGTGGCCTCGTAGCCCAGCGCGAAGATAAAGGCGCCGAACACCAGCCAGACGGTGGTGCTGGAGAAGCCCGCCAGCCCCCATTTCAGCGCCTCTTTGCCGGCCTTGAAGCCCGGCTCCGCCAGTTCCTGCGCGCCGAACAGCACCCAGTTGGCGCTGAGCACGCTGACGGTCACGGCGATAAAGCTGATGGCGGTGGCCGGGATCGGCTCCAGAATCATGCCGACGATCATCGCCACGAAGATGGCGAAGTAGTGCCACGCCTGCGGCGGCATGCCGTCGGGCACCGGTATCAATAACAGGATCGCGAGCACCGCCAGCGGCGCTATCGCTTTCCAGATCTTTTCCTGGGTTTGGGACATGGGGACTCTCCTGAAGGCTTGGTTATTATTCTTGGGCACCCAGCTGCGCCAGCAGCCAGGTCACTATCAACAAGTCGGCGCTGCCGCCGGGACTGAGGTTGCGGGCAATGCAGTCGGCATCGAAGCGCCGCAGGCGCGCCAGGCCCGCCTCCCCGGCCGAGCCGCCCTGCGCCAGCAGCAACGCCGCCCGGCGCCGTAGCCAGCGCAGTCCGTGCATGCCGCCGCGCGAGGCGACGTTGGTGTCACCGTTGTGGGCTATCAGCCACAGCAGACTGTCCAGCAGCGCCCGCTGTTCGTCGCCGTCAGCGGCCAACCGTTGCCGATACAGCGGCAGCGCGCCGTCCAGCACCAGCCGAAAACCGGCTTCCGCCTCGCCGCGCGCGCCGCTGAGGCCGTAGGCAACGAACAGCCGCTGGCCGGCGGTCTGCCCGGCGTTGTTGCGCCGCAGCTCGCGGTCCACCAGCCCCCGACACATCGCCGCCGTTTCGGCGCACAGCGCCGCTGCGCCGATGGCGCGCCCCTGTTGCTGCAGGCGGCCGAAGGCGGCGCACAGCAACCCGAGCGAGAACACGCTGCCTTTGTGGGTGTTAATGCCGCCGGTGGCGCGAAACATCTGGTTTTCGCAAGCCAGGCCCAGCGGCCGCAGCCGCGCCAGCTGCTGCTCTGCCGGCAGAGCCGCGTCTTCGCGCCCGCGTTGGATAAAGCGCGGCAGCCACACGCCGATGGCGCGGGCGCTGCGGTAAAAATGCCCGAGATCCATGTCGCGGTGGGCGCCGGTGTTATGGCGATCCACCAGCCCCGGCTTGGGCGTGAGATTGACTTCCACCAGCAGCGCGCGAAAGGCGGCGCGGGCGAAGTCGCAGGCCGGTTCGGCACGGCGGGCGGGCAGATTAATCGGCAGAGATCGCATCGTTGAACATCCTTTCCATTTCATGCAGCAGTTGCTCGCTGCTGTGCCGCCGCTGGCGGGCGCAGATCTTGGCCGGTTGGCCGCACAGCAAACAGCGCCGTTCCGGCAGGCCGATATCGCGGCGCGACAAAATGCGCCCCTGCGTATCCAACACGTCGATGTCCCACAGCCGGCCGATCGGGCGGCTCACCTCCAGCTGCATGGCGCAGTCCTTCACCCGCTGGGCATCGGCGCGCAGCGCGACAAACCCTTCGCAGCCGGTGGAGAGCGCCAGCGCTTCGGCCTGCGGGCTGGGCCAGCCCTGTTCGGCGCACAGCCGCAGCAGCGCCGCCCACCCCAGGTTGAAGATGCCGCGCGTCAGCGCGCTGTCCTTCACCGGGCCGGGTACCACCAGCGTCAGCACCAGCAGCGTGCACTCGTGCTGCGCCAGCCACGCTTGCTGGCGCGCCTGGCGGCATTCGCGGCTGGTGAGCAGCTCCGGCAGGCTGACCGCGCGTTCGGCGGCCAGTTGGGGATCGACGGCGGCCATCGGTTACTCCGCCACCTGATGCACCACGTCGATCACCGAGCCGTCGCGGTAGCGCACTACCGCCACCACCTTGTCGGTAAAGGCGATCGGCTGCGGTTCGCCGGTCAGCTGCAGCGCGCGGGCGCGCAGCCAGTCGATGCTCACCACCTCGAGCCCAGCCTCCCGCAGGCGCTGCGCCAGCTCCGGCCGCGCCGGGTTGACGGCGATGCCGTGGTCGGTCACCAGAATGTCGATGCTGGAGCCCGGCGTGACGCAGGTGGTCACCTGCTCCACCAGCGTCGGAATGCGCCCGCGCACCAGCGGCGCGACGATGATCGCCAGCCGCGCGGCGGCGGCGGTGTCGCAGTGGCCGCCGGACGCGCCGCGCAGCACGCCGTCGGAGCCGGTCAGCACGTTAACGTTGAAACCGGTATCGATCTCGAGCGCGCTCAGCACCACCACGTCGAGCCGATCGACCGACGCCCCCTTGGAGCTGAAGTTGGCGTACTGGTTGGCGCTGATTTCGATATGGCGCGGGTTGCGCGCCAGCGAGGTCGCCGCCGCCCGATCGAAGCTCTGCACGTCCAGCAGCTTGCCGATCAGCCCTTTCTCGTGCAGATCCACCATGGTCGAGGTGATGCCGCCGAGGGCGAACGCGGCGCGAATGCCGCGGGCGCGCATCTTGTCCTCCAGGAACCGGGTCACCGCCAGCGAGGCGCCGCCGGTGCCGGTTTGCAGCGAGAAGCCTTCGGTGAAGTAGCCGGAGCCGGCGATCACCTCGGCGGCGCGGCGGGCGATCAATAGCTCACGCGGGTTCGAGGTCATGCGCGTGGCGTCGGCGCCGATCTTGTCGGCGTCCCCCACCCGCTCCAGCTGCACGATCAGGTCCACCCGATCCTGCGCCAGGCTGGCGGGATGATGCGGATACGGCACCAGTTGCTCGGTCAACAGCACCACGGTGCCCGCCGCCTCGGCGTCCACCCGCGCATAGCCGAGCGAGCCGCAGCAGGCTTCACCGCTGTAGCCGTTGGCGTTACCGAACTCATCGCAGGCCGGCACGCCGAGGAAGGCCACGTCTATCTTCAGCTCGCCGGATTCGATCAGGTTGACCCGGCCGCCGTGCGAATGAATTTGCACCGGCTCCGCCAGCAGCCCGCGTGAAACGGCGTCCGCCAGCGGGCCGCGCAACCCGGAAGTGTAAATGCGGCTCACCACGCCGTGGCGAATGTGTTCAACCAACGGCGCGTGGCAATCGGTCAGCGAACTGGAGGCCAGCGTCAGGTTGCGGAACCCCATCGCCGCCAGCGTCTCCATCACCTGGTTGAGGGTCAAATCGCCGCCGCGAAACGCATGGTGGAAAGAGATGGTCATGCCGTCCTGCAATCCGCTGCGGCGCACCGCCTCTTGCAAGGAATCGCACAGCTTGAGATCGCGCGGTTTGCGCGCCTGCAGATTGGCCTTGGAGACGTCCTGATAGCCCGGCAGATCCGCCGGGTTGGCGAAGGTCATCAATCGTTGTTGGCGGTTCATCATGCTTCCTCTCCGTGCTGCGCCGGTTCTTCCCGTAAGCCGGACAGCGCGGCGCGCTCCAGCACCAGCCGGGCGCGTTCAATCACCGGGCTGTCGACCATTTTTCCGTTGAGCGACACCACGCCGCGTCCTTCCCGCTCCGCCGCTTCGGCGGCATCCACCACCCGCTGCGCGTGCGCCACCTCTTTGGCGGTCGGCGCGTACAGGTTGTGCAGCAGCTCAATCTGGCGCGGGTTGATCAGCGATTTGCCGTCGAAGCCGAGCTGTTTGATCAGCGCCGCCTCATGCAGGAAACCGGCCTCGTTATTGGCGTCGGAGTAGACGGTGTCGAACGCCTGAATGCCGGCGGCGCGCGCCGCCTGCAGCAGCGAGCAACGGGCGAACAGCAGCTCGATGCCTTCCGGCGAGCGTTCGGTGCGCAGATTGCGTACATAGTCTTCCGCCCCCAGCGCGATGCCGATAAGACGCGGCGAAGCGTGCGCGATCGCCACCGCGTTGGTGATGCCCTGCGCCGATTCGATCGCCGCCAACAGCCCGGTGCTGCCGACCGGCCGGCCGCAGGCCGCTTCGATGGCGGCAATCTCGCGCTCCATGTCGATAACGTCCTGCGCGCTGTCGGTCTTCGGCAGGCGCACGATGTCTGCGCCGCCGCGCACCACCGCCTGCAGGTCCGCCAGGCCGTAGGCGGAGTCGAGCGCATTGACGCGCACGATGGTTTCCACTTCCTGGTACAGCGGGTGCTGCAGCGCGTGGTACACCAGCCGGCGCGCCGCGTCTTTTTCACGCAGGATCACCGAGTCTTCCAGATCGAACATCAGCGCGTCGGCCTGATAGATAAAGGCGTTGCTGACCATCGCCGCGTTGGCGCCGGGAACGAACAGCATGCTGCGGCGCAGCCGGGTTTTATTCAGCGTTTTCATCTTTCGCCTCCCACGGCAGTTGGCCGCCCTCGCAGGCGCGCATCAGCGCGGTTTCCAGCCGGGCGCGCAGCACGCAGTCTAGCGCGCCTTTGTCGTCGACGATCACCTGCACCGGCTCCACCTCATAACGCTGCAGCACTTCCAGCAAGGTGTGGCGGATAGCCGCGCCGAACTGTTTTTCCACGCTGCTGGCGATCAGCAGATCGTGCTGCGGCCCCTCGGCGGGCGCGATGCGCACCATGACATCGCTGGATTCCAGCGTGCCGGCCATTGCTTCTCGGATAATTTTCATCATTCACCTGATTGTGCGGACTCAAAAGGATGCGGGGCCGCCTTGGCCCGGCGCTGCGTTTGCAGATCCTGCAGGTAGTACAGGGTGTCCGGCGGCACCAGCGGCGCGGCGGCGTGGAAGTCCCCCGCCGCCAGCAGCTTGCGCACCCAGGAGGCGGAGATCGCCGTGCCCTGATATTGCAAACGCTCGATTTCCACCAGCGCGATCGGCGGGCTGGGCAGCGCCGGCGTTTCCAGCCAGTAGCGCATGTCGCGGTTGTATTTCGCGGTCACCGCACAGAACGGCTCGTTGCCGACGAAGCGGTGCGTAATGCCCAGCGCGGGTGCCAGATACTGGCGGAAGATCTTCAGATCGATTTCGGTGTAACAGTCGTCGGCCACGCCCTGGTCCTTGATGAAGTAACAGGGGAAGGTGGCGCGCGAGATCACGTACTGCGAGCCTTCGTGTACCGTGAGGTTGGGGATATCGGCGGTGCCGGCCAGCACCAGCCGGCGCCGGTCTTCATAGCTGAAGCGCGAGGTGTTTTCCTTCACCAGAAACAGGTGCAGCCAGTCGCAGCGCTTGGCCGCCTGACGCACCAGATACTGATGCCCGCGGGTGAAGGGGTTGGCGTTCATCACGATGCTGCCGATGGTGTCGCCCGGCCGGCGCTGGCTCGCCAGTTGGGCGGCATAGCGCTTCAGGCGGCACGGGCTGTTTTCCATCAGCACCACGATGCCCGGCACGGTGGCGATCGGGTAGAAACCGCACTGGCGGAACAGCGGCTCGTTCTGCACCTTGGTGTAGATAAACAGCTGGGTATGGTGCCGCTCGTAGGCCAGGTTCACCAGCTCGGTCGCCAGCGCCAGCGCCAACCCTTCGCCGCGCATCAGCGGACTGATGGCGACGCATTTGATAATATTGTCGGCGATGCCGCCGCAGGCGACCAATTTGTCGTGCTGGGTAACGGTAATAAATATTTCAACCGTAGTGTCGATATTCAGATCGTTACTGCGCAAGAAGGCGCTTATTTCCGAAATCGCTTTATGATCCGATCGCTTTACCCGATTAAATACGGCATCGCCTAACATAACACGCTCTCTGGGTTAACTGACAAACAACAAGTTAAATACAAAAAGGCTTTTTAATTAACATTGACAAGGTTAATTAAAACCTTAAAAACCATGAAGATAAACACGACATCGCACTCGATAAACCAATGGTAAACAGAAAAAAAACGCGGATTATTGACCTATTTCACAAACCGTCCCCGGTTAATAAGTTATTTAATGTTCTTTATTTGCTTAATTAATCTTATGGTGTTTATTATTGAGATAATCTTTATTTGACGCCGCAATTTACTTACATTCATTTAGCATCTTGATTGCAATAGTAGGTTTCATTATGGAATGGCTGAACATCCTGATCGTTGAAGACGAAACGCCGCTGGCGGAGATGCATGCGGAGTTTATCCGCCAGAACGGCGGCTGCCGCCAGATTTGGCTGGCCGGTACGCTGGCGCAGGCCCGCGCCATGACCGAACGCTTCAAGCCGGACCTGATCCTGCTGGACAACTTTCTGCCCGACGGCCAGGGCATCACCCTGCTGCGCGAACTGACGCTGAGCGGCTATCGCGGCGGCATCGTGTTCATTACCGCCGCCAGCGACATGGCCACCGTGGCCGAGGCTTTGCGTTACGGCGTGTTCGACTACCTGATCAAACCGCTGGCCTATGACCGGCTGAGCCAGACCCTTCAGCGCTTCAGCCAACGCCGCGAAGCGCTGAAGGACAAGGCGCGCCTCAACCAACGCCGCATTGACGAGATGTTCAACACCTACGCCCGCGGCGAACAGCAGGCGGCGCTGCCCGCCGGCATCGACGAGCTGACGCTGGGTAAGATCCGCGCGCTGTTCGCCGAACCCGCCGCGCGCCACACCGCTGAAAGCGTTGCGCAAAAAATGGGGCTCAGCCGCACCACCGCGCGCCGTTATCTGGAATTTTGCACCGCCGCGCAGCAGCTGCGCGCCGAGATCATTTACGGCAAGGTGGGCCGCCCACAGCGGATCTATCGCGCCGGCGAGCCGCATTAACGGTTATTTGATCGCCCTTGCAAGGTTGCGTGTAACCGCTTTACTTTTTATGCGCCGGTCAGCATCTTGGTGAGCATCACCTAGCCAACTGGACGATCGCCGATGCCTGCTGCGCCCCTTGCTTCCCTGACCGAGATCCTCGCCCGCCGTGACTGGCAAAACCCGGCCTGCACCCACTACCGCCGGCTGGACGCCCACCCGCCGTTCGCCAGCTGGCGCACGGTGGAGGACGCGCGCGACGATGCCCCCAGCGCCAGCCGCAAGTCGCTGAACGGCGAATGGCGCTTCAGCTATTTCCCGTGCCCGCAGGCGGCACCGGAAGGCTGGCTGCAGCAGGATCTGCCGGACGCCGCCCCGCTGGCGGTGCCGGGCAACTGGCAGCTCGCCGGCTACGACGCGCCGATCTACACCAACGTGCGCTATCCATTCCCGGTCGATCCGCCACGCGTGCCGGAAGACAACCCCACCGGCTGCTACTCGCGCACCTTCAGCGTCGATCCGGCCTGGCTGGTCGCCGGCCAGACGCGCATCATCTTCGACGGCGTCAACTCGGCGTTCTATTTATGGTGCAACGGCCACTGGGTCGGCTATTCGCAGGACAGCCGCCTGCCGGCGGAGTTCGATCTCAGCCCGTGGCTGCAGCCGGGTGAAAACCGGCTGGCGGTGATGGTGCTGCGCTGGTGCGACGGCAGCTACCTGGAAGATCAGGATATGTGGCGCATGAGCGGCATCTTCCGCGACGTCAGCCTGCTGCACAAACCCGCCGCGCACCTGAGCGATATCCGCCTCACCACCCCGCTGCATGACAGCTTTACCCGCGGCGAACTGGTGGTAACGGCGCGTGCCAACCGGCCCGGCCCACTGCAAGTACAGGTGCAGCTGTGGCGCGACGGCGCCCAGGTGGCCGAACGCACCCAGCCACTCGGCGGCGAGATGGTGGACGAACGCGGCGCCTATGACGACCGCGTCACGCTGCGCCTGCCGGTGGAGCACCCCGCGCTGTGGAGCGCCGAAACGCCCGCGCTGTATCGCGCCACCGTCGCCCTGCTCTCCCCCGAGGGGGAGATTATCGAAGTGGAAGCCTATGACATCGGCTTCCGCCAGGTGGAAATCAGCGGCGGGCTGTTGAAGCTTAACGGGCAGCCGCTGCTGATCCGCGGCGTTAACCGCCACGAGCATCATCCGCGCCACGGCCAGGTGATGGACGAAGCGACGATGCGCCACGACATCCTGCTGATGAAGCAGCACAACTTCAACGCGGTGCGCTGCTCGCATTATCCCAACCACCCGCTGTGGTATCGGCTTTGCGACCGCTACGGGCTGTACGTGGTGGACGAAGCCAATATCGAGACCCACGGCATGCGGCCGATGAACCGGCTGGCTGACGATCCGCTGTGGCTGCCGGCGATGAGCGAGCGCGTCACCCGCATGGTGCAGCGCGATCGCAACCACCCTTGCATCATTATCTGGTCGCTGGGCAACGAGTCCGGCCACGGCGTGAACCACGACGCGCTGTACCGCTGGGTGAAAAGCCAGGATCCGACCCGCCCGGTGCAATATGAAGGCGGCGGCGCCGACACCGCCGCCACCGACATCATCTGCCCGATGTATGCGCGGGTGGATCAGGATCAGCCGTTCCCGGCGGTGCCCAAATGGGCAATCGGTAAGTGGATCGGTCTGCCGGAGGAACAGCGGCCGCTGATCCTGTGCGAATACGCCCATGCGATGGGCAACAGCTTCGGCGGCTTTGAGCGCTACTGGCGCGCGTTCCACCACTATCCGCGCCTGCAGGGCGGCTTTGTCTGGGACTGGGTCGATCAGGCGCTGATCAGGCGCGACGCCCAAGGCGAAGAGTACTGGGCCTACGGCGGCGACTTCGGCGATACCCCCAACGATCGCCAGTTCTGCCTGAACGGGCTGGTGTTCGCGGATCGCACCCCGCACCCGGCGCTGTTCGAAGCGCAGCGGGCGCAGCAGCTGTTCCACTTCGCCTTCGACGCCGCCTCGCTGACGCTGACCGTCACCAGCGATTACCTGTTCCGCCACACCGACAACGAACAGCTCAACTGGCGGCTGGAGCTGGACGGCGTGGAGCGCGCCAGCGGCAGCTTCGATCTGGCGCTGGCGCCGCAGGGCAGCGCTAGCTTCACCCTGCTCGATCGCCTGCCGATGCTGCATCAGCCCGGCGAGCTGTGGCTGAACGTGGAGGTGGTACAACCGCAGGCCACCGACTGGTCTGAAGCGCACCACCGCTGCGCCTGGGATCAGTGGCGGGTGCCGCGTGCGCTGCATCCCGCGCCACCGCCCGCACAGGGCGTGCCGCCGACGCTGATTGAAGACGATCAGGGGCTGACCCTCACCCACGGCGACCAGCGCTGGCGCTTCGATCGCAGCAGCGGCCACCTGACGCAGTGGTGGCAAAACGAACAGCCGCAGCTGCTGACGCCGCTGCGCGACGGCTTTGCGCGCGCGCCGATCGACAACGACATCGGCGTCAGCGAGGCGGATCATATCGATCCCAACGCCTGGGTCGAACGCTGGAAGCTGGCGGGCCTGTACCGGCTGGAGGAGCGCTGCTCGCGGCTGCAGGCCGATGCGCTGCAAAACGGCGTGCAGGTGGTGAGCGAACACCAGTTCGGCGTGGACGGGCAGATTCTGCTGATCAGCCGCAAACAATGGCTGTTCGATGCGCTGGGCGCAGTGAGCGTGAACGTGGAGGTCGAGGTGGCCGATACTCTGCCGCCCCCGGCGCGCATCGGCCTGCACTGCCAACTGGCGACGGTGCAGCCGCACGCCGAGTGGCTGGGCCTGGGCCCGCACGAGAACTACCCGGATCGCCGCCTGGCCGCGCAGCATGGGCGCTGGCGCCTGCCGCTGGCGGATCTGCACACGCCGTATATTTTCCCCGGCGAGAACGGCCTGCGCTGCGACACCCGCAGCCTGCGCTACGGCGGCTGGCGCATCGACGGCCGCTTCCATTTCTCGCTCAGCCGCTACGGCCTGCAACAGCTGATGGCCTGCAGCCACCAGCATCTGCTGCAGCCGGAAGCAGGCACCTGGCTGCATCTGGACGGCTTCCACATGGGGGTGGGCGGCGACGACTCCTGGAGCCCGAGCGTGCACCGGGATTACCTGCTCACCGCCGGCGTTTACCGCTATCAGCTGCGCCTGCAGCGGGCGATCGAGGGCTAAATCTGCCAAAAAACTCAACGGGTTGCGCATTCTGTAAGCAAACAGTCACAGAATGTGTAATCCGCCTTTGACATGCCTGCGGCGCCTCGCTATTATTCGCCCCGTTCACACGATTCCTCTGTAGTTCAGTCGGTAGAACGGCGGACTGTTAATCCGTATGTCACTGGTTCGAGTCCAGTCAGAGGAGCCATATTTAGAGAAGCCCGCTCAGGGAAACCTGAGCGGGCTTTTTGCTGTTGGGCGGTTATACTCAATTATCCCCTGCACTCTCGCTACCCGACACCGTTCAGCCATCCGTTGAACGGGTGAGTTTCTCCCATTGTTCAATTTCCTGACCTAACGCCTCGAGCTTTTGCCGCACCAAACTTAATGCGTCACTGCCTAACAACAGATGTGTGGGTGGGTTCCCGCTCTCGATCAATGCCAGCATGGCGTGAGCCGCCTTAACCGGATCGCCGAGTTGCTTGCCGCTTTTTTCCTGACGCGCCTGACGAACAGGTTCAAATAACGCGTCATAGTCAGGGAGACGGCGAGGGCTGCGTACCATTGAACGCCCGGCCCAGTCCGTTCGAAACGAGCCGGGCGCCACTGCGGTCACGTGTAGGTTGAACGGGGCAAGCTCTTTACTTAACGTTTCTGATATTCCTTCCAGTGCAAATTTGCTGCCGCAGTAATAGCTGATACCGGGCAAGGTAATGAAACTGCCCATTGAGGTGATATTGATAATGTGGCCCCGACGGCGCTGGCGCATGCCCGGTAGCACGGCTTTGATCATCGCCACCGCGCCAAACACATTGACGTCAAACTGGCGGCGCAGCTCTGCAAGCGGGGATTCTTCCAGAATGCCTTCATGGCCGTAACCGGCATTGTTCACCAGCACATCTATCGGACCGACGGCGGACTCTATCTCTCCAACCACCTCATCAATACGTTCATCGTCCGTGACATCAAGCAGATAGCCAAAAGCCCGCTGCGTATCGAGCGCACCGAAAGCCTGCAGCGCTTCGCTGTTGCGCACCGTCCCTATAACCCGATGCCCCACGGCGAGGGCTTCCCGCGCCAGCGCCTGACCAAAGCCACTGCTGACGCCGGTAATTAAAATCGTTTTTGCAGATGCCATAAAAAGAACTCCCATGAACCATGAAGGTTGCATGGTATTCTCTGCTCTGCCGCATTTTTAGGCCGTATTTTCTCTTTTTCTTGCCTGATTTTATGAGGTGGTGGAATGTCCGACATGATTTCCCTGATGAATAGACTTGCGGTGCAAGAGGGATACAACCTCACTGCCCTACCTGATGTGCGAATTTTGCGTTCCGATCGCCCTCTTGCCAGGACGCCGGTGCTTTACGATCCGGGGATCGTGATCGTCTGCCAGGGCAGCAAACGCGGCTATTTCGGTCAACAGACCTATTTATATGATGAGCAGCACTACCTGGCGGTTTCGGTGCCGGTACCGTTTGTGATGGAAACCGACGCGTCGGCAGCACATCCGCTGCTGGCGATTTATATGCATCTGGATTTTCAGCTTGCCGCGGAACTGATGTTGCAGATTGAACAGCATGGCGCCCCGCATCCTCCCGTCGCGCCGCAAAGCATGATGTCGAGCCCCATGGACGGCGCGGTAAAAATGGCCGTACTTCGCTTACTTGAAGTCCTGGCTAACCCGCTTGAGGCAGCGATCCTCGGCCCGGCGCGGGTGCGTGAGCTTTATTTCCGCGTACTGACAGGCGCACAGGGCAACGCAATGCGTGCCGCATTGGCCTTGCAGGGCCAGTTTGGCAAAATCGGTAAAGCGTTGCAGCACATCCATGCCGCTTACGCGGAGCCGTTAACGCTGACGCAGCTGGCGATGATGGTCGGCATGAGCGTGCCGACCTTTCATAGCCATTTCAAAGCGATAACGCAGATGCCGCCAATGCAGTATGTGAAATCGGTACGCCTGCACCAGGCACGGATGCTGATGGTACGCCAACAAATCACCGCCGCCGCCGCGAGTTACGCCGTTGGCTATGAAAGCCCATCGCAATTTAACCGCGAATTCAAGCGTCTGTTTGGCCTGCCACCAGCAGAGGAGATAAAACGCATGCAGCGTCACTTCGCCATTCCGCCCGCGCAGCCTGCGTCGGTATTTGTTTCATCGCACTGAGGCTTATTTGGTCAGGCGAACGATAGTCCGCTATGAGCGAAATGCTGACTTCGGCGTCAGCAAAATTACGTTCAGTTGACAAAGCTATATGATATAATTTTATCATGCTGAATCGGCGGATAATTCGGTAGAGTAGTACTAAGTATGCGTTACGTTGCTATTAAGAATGAGACAGTAAATTGAAAACAAAACAGTCAAAAATCCCCAAATCAATTTATAGGCCCATGCATGACAACGAGTTTGACCTCTGGGGGGACCTCTCTTTAAATGACTATGTTGAAGACCTGATGGCAAATCATCGGTACAGTCGTAAAAAAGCCCAGATAGAGGCGTCGAAATCATTTAAAACAGCCTTGCCAGCGGGAATCAATACTCAAAATAACCATTTTAGAACTTATGAACATGACAGTCAGGCTGCGGGATATCTGTGGTTCAGCCTGGAAGATAACTCAGCCTTTTTGTCAGATATAATGCTTCTCCCAGAATTTCAGGGTAAGGGAATGGGTCGGGATTTTATCCGTGCATTCCTGAATGAGCTGACTCAACAGGGCGCATATGAGGTGGAACTCAGAGTGTCACCGGACAATCAAAGGGCTTTAAAATTATATAAAGAGTTTGGTTTTCGGATAACTGGTTTTGATATGAGTCTTTTGCTAGGATCCGACTGATCAGCAATCCGTTAATCATAATTTTCGGAGACAATCTCGGGTAATATCAACTATCGATAGGCAATCTACCACTATATATCTTCACATCATCAATGTCCGCTTCTGGCACACAGCCGACCGTCAGATTACCCACTCCAGCATTTCCCCACCCCATTCCACGCCCCAGCAGCGCCAGAGCCCTCCTGCGTTGCCGTCGGTGTAAATCCGCAAAGCGGTAACCACAACCACCGCCATAACGCCAACGTTTGGCCAACCCCCACCAGCGAAACCCACTCTTTTATCTAAGAAGATTCCTAACTCAGCTGACGGATATTCCTTTCTGATGCCAATACGCGGGTTAACCCGCCGATTTACAGCAATAATCCTGTAAAAACAATCGATAAGCGAATTTTTCGCGCTCGGCAAGTTGCGTCTATCCTTTCGCTATGGGTGCCTGCTGCCCATCGTTCGCTGCGGCTCGCGGCATGCGCGTTTCTGGCTGTACGGGTTTCGGTTTATTCCATCGCGCACCTCCATTCATCATGTTGAATTTCTAAGCAATCTCTCAGCAACAAGGAGTGTTTATATGGCTTACGTCATTACCGACCGAGAAAAACTGCAAGCGATTTGGGAGGCTGCCAAAGCCGGCGACTGGCCGGCCGTGTATGCCGCATCCGTCGATGCGCTCACCGATCCCAACCATGCCAACCAGCCTATTCAGGGCGTGGATATCGCGGTCTATACCTGGATTAAAGGCGCCTATGGCGTGAACTCGAATCAGGGGGCGTTTGCCCATTACATTCGCGACCAAACCAAGCTGCAGTATGAGCTGCGCACCGGGCATGTCCCCGATGACTGGGAGACGCGCATTCAGAACGCCTCCGACAACATCGCCAAAAACTTCGCCAAAACGCTGTTTGGCGTCGATCTGAGCAGCGATCCTAACGCGCCGCTGCCGGATGCCCCGCCCACCAGCGCCAAAGTGCCGGATATTCACGAGGTTGGCCTGATCGACGCCGGTGCGGCGGCATCCGAAGTGTTCACCGACGCCTCCTCGACCGGTGCCCCCAACTATTCCCCCTGGGCCGGCACCACGCTGTTCTCCTATTTAGGCGACACTTCGTTCTTTACCGAATGGGTGGCGACCAACGACACCTCGGCCTTTAAGGTGGAAGGCGGCACCTACGATCTGATTGCGGCGGCGCAGGTCTCCATGCAGATGAAAAACCTCAGTTACGTGGTTGAAACGCTGCTGGCGGGCGAAGTGCCCACCTATTTGACCACCCTGGGCATTGGCCACGAGACCATCCGCCTGGCCGCCGAGGCGGCGCGTGATTTCTACACCGAATCCTACGGCAGCAGCGTGACCGGCGGCGGCAGCATCATTCCCGGCAAGCTGGATATCGGCTCGGCGATTTTCAACGACATTGCCGACGTGCTGTCCACGCCGAATCTGTACCGCGTCGGTACGCTGTATGACGATGATTTCACGTTGGCGTTCGGCAATATCGCCGTTAACACCGGCAGCGGCGACGACACCATCAGCGTGCCGCGCGGCTGGCAAAACAACGCCGGCAACTACGGCTGGACGGTCATCGACGGCGGCAGCGGCCATGATACGGTCGATTATTCCAGCCTGTCGCACGGGGTAAACCTGAAGTTTGACGCTCAGGGCAGCTACGGCGGGCGCGGGGTGATCGAGAAAAACGGCATCGGGCTGTATGGCTTCAAGGACGGGCTGTACAACATCGAGGCGGTGAAGCTGACGGACTTTAAGGATAACGTCACCTTTAACGATCGGGTGCTGACGCCGGCCAACGGTCTGGAGGTCAACCTGGGCAAAGGCTCCAGCGAGATTCGCTTCGAGCACGGCTATACCACTGCGCCGGGTGGGAGCGCGCCGCAGGATTATCTCGGCGTGAACCTGAGCATGCTGTCCAACGATGTGCCCTTCCCTAACAGCCTGCTGAATATTCCCGTAAAGCAGACTCACAATATCTACATCGACGACAGCTTCGAGCTGGGCTTTTTACAGGCCTCTTCCCTGTCTATCGATAATCACCTGCTGGCCTTCGGCGCCGAAGGCTCAAACAGCAGCTTCTCACTGAACTACAACGCGCAAACCCATACGCAGGATCTGTCGATATTCATGCAGGGTGAAAGCGCGCTCAATCAACACGTCGTCAATATCTACAATTGGGCGCAAGGCGACTTCGGCATCACGCTAGAGCAGCCGGCCATACAGCTTGTCGGTTTGCAAAACGTTACGCCGCAAGAGCTGGCGGCCGCCTAAATAAAGCCCGCCCGTTTCCCCGGGCGGGCTATTTACCTTCAGCGCGGCGACTCACTCCCTGTCTCGCTCCGCAATCCGCGCCATCAGCGCCCCCAGCAACGCCAAATCGACCAGCAACGCCAGCGCGAAACAGGCTCCCTTTATCTCCGGCGCGGCATAGGTCTGCACCAGCAAAACGGCAACCACCACCGCCGCGGTGGTCATCACCGTCGTCAGCCTGCACGCCACGGCGAACGCCGCTTTCTCCCCCACCGCCGTGCGGTAGGCTACGCCCTGGCCCAGGCCGCCGAGGGCGATGCCCGGCAGCAGGGCCAGCCAGTCATGGCCACCGAACAGCATCAGCAGCGTGAATAACCACCCCGCCGCCGCCAGCAAAAAGCCATAGCGGAGAACGATCAACGCCGGGCCATTGCGCAGCGCCCGCCGGCGGGCCAGCGCGCCGCCGCCAAGAAACGCCAGCGCCAAGGCCGTTAGCAGCGTCAGGGTGGCGCCGGTGCCCAACAGGCTTTCCGTCTCCAGCAGCAAGGCGCCCGCTGCCACCGGCACGCTGAGCGCCAAGGCGCTCGCCGCCGTTCCCGTATGTTCCATGGCGCCCAGGGCGCCGTTGTTGATATAGAGGCTCATCGCTCACTCCCGACAAGATGAAAATGATGAAATAAATTCATTTCCCTGTTCACATGTCGGTAGCCTATCTCTTGTATACTCGGTCAGACAAACTCATAGTTTTCAGCCTTAGATGAGAATAACTCAGCCATGAGAAAAACCCGTTTGCCGCCGCTGGGCGCGCTGCGCGCCTTCCACGCCGTGGCCGGCTGTCTCAGCTTCAAGCTGGCCGCCGAGGAGCTGGGCGTCAGCGCGACGGCGGTCAGCCATCAGATCAAGCTGCTGGAGTCGGTGCTGGCATGCCGGGTGTGCGAGCGCAGCGCGCAGGGCGTCAGCCTGACCGAGACCGGCGAGATCCTGTATGCCGGCACCCAGCGCGCCTTCGCCGCGCTGGAGCAGTCCGTCGCTCAAATCACCCGCGCCCAGCAGCCGCCGGCGCTGACCGTCACTACCACCTCCAATTTTCTCACCCACTGGCTGGTGCCGCGTCTGGCGGATTTCAAGGCGGAGTTTCCCACCATCGATCTGCGCCTGCACACCAGCGTCGAGCGCGTCGATCTCAGCCAGCGCACCGTGGACGTCGCCATTCGCTACCGCGAAACGCCGGAAAGCGATCTGCACTGCACCTTGCTGCATGAGGATCGTTTTATCGTGGTGGCCAGCCCGGCGCTGGCGCTGGAGCGCATCGAAGATTTGCAGCGGGTAACGCTGTTTCACGTGGAACATCGGCAGGTGCCCGCCGACGCGCCGACCTGGGAAAACTGGCGACGGCGCTACGGGCCGGAAGGGTTGAACGTGGAAGCCGGGCTGACCTTCAGCGACGAAACCCATGCGCTGCAGGCGGCGGTGGCGGGCCAGGGGGTGGTGATCGCCAGCCGGCTGCTGGCGCGCGATTTGTTGCAGCGCGGCGTGCTGGCCGCGCCGTTCGAGATGGCGTTACCCGGCGCCAACTACTATCTGGTGGCCACCGAAGAAACTGCGCAGCGCCCCGATATCATTGCGCTGCGCGAGTGGCTGCTGCGGCAAATGGCGGCGGGCTAACGGCTCTCGGGGGCGATCTCCCCCAGGCGGATCGCCACGCTGATCGCCTGCGCGGTGGTGGCGGCGCCGAGGCGTTGGCGAATGCGGCGTAGGTGGTTTTCCACCGTGCGTTCAGACAGGCCGAGCATCGCAGCGATATCCGCCTGCCGCCGGCCGATGGCGGTCCAGCTCAGCACCTCGCGCTCGCGCGCCGACAGCCGGCCCTCTCCCTCGCCAGCCGCCGGTTCAAACAACCGCCGCGCCGCCAGAAAGGCCGCCGTGCCCACCAGCGACAGCGCCAGCCGCACCGGCGGCGAGGCATCGATGCGCTCGCCCCCCAGGCTGACGGCCCCCTCCAAACCGGCCGGGCCAAATACCGGGATCTGCACGCCGTGCAGGCCGACGCCGCGCGGCGTGCGCACAATCCGGTAGCGCTCGCCCTGCTGCGCCCGGGTTTTAGTCCAGAAGAACGGCTCGCTGGCCCGCAGCATGTGCCGGGTCACCGGGCAGTGCCGCACGTAGGTCAACGCATCGACCGCCTCGCCGTCGCCGAACCAATCGCCCTCGACCCAGTAGATATGCTCGATCCCCGCCTCCGCCGTGGCGGAAGCGGAAAACAGCACAAAGCGATCGAAACCGAACGGCGCGGCGAAGGCGCGAACCCGCGCCTGAATGGCGGACAGGGTTCGCTCGTGGTCCATCGCCAGCGCCGTCTGGAAAGCGCGCTGCGCGATCTCGTCGCTCATCGCGTGGCGACGTCGGCCAGCAGCGTCTCTGCCGCCAGTTTGCCGAGGTTGTTGGAAGCCAGCGGGCTGTCGCCGGTCAGCAGGCGCCGATCTTTATGCACCTTGCCGGTGATGTCGGCGTTGACGATCTTAACGCCCCGCTCGCGCAGGCGTTCGCCCACCAGCCAAGGCATCGGGCCGGGGATATAGCCGATGTCGATGTTGGCGCCGGTATCGAGCGAGTCCGGGAACACGCACATCTCATAGCCGCGATAGAGGAAATCCTCTTTGCTCTCGCCAATGCCCGCCGCCAGCAAACCGGCCGGCCCGTGGCACAGCGAAATCACATAGCGATCGTTGTCATGCGCCCAGTGCAGGGTCTTTTTCACCTCTTCGCTGAACGGGATATCATTGAGCACGCCGTGGCCGCCGGGGATGAAAACGCCGAGGTAGTTGCCGCCATCCAGATCCTTCACCACTTCCGTCAACTTTTTCGGCTGCTTGAGCTGGCTGCGGTACTTCTCGTAGGTGGCCTTGACTGCTTCATCTTCATGCGGGAACGCCCACATCTCCAGCTTCACCGGATCGCCGGACGGCGTGGCGATGTCGATCTCGAAACCGGCCAGATCCAGGTGATACATCGGCAACAGCATCTCGACCGGGTGGTTGCCGGTAGAGAAGAACTTGCCGTTTTGCATCAGCAGGTAGCGCTCTTGCGAGGCGATCATCAGCACCTTCCACTTACCGCCGCGATAGGCGTTCGGGTAGCTGGCGCCCGTGAAGTCGGTTTTGGACGAGGTGTACTGGCTGAGGGAGTAAGGCGATGGGAAGAACGCGTTGTCTTCCGCCACGTCCGGGGTGGGTTTACGATCGTTGGACACTGAATCAGTCATGATTATCTCCATATTCACCGTTACATTGCCCTTTCAGCTTAAATAACCGCCGGCGGGGCCGCAATGAGGGATATCCCTCAATCACCCTCGCGACGTCGGCACTCAAGCATGATGCCGTAGCGCGACAATGAACGTTTCTTCGCTGACGCCGGCATATTCATACCGGCACTTTCTCACCGGCACCTGGAAATAACGCTCCAGGATGTCCTCTTGCAGCAGTGCATTTTTATCGCCAAACATGCACTGCCGCTGGTTCATCAGCAGGCACTTGTCAGAGATGCGATCGGCGTAGTGCAGAAAATGCGTATTCAGCACGATCGTCATCTGCCGCTCTTTCGCGAGGCGCCAAAGCATCTCGATCATTTTAGCCTGATTGTAAAAATCCAGATTCGATTCCGGTTCGTCGAGGATCATGACGTCGGGATCCGCCGCCAGGGCCTTGGCGAAATAACACATCTGCAGTTCTCCACCGCTGATCTGGTTGATATTTTTCTGCGCCAGCGGTGCGATCTCCAGCGCATGCAACACCGCCTGCGCCCTGGCGACATCTTGCCGCCGCGGCCTGGCGAACCATCCCGCCTGGCGAGCACAGCCGAAAGTGACAAAATCGAGTACCCCATAAGCGAAATGCGGCGTTTTCGCCTGCGGCACATAGGCCAACCGGGCGGGCCGATTGTCGACCAGGCCGATCTTGCACCCGCCAGACAGGGGCCGGCACAGGCCCGCGATGTGTCTCAGCAACGTGGTTTTACCGGCGCCGTTCGGCCCGAGCACGCTGAGGATCTCGCCCCGCGCCAGATGAAAACTGACGTTGTCAAGAAGGGGTTCTCGCCCCTTGAAACCCAGGGTCAGCTGGTTAACTGTGATCATGTTTGCTGCTCATAATAAAAAGGAGAGCGAAAAGCGGCGCGCCGATCAGTGCGGTCAGGATGCCGATCGGGATTTCAGCATAGGTGGCACCTCTGGCGATATTGTCGATCGCCAGCAAAAACAGCGCCCCGCTCAGCGCCGAAGCCGGGATCAGGCGGCCGTGGTTATATCCCAGCACGCTTCTCACCAAATGCGGGATCACCAAGCCGACCCACCCCACCACGCCGGCCAAGCTCACCGAGGCGGAAACCAGCAGGGAGGCGGCGATCAGCAGCAGGATCTTCAGCCGGGGTGGATTCAGGCCGGCGATGCGCGCCTCGTCGTCCCCCAGCGAGAGAATGTTCATGTTCCACCTGAGCCGGTAGATAGTCAGGTAACACGCCGCAAACAGCGGGATCAGCCAATAAACCTGCGCTTTCGCCACCGAAGCGAAGCTGCCCATTAGCCAGAAGACGATCGTCGGCAAGGTATCCTGCGGATCGGCGACATATTTTATGACCGAGACAAACGCGATAAACAGCGACGCGATAATCATGCCGGACAAAATCGTGGTGAGCGCATCCTGCCGGCGTTTGAGGCGGCAAATGCCCAGCACCAGCAACAAACTCACCACGCCGAAAAGAAACGACAGCAGGGAACTCAGGGCAAAGGGCAAACTCAAGAGAATGCCCAGCGCCGCGCCAAAGGCGGAGGCGGAAGAGGTGCCCAGCACGTCCGGACTGGCCAACGCGTTTTTCAGCACCGCCTGAAAGGTCGCGCCGGCGACCGCCAACCCGCCGCCCACCAGCATCACCGCCACCACCCGCGGCGCGCGCAGGTTAAAAATCACCGAATAGCGGGCCTGGTTTTCCCCCGACATGTTCCCCTGCCATAAAATCTGCACCACATCGTGGGCCGACAAGGCATAGCGGCCGGCAAACAGTGATGCGAAGGCGACCACACAGAGCGAAATAAACAATCCCGCCATGATCGCCACATATTTTCCTCTGCCCGGCATCTCCAAGCTCCTCCAACGAACTCACGCTATTTAACCGTGGCACTAGCGCTGTGCCAGCACCTCATCCAGCAACCGGTCCGGGATCGCATAAGAGAACATCGTCTGATAATAGCGGCGCGTCTCCTCCCGCAGCGTTTTGTCGCTAATGTCTTCAGGGGCATACCGGTTGATCATAAACAGCGGCAGCAGTGATGTTTCCGCCGACAGGCCCCCCCAGTTATGAATGCCCACCGGCGTCGAGAAAACCTTGCCGTTTTTTACCGCCCTGAGCGTCTCCCACGCCTGGCCGGGGATCCCCCCGTGCAGCAGCGCTTTGGCGCTGCCGAACACCACGAAAATCACATCCGGGTCCCAGGCCATGATCTGCTCCATCGAAACGTTGATGTACCTGCCGGCATCCCCCTTCACCGGCAAATCCCCGGCGACGTTGTCCATGCCGGCCATTTTCAGGTAGGTGTCGCCGTAGGTATGCGGGCCGCTCACCTTCAGCTGCCTGCCGTCGCTTTCTTCGAGATACAACGCCCTGACGTGCTGCGCGCGGATGGCGGCGGCATAGGGGCGGATCTGCTTCAGGGTCTTTTCCCAGGCGTCTTTGAATTTATGCGTGCGCGGCAGGCCGAGGGTGTCGGCGAAAGTATTTTCCCAATACACCTGGGTGACCATCGGCTGGTATTTGGTCTTCCCGCCGGCATCCAGATCGACGGTCATCACGCCCGCCCTTTCCAGCCGATCGTCCTGGCTTTTGCCGTAGTAATAAATGATGTCGGGCCGGAGATTCATTAACGACTCCATGTTGACCCGATAGTCCTTATTGATGAAATCGGACGTGATCCTGCCGATATCCGGCTTCATGTCCTTCAACACATGCCTATCGGCATGCATGAACGCCCAGGGCCCCACGCCGACGACATGCCGATAGGCCGCCTCGTTCGCCAGGATCACGCCGAAGGGGCAGTTGCCGGTGATGACGATCCGCGGGTAGCTGCCGGGCAGCGTTTGCGTCGCCGCGCTTTGCAACGGCTCGGCCGCCGCCGGCAGGCTGGCGCCGGCGCAAGGCACCGTCGGCAAGGCAAATAGGGCCAGCAGCGCGGTGGCGATAAATTTCACTGTTACGCACATGGTGCCTCCTGCGCGCACGCTCGGCGGCGCGCGTCGATGGGCTGTATTAGGCCGACGCGGCGATGCCCGCTGCCATAATGGTTATCCCGGCCACAAAGACGATTGCCGTGGTGGCGACCGCGCCGCCACCAACCAACGCGGCGGTTTTTCCCGTGGAAAGGTCTTTTCGTTGCAGGAAAGAAAGCTCTGCCAGGGGAATGATTTTTCCGCTGTCGGCGACGATGTCTTTAGGTTCAACCTTCGCCACCGTCAGCTCGCCGCCGCTGCCGTCCTTCAGGCCATATTTCAACTGGTCGCCGACATAGACCGGCGGCTGCAGCAGGTAATACGGGCTATTGAGCCCCGCCTCTTTTTGTTGCAACGCCACGTCGTGGTAGGTCGTGCAGCCGGCAAGGGAAAACGCCGCCATCCCGATAACTAACGGCACTAATGGGATAAATCGCATGGGAAACCTCGTGCTTCTATTTGCTGGTTTTTAACGTAACGGCGGACTTGAAGCGCATATAGCTCACGACCAGAGAAAGGAACGAGAATGCCGCCCCCGCCATTAAACTGATATTCGTCGCTTGCGCGCCGCGCATATTGAAGAAAATCGCCACTAACGCCGAACCGACGATTTGCCCGATCAATCGGGAGCTGCCCAACAGGCCGCTGGCGATGCTGCTGTTTTCATGGGACACAGAGGTCATGATCAGCAGGTTGTTCGGTGATTGAAAAAGGCCGAAACCGATGCCGCACAGCGCCACGCGCCATACGATCGCCCCATTCGACGGATCGCTGGGCAAATTGGCCATCAGCAGCATGCCTGCCAGCAGACAGGCGAGGCCCGAGAGGGCAACAAGATTGGGATCGTATTTCTTGGCCAAATCGCCGGAAATCAGCGAAGACGCCATGGTGGCCAGCGGCCAGGCGGTCAGCAGCAGACCGATGTCCACCACGTTTCTTTGCAGGACATTGTGGAAATAGAAAGGCAGCGATACAAAAGCCAAAAGCTGGGTGCTGTAAGACAGCATCGACATCAGCAAAGACAATGACAGCGTCGGGTTATGCAGCATCGCGACCGGGATCAGCGCGGCGTTGGCCTTTCTTTTCTGATTGATATACAGCAACCCGGCCAGCCCGGCGAATACCGCAAAGCTGAGCGCCGCCGCCGGCAGATGGTGGGTGGTCATGCTCATCGTGCTGAGCGAAAAAGCAATGAACAGCACAAACACCAACAGAGCCCCGCCGCTGTCGAATCCAACGCTGCGCCGCTCACGGGAGGCCAGGAAGATCACGCTCAGCAGCAGCGACAGGCAGGCGATGGGAACATTGATGGTAAACAGCCAGTTCCAGCTCGTCTGAGAAAGTATCGCCGAGGCGATGGACGGCCCGGCGGCGGCGGAAACCGACACCACCATCACATTAATCCCCAGGCCGCGCCCCAGCAGCCTTTCCGGGTATATCTCCTTGATCAGCGCCGCATTGACGCTGAGCACCGCCGCCGCACCGAAGCCCTGTATCACCCTGAATGCCGTCAGCATCGACAGCGTCGTGGACAGCGCGCAGCCCAAGGATGAAAAAGCGAACAGCACCACCCCGGCTATAAAGATCTTTTTATTGCCCACCGCGCGGCCCAGCGCCGCGAAGGGCATCAAAGAGGCGACGACGGCAAACTGGTAGGCATTAATAATCATGATGGAGGCCGATTCGGAAACGCCGAAATCTTTGGCGATCACCGGCAGCGCCACGTTGGCGATAGTACTGTCGAGCATGGCGATGACCGTGCTTAACGAGACGGCGAGAACGGCGAATACATTAAGCGTCTCTTTTTGCTGGTGTTTAAAAGTCATGTTAACTCTCCAAAAACGTGAGTCGTTTCATGCCGGCGGCAAAGACCCCGTTTTTTATCCGTTTTAATAATTACGTTATAACATATCAATTAAAGATGGTAATAAATCTCATTTGAAATATTGGATTACATAGTGTGTCAAAATAAGAATTAACAAATACAAAACAAATAAAAAGCAATACAAACATTCAATAAACAAAATAAATGCAGTATAAAAACCCAGTCAATTTAAGGAATGACATTAAAAGTAACAGCCGCTAACAGACAACCCTGCCGGTGAGTGAAATTGTTATGTTATAACAACACCCTTCCCCTTTATGCTGGTTAACCTTATGGCTAAGACGGACCTTTTGAACACCCGGTTATCTCGCCGCAGAATGATGTTGGCAGGGCTGGCGGCCCTGGCGCTGAACGGCGCCGTTTCCCCGCTGGCTCACGCGCATGGCCTGCCACGTCCCAAAAAACAGAACGGCCCTCACGGGGCGCGAAAAAGATTCCTGGTCATGTTGGATCCCGGTCATGGCGGCATCGACTCCGGCGCCATTGGCCACACCGGTTCGCTGGAAAAACATGTCGTTCTGGAGATCGCCAGAAATGTGCGTGCACAGCTTGATCGACACGGCATCGATGCCCGCCTGACGCGCGACAGCGACGTTTTTATCCCGCTTTACGATCGGGTGGAGATCGCGCACCGGCATGGCGCGGATCTTTTCATGTCCATCCACGCCGACGGTTTTACCTGCCCCAGCGCCTGCGGCGCATCGGTCTTTGCGCTTTCCAATAAAGGTGCCAGCAGCGCGATGGCGAAATACTTATCGAACAGTGAAAACGCGGCGGACGATCTCGCCGGCCCCAACGTCATCAAGAAAGACCACTATTTGCAGAAGATACTGTTTGATTTGGAGCAGACGGAAACGATCAAAGAGAGCCTGGCGCTGGGCTCGCACCTGATTCAGCATATTGCGCCCATCCATCACTTGCATGCCAAAAATACCGAACAGGCGGCCTTCGTGGTCTTGAAGTCCCCGTATATTCCTTCCGTCTTGGTGGAAACCTCTTTCATCACCAACCCTGAGGAAGAAAGGCTGCTCGGCACCCCCGCCTTCCGAAATAAAATTGCCACGGCGATCGCTCAGGGGATCGTCAGTTACTTTAAACGCGAAACGTACGCTTAAGCTTCGCCAGGGCGGCAAGCTCACGGGCTTGCCGCGCACAGGGATGGTGCCATCATGATAAAACGCAATCCTCGTTATTTTTCGGCGGGCATGCTTTTCCCTCTGCTGGCTCTGTTGCCGCGCGGCGCCTTCGCCGTGTCGTTGACGGGATCGCAGCAAAACAGCCTGAATTTCTACGGCACGATTATCGCCAGACGCTACAGCGGCCAAAACGAACGCGACGACGGCGACCGCAGCTACCTCTATTTCGGCCTGATAGGCAAAAAAAAGATCGCGCCGCGCTGGCAGGCCTACGCCCACTGGGAATATACCGTCAGCTTCGCCGACGCGACTCGCAACAGCACCCGGCTCGCCTATATCGGCGTGCAAAACGCCACCCTGGGCAGCCTCGATATCGGCCGCAACTGGGGCGTGCTTTATGATGTGACCGCCCTGACCGATCGCTCCCCGCTGTTTAGGGAAATGGCGTACAACTACATCGATAACTTTATGCGCGGCCGGGCGCATAACCTGCTCACTTACCGCCAAACTTTCAGCCTGTTTCAGCGGCGCGCCGCCCTCGCGTTGCAATATCAGTTCAAAGACGGCGACGATCGGCAAGCGCCGGGCAAACAAAACGGCAACGGCTTCGGCGCCTCGTTCCGTTATGCGCTGACGCCGACGCTCAGCCTCATCGCCGCCGCCTCGGCGTCTCAAACCACGCAGCGGCAGCAACACGCCGCCGGCTATCGCCGACGCATCGATACGCTGGCCGAAGGGGTTCTCTATACGTCGAAAAAAATCTATCTTGCGGCCGTGTTCACCCAAAGCGACAACGCCATCAGCCCGCAACAAACCGCTAACCGCGGCTCGGCGTCAAGTTATGAAGCGCTCGCCAAATACCGGCTGACGGACCATATTCAGCCCAACATCGGCTATACCCGTTTGATACAGGCCCGGGCAGGCCGCAACACCGACTTATTGAACTACGAGGAGCTGGGGGTGACCTGGTTGCTCAATAGCAACATGCAGGTGTTTATTAACTATGAATTCAATAACCTTTCCCAGCACGCGGCCGGCGTCGATGCGTCGGACAAGCTCGATATGGGCATCAGCTATCACTGGTGATCCGCTTTCCCGCAGCCAATAAAAAGCCCCGCCCGGTGAGGGGCGAGGCTCGCTTAATGGCTCGAGTGGGCCTGCAGCCCAGCGTAACGCGCTATGGCTAGCCCTGGCGCGGCGGGCATCTTAACGCCGCGCTTGCGCGTTCTTCCACTCCCGCCAAATCGTTTCCAGCCCGGCGCGATACGTCGTGACGGCGAAGTCGGGAAAGCGCTGCTTGAACCTGGTCGAGTCGAACAGGTTGTCGTGCTCGTAGCGCGGCAGCAGCTCGCGCATCTCACGCGCGCCGGATGAAACCAGCCCTGCGGCGATCAACGCCCATTTGCCGATGACGGAATATGAAATGTCCTTCCCAAACACCTCGCAGGCCAAGGCGGCGAACTGCGCATAGGTGAGCCGTTCGTCGCAGCACGGCAAATGCCACGTCTGGCCGAACGCGTCGGGCGTATTGCCAAGCCGGGCTAACCCACGGCTGGCGTCGGGCGTCCAGATCAGCGTGCGCAGCCTGTCATCGCGAACCGGCACGCGCGGTTTTTCCCCCGCTTTCAACCTGTCGACGATCAGCGCATTGGTGAAGCTCTGCGTTTTTCCCGGCCCATAAAACTCGGGCGCACGGCCGATCAGCACGGGGATCTGCTTGCGCTTCATCTCGTCGAGTACCTTATCGGCCATCAGGGCGCGTACCCGTCCCTTGCGCCCCTGCGGCGCGAACGGCGTCGATTCCGTCTGCGGTTCGCCGTTCTGCGGATACATGTACGTATTGTCGAAATAGACGAAGGGCACGCCTGCGGTACGGCTGGCGTCCAGCGCATTCTGCAGCATGGTCGGAAATTGCCGCTCCCACAGCGCCGAATCCGGCGGCAGGCCGGCGGCGAAATACACCACGTCGCTGCCCTTCACCGCCGCCAGGGTCTGCTGCGCGTCGAGCAGGTTGGCCGCAACCAGCGTATCGCTGTCGTTGACCTTCTTCGGGTTGCGGCTGACCAATCTTAAATCATCGGTGTACGCGCGCTTCAGTTCACGCGCCAGCTCTTGGGCGATCTGGCCACTGGCGCCCAGGATCGTTTGCATTTCCGTTCCTCATCGTAATCAAAAGAGACCCCGCCCAACCGGGCGGAGCCAGCACCTATTTCTCGCGCTTAGCTGTTCAAGAACGCCAGCAGATCGGCGTTGACCTGATCGGCATGGGTGGTCGGGATGCCGTGCGGCGCGCCCTTATAGGTATGGAGCGTGCCGTTTTGCACCAGCTTGGCCGATAGCACGCCGGAGTCCTGATAAGGCACCACCTGATCGTCGTCGCCGTGGATCACCAGCACTGGAATGGCGATTTTCTTGAGATCCTCGGTGAAATCGGTCTGCGAGAAGGCAACGATACCGTCGTAGTGCGCCTTGGCGCCGCCCATCATGCCCTGGCGCCACCAGTTCCAGATAATCGCCTCAGAGGGTTTGGCGCCCGGGCGGTTATAGCCATAGAACGGGCCGGCCGGCACGTCGTAATAGAACTGCGCCCGATTGGCGGCCAGCTGCGCCTGGAAATCATCGAACACCGCTTTGGGCGTGCCCTGCGGATTGGCGTCGGTTTTCACCATCAGCGGCGGCACCGCGCTGATCAGCACGGCCTTGGACACCTTATCCTCGCCGTGACGCACGATATAGCGCACCACTTCGCCGCCGCCCGTCGAGTGGCCCACGTGCATGGCGCCCTGTACGCCGAGATGTTTCACCACCGCAGCGACGTCATCGGCGTAGTGATCCATGTCGTGCCCTTCCCACACCTGGCTGGAGCGGCCGTGGCCGCGGCGATCGTGCGCAACCACGCGGAACCCTTGGTTCACGAAGAACAGCATCTGGGCATCCCAGTCATCGCTGGACAGCGGCCAGCCGTGGTGGAAGTAGATGACCTTGCCGTTTTTGGGGCCCCAATCCTTGTAGAAAATCTCGACGCCATCGCTGGTCGTTACGTAACCCATGTCGTTTCTCCCATTTACACATTGTCAGAAAATAAGACGGATAGTGCTCACGACGCCGGTATGGCAAGCTCCCTCATCCCGGTTGGCCGGCGATCTTGCGTTGATCGCTTAACGAGTATAGGTTTAAACCTTACTTTAAGGTCAAATGCAGTTCTGCAGACGGTGTGCCCCCACCCAACAAGCTCGATATCAGGAGTATTCAAGTGCCAGGAGATGACGCCGCCATGACGATGGAGCAACGGCTTGCCGCCCAACGCCGCGCCTTCCTGCGCGACGGCGCGCCGACGTTCGCTCAACGCAAGGCCGCCCTGCGCCGCCTGCGCAGCGCCATTTTGGCCCAGCGCAGCGCATTGACGGCGGCCGTCAGCGCGGATTTCGGCCACCGCTCGCCTTACGAAACCGACATTCTGGAAATTCTGGTCACCGTGCAGGCGATCGATTATCTGCTGCGCAACCTGAAGCGCTTTATGCAGCCGGAGCGCCGCCACGTCGCCCTGCCATACCAGGCCGGGCGCGCCTATGTGCAATACCAACCCAAGGGCGTGGTCGGCGTCATGGCACCGTGGAACTACCCGTTATCCTTGACGCTCATCCCGCTGGCCACCGCCCTGGCCGCCGGCAATCGCGCGATGCTGAAACCTTCGGAACTCACGCCGCACACCAGCCAACTCATCGAGACGATGCTGGCGGCGCAGTTTCCCGCCGACAAGGTCGCCGTGGTGACCGGCGGGCCAGAGATCGGGGCCAGGTTCAGCGAACTGGCGTTCGATCACCTGGTGTTCACCGGCAGCACGGCGATCGGCCGTCAGGTCATGCAGGCAGCCGCTAAAAATCTGGTGCCGCTGACGCTCGAGTTGGGCGGCAAGAGCCCTGCGGTCATGGCGCGCGATGCGCTCACCGCCAGAGACGTCAACAGCCTGGCATTCGGCAAGCTGTCGAACGCGGGCCAAACCTGCATCGCGCCCGATTACCTGCTGATCCATCAGAACGATGTGGAGAACTTCATTGCGCTCTACGACGCGGCGGTCAAAGCGTTTTACCCCACAGGGCCGACGGGCAGCGACTACGGCGCCATCATCAGCGACAGGCACTATCAGCGTTTGCAAGACCTGCTGGCCGACGCGCAAGCGCGGGGCGCGCGGATCGTTCCGGTGGGCCATCGCCCTGAATCTGCGTCTGAACGGGCAAAAACCCTGGCCCCCACGCTGATCGTCGGCGCGCCCGACGACAGCCGGATCATGCAAGAGGAGATCTTCGGGCCGCTGCTGCCGGTACGCACCTACGCTGCTATTGATGAGGCGATCGAGCTTATCAACGCCGGGCCGCGCCCGCTGGCGCTGTACTACTTCGGGCCGGCCGGCGCAGAGCGGGAACGGCTGCTGGCGCGCACCACCTCCGGCAACGTCAGCGTCAACACCACCCTGCTGCACTTCGCCCAGGACGATCTGCCGTTCGGCGGCATCGGCCCCAGCGGCATGGGAGCCTGTCACGGCATCGAAGGGTTCCGGGCGCTGAGCCACGCCAAAGGCGTCTTCATCCAGAGCCGCTGGCACTTTACCGATCTGCTGCGCGCCCCGTTCGGCAAACTGGCGGACGCGGTGCTCAAGATCATGCTGCGGCGTCGATAAGGCGCCGCGTTGCCTATCAACGGCAAGGCCTTGAATCGCTGAAAGCTATCACAGTATTCAATCATTCCTATTTTATCTCTCCGCCGCCGCTGACTAAGCTTAGCCATGAGTCGCCCTTTGCCCGTTAGCGGCCGGGGCGATGTGGATCGATTGAGTTCAGTTATTTAGCGCAACACCCGACGCAAGCCTTACCCGCATGTCTTGTTAACCGCTCCACGCCTGGAGCCCAATACGGAAGCAGAGAGCGCATTATGACAACTGAAAGCAAATGCCCGTTTTCGGGCGGCAAACAGCCCGCACCGCAGGACGGCACCACCAATCAGGATTGGTGGCCTAATCAGCTCAGCCTGAAACCGCTGCATCAACACTCCCCCCTGTCCGATCCGATGGATAAAGACTTCAACTACGCCGACGCCTTCAACAGCCTCGATCTGGCGGCGGTCAAACAGGATCTGCACGCCCTGATGACCGACTCACAGGAATGGTGGCCGGCGGACTTCGGCCACTACGGCGGCCTGTTCATCCGCATGGCCTGGCACAGCGCCGGCACCTACCGTATCGGCGACGGCCGCGGCGGCGCGGGCGAAGGCCAGCAGCGCTTCGCTCCGCTCAACAGCTGGCCGGACAACGTCAGCCTCGACAAGGCGCGCCGCCTGCTGTGGCCGATCAAACAAAAATACGGCCGCAACATCTCCTGGGCCGACCTGCTGATCCTGACCGGCAACGTGGCGCTCGAATCGATGGGCTTCAAAACCTTCGGCTACGCCGGCGGCCGCGCCGACACCTGGGAGCCGGACGACGTCTACTGGGGATCTGAGAAGATCTGGCTGGAGTTAAGCGGCGGGCCGAACAGCCGCTACTCGGGCGACCGCGACCTGGAAGACCCGCTGGCGGCGGTGCAGATGGGCCTGATCTACGTCAACCCGGAAGGGCCGGACGGCAACCCCGATCCGGTGGCCGCCGCGCGCGACATCCGTGAAACCTTCGCCCGCATGGCGATGAATGACGAAGAGACCGTGGCGCTGATCGCCGGCGGCCACACCTTCGGCAAAACCCACGGCGCCGGCCCGGCGTCTAACGTCGGCGCCGATCCGGAAGCCGCCGGGCTGGAACAGCAAGGCCTCGGCTGGCACAGCACCTTCGGCACCGGCGTCGGCAAAGACGCCATCACCAGCGGGCTGGAAGTCACCTGGACCACCACCCCGACCCAGTGGAACCACGACTTCTTCCGCCACCTGTTCGAATACGAATGGGAGCTGAGCCAAAGCCCGGCCGGCGCGCACCAGTGGGTGGCGAAAGACATCGGCGAAACCATCCCCGACGCCTTCGACCCGAACAAGAAACGCCGTCCGACCATGCTGACCACCGACCTGTCGCTGCGTTTCGATCCGGCCTACGAGAAAATTTCGCGCCGCTTCTATGAACACCCGGAAGAGCTGGCCGACGCCTTCGCCCGCGCCTGGTTCAAGCTGACCCACCGCGACATGGGGCCGCGCGCGCGCTACCTCGGCCCGGAAGTGCCGCAGGAAGAACTGATCTGGCAAGATCCGGTTCCGGCGGTCGATCATCCGCTGATCGACGAGCAGGACGTCGCCGCGTTGAAAAGCAAGGTGCTGGCTTCCGGCCTGCCGGTCTCAACACTGGTTTCCACCGCCTGGGCGTCGGCCTCGAGCTTCCGCGGTTCCGACAAGCGCGGCGGCGCCAACGGCGCGCGCATTCGCCTGGCGCCGCAGAAGGACTGGGCGGTCAACCAGCCTGCGCAGCTCGCCGCGACGCTGGCCACGCTGGAAGGCATCCAGCGCGCCTTCAACGATGCGCAAACCGGCGGCAAGCGCGTCTCACTGGCGGATCTGATCGTGCTGGCCGGCGCGGCGGGCGTGGAACAGGCGGCGAAGAACGCCGGCTTGACCCTGACGGTGCCGTTCGCACCGGGCCGCACCGACGCTTCGCAGGAACAGACCGACGTGGACTCTTTCGAGGCGATGGAGCCGCTCGCCGACGGCTTCCGCAACTTCCTGAAGGGCAAATACCGCGTGCCGGCCGAAGCGTTGTTGGTCGATAAGGCGCAGCTGCTGACCCTGACCGCGCCGGAAATGACGGTGCTGGTCGGCGGGCTGCGGGTGCTCGGCGCCAACGTCGGCGGCGCGCAGCATGGCGTATTCACCCAGCGGCCGCAGGCGCTGACCAACGACTTCTTCGTCAACCTGCTCGATATGGGCACCACCTGGCACCCGGTGGGCGAGGACGGCCTGTTCGAAGGCCGCGATCGCCGCAGCGGCGCGGTCAAGTGGACCGGCACCCGCGTCGATCTGGTGTTCGGTTCGCACGCGCAGCTGCGCGCGCTGGCCGAAGTCTACGGCAGCGCCGACGCGCAAGAGAAGTTCGCCCATGACTTCGTCGCCGCCTGGAACAAAGTGATGAACCTCGATCGTTTCGATCTGGCGTAAACTCCCCGCAACGGCCTGCTTCGGCAGGCCGTTTTTTTCCCGAGATCAACACTGCCTCCGCTCAGCGCCCGTCGTTATATTTCATCTCCTCGCTTATTCGTATTTACTCAACAAGTCATATAAAAATTTGATGGGCGGCAATTCTCTTAATGCTGTATTTATATTTAGAGGGCAATGAAGAACGTAAATTCAGCGTGCCAATACGATATATCCCAGCAAGGAGAAGACCGTTATGGATTATCCTCGATTCACTTCAACACGCGACGAGGCGGGCCGCATTATCAGCGCCGTCCCTTAGCGACAGCGGGCCTGCTGGCCGGGCGCCTCACCGTTTACGCCAATAAGAATAAATGTTCTGCACCTGCGCCATATTCGCCGGGGCGTCAGAACCTCGCCCCTACTTAGCGTTTCATCACGCACGTTGCGTTTTTGGTTTTTTATTTTCAGCCGACGGGAAAGCCCATAGGAAATTACGCTGCACTCAGGAAAATAACCGCAACCTGGAGGTCATCATGCAACACATTATCGGTATTTCTTCTCGTCGGCTGAGGATATCAGCCCTTGCGCTGCTGCTCCCGGCAATGTCATGGGCGGCCGATACGGCATCTGTCGCCGTGGGGCCGCAATACGACACCACGCATGTCTATGTGGAACGCGGCAAAATGGATGCCTTTGTCGACAGCATCCTGAAAACCTTCGGCGGCACCAGCACCGAACGCGTGCTGGTCAACGTCACGCCCACGCCGAGCGAAACCTATTCCCAGCTGATACTGACGCCGGCCGGCAGCTTCTCGGTGTTCGATTTCAAAACGCCGATCCCGCACCCGTTCGGCACCGAGCGCAACGGTTTTCTGGTCAGGGATATGGATGCCGCCATTCAACAAGCCAAGGCCGCCGGCGCCGATGTGCAGGTTGAGCCTTTCGACGATCCGATCGGCCGCGACGCGGTGATCCAATGGCCCGGCGGCGTCAATATGCAGCTCTATTGGCACACCAAAGCGCCCAACTACCGGCCGCTGCTGAGCGTGCCGGAAAACCGCCTGTATCTCTCCGCCTACCGCGTCGATGACTTCCTGAAAAGCTATCAGGCGTTCTCGCACGGTAAGGTCGTGCGCGACGAGCAGGTCAGCGATGCGGCGATCGGCCGCAACGATAACGGCAAGATCCGCCAAATCGAACTGGATTCGCGCTTTGGCAAAACGCGCATTTTCGTCACCGACGGGCACCTGCCTTATCCGTTCGGCCATGAGCGCACCGGCTATGGCGTCGAGGATCTGCAGGCCACGCTGGCCAAAGCGACGGCCAGCGGCGCGCAGGTGCTGTGGCGTTCAACGGCGGCGGAAAGCCGCGCTTCGGCGCTGGTGCGTTTCCCCGGCGGCTACATCGCCGAAATTCACCAGACGGCTAAATAAACCCAAGGCGCGCTGCGGCGCGCTTTTTTCTTCGGATATCCATGATGAAACGCACGCTTCCCGCACTTTTGCTGCTCTCCGCGCTGCCCGCTCTGGCGGCGGAGCCCACTGCGGCGCCCTGGAAAAACATCCCGTTGGGCGATGCGGCCACCTTGTCTTTCGACGGTTCACTGCGCGAGCGCTATGAATGGACGGATCAACGCGATCTGAGCGGCGGGCGCGACGACACCTTGATGCAACGCCTGCTGATCGGCGCACGCCTCGACTACGGCGACTATTTTGGCGCCTACGTCCAGTTGGGATCTTCGCTGGCGACGATGCGCGACCATGGGCGCAAGCCAACCGATGAAGATCGCGCCTATCTCGGCCAGGGCTATGTGGATATGAAATTGCCCACCGCCTACGGCCTCGGCACCCTGCGGGTCGGCCGCCAGGAGATTGCGCTGGGTTCGCTGCACCTGATGGGCACCCGCGACGGCCCCAACGTGCGCCGTTCTTTCGACGCCATCCGCGCCAGCTGGGCCAAGGATAAAAACCGCCTCGACGCCTTTATCGGCCATCCCGTCACCCTTAAAACCGGCAGTTTCGACGACGATACCGACAACAGCCAAAAAGTTTGGGGGCTCTACGGCACCACGCCGCTGACGCCGCTGGCTTCTTCGCTCGATCTCTACACCTTTGGCTTTGAAGATAACGACGCCCATTACGCGCAGCTCAACGGGCAAGAGCGGCGCTATACCGTCGGCGCGCGCATTTTCGGCACGGCACAGGGGTTCGACTGGGACAATGAGGCCGCCTGGCAGTTCGGCAGCGCAGAACAGCGCGACATCCGCGCCTGGTCGGCGTCGGCGCACGCCGGCTATACGGTGAGCGACTGGCGCTGGCAGCCGCGCTTCGGCGGCAAGATTGGCATCGCCAGCGGCGATAAAAACGGCCATGACGGGCAGCTCAATACCTTCAACGCCATGTACCCCAAGCTGCCCTATCTGACCGAGAACGGGCTGGTGGCGCCGGCTAACCTGATCGCCATCCACCCTTCGGTCACCATCACGCCGTGGCAAACCCTGGCCATCGACTTCAGCTGGGACGCGTTATGGCGGCAACGCCGCGAGGACGCCTTCTATCTCGGGCCGGTGCGCCCGGTGAAAGGCAGCGAGCAGGGCTCGCGCTTTATCGGTAATCAGTATCAGGTCGAAACCACCTGGACGCCGAGAAGCGATCTCCAGTTCAAGGTGGCCTATGTCTACTTCGACGTCGGCCACAGCCTGCAGCAACATGCCGGACTGAAAGACATGAACTTCGTTCTGGCGCAGGGCACCTACAGTTTCTGACGTCAATAAAAAGGGCGCCGAACCAGGCGCCCCGTCTGTCTTACAGCGCAGCCAGCTCCGCCGCCAGGGTGGCGACCAGCTGCGCCGCCGGCATCGGCCGCGCCAGGCCTACGCCCTGCCCGGCCCACAGCGACATGAACTCCCCGCGCCCGGCCTTGGCCGCCGCCTGGCGGATATCGCCGGTGAGCGCGTTCTGCACCGGATAAGGCAGGATCTGCCCCTCCTCCGCGCGCATCTGGCGCATGAAATCATTGACGATGCCGCGCGCCGGGCGGCCGCTGAAAGCGCGCGTCAGGCGCGTGCTGTCATCGCCGGCGTTGCGCAATGCCGCTCGCCAGGCGTCGGCGATGCCCGATTCCGGGCTGCACAGAAACGCGGTGCCGAGCTGCGCCGCCTGCGCGCCCAGCAATTGCGCCGCCGCGATGCCGCGACCGTTCATGATGCCGCCTGCGGCGATCACCGGGATCTTCACCGCCGCCACCACCTGCGGCAACAGGGCCATCAGGCCGACGCAGGATTGCTCGATATCGCCGAGGAAGGTCGGACGATGACCGCCCGCCTCCGCGCCCGAAACGCAGACAAAGTCGGCGCCCGCCTCTTCCCAGGCGCGGGCTTCCGCCACCGTGGTGGCGGTGCCTATCACCCGCGAGCCGGCCTGCTTGAACTGCGTGACCGTCGCGCGCGGCAGCACACCGAAGGTGAAGCTGGCCACCGGCGGCGCGGCCTCCAGCAAGGCCGCGATCTGGTCGCGGTTGTTTTCGGCGAATTTGGCGGGGATCGGCGGCTCGCTCAGCCCCAGCGCTTCGCGGAACGGCCGCAGCAGGTGCTGGGCGCGTTTCAGCTCGGCGAGATCCGGGTGCTGTTCATCGAGCAGAAACAGGTTGATGTTAAACGGCGCGGCGGTCTGCGCGCGGATCTGCTGCACGCGCTCGAGGATCACTTCCGGCGAGAACAGCGCCGCCGCGCACGATCCCAGCGCCCCGGCGTTGCTCACCGCCACCGCCAACGCCGGCGGCGACGCGCCGTTCATCGGCCCCTGAACGATCGGATAGCGCAACCCAAGCTCACGGGCAAAAGCAGAAGGTGCCGTCATCAATGTGTCTCCCTGTGTGGACTACATTCGTCTTACGGCGGCCGCGCCGCCGAACCGACCAAAAGCATAGCACCTTCTCACCGCCTGGCCGTGCAGTTAATGCTTCACCTGACGCCGGTCCAGCGACAGGAAGTGGTGCACCACCGGCTTGTCCGGGCCGATATGGAAGCTCAGCGCCTCCTGCTGCAGATCGGCGTCGGCGTGCGACACCCGCTGATGCTGGCGCAGATGCTCCGCCCAGGACTCCACCAGGAACCACTCCATGATGCATTCCGGATCGCCGGTATGCTCGGTGATGCCCCAGGCGTAAGCGCCGTCGCGACGGCGCGCCCGCTCCAGCATCAGCAAAGTGCGCAAGAACTGCGGGCGATCCTGTTCGCGGATGCGGTATTCCACCTGAATCATCACCGGCCCGCGATCGTTCTCGACCGGCGTGTTGACCAACGGCTCCGGCCAATGGTTCGACGGCTGCAGATCGGCTTCGCCGGTCGGCAGACGCAGACGGTGGAACAGCAGCCCCGCCGCCAACAGGCCGACGCCACCGACCAACAGCGTGGCGGCGACGCCCAGCTCCTGCGCCACCAGCCCCCACAGCAGGCTGCCCGCCGCCATCGCGCCGTTGAACACCATCAGGTAGATGGCCAGGCCGCGGCCGCGCACCCAGTTAGGCAGCACACCCTGCGCCGCGCCGTTGAGCGTGGTCAGCGCGATGATCCAGCCGGCGCCCAGCACCAACAGCAGCACCACCGCCAGCCACTGCGGCGGCGCCAGCGACAGGGCCGCCATCACCACGGCGGTGAGCACCGCCGCCAGCAGCACCAGCCCGTCGGCGTTGAGCCGCTGGCGCAGACGCGGCAGCACAATAGCCCCGAGGATCGCCCCGGCGCCCACCGCCCCCAGCAGAACGCCGTAAAAACCGGCGCTGCCGCCCAGCATGCGGCGCGCCACCAGCGGCAGCAGCGCCCAGACCGAGCTGGAGAAGGCGAAAAACACCGCCGCCCGCAGCAGCACCACGTGCAGCTCGCGGCTGGAACGCGCATAGCGCAGACCGGCGCGGAAGGCGCCGAAGAAATGCTCCGACAAGCCGCTGTCTTCGGCCTTCGGCCGCTTCCACCACAGCAGCGCCGCGATCACCAGCACATAGCTCATCACGTCCGCGCCGTAGGCCGCGCCGGCGCCGAAGCTGGCCAGCAGCAGGCCGCCGGCCGCCGGGCCGATGGAGCGGGCGATGTTGATGCCCAGCGAGTTCAGCGCCACGGCGTTTTTCAGCTCGGCGCGCGGCACCAGTTCCGGCACGATCGCCTGCCAGGTCGGCCCCATCAGCGCCGCGCCGATGCCGCCGACAAAGGTCAGCGCCAGCAGGTATTCCACCGTCAGCGCACCGGTCTGCGACAGCACCAGCAGGCTGCCGCTGACGCAGGCCAGCAGGATTTGCACGAAGATCAGAAAGCGCCGCCGATCGAGAATGTCCGACAATACTCCGGCCGGGATCGCCAGCAGGAACACCGGCAGCGTGGCGGCGGTTTGCATCAGCGCCACCGCCGAGGGGTTGCTCGACAGGTCGGTGATCAGCCACGAGCTGGCGACGTCGCGCATAAAGCTGCCGACGTTGCCGAGCACCGTCGCGCCCCACAGCACCGCAAATAATGGGATTTTCAGCGGCGCGAAGCCGCCCGCCGCCGCCTTGTTTTCCGTCTGTTCAGCCATCCGTTCGCTCCTTCAAATCGTTAAATGCCACCAGCAACAGCGCGCCGGCCAGCCCGAGGTGTTCAAAAAATCCGTTCATCATCTGGCCGCGTTCCGCGCCGTCGAACTGCCAGAACGGATTGGCCATCAGCGTCGCCATCAGGGTAAAACCGGCCAGCGCCAACGCGCCGAGCCAGCGGTAAAAACCGCTCAGGATCAGCGCCGACGCCGCCAGTTCAAACAGCGTCACCAGCACGGCGAACAGCGCCGCCGGCTGCAGGCCGAAGTGGGTCATCTCGGCGACCGCGCCCTCGACGTTCAGCGCCTTGACCAGCCCGCCCTGAATGTAGGCGGCGCAAATCGCGAGCAGCAGCAGCCAGCGCACCGCGGGCGCATGCAGCCGCTGAGCGCAGCGGGCGGCGATATCGGTAATATTCATCGCGCCCCCTTAGAATGGCGAATTCTGGATAAAGGCCAGCAGATCGGCGTTGAAGCGATCGGGATCGGTCTGCGCCAAACCGTGTGAGCCGCCAGCGTAAACATTCAGCTCCGCCTGTTGCATAAGCTTAGCGGCTTTCTGCGCCGAGGCTTCGAACGGCACGATCTGATCGGCGTCGCCGTGCACCAGCAGCGTCGGCTTGTCGATCGCCAGCAGATCGGCGGTGTAATCCACTTCGGAGAACTCGCGCACGCCGTCGTACTGGCCTTTCACGCCGCCCTGCATGCCCATCAGCCAAAAGCTGTCGATAAGCCCCGCGTTGCTCTCGACCTCATCGCAGTGGAGGCCGTAGAACGGCACCGCCAAATCTTTGAAGAACTGCGAGCGGTTGCCCGCCACGCCGCTGCGAATGCCGTCGAACGCCGCCATCGGCGTGCCCTCGGGGTTGGCCGGCGTCTGCAGCATCAGCGGCGCCGGCGCCCCCACCAGCACCACCTTCGCCACCCGACTGCTGCCGTGACGGCCGATATAGCGCGCCACTTCGCCGCCGCCGGTGGAATGGCCGACCAGTATCAGATCGCGCAGATCCAGCGTTTCTATCAGCACAGCCAGATCGTCGGCGTATTGATTGATGTCGTTGCCGTACCAGGTTTGATCCGAACGGCCATGGCCGCGGCGATCGTGAGCGATCACGCGGAATCCGCTCTGGCCGAAAAACAGCATCTGGTTGTCCCAAGCGTCGGCGGACAGCGGCCAACCGTGGGAGAACAGGATCGGCTGGCCGCGTCCCCAATCCTTATAGAAAATGCGTGCGCCATCGGGCGCGGTAAGAGTGCTCATGACGTGCTCCCCGTTCGGTATCGAATTGGATTTTGTACGGGTTAACAGTACGGCAGGCGTAAAGGCAGTGATAACGGAATAATTTTCGCATGATCGCGAGTTTTTTTGCTGAAGAGGCCGGCGTAGCCGCCGGCGCATAACGTCAGATGTTTTCCAGATCGATGCCGCGCGTTTTCGGGCCAAACAGCCCGATCACCAGCATTACGATCAGCATGCTGGCGACGATAAACGCGATCACCCCCAGCGAGCCGCCGTACTGCAAGATAATGCCGATGATGATGCTGCTGAACACCGTCGACAGGCGGCTGAAGGAGTAGCAAAAACCGACGGCGCGGGCGCGGATGTGGGTCGGGAAGATCTCGGATTGATACGAGTGGTAGCTGTAGGTCAGCCAGGCGTTGGACCAGGTGATGAAGAAGCCGCACAGGATCAGCCACAGCGGATTGTTCTGCAGCGCGAACAGCGAGCCGAAGATCACCGTCACCAGGCAAGACAACACGATCTGCCACTTGTTCTCCATCTTGTCAGCGTAAAAACTGCACAGCAGCGAGCCCAGCGGATAGGCCAGCGTGATGAAGAAAGCGTACAGCAGGCTGTGCGTGACCGACGCGCCCTTGCCCGACAGCAGCGCCGGCAGCCAGTTGCCGAAGCCGAAGAAGCCGATGGCCTGAAAGAAGTTCATCACCACCAGCATCAGCGTGCGATCGCGATACTGCGGCGCCCAGATGTCGCGAAAGCGGCCGCGCTGCGGCGCGCCGTCGGCCTCTTCAGCCGGGCGCAACGGAAACTCCGCGGGCGCCACGCCGCAGCGCCGTTCCATGTCCCGCATCACCTGCCGCGCCTGCGCATAGCGCCGTTGCTGCACCAGCCAGCGCGGCGACTCCGGCAGCCCCTTGCGCACCAGCCAGATCACCAGCGAGGCCAGCGCGCCGGCGATCACCACGTAACGCCAGCCGCTCAGCCCCCAAATCGTCTGCGGCACCAGCCACCAGGACATCAGCGCCACCGCCGGCACCGACAGGAACTGCACGAAGAACGCGAAGGCGAAAGCCCGGGTGCGCAAGTGCGCGGGCACCCACTCCGTCAGGTAGGTATCGATGGTCACCAGCTCGATGCCGAGCCCCACTCCCACCAGAAAGCGCAGAAAGATCACCCATTCCGCCTGCTGTTGAAACGCCAGCAACAGCGAGAAGGCGCCATACCAGATCAGGGCAAACATAAAGGTGGCACGGCGGCCGAAGCGGTCAGCGTAAGGGCTCAGCAGGCTGGCGCCGACGAACAGACCGAGAAAGGTGGCGGCGGCGAAGGCCGCCTGATCCGACACGCCGAAGACGCCCAGCACCCCAATGTGGAAAATGCCGTCGGCGATAAGGCCGGTGCTGATATAGCCGGTCTGGAACAGATCGTAGAGTTCGAAAAAGCCGCCTAGCGACAGCAAAATGATAAAGCGCCACAGGCCGGCCGACGCGGGCAAGGCGTCGATTCTGGCCGCCAAATCCCGCGCATGGATCGGCGACGCCGCTATAGAGTCACTCACCGTTAACCTCGCATTAACATTTTTGATGACTTTCTATGCTAGCGAAGCGACGCCGGAGTTAAATTTTTAATTAGCAGACTATGAAAAAAAGTTAAGCATAAAACGCTGCAGCGGCCTGTTTTATAGCGAGAAAATGTAGCGCGGGATGCCGGCCGGCATCCCGAATCGGTGGATTAACGGCTGTGGTGCTGCTGCAACCGTTCGCTGCGGTAAAAGCTCAGCAGGCACCAGCCGAGGGCGATCAGCGCCAGCGGCGCGGCGACGAAACCGATGTTGCCCATCCCCAGATGCAGGCTCACCTGATTGCCCAACAGCGCGCCGCTGCCGATGCCGAAGTTGTACAGGCCGGAGAAGATCGCCATCGCCACATCGGTGGCGTCCGGCGCCAGGCTCAGCACCTTGGCCTGCATCGACAGGCCGATGGCCATGATCGCCATGCCCCAGAAAATGCACAGCACCGTCAGGTGGCTTTCGCTGCCGGCGGCCGGCAACAGCAGCAGCAGGCTCAGGGCCAGCAGCGCGATGGCGCCGATAAAGAAGCCGGAAGGAAACCGCTCGCTGTAGCGGCTGAACAGCAGGCTGCCGACGATGCCGGCGGCGCCGAACAGCAGCAGCATCAGCGTGGTGAAGTTTTCCGACAGCCCGGCCACGGTCTGGATAAACGGCTCGATGTAGCTGTAGGCGGTGAAGTGCGCCGTCACCACGATGATGGTCAGCATGTACAGCGCCACCAGCGCCGGGCGTTTGAACAACAGCGGCACGCTGGCCAGCGAACCGGAGTGCTCGCTTTTCAGCACCGGCAGCAGGCGCCACAGCAGCACCAGCGCCAGAGTGGCGCACACCGCGATGCCGATAAAGGTCATGCGCCAGCCGAGTAGCTGCCCGACCACCCGCCCGAGCGGCAGCCCGAGCACCATCGCCAGCGCGGTGCCGCCCGCCAGCAGGCTCAACGCCTGCGCTTTCTTGCCCGGCGGCGCCACGCGGATCGCCAGCGAGGCGGTGATCGACCAGAACACCGAGTGCGCCAGCGCCACGCCGGCGCGTGAAATCACCAGCGTGGTGAAGTTCCAGGCCACGGCGGTCAGCACATGGCTGGCGATAAACAGGATGAACACGCCGATCAGCAGCTTGCGGCGCTCGATCTTGCTGGTCAGCAACATGCACGCCAGCGAGGCGGCGGCGACGATCCAGGCGTAAATGGTGATGATCAGGCCGACCTGTTCGGTTTGCATCGAGAAGCTGGCGGCGATATCGCTCAACAGCCCGACCGGAATAAATTCGGTGGTGTTGAAGATAAAGGCCGAGACGGCGAGGATAACCACGCGCAACCAGGCGGTTGAGCGCGAAACGGGTGCGTGTTCCATGGTAAACAAAATCCGGACAGGTGCGGGCAAGTAGCGATATTTTAACCAACCGCCGCGCTAAATGCGATACGCGTCACACTTTAATTGTGTGGTTTTTTTCGCCGCATTTCGACACACTCGCAGACACACGGTTGCACAAATGCTGTGCTAATCTCTTGAAGCGTACCAATTTTTCCTGCCGCTCTTCCTTCAGCCGCCGCAAGACGATGCGCCGCGCCGAAGAACCGCGCGCAGTGTCCATTTGGCGTTTCCTGAGGCGAGGTCATTATGTCCGCGATTTATGATTGGTCCGTGCTCGCATTGCGCAATGTTTACGATCGTCGCATTCAGGGCCAACCGGTGCTCGACAGCGCCGCGCTGTTCCCCGATGCGGAACGTTTCACCGCCCAGTGGCGGCAGATCCGCGAAGAGGCGCTGACCGTCGCCCACGATCTGCACAATATCCCACGCTTTCACGAGATCATGATCCAACAGGAGTCTATCTCCGCCAACGACGCGCGCGACTGGCGCATGTTCATCATGAAGGCCTACGGCCAGCCGATCGCTCGCAACCTGGCGCGCTGCCCTGCGCTGGCGGCATTGATCGCCTCCTCGCCGGACGTGCTGTCCGCCTCGCTCTCCTTCCTGGCGCCCGGCAAGCAGGTGCCGCCCCACCGCGGCCCGTTCCGCGGCATTCTGCGCGGCTATCTGGTGCTGGACATGCCCAAGCGCGCCGACGGCGTACCGGCGGCGGTGCTGAAAGTGGACGGCCGCGAATACCGTCTGCATGAGGGGGAATTCATGCTGTGGGACGACACTTTCGAACACGAGGTGTGGAACGACAGCGCGCAGGTGCGCACCGTGCTGCTGCTGGATATCCGCCGTCGCGACATGCCCGGCGGGCTGCGGCTGCTCTCCAGCGCCATCATCGCGCTGGTGCGGCTGAACGTGCGCTGGATGCAGCGCCAGTTCTGAACTGCTCAGGCGATCAACCGCCGTGAGCGACCGGCCAATACCGCGCCAGCCACTGGCCGGCGGTGGTGGTGAGCAGGCCCTGACGCGCATTGAAGGTTGCCGCCTTGTCCCAGGCTACGCCGTCGGGCCGGGCGAAAGCCAGCCGGTATTTGGCGCCGACGTCATGCGGATGGTTCCGCACCGCCTCCTGCAGCCGTGCGGAGTCGAGCAGGGTTCTGTTGACCTCGACGCCCCAGTGCGCCTGCAGGAGATCGGCAAGCTCGCGGTAGGTCAACGTGTCGCCGGCGATATAAACCACCTGGTTGCGAAACGCGGGCCGATGGAAAAAAATCTCGGCCGTCAGCCGGCCAATGTCCTCAGGGGTGGTCAGCGTCACCGCATAGCGCCAGTCGCCCAGCGCGCGCACCGTTTTGCTTGCCGCGTCCACCACGCCAAAGCCGGGGTCAAACAGGTAGCTGGTGAAAATGCCCGTGGAAACAATCACCCACTCCGTCGCACGCTGCGCACGCAGCAGGTGGCGCACCTCGAGCTGTTCATCCCACACCTGCTGCCCGCTGCCTTTACCCACGACATCGTAATCTACGCCAAACTGCCACGGGAAATAGCGCGCCACGCCCGCCTGCAAGACGGCCTGGGTGATCTTTATCTGCGTGCCCGTCCCGCCGACAAAGCCGCTGCAGTTGATCACTGCGTCGAAGGAACGGAATAGCGCACTCAGCGCCTCCACGCCGTTTTGCTGCAGATCGCCTTCCACCACGGCGATGCCGAGCCGCATCAGCTCATCTCGCCGCGCCCGATGCGGGCCGCTGACGGCGCGGGCGGCCTCCGGCCGGAGCAGCACGCTGATGGTGACATTCGCATGCCGCTGAGCCTGCCGGCTCATCGCACGCAATACCGGCAGCCCCAGTTCACCGGCGCCGAGTATGAGCACGGTATTGATAGATGGATTTGTGGATTTCATTCTTGCCTCCTGTCTTAACACTGCGTCATCCTGACAGCTGACAAAAACGGGTTCAATTAGGTACACGCGTGATACCGGAGAGGAATATGACGAGCGATCGCGCAGCGCTGCTGCAATTTTCGCAGGCGTTCTGTGAAGAACTGAGCAACGACGATGAAGGGTTGAAGCGTGAGATCCTCGCGCATGCGGGCAACCGTTGGTCGCTGGGGGTATTGCATATCCTGGGCACTCACGGGCCGCTGCGCCACGGCGAGATAAGCCGCCAGCTGGCGGGCGTGACGCAGAGAATGCTGACGCGGACGCTGCGCCATCTCGAGCGGGACGGGCTGATATCGCGCTGCGATTATCAGGAAAAGCTGCCCCGCGTGGTGTACGCCATCACCGAAGCGGGGGAAACGATGCTGCTCAACATGCTGCCGCTCTGGTCGTGGATTATCTCCTCCGCCGACGCTTTCAGGACGGCCCGCTCGCACTACGATGACCAACAGCGCAACGCCGCCGAGGAATGAACGCGGGCTTCCCTGCCCTTGGGCGGCACTCAGCCGCCGCCCAGATAGGCCTTTCTCACCTCAGGATCGTTCAACAGTTCCTGGCCGCTGCCGGTGAGGCGGATCTGGCCGTTGACCATCACATAGCCGCGATCGGACAGCTTCAGCGCGTGGTTGGCGTTCTGTTCCACCAGAAACAGCGTCATGCCGCTGCGGGTCAGCTCGCGCAGCACGCCGAAGATCTGCCGCACCACGATCGGCGCCAGCCCCAGGCTCGGCTCGTCCAACAGCAGCAGCTTCGGCCGGCTCATCAGCGCGCGGGCGATAGCCAGCATCTGCTGTTCGCCGCCCGACAGGGTCATCGCCCGCTGATTGCGCCGCTCCCTGAGGCGCGGAAACAGCTCGAACATGCGCTGTAAATCCTCCGCCAGATAGCGATTGCCGACGGTGATGGTGCCCATCAGCAGGTTCTCCTCCACGCTCATGTCCGGGAAGATGCGCCGCCCTTCCGGCGCCTGCGCGATGCCGCCGGCTGCCACGTAGTGCGTGGAGCGACGGCTGATGTCCTCACCGCCGAACAGGATCTGCCCGCCGGCGATGCGCGGCTGGCCGAAGATCGACATCAACAGCGTGGATTTGCCCGCACCGTTGGCGCCGATCAGCGCCACCGTCTCGCCGGCGTTGACCTGCAGCGACACCTTGCGCAGCGCCTGGATCGGCCCGTAAAACACGTCCACTTCGCGAAATTCCAGCATCGCTTCGCTCATCCCGCCAGCTCCTCTTCGTCCGCGCCCAGGTAGGCGGCGATCACCGCGTCGTTGTGTTGGATCTCCTGCGGCGTGCCGCGGGCGATCACGTCGCCGTGATCGAGCACGATCACCCGATCGGAGATCTCCATCACCATGCCCATGTCATGCTCGATCAACAGCACCGTGATGCCGTGATGCTGGCGCAGAAAACGGATGATGCGGCTCAGCGTGGCCGTCTCCACCGGGTTCAGCCCGGCGGCCGGCTCGTCGAGGCAGATCATCTCCGGCGCGGTGCACATGGCGCGCGCGATCTCCAGCCGCCGTTGCTGGCCGTAGGACATCTCCCCCGCCAGACGGTTGGCGCAGTCCACCAGATCCACCACCTCCAGCCAGTAGAAGGCGCGATCCAGCGCGGCGTTCTCCGCCCGACGATAGCCCGGCGTATTCAGTACGCCGGCGATCAGGTTGCGGTTGCTCTGCATGTGCTGCGCCACCAGCAGGTTCTCCACCACCGACATTTCACGAAACAGGCGGATGTTCTGGAAGGTGCGCGCCAGCCCGGCGCGGTTCACCAGGTGCGTGCCGCCGAACATCTTGTAGTAGAGACGCGAACCGAGCCGCTTCGGGCGTATCCAGTCGCCGGCGCGGAACTTCTGCCCCAGCACCTGGATCACGTCGGTCGGCCGCTTGTGGGTATTGAGCAGGATCGCGCCGCCGGTGGCGCGGTAGAAGCCGGTCAGGCAGTTGAATACCGTGGTCTTGCCGGCGCCGTTGGGGCCGATCAGCGCGGTGATCGAGCCGCGCTCCACCTCCAGATTGACGTCGTTCAGCGCCTTGATGCCGCCAAAGCGCATCATCAGGTGCTCCACCCGCAAAATGGCATCGCTCATGGCGCCACCCCCTTGCGCTCAGCGAAGCTGGATCGGCTGATGCGCACCAGCCCACGCGGCCGCCAGATCATCATCGCCACCATCAGCACGCCGAACAGCAGCACCCGGTATTCGGCGAAGCTGCGCAGCAACTCCGGCGCCACCGTCAGCACGAAGGCCGCCAGCACCACGCCGAGGGTGGAACCCATGCCGCCCAGCACCACGATCGCCAGGATCAGCGCCGACTCGAAGAAGGTGAACGAAGTCGGGTTGACGAAGCCCTGATAAGTGGCGAAAAACACCCCCGCCAGCCCGGCGGTGGAGGCGCCCAGCATAAAGGCCGACAGCTTCACCAGCACGTGGTTCAGCCCGAGGGAGCGGCAGGCGATCTCATCCTCGCGCAGCGCCTCCCAGGCGCGGCCGATCGGCATGCGCGTCAGCCGATGCTTGATATACAGCACCAGCAGCACCACCAAAAACAGCACCGCGTAGATGAAAATGAACTTGAGATTGGGGTTGTAATCGATGCCGAGAAACTCGTGGATCGGCACCCCGCCCTCTTTGGCCCGCCGGCCGAACTCGAGGCCGAACACCGTCGGCGCCGGCACCGAGACGCCGTTCGGCCCGCCGGTGAGCGACATCCAGTTGTTCAGCACCAGCCGGATGATCTCGCCGAACCCCAGCGTAACGATCGCCAGGTAGTCACCGTGCATGCGCAGCACCGGGAAGCCCAGCAATGCGCCGGCCAGCGCCGCCATCAGCGCGCCCAGCGGCAGCATCGCCCAGAACCCCAGCCCGAGATACTGGTAGCCCAGCGCCAGCCCGTAGGCGCCGATGGCGTAAAACGCCACGTACCCCAGATCGAGCAGCCCCGCCAACCCGACCACGATGTTCAGCCCCAGGCCGAGCAGCACGTAGATCAGGCCGAGGATCGCCACCGTCAGCAGGTATTTGGTGGCGACGAACGGGAACAGCAACGCGATCGCCGCCATCAGCGGCAGGATCCAGCGCAGGTTGGATTTATAGCCGAGCGGCCGCACGTAGACGCCGTCGTTGCCGCCGTCGAAGCGCGCCAACACCTTACGCCCCGGCGCGGTTTGCAGGAACAGGCTCAGCAGCAGCCGCCCGGCCATCACCGCGACGATGATCCACACCAGCCGGTGCGGCTCGAAGTTGAAGCTGTAGCCGTTCAGCACGATGCCGACGATCGGCCCGAACACGATCAGGGCGATCAGCCCGGCCAAGACGGCGTCCAGCAGGCTGCGTTTAACGTCCAGCCCGCCGTTGATCACGGATTGCGACATGGCGTTCTCCTTAAACCTTGGCGACCAGCGGCCGGCCGAGCAGGCCCTGCGGCCGGAAGATCAGGATCGCCACCAGCAACCCGAAGGAGAACACGTCCTTATAATCCGAGTTCACCATGCCGGCAAACTGCGCCTCCGCCACCCCGAGCAGCAGCCCGCCCAGCATCGCGCCCGGCAGCGAACCGATGCCGCCCAGCACCGCGGCGGTGAAGGCCTTGATGCCGATGATAAAACCGACGTAAAAATCGAAGGTGCCGTAGTTCATGGTGATCAGCACGCCGGCCAGCCCGGCCATGGCGGCGCCGATCACGAACACCAGCGAGATCACCCGATCGGTATTGATGCCGAGGATCGAGGCCATTTTGCGATCCTGCTGGGTGGCGCGGCAGATGCGCCCCAGCCGGGTGCGCTGAATGATGTAGGTGAGGATCGCCATGCCGAGCAGCGACGCCACCAGAATAAACACCTTGGTGTAGGTGATCTGCAGCACGCCGCCGTCGAACTCCAGGCGGAACACGCCGCTCAGCAGCGTCGGGATGCCCTGCTGGCGCGGCCCCTGGCTAATCTGCGCGTAGTTTTGCAGGATTAACGACATGCCGATGGCGGAGATCAACGGCGCCAGGCGGGTAGAGTTGCGCAGCGGCTTGTAGGCGATGCGCTCGATCACCCAGCCGTAGACCCCGGTGATGACGATGGTGAACACCAGCGTGCCGAGGATCAGCAGCGGGAACGAGTGCAGCCCGAAGAACGACAGCAGCGCCAAACCGATGGCGCAGAGATAGGCGGAGATCATGTACACCTCGCCGTGGGCGAAGTTGATCATGCCGATGATGCCGTAAACCATGGTGTAGCCGATGGCGATCAGGCCATACACCGGACCGAGGGTCAGGCCGTTGATCAGCTGTTGCAGAAAGAATACATCCATAATGAGCAGTCTCGCCTGGTAAGGCCGCCAACGCAGTCCGATGCGGCCCAAAGGTCATCGCGGAACGGGCGCGCCACAGCGGCGGGCCCGTCTGTCATGGGGTCACAACTTCAGTATTGGGTTGTTCAAAGCTGGTGATATTTGCCCTTGTCATCCCACTGATAGACCACGTAGTCCGAAACCTTCAGGTCGCCCTTCTGGTCCCAGGCTTTCTTGCCCATCACGGTGTCCACGTCGTGCGATTTCAGCCATTCGGCGGCCTTGGCGCTGTCTTTGCCGCCGGTGGCGTTGAAGGCGGCGGCGATCGCCTGGATCGAGGCATAGGAATAGAGGGTGTAGCCTTCCGGCTCAAAGCCGCTGGCGCGGAACTTGGCGATCACCGCCTTGCCTTCCGGGATCAGGCGCGGATCGTTGCCGAAGGTCATCAGCACGCCGTTGGTGTACTGCGGCCCGCCGGCAGCGGTCACCAGCTCTTCGGTCACCACGCAGTCGCCGGAGAAGAACTTGGCGGTCACGCCCTGCTCGCGCATCTGGCGCACCAGCGGCCCGGCTTCCGGATGACAGCCGCCGAAGTAAACCACGTCCGGCTTGACCGAGGCGATCTTGGTCACCAGCGCGTTGAAGTCTTTTTCGCCGCGCGACAGCCCCTCATACAGCACCTCTGTGACGCCGCGCTTGTTCATCGCCGCCTTGGCGGCATCCGCCAGCCCCTGGCCGTAGGTGTCTTTATCGTGGATCACCGCGATGCGTTTGGCCTTCAGCGTATCCAGCATGTAGTTGGTGGCGATCGCGCCCTGCTGATCGTCGCGCCCGCACATGCGGAACATGGTCTTCATGCCGCGCTCGGTGATCTGCGGGTTGGTGGAGCCGGGGGTGATGGCGATGATGCCGGCTTCGTCATACACCTCGGAGGCAGGCATGGTGGAAGAGGAGCAGAAATGGCCGACCACCGCCGAGACCTTGTCCTGATCCACCAGCCGGTTGGCGACCGCGACAGCCTGTTTCGGTTCGCAGGCGTCATCCCCCTGCACCAGCTTGATTTTTTCCCCTTTGATACCGCCGGCGGCGTTGATGTCCGCCGCCGCCTGCGAAGCGCCGCGCCAATACTGATCGCCATAGGTGGCGTTCGGCCCGGAGAACGGCCCGGCGACGCCGATGACGATATCGGCCTGCGCAGAAAAGGCCGTGCCTAAACAACCGATGAGCAAAGCAGCGAGCGGACTTTTTATCAATTTCGATGACATTGTTATCTTCCTCAGCACTGTTGTAGCGAAACGCCCTGGGGCGCGGATCAGTCACTTTATGTGTAGACGGGGAAAATAATTTTCTTGAGAGCGCAGTCGCATTCCCCAAAAATGGGTAAGCAAAAATCCAGCCATTGTGACGACGAATACATATTGTTTGCTTATTCATCCTACATATCAGTTGCAGCGCAGCGTGTGGCGGGGATAACCGAGAGTCTGGGCAGTGCGGCTAGCGTGAGAGGGAGAACGGCCTTGCACCATCGCCGTGCAAAGGCTTGTGCAATCGTTGTGGGCCACAAAATCACCGCACAGCGATGGAAAATGCCGAAAAACAGCGCAAGATGTTCATTCCGCCAGCAAACGCGCTTTTTTTGCAGTTTAGCGCTTTGACAAACCCCAGGTGCCCCGCTATTATTCGCCCCGTTCACACGATTCCTCTGTAGTTCAGTCGGTAGAACGGCGGACTGTTAATCCGTATGTCACTGGTTCGAGTCCAGTCAGAGGAGCCATATTTAGAGAAGCCCGCTTAAGGAAACTTAAGCGGGCTTTTTGCTTTTGGCGCGTGCGCGCAATGGCAGAGATGCCACCGGCTTTCTGAACACTGCCTTAACGCTATAGGTTGCTATAGGTTATTGAAGGCACTTACATAAAATACGGCTTGTCACCGTCAGTGCCCGGCTGGTTGACGCCGATGTTCCCACCCAGATGTTTTTTCGGTTGCTCGATGATGTCGGCAATTAAAGCGGCGACGCTCTTGCGCGATACGATGGTTCCTTTGAACGGCGCATTGCGGGCGGTAAGCTCATAGTCAACCTGGTCTTCGTCCGTTAACCAGGCCGGGCGCAGAATGGTGTAGTCCAGCCCGGAGGCTTCAATCGCGTCAGCCGCCCGACGAAATGGCTTGAGGGGCTCACCGATGATCGCGTTGTTCCATTCACCGAATTTTCCCGGGACCTCATCATAAATCCCCAGCGAAAGAACGAAGATCAGGCGCTTGACGTCGCTGGCCTGCATGGCGGCAATCACCGCCTCAGCCTGCACATCCAGATCCTCCCCCGTCAGGTTGGCATACACCAGATCCTGGCTCTGCATCGCTTGTTTCAATGCGGACGGGTTCAACACATCGCCGATAAGGATCCGGCCGTTGGCCGGGCGCGACCGGATTTTTTCCGGCCGGCGAGCGAACAACGTTTGCACAAGCGACTGTTCATCCGCCAATCGGTCGATAACATGACGGGCGATTTGGCCGCCGGCGCCAAGGATCAATACATTTTTCATGGTGTTCTCCATCGGTTATTCACCCAGGTGCGCGGCTAAAAACGGCAGCACCTTGTCCATCGCTGCACGAACGGCTTCCGGCTTGTCATACAGCTCGTAATGTGAAAAGTCCGCTAACGAGACCAGCTCGCGATGCGCCGAAGCCGTTGCGCGCCCATAGACTTCCATGCCATCACGATAGGCGCCAAAGGCACCGACTTTCTCGCCCACCACCACCATCACCGGCTGAGTCAGCAGCACCTCGGCAAAGGCGAAGGCATCCCAGGCCAGCGTTTTTTGCGCATGCGAGAACAACATGCGTGTCGCGCCACCCGGCTGTTGGCCGCGCGCGGTCTTGTAATAGTCTGTCGCTTCGAAAACGTCGCGTTCGGTGAGCCCATGGGCCGTTGCCTCTTGAGGACTGGCGGGCAGCAGTTCATTGACCTGAAGCTCTCCGCCCCGCGCTTCCCGGGTGCGCTGCGCAGCCATCGCGTTCAGCGCGCCCAGCGGATCGTAGCCGCTGAAGCCTTCGCGGAAGAGTCGCCCAATATTAACGCCGGTGATGCTCACCACGGCTTTGATGCGTTTCTCTGTCAGCGTGGCATTGACGGCATAACCGCCGCCGCCGCAAATGCCCAGCACGCCGATACGCTCCGCATCGACATACGGCAAGGTGACGGCATAGTCGATGACGCGGCTGATGTCTTCCACCCGCTGGGTCGGATCTTCTATCCAGCGCGGCGCCCCGCCCGACTCCCCCTGAAAACTGGCGTCATAGGCGATAACGACGTACCCCTGTTCCGCCAACGCCTTACCGTAAACATTGCCGGAGGTTTGTTCCTTGCAGCTGCCGAAAGGATGGACGCTGACCACCGTCGGGTAGCGCTTGGATTCATCGAACCTTGGCGGCAGCTGAATGTTGGCGGCGATGTGCCAGGCCATATCGGCGTTTTGGATGCGAACATTTTTCATTACAGTGTCTCTTCAAAGAACGGCGCCAGGACGGAAACGGCTTCGGCGACATAGGCTTTGCCGTCATACAATTCCATATGATTCGCACCTTCGACGATGTGGTAACGCTTGTCGCTGCTCGCGGCGCGATCGTATAAATCGTCACTCATCCATTTACTGCCCGCCACGCTGCCCGCCACGATCTGCATCGGCTGAGTCAGATACACTTCAGCCATATGGTAGGCGTCGTAGGTAATGATCTGGTTGAGGCTGCGCAGCGTCGCATAGCCGGGCGCCGTCGGATATTGCGCGCGCGGGGTGTGGTAATACTCCCAGGCCTGGCGCAGCTCTTCGTTCGGCGCATCGGATTCTTTCATCGGCGCCAGCGGCATGGTGGCATGTTCACCGCTGCTGATATCGCCGGTACGGGCGTTGGAACCCGCCTCAACATACGGCAGCGCATCAATGGACTTCACATTGTTTTCCCACCCGTTGCGGAACATCGAGCCGATATTGACGGCGCTGACGGTGCCGATCGCCTTGATGCGGCGATCCTGGATCGCAGCGTTGGCGGTATAGCCCGCGCCGGCGCAAATTCCCATCGCGCCTATGCGCTCGTTGTCGACATAAGGCAGCGTGGTCAGGTAATCAATCACCGCGCTGACGTCTTCGGTGCGGATATAAGGGTTTTCCAACTGACGCGGTTCGCCGCCGCTTTCCCCCTGATAAGAGGCATCGTAAGCCACGGTCACAAATCCCTGCTCCGCCAGTTTTGCGGCATAGGTGCCGGCGGTTTGCTCTTTCACGCCGCCCCCCGGGTGAGAAACGACGATGGCCGGATACTGACGGCCCGCGTCGAACGCCGGTGGCAAATAGAGCACTGCGGAAAGATCGATGGTTGGGTTATTGCTATTAGTGAAGCTGATTTTCTGGTTCATCATCCGGTTCCTCATCAGGGTGGTCGGTTAACTACATCGTTTCTGATTCTCACTATAGACATTGAACATTAAGATGATTAGACCCAAAATAATGATTGGACCTATCACTTAAATGATTAATCAGCCGAGCGGAAAACAGAGATGAAACGTGATGAGATAGCCGATTTGGTGGCATTTGTGGTGGTCGCCGAGGAGCGCAGCTTCACCCGGGCCGCGGCCCGCCTGGGCATGGCGCAGTCGGCGTTAAGCCAGATCGTCCGCCGCATCGAAGAACGGCTGGGGTTTCGTCTGCTGACGCGCACCACGCGCAGCGTAGTGCCCACCGAGGCCGGGGAGCAGCTTTTGTCGACCCTTGGCCCCATGCTGCAAGACCTGGATTCCGTCATGACGTCACTGGGCGAGCTGCGCAACCGCCCTTCCGGCACCATACGCATCACCACGGTGGAGCATGCGGCAAAAACCCTGTTGCTGCCCGCCATGCGCACGCTGCTGAAATCTCACCCAGAAATAAACGTGCAGCTCCTGATCGATTATGGTCTTAGCGATGTGGTCGCCGAGCGTTTCGATGCCGGCGTCCGTCTGGGGGGAGAGATGGATAAGGATATGATTGCCGTGCGGATTGGGCCTGATATTCCGATGGCGATCGTTGGCGCGCCGGATTATCTTGCCCGGCGAGGCACCCCGACTTCGGTGGCGCAGCTGGTCGATCATCAGGCGATTAACCTCTATCTTCCCACCTCGGGTACCGCCAACCGCTGGCGACTCATGCGCGGCGGACGTGAAGTTCGGGTTCGCATGGAAGGCCAACTGTTGTTAAACACCATCGACCTGATCCTGGATGCCGCTCTCGACGGGCACGGCCTGGCCTACCTACCTTGCGATCAGGTGCAGAGCGCCCTTGACGAGAAAAAACTCGTTCGCGTGCTGGACAAGTTCACCCCGGACCTGCCGGGGTATCATCTTTACTACCCGCACCGCAAGCACCCAGGATCGGCCTTTTCTTTGCTTATCGATGTGCTTAGGTTTAACGACGCGCAGAAGCCCAAATAGCGTACTGCCGCCAGCTGACAACGGCGCTTACAGCACAAATTCGTAGTGCGAACCGTCCGGCAGTTCGACATCCAGGCGCAGTTTGCCGCCCGCCGCCTCAACATAGCGTTTGAGCGAGGAAAGCTTCAGATCGCGGCCCGGCTTTTCCATCACGGCGACGGTCGGTTGCCTGATGCCCAGCGCCTGCGCCATTTCAACCTGGGTTTTCTGCACCTTATCGCGCAGCTCGGCAAGATGGATGTTCAGCATAATCTCCGTCGCCATTGCCTGCGCTTCGGCCACGACCTCGGGCTTTTCATCCGCAATAAGCTGTTCCAACGTTCTGCCCATCGCGTCACTCCTTCTCTTTTAGTGTGTTCAGCCAATTCGTGAATTCCCGATCGGCAATCTGCAGCATTCGATCGTAAAAACGTTTTTCATTGCCCGCTTTATTGCCCGCGCAAAGCACCATGCCGACACGGTACGGATCGAAGGCGAAGAATGCCCGCAACGGTTCGCCACGGCTCTGAATACGCAGCTCTTTCATGTTGCAGTAACACGAGCCTTTAACCGTATCGGCATAGGGCCTGGGCAAGCCGGGTCCTTTTTCCCGCAGAACCATCAATGCGGCAAGCACTGCGGCTCGCTCGGCATCGTTGAGAGAGCTAAACCAGTTATCAAACACATCCGTTGTTTTAATTTCCCACACGGGGCCTCCCTGCAATATAGGTCAATTGCTATATAGATGTAAAGCTATAGCAGAGAGGTGCGGGGATGATATGAAGCAACATAAACCTTTGCTGTAATGTGGAACGTACGTTCGGGCATTGATGCAAATGCCGTGTAGGTATTCACCTTTTTACGCGCTGTGCCGAACAATCGGCACGGGGCAGTTCCCCGCCCCGCCATTAACCCTGTCACAAAAGCGCATAACGTTCTCGGCGCCCGGTACCACGGTGGCGCACGGCATGCGGCTGCACGCCGCGTGACACCGGTTTAACGCCTGGGTGAGCCTCGCCCTTATCGCCCCAGCAGCACCGTTGCCCAAACAACGATGGTCATCAGCACCGCCACCAATTGCGCCGCGCCGCCCAGATCTTTGGCGCGTTTGGATAACGGATGCAGCGCCAGTGAAATACGGTCGACCACGGTCTCAATCGCCGTATTAAGCAGCTCGACCACCAACAGCAAGAAACTGCAGGCGATTAATAACAGCCGTTCCATTTTTGTAATATCTAAAGTAAATGTAACAACCAGTAAAATGGCGTTAATAACCAATAATTGACGGAATGCATCCTCGGTCAACATGGCATCAATAAAGCCGGCCCATGAATTCCTTATGCTGTAGGTTAATCGGTTTATTCCTTTTTTCTTTTTCACAGGCATCTATTCTGCTCTCATCCACATCACGGCGACCAGGCGAAAATAAGTCACACGCCGTGAATTTGTCCGTGGTTTATTAGTTAAAGACTTTAATCTATCCCCTCTGGGGATCATCCACTCACTCAGGTTTTAGCATCCACGACTGGAACCGCACCGCACGAAAAGCACCCTGACGCGGCAATTATCCTGGGGACGTTAAAAGACGATTCGCGATCAATCGGTTAAAGTGTTTTTTCGTACAATCGGTAGCGCTTATAAGGCACCGCGCCGATGCGTTCTAAAATCGTCCGCATGCCGGTATTGGTTTCCAGGATCCACGACATTTCCAGCGCGTCGATATTGCGCTTGGCGAAGGGCTCGCGCAGCGCCTCAATCAGCAGCAGCGCAATAATCGGCCCGATGCGGCTGAATTGATATTCCTGACGCACGCCCATCAATGGCACCCGTGCCGTGCGCACGCCGCTGACTTTCAGGCGCCACAGCAATTTGGCCCAGCCGAAAGGCAATAACCGCCCCTGCAGATCGGCAATGGCCTCGTTAATGTTCGGCAGCCCGACGATAAAGGCACAGGGCGCGCCGTCCACCTCGGCGATATGGATCATATCGTCGGGCACCAGGAACTTCAGCTGATCCCCCATGGTGGCGAACTCGTGTTCGGTGAACGGGACAAATCCCCAGTTATGCTGCCATCCGGAATTGAACACCTCCCGCAACACCTGCATCTCTTCCCGAAAGCGCTTACGGTTGAGGCGACGAACGGTCACCTTTTTGCGCACCTGGTCCATCATCCGGCTGAGCGACGGCGAGAAATGCAGGTCGGTTCTTTTCATCCAATAGGCAAGCAGATCAATCCCTTCGCTGTAACCCTGCTGCGCTATCTGGGTCGCATAGTAGGGTTTGGCATGCGTCATCATGGCCGACGGCGGGGTGTCAAATCCCTCGACCAACAGGCCGCTCTCCTGATTGATGTTGAGGCTGAACGGCCCGGTGATCTTGCGCGCGCCCTTCGATCTCAGCCACTCTTCCGCCGCCGAAAATAGCGCGCTGAAAACGGCGGGATCGTCAACGGCGTCAATCATGCCGAAGTGACCGGTATCTTCCCCATGCAGCTCGCGATGCAGGGAGTCAATTTGTGCGGTAATGCGCCCGACGACCTTCCCCTGTTTTTTGGCCACCCACGCCTGCCATTCGATATGGTCGGTGCCGGGATTTTTCTTTGACAGGTGTTCTTCACGCTCTAAATACAGCGGCTCAATCCAGTTCGGATCATCGCGAAACAGTAACGAGGGGAAAGCAATAAACTCTTTAAGTTCGGGTTTATCCAGAACTTTCTCAATACGGATCATAAATAGCCTTAGGTTTTAATAAAATAATCAAATATGAGCGCGACAACGCCTTTAGCATTTTTTATGCTGTTCTCTTTTATTGAATTGTGTCTTGCCTCCGGCTAAACGATAAGAAAAACCGAATATTACCCCCGGTGAATCAGCGCATTAATTGCCCGTTACTCACCCGTAAACACTGTTGATGGTGCAAAAAAAGGAAAGCCCAAAGCGGCGCAGGCATGCTACGCTATTGGTGCTCTTTTATTATTTAGTGCTGTCTCGGCAAAAGAATCCTGCCCGTTTTTAGTGTGCCGACTTTAATCATGAGGGGCACCGTCATTTTTACCACTTAATGCTGTTTTTAAGATTCAGGTTAAATCAGGCATTCACTTTTTGATTTCTTGCGGCATACTGTTTAGGAAGTGTTTAAGTTCTAAGATAGCCATGCATGAGGTCATAACCTATGAGGCGACAGTTATTCCCTGCCCGACAGACACAAACTAAAGAACGGCAAAGCCAGGATATCACAATATCTCCCCGTATATCCCCAACGCGCCGCTCAAGGCTGATGACGCAAGTTGCTCACGGGTTACCGGGTTAATAACTGACGCGCTACTCAAGCTCGGCAATATACGCTGTTCGCGGAATGAAGATGGTTGAATAACAAACTTATTCAAATCCTATTCATAGTAAAATATCAATTACCTCGCCAAGAGTGATGTATCTCTTTTGGTGATTTTTAATCTATGGCTAAGTTTGTCTATGTCTGAAACAAGTTCTGTTCATTCTCTTCCTATGCGCTATGCGGACTTCCCCACTTTAGTGGACGCGTTGGATTACGCGGCGCTCGGTAATACGGGAATGAATTTTTACGACCGTCGCAATCAACTCGTGACCGTTCTCGAATATCGCACGCTGCAGCAAAAAGCGATCTCGGGCGCGCGGCGTTTATTGTCGCTGAAACTCAAGAAAGGCGATCGCGTGGCGCTTATCGCCGAAACCAGCGCGGGATTCGTCGAAGCCTTTTTCGCCTGCCAATATGCCGGCCTGGTGGCGGTGCCGCTGGCGATCCCCATGGGTGTCGGCCAGCGTGATTCCTACACCGCCAAACTGAAAGGGCTGATCGCCAGCTGTAATCCTGCGGCGATCATCAGCAGCGAAGAGTGGACGCCGCTGATCGCCTCCGCCACGGAACGCGCGCCGTCGCTGCACATTCTCAGCGACGCGGACTTCAACGCGCTGCCAGAGCCGGCGATCGCGCTGCCGGCGCCCTCACCCGACGATATCGCCTATCTCCAATACACCTCGGGCAGCACGCGTTTTCCGCGCGGCGTGATCATCACCCAGCGGGCGGCGATGGCGAACCTGAACGCGATCAGCCGCGACGGCATCAAGCTGCGCGCCGGCGACCGCTGCGTCTCCTGGCTGCCCTTCTATCACGATATGGGCCTGGTCGGTTTCCTGCTGACCCCGGTAGCGACCCAGCTGTCCGTCGACTACCTGCGCACGCAAGATTTTGCCATGCGCCCGATGCAGTGGCTGAAACTGATCGCCAAGAACCGCGGCACGGTGTCCGTCGCCCCGCCGTTCGGCTACGATCTGTGCCTGCGCCGCAGCAACGCCAAAGAGCTGGCCGATCTGGATCTCTCCAGCTGGCGGGTCGCCGGCGTCGGCGCCGAACCTATTCCGGCCGAGCTGCTCAGCCAATTTGGCGAACACTTCAGCAGCATCAACTTCGACAGCAAAGCCTTCATGCCTTGTTACGGCCTGGCGGAGAACACGCTGGCGGTCAGCTTTTCCGATCCTTGCTCCGGCCCGCAAACCAACGCGGTCGACCGCGATATTTTGGAGTACCAGGGTAAAGCGGTCGCGCCCGGCAAGAAGACCCGCGCCGTTTCGACCTTCGTCAACTGCGGCCGGGCGCTGCCCGGGCATCGCATCGAGATCCGCAGCGAAACCGGGCAACCGCTGCCGGAACGCCAGGTCGGCCATATCACGATTTCCGGTCCCAGCCTGATGAACGGTTACTTCTGCGACGATGAGTCCCAGCAGCAAATTCAGGTGACCGGTTGGATGGATACCGGCGATCTGGGCTACCTGCTGGACGGCTATCTGTACGTCACCGGCCGCAAGAAGGATTTGATCATCATTCGCGGCCGCAATATCTGGCCGCAGGATATCGAGTACGTCGCGGAATCCGAACCGGAAATCCGCTCCGGCGATGCGATTGCCTTCGTGACCGAAGAACACGACGAAGCGGCCAGAATTATTTTGCAGATCCAGTGCCGGGTCAGCTCGGAAGAACGTCGGGAACAAATCGTCCATTCGCTGAGCGCGCGCATTCAAAGCGAATTCGGCATCGCGGTGGACATTGAGCTGCTGCCGCCGCACAGCATTCCCCGCACGTCGTCGGGCAAACCCGCCCGCGCCGAAGCCAAAAAACGCTGGCTGAGCGCCTCGCTATATCCGCAACTGCCGCAGCTGGCCGGTTTCGCGCAATGAGCGGCACCGTCGCGGTGACGGGCGCGACCGGCTTTATCGGCCGGCATATCGTCCAGGAACTGCTGGCGCAAGGGTTTAGCGTGCGCGCCCTGACGCGGCAAGCCGGAAAAGCCACCGCCGACAACCTGCAGTGGATCCCCGGCGCGCTGGAAGATCGGCCCTCGCTCACCGAACTGGTGCGCGGTGCGGAGTGCGTGGTGCACTGCGCCGGCCAGGTGCGTGGGCATGCGGAAGCGGTGTTCACCCGCTGCAACGTGACCGGCAGCCTGAACCTGATGCAGGCGGCCAGGCAGAACGGCCGCTGCAATCGCTTCCTGTTCATGTCGTCGCTGGCGGCCCGCCATCCGGCGCTGTCCTGGTACGCCCATTCAAAACAGGCCGCCGAACAGCAACTCATCGCCGCCAGCGGCGATATCGCGCTGGGAATTTTCCGCCCGACGGCGGTTTACGGCCCGGGCGATAAAGAGCTGAAACCACTGTTCAACGGCCTGCTGCGCGGCGTGCTGCCCCGGCTGGGCGCGCCTGACGCCAAACTCTCTTTTCTGCACGTGAGCGATTTGGCGCAGGCGGTCGCCCAATGGTTATTGGCGCAGCCCGCGCAGCCGAATATTTACGAACTGTGCGACGGCGTGGCCGAAGGCTATAACTGGCTGCGCCTGCGGGACATCGGCGCTGCGGTGCGCCAGGGCCCGGTGCGCCTGGTGGGCATTCCGCTGCCGCTGCTGAAAGCCATGGCGGATATCGGCGGATTGTGGAACCGCCTGATTAAACGGGAGCCGATGCTGACGCGCAGCAAAATACGCGAATTAACCCATCGCGACTGGTCCGCCAGCAATCATGCGCTGTCGCAGCAGATTAATTGGTTTCCACAGGTGAGTTTGGAGCGCGCGCTGCGTGAAGGGCTGTTTTAATTATTCCAATTAGAGGTGTGTCAACGTTCTTATGCTAAATCGCGATGCTGTAATGGATTATATCCTGACGTGTTTGCAAGGTATCGTCGAAGGCGGAGTCGAAATAAAGCCTGATAGCGATCTCGTCAATGATCTTGGCCTGGAATCCATCAGGGTATTGGATCTGCTGATGATGCTGGAAGATGAATTAGATATCTCCATCCCGATCAATATATTGCTTGATGTCAGAACGCCAGAGCAACTGCTTGACGCGCTGCGCCCTTATCTGGAGAAAAGCCATGGGACTGTATGATAAATTTTCGCGGCTCGCGGGCGAGCGTGAACAATTTCAAACGTCCGGCCTGAACCCGTTCGGTACCTGCATCGACGAAGTCTATTCCGCCACTCAGGGGCGCATCGGCGATCAAAAGATTGTCCTCGCCGGCACCAATAACTACCTCGGCCTGACGTTCGACGCGCAGGCGATCGCCGCCGGCCAGGCGGCCCTGGCCGCGCTCGGCACCGGCACTACCGGCTCGCGCATGGCGAACGGCAGCTACGGATCGCACCTGACGCTGGAGCGGGAATTGGCGGAATTCTTCGATCGCCCCAGCGCCATCGTGTTCTCCACCGGCTATACCGCCAACCTCGGCGTCATCAGCACGCTGGCGGGGCCGGGATCCGTGGTGTTGATCGATGCGGACAGCCACGCGAGCATTTACGACGCCTGCGCCCTCGGCGGCGCGGAGATCATTCGCTTCCGCCACAATGACGCCGCCGATCTGGAGCGCCGCATGCTGCGCCTGGGCGAGCGCGCCCGCGAGGCGATCATCATCGTCGAAGGCATTTACAGCATGCTGGGCGACGTCGCCCCGCTGGTGGAAATCGTCGATATCAAGCGGCGGCTGGGCGGCTATCTGCTGGTGGACGAAGCGCATTCCTTCGGCGTGATGGGCGAGCATGGCCGCGGCCTGGCCGAGGCGCTGGGCGTCGAGCAAGACGTGGATATCATCCTGGGCACCTTCAGCAAAAGCCTGGCTTCGATCGGCGGTTTCGCCGTCGGCGGCAAGGGGATGGACGTGCTGCGCTACAGCAGCCGGCCGTATATCTTTACCGCGTCGCCGTCGCCTTCCAGCATCGCCTCGGTGCGCACGGCGCTGCAAAAAATCGCGCGCCATCCCGAGCTGCGGGAAAAACTGTGGAGCAACGCGCACCGCCTGTACCACGGCCTCGCCGAACTGGGGTATACCCTGGGGCCGCGCATCAGCCCGGTGGTGCCAGTGATGATCGGGTCGAAGGAAGACGGGCTGCGTTTCTGGCGCGAGCTGATCGCCCACGGCGTGTATGTGAATCTGGTGCTGCCTCCGGCCGCGCCGGCGGGCGTCACCCTGCTGCGCTGCAGCGTCAATGCCGCGCACAGCGATGAAGAGATCGATGCCATCGTGCGCGCCTTTGCCGCGCTGAAAAAATAAAGCCTTTCCCTGTCGGCCGCGGCGGCGGTGCCGGAAACGTCATCGCCGCCCTGCCGAACCGATGCGCACCTCAGTGCGCAGCCGTTGACACTCCATCAGCCGAATAGCGATATCCCTGCGCCGCCATAAATTCCGCGATGGCCTGTTCCGCCGCCGAAAGCACCTCTTCGATCGGCCGATCGGCGTCGAGATCCACGATATCGGCACCTTCGAACGTCAATAACGGCGTGACGGCGATCTTCTTCTCCAGCGCCGCTTTGCGATGATCGGGCTTGCGGGCGCAGGCCACGTCCAGACTGACATTCAGCTTGAGGACCAGATCCGGTTTTTGCCCCGCCATCCATTGGAACGCCGCCCGTTCGCGCGCCGCCAGCCAACGGACAAAACGGCTGCCTTCCACATCGACGGGAAATACCGTGCCGTCATACGCGCCGGGGATCTGCGCCTGTGGAAAACGGTCGGTCAACACGATGAATCCCTGCCGGCGAAACGCCAGCATGCGGCGAAACCGCAGCAGCCGCCGCCCCACGAAAGCGATGATCACCGCAGACGGCAATAGACCGATGCGGGATTTTTTCGTTTTGACTTTTTTGGTATTGCTCTCGATAGCCTTGCCCACCGAGCGCCCCAGCAGCGGCAATTTCGCCGCCGCGCGCCCGACGTTGCCCGCCTGTTTGCCCAGATGCACCTGCACCGCCGGGCCATAATGTTTCACATACTCGATCAAATGTTCGCAAACGGTGGACTTACCCGAACCGTCGCTGCCAATAACCGCAATCAACGGCGGAAATTTTGCACTCATAATCAAACTCTCTTTCAATACGCCGGAAACGGCGCGCCTTATTTGAAGCGAAATATCACTCACGGCCGTGGCGACAGCGCGAAAGAAACTCTCTTCACGCGGCGACAAACAGCACAAAATATTAAGCGAAAATAAAAAACCGCCGCTCGTTTTCCGCCGTGGGTCAGGCCGGAAGTTAACATAAAAAGCGAAACCGACCCATGCACGGACAATTAGCACAAAATAACAAGAACCAACGCCATAAATATCAATTCAAATAACGAACGAAAATACAGATCTCATTATTTTATCGCAGCAAAGCACAATAAATATCTTGAACCCAAGGCGTATTGGAATACAATAGTTTTTTTCGCATTGGATCAATTATTGTGAGTCAGCAGATAAGACCTTCATCTGATCGCTCGCCCGTGCGCGTAATAGCGATAACCGGCTGTGACGGCTCGGGAAAATCCACATTGGCTGCCCGTTTGGTCGGCGCCTTATCGGCGCAGGAACCGGCAGAACTGCTGTATCTCGGCCAGTCTTCCGGGCGCATCGGCGAATGGATAAGTTCGCTGCCGATTATTGGCGCGCCCTTCGGCCGTTATTTGCTGAAGAAATCGCAGCGCGTGCACGATCGCCCTTCTACGCCGCCGGATAATGCCACGGCACTGGTTATTTTTTTACTTTCCTATTGGCGCGTTTATAAATTTCGCCGCATGTTGGCGAAAAGTCGCCGGGGCGCATTGCTGATTACCGATCGTTATCCGCAGGCAGAAGTGGCGGGTTTTCGTTTCGATGGCCCGCAGCTGGCGAAAACCGCCGGCGGCAACCGCTGGATCCGCTGGCTGAGAACACGCGAGCAAAACCTGTACCAATGGATGGCGTCTTATCGGCCGTTATTATTAATTCGGCTGGATATTGACGAGCAAACGGCCTATTCACGCAAACCCGATCACTCGCTGGCGGCATTGCGTGAAAAGATCGCCGTTATCCCGCACCTGACGTTTAACGGCGCCAACATACTGGATTTAGACGGCCGCGAGCCGGCCAACCGTATTTTCGACGAGTCGCTGCGCGTCGCTCAAATATCGCTGAGGGCCGCCAATGCCTAGCCGCCAAATAACCTTTTCGTACCGAAACAGATGAATAAAAATAAACTTACCGCCGAGCCGCACGCCTCCGCCACCTGCATTACCGGGCTGATTGCCGTAGTGGGCAGCGACGGCACCGGCAAGTCCACGTTGACCGCCGATCTGGTGAAAAACCTGCAGCGGCATCGCCCCACGGAACGGCGCTACCTGGGGCTGATCTCCGGCGAAGACGGCGACAAAATCAAGAAATTGCCGTTCATCGGCGTATGGCTGGAACGGCGCCTGGCGGCCAAATCCGATAAAACTCAGCGCATGAGCAACAAGCCGCCGGCGCTGTGGGCGGCGCTGATCATGTACGGCTTTTCGCTGTGGCGCGCCGCCAACCTGCGCAAGGTGCGGCGGCTTGCGCAGAGCGGCGTGCTGGTGATCAGCGATCGCTATCCGCAGGCGGAAATATCGGGTTTTTACTACGATGGGCCAGGAATCGGCGTGGAACGCGCAAAAGGCGGTTTATTGAGCCGCCTGGCGGCGCGCGAACGCCGTTTGTATCAGCAGATGGCCGTCTATCGGCCGGAGCTGATCATTCGCCTGGATATCGATGTCGATACGGCGTTTTCCCGCAAGCCCGATCACAGCTATGACGAGCTGAAAGACAAGATTGCCGCCATGGTGCGCCTGCAATACAACGGCGCGCGCATCATCGAACTGGACGCCCGAGCCCCTTACGACGAGGTATTGAGCAACGCGCTCAACGCCATTTCCGCCGTGGTGAACGCCGCGCAGCGCCCACAGAGCGACATCGGGCAATCCGGTGAGAACGCCGGCAAAGAAACTCAGGTTTATTAAACGCATACAGGGCAAGCGCATGACTGCGGGACACAAGATGCAGAAAAATAACGATAACGGTTGGTTTGAGTCATGAAACGGTGGTTTTCCGATGGCGCGTTTCGCTCCATTTTACGTAACGCCGCCTATTTAGGTTCCGGCAGCGTGGCCAGCGCGCTGCTCGGCCTGCTGGCGCTCTCCTGCGCCGGTAAAGGCATGTCGCCTGAAATGTTCGGCGTGCTGGTGGTGATCCAGGCCTATACCAAAGCGGTCAGCGATTTCATCAAATTCCAGACCTGGCAGTTTGTGGTGCAATTCGGCACCCCGGCGCTGGAGCATCAAAATACCGGCCGCTTCCGCGACGTCGTCGCCTTCTCCTTCGGGCTGGATATCGCCAGCGGCGTCATCGCCGTGCTGGGCGGCATGGTCATGCTGCCGTTCCTGTCTCACGCCCTGGGGCTGGACAGCGAGAGCTTCTGGCTCGCCATGCTGTATTGCACGCTGATCCCGTCGATGACCTCATCCACGCCGACCGGCGTGCTGCGCGCCTTCAACCGCTTCGACTTAATCGCCATCCAGCAGGCGATCAAGCCGTTCCTGCAGGCGGTGGGCAGCGTCATCTCCTACTATTTCGATCTGGGATTCCCGGGCTTTATCGTCACCTGGTACGCCTCTAACCTGATCGGCGGCACGCTGTTCTGGTGGTTCACCGCGCGCGAACTGCGCCGCCGCGATATTCACGGCGCGCTGCGGCCGCGGCTGTTCGACGTCGCGCGCCGCATCGAGGGTGCCTGGAACTTCGTCTGGACCACCAACATCGCCCATACCATCTGGGCCGCGCGCAACTCCTGCACCACGGTGCTGGTGGGCGTGGTGCTCGGGCCGGCCGCCGCCGGGCTGTTCAAGATCGCCATGACCTTCTTCGATGCGACGGGTACCCCGGCCAAGCTGCTGGAGAAAAGCTTCTATCCGGAGATCATGCGCCTGGATCCGCGTACCAAGACGCCGTGGCTGCTGGGCCTACGCTCCTCGCTGCTGGCCGGCGGCATCGGCCTGGCCGTGGCGGTGTTGATGCTGCTGGTGGGCAAGCCGCTTATCTCCACGGTGTTCGGGCAACAATACCTGGAAGCCTATGACCTGATTCAAATCATGCTGGGCGCGATCATCGTCTCGATGATGGGCTTCCCGCAGGAATCCTTACTGTTTATGGCGGGCAAGCAGCGCGCCTTCCTGATCGCGCAGGCGACGGCCTCGGCGGCCTACATTGCGCTGCTGGTGTCGATGGCGTACGCCTTCGGCGTGCAGGGCGCCGCCTTCGCTTATTTACTTGGGCAATGTTTAGACGTTCTGTTATCCCTGATACCGACGATCGGCGCCTACCGCAATCGCTTTATGTTGGGGCTGAATGTGCCCAAAGAGAGTAATCAATGACCGCTAACACGAATTGGAAGAAGTTCTCCGCCGAAACCACCCAGGCGCTGTTTGTCGCGGTGGAAGAGGACGATCTGGTCGAGGCGAATATCAGCCTACCGCAGCAGATTGATTTGCAGTGTTCCCCCGAGAGCATCCGGGACAACTACGCGCTGTGCCTGCAGTTTTGGGAAGACGGTTTTTCCCGCCGCGAGCTGCTGCAGCTGGTGAACGGTTTCCTGCAAGACCCGCAATTGGCGGCAGCCACCCGCATGCGCTACAAATATATTCGCGCCCGCTATAAGCACCTGCGCTTCGCCCAGCAGCTGTACGGCGCCTCTCATCGCGCCAACCGCCTGTTCCACACCACCACCGTGGTGCTCGGCCATTTTCAGGACGCATTTCGCAACGGCAACCAGAAGAACCTGACGCTGTACGGCAACCTGCTGCGGCTGCTGCTCAGCAAGCCGGTGTGGTCTTACGTGCGCTATGCGCTGCGCCACACCCGGCTGGAAAGCCCACAAGGCTTTATCACCTACCGCCAGGAACAGATGCGCTCCCTGCAGACGCTGATCGCCAGCCCGGCGCTGACCGGGCATCAGTTCCACGACGTGCGCAAAATCGTCAGCCGGCAGGTGTCGTTTTACGACACGCTGAGATCGATCGATCCCGACAACCGCGAAGCCCGGCAGATCTCGCGCTTCCTGGCGGCGATTAACGGCCTGATGGGCGACCGGCACGACGTGATGGTGGCGGACAAGCTGGCCGGCGGCGATATCTATGACCGGCCGGCGACGCTGGACATCGACATCCGCCAGCGCCTGGAGCTGCTGCTGGCGCGCTTTCCGCTGTCGTTTTCCCAGCCGGCCATCGCGGCGGGCAGATAAGCGCGTTGCTCAGAGCCATGATGACGTTACGCCGCTTGCTGCCCCTCGCCCTGCTGCTGACGCCGCTGGCGGCGCCTGCGCATAACTTCGTGCATGGCAAGCCGGTGGCGCCGATCGCCATCGCCGATCGCGGCGAGCTGCTGCTGCGCGACGGCGATTTCCACTACCGGCCGTGGAACAGCGCCAAACTGGCGGGCAAGGTGCGGGTGATCCAGTACATCGCCGGGCGCACCTCGGCCAAAAAGAAGAACTCGCTGCTGATCAACGCCGTCCAGGAGGCGAACCTGCCGGGCGATCGCTTCCAGCCCACCACCATCGTCAACACCGACGACGCGATACCGGGCTCCGGCTTCTTCGTGCGCGGCAAGATAGAGAAAAACAAGCGGCATTACCCCTGGGCGCAGTTCATCGTCGACAGCGACGGGCTGGGGCGCATGGCCTGGCGGCTGCCGGAGGAGAGTTCCACCATCGTGGTGCTGGACAAGACCGGGCGCGTGCAGTGGGCGAAGGACGGCGCACTCACGCCGCAGGAAGTTGATCAGGTGATCGCCCTGCTGCGCGCCCTGATCGACCGAGAGACGCCATGACGCGCACGCCGCCGGGAGCCGATAACGCATGTCTTTGATTGAACGCTATATCACGGTTGAGATCCGCCGCCTGGTAATGATGATCGCCGGGTTTCTGATCTTCATGTTCGCCAGCTACTCCGCCCAGCGCTACCTGACCGACGCCGCCAACGGCACGCTGGCGCTGCGGGTGGTGGCCGACGTGGTTTTCTATAAATCGTTGATCGCGCTGGAGATGATATTGCCCGTCGCGCTGTATGTCTCGGTGGCGGTGGCCCTGAGCCAGATGTACAGCGATGCGGAGATCACCGCCATGCTGGCCGCCGGCGCCAGCCCGCTGCGGCTGTACAAGGCGGTGCTGATACTGGCCGTGCCGCTGGCGATAGCGGTCACGCTGCTTTCGCTGTATGGCAGACCCTGGGCGTACGCCAATATTTATCAGTTGCAGCAGCAGTCGCAATCGGTGCTGGACGTGAGCCACCTGCAGGCCGACAAATTCAACGTCAGCGGCAACGGCCGCATGATCCTCGCCAATCACGTCGATAAAACGGCCAACCACCTGACGGACGCCCTGATTTACGTACGCGGCGCCCATCACACCAACCTGTACCGCGCGCAGTCGGTGGAGGTGCTCGACGCCTCCCCCGCCAGCCCCGCCGTGCGGCTGAAAACCGGCACCGCCTACGCGCTGGATCGCCAGGGCACCGACGACAACGGGCAGAACTACGACAACTTCGACATCGCGCTCAAACCGTTCGTGCCCAGCGCCGAGTCTCGGCATAAATCGGCCTCGCCGGCGGAACTGGCACGCTCCGCCGATCCGGGTGACGCCGCCGAACTGCAATGGCGCGAAAGCCGCGGGCTGACCACCGTGCTGATGGTGCTGCTGGCGATCCCCTTTAGCCGCATCAAGCCGCGGCAGGGGCGCTACGCCGCGCTGCTGCCCCTGACGATTCTGTTTACCGTGATTTTCTATGGCGGCAACATTTGCCGCACGCTGGTGGCCAACGGCTCTCTGCCGACGATCCCCGGCGTCTGGCTGGTGCCGATAGCGATGGCTGTCGGCATTGCCCTGCTGCTGGCGCGCGACCTATCCCTGCTGCGGAAAACTGCCCGATGACCATTTTTAGCCGCTACCTGATCCGCAACGTGTTCATCGGCTTCGCCGCCGCGGCCGGGCTGCTGATCCCGCTGTTCACCACCTTCACGCTGATCAACGAGCTGGAGGACGTGACCCCGGGCGGCTACCGCTGGCAGCAGGCGCTGCTGGTGACCGTGATGACCCTGCCGCGCAGCCTGGTCGATCTGGGGCCGTTTATCGCGCTGCTCGGCGGCATCGTTGGGCTGGGCCAGCTGTCTAAAACCCTGGAGCTGACAGCGATCCGCTCCGCCGGGATGTCGATATTCCGCATTGCGCTGGTGATGCTCGCCGCCGGGCTGTTGATGAACCTCTCGCTCGGCGCTCTCGATGAATGGGCGGCCTCGCCGCTGCAGCAGCGCGCGCTGCAGATGAAGAACAACGCGCTGGCGCAGTCGAACGATAACGACGTGACCGTGAACCCGCTATGGGCGCGGCGCGGCAACGAATTTGTGACGGTAAAAACCGTCGATGAGAACGACCAGCCCTACGGCATTGAGATCTTCCGTTATCAGGCCAACCGCGCGCTGGAATCTTACATATACGCCGAAAGCGCCAGCGCCTCTGCCGACGGCAGCTGGCTGCTGCACAATGTGATGCAAAAAAGCTGGCAAGGCAGAAAAGAGACGATTGAGCGGCTAAACAGCCTGCCGTGGCGATCGCTGTTCGCCGTGCCGAGCCTGAAAGAGCTGACCCTGCCGGCGGGCAGTTTCTCGCTGCAGCAGTTGGATCGCTATATCGATTACCTGCAGGGCTCGGGGCAGCCCAGCACCGAATACCGCCTGGCGCTGTGGAAAAAACTCGGCCAGCCCCTGCTGGTGCTGGCGATGATTTTGCTGGCCATCCCGTTTACCTTCACCGCCCCGCGCGCCCCCGGCATGGGCAGCCGGTTAGCGCTCGGCGTGATCGTCGGGCTGTTGACCTACATCGCTTACCAGATCGTTCTCAACCTGGGGTTGCTGTTCGCCCTCAATGCGCCTTTCACCGCCCTCGCTCCACCGCTGCTGATTTTGGCGTTGGCGTTGGCGCTGGTTTATCGGTTTGATCGGCGGGGTTAGGGAAAGCGCTGATGCAGAGGCGTGCCTGGCATGCTTGCGGACAACGGAGAGAGTATCAAGCGGAACAATGCCATCACATACAGGGGCAAGGTTCCGCTTTGCGTGCTGAGACTCATCTGATTGGCCGCCTGGCATCAATCTTGCTGGTGCATCTCAATGTTATAGCCAAGGCTGGCAAACTTATTTATCAGCTTTTGAATAGAGCCAATACTCCATTGATTAGTCACTAGTACTATCTCACCGGAGGCAAGCTCAATGGTTTCATCATGAAATCGCTTACGCCGTGACGCAATCACATCCTGTTCAGCTTTAATAAGGCTGCGATGGATATCATCGCCAAACACGGACGCTATCGCCTGCATACCATACGGATTAGTATCCATAATCCATTCGTTCATCAGCTCATAGGCCAGATTTCTTTTATTATAAACCACACCCTTATAGATAAATTTCGAGTAATCTCTCTCTCCTTTTTCTTTGGCATCCCTGGCCTCCGTTTCTTTTCGTTTCTGTCTAACCAAGAAATCTTTTGCTTCGGGCAGTGGTATTATCTGTTCAAAATTGACCAATATCTTATCAAGGTGTAGATAAGGGCTTAACTTGAAACAGCTGACATTTAACCCGTTGTTGTTCAGCCAAAGTACCGTATTAGTCACTTCCGTAGAGAAATCAGCCGAGATCAGAACGATCCTTACCTGAGTATTGAAGTCAGCAATCTCACTTTCGTCTCGCTCACAAAACTTGAGTATCTCCTGCTCTGCGTTCTTAGCAACACCTTCTTTATCAAGATGTTTTTGGTAGCACTCCGCAGCATCATTAAACGTCATTTGTGAAACCATGGCGGCATACCTTACCGCCTGAAGCTCCATATGCGCACCTTGTTCATCCCGCTTCAGCTCAACGACAACCAGATTAAATGCCTTGTCGATACAGAGTAAATCAATTCTACGTTGACTATTTTCCCAATTGTTAAACTCTTCCTGGATTACCAGGCAATCGGGCAAAAAATCGCTCATATTCTTGGCTATTGCTGACTGAATATCCCTGCGTTCAAGGATCGATTCGCGCATAAATGTGGTTTTAGCAACCTTTTTGAATTCTTGATCTTCCAAAGTGAATAAACCCATTACTCCCTCATTATTAAATCTTAAATAGTTTAAGTTTGAAAACAATATTTCATGAATTTAATCTATCACGACGGAAGGGATTTTTCTCTTGGAAAAACAGTTGGTAGGCCTTCTGATATTAATGCAAACATGAGAAAGTTGATTATTGTTTAAATAATCAACATCAGCTCATGCGACCGCCGCTGGTCAATATCTGGTTCTGAATTAATGGCCAAGTACTTACTTCTTCCGCCCTCTGGATTTTATCGCTATGCCTCATTCCAATAAGGCGCCCTGAAATTTCACACCTTGCCGGACTTTATGACAGAGAACCATTTGAAGACTTGAGCAAAATGAATGGCCGTTCTGGTACCCAACAATAAGGCGCTGCCCGTACCGCCCCCTAACCGGCTAGGGTTTATGAACGACTATGAGTGCCTGCGCCGCCACTCATCGGCGACATCACCTAACGTCTTTGGCATGTCATTGCGTATCCATGCCATAAACTCACGATCGAAGCGAAAATCTTCTCCGCACGCCTCAACCATGAAACGACGAACGTTTTGCGTATTTTTGTAGCTTTTATCCACGATCGTGGCGCGTGTTAGCAATGTGCTATGCCAATCGATTTTCAATTTACCCACCCCTGTGAAGAGCCGTTCGATAAAGAGCTTCAACCTGGCCTGACCTATCGCACTTTTGTCACGCCCGTTTCGGCGCAAAGTGGATGTGGTGAAAAGCATAGCCCAGACCGCCGTTTCCGCGCTGTTATATGCACGGGCACATTTATAACAGGGGCGGAATGGCAACCGCCCCTGCTTGCTACGTAGAGTTAACGCAGTTCCTTCGCTATCGCGCTAAACATCAGAGATGCCTCCAGCGGTTGCGCGCTGAAAGAAGGCTCAGCCTGCGGCCAGGTGGACCACTGGACGATCACCAGATTCTCCGCCTGATTGACCATAATCATCTGGCCGAAGATCCCCAGCGCCCACAGGGAATGTTTGAGGGAAGCCTGCGGAGCAGGTTCTACGTTAGTCGCATTCACTGGCACTTCGTTGTTCCACCATTGGAATCCGTAAATGCCGTCAGGATGCGCCGCCGACACTGAGCCCGCCGCCCGCGTCCAGTTGGACGACTGGGCTACCCAATCGGCTGGCAAGATCTGTTTGCCGTTCGGCAGCGTCCCGTTATGCAGAATGAACTCACCGAAGCGCCCCCAGTCTTCCAGCGTGGCGTTGAAGCCATGCGCGCCCACGTCATGCTGGCCTTTGGCGTAGGCATGCCACACGCCGTCGCTCGCCATGCCGTAGGGCTGCCAGATGCTTTGCTCAAGATAGGCCGCCAGCGGCATACCGGTGGCGCGCTCCAGCACGTCGCCCAGCAGCCACGCGCCGCCGGAGGAGTAAGACCAGTTCTGCCCGGCCGGGTGTGCGCGGCGTAAGCCGGCCACCAGCTTGCGCACGCAGGCGTAGGTACCGGGCCTGGCTTCACACTCGGTCAGCTGCGCGAAGTCCGATTTCGGGTTGGTGTAATCCTCATTCCACGCCACGCCGGAGGTATGAGTGATCAGCTGCCTGAGGGTCACACCGTCCCACGCGGTGCCTTTGAGATCGGGTTCGTATTGTGTGATGAGATCGTCGAGCGAGCGGATCTTGCCCTGTTTAATCGCCACGCCCACCAGCGTGGCGACCACCGATTTGCCCACCGAGCGCGACGTCCACAGCGTGGCGTCGGTATTGCCCTGCCCCAGATATTTCCAGGCGATTTTGCCGTCTTTCAATACCAGCATGCCGCTGACGTTCTGGCGCTGCAGGTAATCCTGCAGGTGGTAGGTTTTGCCATTCACCCGATAACTGGCGTCGGTTAATGGTTTAGCGGAGGCCAGCAGCGGCGCAGCGTTGCCGTGATGAAACACATCCCCGGCATAGTTGCGGTAGTCGTTACGAAAACCGATCACCCGGTCGCTCTGGCTCCAGGTGAGCATCTTGTGCGTGTCCGGCAGTTGCGCATCGAAAGGCGCGGGACAGGCGCTGAGTTCGGTGCTTGCACAGGCGGCCAGCGCGGCGGGCACCAACAGGCCGCTGCAGAGACTGATGACAACGCCCGCCAGCAGGCTGCGGTTAAACACTTTGCTTTTCATATTTTTTCTCGCTTAGCTCAGGAAGGCGTTCAGCTTAAAAAAACGCGGCCTATAATAAAAAACGCCTGATAGGGGAAAATCCCCCGCAAAATCGACGGGAGAGCCGCGTGCCAAGCCTGATTTATTCCTTTGCCCAACTGGAAGCCTTCACCGCCGTGGCCGAGCACGGCAGCCTGGCGAAAGCCGCGCTCAAGCTGGGCAAAGACCGCACGACGCTGCGCGATTTGATTGATTTTCTCGAGGATGGCTTGGGCTATGCGCTGTTCCTGCGCGAGGGGCGCAGCCTGCACCTGACGCAGGAAGGCGAACAGCTACAGCGCCAGGCGCACCTGCTGATGCGGCAGGTGAAAGCGTTTGAGGCATTTGCCAAAGACGTGCCCAAGAGCGCGGCGCAGGAAATCTCGCTGGTCTACGATCCCTTTACACCCCGCGCGCTGTTGCAAGCGCTGATTGCCGCCATGGCCCAACGCAACACGCGGCTGAGTCTGATTAACGCCTCACGCGACGAAGCGGAAAGGCTGCTGGCAAGCGGCCAGGCCGATCTGGGGATCTGTCAGGCGCGCCACCGCAGCGTGGGCGACGCCATGGAGTGGCGCGCCTTAGGGGCGATAGAGATGGATTTTTACGCGTCTAAAGCGCTTTTCCCCGGCGCGGAACAACCGCTTTCGCTGCTGGAACTCTCGCTCGCGCCGCAGGTAATTATGCACCCGGATTCTGACGAACCGGTGGCGCGCCGCCTGCAAATTTCCGGGCATACAATGTTTACCAACGAGCTGGAGATGCTGCGCGCCCTGCTCGAACAGGGCTGTGGCTGGGGATTCCTGCCGACACATATGCATGCCGAACGGTGGAAAAACGTCAACACGCTGCGCACCGAAGTGGGCAGCCAAGGGATCAGCCAAACCATGGTGACCATCTGGAAGCCGGGCAATGACCGGCGGGCGTTGATTGATGAGACGTTGGCGCTGTTGCCGGGGTTGTGGCGGAAAGTTGGGGGGTGAAAAGTTGCTGCTAGATTAGCGGGGGTGTTACCGATAGTCGAGCATAGAGCTCATCGTCCACGCTGCTTTTTCGATCGTTCTTAGACGGGGATTGATGCTTCCTCCAATGAGCCCCTCAGTGCCTTAGCTCACTGCTGCTGGCGCTGGTTTATTGCTTTGATAGGCAGCATTTGAGGGGCGGCTTTGAGCGAGGAGCGGAAGCTCACTGTTATTTGTCCAATTAGTTAGGGCATCACTAACATCTGGTTCTATTAATCAAAAGGAAATAGCCAGTTGGTGGAGCAGAGTTTTGACATACTGCTCAAATCTCTATTGACCCATTTTAAACCTGTATTAATATTTTGACATATACTCACTGAAGCAGTATTAATATAGTTTTGACCTTTGACATCACTGCGTTGTCTCCAACCATTGCATACTATGTTCCATAGTTTTGCGTTACGTTAAGTAGGTATAACCAATGAAATGTGCGTTAATTTATGATTTTGATGGAACTCTAGCAGAAGGTGATTGTGCTCAACACGGACTTATGCCCGCTTTAGGAATTAATGATATTGCCTCTTTTTGGCAGTCCGTTAAACAGCGGGCCAAGAGTGATGATGGCGATGAAATATTGTCTTATCTTGGACTTCTTGCTGAGAAAGCGAGTGAGCTTGGTTCCCAAGAGTTAACTGAAGCCAACTTGAAAAGACATGGGAAATCAATCCCGTTATTCCCCGGTGTTGAAGGCTGGTTTGAGCGAATAAATGATTATGCTCAACAACACGGTTTAGAATTATACCATTACATAATTTCCAGTGGTTTAGATGCGATGATTAGAGGGACATCCATAGGCTGTGAATTTCGTGATATCTATGCATGTAAATATCATTATTCTCCTGATGGTAAATCCGTTACATGGCCAGCACAAGCAATCAATTACACTACAAAGACTCAATTTTTATTTAGAATAAACAAAGGTATTCCTAACTCATGGGATAATGCAGCCATCAATAAATTCATTGAGCCTGAGGATCGCGAGATCCCTTTCCAAAAAATGATATACTTTGGAGATGGAGACACAGACATTCCAGCAATGAAAATGGTTCGATATCAAGGCGGAGTTTCTTTGGCTGTATTTGACAATAAAAAATGGAATAATCAAACTACGCAAGAAAAAGTTGAGAAGTTAATAGCTGAAGAAAGGGCTAATTATGTTGTTCCTGCTTTGTATAATGAGGGGAGTCAATTGGATGTTACAGTAAAAGGACTGTTACAATTATTTAAGAGAAAGGGATAGCTAGGCAATGATGTCCGCTCTTGGCACTAAGCGGACAAGCTACCTAAGCTGAAGGTCCGCTGCGAGCGAGTAGCGGACATTGCCTTAAGGACTCAAAATGTTACTGGCGCGCTCTTCTGGAAGACTTACATCAAAGCATCACAAAAGCATTATGATAAGTGCTGGATATTCATCCGAATATCTAGATTTCCCTTCAAATTAATCAGAGAAGCATTATAAACATCTGTCGCCATCGAGAAACAATCTTCTTCCAAAGTTTTTTCTCGATGAGCTTTAATCATCATTTTTACTTCATCTGGAGCATGATGTGGAATTGGTATGTTTTTTATTCTTGTTGCCAAATCATTAATCGACTGAACATTGCTTTCTTCTAAGATGTTCAATTTATGCAGTTCAGATTTAGTGACATTTTTCGTGGCATTATCGAGAATAGAAAGTAATTTATCTAAAAACATATCCTTAGGTTTTTCTATCAGATTCCCACTCCTGTTTGTTACATTATCTGGAGCTAAGATTGCAAATCTACCGTTAATCACATTCCCCGCAGAGACCACATCTTCACCTCTATGAATGATAGAGTTTCTCAGTTCTCTCATATAATCCATGATTGTATTCCCTTCGGAACCTATTTCCTTTTTTATCTTTCTTTCTATTTCAAATTTGCTATTATTGAAGATCGTTTTTTTGTCTTCTATGTAATCGATAAGTGAGAAAATGGATTCAATAAGAATACCATACTGAAACCTTAACTCATCATAATTTACCGGCGACTTAAAAGTCTCTATCGCCGCTATAGACTTATTAATCTTCACTAAATACCAATTTATCGAGTTTTTTATTTCGATCATTTTTACGCTCTCTTAACAGTTATTGCGACTTAAATATAAAAGCCTCAACGTCTTCGGTGGTAAAAAAATCTTTGTTACGTAGCAACCTTCAACTAACATTATCATGGGGAATCTTACTACAACTCTACCATCTCCCCTCTAACTAACATCATGCGGATTCAGTAACATCTGCTCCTGGCACAAAGCCGTCATTAACACCTAATCTCGACCATGCGATACACCTTACCAAACTCTCCGCCAACAAAATATAGCCACATAAAATGATTCAATTCATAATTAATAAATCAACGACATTATTACCTCTATTTTTATTCCATTATTCTCCCTCCCCCCACTCCATCCCCCAACTCCCCCCTAGCACCGCCCTCGCCCTTTCCCTACAATAAGGGATCTGTTGAGGCATAACGCAAGGAAAGACGGTGTCGAAAGCCAATCCCAATGCCACTATCGTGGATATCGCCCGCCGCGCCAGGGTGACCAATATCACCGTTTCCCGCGCCTTCAATAAGCCCGAGCTGGTCAAGCCGGAAACCCGCGAGCGCATTCACGCCATCGCCAAAGAGCTGAACTATGTGCCCAACGCGTTCGCACAGGGGCTGAAAAGCAGCAGCAGCCAGATTATCGGCATCGTTACCAGCAGCATGTACAACCCGTTCTATTCCGGCCTGATCAAGACCGTGTCGCGCATTGCGCGCCAGCAGGGCTACCAGATCATGCTGTTCGACACCGACGGCAGCGAAGAGGCAGAAATGCGCGCCATTCAGGCGCTGTTCGGCTACAAGGCGCGCGGTATCATGCTGTCGGCGGTGCGCGACGACAAGCGCTACCGTCCCGCCTATCTCGAGCTGGCCGAGGTGTACGGCGTGCCGCTGATCCTGATCGACCGCGATCTTTACGATCAGCAGCTGAGCGGCGTGTTCCTCGATAACCGCGAGATCGGCGTGCTGGCCGGGCGCTATCTGGCGGAGCAGCCGGAGCAGAAGCTTTTGATCATCGGCGGCCCGGCGGATTCGGAGATTACGCTAACGCGCACCGCCGGCATCGTCGCGGCGCTACAGGGCAGCGGCCGTGAGATTCATATCATCAACGGCGACTACGATTTCACCTCGCAGGAAAGCGAGGTACGCGCCTATCTGGCGCAGCCGGAAAACCGCCCGGATTACATCATCGGCCTGAACGGCATCATCACGCTGGGCGCCATCGCCATCTGCCACGAGATGGGGCTCTATCAGCAGGTGAAGTTCTTCTCGATAGACGAACCGCCGCGCGCCGGCGCTTACGGCCTGCACATTCCGGGGGTGTATCACGATACGCAGAAACTGGGGGAGATCGCCGCGGAGCTGCTGTTCAGCGCCATTAACAGCCCGCGCGGCGAACTGCCGGTGCGCAGAGAGTTCTTCACCGGCTCGCTGTTGAATCGCTGACGGGCGCTATTGCCCGTAGTAGGCGTGTTTGCCGTGCTTGCGCAGGAAATGTTTGTCCAATAGCTCCGGCTGCATCGGGGCGATGGCCGGTGCCAGCTGGCGCGTCGCCATCGCCATGATCGCCACCTCTTCCAGCACCACCGCGTTGTGCACCGCATCCGCCGCGTCCTTGCCCCAGGCAAACGGGCCGTGGGAATAGACCAATACTCCCGGCACCTGCTGCGGATCGCGCCCCGCCTGATTGAAGGTCTCGATAATCACCTTGCCGGTTTCCCCCTCGTAATCCCCGGCGATCTCCGCCTCGCTCATCGGCCGGGTGCAGGGGATGTCGCCGTAAAAGTAGTCGGCGTGGGTGGTGCCCAGCGCCGGGATCGGCTGCCCGGCCTGCGCCCAGATGGTGGCGTTGCGGCTGTGGGTGTGCACCACGCCGCCGATATCGGCGAAGGCGCGGTACAGCGCCAGGTGGGTGGCGGTGTCGGATGAGGGCTTGCGGTGCCCTTCGCGCACCTTGCCCTCCAGATCCACCACCACCAGATCCTCCAGCGTCATCGCCTCGTAGGCGATGCCCGAAGGCTTGATTACCACCAGCCCGCTCTGGCGGTCGATCGCCGAGACGTTGCCCCAGGTAAAGGTCACCAGCCCGTATGCCGGCAGACTGAGGTTGGCGGCCAGCACCTGCCGCTTGAGTTCGTTCAGCATGCGATGCCTCCCTCATTCATTTGTTGTTCGATCCAGGCCTTGGCCTGGGCGATGCGTTGCTTATCCTGCCCGTCTTCGCGCGCCCACATCTCCAACAGGTAGGGGCCGCGATAGCCGAGCGCGTTGAGCACAGAAAAGGCGTGGGTGAAATCCACGCAGCCTTCGCCGAACGGCACGTCGCGGAACTGCCCGGCGCTGCCCGGCCCCACCGCCACGGTATCTTTGAGGTGCACGGCGGTGATGCTGCCGATGCCCAGCGCCAGCTCGGCGGCGACGTCGTTACCCCAGGCGCTGAGGTTGCCGAGATCGGGATACACCGTGAACCACGGGCTGTTGACGTGGCGGGCGATGTCGCGCCATTTGCTGATGCTGTTGATGAACGGCGTGTCCATCACCTCTACCGACAGCATCACCTGCGCCCTGGCGGCCTGCGTCGCCGCCCACTGCATGCCCTCGATAAAGCGTTCGCGGCTGTGGCGATCGGCCGGTTCGTAATAGACGTCGTAGCCCGCCAGCTGGATGTTGCGGATGCCGAGATCCGTCGCCAGTTCCAGCGCCTTGCTCATCAGCACCCGCGCCCGTTCGCGGGTGGCGGCGTCGGCGCTGCCGAACGGATCGCGCCGGTGCGCCGACAGGCACAGGCTCGGTACCGTCACCCCGCTGTCGAGCCGCGCCTGGATAAACGCCAGCCGCTGGCGGCGATCCCAGTCCAGCCGCTGTTGGCGCGCCGGCTGTTCGTCGATCGACATCTCCACGAACTCAAAGCCCAGCTCGGCGGCGGTGGCCAGCCGCTGCGGCCAGTCCAGATCGGCGGGCAGCGCCTTTTCATACAGCCCCAGACAGGCGGCGTTAGTCGTTTGCATCAGTCACCTCACTCAAAGCCTGGGCGACCGCCAGATAGCGCGCCTGCTGGGCGCGCAGGCGCCGGTGGGCGGCGGTCGCGGGATAATAACAACGCAGTTTGGGCGGCGCGGCGGCGATCGCTTCGGCGAACCCGGCGTACTCCCCGGCGCCGACGGCGGCGCACAAGGCGGCGGCGCGGCAGCCGCTCTGGCGCGTTTCCACCACCTCGAGCGGCAGGTTGCCGGCGTCGGCGTACATCTGCATCCACACCTCGGACTGCGTCGGCCCGCCGGTCATGCGCACCCGCTCGATGCGCGGGTTCAGCTGCACCATGCGTTCCTGATGGATCAGGTGCGAGAACACGATGCCCTGGTAGATCGCCTGCACCACGTCCGCCATCTCGTGGTGGGCGCTCAGGCCGATCAGCCCGCCCGGCGTGTTGCCGCCGAGGTTGGAGCCGTACAGATAAGGCAGGAACAGCAGCCCGCTGGGCTGCTCGCGGCGCTCGGCCACCCAGGCGTTGAACTGGGCGTAACGCTGCCGGTCGTCGGCGCAGAACTGGCGCAGGAACCAGGCCAGGTTGCCGGCCGAGGTCGGGCTGCCTTCGTGCACGAAATAGCGGCCGTCGATGCAATAGCGCCCCCAGGCGTAGGGGTAATCGGCGGGAATGATGCGCTCGGTCACGCAGGTGGCGATCGACCAAGTGCCCGCCACCGCGCTGAGCGTGCGATCGTCGGCCACGCCGGAGCTGAGCGCCGCGCCCACCACGTCGAACAGGCCGCCGTACACCGCAGTGCCCGCTCGCAGGCCGCACTGCGCCGCCGCAGCGGCCGTCACCCGCCCGGCCAGCTGCGCCGAGCCGATCACCGGCGCGGTCTTCTCCTGCGCCTCTTCAATGCCGAAGGCCGCCATCAGCGCCGGATCGTAAGCGCCGCTGTGCTGATTGAACAGGTTACTGCCGGAGATGTTGGTCACTTCGGCCGCCGCCTCGCCGGTGAGGCGAAAGCGCAGGTAGTCGTGCGCCATCAGGATGCGATCGACGGCGGCGTACTGCGCCGGTTGCCGCTGCTTCAGCCAGCGCAACAGCAGCGCCGGGTGGCTGGGCCACAGCGGCTGCAGGCTGCGCGGGTAGCTCTGCGCGTCCACGCCGGCGCGGCGCAGCTCAGCCGCCGTGGCCACCGCGCGGTTGTCCGAAGAGAGGATGCCGTTGCCGACCGGTTTACCGTGGCGGTCGATGGCGTACAGCCCTTTGCCGTGCGCCGAAAAGCTGACGCCGCGCACCTGCCCGGCTTCCAACCCCGCCGCATGCAGCGTCTGGTGGATCGCCGCGCACACGTCATCCCACAGCGCATCCATATTGCGTTCGCTGAAGCCCGGCTGGGCGGCAATCGCCGCGCCGTCGCGTTCGGCGATCGCCAGCTCTTCGCCGCTTGCCCGGTACAGCCCGGCCTTGATCACCGTGCCGCCGACGTCTATGCCAAGAAAGACTGCCATCGCGCCTCCTATTTGCGCCGCACGGAGCTGAGGTAGATGGCGGCCAGGATGATGCCGCCCTTCACCACGTTCTGGATATACGGCGATACGTTCATCAGATTGAGGCCGTTGTTGAGCACCCCGAGCATCATCGCCCCCACCAGCGTGCCGACGATGGCGCCGCGCCCGCCGGAGATCGCCGCCCCGCCCAGCACTACGGCAGCGATGGCGTCCAGCTCGAAGCCTTCGCCGGCGTTGGGCTGCCCGCTCATCAGGCGCGAGGTCAGCACCAGCCCGGCCAGCGCGGCGGTCAGGCCGCTGATCACGTAGACCAGCATCTTGTAGCGCGGCACGCGGATGCCGCTCAGGCGCGCCGCCTCTTCGTTGCCGCCCATTGCATAGACGTAGCGGCCGAACGGCAGCTGGTTAAGCATCAGCCAGGCCAGCAGGTACACGCCGAGCATGATCAGGATCGGCACCTGAATGCCCAGCACCGTGCCGCGGCCGAAGAAGGAGAAGACGTCGGGCAGGCCGGAGATTGGGTAGCCGCCGGTATAGAGCAGCGCCAGGCCGCGGGCGATGCCCATCGACGCCAGGGTGACGATGATCGGCGGCATGCGCAGGTAGGCGATGCAGGCGCCGTTGGCCAGGCCGAACAACGCGCCGACCGCCAACGCCGCCACCATCGCCAGCGGGATCGGCACCGCCGCCAGCATCAGCCCGGCGGCGACCGAGCCGGCCAGCGCCATCACCGGCCCCACCGAGAGATCGATGCCGCCGGTCAGGATGGCGCAGGTCATGCCCACCGCGATGATGGCGTTGATCGACACCTGGCGCGCCACGTTGGTCAGGTTGTTGACGCTGAGGAAGCTGTCGTTCAGCAGGCTCATCAATACGAACAAAATTACGAAGCCGATAAACGGCAAGACCGCCGGGTGATGCAGCAGTTTTTCCCAGCGCTTGCCGAGGCTGGGGCCGGCGGCGCGGCGCGCCACGGCGGGTTGTTCAATTCCGATCATAAGGCACTCCCGGTCGCGTGAAGCATGATGTGGTTGGATTCGATGTCGTCGTCGGTCAGCTCGGCAACGATGTGGCCGCCGCGAAACACCAGCACGCGGTCGCACACGCCGATGATCTCCGGCAGTTCGGAGGAAATCATGATGATGGAGATGCCCTGCTGGGTCAGTTGCTGCATCAGCTGGTAGATCTCGGCCTTGGCGCCCACGTCGATGCCGCGCGTCGGCTCGTCGAAGATCAGGATGTTGCAGTCGTTGTTGAGCCAGCGGGCGATCACCACCTTCTGCTGGTTGCCGCCGCTCAGGGTGCTGACGGCGGTCTCGGCGTCCGGGGTTTTCACGCCCACGGCGCGGATCAGCCGCTGCACCACGTCGCGATCCTTGCGGGCGCTGACGAAGATCTTGCCGCGCCGGTGGTGCCGGTTGAGGGTGATGTTCTGCGCCACCGAGAACGGCAGCACCAGGCCCTCGGTTTTGCGGCTCTCCGGCAGCAGGCCGATACCCTGCGCCAGCGCCTGCGCCGGAGAGCGCAGCGCCGCCGGTTGGCCGCCGAGGCTGACGCGTTTGCGGTGGCAGCGGCTGGCGCCGATCAGCGCCGAGACGGTCTCGGTGCGCCCGGAGCCCACCAGCCCGGCGAAACCAAGGATCTCGCCCTTGTGCAGCCGAAAACGGTCGGTCGCGCCGTGCTTCTCACGCTGGATCTCCGCCTCCAGCAGCACCGTCGCGGTATCGACCGGGTGCTGTTTCACCGGGAAGGCGTTTTCGATTTTGCGCCCGACCATCAGCCGCACCAGCTCTTCCACGTTGGTGTCGCCGGTGGCCAGCGTTTCGATGTAGGTGCCGTCGCGCAGCACGGTGATGCGATCGCAGATGGTGAAGATCTCGTCCAGGTGGTGCGAGATAAACACCATGCCGACGCCCAGCAGCCGCAGATCGTTCATCACGCTGAACAGGTGCTCGGCCTCGCCCGGCGTCAGCGTGGCGGTCGGTTCGTCCAGCACCAGCACCCGCGCCTCCAGCGACAGCGCCTTGGCGATCTCAACGAACTGCTGCTGCGCCACGCTCAGCTGCTCCACCGGGCAATCGAGATCGATAGCCACCGTCAGCCGCTTGAAAATCGCCTCGGCCTTGCGCCGCATCGCCCGCCGATCCAGCAGGCCCCAGCGGTTCCTGATCTCCCGGTTGAGGAAGATGTTGTCGATGGCGCTCATATAGGGAATCAACGAGAATTCCTGAAAAATAATGCCGACCCCGGCCTCGATCGCCTGGCGATAGTTGTTAAAGCGGCGCTGCTCGCCGTCGATAAAAATATCGCCCTCGTCCGGCTGATAGATACCGCACATGATTTTCACCAGCGTCGATTTGCCGGCGCCGTTTTCGCCCAGTAGGGCGTGCACCTCGCCGCGTTGAATGGCCAGATCGATGCCGTCCAGCGCCTTCACGCCGGGAAAGCTCTTTTTTATTCGCTTCAGTTCCAGTAAAGGTGTCACCGCATTGCCCTCCGCGCCGAACGCCCCGCCGCAGCGGGGCGAACCCGGCCGCTGTTACCAGCTAAAGCCGGCCGCATTGCTGCGGTCGATCAGCTTCACTTTGACCGGCACGGTTTTCGGCACCGTGGCGCCCCAGTAGCGGGCCAGCGCAATGCCGAGCGCAATGCGCAGCTGGTCGCGTGGGAACTGCGCCGAGGTGGCGATGAACGGCGAATTCGGCTTGAGGATCTCTTTGATGGCTTCCGGCTGGCCGTCGACGCTCACCAGCTTGACCTTGGCGCCGTTGCTTTCGATCGCCGCCAAGGCGCCGAGCGCGCCGACGTCGTTGACGCTGAAGATGCCCGCCAGATCCGGCGCCGACTGCAGCATGTTTTCGGTCACGGTCAGCGCGGTGTCACGCTCCTGCTTGCCGTTTTGCTTGGTGACGATCTTGATGTCGGGGTATTTTTTCATCGCCGCTTCAAAGCCACGCACGCGCTCCAGGATCGGCACCACCGGGATGCCGTCGAGGATCGCCACCTTGCCTTTGCCACCCAGCGCTTTCGCCAGGTACTCGCCAGCCTGGAAGCCGGCGTCGTAGTTTTCCGAGCCGACGAACGAGTCGAGCGGCCCTTCCGCCTGCGCGTCGATCGCCACCACCACCGCGCCGGCCTTATGGGCGGAGATCACCGCCGACTGCACCCCCACCGAATCGGTCGGGTTGATCAGCAGGATGTCCACCTTCTTCTGCAGCATGTCTTCCACGTCGCCGATCTGTTTGGCGACGTCATGGCGCGCATCGGCCACGTACACCTTGGCGCCGATATCCGCCGCCGCCTGATCCAGCGCCTGCTTCATGGTGACGAAGTAGTCGTTGTTCATTTCCTGGAACGACATACCGATAGTGATTTGCTTGGCCAGCGCCCCATGGCTGGCCGCCAACATTCCACCGGCGACGATAAAAGGCAGGGTCTTTTTGAATAATGAAAACATAGCCAATTCTCCTGTAGGGAAGCTTCTTGTTGTGGTTATCAGAGCAACAGCATGTCTTTACGTTTGGCCGACCGGCCGGCCCCCCATTGCGAGCGGGCCGGCGATCGTGACTGCAACAGCGGTACGGCGGGAGGGTCAGGGAACCAGGATCACCTTGATGGAGTCGGTCGAGTCCGCCAGGGCGAAGGCTTCGTCCCAGTCGTTCAATGAATAGCTGTGGGTCACCACGCCGCTTGAGGTCACCAGCCCGCGCTCGAACAGATCGATGGCGATCTCATAGCTGTAGGGCGCCAGGTGCGCGCCGCGAATGTCCAGCTCCTTGCGATCGCCGATGATCGACCAGTCGACGGTGGTTTCCTTGCCGAACACGCTGAACTCCACGAAGCGGCCCAGCTTGCGGATCATCTGCAGCCCCTGGGTGACGCCGATCGGCGCGCCGGTGGCCTCGATGTAGACGTCGCAGCCGTAGCCGCCGGTCAGCGATTTGACGATCTGGTCGGCGTCTTCCTTCAGCGGGTTGATCACCACGTCGGCGCCAAACTCCTTCGCCAGCGCCAGCCGCTCGTCGATGGCGTCGATCACGATCAGTTTCTTCGGCGTTTTCAGGCGCGCCACCTGCACCATGCACAGCCCGAGCGGCCCGGCACCGGCCAGCACCACCACGTCGTCCAGCTGAATGTCGCCGCGCGCCACGGTGTGGATGGCGCAGGCCATCGGTTCGATCAAGACCGCGTCTTCATGGCTCAGGCTTTCCGGGATCTTGTGCACGATGGCGTTCTCGGAAAAGCGCATGTATTCCGCCATACCGCCTTCCGCCACGTCTTTCTGGAAGCCGTAAATGTTGTGCGTCTCACACATCCAGTAGCTGCCGGATTTGCAGTAACGGCACTCCCAGCACGGTACGATCTGCTCAGCGATCACCCGCTCGCCGATCCGGTATTTGCCTTCCGCGCCCTCGCCCAGCGCGGCGATGCGGCCGTAGAACTCGTGCCCCGGCACCACCGGCGGTTTGACCCACGGATTCTCTCCCCAAAACATCTGCGCGCCGTTCTTGCACTTGCAGTCGCCGGCGCAGATGCCGCAGCCTTCCACCTTGATCACCAGCTCGCGCGCCTTCGGCAGCGGCGTGGGCACCTGTTCGAAACGATAATCCTGCGGGCCGTGGCAAACGACCGCGCGCATTTTTTCCGGCAACTGACTCATCCACTCCTCCAATACACTCGTTAAATACTTGAAAAATCTAAATGTTGACGTTGTCATTTTTATCTAACAAAAAACAAAAAACGCTATAAAGTGATAAATTTCAATTGATTAATCATCAAATATCCAGGAAAACTCAAAATGACAACGTGAACATAGAGCGACATATAACCAAAGCTGCAAAAATAATTATTTGAGCAAAATCACATATCGTTAACATTGCGGCTAAAAATGCTACAAATGCGGATCGCGATCCCATTTACGGGATCGGCGATCCAGGCAGATCCGCTAAATCAGCAGGCGCACGCGATCGTAGATCTGGCGATCCTCCGGCCGCGACGATCGCACCTGCTGGCGCAGGGTGCGTACCAGCGTGTCGATAAACGCGTGGGCGGCGGCGCTCAGAATGCTGTTGCGCCGGGTGACGATATTCAGCTGCGCCGGTTGGCAGCTCTCCCGCAGCGCCAGCGGCTGCACGCGGGAGGCAAACTGCGGCAGCGCGGCGATCGGCCGCGGGCACCAGGTACACATCTCGGCGGACTCCACCAACGCCTGCAGCATGCCGAACGAATGCGCCTGGATAATGCGCTGGCGCGGCAGGCGCGCGCCGTGGCGGTGGAACACTTCGTCGAGCAGCGCATCGAAACTTTCCTGGGTATAGCTCATCACCCAATCCTGCTCCAGCAGCTGAAGCAGCGAGGTGCTGTGCGCCAGCGGGTGGCCGCGCCGCACCATGTACGCCGTTTCATACTCCAGCAGCGGCTCGCAATGAAACTCCTGCGGCGCCGACGACGCCGGCAGCGGCGTGATGGCGAAATCCATCGTGCCCTCGCGCAGCTGCGACTGAGCGTTGGCCATCAGGCTTTCCGACAGTTCCAGCCGCACCGCCGGCACCTTGCCGCGAAACGCCATCACCGCCGGCGGCAGCACCGTCAACATCAGCCAGGGGGTAATCGCCGCCTTGACCAGATCCGCCGCACTCCCGCGCAGCGCCGCCATTTCGCCCTGCGCCTGCTCCAGTTGGTTGAGCACCAGCCGCGCGTGCGCCAGCAAGGTTTTGCCGTAAGGGGTGAAGCCCAGCCCGGTCGGCGTGCGGATCAGCAGCGGCAGCGCCTGCTCCTGTTCCAGTTCGCGCAGCGCGCGGGTCACCGCCGCCTGCGACAGCCCCAGATGCCGCGCCGCCGCGCGAATGCTGCCGCTGTCGGCGCTGGCCACCAGCGCCTGCAGTTGATGCAGTTTCATGTTTACCTCCTGACAATCACAGGTTGTCAGCATAACCGAACGGCGGCTACCCGACAAAAACGGAGTTTGCTAGTCTCGATACCAACCTCTCTGCCCCGTTTACCGCCCGTTAGCCGGGGCCCTTTGCCGGAGATCGTGATGATGCATTCACTGATACTGCCTGATATCGCCGCCGTTCATGATGAGATGGTCGCCCTTCGCCGCCACCTTCACGCCCACCCGGAATTGGGATTCCAGGAGTTCGCCACCTCGGATCTGGTGGCGCGGCGGCTGGAGGAATGGGGTTACCGCGTCACGCGCGGCGTAGGACAAACCGGCGTTGTCGCCACACTGCAGCGCGGGCCGGGAAAATCGCTCGGCATTCGCGCCGACATGGACGCCCTGCCGATCGCCGAAACCACCGAGCTGCCTTACGCCAGCACCCATGCCGGGGTGATGCACGCCTGCGGCCACGACGGGCACACCGCCATGCTGTTGGCGGCGGCGCGCTATCTGGCGCGGCAGCCGAACTTCAGCGGCACCCTGCACCTGATCTTTCAGCCAGCGGAAGAAGGCGGCGGCGGCGCCAGAGTGATGATCGAAGACGGCCTGTTTGAGCGCTTCCCCTGCGACGCGGTGTTCGCCATGCACAACGTGCCCGGCTTCCCCACCGGTCACCTGGGCTTCGCCAGCGGCCCCTTGATGTGCTCGGCCGACACGGTGCACATCACCCTGCACGGCCACGGCGGCCACGGCGCGGTGCCGCAGAGCACCGTCGATCCAGTGGTGGCCTGCGCGGCCATCGTCATGAGCCTGCAAACCATCGTGGCGCGCAATATCGATCCGCAGGAAACGGCGATCGTCACCGTGGGGGCGATGCAGGCCGGTCAGGCCGCCAACGTGATCCCGGCGACCGCCACCCTGACGCTCAGCGTGCGCGCGCTGACGGCGGCGGTGCGCGCGCGGCTGGAGCAGCGCATCACCGAGCTGGTCACGGCGCAGGCCGCCAGCTTCGGCGCCCGCGCGGAGATCGACTACCAACACGGCTATCCGGTGCTGGTGAACCACCCGGCAGAAACCGAGCTGGCGCGCGCCGTGGCGCTGGAGTGGGCCGGAGAGGGCCGGGTGATCCCCACGCTGCGGCCGTTCACCGCCAGCGAAGATTTCGCCTTTATGCTGGAGAAGTGCCCGGGCAGTTACATCTCAATCGGCAACGGCCCCGCCACGCCGGGCAATGCCCTGCACAACCCCGGCTATGACTTCAACGACGACAGTCTGTCGCTGGGCGCCACCTACTGGGTCAAATTGGTCGAGCGCTTTTTGGCTCGCCCTGCGGTTTAATCGCCAACGCTGAGGAAATGACATGAAAACCATCAAAGGGCTGTTGTTGTTGCTGCCGCTGGCCGCGAGTTTTCCCGCGCTGAGCGGTGAATTCAGCGGCAAAGTGATCAAGTTGGGCATCGATCCCACCTTTCCGCCGCTGGAATATAAAAACCCGCAGGGCAAGCTGACCGGCTTCGGCGTCGATATCGCCCAGGCGCTGTGCGACCAGATGCAAGCCAGGTGCGTGTGGGTGGAAAGCAGCTGGGACGGCATGATCCCCGGCCTGCAGGCAAAGAAGTTCGACGCTATCGCCTCGTCGATGACCATCACGCCGCAGCGCCGGCAGCAGATCGCATTCTCCAGCAAAGTCTCGAACGCCCCGGCGCGGCTGGTGGCGCATAAGGGCAGCGACCTGCAGCCTACCGCCGCCTCGCTGAAGGGCAAATCCGTCGGCGTGCAGCAAGGCTCCAGCCAGGAGGCCTACGCCAACGCGCTGTGGCGCCCAGCCGGCGTTAACGTGGTCGCCTACCAAAGCCAGCAGGAGGTGAACGAAGATCTGGCCAACGGCCGCCTGGATGCGTCGCTGCTGGCCAGCGTCAGCGCCAGCGAGTTCTTCAAAACGCCCGGCGGCAAAGACTTCGCCTTTATCGGCGCCGAGCTGACCGACAGCAAATACTTCGGCGTCGGCGACGGCATCGGGGTGCGCAAAGAGGATACCGCACTGCTGAACGCCTTCAACGACGCGCTGCAGGCGATCCGCGCCAATGGCACTTACAAGAAAATCAATGACAAGTATTTCGACTTCGACATGTACGGCGCGGAGCAGTAACAAACGTTCCCTTGCGGTCACCTGCCGATCGGGCAGGATGGGGAGGCGCCTTCGGCCGCCGGGGAACGCCCCAACGAAAACGGCAGTGTTAGCAGGTGGGATAGCGATACGGGCCAGGCAGGACGCCCGGCCCGATAAGGCGATTTACTTCACTTCGCCCATCGCCTTCAGCTTTTTGGACAGCTCGCGGCGTTCTTTGGACAGATCGGCATTTTTGATGATGTAGTCATCAACGCGATCTTCGTAGTCGCTGCGCATGTTGGCGATGATGCCCTGAATGTCTTCAATGCTCATGCCGGGCTTGATGTACTCACTCAGGTTGTCGAGCAGCAGCACGCGCTTCTGGTTATCACGAATTTTCTTTTCGTTGTCGACGATCTCGCGTTGCAGTTTGTTTTTGCGGCGGAACATACGCACAAACTCCAGCACGTCCTGGAAACTCGGCTTATTTGCATTATCCATCTTTATACCCTTGCTTTAGTAATACACAGATTCATTTGCTTACGGCCACATGGCACCAAGATACAGGTTTGTGGCGGTCCGGCACAACAGTGATTGCCTTATCTTACCCACTTTGCCCCGGCGGCCAAAACCCAAAGCGCCACCTTCATGATCTGACCCCTTATTCACGCCCGGCGGCGGTGCAAACCTGGAGCAGATCCCCTAACTCTTCCAGCTGTTGCGCCAGCTCCATGCTGAGCCAGACATAGCCGTAAATCGGCGCTTCGCCGTGCTGGCCGAGGCTAACCTCCTGCATCAGCGTTTTCAGCTCGCCGGCGATCTCCGCCAACTGCCCCGCCGCCGCCTGCCGCTGCGCCTGAGGCCCTTCGCGCATCAGCAGCGCCAGCGATTCCAGCGAGCTCAACGTCAGCAATTGGGTGCTGCGCAGCGTGCGGGCGTTCAGCATGATGAAGTGCGTTTCGCGCGAGGCCCAGTAGGCGTCGGCCATCAGTTCCAGCGTGCACACCAGATTGCGGCTGAGGGTTTGCACCGCTTCGAACACCGTTTTGGGAATGCGGGTCTCCTTGCTGGCGGGCACGATCAGGCTGCGCAGCTTCACCACCTGATTCAACAAATCCTTGAGCTGCGGCTCCAGCCGCGGCCGCTCAATGACGTTCGGTGAAAAATAGGCGCCGTAGATGCGGGCGGCGGTTTGCAGGCAGTCCGCCATTTGCATGCGCCACAGAATGTAGGCGCGTTGCGGGTAGATGCTGGTAAACAGCAGCGCCAGCAGCGAACCGAAGATCACGTCGCCGCTGCGCCACAGCGCGGTGTGCATGTCGCCGGCGCCCGCGCCGCACACCACCGCCAGCGTGATCCCCACCAATAGCGCCATATACGGCCGTTTGCCGAGCGTCAGGTAACCGCAGACGAACATCACCACGCCGCACCATGCCAGCATCAGCGGCAGCGAATAGAGCTCGAGGTAGAGGGCGATCAGGCCGGAAACGGCGCCGAACACCGTACCGGCGATACGTTGCAGCGCCCGCTGCAGCACGTTGCCCCAAAACGAGATCGGCCCCATCACCACCACCAGGGTGATCAACGGCCAGGTGCCTTCAGGCACCGCCAGCAGGCGGATCAGCAGAAAAGTCAGGATAAACGCCAGCCCGATGCGCACGCCGTGGACGACGCGATAATGGCGATAGGTCAGCAGCTCAAGGGAAGAGATTTTTCGATCGAGGCGCACGATGCCTCCGATAAGTACCAGCCAGGCCGCTATTTTAACGGAGGAAGCGCGACAAGGAAAAGGCGAATGAGGCGTCCCTCATTCGCACTCAGGCTCAGGCGACGTATTTGTCGACCAGCGCGCGCAGAACGGCGGCGGTCTCCACATCCATCACGCCGTCATACTTCTGCTGACGGAAGTGCAGCTGGAACGCGCGCACCAGCTGGCGATAGCCTTCTGCGGTGTTCGCCGCCGAGGTGTCGTAGCCGTATTGGGCGAACAGTTTCAACAGCTCGGCCTGCGCCGGCAGCCCCTGGCTGCAATATTCCTGCTGGCGCTGCTGCTTGGTCGCTTCGTCATACCAGGCGCCGACGCCGGCCTGATACAGCTGCTGCCACGGGAACTGCGGGCCCGGATCGCTCTTGCGGCCCGGCGCGATGTCGGAGTGCGCCACCACGTTCACCGGCGAGATGTCCGGATAACGCTGCAGGATGTTCTGCGCCAGCTGGGTGACCGCCTCGATCTGCTGCGGGTTGAACGGCGGGAAGGTGATGTTCCCACCGTCGCCGCTCGCCAGGTTAACGATCTCGATGCCGATCGAGGTGTCGTTGATGTTGCTGCGGGTGCCCCACTGGCTGGTACCGGCATGCCAGGCGCGTTCGTTCTCGTCCACCAGGTTGAAAATGCGCACGCCGTTGAAGCCGGCGGCCTGATAGGTGGCCTCGGTCGGATCCGGCACCAAATAGTGCGCGCTGACCGATTTTCCGGTCAATGACTTCACCGAGTCGGCGAAGTTTTGCGCCGTGTAGTGCAGCACCAGAAAGCGCACGCGGTGGCCGAAGCTGGCGACCGATCGGTAGCTATTGTAATCAATCTTGTACATCGTAAAGTCCCTCTCTCGTTTGATTTCACTGAGCGGCCCCTCATCATGACAGGCCGCCCCGCACAGGTGAACCTTCGGCTCACCCTTTCTGTTTTAGCTAATTGCTAAATCATGCGCAAGTGTTTTTTAGCAAAACCGTTATTTACCTTTTTGCTAAAGAGTGCGATCATCAAACGATGGAAACTAAAGAAATCAGGCGCAACAATCTGCGCGAATTGATGGCCCGCTACGCCCGGCAAGGCGTCAACCAGAATGAGTTCGCCACGCTGGTTGAATCTTCCGCGCCAACGCTGAGCCAAATCATCGGGGAAAAATCCTCCCGCAATCTTGGCGACAATCTGGCCAGGCGGATCGAGGCCAGGCTGAATTTGCCTAAAGGCTGGTTCGACGTATTTCATGAAAAGCAGCTGGTGCGCCCGTTTGACAACGTGGCGGCGGAGTCGGACTTCCAACCCGCCCGTTTGAAACCGGTGGTATGGGAAGATACCGAACAAGACAAGGAAGAGTTTGTGGAGATCCCGCTGCTGGATATCGATTTTTCCGCCGGCGACGGCTGCTACGAAATCGTCGATCGCGAGGAGTTCTCGCTGATCTTTCGCCGTTACTATCTGCACAAGATGGGGGTAGCGGTCAACGCCGCGCGCATCATCCGCATCTCCGGCTCCAGCATGGAGCCGCGCCTGCAGGATGGCGACGTGGTCGGCATCAACACCGACGACACGCGCATTCGCGAAGGCAAGACCTACGCCATCCGCCACGGCAATTTGCTGCGGGTGAAGGTGCTGATCGAACAGCCGGACGGCGGCGTTATCATCCGCTCCCTCAACCGGGAAGAGTACCAGGACGAGCATCTCAGCTATCAGCAGCGCAAAGAGCAACTGGTGGTGCTCGGCCGCGTCTTCTGGTCGTCTTCGTCCTGGTAACGGACGACAACGTCGGGCGCCCGTTGCGCCCGGCGGTTACTTGAAGTCCACCACCATCTGCTGCTGGATAGACAATCCGCGGGTCGACTGCACGCAACCGGCGATGTAGTCGGTGAAACGCGGCGGTTTCGGCATGCCCAGCTTGAGGATCTTCTCGTTGCTGAAACGCACGTTGAGCATGGCGAACGATCCGTACAGGCGCATCGCCTTCAGCATCAGCCGCTCGTTGCACGGGCCGAAAATGTCTTTCAGCTGCCGGCGCATTTTCACCAGCGCGTCGTAGGTTACCTGCGCATACTCATCGCCCACCGGCGCTTTTTCCAGCGCCGCCGCCATGGCGTTGTCAATTTCGGCAAAGCTGACGCTGCTCTCTACGCCGGCGGAGATGTGATAAACGTCGTTCTCCAGCGTTTCGCTGTTCATCAGCATCACCAGCGCATCCGCACAGTAGTCCGCCGGGATCACGTCGATATTGTCCTGCAGCGAGCACATGAACTTGCGCAGCATCAGCGCCATGCCGAATACCCAGAAAATGCTGCTGGAAGGCTGACAGCCCAGGCGAGTGTGCCCCACCACGATCGACGGACGCGCGATGGTCAGCGGCATTTGCGGGCAGCGTTGGCGCATCAGCTGTTCGATGGTGGATTTGGAACGCGTATATTCCACCAGGTGCTCGGCGTCCTCCTCAAACTCGCCGCTCTCCGCCACCAGCGAACCCGGTTCCGGCGAACAGGACATGGCGGTGCCGACGTGCAGGAAACGTTTTAACCCCGGCACCTGCGCCATTCTTTCGGCAAAGGCCAGGGTGCCTTCCACGTTTACCTTCCAAATGAGCGGGTTATTACCAAATGATGCAACGGCCGCACAGTTAATAACGTGCGTGACATTGTTAATGCGTGCGTCAGTTAAAAACTCGGCCGGCTCGGAAAGATCGCCCAACAATATATTTTCTATCGTGATTTTAGAAAGCAGGTTCGCGTCGATATTAAACTTTTCCATATTCGCGCGAATACGGGCCAGCCCTTGCTGCGCATCATCGGCGCGCACCAGTAAAAGATAATTAATAGACTGATTTTCAATCAATAATTTTTCGAGAACTGCACCACCGAGAAAGCCGGTAGCGCCGGTCAACAGTAGCGTTTTCATAATTGTCACCCACATTGGTATTGAATGTGGAAGATTGTATCTGCGGATAATTAAACAAATATTAAATAGAATTACGGCACCCTGACTCACTCTTCTTAATATTATCTTAAGGAATCTTTTGAAACATCCGTCATGGATTTAGTAACAAAAGAGTCGGGCAACCATTGCGATTAATCCCTACTGTTTAAATACCATTGATGCAGCCCCTGATTTAATTTAACGGTCAATGTTATTTCTCTTCTCGTCCGTGGAGGACTTATGACCTATAACCAAAAAGCCTGGTTGGGGGTTTTACTGCTGTGCACCCTGTTTTGGGTGGCGGTGATCGGCGGCGCCTGTTCGCTGTATAACCGGACTGAGCGGCTCGGCGCGCACCACCCGGAGAGCGAGTTCGCCGCTCGCCACAGCGTGGCCCCTTGCCAGCAACCCAACGCCCAGGTGCTGACCGCCCCCCGGAATGGGTAGGGACAATATCCGCTAACGATCCTATTATGCCCTAAGGTTAACAGGGAGATAACGATGGCTCGAAAGCTGGATAGCTTACCGCAAGCGCAACGTGAACAGATAGAAACCGATTTGCTGGCCATCAGCGTGATCTACAACGAACGCTACGGCATCGCTTCGACCCAGGCGGAAACCGAACAACAGATCCCCGACCACCTGCTCCCCTACTTTCATCAACGGCTGGATTACTATCGTCGTGCGTAATTGCGCGCATTTCGCTAACCGCCGCTTGGCATCGCTCCCCACGCCGTTACAATAGGAGCATATTGTATCCGCCACTGAAGAGACGCGATTTTGAGCAGCAAGGCAACGGCCACATTTTACATTCACGATTACGAAACCTTCGGCAAGAGCCCGTCGCTGGACCGCCCGGCGCAGTTCGCCGGCGTGCGCACCGATATGGATTTCAACATTATCGAAGAGCCGCTGGTCATCTACTGCGCCCCGGCCGACGACTACCTGCCGGAACCCGAGGCGGTGATGATCACCGGCATCACCCCGCAGGTGGCGCGCGCCAAAGGCGTTAACGAGGCCGAGTTCACCCGTCAAATTCATCAGGCCTTCAGCGTGGCCGGCACCTGTATTCTCGGTTACAACAACATCCGCTTCGATGACGAAGTCAGCCGCAATATCTTCTACCGCAACTTCTACGATCCCTATGCCTACAGCTGGCAAAACGGTAACTCGCGCTGGGATCTGCTGGATGTGATGCGCGCCTGCTACGCCCTGCGCCCGGATGGCATCGTCTGGCCGGAAAATGAAGACGGCTTCCCCAGCTTCCGCCTCGAACACCTGACGCGCGCCAACGGCGTCGAGCACACGCAGGCTCACGACGCGATGTCGGACGTTTACGCCACCATCGCCATGGCCAAGCTGGTCAAGCAGGCGCAGCCGCGGCTGTTCGATTTCCTGTTGCAGCACCGCAACAAGCACAAGCTGAACGCTCTGATCGACGTTGCCGACATGACGCCGCTGGTGCATGTCTCCGGTATGTTCGGCGCGGCGCGCGGCAACACCAGCTGGGTGTCGCCGCTGGCCTGGCATCCGGACAACAAGAATGCGGTGATCATGTGCGATCTGGCCGGCGATATGACGCCACTGCTGACGCTGAGCGCCGAGCAACTGCGGGAAAGGCTGTACACCCGCCGCGACGATCTGGCACCGGATCAGGCGCCGGTGCCGATCAAGCTGGTGCACATCAACAAATGCCCGGTGCTGGCGCCGGCCAAAACCCTGCTGCCGGAGAACGCCGAGCGGCTGGGCATCGATCGCCAGGCCTGCCTGCAAAACCTGCAGCTGCTGAAACAGCACCCGGAAGTGCGCGAGAAAGTGGTGGCGCTGTTCGCCGAAGCCGAGCCGTTCAAGGGCTCCGACGACGTCGACGCCCGGTTGTATGACGGCTTCTTCAGCGACGCCGACAAGGCGGCGATGAAGATTATCCAGCAGACCAAACCGCAAAACCTGCCGGCGCTGGATTTGGCCTTCAACGACGGCCGCATGAAAGAGCTGCTGTTCCGTTTCCGCGCGCGCAACTACCCGAATACGCTGGACGACGCCGAACAGCGCCGCTGGCTGCAGCACCGTCAGGAAGCCTTGAGCGCGGAGCGCGTGCAAAGTTACCTGCTGCAGTTGGAATCGCTGTATAACCTGCACGAAGGCGACAAAGAGAAAACCGCCCTGCTGAAAGCGCTGTTCGATTACGGCAAAGAATTGGTGGGGTAACCCCGCAGCAGCAGAAAAGAAAAAGGCCGCGAATGCGGCCTTTTTTGTGGCTGAGGAAACGGCTCGCGCTTAGGCGGCGTCTTCGCTCGCTTGCGGCACCGGCAGGCGGAAGCTGCGGGTAACGACGGCCAGGTAGATCAGACCGATGGTCGCCCAAACCAGGCCCAGCGTCATCGAGCTGGCTTCCAGGTTGATCCACAGCGCGCCGACGGTCAGTGCGCCCATCACCGGCAGGATCAGGTAGTTGAACGTGTCCTTCACGGTGCGGTTCATCTTGTCGCGAATATAGAACTGCGAGATCACCGACAGGTTGACGAAGGTGAAGGCCACCAGCGCACCGAAGTTGATCAGCGCGGTCGCGGTCACCAGGTCAAACGACACCGCGGACAGCGCGATGGCGCCAACCAGCAGCACGTTCAGCGCCGGGGTACGCCACTTCGGATGCACATAGCCGAAGAAGCGGGTCGGGAACACGCCGTCGCGGCCCATCACGTACATCAGACGCGAAACGCCCGCGTGCGCCGCCATGCCTGACGCCAATACCGTCACGCAAGAGAACACCAGGATCACCGACTGGAAGAACTTGCCCGCCACGTACAGCATGATTTCAGGCTGCGACGCGTCAGGATCCTTGAAGCGCGAGATGTCCGGGAAGTACAGCTGCACGAAGTAAGACACCACGATAAAGATGATGCCGCCGATCAGCGCCGTCAGGAAGATGGCTTTCGGGATCACTTTTTCCGCGTCTTTGGTCTCTTCGGACAGCGAGCTGATGCCGTCGAAGCCCAGGAACGAGAAGCACAGGATGGTCGCGCCGGTAATCATCGGCACCACGTGTGCGTTATCGGACCAGAACGGACGGCTGCTGACCAGCGTACCGGCGCCTTCGCCGTGGTAGATGCCGTTGATCACCAGGCCGAGGAACACGATCATGATCGCCACCTGCACCACCACGATGATGGAGTTCAGGTTGGCCACCAGCTTGATGCCGCGCAGGTTGAAAATCGTCATCAACCCGACCAGCACCGCCACGAAGATCCAGGACGGAACGCCCGGGAAGATCGCTTCCAGGTAAATCTTGGCCAGCAAAATGTTGATCATCGGCATGAACAGGTAGTCCAGCAGCGATGACCAGCCCACCATAAAGCCGACGTGCGGGCTGATGGCTTTCTGGGCGTAGGTGTAGGCAGAACCGGCGGAAGGGAATTTCTTCACCAGTTTGCCGTAGCTCAGGGCGGTAAACAGGATCGCCAGCAGAGCGAAGGCGTACGCGGTCGCGACGTGACCATCGGTCAGGCCGGATACGATGCCGAAGGTATCGAAAATGGTCATTGGCTGCAGATAAGCCAGGCCCATCATCACTACCGGAACTAAAGTCAGGGTTTTACGCAGCTGAGTGCGCTGAGCCGGAGCGGCGTTGATGGTGTTATCGGACATTGGTCAGCCCCCCCTTACCTTGAGCCTTGCGGATGGCGGACACGCCAAGACTTAAGGTTGCGGGGAAACTTCGCAACGAGCGACTTAATTCTAAAAGAAGGGGATTGTAAGCTGGATAACGGGTCGAGGTAACCTCGGCTGCTCCATAGTCGCTGCGGCCACAGCGGAAACCGGCGGGCACCGGTGCTAAAGTGAAAAATTGCCCCATCTTTCTAATCCTCATGAGTCACGACCATAAAGTTTTGTTTGATCGTGCACGAAACTATTTATCTATCCGGATCGGTGTCCGGCCTCGCTTGGTGTATGAAACGCTACGTTGGTAAAACTTAATGCAAAAAAAATAACCGACGCTTTCAAAACGTCGGCTATCTGCATTTGAGATATTTTGCACCAGAATGCCTCCGGATGACAAGATCCGGAAACCCTCAAATACAAATTCTTTTTGTCGATCGAACGGAAAACCAGCCCGGCAGGCGAATTAATCCGCTACCGGCAGGCTGGTCGCCCGCACATACCTCTTACTTTATACGCCTATTCAGGCATTTTTCAACATCCAGTCGATCTCGGTCTCCGTCACTCGCCGTTCAAACTGCAGCAGCTCGTCGGTCTTGCAGGCGTGGTAGACGTGGGTGAAGCGCTCGCCGAGATAGTGCGTCAGCGCGCGCTGGTGTTCAAACTCGTACAGCGCGTCGCTCTGACGTATCGGCAGCGGCAGCCCCTCTTGCTCCAGCCCGTTGCCGGTTACCGGTGCAGGCAACGGCAACGCGGTGTCCAGCCCATACAGCATGCCGGCCAGGATCGCCGCCATTACCAGATACGGATTGGCGTCGGCGCCCGCCACGCGATACTCCACCCGGCGGTTCTCCGCCTCCCCGCAGGGAATGCGCAGCGCCACGGTGCGGTTGTTGTGGCCCCAGGAAGCCTGGATAGGCACATACATCCCCGGCTGGAAGCGCCGGTAGGCGTTGACGTTCGGCGCCAGCAGCGCCATCGACGCCGGCATCAGGGTGATCATCCCGGCCAGCGTCTGCTCCAACAGCGGCGAATCCTCGCCTTCGGCGTCGGCGAACAGGTTATTGCCGGCGCCGTCCTGCATGCTGACATGCACATGCATGCCGCTGCCGGCGTAATCCTCATAGGGTTTGGCCATAAAGGTGGCGTGCATGCCGTGATTCTCGGCCACCAGCCGCACCAGCCGTTTCAGCGCCAGCGCATGGTCGCAGGCCAGCAAGATATCGTCGGTATGCCGCAGGTTGACCTCAAACTGCCCCGGTGAGGCCTCCGCCACCGCGCCGTCCGCCGGCAGCCCCTGCAGCTTCGCCAGCGCGTCGATATCGTTCAGCACCTCGGCGAAATGGTTGAGGTTATCGACGGAATACACCTGGCTTTGGGTGTTGCGCTCCTGGGTGCCGGGCGCGCACGGCGGCTGCAGATCGCCTTCCGCGTCCCGCTGCCGATCGATGAGATAAAACTCCAGCTCTACCGCTGCCATCGGGAACAAGCCGCGCTGTCGCAGCGCCTGCCACACGCGATTCAGCACATTGCGGGGTTCAACGTCAAAGGGAGTGCCATCTTCGTCCAGCATGGTCAGCAGCACCTGGCCGATGTGCTCAGGATCGGCGGCCGAGGGGGTCAGCGAGCCCGGCACCGGCAGGCACACGCGGTCCGGTTCGCCGAGCTCCTGCCCAAGACCGGTCTCCTCCACCACGTTGCCGAGGATGTCCATAGCGAACACCGACGCGGGGAAGTAGCTGCCTTTTTCCAGTTTTTTCAACCCTGAGACGGGTATGCGTTTGCCGCGGAAGGAACCATTAAGATCGGTGAGAAGGATATCGACATACTGCGTGGCGGGATGGCGTTCCAAATAATGAGCGACCTCATTTTGGAACGCGCTACTTCGCCTCTCTTCATGATGCTGTGCAAAATGTTCAACTGCTGCGCTATTGGTTTGCATACGTCACCCGCCATTATGCTCTGAAGGCGCGCTGGCGCCCGTCCGCCGTTCGATTCAACACATGATAGGATTTCTCGCCAGGCCGCGCCGCTGCTGGGCGCTCAAAATAACATCCACAATATGAAACATAGCCTTAACAGAATTGGTTTGCAAATGTTACAATCCTGTTTGATTATTCGCCGCCGGCTGCTAAATTGATAAAATATTGACCGAAAAGGCCTTGCCGCCATTTTCACGTCAACTATTTTGTCCGCCGCGCTGAAGGTGAGCATGGGCAATATATTTTCCAAACTCGCCCTAACTACCGATATCATGCAGCATCGTTATCGCCCAGACAGGCGCCCGATACCGATATTCATTTCTGCCTGTCGCCCCTACCAGAAGGAAGTACCGCTATGAGCGAAGCCAGCTTGGCACCGGGCAAGCGCCTGTCGCAGATCCGTCAGCAATTGGGTTTGTCGCAGCGCCGGGTCGCCGAACTGTCCGGGTTAACCCACAGTGCGATCAGCACCATCGAACAGGACAAGGTCAGCCCGGCCATCAGCACGCTGCAAAAGCTGCTGAAGGTCTATGGTCTGTCGCTGTCGGAATTCTTTGCCGAACCGGAAGCCGCCGACGAGCCGCGCGTGGTGATCGACGCCGAGGACCTGATTGAGATCGGCAGCCAGGGGGTGTCGATGAAACTGGTGCATAACGGCAGCCCGACGCGCAACCTGGCGATGATGCTGGAAACCTACCAGCCCGGCACCACCACCGGCGAAAAGATCAAGCATCAGGGAGAAGAGATCGGCACCCTGCTGGAAGGCGAAATCGTGCTGACCATCAACGGCCAGAGCTACTGCCTGAGCGCCGGCCAGAGTTACGCCATCAACACCGGCATCCCGCACAGCTTCAGCAATACGTCGGCGCGCATCTGCCGCATCGTCAGCGCACACACCCCCACCACCTTCTGACCGCTTCTCGCACCGGCGCAGCCTGACGCGGGTTGCGCCCCAGCCCGCCAACGCTTTTTTCATCTCCGTTATGCCATTTTGTTGGTTGCCAACGGCGCAATCTGTGTTACAACAGAACAAAACAGCCATCTAAACATCTAAACGGCCTTAATACCCTATGTCAACCGCAACGCCTTCACGCCTCGAGATGCGCAATATCTCGATCGCCTTCGCCGGCTTTAACGCGCTGCAAGACGTGGACTTCACGCTGCAGGGCGGCTCAATCCATGCGCTGGTCGGCGCCAACGGCGCAGGCAAGTCGACGCTGATGGCGATCCTCTCCGGCGCCCACGATCATTATCGCGGCGAAATCCTGATCGACGGCCAGGCGGTGGCGATCCACTCTCCGCTGCAGGCGCGCCGCCACGGCATTCACGTGGTGCAGCAAGAGGTCGACGTCGCGCTGATCCCCACGCTGTCGGTGGCGGAGAACATCATGCTGGACTGGCTGAACGAGCCGGGGCATTGGCTGAACTGGGCGGAGCTGCACCGCCGCGCCGCGCAGCTGTTGCAGCAATGGGCGCTGCCGCTCAACCCGCGCAAACGCCTGGCAGACTGTACGCTGGCGGAAAAACAGCAGGTGCTGCTGGCGCGCGCGCTGTCACACCGCTGCCGTTTTCTGGTGCTCGACGAGCCGACCGCGCCGCTCGATCGCGCCGAGAGCGAGCGCCTGTTTAACGTGGTGCGCCGCCTGCAATCCGAAGGTATCGGCATCGTGTTCATTTCCCACCGCATCCACGAACTGAGCGACATTTGCGATCGGCTGACGGTGCTGCGCGACGGCCGCCGCGTCAGCGAAGACGCCATGCGCGGGCTGAGCGGCGAACAGATCGTCGAAAAGATGCTCGGCCATCGGCTGGACGACATTTTCCCGCCGCCGCGCCCGCCGCACCCTGAGCGAACGCTGCTGCAGGTGCAAGGCTTACGCGATCGCCACAAGCTGCGCGACGTTTCGCTGCGGCTGCATGAAGGCGAGATCCTCGGCATCGCCGGGCTGGCCGGATCGGGCAAAACCGAGCTGTGCAAAGCGCTGTTCGGCGCCAGCGCCGTGCAGCTCGAGCGCGGCGAACTGCGCGGGCAACCCTGGGCGCCGCGCGCGCCGCATCTGTCGGTCGAACAGGGATTGGCGCTGGTGCCGGAAGAGCGCCGCAAAGAAGGCATTTTTATCGATGAGGCGATCCCGATGAACCTGAGCGTCAGCGCCGACGACAGCTTCTCGCGCTGGAGCCTGTTCAGCCGGCGACAGGAACTGCGCTGGGCGCGCGAGATCATGCAGCGCCTGAACATTCGCGCCTCCGGCCCGCAACAGCGGCTGGCGCGCCTGTCCGGCGGCAATCAACAAAAAGTGGCGATCGGCAAATGGCTACGCGGCGACGCCGAGGTGCTGATCTTCGATGAGCCGACCAAGGGCGTGGACATCAAGGCCAAGCGGGAACTGTTCAGCCTGATCGACGGCCTGGCGCGCGCCGGCAAAGGCGTGATTTACGCCTCCGGCGAGTTTGCCGAACTGGTTGGCCTGTGCGATCGCATCTGCGTGCTGTGGGACGGCCGCATCGTGGCGGAGCTGCACGCCGCCGACATCGACGAAGAAACCTTATTGCTCTATTCCACCGGAGGAACCCCTGCGTGAGTAAAGAATTTGCCCTGCGGCCAGCGCTGCCCTGGCGTCAACAGCTGTTCGATTTCCTCTACAAATGGGGCATGCTGCTGACCGTCGCGGCGCTGATCGCCCTGTTCGGCCTGGCGTCGGACAACTTTCTCGACGCCAACAACATCATCAATATCCTGCGTTCGATCGCCATCGTGACGGTGATCGCCATCGGCGTCTCTCTCTCGCTGTCGGTCGGCGGTTTCGATCTGTCGGTCGGTTCGACCGCCTCGTTGGCCAACGCGCTGGTGATTTCGCTGTTCGTCTGGCACGGGTTCGACACCACCGGCGCCATTGTGGTGACGCTGTTGCTGTGCACGCTGGTCGGCCTGTTCAACGCCCTGCTGATTGTGGTGTTCAGAATTCCCGATATGCTGGCGACGCTGGCCAGCCTGTTCGTGATCCAGGGCGTGGCGATGACCTACAGCTACGGCGGCTCCATCACCCAAAACATGGTGCTGCCGAACGGCGACATGGCGGAAGGCCTGATCCCGGAGATGTTTTCCGCCCTCGGTCAGGTGCCGGTGATCGTGCTGATCATGCTGGCGGTCACCGTGGCGGTGCAGCTGTTCCTGTCGCTGACCAAGCACGGCCGCCGCATGTATGCCATCGGCGGCAACCCCGAGGCTGCGCGCCTGTCGGGCATTCGCACCGTACGTTACAGGGTGGCCGCTTACGTCATTTCTTCTTGGCTGGCGGCGCTTGGCGGCATCCTGTTGGCGTCACGTATCGGTTCTTCGCAGGTCAACGCCGGCGGCGGCTATCTGATGGATGCGGTGGCGGCGGCCTACATCGGCTTCTCGCTGGCCGGCTCCGGCAAACCCAATGCGCTCGGCACCCTGATCGGCGCGGTGATCCTCGGCGTGCTGCAAAACGGCCTGGTGATGCTCTCGGTGCCCTACTACGCCATGGACATTATCAAAGGCCTGGTGTTGGCGCTGGCGCTGGCCATCACCTATATCCAGAAACGCTGATCCTCTCCGGCGCACGTCCGCTGCGCCGCTTTTCCCTTTAATTCATCCGGTTACTCTTTCCCGTCAGAATAACAAGCATACAAATGATATGAATTATCATTAGCGTTTACATTCAGTAAAAAATCCTTACAATGGCCTCACGCAACGCTGACGAAGCGACGGATTTCTCAGCGAACGATGAATTATTTCATTAGAAATTCAATTGGTTAATTACTTTCACTTCAATCCAGGAAAGGTTTACCTCATGGAAACGCCACGTTACAGCAAGCTCGCCGCTCTGGTGATCGCCTCACTCAGCGCCACCGCCGCACTGGCCGCGCCGCAGGACGATACCCAAGACACCATGGTCGTCACCGCCTCCGGCTTCCAGCAAAAAATTCAGGACTCCGCCGCCTCCATCTCGGTGATCCCGCGCCAGCAGATCGAAGATAAGGCCTATCGCGACGTGACCGACGCGCTGAAAGACGTGCCGGGCGTAGTAGTCACCGGCGGCGCCAGCAGCAGCGACATCAGCATTCGCGGCATGTCTTCCAAGTACACGCTGATCCTGGTGGACGGCAAGCGCGTCGACACCCGCAGCACCCGGCCGAACAGCGACAACGCCGGCATCGAACAGGGCTGGCTGCCGCCGCTGGAAGCCATCGAGCGCATCGAAGTGGTGCGCGGGCCGATGTCTTCACTGTACGGTTCCGACGCCATGGGCGGGGTGATCAACGTCATCACCCGAAAAACCTCCCGTACCGAGTGGAAAGGCTCGCTGCACGGTGACGCCACCCTTCAGGAAAACCGCGATTCCGGCGATCTGTTCCAGACCAACGCCTACGCCTCCGGCCCGCTGGTTGAAGGCCTGCTGGGCCTGCGGGTCAACGGCCTGCTGTCGCGCCGCGCGGAAGATAAAATCGTCAACGGTTACAACGAACAGCGCATGCGCAGCGGCACCGCGGTGTTCACCCTGACGCCGGACGAGAAAAACGAATTCGACTTCGAAATCGGCCGCTCGCTGCAGGACCGCAACAGCACGCCGGGCAAATCGGTGGTGGCGGAACGCTGCAGCAAAGGCAAATGCACCCCAACCGAAGTCAGCGAAAACCTGTATACGCGCACCAACTACGCGCTGACCCACAACGGCTATTACGATTTCGGCAACTCCACCAGCTACATTCAACGCGAAGAAACCGGTAATCCGGGCCGTAACATGAAGGCCTACAACACCATCTTCAACACCCAGAACCAGTTCGAACTGGGTTCCCATATGTTGAACCTTGGCGGACAGTATCGTTACGAGAAACTGGGCGATGGCGGTAACCAGCTTGAATCGGCTCAAGGCCTCAGCAAGCTGACACGCTGGAGCTGGGCATTGTTCGCTGAAGACGAATGGGCGCTGACCAACGACTTCAGCCTGACGACCGGCATCCGCATGGATCAGGACGAAAACTTCGGCAGCCACTGGACGCCACGCATGTACGGCGTCTGGCACCTGACCGAACAGTGGACGCTGAAAGGCGGCGTCTCCGCCGGTTACAAATCGCCGGATCTGCGCCAATCCTCCCCTAACTGGGGGCAGGTCACCGGCGGCGGCGTGCGTAAAGGCATCATCGTCGGCAACCCGGATCTGCAGCCAGAGAAGAGCCTGAGCGAAGAGATCGGCCTGATGTGGGATAGCCTGAAAGGCATCAACGCCGGCGTGACGGTCTTCAACACCGACTTTAAAGACAAAATCACCGAAGTGCGCCGCTGCGAAGACACGCCGGACTGTAAGATCGGTAACGATGTCTATGACTTTATCAGCGATCGCGTTAACGTCGACAAAGCCAATATGCGCGGCATAGAAGCCACCTTCGGCTGGCAGATCAACAAAGACTGGAAGTGGAACACCAACTACACCTACACCTCTTCCGAGCAGAAGAGCGGCGAGTTCCAGGGCAAGGCACTCAACCAGATGCCGAAGCACATGCTGAATACCGTGCTGGACTGGCGTGCCACGCAGGACCTCAGCCTGTGGTCGCGCGTTAACTTCCGCAGCAAAACCTCACAGTATCTGAGCCGCACCTCGATGGCGACCAGCACGCCGTCCTACACCTTCGTCGATGCGGGCCTGAGCTACCAGGCGGCGAAAAACCTGCAGCTGACCGGCGGGGTTTACAACATCCTCGACAAAACCGTGGATTACGATCACTTCCGCACTACGCTGGACGGCCGCCGTTATACCGTCGGCATGACCTACAACTTCTGATGCCCCCGGGCGCGCGCTGCGCGCCCTTTTCATTCCATCACCGTGAGGAAGCCCCATGAAATTACGCCGCTCCCCCCTGATGATCGCCCTGCTGGCCACGATGGCGCTGGCGGGTTGCCACAGCAAAACCGACGCGCCGGCGGCCCCGGCCACCGTCAATGTCCAGCACCTGAACGGCAGCACCGAGGTGAAAAAACACCCACAGCGCATCGTGGTGCTGGATTACGCCTCGCTGGAAACGCTGCAGCTGCTGGGCGTCGAGCCGCTGGCGCTGCCCGGCAACCGCAAGAACTTGCCGGATAACCTGAAGCGCTATCAGGACGACAAATACCTCAATGCCGGTACCCTGTTCGAGCCGGATATGGCCGTGCTGCGCGCCGCCAAACCGGATCTGATCCTGATCGCCGGCCGGGCGTCCAAGGCCTATGACGAGCTGAACGCGCTGGCGCCGACGTTGAACATGTCCGTCGATCCGCAGGATCAGTTGGGCAGCCTGAAACAGCGCACGCTGCAGTTGGGTGAGCTGTTCGATAAGCAGCAGCAGGCGCAGGCGGCGGTCGATAAGCTCGATGCGCAGATCGCCGCGGTCAAACCGCAGGCCGCCCAGGCCGGGCACGGACTGGTGGTGCTGTTCTCCGGGGGCAAGATCAGCGCTTACGCCCCCAAGAGCCGTTTCAGCTTCGTCTATGACGCCCTCGGCTTCTCGTCTGCGTTGCAGTCCGACGAGAAAGACGTGCGCGGCAACAAACTGACGCCTGAGCAGGTGGCCAAACTGAATCCGGACTGGCTGTTCGTTATCGACAGAGACGCCGCGACCGGGCGGCCGAACGCGGTGGCGCCGCAGAAGATCCTTACCGGCACCGCGCTGAAGAAAACCACGGCGGTGAAAAAAGGCCAGGTGGTTTACCTGCCGGCGGTCGAGGTCTATCTGTCCGGCGGCATCGTCACCGCCCAGCACGTTGTTGAACGCGTGAGCGAGGCGCTCAATCACACTGCACGATAAAAAAAGCCCGGCGATGCCGGGCTTTTTTCTGGATTAAATCGTCGGCTGATTTACCAAGCCGTCTATCAGCACCTGCGGCGTGCCCTGCGAGCAGCGTTCGATACGCCCGCGCACGCCGTAGACCCGCGCCAGGCTCTGCGGCGTAATCACCTGATCCGGCGCGCCGTCGGCGATCAGATCGCCATCCTGCAGCATCAGCACGTGGTCGCCGTGACGCAGTGCGATATTGATGTCATGCACCACCACCACCGTCACGATGTTGCGCTTGCGGGTTTCGCGGCGCACCAAATCCATCACGTGGAACTGATAGTTGAGATCGAGCGCGCTCAGCGGCTCATCCAGCAACAGCAGAGAAGGCTGGCGGATCAGCGACTGCGCCAACCCCACCAGCTGTTTCTGGCCGCCGGACAGCTGATCGAGATAGCTCAGCGCCAGGTGGGCGATGCCCAGCTGTTCCAGCAAAGCCATCACTTCCGCTTCGCTGCCGGCGTTGCTGCGGCCGCCCGAGGCGCGCTGCGCCACGATGATCGACTCCAGCACGTGCAGATGCACCCCGGCGGGCAGCGACTGCGGCAGGTACACCACCTTCTCCGCCCGACGGGCGAACGGCATCTGCATCAGATCGCCGTCGTCCAGCCACAGCTTGCCCTGCGCCGGGTTCAGCCCGGCCAGCGAACGCAGCAGCGTCGATTTGCCGCTGCCGTTCGGCCCCAGCAGCACGGTGATTTGCCCACGCGGCAGCATCGGCACCGAGAGATCGTCAATCACCTGGCGTTTCGGGTAGCCCGCCGAGAAGTTTTCTATCCGCAAGCCCTGATTCATACGTTCCCCCGGTGGCGCAGAATAATGCTCAGGAAGAACGGCACCCCGACCAGCGACGTCACGATACCCACCGGAATGATCACCCCAGGCACCAGGTTTTTCGACGCCACCGAGGCCATCGACAGCACCAGAGCGCCGATCAGCGCGCTGGCCGGCAGATAGAAGCGGTGATCTTCGCCGAAGATCATGCGGGCGATATGCGGCGCCACCAGGCCGATAAAGCCGATTGGCCCGACGAAAGCCACCGCCAGCGCCGAGAGAATGCTGATGCGCAGCAGCGTGGTCAGCCGCAGGCGACGCACGTCGATGCCGAAGCTCACCGCCCGGTCTTCACCCAGGCGCAGCGCCGTCAGTTTCCACGAGCTCATCATCGACAGCGGCAGCAGCACGGCGAACACGCCGAACAGAATGCCCAGCTTATCCCATGAAGCGCGCGCCAGGCTGCCCATGGTCCAGAACACCAGCCCCTGCAGCGTGTCCTCGCTGGCGATGAACTGCATCATCGAAACCAGCGCGTTGAAGGTAAATACCAGCGCGATGCCGAACAGCACCACGCCGGAGGTGGCGACCCGCGTCCAGCGCGTGATGCCGTCGAGCATCAGCGCGGCGAACAGCGCAAAGATAAAGGCGTTGGCGGAGATGAACCACTGATCGGGAATCCCCGGAATGCCGATGCCGAGCACGATCGCCAGCGCGGCGCCAAAGGCCGCGGCGGAAGACACGCCGAGAGTAAAGGGGCTGGCCAGCGGGTTATTCAGGATGGTCTGCATTTCCGCCCCGGCCAGGCCGAGCGCAAAGCCCACCACCACCGCCATCAGCGCATACGGCAAGCGGATATCCCAGACGATCACCCGCGTACCGGCGTCGGCCGCGGCGGGGTCAAGCAGCGTTTGCCATAAGGATGCCAGCGACAGGCCGGAGGGCCCCATGGTGAAATCCAGCAGCAGCGAGCCCAGGATCGCCAGTGCCAACACGCCCATCATCAACAGGCGATGGCGAAGAATATGCTGATAACGCCCCATCACGCCGGCGTCGGGTTGCCCCTTGGCTTCAGTCATGGGATCGGTGGATACGCTCATTAGTTAAGATACCTGTTGCAACCATGATGACAGCGGCGCGAAAGCGGCCGCCGTGAACCGGAAAGTGCACGCAGACCGCCCGCGCGCAGCCGTTAACAATAAAACAAACGATAATACTTATCAATCATATCAATAGGTGAAAACGGCGTTGTCGAAATGTAATAATTTGTTTTTACTCGCCATTTTTCAACCCCTCGCGTTTCCTCCCTTCACCGCCATTAGGTTAATTATTCTGAAAATTATTCCTGATCCGACCAGACTCTGACAAAACACGAAAAAACCACATAGAATCCAGAACCACGGCACCGCGCGTGCAAAAAACTTCAGGCTGCCGCAAGAGCGGCCTTATTGACGAGGCAGTAATGAGAAGTCCATCTCCGGCGGTAACGCCCAAACGTCCTGCGCTGCTGAACTGGCTGTTATACAGCCCGCTGCACGCCGATGACGAGCCGTTTCAACGCCAGCTGCGGCTCACGTTGACGCCCTCTCCTCTCACCCCCTGGCTGAATGCCGCGGGGCCGGCCGCGCTGCTGGTGGGGTACGCCTGGCTGAGCCAGCGGCCGATCGGCATCGGCTTGCTGCTGCTGTTGCTGCTGTTGACCGCCGGGCGCGCCTGGCTGGCGCGCCGACGTCAGCCTGCCTGGCCGAACGCCATGCTGGTGACGGTGCTGCTGTGGGCGCTGCTGGTCGGCGCCAGCGCCGCCCTGGCGATGCTGTCGGGCCGCTTCGTGCTGATCCTGTTCGCCGGTCTGACGATCACCGCCCTGGCCTGCTGGCTGATGCAGCGTCACGCCGCCGCCCCGCGCTTCGCGCTGCTTGAAGTGATCGTACTGACGCTGCCCTATCTGCTGGCGGCCCCGCTGTCGCGGGTGCAAAACCTGTTTATCCTGGCGGATCTCGCCCCGCTGTGGCTGGTGCTGGCTCATGGCATGATCGCTCGCTATCACCGCCAATTGGTGCAGCGCGTCACGCTGGCGTGGGAAAAGCAGCTGGCGTCACACCGCGATCGCCTGACCGGCTTCCTCAACCGCGCGGGCGGCGAAGCGGTGATGCGCAGCATCTGCCGCCCCGGTTCGACGCAGCCGATCTCCCACCTGTTCATTCTTGAATTCGGCCCGCTGGCAGCGCTCTACCAAAGCCACGGCGTCCAGATCGGCGACGACGTACTGCGCACCGTCGGCGAACGCCTCAAGACGCTGATCCGCCCCAGCGACTACGTCTGCCGCTATACCGGCGGTCTGTTTTTGATTCTGGTGCACGATCTGCCCTACGGGGCGGAAAGCGAGTTCCTGGCGCGCATTGTGCCGCCGCTGGAGGCGCCCTACGATTTTGGCGCGTTCGGCGAGGTGAACATGCAGCTTAGCGCCGGCATTCTGGCGTTGACGCAGGATTACGCGACGGTGGACAGTTTGATGAGCTCGGCGCAGCAGGCGCTGGCGGAAGCCAAAGGCGGGAAAAAGTAACATAAAACGCGGCGGGAGCCCCCGCCGCGTATCACTCACCGAAAATTACTTCACGTCCATCTTCGGGAATTCCATTTCGCTGTACTTCACCACACGGGTGCCGCGCGACAGCTTGTAGCCGAACCAGATCAGCAGGAACAGCGGGATGCCGATGTAGGTCGCGGTCACGCCGTACCAGTCGATCTTGTCTTGCAGGAAGGCCTGATAGTTCTGGCCCAGGGTGATGATCAGGCACAGCACGAAGGCGAAGATCGGCCCCAGCGGGAAGAACCCGGAACGGTACGGCAAGTCGTTCAGATCGCGCCCCTGCAGCATGTAACCGCGACGGAAGCGGTAGTGGCTGATGGCGATGCCCAACCAGGCGATGAAGCCGGTCATGCCCGAAGTATTCAGCAGCCACAGATAAACCGACTGGTTGCCAAACATCGACGTCAGGAAGCACAGGCCGGCCACCACGCAGGTCGCATACAGCGCGTTGCGCGGCACGCCGCCTTTCGACAGCTTGGCGAAGATGCGCGGTGCCTTGCCTTCCGAGGCCAGAGTGAACAGCATGCGGGTAGACGCGTACATACCCGAGTTACCGGCGGAAAGCACCGCCGTCAGGATCACCGCGTTCATCACCGCCGCCGCCGACAGCAGGCCGGCATGCTGGAACACCAGGGTGAACGGGCTGACGCTGATGTCTTTCACGTCATTGCGCAGCAGGCTCGGATCGGTGTACGGAATGATCAGGCTGATGATCAGAATGGCGAAGATATAGAACAGCAGGATACGCCAGAACACCTGACGCACCGCGCGCGGGATGTTTTTGCCCGGGTTTTCCGACTCGCCGGCCGCGATGCCGATAAGTTCGGTGCCCTGGAACGAGAAGCCGACGATCATCGCCACGCCGATCATCGCCGAGAAGCCGCCGGCGAACGGCGCGTCTCCTATCGTCCAGTTCTGCCAGCCGGCGTGTTCGCCGCCCTTCAGAATGCCGACGATCATCAGCACGCCGACGGCGATGAAGATAATCACGGTGCTGACCTTGATCAGCGCGAACCAGTATTCCGCCTCGCCGAACCCTTTCACCGAAATGTAGTTCAGCAGGAACATCAGGCCGAGGAACAGCGCGCTCCAGATCCAACCCGGCGTGTCCGGGAACCAGTAACTCATCACCAACTGCGAGGCCACCAGGTCAACCGCGATGGTCACCGCCCAGTTGTACCAGTAGTTCCAGCCCAGCGCGAAGCCGAAGCCTTCTTCCACGTATTTGGCGCCGTAGGTGGAGAATGAACCGGAGACCGGCATAAAGGCCGCCAGTTCGCCCAGGCTGGTCATCAGGAAATACACCATCAAACCGATCAGAGCGTAGGACAACAGCGCCCCGCCGGGGCCTGCCTGAGAAACCGTGGCGCCCGAGGCGACGAACAGACCGGTGCCGATGGAGCCGCCGATGGCGATCATGGTCAAATGCCGGGCTTTCAGCTCGCGGCGCAATCCGGGTGCTTGCTGCCCCGATGTTTTTATATCCTGCTGAGCCATTCGTTCCCTATCTATCTGCTCTTCGAAAAATGAGGGCGGATTGTAACAAATACCCGCCGGTGAACTAGCAACATTGCACTGATATAAGATAGCTTCATAATTCAGAGGCAATTATTAGCCGCGGCCCTTATGGCCTTACTTACTCTCATTAATGTGAGCGTGCGCAGATTTTTATGCTTTTTCAGGCCTGCGCGGCGATAGAAGGCGTGACGCGCTGCCGATTACAGCGCGCAATAGCTGAGAAAACGCTGCAACGCGTTGGAGATGTGCTTTTGCCGATGGCGAATCAGGTACAGGGTGCGACGCAGCGGCGGCAGCGGAAGCGGCAGTTCCACCAGCGCGCCGCTGGCAAGCTGTTCGGCCACCACCCGCCGCGACAGGCAGCTGATGCCGATACCGTGCCGCACCGCGTGCTTGATCGCCTCGGAGTTGCCCAGCTCCATCACCAGCTGGAAATGTGGCAGATGCGCCAACAGCAGATGATCCAGCACCTCGCGAGTGCCCGAACCGCGCTCGCGCAGGATCCAGGGCGCATTGGCCAATGCCTCCAGCGTCGGCGGCTCGCGGGTCAGCGGGTTATCCGGCGCGGCGAACACCACCAGCTCGTCCTCCAGCCACGGCTGCGTCACCAGCTCCGGCATATGGCAAGGCCCCTCGATCAATCCCAGATCGACGCGAAAATCCGCCACCGCCACGATCACGTCCTGGCTGTTGCCGACATTCAGCTCCAGCGGCGCGGCCGGAAAATCCCGGCGGTAACGGGCGATCATCTCCGGCAGCATGTAGTTGCCGATGGTGCTGCTGGCGGCGATGCGCAGCGCCCCGCCGTCATGGCGAAATAGCTGCTCGATCTCCCCCGCCTGTTCCAACAGCGCCAGCGCTTTGGGATACAGCAACCGGCCATGTTCGTTGATCACCAGCCGTTTGCCGACGCGATCGAACAGCTGCACGCCCAGCTGCCCCTCCAGATCCGCCAGTGCCGCGCTGACCGCCGACTGCGACAGCGCCAGCACCACCGAGGCCTGAGTGGTCGAACCGCTTTTCAGCACTTCAGTGAAGACTTCCAGTTGACGCAATGTGATATGCATAGCTGTCCCGGTATTGAAAGAAGGTTCCGTCAGAGAACCAAAATATGATGTCGGCATGATGTGGGCGACCCGATCAGGCCACCCGGTTTACGGCCCGATCGGCGTTACTTGCCCAAAGCGACCAGCTGCGCCGCGGCGGCCAGCACCGCCTCGCGCGGCGTGCCGGTTTCGTCCCGCTGTATTAATTGCAGCATCGCCACCAGGCGATCGCGATCGACCGCTTTGTTCTCTTCAATCAAACGCCGCACCGCGCGGCCCACTTCCAGGTCTATCTGCTCTCTGCGTTGATCGTCGATATCCATCGCCTGCTCCTGTTCAGTTGGAAAATTGACGGCGGCTCGCCGCGCCTCCCTCACCCTAGCCGCAATGCGGCTTTATGCCAATGTCTGAACACATACCACTTATTCAGATAGGTTATAAATATATAATCAATTTCTCTTTTATTCAGCCCAAACGTACTCTTAGCGGCAAGAAACAGACTGAAGGACTGACTTTTATGGCGACTGATACCACTCACACTTATCCCGAGCGACGCTTTCCGCTGTTCGGCCTGCCGCGGCTGGTGCCAGGGCTGCTGCTGACCGGCGCGCTCACCGCGCTGGCCGTCTGGGCCGGCGATATTCCCTGGGTGGCGGAGCTGGGGCTGGGGGCGCTGACGCTGGCGATCCTGCTCGGCATTCTGGTGGGCAACACGTTGTATCCGCGCTGGCAAACCGCTTGCCACAGCGGCGTACAGTTGGCTAAACAGCGTCTGCTGCGTTTGGGTATTATCCTTTACGGCTTCCGGCTGACCTTTCAGCAGATCGCCGACGTGGGCGCCAGCGGCATCATCATCGACGCGCTGACCCTGACCACCACCTTCCTGCTGGCCTGTTGGCTTGGCAAAAAAGTGTTCGGCATCGACAGCCAGACCGCGATACTGATCGGCGCCGGCAGCAGCATTTGCGGCGCGGCGGCGGTGATGGCCACCGAGCCGGTGCTGAAGGCCGACTCCAGCAAAGTGGCGGTGGCGGTCTCGACCGTGGTGGTGTTCGGCACTCTGGCGATCTTCGCCTACCCGTGGCTGTATCAGTTGAATGAACACTTCCAGTGGCTGCCGTTCAGCCAGGAAACCTTCGGCATCTACGCCGGCTCCACCATTCACGAAGTGGCTCAGGTGGTCGCCGCCGGGCACGCCATCGGCCCTGACGCCGAAAACGCGGCGGTGATCGCCAAGATGATTCGCGTGATGATGCTGGCGCCGTTCCTGCTGCTGCTGTCGGGCTACATCAGCCGCGGCGGCGAAGGCAAGGCGGAAAAATCCGCCATCACCATTCCGTGGTTCGCCGTGCTGTTTATCGCCGTCGCCGGGTTGAACTCCTTCAACCTGCTGCCGGCCACGCTGGTGCGTCACCTGATCACCGCCGACACCTGGATGCTGGCGATGGCGATGGCGGCGCTGGGGCTGACCACCCACATCAGCGCCGTGCGCCAGGCCGGGATGAAACCGATTCTGTTGGCTACGCTGCTGTTCGTCTGGCTGCTGGTCGGCGGCGCCGCGATAAATCAGCTGGTGCAACACTGGTTCTAATCTCCCCTTCTGCGGCCCGCTTCGGCGGGCCGCATTTATTCCGCCCGCCATCAATGCCATAATGTCACCGATAACACAGGAGAATGAAGATGAAGTTTGTCGGTGCACATGTCAGCGCGTCAGGCGGCGTGGATCAAGCGGTTATCCGCGCGCACGAATTGGAGGCGACCGCGTTCGCCCTGTTCACCAAAAATCAGCGTCAATGGAAGGCCGCGCCGCTGGCCGCCGACGTGATCGATAAGTTCAAGAGCGCCTGCGCCCAGTACGGCTTCGGGCCGGGGCAGATCCTGCCGCACGACAGCTACCTGATCAACCTTGGGCACCCGGTGGCCGACGCGTTGGAAAAATCGCGCGAAGCGTTTATCGACGAGCTGCAGCGCTGCGAACAGCTGGGGCTGACGCTGCTGAACTTCCACCCAGGCAGCCACCTGCTGCAAATCGATGAAGACAAGTGCCTGGCGCGCATCGCCGAATCGATCAACATCGCGCTGGATAAAACCGCCGGCGTGACGGCCGTGATCGAGAACACCGCCGGCCAGGGCAGCAATCTGGGCTTCAAATTCGAACACCTGGCGGCGATCATCGACGGCGTGGAAGACAAAAGCCGCGTCGGCGTCTGCATCGATACCTGCCACGCCTTCGCCGCCGGCTACGATCTGCGCACCGAAGAAGAGTGCGAGCGCACCTTTAAGCAGCTTGGCGACATCGTCGGTTTCAACTACCTGCGCGGCATGCACCTGAACGACGCCAAGAGCGAGTTCAACAGCCGCGTCGATCGTCACCACAGCCTGGGGGAAGGCAACATCGGTAAAACGGTGTTCAGCTACATCATGCGCGATCCGCGTTTCGACAATATTCCGTTGATTCTGGAAACGGTAAACCCGGATATCTGGGCCGAAGAGATCGCCTGGCTGAAGGCGCAGCAGTAACCCTCCCCTGGCCGCTCGCCTAAGCGCGGGCGGTTTCCTTCACCGCGTGCTCCGCCGCCAGCATGGCGCTGAACTGACGCAGCGTTTCTTCATCCAGGCCCGCAGCCCTGAACACCGCGGTGGTAAAGCTGACCGGCGCCGATCCCGGCGCCGTAATGACCCGGTCATCCGCCACGGCGGCGGCGCTCGCAACGAAACGGCGCTGCCCGGTATAGCCCGCCACATGGCGCGTCAAAAACTCGGCATCGTTGGAGGTGTGCGCCCTGCCGTTCAACAGGCCGGCCCGCGCCAACGCCAGCGTTCCGCCGCAAATGCCCGCCACAGTCGCGCCGCGTTGCAGCTGCTCGTTGAGCAGCGCGCTGATATCCGGCGCCCGCTCGGTTTCCCACAGGGTGCCGCCGACCACCACCAGCACCTCGGGGCACCAATCCGCCAATACGGCGACGCCGCGAGCCACTTCCACCGTCAACCCGCCCTGTGAGCGAAGCTTTCCGGCCTCCGGCGCAAAAAACGCCACATCCAAGCCATAAAACGGCCCGCCAACGCCGGCGATAAGCGCGTATTCCCAATCGGCGAAACCGGATGTCAGTACGATCGCCACTTTTTTAGCCACTGATGAATCTCCTTGAGTCATTCCTTGTTCGCAGGAACAAAGTCGCGCTATCAGCGTAGAAAGCATTGTGATTTTTGACCAGGGGTAAATCGTGCTAACCGACTAAGACACAAACAAAAACGCGCAGCTCGAGGCTGCGCGTTTTGCGGTATCGGCAAGGCTTACGCCGCGGCGGCTACCGGCGCTTCAGCACGTTTCAGCAGGGCGTACGCCACCCCCGCCAGCAGCGTGCCTGCAGCGATCGCCACCAGGTACAACAGCACCGGCGAAATCGCGCCCGGGATCAGCAGCACGAACAGCCCACCGTGCGGCGCCATCAGTTTGGCGCCGAAGGCCATCGACAGCGCGCCGGTCAGCGCCCCGCCGGCAATGCAGCACGGCAGCACGCGCATCGGATCGCGGGCGGCGAATGGAATCGCCCCTTCGGTAATAAAGCACAGCCCCAGCACCAACGCCGCCTTGCCGCCTTCCTGTTCGGATTTCGGGAACTTGCGGCGCGCCAGCAGCGTCGCCAGCCCCATCGCCAGCGGCGGTACCATGCCCGCCGCCATGATCGCCGCCATCGGCGCATACACCGAGGAGCTGAGCAGCGCGACGCCGAACGCGTAGGCCGCTTTGTTCACCGGGCCGCCCATGTCGGTGCACATCATGCCGCCGAGGATTGCGCCCAGCAGCACTGCGTTGGCGGTGCCCAGCGATTGCAGCCAATGGGTCAGGCCTTCCATGATCTTCGCCACCGGCGTGCCGACCACGTAAATCATGATAAGGCCGGTGATCAGGCTGGCAACCAGCGGAATGATCAGGATCGGCTTCAACGCTTCCATGCTTTGCGGCAGGCGCAGCTTGCTGCTGATCGCCTTGGCGACGTAACCCGCCAGGAAGCCGGCGATGATACCGCCGAGGAAACCGGCGCCGGTGCTTACCGCCAGCATGCCGCCGATCAGGCCCGGCGTCAGCCCCGGACGATCCGCGATGGAAAAGGCGATGAAACCGGCCAATACCGGCACCATCAGCGCGAAGGCGGAGCCGCCGCCGATCTGCATCAGCGCCGCCGCCAGCGTGCCTTTGACCTCAAACGCCTTGATGCCGAACACGAACGACAGCGCGATGCACAACCCGCCTGCCACCACCATCGGCAGCATGTAAGACACGCCGGTCAGCAGGTGGCGATACGGGCCGTTGCCCTCTTTCTTTTTCGCCGCCGGCGCCGCGTTGCCGCGCTGCTGCGGCTGAAAAACTTCCGCCTCGGCCTGCGCCTTGTCCAGCTCCTGGGCGGTTTTCTTCAGCGCCAGGCCGGTCGAAGTGCGATACATCGGCTTACCGGCAAATTTGTCCAGATCCACTTCGATGTCCGCCGCGACGATCACCAAATCCGCCGCCGCCACTTCTTCCGGAGTGATAGCGTTGCCGGCACCCACGGAGCCGCGCGTTTCCACCTTCACCCACCAGCCGCGCTTCTTCGCTTCGCTTTCAATGGCTTCAGCCGCCATAAAGGTGTGCGCCACGCCGGTCGGGCAGGCAGTGATCGCCACGATGCGTTTTTGCCCGGCGGCTTTCACCGCCGCCGCCTGCGGCGCCTGATAGGTTTCAGCTTCGGCCTTGGCCCGTGCCAGAAAAGCCTCCGGTTCACGCACCGCCTGCTCTACCTCACCCACATACACCCATTTGCCGTTCAGCCCGGCGTCAGCAGGTGCAGTCTGCCCTGCCACCACCACCAGTTCGGCATCCTGCAGCGACTCGACCAGCGTCAGGCCGGTTTTGGCCGCGGCAGCCTCCAGCATGCGTTTCGCCAGGTGGCCACGGGCCTGCCCCAACGAACTGTCTACCATCAGCAGCGTTTTCATTCTGCCTCCTGCTATTGATTGAAAGGTTTCAGATCGACGCGCGCCATCATCGCGGCCAACTGGGGACGATCGGTCACGCCGACGTTGCTCTGGCTGACCGCCAGCGCCGCTACCGCCGTGGCCAAACGCAGGGTGTGTTCGCTGGATTCGCGCATCAACAGGCCGTAAATCAGGCCGCCGACCATCGAATCGCCGGCACCCACGGTGCTGACCACCTCACAGGACGGCGGTTTGGCGATCCAGGCGCCGGAAGCGTTAACCCACAGCGCGCCTTCCGCACCGAGGGAGATCACCACGTGGGCGATGCCCTGCTCGCGCAGCGCATGCGCGGCCTCAACCACGTCCGCCAGCGCCGGCAGCGGGCGGCCGGCCCAGATTTCCAGCTCGCGGCGGTTCGGTTTGACCAACCACGGCGAGGCCTTCAGCCCGGCGACCAGCGCTTCGCGGCTGCTGTCGAAAATGATGCACGGGCACTTGGCGCGCAGCTGGGTCATCCAGTCGGTAAACGCATCGGGATCGACGCCGGCCGGCAGGCTGCCGCTCACCGCCACCATATCGAACTGGCCCAGCCAGCTCAGCGAGTCGCTGACGAAACGATCCCAGTCCTGCGGCGTGACTTCAAAACCGGAGAAGTTAAAGTCGGTCACTTCGCCGTCTTTTTCCGTCAGCTTGACGTTGATACGGGTGCGGCCCGGCACCACCTGGAAGCGGTTGGCGATCCCCAGATCGCTGAACAGCAGCTGGAAACCGTCCTGATTGTCTTTGCCCAGGAAGCCGCCGACGGTGACGTCGATGCCTAAATCCTTCAACACCTTGGCGACGTTGATGCCCTTACCGGCAGCGTGCAGGCCGGCGGTTTTTACCCGGTTGACTTCCCCGCGCTCGATCTGCGGGCAGAAACCCACCAGATCGTACGCCGGGTTCAAGGTGATCGTTGCTACTCTTCTGCTCATGCTGCGCCCTCGCCCAGTCCTTCATTAATCGCTTCGCCGATCGCCTTCAGCGCGGCTTCAGCATCTTCTCCATTGGCGGTAAAGCGCAGGTGGTGCCCTTTCTTCACGCCCAGTGCCACCACCTTCATCAGGCTGCGCCCGTTGGCCGGCTTGCCGCTGCCGTCCAGGTTGGTGACGGTGATGTCACTGTTGAAACTTTTAATCACGTTAACCAGCGCCGTGCCCGGCCGCGCGTGCAGACCGTGCTCGTTGCGGATCACGAACTCGGCGCTCAGCACGCTGCTCTCCTCGGCCACTTCGCTGGTCAGCAGCGCCAGCACGCCGGCGGCATCCGCCTTCAGCAAGCGTTCAGCTTTATTGGCCAGCAGTAGATCGCTGAGGTAGTTGAGCACAGCCAGCGGCTGCGCGTCGGCGACCGACACCGTCAGCAGCAGCGCCACCGGCTCGCCGTCTTCCACGAAAGCCTGCGCCGGTCGGCTGACGGTGGCCGCGCTGGCCAGGTTGCCTTCAACGCTGTCGCTCAGCCAGATACCCTGCCCCAGGTTCAGCGGCTTACGGGTGATGACATCGCTGACGAACTGCGCATTGACCGCACCGACCTTTTGCAGCCGGCCGGCGTTCAGCGCCTGCAGCGTCATCAGGCTGTCGGCCGCGACGTCGAGCGCAATCAGCGAGACGTCGAACTGGAATTCGGCGCTCTGCTGCTCGCCCATCAACAGGCTGCGCAGCTCTTCCGCAGAGGTGGTTTTCGCCAACCGCTCCGCCACGCTGTCATCGCTCAGCACGTGGGTGAGCTGACGCAGCAGCGCCAAATGCTCGTCGGAACGGGCGGCGATGCCGATCGCTACATAGGCGGTCTGGCCTTCTCCCCAGGTGATGCCCTGCGGGAACTGAAACACCTGCACGCCGGTTTTCAACACCAGATCACGGGTATCGGTGGTGCCGTGCGGAATGGCGATGCCGTTACCCAGATAGGTGGACGTCTGCAGTTCGCGCTGCAGCATGCCGTCTACATAGCCGGCGCTGACGCAGCCGGCTTCGGTCAGGGCGGCGGCCACCTGACGGATGGCCTCCTGCTTACCGGCAGCCGCGGCGCCCAGATGAATGTCTTGCGGTGACAACTGGAACATGATTCTCCTCTCCTGCTGAATTGAATCGTTTCAGCTTCATTGAGAAAAAGGAGCGCTATCCGCTGACCACAAGCGGCGGGATAACGCTGAAACGTTTCAAGGAGTGTGTGAGCAGCGCAAGGCGAAAGCAAGTTTTCTCCCTTTCGCCATTGCAGATTTTTGAGCTTACGCACACTTTCGCCGGCGCATTGGTCAGCGCCGGGGCAAAATGACATACTGGTGCTGAAACTTTGCTGACGGAGAAAAGCATGAACGTAGTGACGGGCGTCGGGGTGATCATCGTCAACCCGCAAGGCGAGATTTTGTTGGGCAAACGCTGCGGTTCCCACGCGCCCTTTTGGTCGATTCCCGGCGGCCATCTGGAGGCCGGGGAGACCTTCGAGCAGTGCGCCCAGCGCGAAATCGCCGAAGAGACCGGCTTGCTCATCGATCCGCCGCGCTTCGTGGGCGTCAGCAACAATCTGCAGACCTGGCGCGCCGAAGGCAAACACACGGTGTCTATCTGCCTGCAGGTGGCCCACCCCGGCGGCGCAGCCGAGCTGAAAGAACCCGAGAAATGCGCCGAGTGGCGCTGGTGCACGCCTGAAGCCCTGCCGGAACCCCATTTCGAAGCCAGCCGCACCGCTATCCGCCTGTGGCTGAGCGGCCAAGCCTACCTGCCAGCGGTCTGATCCAGTGCGAGCGCGTGCTGCGCTCGCTTCCCCTGCCGCATCGCCCCACCGTTATATAAATTAGAATATAACGCTATTTTTTGCGATATACGCCATTTTTTTGACTACGGATAACCCTATGGGGTTAACCCTCTTCTATCATTATCCCTGCAATCGACGTGGCATTCTGACCTCCGGTCGGCGGCCTTTTGGCAAGATTTTATTTTAAATTCATAATTATAAGCGGGTTTACCATGAGCAAAAAACTGACTGGCTTTGAAAAAAAGCGTCGGTGGGGATGGCTATGGCTTTTGCTGCTGGGGATTATCCTCGGCGCGGCGCTGTTGGCCGGGACCGCCACCGTATTCCATAAAACCAGCGATACCGCCTTCTGCGTTTCCTGCCACACCATGCAACAACCGTTGGCCGAATATCAGGGCAGCGTCCACTTCCAGAACACCAAGGGCATCCGCGCCGAGTGCGCCGACTGCCACGTGCCGCACCAGCCGATCGATTATCTGTGGACCAAAATCCGCGCGGTGAAAGACATTTACGGCGAGATGGTCGGCACCATCGATACGCCGGAGAAATACGAAGCGCACAAGCTGGCGATGGCGCAGTCAGTCTGGAAAACGCTGAAAGAGAACGACTCGGCCACCTGCCGCTCCTGCCACAGCTACGACGCCATGGATATCACCGCCCAGCGCCCTGAAGCGCGCCTGCAGCACCCGGTGGCGATCAAACAGGGCGAAACCTGCATCGATTGCCACAAGGGCGTGGCGCATATCTTGCCGGACATGAGCGGCGAAACCCAGGCCGGCGCCGCCGAGCTGGCGAAGGCCGCGGCGTTGACCGCACCGGACGCCACCACCCTCTACACCATCGCCACCGAGCCGTTCTTCCTCGGCGCCAACGACAGCCATAACGCCGGCAACCTGATGCCGTCCACCGAAGTGCAGGTGGTCAAGCAGGATGGCGACAAAGTGCTGGCCACCGTCAGCGGCTGGCAGCAGGACGGGGTCAGCGAAGTGTTCTACGCCGCGCAGGGCAAACGCATCCTCAGCGTGCTGCTGGGTGAAGACGCACGCCAACAGCTGAAGACCGCCGCCACCCAGACCGATGCGGAAACCGGCCTGGTCTGGCATCAGGTTTCTCTGCAGGTGTGGCTGCCGCGCAAACAGTTGATTGACGATCAGCAAAAAATCTGGCGCTACGCCGCAGACATGATGTCGGCCAACTGCACCGGCTGCCACGGGCTGACCGCGCTCGATCGCTTCAACGCCAACCAATGGATCGGCGTCATCAAAGGCATGGCACCGCGCACTTCGCTGACGCAGGAACAGCTGCGCGTGCTGACGCAATACGTACAAAAACACGCCAGCGACATGCCACCTGCCGCACCGGCCAAGCTTTAAGGGAGAAGCGCAATGAGCAACCAACAACCGTTAACCATGAGCCGCCGCCGCTTCCTGACCGGCGCCGCCGCGCTGGCCACCGCCCCGCTGCTGGCGGGCTTATGGCCCAAAGCGGCGCTGGCGCAGGCCATCAGCGAAGCACTGCCGCAGTTCATCGTCTTGCGTCAGGCGCAGAAAGGCATTCTGACCGGCGCTCACTGGGGCGCGTTTGAAGCCATCGTGCAAGACGGCAAGATGGTCGGCGTACAGCCGGTGCAGGACGATCCGTATCCCAATGAGCTGATCACCATGGCGCCTTATCAGGTGCACGCCGAGAACCGCATCAAATACCCGATGGTACGTAAAAGCTGGCTGGAAGGCGGCCCCGGCAGCCGCACCGAGCTGCGCGGCCGTGACGAGTGGGTGCGCGTCAGCTGGGACAAAGCGACCGAGCTGGTGTGCAATGAGATCGTTCGCCTGCAAAAAGATCACGGGCCGCAGTCGATCTACGCCGGTTCCTACGGTTGGAAAAGCGTCGGCATGCTGCACAACAGCCGCACGCTGCTGCAGCGCCTGATGAACCTGACCGGCGGTTTCCTCGGCTACGCCGGCGACTACTCCACCGGCGCGGCGCAGGTGATCATGTCGTACGTGGTCGGTTCGATGGAGGTCTACGAGCAGCAGACCGCCTGGCCGAACGTGATCGAGAACAGCGAGCTGGTGATCCTGTGGGGCTGCAACCCGATGGTCACGCTGAAAAACAGCTGGAACGTGCCGGATCACGTCGGCCAGACCGGCTTCGAGGCGCTGAAGAAGAAAGGCACCCGGGTGATCAGCATCGATCCGGTGCACAGCGACAGCGCCAAGTTCGTCAATGCACAGTGGATCGCCCCGCGTCCTTATACCGATGGCGCGATGCTGATCGGCATCGCCCACACGCTGCTGACCGAGAAGCTGCATAACCCGGACTTCCTGAAAACCTACACCGTCGGCTTCGACAAGTTCCAGGCCTACCTGTTGGGCAAGAGCGACGGCGTGGAGAAAACAGCCGAATGGGCGGCCGACATCAGCGGCGTCGATGCCGATACGCTGCGCGGACTGGCGCGCGAGATGGCGAAACACCGCACCATGATCATGGGCGGCTGGGGCATTCAGCGCCAGCACCACGGCGAACAGCAGCACTGGCTGCTGGTGACGGTGGCGGCGATGCTCGGCCAGATCGGCCTGCCGGGCGGCGGCTTCGGCTTCAGCTACCACTATTCCTCCGGCGGCAGCCCGACCGCCAAAGGCGGCATCATCGCCGGCATCTCCGCCGGCAACGCGCCGAAGAACTCGCCGGCGCCGATCCCGGTGGCGCGCATCGCCGAATGCCTGAGCAATCCGGGCAAAACCATCGACTTCAACGGCGCCAAGGTCACCTACCCCGAGGTGAAAATGGTGTATGTGGCGGGCGGCAACACCTTCCACCAGCATCAGGACACCAATAACCTGGTCAAAGCCTGGCAGCGGCCGGACACCATCGTGGTCAACGAGCCTTACTGGACCGCCACCGCCAAGCATGCCGACATCGTACTGCCGGCCACCACCAGCTACGAGCGCAACGATCTGGAGATGGGCGGCGACTATTCGCAGCTCTACGTGTTCCCGATGCATCAATGCGTGCCGCCGCAGCACGAGTCGCGCAGCGACTTCGACATCTTCTCGGCGATGGCGGCCAGGCTGGGCGTGCAGGATGCCTTCACCGAGGGCAAGGATGAAACCCAGTGGCTGAAAGGCATGTACGACGACATGAAGAACCAGGCGCGCGCCGCGCGGGTGGCGCTGCCGCCGTTCGACATGTTCTGGCAATCCAATAACTACGTGCGTTTCCCGGTGCCGGAGGCCAACACGCAGTGGGTGCGCTTTGCCGACTATCGCGACAACCCGTTGCTGAACCCGCTGGGCACGCCGTCGGGCAAGATCGAGATCTACTCCGACGCCATCGCCAAAATGCATTATGCGGATTGCCCCGGCATCCCGACCTGGATGCCGCCGCACGAGTGGTATCGCGGGCCGGAAGCGGCCAAATATCCGCTGTCGCTCAATACCGCGCACCCGACCAACCGGCTGCATTCCCAGCTCGACAACACGCCGCTGCGCGAGAAATACGCGGTGGCGGACCGTGAAGCGATCCTGATCCACCCGCAGGACGCGCAGCCGCGCGGCATCAGCGGCGGCGATCTGGTGCGGGCGTTCAACGATCGCGGCCAGATCCTGGTGGGCGCGGTGGTCAGTGAAGACGTGCGGCCCGGCGTGGTGCGCATCAGCGAAGGCGCCTGGTTCGATCCGGCCGATCCGGCGCAGCCCGGCTCGCTGTGCAAGAACGGCAACGTCAACTGCCTGACCTTCGACATCGGCTCTTCCAGCCTGGCGCAGGGCAACTGCGGGCAGATGGCACAGCTGCAGATCGAGAAGTATCAGGGGCCGGCGCTGAAAAACACCGCGCACGCGGTGCCACAAGGCGCCTGATTTATCGGCAAGTATCAGGGGCGCGGTGCGCCCCTTTTTTCTCGTCGCCGCGCGAAATATTCGCTTACCCTACGCCGCTGGATAGCGGTTTGCGTTTCTTTTCAACGGGCGTATGATGCGCGCGACCTCCCTTTTTCGACGAATTCTCAACCGCCATGCCGACTTCATCCGCAGTAACGCGACGCGCGCCCGACCTCACTTCGCTGGCCTTTTTGGCGGTGGCGTTCCTGACCGGCATCGCCGGCGCTTTGCAAACCCCGACGCTGAGTCTGTTTCTGGAAACCGAGGTTAAGGTGCGGCCGGCGCTGGTCGGGCTGTTCTTTACCGGCAGCGCGGTGATCGGCATTTTGGTCAGCCAGTTTCTCGCCGGCCGTTCGGATAAAAAAGGCGACCGCAAATCACTGATTTTCCTCTGCTGCATGCTGGGCGCGCTGGGGTTCACGCTGTTCGCCTGGAGCCGCAACTATTACCTGCTGCTGCTCGTCGGCGTACTGCTCACCAGCTTCGGTTCCACCGCTAACCCGCAGATGTTTGCGCTGGCGCGCGAGCACGCCGATCGCTCTGGACGCGAGGCGGTGATGTTCACCTCCATCATGCGCGCCCAGGTCTCCCTCGCCTGGGTGATCGGTCCGCCGATCGCCTTTGCGCTGGCGCTGGGATTCGGCTTCAAAACCCTGTATCTGGCGGGCGCGGCAGCCTTTGTGCTGTGCGGCCTGCTGGTGTGGCAGCGGTTGCCTTCGATGCCAAAGGCCGTGGCGGCGGGCGCCCCGCTGGCCGCGCCGCGCCAACATCGCCGCGATTCGCTGCTGTTGTTCGCCGCCTGCACCCTGATGTGGACCGCCAACAGCATGTACCTGATCACGATGCCGCTGTATGTGGTGCACGAATTGCGGCTGCCGGAACGGCTGGCCGGGATACTGATGGGCGCCGCCGCCGGGCTGGAGATCCCCATCATGCTGCTCGCCGGGCTGGCGGCGAAACGCTGCGGCAAGCGTTTCCTGATGCGCGTGGCGGTGGTCGCCGGCGTGCTGTTCTACGCTGGCCTGCTGTTTATCACCGGCAGCGGGCAACTCATCGCTCTGCAGCTGCTGAATGCGGCGTTTATCGGCGTGCTGGCGGGGATCGGCATGCTCTATTTCCAGGATTTGATGCCCGGTCAGGCCGGCACCGCCACCACGTTGTTCACCAATACCATCCGGGTGGGCTGGATCATTGCCGGCGCCCTCGCCGGCGCGGTGGCGGAAATCTGGCGCTATCATGCGGTGTTTTACGCCGCGCTGGCGATGGCGGCAGGGGCGACGCTGTGTCTGTGGAAGCTGAAGGAGGCTTAGGGCGCAGTGTCCGCTTCCAGCCTGGCGAGATAGATCAACGCCTGATCGCGGTGATCGTGGCACATGTCGCGGCTCGGCTGCAGGCTGCCGCACACCTTCGGCCGCAGCGGCGAGTGAAACAGGCCGCAGCGCAGCTGTTCATCCAAATGAATGCAGCGGGTATTGGCGGGCTTGCCGTTCGGCATGCCGGGGATCGGGCTGGATATTGACGGCGCGATACAGCAGGCGCCGCAGTCGCTGCGACAGTCCATCAGCGCTACTCCTGGTGGGCTGGGGAAAAGAAGCGCGACAATAGCAGCCGCGCGCGGCGGCTGCCAGCAGAATCCCTGCGGCCCGGCGATCTTTACACACTTCTCGCGGCGGCTTGGCACCGGTTTATTTAGCCACGTGGCGAATAAACGTCCAAAACATCTCATTTTAAAGATAAAAACGCGTGAAACGTGCAATCCCCCTGCTTTACATGCGTCATACACCCATGTACCATTGAGCTAGTACAAAAGAACCTCTTTCAGGAGCACACATGTCTACGGACACCATCCAGAAGCTGGCCCGCCCTTCCGTCCTCGGCGGCGCGATGATCATTGCCGGTACCGCCGTTGGCGCCGGCATGTTTTCCATTCCGATCGTCACTTCCGGTGTCTGGTTCAGCGGCTCCGTCGCGCTGCTGGTGTATACCTGGGCCTGCATGTTGCTGTCCGGCCTGATGATCCTCGAAGCCACGCTGCACTACCCGAGCGGCGCCAGCTTCAACACCATGGTCAAGGATCTGCTGGGTAAAGGCTGGAACGCCGTGAATGGCCTGTCGGTGGCATTCGTGCTGTACATCCTGACCTACGCCTATATCTCCGCCGGCGGCTCGATCATCGCCCACACGCTGGAAGGCATCGTCGGCGTCGGCCAGACTACCGCCGGCCTGGTGTTCGCACTGGTGGTGGCATTTATCGTCTGGCTCTCCACCCGCGCGGTCGATCGCCTCAGCACCATTCTGATCGGCGGCATGGTGATCACCTTCGTGATGTCGGTGGGCGACATGTTCACCCACGTGCAGCCTGCGGTGCTGTTCAACAGCGGCGACGATCGGGCCAGCTACCTGCCTTATGCCCTGGCGGCGTTGCCTTACCTGCTGACCTCGTTCGGCTACCACGGCAACATTCCCGGGCTGGTGAAGTACTACCACAAGGACAGCGGCTCCGTGGTGCGCAGCCTGGTGTACGGCACCCTGCTGGCATTGGCTATCTACATCCTGTGGCAGTATGTGATTCAGGGCAATATCGCGCGCGACGCCTTTAAACAAGTGATCGCCGAAGGCGGCAATATCGGCAGCCTGCTCAAGCAAATGGGCAACGTCTCCAGCAGCCAGACCGTCAGTCAACTGCTGAACGCCTTCTCCTATATGGCGCTGGCTAGCTCGTTCCTCGGCGTGTCGCTGGGCCTGTTCGATTATCTGGCGGACTTCTGCAAGTTCAAGGACGACGCCGTCGGGCGCAGCAAGACCGCTCTGGTGACCTTCGTGCCGCCGACCCTGGCCGCGCTGCTGTTCCCGAACGGCTTCCTGTACGCCATCGGCTTCGCAGGGCTGGCGGCCACCATCTGGGCGGTGATCGTGCCGGCGCTGATGGCGCGCGCCAGCCGCCGCCGCTACCCGCAGGCGGGTTACCGCGCACCGGGCGGCCGCGCCGTGATTCTGTTCGTCATCCTGTTCGGGCTGATCAACGCCGCCGCGCATATCCTGTCGCTGTTCGGCCTGCTGCCGGTCTTCCAGTAATCCTTGAAGGGAGAGCGCCTGCTCTCCCTTTCCTGCACTGTTTTTACGCCGGACTCTTGCCTGAAATCGGCGGCGCGAGTACCTTGTCGCAACTTCTCTAATACTCTTCATTGCGGATGAATTGAAATGGCAAGAGCTAACGAAATTAAGCGCGGCATGGCGATCAGCTACAACGGCAAACTGCTGCTGGTAAAAGATATCGACGTGCAGAGCCCGAGCGCCCGTGGCGCCAGCACCCTGTACAAAATGCGCTTCTCCGACGTGCGCACCGGCCTGAAAGTGGAAGAACGCTTCAAGGGCGACGATATTCTGGACACCATTTCCCTGTCGCGCCGCAAGGTGAACTTCTCCTATATCGACGGTGAAGAATACGTGTTCATGGACGACGAAGATTACACGCCGTACATCTTCAAGAAAGACCAGATCGAAGATGAACTGCTGTTCATTCCGGAAGGCGGCCTGCCGGGCATGCAGGTGCTGACGCTGGATGGCCAGGTGCTGGCGCTGGAGCTGCCGCAAACCGTGGATATGGAAATCGTCGAGACCGCACCGGGCATCAAAGGCGCCTCCGCCAGCGCCCGCAACAAACCGGCCACCATGGCGACCGGTCTGGTGATCCACGTGCCGGAATACCTCAGCGCCGGCGACAAGATCCGCATTCATATCGCCGAACGCCGCTATATGAGCCGCGCCGACTAGTCGCGCCTACGGGGCCGATGCTCGGCCCCGTGTCACTTTCCGCTACGGCAATTCCGGGAAAAAGCGCCGCTTGAGCGCCAGCTCGACGCCGCGCAGCTCCGCCAGCCCTTTCAACCGCCCGATGGCCGAATAGCCCGGATTGGTTTTCTTTTTCAAATCGTCCAGCATCTGATGCCCATGATCGGGGCGCATCGGGATCGGCCGCCGATCGCCCGCCCGTTGCCGCCGCAACTCTTCGGTCAGGATCGCTTCGATCACCGCCACCATGTCCACATCGCCCTGCAGGTGCGCCCCTTCATGGAAGCTTTTCGGGTTTTCCTCGCGGCAGGTGGCGCGCAGATGGGTGAAATGAATGCGATCGCCGAAGGTTTCAATCATCCGCACCAGATCGTTGTCGGCGCGCACGCCGTATGAACCGGTACACATCGTGAAACCGTTATGAGGGCTGTCGACGGTCTGTTTCAGCCACTGCATGTCTTCTAGGGTGGAAACGATGCGCGGCAGGCCGAGGATCGGCCGCGGCGGATCGTCGGGGTGCACTGCCAGCCGGATGCCGGCCTCTTCCGCCACCGGCACGATGGCGCGCAGAAAGACCGCCATGTTTTCGCGCAGCCGCGCCTTGTCGATGCCGTCATATTCCGCCAACCGCCGGCGGAACTGCTCCAACGTATAGCCTTCTTCCGCTCCCGGCAGCCCGGCGATAATGTTGCCGGTCAGCCGGTTTTTTTCCTCCTCGCTCATGGCGGCGAAATAGGCCGCCGCCTGACTGCGCTCCTCTGACGTATAGTCCGCCTCGGCACCGGTGCGCTGCAGGATATGCAGCTCGAACGCGGCGAAGGCGGTCTGATCGAAACGCAGCGCTTTGGAACCGTCCGGCAGCGGATAGGCCAGATCGGTGCGCGTCCAGTCGAGGATCGGCATGAAGTTGTAGCAGACGGTGTCGATGCCGCAGGCCGCCAGGTTGCGCAGCGTCTGTTGATAGTTGACGATATGCCGCCGCCAGTCGCCGCTGTGGGTTTTGATCTCCTCATGCACCGGTACGCTTTCCACCACCGACCACACCAGCCCCTTTTCCGCCAGCAGCGCCTGCCGCGCGCGGATCTCGTCGATCGGCCAGACCTCGCCGTTCGCGATATGGTGCAGCGCCGTCACCACCCCGGTCGCCCCGGCCTGACGTACGTCGTCCAAAGAGACCGGATCGTTCGGGCCATACCAACGCCATGTTTGTTCCATGTTTTATCCTTATGCCTGTCTCGCACCGCAATGCTGTTATACCAGTTTAATTTATATGTCAGCTATCTTTACCTTACTCTTTCGCCCTCCACTGTCAAAACCGAACCCTTGATTGGTTGATCCACTTCACGAATCTGGCTTATTTTGGACAGGCCAATTTATTTGACTGGCTGACAGCTCTACACTGGCCGCAGTTTTATATCGTCAGCGCGCCCTTGTTGATAGGGCGACAAACTGGTCCGCTAACTTGACGCAAGGGGCCAACCAGCTGTCTTACAGGCTTTGGAGATGAGATGAAAACGATCGCCAACACCCCGCTGCCGGGCGCCGTCCGGCAACCGAGCTATGACCGCCGAGCCCTGCGCAGCCGCATCGTGCACCTTGGTTTCGGTGCGTTCCACCGCGCGCATCAGGCGCTGCTGACCGATCGGGTGCTGAACGCCCAAGGCGGCGACTGGGGCATTTGCGAGATCAGTCTGTCCGGCGGCGTACCGCTGTTTGAGGCGCTGCGACAGCAGGATCATCTGTACAGCGTGCTGGAGAAAGGCGCGGACGGCCATCAGGCCATCGTGATCGGCGCGGTGCGTGAGAGCCTGCACCGCAAGCTGGAGGGCATCGCCGCGGTGCTGGAGAAGCTGGCCGAACCGCAGGTGGCGATCGTCTCGATGACCATTACCGAAAAAGGCTACTGCATCGAACCCGGCAGCGGGCGACTGGATCGGCAGCATCCGGGGATCGTCACCGATCTGGCGTGGCCGCATCAGCCGCAGACCGTGCCCGGCATTTTGGTGGAAGCGCTGCGGCTGCGGCGCGAACGCGGCCTGCCCGCCTTCTCCCTGCTCTCCTGCGACAATATTCCGGAGAACGGCCATGTGCTGCGCCGGGCGGTGCTCGATCTGGCGCAGGCGCGGGATCCGTCGCTCGCCGATTGGATCGCCAGCGCCGCTACCTTCCCCTGCACCATGGTGGATCGCATCGTGCCGGCCGCCACGCCGGCCACGCTGGATGAGATCGCCGCCGCGCTGGGCGGCGTGCGCGACGAATGCGCCATCGCCTGCGAGCCCTTCATTCAATGGGTGGTGGAAGACCACTTCGCCGCCGGACGCCCGGCGTGGGAGTTGGCCGGCGCCCAGTTGGTCAGCGATGTGCTGCCGTTTGAACACATGAAGCTGCGCATGCTGAACGGCAGCCACTCGTTCCTGGCTTACCTAGGCCACCTGGGCGGCTACCGCTATATCAACGAGTGCATGGCGGATGAGCACTACCGCCGCGCCGCCCTGCGGTTGATGCTGGATGAACAGGCGCCAACGCTGAGCGTCACCGGCATCAGCCTGCCCGACTATGCCGCGCAGCTTATCGCGCGTTTCAGCAATCCGGCGCTGCAACACCTCACCTGGCAGATCGCCATGGACGGCACGCAGAAGCTGCCGCAGCGCCTGCTGGATGCCGTGCGCTGGCATCTGCGGCACGGCGGCGACTATAGCGGGCTGGCGTTGGGCGTGGCGGGCTGGATGCGTTACGTCGGCGGCGTCGATGACGCCGGTGAGCCGATCGACATTCGCGATCCGCTGGCAGACATGCTGCTGCAGACGGTTGCCGCAACGCCGGACGATCGACGGCGCGTAGCGGCGCTGTTGGCGTTGAAATCGGTATTCGGCGAAACGCTGGCGGCGCATGCGGCGTTTAGCGAAGCGGTGACGCAAGCCTATTTATCGCTGCGCGATCGCGGTGCGCGTGAAACGGTGAAGGAGTGGGTGATGCGGTGAGGAGCCTGCAGAGCCGAGAATAACCATGCCGGCGTAACGTTACGCCGGCATGGCGGAACGACTTAACGATAAACGACCGTCATAACAGCGAGTTTCTTCTGTTGGTCTACCCACTTCATTTCGGTTGTGCCTAGATTTAGCGGAAGTTCTTTGCGTGTAGTATCAAAACCTGACAACGCTTGCTGGGCCTGATAATGCTGGCCGTTGCGGTAACATTGCGTATTCGCCTTAGAATCTGCAATATTGACCGTGCAAGGACTTTCAACGATAGAACCGACGAAGCGAATTACCCCGCCGGCCACTCCTGCATGACTCACTGCCGTCCATGAAAACAACATTCCTACGATCAAAAATAACCGAAAGATATTCATGGCAACCTCATTTCTAGTTAAGCCAATTTAACCATAGAGGATCTTGTTAGGAATAATCGCAAGGAAAGGGGCAGGATTTGATCGTTAATCGCGTCATTAACAATGTAAAAACAAGCTACTAACAAAAGTTAACCGTATCTAATACAGGGTTTTATCTAAGAACTTTCTTGTTCTGAAAAGTGGATTTTGTCGGTTGAAAAGCGCAGGGTGACGTGCAAAATTTGAGAGATAGAGCACAAATTAAATCGCAGCGGCCTTGCCAATCCGGCAGCGTAACTCATTTATTAAGCAAGTTAATTTTTGCACCTGGAATTATTAATGACCAAAACCAATCTGATTACCGGCTTCCTCGGCAGCGGTAAAACCACCACCATCCGCCATTTGCTGGCTCATAAACCCGAGCATGAGCGCTGGGCGGTATTGGTCAATGAATTCGGCGAAATCGGCATCGACGGCGCGCTGCTGGCGGACAGCGGCGCGGTGCTCAAAGAGATCCCCGGCGGCTGTATGTGCTGCGTCAACGGCCTGCCGATGCAGGTGGGTTTGAATATGTTGTTGCAGCAAGCCAAACCGGACCGGCTGCTGATCGAGCCAACCGGGCTTGGGCATCCGAAACAAATCCTGTCGCTGCTGACCCAGGAAAGCTATGCCGGCTGGATCGATCTGCAGGCGACGCTGTGCCTGCTGGACGCGCGCCAGCTCAGCCAACCGCGCTACCGCGACAACGAAAACTTCCGCGATCAGCTGGCCGCAGCCGACATTATTTTGGCCAGCAAAAGCGATACCTATCAGGCAGAAGATCGGCTGGCGCTAACAGCCTGGACGGCGCAGGATCCGCTGCAGCGGCCCTGCTACGCTATCGCGCAAGGCGAGGCGGATGTCGCGCTGTTGTCACTTCCGCGCACGAATCGTACAGAATTGCCGGACGCGCAGCATCATCATGGGCAGGCGAAAACGCAGGGATTGGCGGCGCTGCGGCTACCGGAAAACGCCCGCTGGCGGCGGGCGTTGAACGAAGGGCAAGGCTTCACCAGCTGCGGCTGGATTTTTGACGGCGAAACCCGGTTCGACACCGTCGGTTTTATGGAGTGGGTGCGGCTGGCACCGGTCGAACGTGCCAAAGGCGTGGTGCGCATCCCCGAAGGCACGCTGCTGATCAACCGCCAGGGCCAGGATCTCAACATCGAAACTCGTCCGGCCGCCCCGCTCGATAGCCGCATTGAGCTGATCCACAGCGAAAATGCCGATTGGAACGCCCTGCAATCCGCCTTGTTTAAGATTCGTTTAAGTTAAATCTCGTACCGTTGCCCCCCCGGTTGTCGCAGGGCAGCCGGGTTTTGTTTCATTTTCATTTTTTCAACAGGTTATGTCATGACACGCCGCAATTTACCCTTCATTCTCTTCTTCAACTTACTGGGCGTTGCGCTGTTTCTGTCCTGGTTCCTGCCGGCCAACCACGGCGGCTGGTTTACCCTGGACTCGGCGATCTTCTTCTTCTTTAACCGCCATCTGGCCACCGACCCGTCATTTTTGCACTTGGTCGCCATCACCAATAACCGGGCGTTCGATGTGATTTCGCTGCTCGCCATGGGCCTGCTGTACCTGTACTTCTACCTGAAGCAGGACGCCGCCGGCCGCCGCCGCCTGGTGATCACCGGCGTGGTGATGCTGCTGACCGCCGTGGTGCTGAACCAACTGGGTCACCTGCTGCCGGTGAAACATCCGAGCCCAACCCTGACCTTCGACAATATCAATCGCGTTAGCGAGCTGACCGGTATCCCCACCAAGGACGCTTCCGGCGACAGTTTCCCCGGCGACCACGGCATGATGCTGATTATTTTTTCCTGCTTTATGCTGCGCTATTTCGGCCGCAGCGCCTTTGCCATCGCCTTGCTGATTACGCTGGTCTTTTCATTGCCGCGCGTGATGATTGGCGCCCACTGGTTTACCGACATCGCCGTCGGTTCGCTCTCCGTGGTGCTGGTTGGCGCCAGCTGGGTGTTGATGACGCCTTGCAGCGACTGGATTATCGATCGGTTGAATCGCCTGTTGCCCGGCAAACACCGCCCCGGCCAACCATAACTTGCGTCTATGACTCATGCCGGGAGGTCCACGCCTCCCGTGCTCTCCCCCCGCGCAGCGCGCAAAATTTCACCGCCGCCCGTTAACGCTTTTACAACCTGATTTCACGCCAGATTCATACATCGGACAATTGGCGTTTTTTATATGAAGATTTACATTATGTTACATCACAAATTCATATAAAAAAGACGGGAAAAAGGCTCGCAATCCCCTATCTGTTCCGGTAATCTCGGATGCGTTTGTGCCTGGTTTAAGTTGAATCAGTATGGAATCCGGTAAAAATGTGCGTTCCCGCACGTTTTCAGCGGTAACTGATTGTCGATGCAGCAGGTGCAGATTAGGCTCGTTCCGTTTGGCATTTTTCAGGTAGCGACTTTCGTCGTTAAGGACTTCAAGGGAAAACAACAACAATGGTCAAATCTCAACCGTTTCTGAGATATTTTTTGCGGGCGATCCCTGCAATTGCCGCTGCGGTTATGCTGTCAGCGTGCAGCTCGACTCACACTTCGAACTTGAATAACGCACAAACTGAGATGCGTGCAGTTAATGACAAAGACGGTCTTTTACTGCAAGCCTCTCAGGATGAATTCGAAGCGATGGTCCGCAACGTTGACGTCAAGTCAAAGATTATGGATCAGTACGCGGACTGGAAAGGCGTTCGCTACCGCTTAGGCGGTGACACCAAGCGCGGCATCGATTGCTCGGCGTTTGTACAGCGCACCTTCCGCGAACAGTTCGGCATGGATTTACCGCGTTCGACCTATGAACAGGAAGATCTCGGCAAGAAAATCCAGCGCACCAAGCTGCGCGCCGGCGATTTGGTGCTGTTCCGCGCCGGTTCCACCGGGCGCCATGTCGGCATCTATTTAGGCAACGACCAGTTCGTTCACGCCTCCACCAGCAGTGGTGTCATGATTTCCAAGCTGACCGATAACTACTGGGACAAACGTTATCGAGAAGCGCGTCGGGTGCTGACCAGCGGCTGACGGCGCCATGCCTTGAAGTTTCTGAAGACCAAACGAGCGATAAGCGCCGCCTACGGGCGGCGTTTTTATTGCTGTCGAACCGCCGAATCACCGGGGTTTGGCCGGGTATTATCGTTACCTTCCCCACCAAGCCGCCGCCACCCACCATTATTTTGATAAACTGTTGGCAGGAAATCGCGCCGGCGAGGAGAAACTCGCCTATTATCGTCAGATGACGGCAACGGCACCCCGGCGTTATTTAAAACGTTACCGCTTAAAATATGCGCAATATATTTATCAGCGACGCTTCGCATTTAAACGGCGCCGTCGGCTGGGTACAGGATAGAAAGGCAAAAATGAAAAAAAAGCCGTTGGCACAATCCATTAAATGGCTGCGCAATAACCCTGACGCCCTGATGCAGAGGACTCGATTATGGGCTTGAAAAGGGCTTTCGCCCGCAGCGTGTCGCTTCGGCAGCGCAGTCTGGCTAAGAGCTGCGTCGCCGCCCTGGTCTTTTTTACGCTATTTACCGCGGTCACGCTTTCTTTGATCAACCACCAACGCACGCAATATCAGCATAAGGTTGAAGCTCGCACCAGGCAGTTCTCGCTGGATTATATTTCGCACCTGACGGCGGTCATGCAAAAAATGATGCCGTTGCTGGACAAGCCTTGCCTCTCCAGCCAGTCGGACATTACCTATCAGGCGGCCTTCACCAGCGGCGTGCGCACCTTCCTGTTAGTGAAGGAAGGTTACGCCTATTGCTCATCCGCCACCGGCGACATGATGTTGCCGATGAAAAATCTGTATCAGGATATCGACTGGACTCTGCCTCTGGATATGAAATTGCAGCAGGGCACGCCGATTGTGCCGAACAAACCGGCGGTGGCGGTTTGGCTGCGGCATCCCGGCGAGCCGGCTACCGGTATTCTCGCGACGCTGGACATCGATCTGATGCCTTATCTGCTGTTCACCTCGCATGACGAACAGGCGCCGGGCATCGCCATCGTGATGGGCCAGCGCGCCCTGACCACTTTCAGCCCGAACCTGATGCCGGTCGATCAGCTGCCGAAAGGCAAGGCGGATTACCTGACGCTGCCCAATCTGCCGCTGACCATTATGTTTTACAACGAAAAATTGACGCCTAATGACATCCGCCTGACGCTGCTGGGCAGCCTGGTGCTGTCGCTGATGATCGGCGTGCTCTGCTATTACATGCTGCTGCTGCGGCAAAGCCCGGAACGCGCGCTGCTGCGCGGCATCAAGCGCAATGAGTTCTTTGTCGAATACCAACCGGTGTTTCATACCGGCAGCAACAGCATCGGCGGACTGGAAGCGCTGATTCGCTGGCAGCATCCTATCGAAGGGCGCATTCCGCCGGATATCTTTATCCCTTATGCCGAAAGCAACGGGCTGATCGTGCCGCTCACCCGCCACCTGTTCAGACTGATCGCCGAAGATGCGCCGCAGCTGGCCAAAGCCTTACCGCAAGGCGGCAAGCTCGGCCTCAATATCTCCCCCTCCCACCTCAGCGCGCCATCCTTCCACCAGGACGTGTATGAACTGCTGGCGCAGTTGCCGTGCAACTACTTTACGCTGGTGTTTGAAATTACCGAACGCGGCATGGTGGAAGAAGAGAGCGCGCTGGCGGAATTCGACTGGTTGCATAAGCAGGGCATCGAGATCGCGGTAGACGACTTCGGCACCGGCCACAGTGCGCTTATTTATCTTGAACGTTTCACCATGGATTACCTGAAGATCGATCGCGGCTTCGTCAATACCATCGGCCAGGATACGGTCACTGCACCGGTGCTGGATGCCGTGATTTCGCTGGCGAGAAAGCTGAAAATGCTGACGGTGGCCGAAGGCGTGGAAACCGCCGAGCAAATGCAGTTCTTGCAGGAACACGGCGTCAACTTCATGCAGGGTTATTACTTCAGCAGGCCCTTGAGCCTCGACAATTTCGTCGCTTACTGTAAGGCGCATCAGGTCTTTGATTATCAGGAAAAAAATAGTTAATCTTTAAGCATCTTTATCCTGCGCCTCCCCGAAGAATGTTATGCTGGGCGCAGGTTGTACTTCATTCCACAGCAGGAGCTTACCGTCTGATGTCCGTGCGCATTTTCGCAGCTTTGGTGCTTTCGACACTGAGCTTCGGTCTGCAGGCCGAGGCCCTCAATGAAAGCTACGCTTTCGCCCTTCTCGGTGAACCGAAATACGCCACCGACTTCAGCCATTTCGACTACGTCAATCCGGCAGCGCCCAAAGGCGGCGACGTGCGGCTGGCGGCCATCGGCACCTACGACAATTTCAACCGCTTCGCCACCCGCGGCGTGCCCGGTGCGCGTACCGACCAACTCTACGATACCCTGTTCGCAACGTCCGACGACGAACCCGGCAGCTATTACCCGTTGATTGCCGAATCGGCCCGTTTCCCGGCCGACATGCGCTGGATGGAATTGGATATTAACGCCCGCGCCCGCTTCCAGGACGGCAGCCCGATCACCGCCGCCGACGTGGCCTTCACCTTCAACAAATTCATGGCCGAGGGCGTGCCGCAGTTTCGTGCTTTCTACAAAGGCGTTACGGTCAAGGCAATTTCCCGGCTGACGGTGCGCATCGAGCTGCCTAAGGCGAATCGGGATCAAATCCTCAGCCTGCTCAGCCTGCGAGTATTGCCGGAAAGCTTCTGGAAAAACCATAAGCTCAATGAGCCGCTCAACACCCCACCACTCGCCAGCGGCCCATATAAAATCAGCGATTACCGCCTCGGCCAGTACATCACCTACCAGCGGGTGCGCGACTACTGGGCAGCCAACTTGCCGGTGAATCGCGGCCGTTACAACTTCGACAGCATTCGCTACGATTATTACCTGGACGATAAAGTGGCGCTGGAAGCCTTCAAGGCCGGGGCTTACGATTTCCGCATCGAGCCGTCGCCCAAGAGCTGGGCCACCCAGTATCAGGGCGGCAACTTCGCGCGCAACTACATCATCAAACAGGATGAGACCAATCAGGCGGCGCAGAATACCCGCTGGCTGGCGTTCAACCTGCAAAAGCCGCTGTTTGCCGATCGCCGGGTACGGGAAGCGATCGGTTTGGCTTTCGACTTCAACTGGATGAACAAGGCGCTGTATTACAACGCCTATCAGCGCACCGACAGCTATTTCCAAAATACCGCCTACGCTGCCCGCGGCTACCCGGACGCCGACGAATTGGCCTTGCTGGCGCCGCTTAAGGGCCAGGTGCCGCCGGAAGTGTTTACCAGCATCTACCAACCGCCCTCTTCCGACGGCAGCGGTAACGACCGGCAAAATCTGCTGAAGGCGACCCAACTGCTGAAAGAGGCCGGCTGGGTGGTCAAAAACCAAAAGCTGGTCAACGCCAAAACCGGCCAGCCGTTCACCTTTGAACTGATGCTGCTGAGCGGCAGCAACTTCCAGTATGTGCTGCCGTTCCGCCATAACTTGCAGCGGCTGGGCATCGAGATGCAGATCCGCGAGGTCGACGCTTCGCAGTACACCCGCCGCATGCGCGAACGCGATTTCGACATGATGTCAACGGTATATATGGCGATGCCGTTCCCCAGCGCCGATCTGCAAATCCTGTGGGATTCACAGTACATCGATTCCAGTTACAACACGGCCGGCGTCAAAGATCCGGCGGTCGACAGCCTGGTCAGACAAATCGCCGCCCATCAGGGCGACGAAAAAGCCCTGCTGCCGCTCGGTCGCGCGCTGGATCGGGTGCTGACCTGGAATCGCTATATGCTGCCAATGTGGTACTCCAGCCACGATCGCTACGCCTATTGGGACAAGTTCTCCACGCCGCCGATCCGCCCGGCCTATGCGATCGGATTCGACAACTGGTGGTACGACGTCAACAAGGCGGCACGTTTACCGGCTCAACGGCAATAAGGAGTCGGAATGGCAGCCTATCTGATACGCAGACTGTTACTGGTGATCCCCACGCTGTGGGCGATCATCACCATCAACTTTTTTATCGTGCAAATCGCCCCCGGCGGCCCGGTCGATCAGGCCATCGCCGCCATCGAACTGGGTCAGGGCAGCGGTTTTGGCAGCGGCGGCGTGAATGAAGGCCTGGGCCATGCTCGGGCCGGCGTTCCCGCCGCAACTGAAGGCCAATATCGCGGTTCGCGCGGCTTGGATCCGGAGGTGATCGCCGAGATCACTAAGCGTTACGGCTTCGACAAACCGCTGCACGAGCGCTACTTCACCATGCTGTGGAACTATATGCGCTTCGACTTCGGCGACAGCCTGTTTCGCGGCGCTTCAGTGATGCAGCTGATCGGCCAGAGCCTGCCGGTCTCCATCACGCTGGGCCTGTGGAGCACGCTGATCATCTATCTGGTGTCGATCCCGCTCGGCATCCGCAAGGCCGTCCACAACGGCAGCGCGTTCGATACCTGGAGCAGCACGCTGATTATCATCGGCTACGCCATTCCGGCTTTTCTGTTCGCCATTCTGATGATCGTGCTGTTCGCCGGCGGCAGCTACCTGGACTGGTTCCCGCTGCGCGGCCTGGTGTCGAGCAACTTCGACACCCTCTCGTGGCCGGCGAAGATCGCCGACTACCTGTGGCACATCACGCTGCCGGTGCTGGCGACGGTGATCGGCGGTTTCGCCACCCTGACCATGCTGACCAAGAACTCATTCCTCGACGAGATCCGTAAACAATACGTCACCACCGCCCGTGCCAAGGGGCTGGACGAGAAAAAAATCCTCTACCGCCACGTGTTCCGCAACGCCATGCTGCTGGTGATCGCCGGTTTTCCGGCCACCTTTATCAGCATGTTCTTCACCGGCTCGCTGCTGATCGAAGTGATGTTCTCGCTCAACGGCCTGGGGCTGCTGGGCTACGATGCCACACTGCAGCGCGACTACCCGGTGATGTTCGGCACGCTGTATATCTTCACCCTGATCGGCCTGCTGTTGAATATCCTCAGCGATATCACCTACACCCTGGTCGATCCGCGCATTGACTTCGAGGCCCGCCAATGAGCCGCCTTAGCCCGATCAACCAGGCACGCTGGGCGCGTTTTCGCCGCAACCGCCGCGGTTACTGGTCGCTGTGGATCTTCTTGGTGCTGTTCACCCTCAGCCTGGCCGCCGATCTGATCGCCAACGACAAACCGCTGTTGGTGCGTTATGAAGGCCGGCTGTATCTGCCGTTTATGATCAACTACAGCGAAACCGCGTTCGGCGGCGAGCTGAGTACCGAAGCCGACTATCAGGATCCGTTCGTGCAGCGGCAGATCGAACGGCACGGCTGGGCGGTTTGGGCGCCGATCCGCTTCAGTTACGACACCATCAATTTCGCCACCGAGGTGCCCTTCCCCTCGCCGCCTTCGCGCCACAATCTGCTCGGCACCGACAGCAACGGCGGCGACGTGCTCGCTCGTGTGCTGTACGGTTTTCGCATTTCGATGCTGTTCGGCCTGGCGCTGACGCTGTTTTCCAGCCTGATCGGCGTGTGCGTCGGCGCGACGCAGGGATATTACGGCGGGCGCTTCGATCTGTGGGGGCAACGCTTTATCGAAGTGTGGTCGGGCATGCCGACGTTGTTTCTGATCATTCTGCTGTCGAGCATCGTTCAGCCCAATTTCTGGTGGCTGCTAGGCATCACTATCCTGTTCGGCTGGATGAGCCTGGTGGGCGTGGTGCGCGCCGAGTTTCTGCGCACTCGCAACTATGACTATATCCGCGCCGCGCGCGCCATGGGCGTGTCGGATCGGGTCATCATGTCCCGCCATATGCTGCCCAACGCCATGGTGGCAACGCTGACCTTCCTGCCGTTTATCCTCTGCGGCTCGATCACCACCCTGACGTCGCTCGATTTTCTCGGCTTCGGCTTGCCGATAGGTTCGCCGTCGCTCGGCGAACTGCTGCTGCAAGGCAAAAACAATCTGCAGGCGCCGTGGCTCGGCATCACCGCCTTCCTGGTATTGGCGGTACTGCTGTCGTTATTAATCTTTATCGGCGAAGCGGTGCGCGACGCCTTTGACCCCAGCAAGGCGCATTGATATGGCCACTCCTCTGCTCGCTATCCAGGATCTCAGCATCGCCTTCCGCCAGGGCGACAGCCTCACGCCGGTAGTCAATGAACTGTCGCTGCAAATAGCGCCGGCGGAAACGCTGGCGTTGGTGGGAGAATCCGGCTCCGGCAAAAGCGTCACCGCCCTGTCGATACTGCGCCTGCTGCCCGCGCCGCCGGTGGTCTATCCTGCCGGCGATATCCTGTTTAACGGCGACTCGTTGCTGCATGCGCCGGAAGCGGCGCTGCGCAAGGTGCGCGGCAACCAGATCGCGATGATCTTTCAGGAGCCGATGGTGTCACTCAACCCGCTGCACACCATCGAAAAGCAACTGGCGGAAGTGCTGATGCTGCACCGCGGCCTGCGGCGCGAGGCCGCGCGCGCCGAGATCGTCGAGTGTCTGGAGCGCGTCGGCATCCGCCAGGCCAAGAGCCGATTGCAGGACTACCCGCATCAGCTGTCCGGCGGCGAACGCCAGCGGGTGATGATCGCCATGGCGGTATTGACCCGCCCGAAACTGCTGATTGCCGACGAACCCACCACCGCACTCGACGTGACTATCCAGGCGCAGATCCTGACGCTGCTGCAAGAATTGAAACAAGAAATGGGCATGGGGCTGCTGTTCATCACTCATAACCTGAATATCGTGCGCCGCCTGGCGGACAACGTGGCGGTGATGCGCCAGGGGCGCTGCGTGGAGCAAAACGGCCGCGCACAGCTGTTCAGCCGGCCGCAGCATCCCTACACGCAGCAGCTGCTGGCCGCCGAAGACGTCGGTGAACCGCTGCCGCTGCCCACCGCGCGCCCCGGCGACGAGCGGCCGCTGCTCAAGGTGGAAGGTCTGCAGGTACGCTTCCCCATCCGGCGCGGCCTGCTGCGCCGCACGGTGGATTATCACTATGCGCTAAAATCGTTGAGCTTCGAGTTGCGCGCCGGGGAAAGCGTGGGGCTGGTGGGGGAATCCGGATCGGGTAAAAGCACCACCGGGTTGGCGCTATTGCGTCTGCTGGCCTCGCAGGGCGCCATCTGGTTCGACGGCGAACCGTTGCACCCGCTCACGATGAAGCAGATGTTGCCCTACCGCAGCCGGATGCAAATCGTCTTCCAGGATCCCTACTCCGCCCTGAACCCGCGCCTGAACGTGCAGCAGATCATCGCCGAAGGGTTGGAAGTGCACCAGCGGCTTAGCGCCGAGCAGCGGGAGCAGCGCGTGATCGAGGTGTTGCAGGAGGTCGGCCTGGATCCGCAGCTGCGCCATCGTTACCCTACCGAGTTTTCCGGCGGTCAGCGCCAGCGTATCGCCATCGCGCGCGCGCTGATCCTGCAGCCGCAGCTGCTGATCCTCGACGAGCCGACCTCTTCACTGGATAAATCGGTGCAGGCGCAGATCCTGACGCTGCTGAAATCGCTGCAGCAACGCCACCGGCTGGCTTATCTGTTCATCAGCCATGACCTGCAGGTGGTGCGTTCGCTGTGCCACCAGGTCATCGTGCTGCGACAGGGGGAAGTGGTTGAGCAAGGGGACTGCCGGGCCATTTTCGCGGCGCCTGCAGCCGACTATACCCGACAACTGCTGCAGTTGGCGGATTAGCGGCGAAGTCAGAAGGGGTATTGTGCGCTAAGCGGTTCGGCGATGGCGGCGCCGACGTTTTTCAGGCGGCACATCGTCGCGCTCTCGTCGCTGCGCTGTACGAACAGGCAAGGTTCCCCTTCCCATTCGACGATCGCGCAGTCGACCTGAATCTCCTGCAACGACAGATTAAGCTGTTGCATCACCTGCCAGGCCTCGGCGCCTTCATGGCTGAGCAACTTCAGCCCAATCAGGTTGTTATCCTCGTCTATTCCGTTAAACGGAAGCGGTTCGACCTTCACGCCGGTGAAACCGGATAGCCAACGATAACTTTGCGGCAAGCGATGCACTACCGAAAGTTGGATACTCTCCACATGAAATCCCTAGTTTGAAAAGGTGAAACACGTTTACCTGACAGGGTAACTAAGTTATAGCCGTTGACTCCCGACTCTGCCGCGCACAAATGTTATTTAAATGTAAATTTTGCCGCAAGCCATTAACATTACCCCGTGCGAGCCGATGCCGTGCCATTTTCTGGCGCGCCGTGCGGTGTTATTTCACGGCATTTTGCGACTCAGCTCGCATTTTTGCGTTATATGTAACCCTTTCCCGCCGCGATCTCAACTCTTTTTTCTTGCAATGCGACTACTTTTTCGTCGCCATATTTTTACATTGAGGAAACATTTCCCCTGTCTAATTAGCGCACACCATGGCGCTAATAGGTTGATTTACATTGCCCCTAATACAAATCACCCACTTCAGCCAGCCGGTAGAACGCCGCGCCGCCCGGCCGATATCGGGCGGCGCGACAGCGGTTATTTTTAACAAAAAGCACACAGGTGAGAAAATGGCCAATTGATTAGCTAGCGTATATTTAGCAACAAAATTTTCATTGCCGGTTGCACGATGAAATGGCAGGGCGCAACCTCATGATGAAACGGGGCTGCGCGCCCCGCTCCCGGAGAACGTCAGACCGCGCGATCGCGCGGCCGGCTGGCGTACAGGTAGAACAGCACCGCCACAATGCTGCACAGCGCCATCGAAGTGACCATAGGCCAGGCGCTTTTGCCTGGCGCCATCGACAGCACCGCGCCCACCAGCGCGCCGATGCTGAAACGCAGCGTGCCGGCCAGGGAAGAGGCGGTGCCCGCCATATGCGGAAAATCGTCCAGGATCACCGCCATGGCGTTGGACGAGATCATCGCGATGCACCCCAGATAGACCGCAACGCCGATCACCAGCGCCCAGAAACCCAGCCCGATGGCGCTCACCGCCAGCAGCCACAGCCCCATCGCCAGCTGCACCAACAGCCCCAGTTTGAACATCTTGACCGCGCCGAATCGCCGCACGTTGCGGCTGTTGATCAGCGTCGTCAGGAACAGGAAGACGATGTTCAGCGCAAAGTAGTAACCGAAGTGCTGCGGCGAAACGTGGTTCAGTTCAATGTAGACGAACGGCCCGGCGCTGAGGAACGAGAACATGCCGGCGAACGAGAAGGCGCTGGCCAGCATGTAGCTCAGCACCCGCTTGTGTCGGAACAGCGAACCGAAGTTGCCCAGCGTGGTGCGCAGGTGGAAGCGCTGTCGCCGCTCTTTCGGCAACGTCTCCTTGATGAACAAGGCCACCAGCAGTGAACCGATCAACGCCGCGGCGCCCATAGTCCAGAAGATGGCGTGCCAGCTGAACCACAGCAGCAGCGCACCACCGATCATCGGTGCCAGCAGCGGCGCGATGGTCATCACCAGAATGACGAACGACATCATGCGCGAAAACTCGTCCTTGGTGAACATGTCGCGCATCAAGGCGTTGATCACCACGCTGGCGGCGGCGGCGGCCAGGCCGTGCAGGAAACGCAGCCCGATCAGCTGATCGATCGACTGCGCCATGGCGCAGGCGCAACCGGCGATGGCGAAGATCAGCGTCCCCCACAGGATCACCGGTTTGCGGCCGATGCTGTCCGACATCGGCCCATAGAACAGCTGACCGAAGGCGAAGCCGAGCATATAAGCGCTGAGCGTCATCTGCACGCTGCCAGATTCGACGCCAAACTGGGCGGCGATCACCGGCATACTGGGCAGGTACATGTCGATGGCCAACGGCATCAACATGGACAACAGGCCCAGAATGAAAATCAAACCGAGATGAGAGGTTCGGTTCTGTTGCACGTTCTACGACTCCTTAATCGGCCGCAATCAATGATCGTTTATCCGCCCTGCAGGTGCGGCGCGCCCACGCTGGCGATCTCTTCTTCGGTCAGGGGGCGGTATTCCCCCGGTGCCAGGTCGTCATCCAGCACGATGCCGCCGATGCGCTCGCGGTGCAACTCGATCACCCGGTTGCCAACGGCGGCGAACATCCGCTTCACCTGATGGTAGCGCCCTTCGCTGATGGTCAGACGCACCACATGCTCGTCAACCTGCTCCAGCGTCGCCGGCCGCGTCAGATCTTTCTCGTTGTGCAGTTGCACCCCTTCGGCGAAACGTTGCGCGGTGTCTTCCGCCAGCGGGTGCTCCAGCGTCACCAGATAGGTTTTCTCGCAGTGGTGACGCGGCGACGTGACGCGGTGCGACCACTGGCCGTCGTCGGTCATCAGCACCAGCCCGGTGGTATCGATGTCCAGCCGCCCGGCGGCGTGCAGTTTGTACGCGACCGGCTCATCGAGGAAATACAGCACCGTCGGATGATCGGGATCGTCGGTGGAGCAAACGTAGCCCTGCGGTTTGTTGAGCATGAAATAGCGCGGGCCGTTCTGCTGCTGCAGCGGGTTGCCATCGAACGCCACCTCTTGCTCCGGGGTCAGTTTGAGCGCCCCGCTCTTCGCTATTTCACCGTCCACGGTAACGCGTTTAGCCCGAAGTTCGCGCGCTACCAGCGCACGGCTGATGCCTAACTGCTGAGATAAAAACTTGTCCAGTCGCATGGGATCTGCTTTGCCTGTCGTTGTTATGATCGCATTGATCGTATTGCCAAAATATGACGCCCCCGCCGTTGCACCGGGTGCAAATGGCAGGTTCAAGGGGGAAATCGCGTGGGGGAACAGCGATTGCTGTCGCACGAGTATAGCGACACAACGCGTTGCCCGACAGGGGTAATTTTCACGCCTCTCGCACCGCGCGCGCCGGGAAGGCATAATAATAGAAATTTTTCGGCCGCCCAGCGCGTAAAATGTCACGATTTCTGTGGGAACAGCGGTGACAAAACCGGCACCCGGCGGCCCATTCCAACCTACGGCGTTCATTTATGGCCTTTACCCTACGCCCCTACCAACTGGAAGCGGTCGAAGCCACCATTAACCATTTCCGGCGGCATCCCGAACCGGCGCTGATCGTGCTGCCGACCGGCGCCGGCAAAAGCCTGGTGATCGCCGAGCTGGCGAAGCGCGCCCGCGGGCGGGTGCTGGTGTTGGCGCACGTCAAGGAGCTGGTGGCGCAAAACCACGCCAAATACTGCGCCTACGGCCTGGAGGCGGACATCTTCGCCGCCGGCCTGCAGCAAAAAGAGAGCGCCGGCAAGGTGGTGTTCGGCAGCGTGCAGTCGGTGGCGCGCAACCTGCCGTTGTTCGACGGCGCCTTTTCGCTGCTGATTGTCGATGAATGCCATCGCATCAGCGACGACGACGACAGCCAGTACCAGCAAATCATTCAGCACTTGCAGAAAACCAACCCGCAATTGCGGTTGCTGGGGCTGACCGCCACCCCCTACCGGCTGGGCAAGGGCTGGATTTACCAATATCACTACCACGGTTTCACCCGCGGCGACGGCGCCAGCCTGTTTCGCGACTGCATCTACGAGCTGCCGCTGCGCTATATGATTAAACACGGCTTTCTGGTGCCGCCGGAGCGGCTGGACATGCCGATCGTGCAGTACGATTTCAGCCGGCTGGAGGCCAGGAGCAACGGCCTGTTCAGCGAAGCGGACCTGAACCGCGAGCTGAAGCGGCAAAACCGCGTCACGCCGCACATCATCAGCCAGATCGTGGAGTACGCCGAAGATCGTAAAGGGGTGATGATTTTCGCCGCCACCGTCGAGCACGCCCGCGAGATCCACGACCTGCTGCCGAACGGCGAAGCCGCGCTGGTCAGCGCCGAAACGCCGCCCGCCGAGCGCGATGCGCTGATCGAGGCGTTCAAACAGCAGCAGTTGCGCTACCTGGTCAACGTGGCGGTGTTGACCACCGGCTTCGATGCGCCGCACGTCGATCTGATCGCCATCCTGCGCCCGACCGAGTCCGTCAGCCTGTACCAGCAGATCGTCGGACGCGGGCTGCGTTTGGCGCCCGGCAAAGAGGATTGTCTGATCCTCGACTATGCCGGCAACCCGCACGACCTGTTCACGCCGGAGGTCGGCGTCAGCAAGCCGCACGGCGACAGCCAACCGGTGCAGGTGTTCTGCCCGGCCTGCGGCTTCGCCAACCTGTTCTGGGGCAAGTGCACCGAAAACGGCGACATCATCGAGCACTACGGCCGCCGCTGTCAGGGCTGGCTGGAGGACGACGACGGCCGCCGCGAGCAGTGCGACTACCGCTTTCGGTTCAAGAGCTGCCCGCACTGCGGCGCGGAGAACGACATCGCCGCGCGCCGCTGCCATCAGTGCCAGGAAGTGTTGGTCGATCCCGACGATATGCTGAAAGCGGCGCTGAAGCTGAAAGACGCGCTGGTGCTGCGCTGCGGCGGTATGGAGCTACAGAGCGGCCGCGACGACAAGGGCGAATGGCTGAAGGCCACCTATTACGATGAGGACGGCACCAGCACCAGCGAGCGCTTCCGCCTGCAGACGCCGGCGCAGCGCAAAGCGTTCGAGATGCTGTTCCTGCGCCCGCACCAGCGCGCGCCGGGCGTGCCGTTCGCCTGGCACACCGCCGCCGACGTGCTGGCGCAACAACAGGCGCTGCGCCATCCGGATTTCGTGGTGGCGCGCAAACGCGGGCAGTTTTGGCAGGTGCGCGAGAAAGTGTTCGATTATCAAGGCCGTTTTCGCCGCGCCAATCAATTGGCCTGAGCGAACTGTCCCCAATCTGGGCAGGTTTTCATTGCCCTGCGGATGGCTTTCCGTTAAAATGCCGCGCGCTTTACCTGGGCCTGCCCAGCGTTAAAGCGGGTTTCCGAACTTGCTACTTGGGTCGCCTGTAGCAGGGTAAATTTTCTTTTAAGAGAAAAAACAATGTTCACTATCAATGTAGAAGTACGTAAAGACCAGGGTAAAGGTGCGAGCCGCCGCCTGCGTGCAGCAAACAAATTCCCAGCTATCGTTTACGGTGGCAAAGAAGCTGCAGTTTCCATCGAATTGGACCATGATTCTGTTAAGAACATGGAAGCTAAACCAGAATTCTACAGCGAAGCAGTAACTCTGGTTATCGACGGTAAAGAAACCAAAGTTAAGGTTCAGGCTGTACAGCGTCACCCGTTCAAGCCAAAACTGGCTCACATCGACTTCGTTCGCGTTTAATCGCTACGTTTTCGAACCTTTCGGGACGCCGAAATAAAGAACGCCGCAATTGCGGCGTTTTTTATTGTCTGCGATTCGGCAAGCTTACTTGCCGCTGCCGGTCCGGCGCTGCAGCTGATCGCGCAGGTTCGGCGGCGTGCCTTTGATGGTCAGCGTGTCGGTGGCCGCATCCCAGAAAATGCGCTCGCCAAGCAGCATGGCGTCGAAGTTCAGGCTGATGCCGCCGCCGCTGCCGGCGAATTTGGTCAGCTGGCGCAAAGTGCCGCGATCCGCCGGGAAGCTCTCTTCCAGCTCATACCCTTGCTCGCTGGAGAACTGCATGAAGTCTTTCTCGCCGACCGGCGACAGCTCCTGCGACAACGCCTGCAGTTCGATCTCTTCGCCCGCCTGCAGCTGTTCGTTGCAGTAGCTGTAAACTTGCTGGCGCACCGACTGGCGCTCATTCTTGTCCAGCTGCGCATCGGCACAGTAGTCGTCTACCGCCTGCAGCAGCCCGCGGTTTTGCGCCTTGGTGTCCAACCCTTCGGACGCCGCCAGGAAATCCATAAAGAAGTCAGCAACCTTGCGGCCCACGCGCCCGCGCAGGAAGGTCAGATAGCGGGTCGATTCCGGGTTGGTTTCCCACTCGGTCAGATCGATGCGCGCGACGATATCGGCGTTGTTGATATCCAGATAGTGCGTGGTGTTGATATCCAGCTCTTCGTTGACGCGCATGCTGTTGCGGCTGTTCAGCACCGCGATCAGCAGATACTCCACCGCCAGATAACGGTATTGACCGAACAGCACCACGCCGCCTTCAGCGAACGGATACTTCGCCAGTTCGTCGCGCAGGCGACCGGTTGCCGCACGGCTGAAGGCCAGAAAGTCCTTATCGTCCTTGCGGCAGGTGCGCAGCGCCTCCGCCAGCTCGCTGCCTTCGTTGAACAGGCCTAAAGCCTTGCTCTTGGCGCTGTAAACGCGATGCAGTTCCGCCATCATTTCTTCCACCGCCGCGTTGTTGGGCAGCAAGGAATCGCGCAGCACCACGTCCAGCGTTTGCTCGTCGCGTTTCACCAATTGATGCAGAGCGATCTGGTCGATATCCAGACTCATGGTAAATCCTCCTGTTCTTTAGGCGCGTATTCAAACACTGAAGGCCCCGCCCTGCAATACTAAAAACCGCGGCAAACCGGAAAGGCGCGGCGATGAGCCGCCTCGCCGCCGACTATCGCGGATCCGAATGACAGGAAGTGATAAAAGAGCGGAAAATCACTGTCCTATACGGTAAGATAGAGCACTTTGCAGATTACTAAGCGCAATTTTATGCCACAATCATCCCGTTACAGTGACGAACACGTTGAACAACTGCTCTCAGAGCTGGTCAATGTTCTGGAAAAACACCATACCCCCACCGATCTTTCCCTGATGGTGCTGGGCAACATGGTCACTAATTTGATCAACACCAGCGTTGCCCCCGCGCAGCGGAAAACCCTGGCGAGATCGTTCGCGGAAGCCCTGCAGGCTTCTGTCCGTGAAGATAAAGCGCATTAATATTGACTTATGGTGACAAACCGTCAGCGTTATCGTGAAAAAGTCTCCCAGATGATCAGCTGGGGGCACTGGTTCGCCTTATTCAACATCCTGCTCGCCCTTGGGTTGGGCAGCCGCTACCTGTTTGTCACCGACTGGCCCGCTTCCCTGCTGGGCCGGGTCTATGCTCTGGTCAGCCTGCTGGGGCATTTCAGCTTTATCGTGTTCGCCGGCTATTTGTTGGTGATCTTCCCCCTCACCTTCGTGGTGATGTCGCAGCGGCTGTTGCGATTTATTTCCGCCGCGTTGGCCACCGCCGGGCTCACGCTGTTGCTGGTCGACAGCGAGGTGTTCTCTCATTTCCACCTGCACCTCAATCCGGTGGTGTGGGATCTGGTGGTCAACCCGGACCAAAGCGAGCTGTCGCGCGATTGGCAGCTGATGTTTATCTGCGTGCCGGTGATCTTCCTGGTGGAGATGCTGTTCGGCACCTGGAGCTGGCAGAAGCTGCGCAGCCTGAACCGACGCCGGTTCGGCAAGCCGCTGGCGGCGCTGTTTATCAGCGCCTTTTTCGCTTCGCACCTGATTTACATCTGGGCCGACGCCAACTTCTATCGCCCGATCACCATGCAGCGGGCCAACCTGCCGCTCTCGTACCCGATGACCGCGCGCAAATTCCTCGAGAAACACGGCCTGCTCGACCAGCAAGAATATGAGCGCCGCCTGGTGCAACAGGGCAATCCGGAAGCGGTAGCGGTTGAGTATCCGCTCAGCGATCTCAGCTACAGCGATAAGGGTAGCGGCTATAACCTGCTGATGATCGTGGTGGACGGCATTCGCGCCAAAGACGTGGCGCAGGACATGCCAACGTTGACGCGTTTCGCCCAGGAAAACGTGCGTTTCAGCGATCACTATAGCTCGGGCAACCACGCCGACACCGGGCTGTTCGGCCTGTTCTACGGCATTTCTCCGACCTATCTGGACAGCGTGCTCGCCGGCCGCAAACCGTCGGCGCTGATCAACGCGCTCGGCGATCAGGGCTACCAACTGGGGCTATTCTCGTCCGACGGCTTCAACGCCAGCCTGTACCGTCAGGCTCTGTTGACCGACTTCTCGCTGCCGACGCCGGTGCCGCAAAGCGACGCGCAGACCACGCAGCAGTGGCAACGTTGGCTGACGGATCAGGGCGGTAAAGAACCATGGTTCTCTTATATCAACTTCAGCGGCGCTGAGCCGGCCGAAGGCGACAAAACTCCGGCGCCGGCCGACTTTATCCAGCGTTATCGCACCGGCGCGCAAGACGTAGACGCTCAGATAGCCCAGGTTCTGGACACCCTGAAACAACGCGGCCTGCTGGATAAAACCGTGGTGGTGATCACCGCCGAGCACGGCGTCGAGTTCAACGACAGCGGCAAAGGGCAATGGGGCGCCGGCACCGCCTTCAATCAGGCGCAGCTGCAGGTGCCGCTGGTGATCCACTGGCCGGGTACGCCGGCGCAGACCATCAACAAGCTGACCGGCCATAACGACGTGATGCGTACCCTGATGCAACGGTTGCTGCACGTGAAGACCACGCCAAAAGACTATTCGCAGGGCGAGGATCTGTTCACCGCCCAGCGCCGCAACAACTGGATTGCCACCGGTGACAACAACCAGCTGGTGATCACCACGCCGACGCAGACGCTGATGCTGGACAACAGCGGCAACTATCGCGTCTACGATCAGAACGGCGAGGAAATAAAAGACGAGAAACCGCAGCTTGCTCTGCTGCTGCAGGTGCTGACCGATGTAAAACGCTTTATCGCCAACTAACTGCTTAAAACTAAAGCAATCAAGTGGCGAGGCGCTTGCATTAACATCGGGAATCGGTAGTATGATTTTTCATAGCGTCGGCATGTAGCGCAGCCTGGTAGCGCACCGTCATGGGGTGTCGGGGGTCGGAGGTTCGAATCCTCTCATGCCGACCAAATTTAAGAAAACCTGCTGTTACAGCAGGTTTTTTTTCGTCTGCACGCTGAGAGGATGAGAATCTCCGAAGGAGGTTTGAGCCGAGCGTAGACAGGGCGCGAAGCCCCTCCGTAGCATAATGAGTGCGAATTCCCTTTTGTTACTTTTAAGCCTCCCTTTAAGGCGGTTGCCTAACTTAATTCATTCATTTTGGCACGCGCCCCGAAACAAATGATAAATATGAATACAATGCCTACCAACTGCGGCCGAATTGCGCCACAAAGGAAGTCGTCTCCTATATGCTTGCTGAGATCGAGGCATGTGTAAGTCGTAGCCCCAGAGAACCAAGCTTTTATCCAAAAAGTTTTCTTCATGGGATGTCCCTATTCCAAAACATTTTAATATGTCACATAACAGAGTAAACAGTCATTAATATAAAAATTGATTCGATTGTGGAAAAGAGCTAATTATAAAGAGCCTTACGAAGGCTTACATAGTATCAATCAAATAATCAAAAGGAGTTGTTTATGAAAGTTATTGATTCTTCAATGCTAAATTTCGTTTCTGGCGCAGGGAATTTTTCGGATAACCGTAGCAGTAACGGCAAGGTCAACAATAATAATGGGGGCTGTGGTGCTTCAACTAACTATGGTGGCCAGGCTAATGGTTTTGTTAGCAACTCTTCAGCCGGCATGAGCAAGGATTGTGCTATAGCACTAGGATTGGCAGCGGCAGGTGGCGTTATCGGCGGACTTATATCGCAAGGCGCCAGGGCTGTTATTGGTGGTGTAGTGGGATCTTCGATTGGCTCCCTTGGAGCATGCATTGGTGGAAGCAACAACAATGGTTTTCAAAACGCCTCTAAAGGCGGAGGTTATAACGGGGGCACCTGCTCCTGGTAATTACACACGAAATACTAACAGTGCTTATAAAAATATTGCATGGTGTTTTTTGAAAGGAGGAAAGGAAATGAAAAATCCATTTGTTGTTTTTGCTTTTGTTTTTATAATGATTTCATTATCGCAAAGTGTTTTTCACACTCTGGGAATAACAAGTTACAACGGGCTTTTAAATATCAGCTTACCTAAAGATCTCGCTCTGAGCATTATAATTATTTCTGTTCCAATAGGGATTTTTGCAATCATGTATGGGATCTATTCATCTGTTAAATGGTTTGCTAAAACGTGGAATAAATCTGGAGGGTAACAGATTACTCCCTATGCGATAGCGGAGGATAAACTCTCCCCTATCGCTGGTGTATTATTATTTAATCCAACCTAATCACTCTATCTGCCGACGCTATCGTAGTTTCACGGTGAGCAATGATGATCCGCGTAATTTTTAGTTTTTTGATCGCCTGATTCACCTTCGCTTCACTGTCCTTGTCCAGCGCACTGGTCGCCTCATCCAGGAACAAAATCGCCGGTTTCTTGTAAATGGCTCGGGCAATAAACAGGCGTTGCTTCTGCCCACCGGACAACCCTTCCCCCAGTTCGCCGATCAGGGTTTCGTACCCCATCGGCATGCGCATGATCACCTCATGCAGATAGCTGGCGCGGGCACAGGTTTCCATCCAGGCATCATCCATCTCGTCCGCGAACCCGCAGATATTTTCCCGGATCGAGCCGGAGAACAGCTTGTCGTCCTGCATCACGCAGGCGATCATCTTGTGGTAGTTGTTGATGCCGAGCTGCCGGATATCGACGCCGTTCACCTCAACCCGCCCTGAATCCGGGGGAAACAGCCCGCACAGCACCTTCATCAGCGTGGTCTTGCCAGCCCCGGACGGGCCCACGATGGCCACGCTTTCTCCCGGTGCAACGTTGATATCCAAGGCATCAAAGACCGCCGGTGACTGGCTGTCGTATCGGTAGCTCAGGGCATGGGTGGATAACCCCATTGGTTGCATTTTCGAGATATATGGGAGGTCGGGCTTGCGATCTTCCCGTGGATGCAGGGCGATATCGGCAATGCGTTCGTTATGCAGGCTCATCATGCGCAGCTGCAGCAAAAATTCCGTCAGAGACTTTATGCGGTCGGAGAACTGCCCCCGAAAGGCGCCGAACGCGACGAACATACCGAGGGTCATCTGATTATCGATCACCAGACGGGTCCCCAGCCACAGTATGACGACCTGGTCACAGGCCGCCACGAAGGTGTTGATCCCGCCAAACAGCATGTCCATTTTGGTGATCCGGATACCGGTATTGATGGTGTCGATTTCAAGATTGAGCCAGTGGGCGATACGGCGCTCCGCCATGCCCTGCATCTTGACGGTGGCGATACCGTATAGCGTCTCCATAAAATAGGAACCGGCGCGGGCATTTCTCACCAGCGCTTCTTCGGACAGCTGGCGATAATACCCGTAGGTCAACAGGCGCATCAGCACATAGAGCGCGGTGAACGCGATCACCACCCAGGTCAACCAGCCCCCATACAGCACCATCATCACCAGCACGCCAATCACCATGATGCCGTCCATGATGGCGCCGACAATACTGGTGGTGAAGGTGCTGCGCAGCGTATCCAGTGAGCCGAAGCGCGACTGAATGTCACCCAGCTTACGCCGTTCAAAGTAGCCGAGCGGCAGGCGCAACAGGTGAGTAAACAGGCCGGATTGCCACTGCACGTTGATGAGCGTCGACATGACCAGTCCGGCCCAGGCGCGCACCATGCCAATGGCGGCCCGCAACAGGATGAACAGCATCAGCCCAACGCAGATGAGCGTCAGCAACCCGCGGTCCCCGGCGGGAATAGCGTGATCCATCACCAGCTGCGTGCCGATGGGCATCACCAGGTTGATGGTTTCGAACACCAGAGACAGGCAAAAGATTTTGCCGAGCGCCCCCTTGAGACCGTGTACGCTGCCAATCAGCGTACGCAGGTGAATGCGGTGGCGAACGCTGTCGGCGGTAAAGGCGCTGCCGGGCCAGGCCTCAAGCGCTACGCCGGTAAAACTGTGCGACAGCTCCGCCAGGCTGACCGCCCGCCGCCCGCGCGCCGGATCGTGCAGCACCGCGCGGTGGCCTTTGACGCTAACCAGCACCACGAAATGGTTGAACTCCCAGTGCAGAATGCAAGGCAGTTTCAGCGCGCCAAGTTCGTCCAGATCCAGCGACAAGGGGCGAGTGCTCAACCCCAGCTGTTCGGCGATACCGGTCATCCCAACCAGCGTTGCACCGCGGGTTGACAGGTTGAACTGCCGGCGCAGCGCGATCAGGTCGATGTTTTTGCCGTAATAACCGCAGATCATCGCCAAACAGGCCAGCCCGCATTCCGACGACTCGGTCTGGTGCACCATCGGAACCCGGTGGCGCAGCCGCAGATCCAGCTGGCTGACCCGTTGTTTGAATGTTGGCTTATTCATTGACCGGCCCCGTTGCGCTGTGTTTCATGTCGTAGAACGGCGACAGCATCCATTGATAAACCGGCCTTTTCTCCAGAAACAGAGTGCTTTGCGCTTTCATGCCGTTTTCCAGGCTCAGACGCTTGCCGTCATAGGCAATGGCCTGTTTTTCCGGAATGACGATCACCTTGTAGTAAGGCACAGCGGCGGTCAGCGCCGCTTTGGGCGCCCCCTGATAGGTCAGCATTTCCTGCGGTGAGGCCGGGGCTTTGGAGATGACGGATACCGTACCGGCAAACTGGCCGAACTTCTCCGCCGGAAAGGCGTCATAACGCACATTGACCCGATCACCGGCAGCAATGTAAGGGATGGCGTCGTTAGGTACCCACAGCACCAGAGCATAGCGATCGATGTCGTGGGGGAGTACCTGCAGCAGACTGTCGCCGACGTTCACCATCTGGCCAACCGTGACGCTCAGCGAATCGATGCGGCCGCCGGCCAGCGCGCGAACGATAATATCGCCAGTGGCATCGATGTTTTGCCGCTCCTTTTGCAGCTCGTAGCGCTGCAGCTCCATCTGGTAGATCTGGTTGTCAAATTCAGCGGCCTGGGTCTGGATCTGGCTTTCCAGCGCGGTGATCTGCAGCGCATTCTGTTCGTTCTGGCCGGAAAGCCCCAGCAGGTTGTTCTGCTGCTGGTAATACAGCGCCACCTGGTTGGTGAGCTGATCCTTGTTGATCAGCCCCTTGGTCTGATAGTGCCGATAGTTCTCCATGTTCTCCTTCATGATGCGTATCCCTTCCTGGGCGCGCTGGAGGATATCGGTGGAGCGGGTAAATGCGGCGGTATATTGCGCCTTCTGTTTTTCCAACATAGTCAGCGTGGCCTGCTTGCTGCTTTCCAGCCGGCTGATGATTTGCGCAATGCGCGCCAGCTGGCCATCGATATCCCGCTGCTGGTTATCGCTGACCACTCCGCTGCGGGTGCTTTTGCTGACGTCAATCTGGTAAATGGGCGCCCCGGCGGCGATCCGTTGCCCTTCGGTGACAAATTGTTTGATCACTACCCCTTGAACCGTGGAGTAAACGTTCGCGGCACGGGGATAGGTGCTGATCTCACCGGTCACGTTGACCCGCCGGGTATAGGTACCGGCGATCACGAAGGTGAGAAAAGCAATGAGAAAAAACAGGCACAACCCCGCAGTGAACCAAACGGGAATACCAGGCAACAGCAATGCCCGGCCGCGCCATTTCAATTTCTGGTTACCGATCGCTTCCTGGCGAAACACCGTTTTTCTTCCTTAAAGAAATAAGGGGCGTTGGCTTTTGCCCTATTATGTCGTTAACAATTCGCTAAATATCAGGCTTGCTGTTAATCAGCGCTCGATACATAGTTGAATGTGATATCGCAAATAACCCCGTCAGTTTACTGAGCGAATTTTGCCCATTTTTATGTACAGGGGCTAACTGTTTTTATTTTTTCCAGATATTTCTTGCTCTTTCTCAAATTGTCTCGACGTCCAAACTCCCGTTACCGTGCCTTCGTGGGCATGCAGTTTCATTCAGTAAAACACATCCTCTGCAAAGGCTTACTCCTATTTTTGATGGCAAATCCCAAAGCAAACCATGGCGCCGGAGAACTAAGATTTCATCGAAAGAGTTAATTCATTGAACAACTTTATACTTAACTGAATAATACTTCGTGATAGTTATTCATCATTATTTTAAACTTGACCCATCCAATAAAAAGCGTTAATCGTAACAAACTCTAAACATGACTGCACAAGATAACATCAACAAGTAAAAGGAGTTATTTATGAAAACCATTGATTCTTCAATGCTGGGTTACATTGCTGGTGGCCGTGGCAATAATGGCGGCGGCCGTGTTGACAACGACAGGTAGAATAGTCATTCTGGCAGTAAAAAACTGCAAGAACTCAATGGGCGGTTCTTGTAAGGTTTGATTCCACCATCGATAAAATAACATTACAAAATCAGACAGGACTAAAACGGTGACAAGGATTATCAGTTCGTTAATTGTCTTTTTATCCATCCTGGCCGGATCTTTTTTTCTGAGTGGCGCCGGGGTAATAGGTTACCAACCGTGGTTTTCTGCACCCGCGAATTTGTCAAAACTTGTGATTATCGCTGTCACCTACTGCTCTTTTGTTTACGCCGCATTAAGTATTTATAGAAAACTTAAAAAATAAACCCCATAAAAAAGCCATAACACAGGCATGACGTTCAGTTTTGGGTTAAAGAATAGAATTAACTATAAATTAACCCTCGCTAATTCAGTTTTTCGCCTGCCGTTTACGCGGGCAGTTTAACGATCGCCGCCGGGATGCCCTGCCGCACCGCCGCACCGGTCACCCAATCCAGCCAGGTGTTCGGCACTTCGCGCGTCGGATCGGCAAACCCCAGATCGTTGAGGTTGATACCGGCGGCGATGCGCTCATCCATCGCCAGCGGTTCACCGTCCAGATAGTGCTGGCTGGCCCCCATCTCACGGTGGCCGTAGCCGTGTTCCACCGCAATCACGCCGGGCATCACGCCCGCCAGTAAACTGATCTGCGCCTCCCGGCTGCCGCCCGGCGTGCTGATGCGCACCCGGTCGCCGTGTTGAATGCCGAAATGCGCCCCATCCGCCGGGTTTAACGCCACCAGGTTCACCGGTTTCACGTCGTGCAGGCGCCGGATCACCGCAGTGGAGCTGCTCATCACATTGGATTTGAAGGACATCAGGCGCAGCGGCCACTGCCGTTGCGGGTAGAGTTCTTCCACCGCGCGGCCATCCGACAAACGCGCCGGATAGCAGGTTGGGCAACCGCTGAAACGCTCGCCGGTGATCGCATGCCGGTGCTTCGCCACTTCCGCGTTCCAGATCTGCAGCGGTTTCTCCCAGCGATTGCCCACGCTGCCGTCGCGGCGGCCGCTGTCATGAGCGGCGAACCGGCCGCCGCGGCTGTAGATAAACGCTACGCGGTCGATTTCATCGGGGCGCAGCGTCTGCGCCAGCTGCGGCAACAAGCGATCGACGCCGCTTAGCGCCAGCTCTTCCGCCCTCGCAGCCGGCACCGGCGCCTTGCCGGCAAACGCGACGTTGGCGGCAGCGCGCAGATAATATTCCTCGGCGCAGTTGAGCGGCAGCAGCCCACCCTGGCCATCGCCGATCGCCCGATCGCCGAAGCCCGGCAACGCCAGGCGTTTGGCGACGGCGATGCAAAACGCCTCCATGGAGATCGGTTGCCCTTGCGCCGTTTTAGCGGTCGCCGGCGTCACTATCGGCCAGCGCGCGGTGGTGGCCTTGCTGGCGACGCCGCCCCAGGGAGCGCTAAATCCCCAACTCTCAAAGTTATGGGTATCCGGGATGATATAGTCGGCCAACGCCGTCGTTTCATTGATAAACGCATCGATAGCGATAAACAGCGGCAAACGCGCCGGATCTTTGAGCCGTTCCTCCGCCACGCCGCGCAAACCGGCGATACCGTACAAGGGATTGGTCATGTTCGAGATCCAGGCTTTCAGCCCGTAGGGATACCCCGCCAACGCCGAGGTCAGCAGCTCGGTCAACTGCCCGGCGACGAACGGATACCAGGGCGCTTTGGCCGGCCAGGGCGAAATGCCCGCCGCCACTTTTTCGCGGTATTCGTCCGAGGCTTCATAGGCAGCCTTGCTGCGCGCGATATTCAGCCCCTTTGGTTTCACCAGACCGGGAAACTCAGCCAGGTTATAGCGTGGCCCTTCGGCGAAGGCGTTAAATTTACCGCCGCCGACGAACACCCCGCCCGCCAGGCTCAGATTGCCGATCAGCACATTGAGCATCATCACCGACCAGGTATTATAAAACCCGTTTGCCGCCATCATCCCGCCATGAGCGATCACCGCCGCCTTGCGCCCATGGGCGGTAAAAGCCTCGGCCAGCGCCGCAATGCGCGCCACCGGCACGCCGCATTCTCGGCTGTACGCCTCTGGCGAAAGCTTGTCGGCAGCCTCTTTCAAACACTGAAAGCCGCTCTTCACCGCCACCTGCGCACCGTCGTGCAGCGTCACCCTGCGCGTTACCCACAGCTCGGCGCTGTCGCACGTCTCGGCCGCCACCAGCTCGCCCGCACCGTTGACCACCAGCGGCGATGCCGACCCTGCGCAGTTCAGATGGGCGAGCGTCAGATGTTGGCCCGCCAACGGGTGCTCGCTCTCGGCGATCACCAGATGCGTGGCGTTGGTCCAGCTCTTCTCGCCGGCGCGTTGCATGGCAGCCTCTGACGGGATGGCGAGATAGTCGGCTTGATAGCGCCGGTTGTCGAGGATCCAACGGATCATCGCCATCGCCAGCGCCGAGTCGGTGCCCGGCAACACCGGGATCCAATGACCATGATCGTCCGCCAACGTAGTGGTCAGCGGCAGCGCCGGCGCCACCACCGCATAGCGGAACTCGCTGCGCAGCCTGGCGCTAGCCAGTTGCCGGGCCTGGCGCTTGAAAGGGTTGCCGGACTGCGCCGGTGAGGTGCCCATAAACAACGCGAATTCGACCTGTTCCCAGTCTGGTTTCACGTGCGGGTTCTTATCCAGATCGTTCATCAACGCACCGGAGCCGGCGCGGTAGGCCAGCCCGCAGTAAGCGCCGTGCGCGCCGAAATTCTTGCTGCCGAAACTGTTCAGGGCGAAGCGCCGCAGGAAGCTGTCGCGCCCGTCGTCACCGGCGTTGGTCACCAGCAGCTGATTGGCTTTCGGCCCCAGCCCCGGCTGCCGGGCGTCGATCGGCGTTTCCAGATCGCGGATCGCCCGCAGACCGTCCACCGGTCCTTCGCCGAACAGATCGCCGCCCTCCACCACTTCCTCGATCAGCTGCTCGAAACTGATGCGCTGCCACTTGCCTTCGCCGCGTTTGCCGACGCGCTTCATCGGCTCCAGTACGCGCAGCGGGCTGTAAAGGCCCTCCAGCAGCGTGGCGCCGCGCGCACAGGCGGTGGAACGGGCATCGAGACCGCTTTCGCCACCCAGCTGCGCCAGCGCTTCTTGCAGCGGCAAGGCGGAATCGACGTGCCGCTCCTGAGACAGCGGATGATAAGGGTTGCCGGCAATGCGCAGCACCCGGTCGGTCTGCCGATCCACCCTCACCCGCACGCCGCACTGCGTCCAGCAGCCGAAACATTGGGTCATCGAGATGACCTGCTGCGGATTGCTTTGCCATTCCGGCGCCGCCCGCCCTTCGGGCGGCAGAGAGTTGCCGTAGATGCGATCCCGCGTCACGCGCCCAGAGGTGCCATGGATCAAGCCGTCGATCGCCCGTTTGGCGACCTCGCGATAGCTCAGGCCAAAGGCGGACAACCCGCCGAAGGCCAGGCCCACTTTCAACCACTGACGCCGGGTGAGTTTAGCCATGTTGTTTTCTCCGCAATAAAAACGCCTGTGCTTCACGCACCATGATCATTAACGCCAGCCACAACCCAAAGGTGCCGACGATCGCCAGCAAGCCATCGGTGCCGAGCGGCAGGCTGTAGGGGGAAGAAGACGCGTTGTATTTCGGGATGGTTTGCACCTCGATCAACAGCGTCCAGCGCATCAGCCAACTCAGCCCCAGAGCACCGGCCACCAGCAGCGGCACACCGCCGCGCGGCAAGCGCCGATAGGCGCCCCAGGCGGCGCACGCCAGCGTCAGCCCCCATAACGCGATCCATCCGGCGGCATAATGGCGCGCTATCGCCTGCGTCCGCAGCCAGTGGCGTACCGCCGCGCCGGATAACGTATCGCCGCACACCCACAACAGAATCGCCCCGCCGAGCAGCAACAGCATCAGCAGCATTCCGCGCGCCAGCGGCGCCTGCAGACCGGGCCGTTCGCGTATCGCCAGCAGCAACAAGGCCAAGAGCGCCTGCAGCGCACTGAGCAACATGACGATAGGAAATCCGTAGCTGAACCAGATCGGGCGGGCGCGCACGACGGAAACCTCTCGCCCGGTGTACAGCAGCAGGCCGATAGCCACCAGCGCACAGGCGGGCGCAATCCCGCGCAGCAGCGCAACCGGTCTGCCCGTCAGCCGCGTGAATTCGAGCGCGAGAAACCACAGACCGATCAGCAGGGTAAACAGCGGCAAAAACAGCGCGCCCCACGGCATCCACGACCAGGGCGTCGGATAGGCATAGAAATGCCAGAAGCGGGCGGTTTGATGCAGGTCTGCGGTCAGCGCCAACGGCGCGGTGATGGCGCACGTCAGCCCGATAAACAGCGCCACGCGCTCCAGGTGTGCGGCATTCTCTCCACCGCGCCAGCGCCATGCGCAGGCCAGCAGCGCGGCGCAGGCGGCGATGCCGATAAAGAAGAAATATTGCACGGCCCACGGCAGCCAGCTAACCGCCTGCGGTTGGCTCAACACTTCTGCGATCGTCAGTTGGCGACTCATCGTCTCTCTCCCCATAAGGCGACCTGCGCCCGCCCCGGCAGCGGCGTAACGAAGGCTTCATCCAGCCCCAGATAAAACACGTGGGGCGCGGTGTGGTTTTCCGGCTTGAGAACTTTGATCTCGGCCTCATGGCGCCGCAGCATCTTGCTCAACGTGCTGTGCGGATCGCGCATGTCGCCGATGATCCGCGCGCCCCCCACGCATGACTCCACGCACGCCGGCAACAATCCCGCCTCCAGCCGGTGCACGCAGAAGGTGCATTTGTCCGCCGTTTGGGTGGCGTGATTGATAAAGCGGGCGTCGTACGGACAGGCCTGCACGCAATAGGCGCATCCCACGCAGCGTGTGTTGTCGACAACCACGATCCCGTCCTCGCGCTGGAAGGTGGCCTGTACCGGGCATACCGGCACGCAGGGCGGGTTGTCGCAGTGGTTGCACAGCCTGGGCAGCAGCACGTTGGTTGCCACTTCTTCCCCTTCGAGGCTGACCTGGTACTGGTTTACCGTGGTGCGAAACTCGCCGTGCGGCGTCTGGTTTTCAATGGCGCAGCTGACGGTACAGGCCTGGCACCCGACGCAGCGCCGCAGATCGATCAGCATCGCGTAGCGGCGGCGAGCATCCCCCTCGCGCCGCGTCGGCGCCAACGTCAGCCCGGCCTCCGCTACGGGGACCAGCGAAGCCCCCGCCGTCAATACGCCCAGCCGTTGCAAAAACTGCCGTTTACTGAAGTCCATCCGTTTCTCCCACGCCCAGGGCATCACCCCGATCACGCTATTGACGCCCGTTAGATGAATAAACAATGTCGATGATTTACAGTGTAAAAATGGCATCGAAGGCGCTCTATTGTGGTTAACCACATACCGGACCCAACGTTGATCTAAAACAAGTGGCGGCAGATAAATCGCCATCAGGAGGGGCCGTGAGGGTCGTGTTATTACTGCTGTTTTGTCTCGGCTGGGGGGCAGCGGCGCAGGCGAAGGAATGGTCGGTCGGCGTGCTGGCGATGCGAGGCGATGCGGCGACCGTGCGCGACTGGCAACCGCTGATCGACCAGCTCAACGACAGCGTCAGCGGTGAGCGCTTCCGCCTGCAGCCGCTCGATCTGGCGCAGATGCGCGAGGCGGTCAATCAGGGCAGCGTGCAGTTCGTGGTCACCAATCCGGCGCAGTTCGTGCAATTGAACAGCCACTATCATCTGCGCTGGCTGGCGTCGTTGCGCGCCGCCAACGGCGATCGGGAAACGGGCAACATCATCGGCAGCGTGATTCTGGTGCGGCGCGACAGTGACGTCACGACGCCGCAGGCGCTGATGGGCAAAACGGTGGGCGCCATCGATCCGCAGGCCTTCGGCGGCTATCTGACCGGTTATAAGGCGCTCAGCGATGCCGGCATGCGGCCCGAGCGCGATTTCCACCTGCGTTTTACCGGCTTCCCTGCCGATGCCCTGCTCTATCTGCTGCGCGAACGCGCCATTCAGGCCGCCATCGCCCCGGTTTGCCTGCTGGAGAAAATGGATCGGGAAGGCCTGCTCAACCAGGCGGATTTTCGCCCGCTGCTGCAACAGGCCACGTCAGTTCACTGCGTCACCAGCACGCCGCTTTACCCCAACTGGTCGTTCGCCGCCCTGCCCGGCCTGGATAACCCGCTGGTGGATGCGGTGGCGAGAGCCTTGCTGACCGCGCCGCCGCAGTCTCCCTTCCTGTGGGGGGCGCCAGCCTCGACCAGCGAGGTGGAAGCCTTGTTGCGCGCCGTCAATCAACACCCGGAACAGCGGCGGCTGTGGCTGGATATCAAGAGCTGGCTGATCCAGCATCAGACGGCCGTCGGCCTGTCGCTCACGGTGCTGGCGCTGTTGATCGTCAACCATATCTGGATAGCGCTTCTGGTACGCCGCCGCGGGCGACAATTGCTTCATGCCGGAGAGCAACTGCGCCGACAGGAACAGGCGCTGGAACATGCCAGGCAGCTGAACGTGCTGGGGGAGATGGCCTCCGGCTTTGCGCATGAGCTCAACCAGCCGCTGGCGGCCATTCGCCACTATGCGCAGGGGTGCCTCATCCAACTGCGCAAAACGGACGCCGGCCATCCGCTGCTGGCACCGCTGGAAAATATCGACCGGCAGGCGCAGCGCGGTGGCGAAACGATCCATAACCTGCGCCAGTGGGTGCAGCCCCCCACCGAGACGGCAGACAAGGCGAACTGGCGCCCCATCGCGGTGAACGAAACCGCCGAGCGGCTGTGGGCGCTGCTGCGCCTGACGCAGCGCTATCCCGACCTGAAGTTGTTCATTAACGTGGCGCCTTCGCTAACGCTAACCCTGCCGCCGGCGCTACTGGAACAGCTGCTGGCGAACCTGCTGCTGAATGCGGCCCAGGCCGGCGCCAACGCCATCTGGCTTTCCGCCGACGAGAACGACCAGGCGCTTGATTTGCATGTGCAGGACAACGCGGGCGGGATGAGCGCAGCCGGGCTGGAGCAGGCTTTCCGCCCCTTCAACACCACCAAAGCCGGCGGCATGGGGCTGGGGCTGGCTATTTGCCGCCGCCTGGCCCGCTATGGCGGCGGCGAGATCCTGTTGGCTAACCGTCCCGCTCCCGACAGCCGCAATGGGCTGTGCGTCACCCTGCATTTCCTATTTAACGATGAGGAAAACCATGTCGCTAATTCATCTGGTAGATGATGACGTCGCCGTCACCGACGCCTGCCATTTTTTATTGACCAACCTCGGCCATTGCGTCCACTGCTGGAATGACAGCACCGATTTTTTGGCGCAGGCTGACCTGTTGCAGACCGGGATCGTCTTGCTGGATATGCGAATGCCGAAGCTCGACGGTCACCAGACCTACGTTGAACTGCGCCGCCGCGGCAGCACGCTGGCGGTGGTGTTCCTGTCCGGCCATGGCGACGTACCGATGGCGGTAGAACAGATGAAGTACGGCGCAGTGGACTTCCTGCAAAAACCGATCGCCGCAGAGCCGTTGATCGCCGCCCTAGCACGGGCGCAGCAGGTCTCCGCCGAAACCCAACAGCGCCATGAAACTTTTGGCCGCTACCGCACGCTCACGCCGAAAGAGCGTGAGATCGCGCATCTGGTGGTGCGCGGCATGATGAACCGGGAAATGGCGGAACGGCTGAATATCGCGCTGCGCACCGTGGAGGTCCATCGCGCAAAAGTGATGGAGAAAATGCAGGCCGCCAGCCTGGCAGAATTGGTGATTCAGCTGCAAACTTTACCGCTCACGATTCAAGAATAAACGCAGAAGCCTCGCATAAAACTAGCCCTGAGTCCCTCCGCACCTGATTGACACAGCGCGAACCAGGCAATATATTCATTAAGATAATTAATGAATTGTAGCCAGTTCGCCCCAGTCCGACAAACGGGCCATCAATGCCCCCGCACAACCCCCGCGTGGCACTTTTGCCTTCTGGGAACCTGAGAGGTAAAGAGGACGTTTTATATTTCGAATAAAGAGAAATGCGGGCATATGACATCGCCTGCACACGATGACGCCACTGTCGGGTCGGCTCGTTTACGCGGCAACCAGTATGGATAGTTAATAACAAAAAATATGGACTGAATAAGGAACAAAGATGCAAGGAAATCTCAAACTCTATGGTCTTTTTGTTGGCCTGACCGTAACCATAATGATCACCTGCGACACCCTGGTTTATAAAGTTTTTGATATCTATGGTTTTAAAATAACCGCTAGCGGTATTGTATTCTCCCTGTGTTTTCTGATATCTACGCTGCTTACCGAGGTTTACGGCTATAAATTATCGGTAAGAGCAATATGGATCATGGTGTTCTGCCAAAGTTTATATGTCATCATACTTAACCTCTCCGCTGTCATCCAGCCAGAAAATAACGCTATAGCGACTCACTATAACGCTTTATACCATGAGTTTTGGCGCGTCATGATAGGCACCTGGGTATCCGTCCCCGTCTCATATTTTGTTAATGGCTTCATCATTTCAAAGATGAAAATTATCTTCTCCGGCAAATACTTCTTCATTCGCTATATTGCAGGCTCCATGTCTACGCAGGCCGCGCTGTTGCTGACGGCCTATCCGATTAGCCTTTCGGGCAAATACACTTTTATGGAACTGGTTAATATCATAAGCACCACCTGGTCTTATAAGGTAGTCGTCTCCATTGTATTGCTGCCGCTCGCTATCATCCTGGTCGAATGGGTTAAGAAAATAGAAAACACCGATCATTATGATTGGGGCGCATCATACAACCCTTTTAAATAATTTCAGTAAGGTAGAGCATGAAAGTAATTCAGATTAGTGACATACACATTATGCCTAATGAAAGCGGGCTAGCCTCTAAGCACCTGGCTAATTTCGAAAAGGCCATTGATTTCATTAATGCCAATGCCGATAAAATAAATGCAGACTTGATCATTGTGACGGGTGATATCTCTCATGATGGTGACATTCCCTCATATGAGCGTTTCTTTAACGTAATGAGCCGCGTTTCATTACCTTTTTATTTATTCCCAGGCAACCACGACAGTAAAAAAAATCTGAGTGATGTAGCCCGCCAACAGGGCGGAAACTATGATATACATTCTTTTGAAAATGACGAGTGGCGCATGCTTAGCATCGACTCGGTTGTTGACAATGAAGATTTTGGCTGGGTGTCGAAACAAGCGCTAGAAACGCTTGAAGAAGCCATAATCTACAGTAAAAATAAAAAGATAGCTGTTTTCCTGCACCATCACCCGCTTCCTGTCGGCACCCCCATTGTCGATAGCTGTATGTTAAACAATGCCGGCGAACTTTTGAGCCTCTGTCAACGATTGAGCGTTAAATTTATTGGTTCAGGCCATGCGCATACGCTATTCCAACGGAAAATGGGAGACACCCTGGTCTCGGTTTCCCCTGCAATTTGCTCGCAATGGAAAAACGGCACAAGCGAAGTCAGCAGCATAGACAATACGGCTTTCAGCGTGATTACGTTCGATGAACATATTCACGTCGAGCCATGGTTCATTTAATCAACGTCAGTATCGTTTTTTTAGGCTTGTCACTTTGCTTTGCGTTTTGCAAGGAGGCGGAGATTTCTCTGCCTTCTTTCACTCCGGCATAGAATGCTATTTTTGTCGCATCTAAAGACTCGGTTTTATCGACCAGCTCACGATTTCTTAAAAAATCCTTTCCTGATATGGATATTGAATCAGCACCGTTTTTCAACGTCCACATACAGTTCCTTTTCTCTTCATGAATCGACAGTTTGGCTGAGGCAATTTTTATTTTAGACTCCGTTTCGGCGATAAAAGCAATGTCTTTAGGGTTAACATGCCTTAGAAAGTCGCCCTCAACGAGCTGCCCCCAGTTTTTTTTCACGAAGGTATGGGTGCCAAACTCTTTGAAAAGCCAATACCCCTCGGCGGTTCGCGTCACGCTGCGATCTAAAGTGTACAGATAACTGGGAGAGTATATCCTCCTTAACTTGCGGACGATTTTAAACAAATCCATTTATTTCAGCCTCTTTATCGTTTTCAATAAAACACCGACAATCGCGTAATCGCTGTAGGACTTCACGCTGCTGTCTGAATCTAATGAGATGTTTGTAAACTGCAAGTCGTCATGAGAAACAAAGACTCTTCTTAAGCATATTGGGTAGTTTTTTAGCTTAACCAGGACGATATCCCCATCACAAAAGGGTTCCTGGAGGGAGATGACACAATAGGTTCCACGATCCCATTCAGGTGACAACGAGTTATTCGTTATCTCCACCACAAACAGCGAATCGTCCGTAATGTCATCCACTTCTGTCGTGTAGGTATCTGATGTTGTCATCGCCTGATCCAGGAAACGCTCTATATCGCAGTAGCTAATGAGCGGTAGCGATCTAACGTTGTGATTGGCCTCTCCCGAGACTCGTAAGTCCTTGTCAGTCAGCTCCCCCACTTTCACGCTGAAAAATTCACCAATTGACGAGAGCGTAGAGATCGTTGGATTCCCGATGCCCTTCCTCAGGTTGTTGATAGTGGCAATACCGATCCCTGTTTCGATACTCAGTCTGCTGGCGTCAATCCCATGCATGCGCATGAGATAAGTCAGGTTTCCCCCTATCATTTTCAATGACATACCACTTTCTTCTGATATTTTAATGTTGTTTTGTTGCATTATAATGTTTTAAACCTATACTTTAGCGTCATTAAAGTTAATTTAAAATATTAAACCACTTTAAGGGACGTAATGACAATGACACAGGTCGAATTACATGCAAATTAAAAAATAATTATTTGTAATGTAAGTCATTTTTCAAATAAGCGTTCTTACAGAAGCAAGATAGGTCATCACCATAATAATTCAAATTTCTTATGTAACCGCTTTATCTAGTCTGCATCCCATACTGCGACGAGCGTTTTGCACGCATGACGCCAACGAACTCATATGCCAGCGCATAAAACATTAGCAGCGCTGTTAAACCTCTTCACCGTATTTACGCCACGGCAGACAAGGGAAACACCAAAAACGGCGACCAGAAAGGTGGCGTCGGGCCTCCAACACCAGGGAGCGCCAGCCCGGCGCCACCACCTTATGTATTGAATGAGAGAGAAACGCGCGCTGCGGGTAATGGCGACAATCTTCTGAAGACTTGATGGGTGATTACGGGTGGGGAAAAATGCGGACCATCGGCCTGGCCGGCTCAACGGCAAATTCTGCCGCCCGGCATGTAAAGATGAATGCCCATGCAAAATTCCGCATCCCCTCTTGCCAACTCGCACTCCTCAGGCCAAAATACTGTACATTAAATCAGTATTTACAGGTGGGTCATGTTTGTAGAATTGGTGTACGACAAACGCAACGTCGCTGGGCTGCCCAACGCCGCCGAGATTATTCGCAGCGAACTGGAGAAACGCGTGCATGCGCTGTTCCCGGAAGCGGAAGTGCGCGTGAAGCCGATGCAGGCCAACGGCCTGAACTCCGACGCCAGCAAAAGCGATCGCGAAAAGCTGAACCGGATGTTGGAAGAGATGTTCGAAGAAGCGGATCAGTGGCTGGTTATGGATATATAAACCCAATCTGATAGCCGGGCTCACCCACCGGCTATAATTTCCCCCGTTTACCGCACTGCTCATCCCCAGGTTCCACAGCAAATAACCCTCGGGTCAAAGAACTTGCTGCGGCGCATGCCCCCGATTATCGGTTAATACCGGCGCACTTCGAAGCGGGAATTCCTGCGGGGTACACGTCTTCCTCGTACCAGCCCCATAACAAAAAGCCCCAGCATCGCTGCTGGGGCTTCTGTCATGGTGCCGGCTACCGGAATCGAACTGGTGACCTACTGATTACAAGTCAGTTGCTCTACCTACTGAGCTAAGCCGGCTGAATTTGGCGGAAGGACAGAGATTCGAACTCTGGGAGCTGTTACACTCGACGGTTTTCAAGACCGTTGCCTTAAACCACTCGGCCATCCTTCCAATGGGCGCTGATATTAGCGATACCGTTATGAAATGTCTATCGTTTTCATGCAAAAAAATCGCATCGGCGGTACAGTTGCCTAAACTTCGGGCCTTAAACGCTTAAAAAATGAAAAGCCCCGTGAAAACGAGGCTTTTTTGTTCGGCCGAAACGCAGTTATTTCGGCTGCGAATCGTAGTCTGAACAGGTTTGATAGCCTTTGTTCATAACGTGGCCCGTATCGTTGTAGCTGACAAAATACGTCTGCACCTTGCCGTCACGCGGCGCCACCGCATAGGTGTCGCAGGTACCCTGCGCGTGAACCAGCGTGGCGGTTGTCGACGGCGGACCGGCAATCGCCCGCACCTGCTGCTTGGTCATCCCTACTTTGACATCGCTGACCACCGGCTCGTTGACATAACTGGTTGCCCGGTCATAGGCGGTACAGCCGGCAAGAATGGAAAATACCGCCGCAGTACCGACGGCCAATACCAACTTCTTCGTCATAGCTTGTCCTCTTGGAGTGCGTTTGTTGTCCCCTAAGTCTAGAAGCGGAAAGGCTTTTCTACAAATTCCCCTTTGTCGATCGGTGCGCTTTTTCTCACGAGCGGCCATCGCGGGCGCGACATCGGATTCAAAAACCGAAGTCGCTCAGCGCCGGGACATCGTCCGGGCGCCGGCCGAGCGGCCAGTGAAAACGCCGATCCTGTTCGCGGATCGGCATGTCGTTAATGCAGGCATGACGATTGATCATTAACCCATCCTGATTGAACTCCCAGTTTTCGTTACCGAAGCTGCGATACCAGTTGCCGGAATCGTCGCGCCATTCATAAGCGAACCGCACCGCAATGCGCGCGCCGTCAAACGCCCACAGTTCCTTAATCAGCCGATACTCCAGCTCTTTCGCCCACTTGCGTTGCAAAAAACCGACCACCGCCGCGCGGCCGTCGACAAATTCCGCGCGATTCCGCCAGTGAGTATCGAGCGAATACACCTGCGACACCCGCTCAGGCTCGCGGCTGTTCCACGCATCCTCCGCCAGCCGCACTTTTTCAATGGCCGAGTCGCGGGTAAAAGGCGGCAATGGGGGTTTAATGCTCATGTTCATCTCCTGGGTGAAGGCATGTAGACAACTCTGTCTACAACATTACGCTAGCGCATGTAGACAGAGTTGTCTACAATCACCCGAAAATAGCCCGGGAGAAAATGATGACCGCCGATCTCAACGCCTTGCCCGCTCGCCAGCGCATTTTGCTGACGGCGCACGATCTGTTTTATCAGGAGGGGATCCGCGCCACCGGCATCGATCGCATCATCAAGGAATCGGGGGTGACCAAGGTGACGTTCTACCGCCACTTTCCCAGCAAGAACGACCTGATTACGGCGTTTTTGGCCTATCGCCATCAGCAGTGGCTGGACTGGTTCAGCGCATCGTTGGCGCGCCATGTGGCGCAGGCCGGCGGGCTGCTGCCGGCGCTGGCCCCCTGCCTGACGGAATGGTTCGACGATCCGCGCTTTCGCGGCTGCGCATTTATCAATACGGCGGTGGAGATCGCCGACCTGCTGCCGGAAAGCCTGCAAATCGCCAGCCAGCATAAGCGGCAGATGACGGATGAGTTGGCGCGCCACCTGCCCGCCGGCCCACAGCGGGAACAGCACGCAGCGATGCTGGCGATGTTGATCGACGGCGCCATTGTCAGGGTGCAGATAGAGCGGCAACCACAGGCAGCGCTGCAGGTGCTGGATGCCACGCTGACAATACTGGCGCAAGGCGGCTTCGATCAGTAATTGGCCCAGATGCCCGGCGTCACCAGCTCCAACAGGTGGGCGTCGGGATCGCGAAAATAAATGCTCTCGCCGCCCTGCTCCCAACGCATTCGTCCCTCAATCTCCACGCCGTTGGCCATCAGATGCCGTTCCCAATGCAGCAGCTGTTCTTTCGCCACCGCCAGCCCGATATGCGCCGGCCCCACGCCATCGTGAGCGGGAATAAAGCCGGTCGGATACTGCGCCCCGCGCAGCGAGTCGCCCTCGACAAACAGCAGCAATACGCTCCGATCGCCGACGTTATAGGCGCAAAATCGCTCGTTGGCGACCATCACCGGCAGCTGCAGCACCTCTCGATAGAAAGCGTCCGCGCGCTCAATATCGCTAACGTACAACACCGTCTCGATCACTTTATCGATCTTGAGCTCCATATCACCTCCGCTCTGTTTGCTGTATTCACAGCGTAGGCCGAGTGGCGGAAACCCAAAGCGCTTCCCGTGCCGCTCACGGATCAATCCGTGCTTCTTCACAGGCAAAAAAAAGCGCGGCCCGAAGGCCGCGCGATGACATTCACATGCAGAGGCTTAGAACTGGTAAACCAGGCCCACGGCAACCACGTTGTCGGTGTTGATACCGGCAGCTTGGGTGAAGTCGTTGTTGTCCAACAGGTTGATTTTGTAGTCAACATAGGTGGACATGTTTTTGTTGAAGAAGTAGGTCGCGCCCAGGTCGACGAATTTGACCAGATCTTCATCACCGTAGTCCTTGCCGTTGCCGGCGCGGCCCAGGTCTTTACCTTTGGTCTGGTTATAGCCCACGAACGGACGCAGACCGAAGTCGAACTGGTAGTGTGCGTAGGCTTCGAAGCTCTGCGCCTTGTTGGCGTAACCGAAAGCATCGCTGGTAGAGCTACCGAAACGCGCCGCGTTGTAAGACTGGGTGAACATCACAGCCAGGTAGGTATCGTTGGCGTCATATTTCAGACCACCGGAATACCCTTCTGCTTTATCGCCGCGGCCCATAATGTTCTGGTAGCCGCCACCACCGTTCTGCTCGCTGGTACGACGAGAGTTGAAGAAGGCGCCTGCGGCGCTGATGCCGTAGCCCATGTCATAGCTCATGGACATGCCGTAGCCTTCGCCGTTCTGACCCAGAACGTCACGACCGTTGTTGGTCTCTTCAGCGCTGCCGTTTTTACCCTGGTACTGCAGGGCGAAGTTCAGGCCGTCAACCAAGCCGAAGAAGCCGTTGTTACGGTAGGTCGCCAGGCCGCTGGAGCGTTGGAACATGAACTGGTCGGCGCCGTAGGTCGAGCCGTCGAACTCAGGCTGCAAGTCGGTGTAAGCCGCCACGTCGTACAGCACGCCGGTGTTACGGCCGTAGTCGAAGGAGCCGTAGTCGCCGAATTTCAGACCGGCGAAGCCGTAACGGGTGAAGTTCTTGTTGTCCTGGTTTTCAGCGTGGTTCAGGTTGGCCTGATATTCCCACTGGCCGTAACCGGTCAGCTGATCGCTGATCTGCGTTTCGCCGCGCAAGCCAAAACGCATATAAGACTGATCGCCGTCCGCACCGTTGTTGCTGGAGAAATAGTGAAGACCGTCGACTTTACCGTACAAATCCAGTTTATTACCGTCTTTGTTGTAGATTTCCGCCGCGCCTGCTGTGCCTGCAACCAGCAGTGCGGGTACCATCAGAGAGAGTACTCGAAGTTTCATCGTTATTATCCTCGTTAATTATGTCGAGCTACGGCCACTGCCCTTTTCGAGCATTATTAGCACGACTGTGCATTACCATTCTGGTAACAAGGGTTATATTAATCCAGAAAGAAAATGATACCAAGTATCCGATAGTGTTTCATTGTAATTAATAAAGGTTTCAAAATGTAAATACGCGCGAACTTTCACAAAACCTTACAGACAAACAAAATAAAGCACTTAAAGACAAAGAATAGATTAATTGATAAAAAATCATGTAGTTATACATATCTTTAAGAAAAAAAAGCCAACCATACAATTGAACCGGGCAATAAGCACATTGTGCCAAAACGCCGTCCGCACGCAGCCGCTATAATCACCTCGCTATCATCATTATTTTCATTATTACCTTCATTACCCGAAGATAATTTCTGCATTCCTTTAACCGGCTTCTGGCCGGTTTTTTATTTTTCTTCACACTCTCCTCACAATTTCGATCCGCACAAATAGCAAGCAAATAAATAACCCCATGATATAGTTTCACTAATTTACTTCCGCACTAATTGCTAATCTTTTTCCTTATTTTAGTCTACAAATTGAGCTTGCTTTTCATTTCGTGCCTTATCCCGCCCATTATTTTCCGCCGCAGGCATAATTAGCCGCGGAGTTTCACTTCTGGTAGCCTGAAAAAACCGCCCTTGCTGCGAGCAAATAGATAATGAAGCCATTTCAACCCGACGCGCTGTGGCGACGGCTGCAAAGCTCGTCTTTCCGCGCCCGCTTCCGTTTAAATACCAAGGATCAAGCCTATCTCGATGACAAAGGCTTGCCGCTGCTCCTCAGCCATGCCCGTGATTTTATCGATCGCCGCCTGGCCACCGCTCACCCCAAAAACGATGGCAGGCAGACGCCGATGCGCGGCCATCCGGTGTTCGTCGCCCAACACGCCACCGCCACCTGCTGCCGCGGCTGTCTGGAAAAATGGCACGGCATACCGCAGGGCGTCGCACTGGACGATCGGCAAAAAGACTATATTGTCCAGGCGATCGCGCTGTGGCTGGTGCGCAGCGGCGGCGCCAGAGAGGAGCCAGGCGCGAATCTTTTCGACCCGGATCGCGGATTGTGATAAAAACTGTCAGTAACTTTCGCCACTCTTTTGATCCAAGATCCTGACGCTTACATGACAGCCACCTTGTGCAATGAACAGCAAACGCCCGGCGTTCCTCAACAGATCGCCACCCGCCTGGCCTTTTTCGTCGCCGGCCTCGGCATGGCCGCCTGGGCGCCGCTGGTGCCCTTCGCCAAAGCACGTATCGGCATCGATGACGGTTCGCTCGGCCTGTTGCTGTTGTGCATCGGCGCCGGCTCCATGCTGGCGATGCCGCTGACCGGCTTCCTGACCGGAAAATTGGGCTGCCGCGCGGTGATCCTGATGGCAGGGCTGGGGCTGTGCATCGATCTGCCGTTGCTGGCGCTGATGGATTCCCTCGGCGGCATGGCCGTGGCGCTGCTGCTGTTCGGTGCAGCGATCGGCATGATTGACGTGGCGATGAACGTACAGGCGGTGATCGTCGAGCGCGCCAGCGGTAAAGCGATGATGTCCGGCTTTCACGGCTTTTTCAGCATCGGCGGCATTGCCGGCGCCGGCGGCGTCAGCGCGCTGCTGTGGCTGGGGCTGACGCCGCTGCAATCCACCCTGCTCACGGTGCTGGCGGTGATAGTGCTGCTGGCGTTCGCCAGCCGCCATCTGCTGCGTGAGAGCGGCGCCGACGACGGCGGGCCGATGTTCGTCTTGCCGCGCGGCTGGGTGATGTTTATCGGCATTTTGTGCTTTATCATGTTTCTGGCGGAAGGGTCGATGCTCGACTGGAGCGCGCTGTTCCTCACCACCTTGCGCGGCGTCGAACACAGTCAGGCCGGCCTGGGCTATGCGCTGTTCTCCATCACCATGACGCTCGGCCGGCTCAATGGCGATCGGGTGGTGAACTCGCTAGGCCGCTACCGGGTGCTGCTGCTGGGCAGCCTGTGCGCCGCTCTCGGTCTGAGCCTGGCCATCGCCTTCAATCACGCCACCGTTTCGCTGGTCGGCTTCATGCTGGTCGGCCTCGGTGCCTCGAACGTCGTGCCGATCCTGTTCAGCGCCGCAGGCAACCAGCGCGACATGCCGGCCAATCTGGCGATCGCCTCCGTCACCACCGTCGGCTATGCCGGTATTCTGGCCGGCCCGGCGCTGATCGGCTTTATCGCTCAGTTTTCCAGCCTGACGGCGGCTTTCGCCTGCGTAGCCGTTCTGCTGTTGGCGGTCACCGCCAGCGCCAGGGCCGTCACTCGCTGATTCAGGAATGCGCAGCCACTATGCAAAATAAGCAACTGACCATTAGCTCCAGCAATATCACCCGCTGCTTCCTGCTGTTTATCGTGCTGCTGACGATCGGCATCGGTCTGTATGGCTACAACTACACCAACGCCTGGTTGGCGGAAAAGAAATACACGCTGAACAGCATCGCCGGTTCGCTGCAAAAACGCATCGACACCTACCGTTACATGACTTACCAGGTCTACGACAAATTCGGCAATGCGCCGGCGCAGAATGCCGATCCCGGCTTGCAGGAGACGCGCCTGCGGCCCGACGTTTATTATGTGGAAAAGCAGCATAAGAAAACCGATGCGGTGATCTTCGGCAGTCATGACGAGAACACGCTGGCGATGATCGCCAATATCTCGGACTACCTCGACACCCGCTGGGGCGCCAAGACCGAGAACTACGCCATGTATTATCTCAATGGCCAGGACAACAGCCTCAGTCTGATCACCACCCAGCCGCTCAAAGAGCTGGCTTCGCGCTTTCGGGAAAGCTACCTGACCACCTCTGCGGACGAACGCCGCGCCGAGATGCTGCAGCAGGCCAATATGCTCGACGAACGCGAGAGCTTTTCCGATCTGCGCAAGCAACGCTTCCAGAACGCCTATTCGTTCTCGATTCGCACCACGTTCAATCAGCCGGGACATCTGGCGACGGTGATCGCCTTCGATATGCCGATCAACGATATCATTCCTGCCAATCTGGCCCGCGCCAATTTCCTGTTGCTGCCAGACAATGCCGATCTTGACGACAACGCGATTCCGACGGAAACCGCACTCGGCTCCCATACGACGATGAGCGGTGGCTGGGTCGAGTTCAGCGCCGCCTTGCCCAATGCGCCGCTGAAGGTGGTGTATCGCGTTTCGGCCATCAATCTGGCCATCGATCTGCTGCGCAACAACATCTGGCTGATCGCGGTCAATCTGTTGCTGCTGGGGCTGTCGATGTTGAGCATCTACTTTATCCGCCGCCAGTACATTCGTCCGAGCGAAAATATGGCGGTGGAGCTTGAGGCCGAGCGCGCGCTGAATCAAGAGATCATCGCCAGCCTGCCCTCCGGCCTGCTGGTTTACAGCTTCGCCAACAATACGGTGATCGCCAGCAACAAAATCGCCGAACATCTGCTGCCGCACCTCAGCCTGCAAAAAATCGCCCACATGGCCGAACAGCATCACGGGGTGATCCAGGCTACGGTCAACAACGAGGTGTATGAAATTCGCATTTTCCGCAGCCAGCTATCGCCGGACACTTACCTGTTCCTGATGCACGATCAGGATAAAGAGGTGATGGTGAACAAGCGGCTGCAGCAGGCGCGGCGCGAATACGACAAGAACGTTCAGGCGCGTAAGCTGATGTTGCACAACCTGGGCATCGAGCTGAACCAGCCGGTGCGCCAGATGCACGATCTGGTCGATCGCCTGCGCATCTCGTCGGGTGAAGATCAACAGCAGGCGCTGTTGGGCCAGCTGGCGGCGGAGTCGGCTTCGGTGCTGGGATTGATCGATAACATCACCCTGCTGACCCGGCTGGAAACCCAGGACTGGCAACCCACGCGCGAACCGTTCTCCCCTGCGGCAATGGTCGATGAGCTGCTGCTGGAGGCCCTGCCCGCCCTCAACCAGAAGGGATTGGCGCTGTTCAAGCATTTCCAGCTGGACGTCGAACAAAACTACATCGGCGACGCCAACGCGTTGCGCAAAGTGATCTCGCTGCTGGTGCAATACGCCATTATCACCACCGCCTGCGGCAAGATTTCCCTGGTGGTCGACCATGAGCCCGAACACCCGGACCGCCTGATTTTTCAGATCAACGACACCGGCTCCGGCATCTCCAACGAAGAGATCAGCAACCTCAACTACCCGTTCCTCAGCCAGACGCTGGTGGACCGCTTCAATCACGGTTCCGGTCTCACCTTCTTCTTGTGCAATCAGCTGTGCAAGAAGCTTAACGGCCAGTTGGACATTCGCAGCAAAGTGGATATCGGCACCCGCTATACCATTCGCGTCGCTATGGAGATGGAGAAAAAAGAGCCGCAGGATCAGGAAAAGCTGCTCGACGGCGTCACCGCCCTGCTGGACGTCACGTCGGATGAAGTGCGCGGCATCGTGACCCGCTTGCTGCAAGCCTACGGCGCCGACTGTATCGTCGCCGAAGATCGGGCGGTCAATCGCGATTATGACGTATTACTGACCGATAACCCGCAGCGCGCCGATGATTACACGCTGTTGCTGGCGAGCGATGAACCGGGCTGGCAAGCATTGGACAAGCGCTACATTCGGGTGAACTACAACCTGAACGGCGCTTTAATCGACGCCGTGCTGATGCTGATCGAACAGCAAATGGCCGCGCTGGAGCAGGAAGAAAGCCCGCTGTCATTGAGCTCAGAAGATATCCAACTCTATGAAAAACAATTGAAATCAAGTGATTACTATGGGCTGTTTGTCGATACAGTACCCGACGATGTCAAAAAACTGTATACTGAGGCGGGCAGCAGTGATTTCAATGCGCTGTCACAAACCGCACACCGCCTGAAAGGCGTGTTTGCCATGTTAAATCTGCTTCCCGGCAAGCAGCTGTGCGAATCGTTAGAACAGCGCATCGCAGAAGGTGATGCGCCCGAGATCGAGAATAACATCAGTCAGATTGATTTTTTCGTCAGCAGACTGCTGAAGCAAGGTAGCCAACAACATGAATAACCTGAACGTAATTATTGCTGATGACCATCCTATCGTACTGTTTGGCATCCGGAAGTCGCTTGAGCAAATTGAATGGGTGAATGTCGTTGGGGAGTTCGAAGACTCAACCGCACTGATCAACAATCTGTCCAAGCTGGACGCCAACGTGCTGATCACCGATCTGTCGATGCCGGGTGACAAGTATGGCGACGGCATCACGCTGATTAAGTACATCAAGCGCCACTATCCGCAGTTGTCGATCATCGTGCTGACCATGAACAACAACCCGGCGATCCTGAGCGCGGTACTGGATCTGGATATCGAAGGCATCGTGCTGAAACAAGGCGCGCCGACCGATCTGCCGAAGGCGCTGGCCGCCCTGCAGAAAGGCAAGAAATTCACGCCGGAAAGCGTCTCTAAACTGCTGGAGAAAATCAGCGCCAGCGGCTATGGCGACAAACGTCTGTCGCCGAAAGAGAGTGAAGTGTTGCGTCTGTTCGCCGAAGGTTTCCTGGTGACCGAAATCGCCAAGAAACTCAACCGCAGCATCAAAACCATCAGCAGCCAGAAGAAATCGGCGATGATGAAGCTGGGCGTCGAAAACGACATCGCCCTGCTCAACTACCTCTCCTCCGTCAGCATGACGCCGCTGGACAAAGAGTAACCCTCGCCTCACGGCAGGTTAACGCCAAACAGGCACGGCATTCGCCGTGCCTGTTTGCTTTTCAGGCCTCGCTGCGGTTGTAGCGTACCTGTTGGCTGTAATACGCCAGCGTCTGCTCCAGCGTCTCCAGCGTGACCGGTTTCGACAGGCAATTATCCATGCCCGCCTCGAGGCAGCGCTGCCTCTCTTCCGCCAGCGCGTTCGCCGTCACGCCGATCACCGGCGCGCTGAACTGCATCTGCCGTAGCTCTTGCGTCAGGCGATAGCCATCCATATTCGGCATATTGACGTCGGTCAGCACAATATCGACGCGGTGCTGTTTCAGCACGCCGAGCGCATCCACGCCATCGTTGGCGGTCACCACCTGATATCCCAGCGATCCCAGCTGATCAGACAGCAGGCGACGGTTGATCGGATGATCATCGACCACCAGCAGATGAATATCGCCGTTGTCCGCCGCGCTGGCCTTGGCGGGCACCGGCAGTTGCACCAGCCCCTCTGCCGCGCCGCCGCCGACGCCGAACAACCGGTTGAGCAAGGTCAGCGTTTCGCGCGGCGTGGATGTACTGTGCATCCAATAGCCTGGCCGGGTTTCCAGCGATGGGCCGATATGCTCGGTGGAGAACTGGATCTGAGCCAGCAGCGGCGTATCCAGCATCAGCGGATGATCGCTGAGCATCACCTCGCCGGCGGCGGTCTCCTGACCGTCATAGCGCTGGATATCCGCGCCGTACCCGCCCAGGATGGCCATCAGGTAGCTTTCCAGCCGCTGATTGCGGATATCCAGCCACAGCCGACGGCCTTGCCAGGTATCACTGGCCTGCGGGATGGGGAACTGGGCGTTGAACAGCGGAATGCGGATGCTGAACAGACTGCCCAGCCCCGGTTCGGACTCGACGGCGATATCGCCGTCCATCAGGTTGATCAGTTTTTCACAGATCGCCAACCCCAGACCGGTTCCCTGGAAATGGCGCTGCACGCCGGTGCCGACCTGGAAGAACGGATCGAACAAGCGCGAGATCTCCTTCTCCGGGATGCCGACGCCGGTATCGCGCACGCTGAACTCCAGATAGCTGCCGCGAGTGCAGACCTGCAGCACGATGCAGCCGGTATCGGTGAACTTGATGGCGTTGTTCACCAGGTTGGACAGCACCTGCTGCAAGCGCACCGGATCGCCGAAGATGCGCTCCGGCACGTTCTGTTCGATAAAGCAGTACAGCCCCAGACGTTTTTTCACCACCAGCGGCAAGTAGTTGCCGGCGATATGGGTGATCACCTCCAGGCAGGAGAACTCGCGCGGCTCGATCTTCAGCTGTTCGGACTCGATCTTGGAGAAGTCGAGGATATCGCTGATGATCTTCAGCAGCAGGCCGGAAGAGTTGTTCATCGCATTGACCAGCCGGTCCACCCCTTGCGGCAACGCCTTGGTTTGCAACAGATCGAGGTTACCGATAATGCCGTACAGCGGCGTGCGCAGTTCATGGCTGACGGTGGCCAGGAACATCGATTTCGACTGGCTGGCCTGCTCCGCCGCCGCCGCCATCTCCTGCAGCGACTCTTCCATCTTCACGCGCGCGCTGACGTCCACCAGCACGCAGATCGCCACCTCTTCGTTACGGTAGCGCGAGTGAACAAAGCTAATCTGCAGGTTGTTGTTGTTGCTGGTCATCACATCGACGAAATTCGCCTGCTGTTCGCAAATGATGCGCGTAATGCGATCGCGATCTTCGTGGGTCAACAGATTGATGTAGTTGTGCGCCAGCTCGTTGCTCAGGATATTGGTGCCATCGCTGATGCGCAGGATACAGATGCCCACCGGCGCCGAGGCGACGATCTTGCGGTTGAACTGCTCGTGTTCTTCCAACCGGAAGGCGTTGTCCTCCGCCGGCAGGAACATCTTGCGCTCAAACAGCCACGCCAGCGTGAACAGCACGATGGCCGACAGCAGGTTCAGCAATAGCGCGTTGAGGATCAGCATCTTGAAGCGTTCCACCACGCTTTTCACCGGCAGCGCATAGACGATGCTCAGCGAAGAAGGCGGCAGCGCTTTCTTCAGGATCAGGTCGCGGTAATTGTCGACATAGCCAAAGTAGGCGTGCTCTGCGGGATAGCTGTTAAGCGAAGCGGCATAGCGATCGCCATCCGCCAGGCGCAGCACCGGCTCGTTGTTCTCATCCAGCAGCGTGACGCCGATCGGCAGGTTGCCGGCGGTGACGAAGTCCTCCAGCCGAACGGTTTGCTCGATGCCCAGCAGCGCTTCCAGCTTGTTGCCGATATAAATCGGCGTCAACACATACAGATAACCGACGTCCGGCCGCTGCGCGCTGGGGCTGATCCAATACAGGTTGTTGTCTTTATCCAGATTCTTGGCATTGCGGTATTTTAGAATGCGCTCATGCAGCGACTTGAGCACGTTTTCCCGGTTGGCGACCGCATTGCCGCCGCCGAACTCCGCCATGCACAGGCTGTCGCCGCCGATGAAGAACACCCGGTTAAGATCGTAGGCCGCCACGAAGTTCTCTTTCCAATACTGGATCAGGCCGCTTAGCGAATCGAGCGAACTGCGGTAGGTGGTGCTCAGCGCGCAGTTGGACTCCGGGTACAGCGGGAAGAATTGCGGCGGGCTGCCCTTGCCGGGAAACACCCCGCTGAACATGTCCAGGCTGCTGACCGAACCGTTGAGGCGGTTCTCCGCCATATACTTGATGTCGCGGATGATATCGGCGGAATGGCGGATGTAGCCCTGCGCCTGATCGAAATTGAGGTTGTATTCCTGCCGGATGTCCGACTCTTTCTGATGCAGAATATTCAGAATATAAAAGGTGGTGAGCAGCGCTCCCAACGACCACAGCAAAATCGCCAGCACCCGAAACAGATAGCGGGATATCTTCAGCGTAGTTCGAAAAGAGGCTAAGTATTTCAATCGGGTACCATACGAAAGTCAGTGACGGCGCGCGTTGTCGCCGGCGCGGCGGCCGGCGGCTCGGTGCCCAATTAAACCATATAACTGAAAAAGGGCCTAGCATCGCTGCCAGGCCCTTTTGTCTCGGTGCATTACGGTGTCGGCATGCCGACGCCTTCACCTTGCTTAAACGTTGTCGTCGTCCATCGGCTCAGCCGCGTCGTCACCATCGTCCAGCGGCGTGCTGTCTTCTTCCGCCGCTTCCGCGCCCGGCTCCAGGCTGTCCAGCTCTTCGTCTTCCACCGGCTCGGCCACGCGCTGCAGGCCGACGACGTTTTCGTCTTCCGCCGTGCGGATCAACGTCACGCCCTGGGTGTTACGGCCCACCACGCTGACTTCCGAAACGCGGGTACGCACCAGCGTGCCGGCATCGGTGATCATCATGATCTGGTCGCTGGTTTCCACCTGCACGGCGCCGACCACCTGACCGTTACGCTCGCTCACCTTGATGGAGATAACCCCCTGGGTGGCGCGTGACTTGGTCGGGTATTCGGTCACGGCGGTACGTTTACCGAAGCCGTTTTGCGTGACGGTCAGGATATCGCCTTCGCCGCGCGGCACGATCAGGGAGATCACGCTGTCGCCTTCGCCGAGGTTGATGCCGCGCACGCCGGTGGCGGTACGGCCCATCGAACGAACCTGCGTTTCCGGGAAGCGCACCACTTTACCGTTGGCGGAGAACAGCATCACTTCGTTGCTGCCGTCGGTCAGATCGACACCGATCAGCTCGTCGCCCTCGTTGAGGTTGACGGCGATGATGCCGGCGCTGCGCGGACGGCTGAACTCGGTCAGCGCGGTTTTCTTCACGGTACCACTGGCGGTAGCCATGAACACGTGACGCCCTTCTTCATACTCGCGCACCGGCAGGATGGCGGTGATACGCTCATCGGCTTCCAGCGGCAGCAGGTTGACGATTGGGCGACCGCGCGCGCCACGGCTGGCTTCAGGCAGTTGATACACCTTCATCCAGTACAGGCGGCCACGGCTGGAGAAGCACAGGATCGTATCGTGGGTGTTGGCCACCAGCAGGCGATCGATAAAGTCTTCTTCTTTAATACGCGCGGCGGACTTGCCTTTGCCGCCGCGGCGCTGAGCTTCATAGTCGGACAGCGGCTGATACTTCACGTACCCCTGGTGAGACAGGGTCACCACCACATCTTCCTGGTTGATCAGGTCTTCGATGTTGATGTCGGAAGTATTGGCGGTGATCTCGGTGCGACGGCCGTCGTTGTACAGCTCTTTGACCGCCACCAGCTCTTCGCGGATCACTTCCATCAGACGTTCTGGGCTTTCCAGAATGAAGATCAGCTCGGCGATAAAGTTGAGCAGCTCTTTGTATTCGTCCAGCAGCTTTTCATGCTCCAGACCGGTCAGTTTCTGCAGACGCAGATCCAGAATCGCCTGAGCCTGCTGCTCGGTCAGGTAGTACTTGCCGTCGCGGATACCGAACTCCGGCTCCAGCCACTCAGGGCGGGCGGCGTCGTCACCGGCGCGCTCCAGCATGGCGCTGACGTTGCCCAGATCCCACGGCTGCGCCACCAGCGCGACTTTTGCTTCCGCCGGCGTCGGCGCACGGCGAATCAACTCGATGATCGGATCGATGTTGGCCAACGCGATGGCCAGCGCTTCCAGGATATGGGCGCGGTCGCGGGCCTTACGCAGTTCGAAGATGGTGCGGCGGGTAACCACTTCGCGGCGATGGCGCACGAAGGCTTCGAGGATGTCTTTCAGGTTCAACAGCTTAGGCTGGCCCTGATGCAATGCCACCATGTTGATGCCGAAGGTAACCTGCAGTTGCGTCAGCGCATACAGGTTGTTCAGCACCACTTCGCCGACCGCGTCGCGTTTGACTTCGATCACGATACGCATGCCGTCTTTATCGGACTCGTCGCGCAGCGCGCTGATGCCTTCGACGCGTTTCTCTTTCACCAGCTCGGCGATCTTCTCGATCAGACGCGCCTTGTTCACCTGATACGGGATCTCATGAACGATGATGGTTTCGCGGCCGGTCTTGGCGTCGGCTTCCACTTCCGCGCGCGCGCGCAGGTAGACTTTGCCGCGCCCGGTGCGGTAGGCCTCTTCAATGCCGCGACGGCCGTTGATAATCGCCGCCGTCGGGAAGTCCGGCCCCGGAATGTGTTCCATCAGCCCTTCGATGCTGATGTTTTCATCATCGATATAGGCCAGGCAGCCGTTGACGACTTCAGCCAGGTTGTGCGGTGGAATATTGGTGGCCATACCCACGGCGATGCCCGACGAGCCGTTGACCAGCAGGTTCGGGATCTTGGTCGGCATGACGGCCGGGATCTGCTCGGTGCCATCATAGTTAGGCACGAAGTCGACGGTTTCTTTTTCCAGATCCGCCAACAGTTCGTGAGCAATCTTGGACATGCGCACTTCGGTATAACGCATCGCCGCGGCGGAGTCGCCGTCGACGGAACCGAAGTTACCCTGACCGTCCACCAGCATGTAGCGCAGTGAAAACGGCTGAGCCATACGCACGATAGTGTCGTAAACCGCGCTGTCACCGTGTGGGTGATATTTACCGATCACGTCCCCGACGACACGGGCCGATTTCTTGTATGGTTTATTCCAGTCGTTACCCAGTACGCTCATCGCGTACAGAACGCGGCGGTGAACCGGCTTCAGACCATCACGAACATCTGGCAGCGCGCGTCCGACAATAACGGACATCGCGTAGTCCAGATACGAGTTTTTCAACTCGTCTTCGATGTTTACCGGTGTGATTTCTCTGGCAAGGTCGCTCATGGAGCTGCTATCCCTCTACTAATGATTCATCTGCCCGCTGCCATAGTGGCAAAGGTGTAAAACTATATCACAAAGCGCGCTTTACGGGAAAATAACCGCCGCTGTTTCACGGAAATTGTGCAGATTCGTGCGCGAAAAACGCATCGGCGCAGACGATGCCGCGTCGGAACATGTATAATCCGCGCAACGAGAACAAGGAGCCAGACAAGCCCATGAACGCAGAATCATCCAGCCACGCGCAAAACGTTGACCACCAGGAAATCGCCAAGTTCGAGGCCGTCGCCTCCCGCTGGTGGGATCTGGAAGGCGAGTTCAAACCGCTGCACCGCATCAACCCGCTGCGCCTGAACTACATCATGCAGCGCGCCGGCGGCATTTTTGACAAGCAGGTGCTCGACGTGGGCTGCGGCGGCGGCATTCTGGCGGAAAGCATGGCGCGCGAAGGCGCGCAGGTGACCGGCCTGGACATGGGTGCGGAACCGCTGCAGGTCGCTCGTCTGCATGCGCTGGAAAGCGGCATAAACGTGACTTACGTGCAGGAGACGGTGGAAAGCCATGCTCAGGTCAACCCGCAGCGCTACGACGTGGTCACCTGCATGGAGATGCTGGAGCACGTGCCGGATCCGGCCTCGGTAGTGCGGGCCTGCGCCCAGTTGGTGAAACCGGGCGGCCATGTGTTCTTCTCCACCATCAACCGCAACACCAAAGCTTGGCTGATGGCGGTGATCGGCGCAGAGTACGTGCTGAAGATGGTGCCGCAGGGCACCCACGATCATAAGAAGTTCATTCGCCCCTCCGAACTGATCGGTTGGGTCGACGGCACGCCGCTGCGCGAAAAGCATATGATCGGCCTGCATTACAACCCGATCACCGATCATTTCAAGCTTGGCCGCAACGTTGACGTGAACTACATGGTGCACACCCAGCACGAAGGTTGAGCGCCGTATGCCGCGCCGGCCCTGCGTTACCGGGGTACGGCGCCAGCGGCGTATTAAGAAAAATACCTAATTTCCACGACTTCGATCAAAATCGCCGTTGTAAACAGGTTTTTAGAATATTAAATCAGATCAATATGCCGTTTTTTTCTAACGTTTAATAAAGCGTCAAACGATCGGCTTTTTCAGTTTTTAAGGAAAATCTGATCACGCTTATTGACAAGCTTGTCGCGCCAGTCACGGCGCGCGCTTCGCGCGGCAAGTTACATTTCACCCCCAAGTTATCCACAAATTAGGCCGATTTTGTTCACTTGCAAAGGCCGTTTTTTCTCACTATCTTGTTACCTCACCGACATACAACCCCTATATATAGTGTTTACATACTGAGCAGAGCGACTACACTTCTGCTTAGGGGCACCATACGGACAGGTAAAACACCACATGAACCAAAGTCTGCTTGTAACTAAACGCGATGGCCGTAAAGAGCGCATCAACCTCGACAAAATCCACCGGGTCATCGATTGGGCCGCAGAAGGATTGCACAACGTCTCGGTTTCTCAAGTAGAGTTGCGTTCGCACATTCAGTTTTATGACGGCATCAAAACCGCCGACATTCATGAAACCATCATCAAAGCCGCTGCCGACCTGATCTCCCGCGATGCGCCGGACTATCAGTACCTGGCCGCTCGCCTGGCGATATTCCACCTGCGTAAAAAGGCTTACGGCCAGTTCGAGCCGCCGAAGCTGCACGCTCACGTGATTCGCATGGTTGAGATGGGCAAATACGATAAACATCTGCTGGAAGACTACAGCGCTGAAGAGTTCGAGCAGATGGACTCCTTTATCGATCACTGGCGCGACATGAACTTCTCTTATGCCGCCGTCAAGCAGCTGGAAGGCAAGTATCTGGTGCAGAACCGCGTCAGCGGCGAGATCTACGAAAGCGCCCAGTTCCTGTACATGCTGGTGTCCGCCTGCCTGTTCTCCAACTACCCGCGTGAAACCCGTCTGGATTACGTCAAACGTTTCTACGACGCGATTTCCACCTTCAAGATTTCGCTGCCTACGCCGATCATGTCCGGCGTGCGCACCCCAACCCGCCAGTTCAGCTCCTGCGTGCTGATCGAGTGCGGCGACAGCCTGGATTCCATCAACGCCACCTCCAGCGCCATTGTGAAATACGTTTCGCAACGCGCCGGCATCGGCATCAACGCCGGCCGCATCCGCGCGCTGGGCAGCCCGATCCGTGGCGGTGAAGCCTTCCATACCGGCTGCATCCCGTTCTACAAACACTTCCAGACCGCCGTTAAATCCTGCTCGCAGGGCGGCGTACGCGGTGGCGCGGCAACGCTGTTCTACCCGATGTGGCACCTGGAAGTGGAAAGCCTGCTGGTGTTGAAAAACAACCGCGGCGTTGAAGGCAACCGCGTGCGTCACATGGACTACGGCGTGCAGCTGAACCGCCTGATGTACCAGCGTCTGATCAAGGGCGAAGACATCACCCTGTTCAGCCCGTCCGACGTGCCGGGGCTGTATGACGCGTTCTTCGCCGATCAGGACGAATTCGAGCGCCTGTATACCCAGTACGAGAAAGACGACAGCATTCGCCAGAAGCGCGTGAAAGCGGTTGAGCTGTTCTCGCTGATGATGCAAGAGCGCGCCTCTACCGGCCGCATCTACATTCAGAACGTCGACCACTGCAACACCCACAGCCCGTTCGATCCGCAGATCGCGCCGGTGCGTCAGTCCAACCTGTGCCTGGAAATCGCCCTGCCGACCAAGCCGCTGGAAGACGTCAACGACGAGAACGGCGAAATTGCGCTGTGCACCCTGTCCGCCTTCAACCTGGGCGCGGTCGACAGCCTGGACGATCTGGAAGAGCTGGCGACCCTGGCGGTGCGTTCACTCGACGCCCTGCTGGATTACCAGGATTATCCGATCAAGGCCGCGCACCGTGGCGCGATGGGTCGCCGCACCCTGGGCATCGGCGTGATCAACTTCGCCTATTATCTGGCGAAGAACGGCGTGCGTTACTCCGACGGCAGCGCCAACAACCTGACCCACAAAACGTTCGAAGCCATTCAGTACTACCTGCTGAAAGCCTCCAACCGTCTGGCTCAGGAACAAGGCGCTTGCCCGTGGTTCAAAGAGACCACCTATTCGCAGGGCATCCTGCCGATCGACACCTACAAGAAAGACCTGGATGCGGTCTGCAACGAGCCGCTGCATTACGACTGGGAAACCCTGCGTAAAGAGATCCAGGAAACCGGCCTGCGCAACTCGACGCTGTCCGCCCTGATGCCATCGGAAACCTCTTCGCAGATTTCCAACGCCACCAACGGCATCGAGCCGCCGCGCGGCCACATCAGCATCAAGGCCTCGAAAGACGGCATCCTGCGCCAGGTGGTGCCGGAGTATGAACGTCTGAAAGACAACTATGAGCTGCTGTGGGAAATGCCGAGCAACGACGGCTACCTGCAGCTGGTAGGTCTGATGCAGAAATTCATCGACCAGTCGATTTCGGCCAACACCAACTACGATCCGACCCGCTTCCCGGGCGGCAAGGTGCCGATGAAGCAGCTGTTGAAAGACCTGCTCACCACCTACAAGTTCGGTGTGAAAACGCTGTACTACCAGAACACCCGCGACGGTGCGGAAGACGCCCAGGAAGATTTGCAGCCTGCCAAGGCCGGCGATGACGACTGCGAAAGCGGCGCCTGCAAGATCTAAAGTTTGACCTAGCGGGCCGGAATTTTCCGGCCCCTTCATTTAGCCACGTTACGATGGATTCAGGCTTATGGCTTACACCACTTTTTCTCAGACCAAAAACGACCAGCTGCAAGAGCCGATGTTCTTCGGTCAGTCGGTAAACGTTGCGCGTTTCGACCAGCAAAAGCATGAAATCTTCGAAAAACTGATCGAAAAACAGCTCTCCTTCTTCTGGCGCCCGGAAGAGGTTGACGTCTCGCGCGATCGCATCGATTACCAGGCGCTGCCGGAGCACGAGAAGCACATCTTCATCAGCAACCTGAAGTATCAGACCCTGCTGGACTCCATTCAGGGCCGCAGCCCGAACGTCGCCCTGCTGCCGCTGATCTCGATCCCTGAGCTGGAAACCTGGGTGGAAACCTGGTCGTTCTCCGAGACCATCCACTCGCGTTCCTACACTCACATCATCCGCAACATCGTCAACGATCCGGCGCTGGTGTTCGACGACATCGTCACCAACGAAGAGATCAAAAAGCGCGCGAAAGACATTTCCGGCTACTACGACGATCTGATCGAGATGACCAGCTACTATCACCTGCTGGGTGAAGGCACCCATCAGGTGAACGGTAAAACCGTCACCGTCAATCTGCGCGCGCTGAAGAAGCAGCTGTACCTGTGCCTGATGAGCGTGAACGCGCTGGAAGCGATCCGCTTCTACGTCAGCTTCGCCTGCTCCTTCGCTTTCGCCGAGCGTGAACTGATGGAAGGCAACGCCAAAATCATCAAGCTGATCGCCCGCGACGAAGCGCTGCACCTGACCGGCACCCAGCACATGCTGAACCTGATGCGTTCCGGCGCCGACGATCCTGAAATGGCGGAGATCGCCGAGGAATGTCAGCAACAGTGCTACGATCTGTTCGTGCTGGCTGCCCAGCAGGAGAAAGAGTGGGCGGAATACCTGTTCCGCGACGGCTCGATGATCGGCCTGAACAAAGACATCCTGTGCCAGTATGTGGAATACATCACCAATATCCGCATGCAGGCGGTCGGCCTCGGCCTGCCGTTCGAAACCCGCTCCAACCCGATCCCGTGGATCAATGCCTGGTTGGTGTCCGATAACGTGCAGGTAGCGCCGCAGGAAGTGGAAGTGAGCTCCTACCTGGTTGGCCAGATCGACTCGGAGATCAACGCCGACGACCTGAGCGACTTCGAACTGTAAGCGATGGCGACGCCAACCGTAACGCTGCGCGCCGCCGGCACGCAGCTTTCCTGCCCCAACAGTGAAAACTGCCTGCTCGACGTGCTGGAACTGCACGACGTGCAGGTGGAGTACCAATGCCGCTCCGGTTATTGCGGCGCCTGCCGCCTGAAACTGGTGAAAGGCGAAGTGGCCTACCGCCAGCAGCCGTTGGCGTTTATCAACGCCGGCGAGATCCTGCCCTGCTGCTGCATGCCGCTGACGGATATCGAGCTGGAAATTTAAAGTCGGGTGCCGGAAACCGCGCCTGGAGACCAGAAGGCGGGGTTGCCCCCGCCCTATGATTACCGCTTCACCTCACACGCCAACCTGATCAGGATAGTGATATTTTCCTGGTAGATTTTCAGCTCGCACAGCGAGTCTCTTATCATCCAGATAAATAACAAAACCGTAATACATACAACGGTTAGCGAGTGAAACACATGCCTTAAGCGCATGCTTGCCTCCTTGCTGCGAAGGGGCTACCATACCGGTGTCTAGGCGGTATGTGCAGCCCCATTCTGATTGAGAGTCAGTCTGGGGCTTTCATCTATCCGCCTTGTCACACAATGCCCAAGACGAACAGTCTCAAGCACCCGCCAAGAGAGTAACAGCATTCCCTCACCGCGAATATCCCCTATAAGATTATGATTAATCAGGGATATATAACCATCCTCAAGGTATTCTTGTTCTTGCAGCGTCCGCTTAGCGCCTCTTTCCTGCCGATACGGAAAAATAACGCGCCGGAGAGTCGCCGAAGGCTTTGCGAAACATGGCGATAAAGTTGCTCGGCGAGGCATACCCCAGCGCTTCAGCGATCTGCAACACCGTTTCGCCTTCGGCCAGCTTCGCCAATGCATGTGACAACCGGGCCTGCTGACGCCACTGGGCAAAACTCAATCCCGTTTCGCCGATCATCAGCCGCCGCAGGGTGCGCGGCGACATCGCGCCCCATTCGGCCCATGCCTCCAGCGTGCGCTCGCTCCCCGGCTGCGCCAGCAAGGCCTGCAGAACGCCGGCCAGGCGCGGATGAGACGACATCGGCAAATGCAGCGGCTCCGTCGGCGCCAGACGTATCTCGTCCCGCATCACCTGCGCCATGCGATCCTGCTCCTGGGTCAGCAGGCTGCGCTTGTCCCAGCCTTCCGCACGCTGAGCCAGCGCCTGCAGCACGGCGCTGATGCCGATAACGCAGGGTTTATTCGCCAAATCGGTGCAGGCCTCCGGCGCCAGCAACAGGCTCCAGCCGCTCAGCGCACCGCAGACCTGCACCCGGTGCTCCGTCGCCGGCGGGATCCAACCCGCCCGCCCCGGCGGCAGCACCCAATCGCCTTGCGCCGTTCGCACATGCAGCAAACCGCTTTCAACGCACAGCAGCTGACCGCGGACATGCTGATGCCAGTCGTATTCACGCGTGCCCAACCGATACTCCCGGCCCGCCGCATCGCGGCCGCCAAGGGCGATCAGCCAGGGGCCCGCCGGCCATTCGCTGCAGTCCGCGTCGGTAAAATGAGGGTTATCGTTCATATTGGCCACTCATCACTATTTTTAGTCCAGATACCGTTATATCAACCTTTTCCCGCACCGACATAATGAAATGCTTCCGGCCGCTACCGTCTACGGCCACTGACTCACGAGGGAACAGGATGACTACACTCAACATTGGCATTATCGGCGCCGGGCCCGGCGGGCTGTGTCTGGCTCAGGGGCTGCGCCGCTACGGCATCCACGCCACGGTGTTTGAACGCGACACCACACCGCAGGCGCGCGATCAGGGTTACCGGCTGCGTCTCGATCCTTCGGGCCAGCAGGCGCTGGCCGCCTGCCTGCCGCCGGCGCACTATCGGTTGCTCTGCGCCAGCAGCGCGCAAAACAGCGGCGAGAGCAATCTGTGGGATCCGCAGCTTGCTCCGCTTAACGATCGCCGCCCCAAACACTGGCTGCCTTCCAGCCAGCAGCCCATGCAAGAACCAAACGGCGATCTCGGCGTTCATCGGCAAACGCTGCGCGAAATCCTACTCGCCGGTCTGCAAGATCGGGTGCGCTTCGGCTATACCCTGCGTGAGTTTGCACAAACGTCACAGGGTGTGGAACTTCAATTCGCCAACGGCGAGCAAGTGCGGGTCGATGTGCTGATCGCCGCCGACGGCGTCAACTCGCTGGTGCGGCGGCGCTGCCTGCCCGAGGCGGGGCCCGAAGATAGCGGCGTGGTCACCCTCTATGGCAAAACGCCGCTCAACGCGGCGACCCGGGCCCAATTGGCCCTCGAATTGCTGCGCGGCGTGTCGGTTGTCTTCGCCGACGGCTTGTCGCTGGTGATTGAACCGATGCGCTTTCAGGCGCCCATGGCGCAGCTGGCGGCCGACTACGCGCCCGATTGCCGCCTCACGCCGGTCGACGACTATCTTTATTGGGCCTGTATCGGATCGGCTGAACGGCTCGGCGGGCCGGCACGGGCGGAGGGGGCCGCAGCGCTGCAGGCGCGCGTACGGCATATTTCGCAGGGATGGGCGCCCGCCTTGCAAACGGCGTTAGCGCTGACGGAGCCCCAGTCGCTCAGCGTGCGGGCGGTGCAGGTCACGAAGGCGATACCGGTGTGGCACAGCGAACGCATCGCCTTTCTCGGCGACGCCGTGCACGCCATGAGCCCGGCGGGTGGGCTCGGCGCCAACAGCGCGCTGGCGGACGCCGCCAGCCTGGCGATGCATCTGGCGCAGGCCGACAGCGCCGCGCAGGCGCTCAGGGACTATAGCCAGGGGCTGCAAGTGCGGGGCGCGGCGGCGATACGCCTGTCACGCCTGGCGTCCGAGCGGCTGCTGCAAAGCAGCGAAATCGGCAACTCGCCGTGACCGTCACTCGATAATTTCCACGACCTCCAGCCAGGCGTTTTGGCCGCACGCCTGGCCTCCGTTCAGCCAACGACGCAGCATATCCAACGCCAACATCGCCACCGACTCCTGACGCAGCCGCAGGCCGTGGCGCGACGCGCGATAACGCACGGTCTGGCCAATGCCGCCGCGTGGCGTGTGCAGCGCAATGCTGACCTGCTCATCGCGCATGGCGCTGACCGCCAACGCCAACGGCGCGCCGGTCAACTCCGCCAGCGAGCGGGCGCGCGCCAGCGTTGTTTCCAACGTTTCGATGCAATGCGCCGGCAACAGCTCTCCCCCCGCCAGCGGCGCACCTTCGCTCTGCAGCTGCAGATTGATCAACCCGCCGCTGAATTGCTCGCTCAACGCCAGCGTCAATCCTTGCTGATTCAGGCGCTGCGTCAGCGTCGCCGGCAAACCGGCGGTGCCTTCAAAGATGCAGTTGTCCCCCGCCACCTCGCGCACGCGTCGCCAGGCTTGTTCCATTTCCGCACGCCGGCTTTCAGGCCCGGTCAACTTCAACTCGATGATCGGGCTGGATGAACGATAACCCAACACCACGTCCGGCGGCAGCGGCATGCCGTCCAGCTCGGCGGCCAGATCGCTTTCGGAGGTGCCGAAGGTGGTCAGGCGCAGGCACAGCGGCGCCGCCGGCAAGGTAAAGCGCTGACGCAGGCGCGGCACGATCTGCTGTTCAACCATCACTTTGAATTCCGACGGCACGCCAGGCGTGAAGAACATCAGACATTGGTTGAGCTGCAGCGCAAAGCCGCAGGCGGTACCCACCGGATTGTCCAGCATTTCCGCATTGGCCGGGATCTGCGCCTGCTTGCGGTTGGAAGGGGCCATTGGCCGCCCGCGCCCGGCGAAATAGGCCTCCATGCGCGCCACCCAGTCGGCCCGTTCAACCAGTTCTACGCCACAGGCTTTAGCGGCGGCCAACGCGCTGAGATCGTCGCTGGTCGGCCCCAGGCCACCATTGACGATCAGCACATCGGCGATATGACTCCGTTCCTGCAGGATCTCGATCAAAGCAGAGAGGCTGTCCCCTACCGTTTCACGCCCGCTCATCGGCACGCCCTGCTGGAACAGGTAGTCCGCCAGCCAGGCGGCGTTGGTATCAATAATTTGCCCGTGCAGCACCTCATCGCCGGTGCTGAGCATCTCCACCCTTAACATTGATCTCTCCCACATTTTTTGGTCATTCCACTATAGAAGCCCGTAAATAACTTTTCACTAACCGTCGGCGGATAATTTCAGCCATCGTTCTGTTCTTCATGCGCCGTGCCGCCCTCCTTGATGTAAATATTAATTTACATCACGCGTAACGCCGGTTTGACACAAATTAGGGCTTCCACTATCCTGCCATCCTCATAAATCGTTACCTATAATTTTCAAAATCTTTCGGCTGGTAGAGAAAAAACGTGAAGAATCGCACTCTTGGCAGTGTTTTTATCGTGGCGGGCACCACCATTGGCGCCGGGATGCTGGCGATGCCGCTGGCGGCGGCCGGCGTCGGCTTTGGCGTCACGCTGGCCTTACTGGTCGGGCTGTGGCTGTTGATGTGTTACACCGCGCTGCTGCTGGTGGAGGTTTACCAGCATGAGCAAGCAGATACCGGTCTCGGCACGCTCGCCAAACGTTATCTCGGCGGCGGCGGCCAGTGGCTGACCAGCTTCAGCATGATGTTCCTGATGTACGCGCTCACCGCCGCCTATATCAGCGGCGCCGGCGAACTGCTCGCCACCAGCATCAGTCAATGGACGTCGCAGGACTTCCCGGTGTCGCTCGGCGTCCTGCTGTTCACCCTGGTGGCTGGCGGTGTGGTGTGCATCGGCACCCACTCGGTCGATTTGTTCAACCGCATCCTGTTCAGCGCCAAGGTGGTGTTCCTGGTGGTGATGCTCGGCCTGATGTTGCCGAATATCCACCAGACCAACCTGCTGACGTTGCCGCTGGAGCAAGGCCTGGCGCTGTCGGCCATTCCGGTGATCTTCACCTCATTCGGCTTCCACGGCAGCGTGCCGAGCATCGTCAACTACATGGGCGGCAACATTCGCAAACTGCGCTGGGTGTTCATCATCGGCAGCGCCATTCCGCTGATCGCCTATATCTTCTGGCAGTTGGCGACGCTGGGCAGCATCAGCTCCGACACTTTCGTCGGCATTCTGGCGCAGCAAGCCGGGTTGAACGGTCTGTTACAGGCGGTGCGCGATGCGGTCGCTTCGCCGCACGTTGAACTGGCGGTGCACCTGTTCGCCGATCTGGCGTTGGCGACCTCGTTCCTCGGTGTGGCGCTCGGGCTGTTCGATTTCCTGGCCGACCTGTTCAAACGTCAAGACAACGTGCGCGGCCGTCTGCAAACCGGCGCCATCACCTTCCTGCCGCCGCTGGCCTTCGCGCTGTTCTATCCGCGAGGCTTCGTGCTGGCGCTGGGGTTCGCCGCCATCGCCCTGTCGGTACTGGCGTTGCTGCTGCCTTCGCTGCTGGTGTGGAAAACGCGGCAGAAACATCAGGCGCAGTATCGCGTCTGGGGCGGCACTCCGGCCTTGGCGTTGGTGTTTATCTGCGGGATTACGGTGATCGCCATCCAATTGGGCATCGCCAGCGGCATGCTGCCGGCGGTAGGGTAACGTATTCGGGGGCCGTTTCGGCCCCCGAATACGTTCAAGCGGGTGGATTAAGAATAGCGTCAATCTGCGCCGCGCTGAGCGACAGACCGAAAAAGGCCCGATAAAAATCTCTCGTCTCTTCCCGCATGTCAATGTCGGCGAAACGCGCCGGGTACAGCGTTTTCGCCAACCATAAAAACTGCAGCGCCTCTTCGCTGGTCTCGCGGCACCACCAGAACATCCCCTTGGGATTGACCACGACCCGATGTTGTAAAACGGCATCGATGCCCCGCCATTGCGCAGAGGCGCGTATCTCTTCGGCGTCGCGCTTGTTCATCGCCACGATCACCTGCGGATTGGCGGCCACGATCTGCTCCAACGCCACCTCACCCGCCCCCTCTTTTTTCAGGCCAAACCACGTTTCCGCCACGTTGACGGCGCCGGCCAGATCCATCCAATCCTGATTAAGCGACGGTCGACCTGAGGTGGTCAACGGATTGCCCATGCTGTGATAAACGCGAATGCGCTGCCCAGGCGGTAAATCTTTCAGTCGCTCGGCAACGCGCGCCACATTGCGAGAAAAATAGCGATCGTAGGCCAGCGCTTTTACCTGCGCATCCGGCCCCAGCGCGGCGCCCGTTTTTAACACTCGTGCGCGCAGCGCCGCCATCGAATTGGCTTTAAACGCCAATACGCGTACGCCGGCCCGTTCGAGCACATCCAATTGCGGCACTTTCATGCTGTCAGGCACGAACAGCAGCCGGGTGCCAAGCGCGATGATTTGTTCCGGATTCAACTCTTGTCCGCTATTCACACTCACCGCCGGGACGGCGTCAATGCGCGGCAGGCTTTGGCGAAACAGCGGGATCTGTTTCGCGACATTCGATGTGCCGACGATATTGTCGCCATAGCCCAGCATCGCGATGATGGCGTTTTGCGCAGGCCACGGCGAGGCAATGCGCACTTCGCCAGCAGGCGGCGCAGCCCACAAACCGCCATGAAACAACACGCCAACCAACAGCACCCATGCAGGCAACGATACGATTCTCATGGCGCCCTCAGAAGTCAAAGGTGACGGATGCGCGTACTTCACGGCCGCTGCCGAGAAACGCGCTCGATGCCCCGCCGTTCCCGTCCGTGCCCGACGGGAAAATAGAGGCCCAGTAATGTTCGTTCGTGACGTTATTGACCGTCAGCCGCAAAGTCGCAGGCACGGAATGAATGCGGGTAGCATAGCGGGTCCCCAGGTCCAGCGTGGTGTAACTGTCAGCCCAGGCGCTGTTGGTGTCGTTCGCCGCTCGCTTGCCGGTATAGTGCACGTTGGCGCTATAGACCCATTGCGGCATCGACGGCAGGCTGTACTCCACCAGCATATTGGCCTGCACCTTCGGCACGCCGACCACGCGCTTGCCGCGCGTGCTGTCGGAAACCGTCTCTTTCAGTTGCGGATCGAGCAGCGTGACGCCGCCAAACAGGCTCAGCCCTTCATGCACGCGCCCGGCGGCCGTCAACTCCAGGCCATTGTTCACCTGTTCGCCCTGCTCCTTGTACACCCGGTCTTCGGCGTCAACATAAGCGAACGGCCGCTTGAGGCGGAACAGCGCGGCGCCGAGGTTCATCTCCCCGACGTCGGCTTTCAGGCCAATCTCATATTGCCGGCTGCGATAGGGCTTGAGCGTCTGCCCTTCGTTCTTCACGCCTTCTCCCAGCGGGGCCGTACCACCTTGCTCCAGCGAGTCGGCATAGCTGAGATAAGCCATCAGCGTCGGGGTGATTTTGTACATCAACGCCGCGTTCGGGCTCAAACCCTGCTGATTGTCTTCTTCGATTTTCTTGCCGTCGGCGCCGTAATTACGCGTTTGCAACCAGCTTTCGCTTACATAGAGCATCGCCGACCACTGCGGATTGAAGGTCATCGTATCGCCGAAAGTCACGCTCTGCTGGCTGTTCTCGCTGGATTTATAGCGCGCGCCGTTCTTGGGGATCTTTCCGTCGCCCGGCTCATGCATCGCCGACGGATGATACATATTGTCGATACCCAAATCGTAGCGCCGGCTGGCGCCTTTGCCGCTGTAGATAGACCAGACATAGCCCGTCGTGGCGAGCGCCAACTCATGCCCCACCGAGCCGGTATCGATATGGCCGTTCAACGTCAGCGTATTGCTCAATACCCGAAATCGCCCCGAGGCGCTGGAGTCGCTCATCGACCGCTTGATGTCGCCGTCGCCGTTGAGCAGGGTGCTGGATACCGAACGCATGGCGCGATCCGCCTGTTGCCAACCTACGCCGCCCGTTACTGACCAATCGTCATTGAAATAATGAATCAGCCGCGTGCTGAGGGTGTCAGTGGTTAAATCGTTACCTGCCGTTGCGAGCGCCAGATGTTTATTCTGCGGATTGGGGGCGGAAGGCAGCGGGACATTCGGCCCATAGCTGAAGCCACCGGGGTAACCCTTTTGCAGGAATTCGTAATGGCTGGCGTCCAGTTGCAGCTGCGTGCCCGGCTTTATATTCCAGTCGAACGCCACGGCCAACAGCCGACGACGCAATGTACTGTCGTCAACGTTGCCTTCGCCCTCTTCGTTGAGCGCATTGATGCGATAGCCGAATCTGTTGTCATCGTCGAGGTGGCCGCCGAGATCGACATGGCCGCTGAAGGCGCTGCGGCTCTGATACCCGAGCGTCACCTCGCGTAGCGGTTGCGGCGTCGGGCGTTTCGCCACAAAGTTGAACTGCCCCGCCGGGCTCGCAGGGCCATACAAGGCGCCGGTCAGGCTGTTGAGAACATCCAGCCGCTCCAGCATTTCAACGGGAAAGGCCGTGGTGGAGACGATGTTCAGCCCATTCAGCCGACTGTTCGCCACTACGCTGCCCTGCATGCCTCGGCTCTGAGGGCGCCCAACGTCCATGCCGCCGCGTGCCTGCATTTGCGTGCTCGGTGAATATTTCAGTAACTCGGCGACGCTTTTCGCCTGCTGATTTTTAATCATCGGTTGGGTTACGGTGGTGGAGGAATAAGGCGTATCGAGCCACGCCCTGGCGCCCAACGGCCCCAGTTCAATATCCGTCGTTTTAAAACCGGCGCCAGACGCGCTTTGCGTCGCGGGGGATAACGCACTGCCCGTGACGGTCAACACCTCTTCACGATCGGCTTGCGCCGCGGCGGCTTCATAAGGAAAGAGTGAGACAAGCAGCGGCATCAGCGCCGCCAGAGGATTTCGGTAAGCCATGACGTCCATATCGCTATATAATAATTTATATTACGCATTTTACGGCATGTGCTCTCCCGTGGCGATGCCGATCGCCGAATCTTTAAATAATTTAATCTATTATCGTTACGCTCCCACAGGAACGCCCCCACGGAGGGCGCAAAAAAAAATCCCCCGGCCAATGACCGAGGGATTCGCTGAACGCGACGGACCGCAGTCCGTCCGTCAGAGTTAGAAGCTCAGACCAACACCGACATAAGGGCCATCGGCCAGGGTGTTGTCACGACGCCCGTCTTTGCCTTCCATCTTCATGTAGCGGTAGCCTACGTCCACGCTCAACGGACGGAACTTCCAGCGCAGGCCGCCGCTGGCTTCGTTATAGGCCTTCACGCCGCTGGTGAAGGATTCAGGAGCAAAGTAACCTTCGCCGTGCAGGCTGAAGTAACGGTTGATTTCCCACTCCAGGCCGCCGCCCAGCGCCAACGCGCCGCCGCTCTTGCCGTCTTTCGGGCTGAGGTACAGCGCTTTGCCGCCCACGGTCGCCGTCAACGGCCCCAGCGGCACGCCGAAGTTCAAGCCCAGGCTGCCGACGTTGCCGTCGTGGTCGCTGCGCGCCCAGTTGCCGGTCAGGCCCAGACCTGAAGAGCCGGTGCTCATGCCGAAGCCCAGGTTGGTATAGTGCTGCCCGGCCTCACCCGACACGCTGATGGCGTTCGCTGCGCCGGTCACAAACAGCAATCCTGCCGCGCACGCGACCCAAGTCTTTTTCATCATCTTTCCCTCTGGTTTGTCATCCGTACCGAATGATCGAATCAACGCATAATAATAACGTCACGAGTCTATACCAAAGCACAATGAGGATTTAAGGGATAAAAGCGAAAAAATTCTTCATTAATCAAATAAATGTAAATATTTGCAAACAACACTCTATATTCGTCAAGGCGATGCCAACGATAACCGAGACCTATTTGCCGCCGCTCGGCAATAGGGCTACAACTAGTAGTGGCTTTGACCAAGGTCAGGGGAAAAAGCCCCGCCAAAGGACTATGCTGATGAACGCTTAAACCGCCCGAGTCTTTACTTAAATGCACTACGATAAGGAGCAAGTGATGAGCAAGAAAGGACTGACCACCGCAGCCGGCGCCCCGGTTGTCGATAACAATAACGTGATCACCGCAGGCAAACGCGGCCCGATGTTGTTGCAGGACGTGTGGTTCCTGGAAAAACTGGCCCACTTCGACCGCGAGGTCATCCCCGAGCGCCGCATGCACGCCAAGGGATCGGGCGCCTACGGCACCTTTACCGTCACCCACGACATTACCCGCTACACCCGCGCCAAGATCTTCTCCGAGGTCGGCAAACAGACCGACATGTTTATCCGCTTCTCCACCGTCGCCGGTGAACGCGGCGCCGCCGACGCCGAGCGCGATATTCGCGGCTTCGCCATGAAGTTTTATACCGAAGAAGGCAACTGGGATTTGGTGGGCAACGATACGCCGGTGTTCTATCTGCGCGATCCGCTGAAATTCCCCGATCTCAACCACGTGGTGAAACGCGATCCGCATACCAACCTGCGCAACCCGGTGTACAAATGGGACTTCTTCTCTCACCTGCCTGAATCGCTGCATCAGCTGACCATCGACTTCAGCGATCGCGGCATTCCGAAGTCCTACCGCCACATGCACGGCTTCGGCAGCCACACCTTCAGTTTTATCAATGCCGCCAACGAGCGCTTCTGGGTGAAATTCCACTTCCGCTGCGAACAAGGCATTGAAAACCTGATGGATGAAGAGGCGGAAGCGATCATCGCCAAGGATCGCGAAAGCTCACAGCGCGATCTGTTCGAAGCGATCAAGCGCGGCGACTTCCCGCGCTGGAAGCTGCAAATTCAGATCATGCCGGAACATGAAGCCTCGCAGACTCCCTATAACCCGTTCGATCTGACCAAGGTATGGCCGCACGGCGACTATCCGCTGATCGACGTCGGCTATTTCGAGCTCAACCGCAACCCCGACAACTACTTCTCCGAGGTCGAGCAGGTGGCGATGAACCCCGCCAACGTGGTGCCGGGCATCAGCTTCTCGCCGGATAAAATGCTGCAGGGCCGCCTGTTCTCGTATGGGGATGCACACCGCTATCGCCTGGGCGTCAACCACCACCAGATCCCGGTGAACGGTGCCAAATGCCCGTTCCACAACTATCATCGCGACGGTGCGATGCGCGTGGACGGCAACAGCGGCAACGGCGCCACCTACGAGCCGAACAGCTTCGGTCTGTTCCAGGAGCAGCCGGACTTCAGCGAACCGCCGTTGAGCATTGAGGGGGCGGCCGACCACTGGAATCATCGTGAAGACGACGATTACTACAGCCAGCCGCGCGCGCTGTTCAACCTGCTGAGCGCCGAAGAGCACCAGCGCATGTTCACCCGCATCGCCGGCGAGCTGTCGCAGGTGCCGGAACAGATTCAGCGCCGGCAGGTCGAGCTGTTCAGCAAGGTGCACCCGGACTACGGCGCCGGCGTCGCCAAGGCGTTGGGGCTGAAGTAACCCCCTGCCGTCATCAACTCAGCCGCCCTGTCGGGCGGCTTTTTTATGCCTGAGAGAAACGCTGCGCTACCCACTGCTGCAGCTGACGGCGCGAAATCTTGATGCCGCCGCTTTTCAGCTCGTCGGGCAAGGCAAACAGCGCCATCGGACGCTGGAAATTAGCCAGCTTATCCTGCGACCAGGCGAGCAATGCCGCCAGCGACAACGACGGGTCGCCGTCGATCACCGCCACCGGCCGCTGGCCGAATTCGGCATCCGCCGCCGGCACCACAAACGCCTGCATGATCTGCGGATGCGCCGCCAGCACGCGTTCGATATCTTCCGGTTGCACCCCTTCGCCGCCGCTGAAAAACAGGTTGTCCAGCCGGCCGAGAATGCGCAGCTCCCCTTCGGCCATCACGCCGCGATCGCGGGTCGCGAACCAGCCCTGCTCATCGGCCAGCGGCCGCACATGGCCATGACACCAGTAGCCGAGCGCCAGGCTGTCGGCGCGGATCCAGACCTCCTCGTCCACCAGTTTGATCTCGCGGCCGCTCAGCGGCAGACCGACGCCCGGCCGCGCATCGGCGCGCTTGGCGCACACCGTGGAGGCGAGTTCGGTCAACCCATAACCGCACCAGCAGCGTATCCCTGCCGCTTCCGCCCGTTCGGTCAGTTCGACCGGGATCATCGCGCCACCGAGCAGCACTGCCTTCAGCGTCACGCCCGTCAGCGGTTGCGCCAGCAGCCGCCAAAGCTGCGTCGGTACCAGCGAAGCATACGTGCATCCCGCCAGCGCCTCGGCCAGCGGGTGCATCTCGCGCACTGCCAACCGGGCACCCGCTGCCAGCCAGCGCCAGACGATGCCCTGGCCGGAAACGTGATACAGCGGCAATGACAACAGCCAGCAATCCTCACGCTGGAAATCCATCAGCCGCAACACCCCGTCGGCGCTGGCCAGATGGTTGGCGTAACTGTGCGCGGCCGCCTTCGGCATACCGCTGGAGCCGGAGGTCAACGTCAGCGTCGCCAGACGCTGCGCATCCCACGCCGGCAGGTTCGGCCAGCGCGGCTCGGTCGAGGGCGGCGTCAACCGAATCAGCGCCTCCGGCAGCGCCGGCAAAGGATCCGGGCCGAAGGCAAAGGTTATATCCAATTCAGGCAGTAGCTGCGCCAACAGCGGCGTCGGCAAGGCGGGATTGAGCGGCAGTAGACGGGCGCCGCATTGCAGCAGCGCCAGATAGGCCAGCAGCAGCGGATAGCTGTTTTTGCCGCTCAGCGCCACGCCGCACCCCGGCTCCACGCCCTGGTGCTGAAAATCCGCCGCCAGCTCATCCACCTGGCTTTGCAACGCCAGCCAGCTCAGTGGCCGTTCGCCGAGCAGCAGCGCCGTCGCCTGCGGCTGAAGGCGCGCCCAGTGCCGCCACGGCCAATCGCTTAACGGCGCCATAGGCACTCCAGCGCCGAAACCTCCAGCAGCGGCAACGCACTGTCCGGCCACGGACGCAGCACCTGCGCCTGCATTAACCCCAGCGTGTCCAACCCCGGCACGATGTCCGGCGTCAGCCAGCGGGCGATGCGCGCCAGCTGGGTCAACCCCAGACTGGATTCGATGCTGGAGCTGATCACCGCCGTCAGCCCCGCCGCGTGCGCCTGCGCCACCAGTGTCTGGCAGCGCGTCAGGCTGCCGACCAGCGTCGGCTTGATCACGATGGCCGCCACGCCCGGCTCGGCCTGCACCACAAAGTCCGCCTCACGCACGCTCTCATCCCAGGCGATGGCGATGCCGGTCGCCCGGGCGAAATCGCGCGATTCATCACGGGTCTTGCAGGGCTCCTCCAGGAAGGCGATGCGATCGCGCCACGCCGGGTTGACGTACCTGGCGAAGCCGTCGGCTTTGGCGCGGCTCCAACTGCGGTTGGCGTCCAGCCGCAGCCGCAGATCCGGCAGCGCCTCCAGCAGCACGTTGACGATCATGCCGTCGCGTACCGCCTCATACAGCCCCACTTTCACCTTGGCGACTTTCTCGCCCGGCAAGGCATTCAAGGTTTCGAACAGCTCGTCCGGATCGCCGGTGCACAGCGGCGCCTTGCGGAAATCCGCCTGCGTCGGCAAGCGCTGCTCCAGCTCGGCCATCGCGCAGCTGAGCCCAAAGGCCACCGAGGGCAGCGCGCTATCATCCGGTTCGTTGCCCGCTAACCACGCCTGCAGCCACTCCAATGCGGCCTGCTCGGCCTGCGCCAGCGTTTCCCGGCTGAACTCCGGCAGCGGCGCGATCTCTCCCCAGCCTTCACGATCGCCCTGGCACAGCTGCACCACCAATCCGTCACGCGTTTTCAACCGCTGATTGCGCAGCACCACGCCCGCCTCCATCGGCAGGCTGTAACGGTAAAGCGCCGCGCTGCGGTTCGCGCCGTTCATTACGGGTTACGCTTGAATTTGCTGAAGTCCGGCTGACGCTTCTCGTTGAATGCGTTGCGCCCTTCCTGCCCTTCGTCGGTCATGTAGAACAGCATGGTGGCGTTGCCCGCCAGCTCTTGCAAACCGGCCTGGCCGTCGCAGTCGGCGTTCAGCGCCGCCTTCAGGCAGCGCAGCGCCATCGGGCTATTCTGCAGCATTTCGCGGCACCAGCGCACCGTCTCTTTCTCCAGTTCGGCCAGCGGCACCACGGTGTTGACCAGCCCCATGTCCAGCGCGGCGGCGGCGTCGTACTGGCGGCACAGGAACCAGATTTCGCGCGCCTTCTTCTGGCCGACGATGCGCGCCATATAAGACGCGCCCCAGCCGCCGTCGAACGAGCCGACTTTCGGGCCGGTCTGGCCGAAAATGGCGTTATCCGCCGCAATGGTCAGATCGCACATCATGTGCAGCACATGGCCGCCGCCGATCGAGTAGCCGGCCACCATCGCCACCACCGGTTTCGGGCAGGTGCGGATCTGGCGCTGGAAGTCCAGCACGTTGAGGTGATGTACGCCGCTGTCGTCGCGATAGCCGCCGTAGTCGCCGCGCACTTTCTGATCGCCGCCGGAGCAGAAGGCCTTATCGCCGGCGCCGGTGAGAATAATCACGCCGATGCCGTCGTCGTAACGGGCGTTGGCCAGCGCGTCGATCATCTCTTTGACCGTTTGCGGGCGAAACGCATTGCGCACCTGCGGCCGGTTGATGGTGATTTTGGCGATGCCGTCGGCGGACTTGTGATACAGGATGTCTTCGAAATCGCCGGTGCAATCCTGCCAGGCGATGGCGGCGTACAGCTGTTCTTCATTCGGATAAAGCATGTTCGGTTCCTTTAACCAGGGTTAACGAGAAAGGTCTGCAGCTCGGCGACGAAATCTTGCGGATTAGCCAGATGCGCGTTGTGGCCGGCCTGCGGCACGATGCGCAACGGCAACCCGGCGTCGCGCGCCAGCCGTTGAAATTTGGGATCGTTTTCACCGCACAGCACCCGCAGCGGTACGGTCAGTTGGCTCAGCTGCGGCGCCAGGTAAGGTTGCCGCCCGAGCGACGTCGCTTCGAGCATATCGGCGATCGCCGGGCCGCTGTTGACCGAGCGCGCGCCGATCAGCGCCTGACGATGCACATGGCTAAGCTCTTTGAACACCGGCTGTTGATACCAGTCCGCCAGAACTTCGGCGATCGGCTCACTGCGAAAGCGCGCCGCCCACAGCGCATCCTGCTCGCAGCGATGGCGGCGCTGTTCTGCGTCCTCCAGCCCCGGATTGCCGCCCTCAACCAGCACGCCTTGCAGACCGTCGTGGCGGCCATGGCAGGCGTGATACATGGCGATGCGCCCGCCGAGCGAGTAGCCCACCAGCCAATAGCGTTCGATATTGCGTAGCTGCAGCGTGGCGGCGATCTGAGCGCTGATGTCGTCGAAGCCGCGGCAGCTCACCGCCACGGAATCGCCGTGACCGGGCAGATCGATAGCCAGCGATGGCCATTCCGGGCAGCGCGCGGCGATCACCCGCCACTCATTGCTGTTGCCTAGCAGGCCGTGCAGCCACACCAGCCAAGGCCGGCCCGCTTCGCCCTGTTGTAAAACCCGCGTCGCCAGCATCATTGCACCGCCATCTGTTGCACCAGATATTGCAGGCTTTCGGCTCCTTCGCTCGGCGGCACCTGCAGTTCGATAATCGTTGCGCCGCCGCGCCGCCAGCCTTGTTCAACCGCCTGTTGCAGTTGGCTCCAGTTCTCCGGCCGCGCGTACCCCAGTTGGAACATCGCCGCCGCGTGGCTGAACTCGACATTTTGCGGCATGCAGTAAAAGCGCTGCCGTTCCTCTTCCGGCGTCGGCAGCAGCGAGAAAATTTGGCCACCGTTATTGTTGACGACGATCAACACCGTCGGCGCTGAGCACTGACGCAGCAGCGCCAGCGCATTGAGGTCATACAAGGCGGAAAGATCGCCCACCACCGCCAGCGTCGGCTTGGCGGTGGCGCGCTGTACGCCGGCGGCGGTGGAGATCAGACCATCGATGCCGCTGGCGCCGCGGTTGCTGAACACCGGATAGGCGGCGGGCAATGGCGTTAGCGCGTCGATCAGCCGGACCACCAGGCTGTTGCCGAGGAACAGCTGGCCATTCTCTGGCAGCAGCTCCGGTAGCCGGTGCGCCAGTTGCGCCTCGCCAAAGCTATCGTGCAAACGCGCGGACGCGGCCGCCAGCGCCTGGCTCGCCAACGCGGTCAGCCCGGCGGCCCACGGTGTGCGCGGCTGCGCCGGATGTTGCGCCAACCATTGCGCCACGCTGGCGCGCAGGCGACGGCCGCGATGCTGGGCCGGATCGAGCCGCCCAGGCAACTCGTCGATCACCCAATACTCTTCCGGCCGGCACTGTGCCTGCCACTGCAGCACGCGCTTGCCGGTCAGGCTGCCGCCGAACTGCACCACCAGCTGCGCGTCTTTCAGCATGCGTTGGGCCTGTGGATGAGCGAGCCACAAGTCGGCGCAGGGCAGCGGTTGCCCAGTCTGCGACAACGCGTCGCCGATCAGCGGCCAGCCCAGCGTCTCGGCCCAGTCGGCCAATCGCGCGCCCTCTTCCGCGCTCATGCGCCCGGCCAACACCACGCCGCGCTTTTGCCGCCAGAAGAACCAGTCCGGCTGCGGTGCCGGCGCCGCATGCGCCTCGCTTTCCCGCAGCCATGGCCGATCGCTCTGCCACCAGTCGCCCAATGCGGCGGACCAGTCAGCGTGGTTAAGCTCATCGCCGCCGTACAGCGGCTCGGCGAACGGACAGTTGATATGCAAAGCGCCGTGCTGCAAGCGCGCCATCGCGCTGTCGACGCTGGAGGCCAGCCAGGCGGCCGGAATATCCGGCGTAGGACGCGGCAAATCAATCGCCAGCGTCGGATGGCTGCTGTAGAGGCCGTTCTGACGGATCGCCTGATTGGCGCCGCAATCGATCAGTTCCGGCGGCCGATCGGCGGTGAGAAACACCAGCCGCTCACCGGTCAGGCCGGCTTCGATCAAAGCCGGATAAAGGTTAGCCGCCGCGGTGCCGGACGTGACGATCACCGCCACCGGTTCACGCGCGGCCTTCGCCAGCCCGAGCGCCAGATGGCCGAGCCCGCGCTCATCAAAATGGGTGTGGCAAACAAAAGAGGGGTTAGCCGCAGCGGCCAGCGTCAGCGGCGTGGAGCGCGATCCCGGAGCGATACAAACATGCCGCACCCCATGGCGGGCCAACGCCTCGAGCAGCACAGCCGCCCACCGGCGATTAAAAACACTTGTCGACATAGTTCGCTCACAAGTCAGTTAGCAGAGATCGTCTCCGGCGCAGCCGACGGGTGCCGCGCCTGTAGTTACGCTCTGTATTATATGAGGTGTTATTTTCACGGCTTTTGCGCCAGCGCAAGAACGCCGTATATCCCTGGGTGTTTACATCAGATAATTATTTGATTAAGAACAAAAAACAAACAATAAAGACACAGACACTTTACACTTGCAGCGACAATGCCTCAATCCATCCATACAAAAACCAGGGGAATAGCCTCTCTTTGGCGGCTAGCGGGAAGTATAGGCGGGATAAGGAAAAGCTATTGGAGAAACAGCGGGATGAAGCGTGTGAAAGAACACAGTCTGAAGAAAAAAACGAAGCGGCTTACCGCCGCCCCGCACACAGGATTTATTTTCGCGCCAGCAGCAACCCCAGCACCAACCCGACGGTGGCGCCGATGCCCACGCTGTGCCAGGGTTTATCCCGCACGTAGTCGTCGGTGCGGTGTACCGCCTCTTTGGCCCGCGCATAGTAGGATTCGCCGGTGTTCGCCCAGCGCGCCTTGACCTCACTCAGCGCCTGCTCGGCGTGCGACTTGATGTCGACGTAAGCCTGATCCGCGCGATCGCCGGTGTATTGCAGCACTTCTTCCAGCGTCTCGGTCAGCATTCTCAGATCGTCATCCAGCGTAGTTTGCTCAGCATCCGTATGTCTTGCCATAGTGAGATCTCCGTGGTTGAAAAATTAAGCGTTCCTACACTATAGACAAGGATCGCCGGACGCGGCCATCGGACTTTTACCCTAAAACACCAATTGCACCTTGGCGGCCTGGCGTTTATCGCCGGCAAACTCCAGCGCCTGCGCCAACTGCCCGCTGGCGAATTCGGCCGACAGCAGCGGCAGCGGATCGACCACGCCGTCGGCCAGCCACTCCACCGCCTGCGCGAACTCCGCCACGAAACGGAACGAACCGAGCAGGTTCAACTCCTTGGCGATCAACAACATCAATGGAAAATCGGGGAAGCTGCCACCCATGCCCACCTGCACCACGGTGCCTTTAGCGCGCGTGATCTCCAGGCAGCGCTGCAGCGACTGCGGATGCCCCGCCACTTCGAAGGCGAAGTCGAAATAGCCTTTGTCTCGCAGATAATCGCTGAAATCGTCATCCGCGGCATGCAGGCACCGATCCGCGCCCATTTGAGCGGCAATCGCCAAGCAACGCGGGCTGAGATCGGCGCAGACTATCTCGGCGGCGCCCAGCGCCTTCAGCGCCGTCACCAGCAGACAGCCGATCGGGCCGACGCCGGACACAAAGACCTTTTTCCCGGCCACGCCGCCAGGCTGTTGCGCTGCGTGGATCGCCACCGCCAACGGTTCGGCGAACACCATCACCCTGTCATCGCGATCGGCGCCGTAGGGAATGCACTGCGCGCTGCTCACCACTTTATATTGGGTAAAAGCGCCGTCGACGTGCGGAAAATACATCGCGCTGCCGAAAAAACGCATCCCGACGCATTGATTGCTCTGCTCCGCCAGACAATATCTGCACTGCCCGCAGGGCTTACTGGGATTGAGCGCCACCTTCTGACCGACCGGCAGCTGCGGTGAATCGCTGGCGATCACCTCGCCGATCGCCTCATGGCCCAGCACCATTGGCTGACGCACCTGAAAATTGCCGACCTTACCTTCCTGGAAGTAATGCAGATCCGAACCGCAGATGCCGCCGCGACGGATTTTCACCAGCGTCCCCACCCCCTGGTACTCCACCTCTTGCGCAATCACCGCCACGTCGCGTTTGCCGTTCACCACGCAGGACTGGGTTTGAATTTTCATCTCATGCTCCACGGAAACAAGGTTACACCGCGGCGGACATGCCGCCATCGACAAACAGCAACTGCCCATTGACGAAGGCGGAAGCGTCAGCGGCCAGGAACACCGCCGCGCCGATCAGCTCCTGCGGATCGCCCCAGCGCGCGGCGGGCGTACGTTGGGTCAGCCAGGCGGTAAAGGCCGGATCGTCGGCCAGCGCCTGCGTCATCTCGGTTTTGAAATAGCCGGGGGCGATACCGTTGACCTGAATATTGTAACGCGCCAGTTCCACGCACATGCCGCGCGTCAGCATTTTCACCGCGCCCTTGGACGCCGCATAAGGCGTAATGGTGTCCCGCCCCAGTTCGCTCTGCATCGAGCCAATGTTGATTATTTTGCCGCGTCGACGCGGCACCATGTAGCGCGCTACGGTCTGCGACACGATAAACACCGCTTTCTGGTTGACGGCGATGATGTCGTCCCAGTCTTGCTCCGGGAACTCGGTGAATGGGTGGCGGCGCTGGATGCCGGCGTTGTTGATCAATACGTCTATCGCGCCGATGTCCGCTTCGATACGGTCGATAGCGGCATGCACCGCCTGAGAATCGGTGACGTCGAACGCCGCCGCATCAGCGCGCAGCCCTTCGTCTCGCAGGCGTTCGGCCGCGTGGCGGGCATGCGCTTCGGTGGTGGCGTTGATCAGAATATGCGCGCCTTGCTGCGCCAGGCCACGCGCCAACAGAAAACCGATGCCGCGTGAAGCGCCGGTGATCAAAACGGTCTTGGTATCCAGTGAAAACAAATTGTTCATGATGATTCCCGGCCATCAGGCCTCCAATCGGACAGGCCTCTATCTCAGCCGATTGTTACCGGTAAAAACGTGATGGGAATCACTGAAAACCATGTTACGAAATCCTGTTACCCTTAACGTGATCTCACGCAATCCGCGAGGGAGGAATCAACACCTGTGCAATTTAAAATGGATAATTTTCAACAACATTACCGCTCTTGTTATCAGGGGATACGGTTGCACAGCGGCGCGGCTGCCGCTCACTCGGCGACGCCGTTTGAGCCGGCATTTGCGCTGATTGACGGCTTGGCGCGGGCTTTTTCGCTGCGCGCCGCCCACCACAGGCCGCTGTTTTTCATCGCATAGCCGAACAGCAGACCCACCAGCAGGGACAGCGTCACCAGCGGCCAATCGCCGCCGCCGGCGAAGGTCGCACAGGCGCCGATAAAGGTACCGGGCACGAACCCCAGCCACTGCTGTTTGGCCTGAATGCACATCAGGAACGCCACGACGCCGGTCAGCAGATACCCCAGCAGACTCCACTGCGGCGCCAGTTCGCTGCCGTGGATGATCATCATCGCCCAAAAGACGCCGCTGCAACAGGTCAACGCGCCGATCAACAGCCCTTTCAGACCGCCCTGCGGGCAGGCGAAATACGCCGTGCAGCCGAGAAAACCGGCCCAGCTGATCAAGCCCAGACTGACGGCAACCCATCCCCACACGCCGGAAAGGATCCCGGTGGTGACGGCAATGGCGAAAAGAACGTTCATAAAGTGACCCGCGGCAAAAAGAAAGCGCGCAGTTTACCCGAAAACAGGCCAATTTATGCGACATAAATCACATCATAAATGTAATTAAAGAGTCGTTAATTATTAAAAATAGACATTCATCACAAAACAATTAACAAGGGAACCCGACACGAGTCGTCTTCCATGCCAGCAACAGGCACACCACAGAGCTCCCCAGGAACAGTAAATGGGTTGCCTGACGCAGATCGACGCGATCGACCACCACGCCCAACAAGATCGGTACCCAGTTGGCGATATAAGCGATAACGTAAAACAGAGAAAGCAAACGCGCATGGTTGGCCGGCGGCGAAATCAGGTTCACCAGCGTCGCGCTGCCGACGAAAATGGCGCCGTAAGCATAGCCGGCCACCACCAGCCCCGCCGCCGCCAGCCCCAGAGAGTGCCACTGAATCGCCATAGCGAACACCGCTGCCGCCAGCACCTGCGCCAGGCAACCGAACAGCAGCGAATGACGAGCGTTAACGCGGCGGCTCAGGATCTGGCTAATGCCGGCAATCAGCAGATAAACCGCAATCGCATAGCCAAAGACGCCCCGTTGGTGCATCCCCAGCAGCGTTTCCGCCACGCCAGGGCCGATCGCTAAAATACTGGCTGCCAGAGCCCAACAGATAAACAGCGCCCCGGCACAAACAAAGAATTTAGCGCCGGTGGCGCGCAGCCCCGCGAGCAATGCGCCTTTTTCTGCCGCCGCCGACGCAGAACGAACCGGCGCCGCGACCACACCGCGCGGCCACCACAGCATTACGCCCAGCGCAGCAATGGCGGCAATGGCCATGATAAGAACGAACGGCAGCGTCGTGGGATGAAAACCGGTTTGCAAGGCGATGCCGCTGAAGATAGGCCCCAGCGCCAACCCGGTAGTGAACGACAGCGTGGCGATCAGAGCCGCGTTTTTGCCGCCGTCGCGCGGCCCAAACCGCACCAGCGCGATGTTCGCCGCGCCGGTCAGCGCCCCGGTGCCTACCCCGGCCAGCAGCCGCGCCATGAGCATCATGGCGAAGGTATCGGCCCAGGCGAACAGCAACGCACCGCTCAACACCACCAGCAATGCCGGCACGATCATGCTGCGCAAGTCCTTCACCTTGCCGGCCAGATTGCCGACGCCGAACAGCGAGATCAACACGCCGGCGGCATAGGCGCCGTAAACGACCGTCAGACTGACGGAACTCAGCGCAAGCTGCTGCTGATACAACGGGTAAAGCGGCGTTGGCGCGCTGCTGTTCAGCAGTGCCGACATCAACGCCAGCGCCAGGAACAGTAAAATGGCCGTGTGCGACGTCTGCATATTTTTCGGCGCCGCATCCTGAAGGGCGGTATTTTCTGACATGCTTCAACTCCCAAAATCGGCAGGCGGCGGCCTGCCATCGCCCGGTCAGCCCGGGAACGGCGCTTATCATAGCGTTACAGCAGCAGCCGAAGTATCGTCAAGAATGCATCAGGGTGATTCATTCTTGCATCACTGGAGAAATAACCGCCGATGGGCAAGCCGTTAACGTCTTTCTCTCCCTACAGGCTGGACAACGCTTTATGATGGAAACCGCTATCGTTCGCCCGGCCTGTGCTTTACAGCGCCGACCAACCCGCAAAAAGGAAATGGCATGATGAATTGGGACGACGCACGCTTCTTTTTGGCCGTCGCGCGCTGTGGCACGCTTCGCAAAGCCGCCAATCAGCTGCAGGTGGATCAGGCGACCGTAGGCCGCCGCATCTCCGCGCTGGAAAGTTCGCTGGGTTCGAAGCTGTTTATCCGCACGCCGAAATCCTTCTCCCTCAGCCCGCTGGGCGAATCCATGCTGGCGGACGTGATGAAGATGGAAAATGCGGTGCAGGCGATCGGCCGCAAAGCCACCAGCGGCGACGAAAGCCTGTGCGGCAACGTGCGCATCGCCACCACCGATACCCTGGCCGAAGCCTTCGTGATGCCGGCGCTGCAAGATCTGCGGCAACGCTATCCGGCCATCACCATCACGCTGTTGACGGCGCTGAACATCGCCGACATCTCTTATCACGGCGCGGACCTGGCGATCCGCGGTGCCCGCCCCGATGACGATGAGCTGATCATCAAGCGGCTGGCCACCATCGAGATGGGGCTGTACGCCAGCCGGCGCTACCTGGCGCAGCGCGGCATGCCGGTCAAAGGTGAGCAGCTGCGCGGGCACGATCTGCTGATGTTCCCGCGTGAACTGGTGCCGCGCCACTGGAACAATTTCTGCGGCGAGGCCCTGCATGAGCCCAACGTCGTGCTGCAATGCAATTCACAGCTGCTGCTGCGTTCCGCCACCCGCAGCGGGCTGGGCATCGGCCTGCTCTCCGCTTTTTTGGCGGACAAAGACCCGGAGCTGGTGCGCCTGTTCCCGGAGAACAAAGACTGGGTGGATATCTGGCTGGTGCTGCATCCCGACATACAGCGCGCCGCCCGCGTGCGCGCGGTAGTGCAGGCGCTGGAAGCATCGTTTAGTGCTCATTACAGCTGAGTGCCGTTTCCCCATAAAAAAAGGTCGCCGAAGCGACCTTTTTACCGTCTGAAGCGTTATCAGAACGTCGGCTGCGCCATCTGCACCAGCGAAATCAGCGGCTGCGGGTAGACGCCCAGCAGCAGCACCAGCGCGGCGGAGATCAGCACCACGACGCCGCCAGCGGTCAACGCCCAGTTGTTCGGGGTATCACGCTGCAGTGATTCCGGCGCGCTGAGGAACAGGCTGACGGTCACGCGCAGGTAGTAATACAGGCCGATGGCGCTGCCTACCACAACTGCGCCGGTCAGCCACCACAGGTGCGCGCTGACGCCCATCGCGATCACGAAGAACTTACCGATAAAGCCCAGCGTCATCGGGATACCGGCCAGCGACAGCATCATCACCGTCATCACCGCAGACAAGATTGGCTTATGCCAGAACAGGCCACGGTAAGAGAACAGCGAATCCGCATCCGGGCCGCGGTACGGGCTGGACATCAGGCTGACTACTCCGAAGGCGCCCAGGCTGCTGAACAGATAACCGGCCAGGTAAACGCCGGCGGTTTCCAGCGACAGCTGGTGGGTTTGCACCGCAATCAGCGCCACCAGCAGGTAGCCCAGGTGAGCGATGGACGAGTAGCCCAGCAGACGCTTGATGTTGGTCTGGCTGATAGCCATCAGGTTACCGAACAAGATAGAGCAGAACGCGATGATCGACAGCACCATGCGCAGCGCTTCGTTGTCGGCGGCCGGGGCATACAGGAACAGACGCATCACGACCGCGAAGATCGCGATCTTGCTGGCGGTCGCCAGGAAGGTCGAGACCGGCGCAGGCGCGCCCTGATACACGTCCGGCGTCCACAGTTGGAACGGCACCAGCGACAGCTTGAAGCCCAGACCGACGATCATCATGCCCATGCCGGCCAGGATCAGCGGCTGGTGCATCATGTTTTCCTGCAGGCTCTTGCCGAGGCCGGCCAGCGACAGATCGCCGGACTCGGCATACAGCAGCGCCATGCCGAACAGCAGGAACGACGAAGCGGCGGCGGACAGCAGCATGTATTTGATGGCGGCTTCCAACGGGCGCTTCTGGCGATAGGCGTAGCCCACCAGGCCGAACAGCGGCAGTGAGATAAGCTCAATGCCGATGAACAGCGAAGCCAGGTGGTTGGCGCTCGCCAGCAGGATGCCGCCCAGGGCAGCGATCAGCACCAGCAGGTAGAACTCTTCGCGGTTATCCGGATAGCCGACCAGCCACGGATAGGCGAAGGTGCAGGTCGCCAGACTCGCCAGCAGCACCAGCCCGGTGTAGAACATCGAGTAACCGTCAACCCGCAGCAGCGGGGTGACGTCCATTGGGCCTGCCTGGCCGACAAAGTACAGCGAAAGCAGCGCCAGGTTGAGACCGATCACGGTCAGGGTGGCGTTGATAAAGTGGTCGCGTCGCCACGCAATGCCTAGCATCACAACCACCACCGTCAATCCGACGATCAACAGCGGCAGCAGTGCGATCAGTTGTTGAGGAGTTATTGTCATGGCGAATTACGGCCTTGTTGTTGAAATTGCTGAAACTGACGAACCAAACCAGTGTTGCACGTTGCTCATCGCCGCGTTGGAAGTATCCAGAATCGGCTGCGGGTAAACCCCCAGCAGAACCAGCAACACCACCAGCAGCAGAATGATGAACAGCTCGCGCGCGGTCATGCCCTGCAGCGGCTGGTCAGATTTAGGCGCACCGTAATAAGCGCGCTGCATCATGATCAGCGAGTAAACCGAAGCGAACACCAGACCGAAGGTGGAGATCACGGTGATCACCGGCACCACCTGGTAGCTGCCGAACAGAATCATGAATTCGCCGACGAAGTTACCGGTGCCCGGCATCCCCAGCGTAGCCACGGCGAAGAACAGCGACAGCGCAGGGATGAACTTGATACGCCCCCACAGGCCGCCCATCTGACGCATGTCACGGGTATGCAGGCGCTCATACAGCTGGCCGCAGATGATAAACATACCGGCGGCAGACAGACCGTGCGCGATCATCTGGATCACGGCGCCCTGGTAAGCCAGCTGGCTGCCGGTGTAGATGGCGATCAGCACGAAGCCCATGTGCGAAACCGAGGTGTAGGCGATAAGACGCTTGATGTCGGTCTGCGCGAACGCCATCCAGGCACCGTAGAAGATGCCGACCACGCCCAGCCACATGGCGATTGGCGCGAACTCGTGCGAAGCCTCAGGGAACAGAGGCAGGCTGAAACGCAGCAGGCCGTAGGCCGCGGTTTTCAGCAAGATGCCCGCCAGGTCGACGGAACCTGCGGTCGGTGCCTGGCTGTGCGCGTCCGGCAACCAGCCGTGCAGTGGCACCACCGGCATTTTCACCGCGAAGGCGATGAAGAAGCCCAGCATCAACACATACTGCACATTGTGGGACATCGGCGTTTGCAGCAGGTCTTCGTAATCGAAGGTCCACACGCCGGTGGCGTTGTAGTGCACGAACACCAGGCCCAGGATCGCAATCAGCATCACCAGACCGCTGGCCTGGGTGTAGATGAAGAACTTGGTCGCCGCGGTGATACGGGTTTTACCGTCCGACGCCTTGTGGCCCCACAGTGCGATCAGGAAGTACATCGGCACCAACATCATTTCCCAGAAGAAGAAGAACAGGAACATGTCGATGGCGAGGAACACGCCGATAACGCCGCCCAGGATCCACAGCAGGTTGAGGTGGAAGAAGCCCTGATACTTCTGGATTTCACGCCAGGAACAGAGGATCGCCAGCACGCCCAGCAGACCGGTCAACACCACCATCAGCAGCGACAGACCGTCCAGCGCCAGGTGGATGGAGATGCCGAAGCGCGGGATCCACGGCAGCAGGAATTCGCTCTGCCACTGCGGAATGCCTTTCGGCGTGGTCAATGTATAGCCGCCCTGCATCCACAGCTGCAGAGAGAGCGCCAACGTCAGCCCCATTGCGATCAGCGCTATCCAGCGCGGCACCTTAGTACCGAAGCGCTCAAGCTGCCAGCACAGCAGACCGCCGATAAAGGGGATAAGAATTAGCCAAGGTAATAGCATGGCGTTTTGTGTCCCTTATACGAATAATTTCAAACTTTGTACGTAGCGCCTGCCCGGCGCTACGCCCGAAAAATGCGTCTGTTTAAATTATTCAATTAAACCAAAATCAACAGAGCCAATACGACCACTGCACCCACACCCATAGACGCTATATACCAACGCACCTGGCCGTTCTCGCTCACCGTCAGACCGCGGTTCCCCCAACGGGAGAAGACGGCCGGCAGGTTCATCAGCGAGTTCAGCGGATCGCGCTGCAGCAGCTTCGCAATGCCCAGGTACGGCTTGACGAACACTTTGTCATACAGCCAGTCGAAGCCCCAGGCATGGAACCACCAGGTCGAGAAGAAACGACCCGGCGCGCTGTTGGCGATGCTGTTGACCAGGCTGCGTTTGCCCAGCCACAGCGCGGCCGCCAGCAGAATGCCGACGATAGCCACCACGCCGGAGGTGATTTCCAGCGTCAGCACGCTGCCGTGCGCCAGTTCGGTCGTATCCGGCAGCACGCCCTGCAACGGCGGCACGATCATCGCGCCGACGAAGGTGGACAGCACCAGCAGAACCAACAGCGGCAGGTGGTGAGTGATGCCTTTACCGGCATGCGCTTTGATTTTCTCTTCGCCATGGAACACGATGAAAATCATACGGAAGGTGTACAGCGAAGTCATGAACGCACCGACCAGGCCGGCAACCATCAGGTTGATGTGGCCGTTGGCCATCGCGCCCGCCAGGATCTCGTCCTTACTGAAGAAGCCGGCCGTGACCAGCGGCAACGCAGACAGCGCCGCGCCACCCACCAGGAAGCAGACGTACACCAGCGGGATGCTCTTGCGCAGGCCGCCCATCTTGAAGATGTTTTGCTCGTGGTGGCAGGCCAGGATCACCGAACCGGACGACAGGAACAGCAGCGCCTTGAAGAACGCGTGGGTCATCAGGTGGAAGATCGCCGCGTCCCATGCCTGCACGCCCAGCGCCAGGAACATGTAACCGATTTGGCTCATGGTGGAGTAAGCGAGCACGCGCTTGATGTCGGTCTGCACCAGCGCGGCGAAGCCGGCCAGCAGCAGAGTGACCGCACCGACGATGCCCACCAGGTGCAGCACTTCCGGCGCCATCAGGAACAGGCCGTGCGTGCGGGCAATCAGGTAGACGCCCGCGGTCACCATGGTCGCCGCGTGGATCAGTGCGGAAACCGGGGTTGGGCCCGCCATCGCGTCCGCCAGCCAGGTTTGCAACGGCAGCTGCGCCGATTTACCGACCGCGCCGCCCAGCAGCATCAGCGTCGCCCAGGTGATGGCGGTATCGCCCACCGCCAGTTTCTGCGGCGCCAGGATCATCAGCTCGCGGATGTTCAGCGTGCCCAGCTCGTTGTAGAGGATGAACAGCGCGAACGCCAGGAACACGTCGCCCACGCGGGTGACGATGAAGGCTTTCATCGCCGCCGCGCCGTTGGCCGGATCTTTATAGTAGAAACCGATCAACAGGTAGCTGCACAGGCCCACACCTTCCCAACCCAGATACATCAGCAACAGGTTGTCCGCCAGCACCAGGACCACCATGCTGGCGATAAACAGGTTGGTGTAGGCGAAGAAGCGCGAATAGCCCTCTTCACCGCGCATGTACCAGGAAGCGAACATGTGGATGAAGAAGCCGACGCCGGTAACCACCGACAGCATGGTCAGCGACAGGCCGTCCAGCACCAGGGTCACGCCGATATTGAAGTTGCCGACGGCCATCCAGGTCCACAGGCTTTGTTCGAACAGCTGCACGCCGGCGGCTTTTTGGGCGAAGAAATCCATCGCCACATACACCGTGACCAGCGCAGCCAGGCCGATAGAGCCCACGCCGACGGTGGCCGCCGTGTTCTCAGACCAACGACCGCGGGAAAATGCCAACAGCAGGAACCCGATCAGCGGTAGCAGAATTGTTAAATATAATAGGTTCATCCGCGCATCTCACTGACAGTATCAATATTCAGGGTATGACGACGACGGTAGAGCTGCAGCAGCAGCGCCAGGCCGATACTGGCCTCGGCTGCCGCCAGGCTGATCGCCAGGATGTACATCACCTGCCCGTCCGCCTGGCCCCAGTAGCTTCCCGCCACGATAAACGCCAACGCCGCAGCGTTGATCATCACTTCCAGGCTGATCAGCATAAACAGCAGGTTGCGGCGCACCAGCAGCCCGGTCAGCCCGAGCACGAACAGGATAGCCGCCAGGATCAGGCCGTGTTGAAGAGGGATCATGCTTGCTCCTCCGATTTTCTTCTCGCCATTTCGCCACTCGCCGGCGCGTTGCTCAGCACCTCGCCAGGCTTGTGTTCACGGCCGATATGGAAGGCGACAACCAGACCCGCCAACAGCAGCATTGAAGCCAGCTCAACCGCCAATACGTAAGGACCGAACAGGCTGATGCCCACCGCCTTCGCGTCGACCATCTCACCGCTGATACCCTGATCGGATACGCTGCGAATAGCGACAATCAGCACCACCAGCAACGCCAGCGACAACAGGCCAGGCCCGATCCACACCGTCGGCTTCATCCAGTCGCGCTCTTGCTGCTGCACGTTGCCGAGGTTCAGCATCATCACCACGAATACGAACAGCACCATGATGGCGCCCGCATAAACGATGATTTCCAACGCGGCGGCAAAGTAGGCGCCGAGCGAGAAGAAGACTGCCGAGATCGCCAATAACGAGACGATCAGATACAGCAGCGCATGCACAGGGTTGGTATGGGTGATCACGCGAATCGTCGCGGCCACCGCAATCAAACCTGCCAGGTAAAATGCAATTTCCATGCTTGCTGGCTCCTTAGGGCAACAGACCTTTGACGTCGATCGGTTTGGCTTCGTTTTCGGCTTCGCCTTTGGCTTTGCCGTCAATCGCCATACCGGCCATCCGGTAGAAGTTATATTCCGGATATTTACCCGGCCCCGAGATCAACAGATCTTCTTTTTCGTACACCAGATCCTGACGCTTGTACTCACCCAATTCGAAATCCGGCGTCAGCTGGATAGCGGTGGTCGGGCAAGCCTCTTCGCACAGGCCGCAGAAGATGCAGCGCGAGAAGTTGATGCGGAAGAACTCCGGATACCAACGGCCGTCTTTCTGTTCTGCTTTTTGCAGCGAGATACAGCCGACCGGGCAGGCAACCGCACACAGGTTACAGGCAACGCAGCGCTCTTCGCCGTCCGGATCGCGCGTCAGCACGATGCGGCCGCGGTAGCGTGGCGGCAGGTAAACCGGTTCTTCCGGATACATCTGGGTTTCGCGCTTGGCGAAGGCATGCATGCCAATCATCCAAATGCTGCGCACCTGGGTGCCGAAACCAACCACTAACTCTTTCAATGTCATGGTTTATTCACCCCTTATTGAGCGTTGTACAAAATGACCGCGGCGGTCGCCAGCAGGTTCAGCAGCGTCAGCGGCAGACATACTTTCCAGCCGAAGGACATCACCTGGTCATAACGCGGACGCGGCAGCGCGGCGCGGATCAAGATGAACATCATCATGAAGAAGGCCGTTTTCAACGCGAACCAGATGAATGGCGGCAGGAACGGACCCTGCCAACCGCCGAAGAACAACGTCACAATCAGGGCGGACACCGTAACGATACCGATGTATTCCCCCACGAAGAACAGACCGAACTTCATGCCGGAATATTCGATGTGGTAACCGTCGGCCAGTTCCTGCTCGGCTTCCGGCTGGTCAAACGGGTGACGGTGACACACCGCCACGCCGGCGATCGCGAAGGTCACGAAGCCGAAGAACTGCGGAATGACGTTCCAGACGTGCGCCTGGGATTCAACGATGGCCTGCATGTTGAACGAATCCGCCTGCATTACCACGCCCATCAGCGACAGGCCGATAAATACTTCGTAGCTCAGGGTTTGCGCGGAGGCGCGCATCGCGCCCAACAGCGAGTATTTGTTGTTGCTCGACCATCCGGCGAACAGCACGGCGTACACCGCCAGGCCGGCCATCATCAGGAAGAACAGAATACCGATGTTGAGATCGGACACCGCCCAGGTCGGGCTGACCGGAACGATGGCAAATGCCAGCAACAGGGAAGTAAAGGCGATCATCGGCGCCAGGGTGAAGATCACCCGGTCGGAGAATCTCGGCACCCAGTCTTCCTTGAAGAACATTTTGATCATGTCGGCGACCAGCTGCAGCGAGCCGCCCCAGCCTACGCGGTTCGGTCCGTAGCGGTTCTGGAACAGGCCGAGCAGACGGCGTTCGCCGAAGCTCATGAATGCCCCGCACGCCACGACCACCAACAGGATCACGACCGCTTTAAGAATGGCGATCAGAATGTCGATCACCTCAGGGGTAAACCAGCTCATCGTGCCGCCTCCCGCAGATTGTCTACCTTAGCACCCACCAAGATCGGCGGGATCCCTGGCAAGCCGAGCGGCAAACCAACCTGGCCCTGGGTCAGGGTTTCACTCAGACGCACCGGCAGACGCAGAGTCTGGCCCGCGCAGCTGAACTCCACCAGGCTGCCCGCGTTGACGCCAAGCGTCGCCGCATCGGCCGGGTTGACCATCACGTAGGCTTCCGGCATGCGCTGCTGGATCACGTGAGAGCGCTGCGACATTTCGTCGCTGCCGAACAGGTGGTAGTAAGGCGCGACACGCCAGCCGTCGACTGGATTGAACGCGGCAGGCACGCGGTCGAAGTAACCGAGGCTGCCCTCCCCCGCTTCGATCAGGCGCACGCCCGGATCGCCGTGGCGCAGTTTGCCGCCCACTTCGGCCTGGAATTTGTTCCATGCCTGCGGTGAGTTCCAGCCTGGCGCCCAGGCGAACGGGATCTGCTGACGATCGGCCAGCGGGCTGTTGTTCCCTTCCATCGAGAAGGCGAACATGGTGTCTTTATCCTGCGGCTGACGCGGCTCGTGCACGCTGATGTTGGCGCGCATGGCGGTACGGCCGCTGGAACGGTGCGGCGAACGCGCCAGCTTCTGACCGCGAATGCGGAAAGTCGCGTCTGGCGCGGCGTCGACGATGCCCTGCAGCTGCGGCAACGCGGCGACGCAAGCGGCGATCACGTCATCGAGCTGAGTCCAGTCCACGTGGCGGCTGGTGTAGGTGGAGTGCAGCGAGTGCATCCAGCGCCAGCTTTCCAGCATCACGGTGAACTGATTCTTCTTGGCGTCGTCGTAGTAAGCCGGATCGTATACCTGGAAGAAGCGCTGCGCGCGGCCTTCCTGGTTGATCAGCGTGCCGTCGCTCTCGGCGAAGCTGGCCGAAGAGAGGATCAGGTTGGCTTTGTCCATGATCGCGGTGCGCTGATGGTCGGCGACGATCAGGTTATTGACCTTGGCCAACGCTGCGTCCACCTGCGCCGCCGGCGCATGGCGATAGAGATCGTTTTCCATCACGATGGCGGTGTCGGCTGCGCCGCTCGCCAGCTGTTCCAGCGCCTGATCGAGCGAACCGCCGCCGATCATCGCCAGGCCCATGCTGTTGGCTGCGCCCGCCACGAAGGTGATGCCGACATCTGAACCGCGGCCCTTCAACGCTTTGGCGATGTTGGCCGCCGCTTCGATGATGGCTTCGCTGCCGGCGTTGCTGCCGGTCACGATCAGCGGTTTGCGTGCGCCGGTCAGCGCCTGCACGATGATATCGACTTTCTTGTTCAGGCCTTCAGCCAGATCGTTCACCGCCGGCGCGGCGTTATCCAGCGCGTGAGCGATGGCGAAGCCGAAGCGCGCCTGCTCGTCTACCGGCGCGCGGTAGTTCCAGGCGGCGATGTCATCCAGACGGGTGTTATCGACGTTGGTGGTGAACAACGGATACTTGGCGTGTTGGCCGATATTCTGCACCGCCGCGATCTGCCAGTCGGCCACGCGTTGCGCCGCTGCCATCGCTCGGGCTTTACCCTTGACGGCCTGACGCACGGACAGCGCGATACGCGCGCCGGTTTGCGTCAGGTCTTCGCCCAACACCAGCACCGCGTCGTAATCTTCGATCTCACGCAGCGCCGGCGTATGAACGCCGCCGTTCTTCAGCACGTTCAGCATCAGCGCCAGACGTGATTGCTCCGCCTGAGCGATACCGGTGTAGTAGTTCTCTGCGCCAACCAGCTCGCGCAGTGCGAAGTTGCTTTCCAGGCTGGCGCGCGGGGAGCCGATGCCGATGGTTTTCTTCGCCTGGCGCAGGATGTCCGCCGCACCCTGCATCGCCTGCTCGGCGTTCAGGGTGATCCAGTCGTCGCCGCGCAGCTGCTGCGGTTGACGCGGACGATCTTTCTGGTTGACGTAGCCGTAGCCGAAACGGCCGCGGTCGCACAGGAAGTAGTGGTTCACGCTGCCGTTGTAACGGTTTTCGATACGACGCAGCTCGCCATAGCGCTCGCCCGGGCTGGTGTTACAGCCGATGCTGCACTGCTGGCAAATGCTCGGCGCGAACTGCATGTCCCATTTACGGTTGTAGCGCTCGGAGTGCGTTTTGTCGGTGAATACGCCGGTCGGGCACACTTCCACCAGGTTGCCGGAGAACTCGCTTTCCAGCGTGCCGCTTTCCGGGCGACCGAAGTAGACGTTGTCGTGTGCGCCGTACACGCCGAAGTCGGTGCCGTCCGCATAGTCTTTGTAGTAACGCACGCAGCGGTAGCAGGCGATGCAGCGGTTCATCTCGTGCGAGATAAACGGCCCCAGCTCCTGGTTGTTGTGGGTGCGCTTGGTGAAGCGGTAGCGACGGAAGCTGTGGCCGGTCATTACCGTCATATCCTGCAGGTGACAGTTACCGCCTTCTTCACACACCGGGCAATCGTGCGGGTGGTTGGTCATCAACCACTCGACCACGCTTTCACGGAACTGCTTCGCTTCGCCGTCATCGATAGAGATGAAGGTGCCATCGGATGCCGGGGTCATACAGGACATCACCAAACGGCCGCGCGTATCTTCCGCGTTTTGGTATTGCTTTACCGCACATTGGCGGCAAGCGCCGACGCTTCCCAGCGCCGGATGCCAGCAAAAGTAAGGAATATCGAGGCCAAGGGAGAGACAAGCCTGCAGCAGGTTGTCCGCTCCGTCTACCTCATACTCTTTGCCGTCTACATGAATCGTAGCCATAGTCAGCATGCTTCCAAGTGGCCTGCCTTGCGGCAGGCGTTAATCAAAAATTCTGGCCGTGTTCGGGCGAGTCGGCTTACCAGCGCTGCTTCAGCAGGTTGTTCGGCTGAATGCCGCCAATCGCATGAGCGTTGCCGAAGTGCTGCACGGCGATACCCGCCTCGAACTCTTCACGGAAATATTTAATCGCGCTTTGCAGTGGCTCTACGGCACCTGGCGCGTGGGCGCAGAAGGTTTTGCCCGGGCCGAGGGAACGGCACAGCTGTTCGAGGGTTTCGATATCCCCCGGCTGCCCTTCGCCGTTTTCCAACGCACGCAGGATCTTCACGCTCCACGGCAGGCCGTCGCGGCATGGCGTACACCAGCCGCAGGACTCGCGGGCGAAGAACTCTTCCAGGTTGCGCACCAGCGGCACCATGCCGATTTCGTGGTCTACCGCCATCGCCAGCGCGGTGCCGAGACGGCTGCCGGCTTTGCCGATTGCGCCGTATTCCATCGGCAGATCGAGGTGATCGGCGGTCAGGAAGTCGGTGCCCGCACCGCCCGGCTGCCAGGCTTTGAAGCGCAGACCGTCGCGCATGCCGCCGGCGTAGTCTTCCAGGATTTCACGCGCTGTGGTGCCGAACGGCAGCTCCCAGACGCCCGGATTTTTCACCCGACCGGAGAAACCCATCAGCTTGGTGCCTTTGTCTTCACTGCCGGAGATGCCGGTGTACCACTCCACGCCGTTCGCCAGAATGGCCGGCACGTTGCACAGCGTTTCGACGTTGTTGACGCAGGTCGGCTTGCCCCATACGCCGGCGCTGGCCGGGAATGGCGGCTTGGAGCGCGGGTTGGCGCGGCGGCCTTCCAGCGAGTTGATCAGCGCGGTTTCTTCACCGCAGATGTAACGGCCGGCGCCGGTGTGCACGATCAGCTCGAAATCAAACCCGGTGCCGAGAATGTTCTTGCCCAGATAGCCGGCTTCGGTGGCTTCCGCGATGGCGCGACGCAAGTGTGCCGCCGCTTCGATGTACTCACCGCGCAGGAAGATGTACCCACGGTAGGCTTTCAGCGCGAACGCGGAGATCAGCATGCCTTCCACCAGCAGGTGCGGCAGCTGCTCCATCAGCAGGCGGTCTTTATAGGTGCCCGGCTCCATCTCATCGGCGTTACACAGCAGGTAACGGATGTTCATGGATTCGTCCTTCGGCATCAGGCTCCACTTCAAACCGGTGGAGAAGCCCGCGCCGCCGCGGCCCTTCAGCCCGGAATCTTTTACCAGGCTGACGATCTCGTCGGGCGCCAGGCCCTTCAGGGCCTTTTCCGCACCGGCATAGCCGTTTTTGCTGCGGTATTCGTCCAGCCACAGCGGCTGCTTGTCATCGCGCAGACGCCAGGTCAGCGGATGCGTTTCGGGAGTGCGTACAATGTGCTTGGTCATTGATACTGCTCCAGTAGCGTCTCGATATCTTCAGGCTTCAGCTGACTGTGAGTGTCCTCATCAATCATCATGGTCGGCCCTTTATCGCAGTTGCCCAGACAGCAGGTCGGCAACAGCGTGAAGCGGCCATCAAAGGTGGTTTGACCCGGTTTGATGTTCAGCTTCTTCTCGATAGCGGCCTGAATGCCCTGGTAACCGGTGATGTGACAAACAACGCTGTCACAATAACGGATCACGTGACGTCCTACTGGCTGACGGAAAATCTGGCTGTAGAACGTGGCCACGCCTTCTACGTCGCTGGCGGGGATGCCCAGCACTTCCGCGATGGCGTAAATCGCACCGTCCGGAACCCAGCCGCGCTGCTTCTGCACAATTTTCAGTGCTTCGATGGAAGCGGCGCGCGGATCCTCGTAATGGTGCTTTTCGTGCTCGATCGCATCACGTTCTTCCGCGCTCAGTACAAATGCATCAACGCCGCTCTGAGGAGCGGCTGCGTTGATGGGCTCGAGCGCATCATTGACTGCGTGATTGTCTTTTTGATCATGCATAGTTAGCGGTCCACATCTGACATTACAAAATCGATACTACCCAGATAGACGATCAGGTCGGAAACCAGGCTGCCTCGGATGACCGATGGGATCTGCTGCAGGTGCGCAAAGCTTGGCGTACGTACCCGGGTGCGGTAGCTCATGGTGCTGCCGTCGCTGGTCAGGTAGTAGCTGTTGATCCCTTTGGTGGCTTCAATCATCTGGAATGATTCGTTGGCTGGCATCACCGGGCCCCAGGAAACCTGCAGGAAGTGGGTGATCAGCGTTTCAATGTGCTGCAGCGTGCGCTCTTTCGGCGGCGGCGTGGTCAGCGGGTGATCGGCCTTGAACGGGCCTTCCGGCATGTTGTTCAGGCACTGTTCGAGGATGCGCAGGCTCTGGCGCAGCTCTTCCACCTTCAGCATCACGCGGGTGTAGCAGTCGCTGGTGCCGTCGCCGACCGGCACTTCGAAGTCGAAGTTCTCGTAGCCGGAATACGGACGCCATTTACGCACGTCGAACTCGACGCCGGTCGCGCGCAGACCGGCACCGGTCACGCCCCACTCCAGCGCTTCTTTGGCGTTATAGGACGCCACGCCGATGGAACGGCCTTTCAGGATGCTGTTCTTCAGCGCCGCTTTCACGTAAGAATCCAGACGCTTCGGCATCCAGTCGAGGAATTCGCGCAGCAGGCGATCCCAACCGCGCGGCAGATCGTGCGCGACGCCGCCGATGCGGAACCAGGCCGGGTGCATGCGGAAACCGGTAATCGCTTCCACCAGATCGTAGATCTTCTGACGGTCGGTAAAGGCGAAGAACACCGGGGTCATCGCGCCGACGTCCTGAATGAAGGTGGAGATGTACAGCAGGTGGCTGTTGATGCGGAACAGTTCGGACAGCATCACGCGAATGGTGTCTACGCGCTCCGGCACCTTGATGCCGGCCAGCTTTTCAACCGCCAGCACGTAAGGCATTTCGTTCACGCAGCCGCCGAGGTACTCGATGCGGTCGGTGTACGGAATGTAGCTGTGCCAGGATTGACGCTCGCCCATCTTCTCGGCGCCGCGGTGGTGATAGCCGATATCCGGCACGCAGTCGACGATCTCTTCGCCGTCCAGCTGCAGAATGATGCGGAACGCACCGTGCGCGGACGGGTGGTTCGGGCCGAGGTTGAGGAACATGAAGTCTTCGTTCTCGGTGCCGCGCTTCATGCCCCAGTCTTCCGGCTTGAAGGTCAGCGCTTCCATCTCCAGATCTTCTTTCTGTTTGGTCAACACGAAAGGATCGAATTCGGTGGCGCGCGCCGGGTAGTCCTTACGCAGCGGGTGCCCTTCCCAGGTCTGCGGCATCATGATGCGCGACAGGTGCGGGTGGCCGTCGAAGGTGATGCCGAACATTTCCCAGGTCTCGCGCTCATACCAGTTGGCGTTCGGGAACACCTTGGTCGCCGTCGGCACGTGCAGGTCTTTTTCAGACAGCGCTACCTTCAGCATGATGTCGCGGTTGCGTTCGATGGAAATCAGATGGTAGAAAACGGAGAAATCCGCAGCGGGCAGGCCGTCGCGGTGGGTGCGAAGACGTTCGTCTACGCCATGCAGATCGAACAGCATGACATACGGCTTCGGCTGTTTTCTCAGGAACGTCATTACTTCCAGTAACTGGTCAGGTTTAACCCATACCACGGGCATGCCGGTGCGGGTGGCCTGAACAGTAAAGGCTTCCGGCCCAAAACGGTTGCGCAGTTCGCCGATCACCGGGTCGTCAAGGTGATCTCGGGTCTGCCAGGCAGGCAAGGCGTCGTGCGTCGTCAAATCTGTCATAATTTTTTTTCACCACACTAAAGGGTTATTCGCCGCAAGTTTCACTTTTCGCTGTGTTAACCAATAGCGCACTAAGATGGACGTTAAATGAACGTCTTAAATCTCGTCAGGCGTCCGGAGGTTGGTCACCGCGATGCGCTCGCCGTGTTTACGCTCTCTTTCAGACTGCATATTGGCGCGGTAAACGCCCTGATCGCCGACAACCCACGACAGCGGGCGACGTTCTTTGCCGATGGATTCCTGCAGCAGCATCAGCGCTTGCATGTAGGCTTCCGGACGCGGCGGGCAGCCGGGAATGTACACGTCGACCGGCAGGAACTTGTCCACACCCTGCACCACGGAATAGATGTCGTACATGCCGCCGGAGTTGGCGCAGGCGCCCATCGAAATCACCCACTTCGGTTCCAGCATCTGCTCGTACAGGCGCTGGATGACCGGAGCCATCTTGGTGAAGCAGGTGCCGGCCACCACCATCAGGTCAGCCTGACGCGGGGAGGCGCGCAACACTTCCGCACCGAAACGCGCCACGTCGTGAACGGCGGTAAACGACGTCACCATCTCCACGTAACAGCACGAAAGGCCGAAGTTATACGGCCAAATAGAGTTTTTACGCCCCCAGTTCACCATGTCATGCAGCGCATGTTCGAGTTTACCCATGTAAACCGTGCGGTGGACCTGTTGTTCCAGGGGATCGGCGACGATCTCCTGTTTTTGCAGGGGATAACGGTCGTTCTCACCGTTCGGGTCTATGCGGGTGAGCGTATAGTCCATCTTAATGCCTCGCTGTTACTGCGGATGACTGTTGGTGTTAGTGATCGTGCTCGGTTTGCTGCGGCGTTGGGAACGCGCCGGAGTCCAATCCAACGCGCCGATGCGCACCAGATAAACCAGACCGGCCAATAGCACCAAAATGAAAATGGCGGCTTCGATAAAGCCTACCCAGCCGCTCTCGCGAATCGAGACCGACCAGGCATACAGGTATAAGGCTTCAACGTCGAAAATAACGAAGAACATGGCCACCAGGTAAAACTTGGCGGACAGACGCATGCGCGCCGTGCCGACGGAGTCGATACCTGATTCAAACGGGGTGTGTTTGGCGCGCGCCCGGGCTCTCCCGCCCAAGAAGAACGCACCCAGCAGCATTAAGCCGCAGAGCCCGATAGCCACAACGAGAAATACGGCGAGCGCCCAGTGATGAGCGATAACTTCAGTGGTTGTTGACATACTCTATGCTTACTCATCAAAAGTGGCGTCGATCGCACTGCTCTTGTCACCGGCAGTTAGTGCGCCACATCGATTTAAGGGAAGGATAAATAACCACACAAACAAACTGCTTTTACAGCGAGTTAGGCAGCGTTTTTCTGTGGGCTTTTTACTCCTTTCTATAACCTTTTGTCAACTTTGACAAAAGTATCTACACACTAGTTTACATACGTATCATTTGATTAACATTTGATGCGCCAGGGACAGGCTAAATCGTGTCAGTTAATTTTTGTGTAGAAACAGATAGATATAAACCAACATGCACATTTCAGTTTTACTATACCATTGTCTCAGGAATTCCCTGTTCTTCCACTCACTACCTAGGGGTATTTTTTTGATCCAGGACACGTTTTCAGCATAAATCCTCAAAAAAAGTGTGGGCCTTTAACAATTTTCCTCAAATTAAGCCGCAAAAACGGCCGCTATAAGCTAACAAAATAACCTTACCATTACCATGCCTTTAACCCATTCAATCTTATTGCTCAAAAAACAAACTCACCGTCTTAAACCCGGCCAAACTCTGTTTTCATTGACGCTTAAAATGCAACAAAATAGCCATCTCATAACAAAATTGCACTTAACCGCCTATAACAGTCACTTTCATCAAAATTAAGGCAAAAAAAACCTCCGCCGAAGCAGAGGTTTTTCATCCGATTTCACGCCGCAGCGTTACTCTTCTTCGTCCACCAGGCTGGCGTCATCCTGATCGCCCTGGAGACCGGTTTCCGTTCCGTTGAAACCATAGCTGTCGTTGCCGCCCTGCATCGCGCTGAAGATGGCCATCGCCAGCTCGCTGCTGCACTGCGCATTTTTGCACAGCGCATACTGGGTATCCGGCAACGGCGGCAAACCTTCCGCCGCGCCCAGCACCCGCAGGTCGGGGCTCATCATCTCGATAGGCCGCGCGGTGACGCCCAGACCGGCCTTGCAGGCCGCCCGCACTGCGGACAGCGTAGAGGCGACGTAGGCGATGCGCCACGGAATACCGGCTTCGTCCAACTGTTTGATCGCCAGCGCGCGGAACGGGCTTGGCTCGTCCATCACCACCAACGGGATCGGCTCGCCGGCCTGGTAGTGGTAATCAGCGGCGCAGTACCACAGCGTCGGCGACGTGCGCAGCACAATGTGCGGATGCCCTTCGGGATCGGCCGTGGTCACTGCCAGATCGATCTGCCCTTCTTCCAGCAGATCGACCATCGTCGTGCTGCGCTTCACGCGCACGTCAATAGCCAGCTTGGGATAGATGGCGGTCACGCGGTTCAACAGGAAAGGCAGAATGGTATCGGCGGTGTCGTCGGAAGCGCCGATGGTCAGAACACCTTTAATATTGTTGTACATCAGAGAGGTACAGGCTTCATCGTTAAAGCGCAGGATCTTCCTGGCATAACCGAGAAGCTGAATACCGTGCTCAGTCAGGAGTTTGTTACGCCCATGGCGGGCAAACAGTTCTTTGCCGACCAGTTGCTCTAATCGCTGCATTTGCTGGCTGACGGCTGATTGAGTACGGCAAACGGCGACGGCCGCCGCCGCGAAGGTATTCAAATCAGCAACAGCAACAAAAGTTCTTAGCAGATCGAGGTCGAGATTAAGTATCGGACGATTTGCAGTTGTCATAGTGTATTCTTCACTTTTTTAAATTCTAATTTACGAACTACTACCCTGGTGTGTTTCTCAGACGCCGTTGAAAAAGGGCGGCGCCTGTTATGACAGTACCCCACTCATAAGTGGAGGGCAAAAAAATTACTTATGTTTCGTTACCTCTATCGCTTTTTAAAATGCAACCTATCGATAATGCTTATAGGACGCAGGGAGTTAAATACCGATGGAAAGGGCTTATTCCCACCGAACCTAAGATTTTACTCATTCATACTGCCTGATTTCCACTCCATTCGTGCTACTGAGAACCCTTATCAACGGGGGCTTAGACAGCATTTCAGAGCAAAAAAGATAAATAATTAACAGCGCCGGCTTCGTACCCCTACTCAATGAATTTAATAAATTCAATCAGTAAGATTTCTACTTTAAATAATAATCTCATACCCACATTAACAATGCTTAAGACAAAATATAAAGTAAAGCTAATGTAAATATGCCTTTTTCTTAGTGTGGTGCGCCATCCGACAACCGGCTATCAGACAAGTCCGGTATTATCGTTCCTTTACAGTTTATTGACACCCATCCTTCCTTCCCGCTTATCAGTTCTCTGCCGCCGGCCGCGCTCGCCGGCGCATCGCGTTTCCCGGCTCACATTTTTTCAGAACAAAACCCTACTAAAATTATAGTTCATGACATTATGAACCACAAAATAACTTTACCTTTACTTATCATAACTAAAATCCCCCGTTACGACATGCGTTTGCACCAAAGGCGTGCAAAACCCTTCAAAAGCAACTACGCCAGGAGTACATTGGGCGGGTTGCGGCGTTCCACGGTAGGAGCGCCCCTATCCCAGCAAAAGGCTCAACTTTTTATGTCCCCCATTGAGAAATCCAGCAAACTGGACAACGTCTGCTATGACATTCGCGGCCCGGTGCTTAAAGAAGCTAAACGTCTTGAAGAAGAAGGCAACAAAGTCCTGAAACTGAACATCGGCAACCCCGCCCCGTTCGGCTTCGACGCCCCGGACGAAATCCTGGTCGACGTGATCCGCAATCTGCCCACGGCGCAAGGTTACTCCGATTCCAAAGGCCTCTTCTCGGCGCGTAAAGCGATCATGCAGCACTATCAGGCGCGCAACATGCGTGACGTGACCGTTGAGGATATCTACATTGGCAACGGCGTCTCGGAGCTGATCGTCCAATCCATGCAGGCGCTGCTCAACAGCGGCGACGAAATGCTGGTGCCGGCGCCGGACTACCCGCTGTGGACCGCCGCGGTCTCGCTGTCCGGCGGCAAGGCCGTGCACTACCTGTGCGATGAGCAGGCCGGCTGGTTCCCGGATCTGGACGACATCATCAGCAAGATCACTCCGCGCACCCGCGGCATCGTGATCATCAACCCGAACAACCCGACCGGTGCGGTTTACAGCAAAGCGCTGCTGGAGCAGATCGTCGAGATCGCCCGTCAACACAACCTGATCATCTTCGCCGACGAGATCTACGACAAGATCCTGTATGACGAAGCCGAGCACCACTCGATCGCCGCACTGGCGCCGGATCTGCTGACAGTGACCTTCAACGGCCTGTCGAAGACCTACCGCGTGGCCGGCTTCCGCCAGGGCTGGATGGTGCTGAACGGGCCGAAAAAGCACGCCAAAGGCTATATCGAAGGGCTGGAGATGCTGGCTTCGATGCGCCTGTGCGCCAACGTGCCGATGCAGCACGCGATTCAGACCGCGCTGGGCGGTTATCAGAGCATCAGCGAATTCATTCAGCCCGGCGGGCGTCTGTATGAGCAGCGCAACCGCACCTGGGAACTGCTCAACGATATCCCGGGCGTCTCTTGCGTGAAACCGCAGGGCGCGCTGTACATGTTCCCGCGCATCGACGCCAAGCGCTTCAACATCCATGACGACCAGAAGCTGGTGCTGGATCTGTTGCTGCAGGAAAAAGTGCTGCTGGTGCAGGGTTCCGCATTCAACTGGCCTTACCCGGATCACGTGCGCATCGTCACCCTGCCGCGCGTAGACGAGCTGGAAATGGCGGTCGGCAAGCTGGGCCGCTTCCTGGAAGGCTACCACCAGTAATCGCCTGGGGCGCAGCGGCTTGCTGCGCCCTTCCCTCACAGGCCGGTTGCAAAATTCGCCGTCACTGCTTCACAATGGGGCCCTCACTTGCCGTTAAAGAGAGCACCATGAGCCAGAGCCATTTCTTCGCCCATCTGTCCCGCCTGAAACTGATCAACCGCTGGCCGCTGATGCGCAACGTGCGTACCGAGAACGTCTCCGAACACAGCCTGCAGGTGGCTTTTGTCGCCCACGCGTTGGCGGTGATCAAGAACCGCAAATTCAACGGCAACCTCAACGCTGACCGCGTTGCGCTGCTGGCGATGTACCACGACGCCAGCGAAGTGATCACCGGCGACATGCCGACGCCGATCAAGTACTACAACCCGCAGATCGCCCACGAGTACAAGAAGATCGAAAAGATCGCCCAACAAAAGCTGCTGGACATGATCCCGGCGGAGCTGCGCAACGACTTCCGCACCATTCTCGATGAGCATTACTACAGCGAAGATGAAAAGCAGGTGGTGAAGCAGGCGGACGCACTGTGCGCTTACCTGAAATGCCTGGAGGAGCTGTCCGCCGGCAACAACGAATTCACTCTGGCCAAGGCGCGGCTGGATAAAACGCTGGAGCAGCGCCGCAGCCCGGAAATGGACTACTTCATGGAGGTGTTCATTCCCAGCTTCAGCCTGTCGCTGGACGAAATCAGCCTCGACAGCTCGCTGTAACCCGCCGGCGCAGCCTTCGCTGCGCCGTTAAAATCCGTAAAGCCACGGCACCACCAACACGCTGACCGCCATCACCAACAGAGTGAACGGCACGCCAAGACGCACGAAATCGCCGAACTTGTAATTACCCGGCCCCAGCACCAGCGTGTTGACTGGCGAAGAGACCGGCGTCATAAAGGCAGCGGACGCGGCGATGGCGATAATCATCGCGAACGGGTACGGCGAGACGCCCATTTCGCGCGCGGCGGCGATGGCGATCGGTGCCATCAGCACCGCCGTCGCGGTATTGGAAATAAACAGGCCGATGGTGGCGCACAGCACGAACAGGCACAACAGCATCACGCGCGGCCCCGCGCCGCCCGCGACGTCCATCAGCCCGCGGACGATCAGATCGACCCCGCCGGTCTTTTGCAGCGCCTGCGCGAACGGCATCATGCCGACGATCAAAATGATGCTCGGCCAGTGGATCGATTTATAGGCGCTCTCCATGTCGATGCAACGGAACTTGCCCATCAGCAGGCAGGCGATCAGCGCCGCGATCGGGTTGGGGATTTCGTCGGTCAGCATCATCGCCACCATCAACGCCAGACAAAACAGCGCGTGCGGCGCCTGGGTGATGGCCGGTGCCACTTCATCCACTTCGGCCGGCAGATTGAGCACGATAAAGTCGTGGGTTTTGGCCTGCAGCTGACGAATGGCCTTCCAGTCGCCGATCACCAGCAAAATGTCGCCCAACTCCAGCGGTTCGTCCACCAGCTTGCCGCTCAGCGTCTCGCCGTGGCGCCGGATGCCCACCACGTTCAGATCATAGCGGCTGCGGAACGCCGCTTCGCGCAGGCTTTTGCCCAGCAGCGCCGAGTCCGGGATCAGCGAGACCTCCGCCATGCCGACGTTGCGCGACTGTTCAGAGAAATAATCACCACGCAGCACCATTGGCTCCAGCTGCTGCTCGCCGCAGAATTCACGCAGATCGACCTGGCTGTCCGACATGTCGATCAGCAGGACATCGCCCTCGCGCAGTTCGGTGCTGCCGGAAGCGCTGACCATCACTCGCCGGAAGCGTTTCCAACGCTCGATGCCCACCACGTTGGCGCCATAGCGCGCGCGCAGGTGCAGCTCATCCAGAGAACGCCCGATCAGCGGCGAAGCGCTACGGACAGCCAGCCGCCGCGCGCGGCCGGTCAGTTTGTAATCGCGGATCAGATCGCGGAAGGTGCGCCGCCGCCAGTCGTCGCCGGCTTTGCCCGTTTCACCGCTGCCCAGCCAACGGCGGGCGATCAGCATGTAGCCGACGCCCAGCGCCAGCACCGCCAGGCCGATGGGCGTCACGCTGAAGAAGCCGAAACCATGAATGCCTTCGCGCACCAGTTCGCTGTTGACCACCATGTTGGGCGGCGTGGCCACCAGCGTCATCATACCGCTGATTAGCCCGGCGAAGCTGAGCGGCATCATCAGCCGCCCCGGTGCGATCTTCATTCTCGCCGTCACGCTGAGCACCACCGGGATAAAGATCGCCACCACGCCGGTCGAGCTCATGAACGCTCCCAGCCCGGCGACCGTCACCATCAGCAGCATCAACATTTTGGTTTCGCTGCTGCCGGCCACTTTCACCAGCCAGTCGCCGACCTGATAGGCCACACCGGTGCGCACCAGCCCTTCGCCGATCACGAACAGCGCGGCGATCAAAATCACGTTGGGATCGCTGAAACCGACCGTCGCCTCCTGCAGGCTGAGCGTGCCACTCAACACGAAAGCGATGATCACCAACAGCGCCACCACGTCCATGCGCAGCTTGTTGGTGGTAAACAGCACAATGGCAATCAGCAGTAAACTCAGCACCCACAGTAATTCGCTGTTCAAAACGGCCTCATCCGGCAAATGTCCAAGGGGTTAAAAAATAGCATAAAAAAACCCCGCCGAGGCGGGGTCTAATCAATTAGGGTGAAGATAATGCCGCTCAGGCCAGCCGGCGAACGATCGCCCCGTGCGCCGTTTTCTCGACGGCAATCTGTTCCAGCGACCCCAGCCGCAGGTCGACCTGATCCAGCTTCGGCGCATCCGCCGGCGCGTTGACCGCGATCACCTGGCAGCCCGCAGCCAGACCGGAAAGAATGCCGGCCGGTGCGTCTTCGACCACCACGCACTCGTGCGGCGCCAGGCCCAGACGCTCGGCGCCCAGCAGATAGGCGTCGGGCTGCGGTTTACCGTGTTTAACCTGCTCGGCGGTAATGAACACCGCCGGCTGCGGCAAGCCACCGGCCTGGCGACGGGCGCCCGCCACCGGCACCGAACCGGAGGTGACGATCGCCCAGGGAATGTCGAGCGCGTTCAGGCGATCCAGCAATGCAATGGCGCCAGGCAGTGCGCGAACGCCGTCGGTATCCTGCGCTTCCCTCTGCTCCAGCAGTTGGAACTCGCGCTGAATTTCCGCTTCGCTTTCGCCCGGCATAAAGTGGCGCAGAGAAGTAATGGCCTGTTTACCGTGAATGAAGTCCAGCACGGCTTGCGGGTTGACGCCGCGGCGCTCGGCCCAGTGCGTCCAGGCGCGCTCTACCGCCGGCAGCGAATCCACCAGGGTGCCATCAAGATCGAACAGAAAACCCTTACACTCCACAGAAAACCTCTTTTTAATCAAGCATTGATGATTTGCGCTATCTCAACGGCGCTCAAGTGATACTGGCGCGGGCAGGCCAGCCAGATCGCCAGCATACGCTGGTATTTCTCCCACATTTTGGTCTGGGCGTTGAAACCGTGGCTGCCGGAATCGAAGTGAGTATAACGCCCCTCGGTGCTGACCAGGAAACGCACGTAGCTCAGGTAGCGCGCCTCGGTGGCGGCATCGAAACCGAGAAACGCCAGGCGGCGTTCGTCCAGATCCTGCTTCTCTTTCAGGTTGCTCCAGGAAACCTGCAGCGCATGATGCATCTCCATCACGTTGATGATGGTGCGACACACCTCTTCGCTCAGTTCGCCGAAGTCGCGATCCAGCTCGCGCATTTGCAAACCGAAGCCGCGTTCGACGATGGTTTGCAACCGGCGATAACGATCGCTGTTGTCCGGATCGAGCAGGGTCATCATCTTGTACTGATTCGACAGGATCAGCCGCTGGGCGTTGGTCATTTCCATCAGGATTTCCTCATTTCTGTGTGATGGCGGGAGCATCGCACAGCGCAAGAACGCAGGAAATCACAACTCGACCGTTCTTTGATTTAAACCGGGGTTATTGGCGCTTAGACGAAAAAGGCCGCATCAACGCGGCCTTTTTTCAGTTACAGATCGTCAAGGAAGGTTTTGTCCAGCTGCTTGAACGCGCGCTTGAGCAGATCGGCCAACGTCTGATAAGTCGGCGTCCCTTCGAGCGGCGCCACCGCCTGCCCCGCTTCCGTCAGCTTGTTGCGCACCTCGTGGAACCATTGCAGCAGCGTCGGCGGCAGCGGCGTGACCGAACGGCGCCCCAGCCACCACAGCCCCTGCATCGGCAGGCTGCAGGCGAACAGCGCGGTGGCGATCGCCGGGCCGAGCTGGCCGCCGAGCGCGATCTGCCAGGTCAGCGTGAAAATCGCCAACGGCGGCATGAAGCGGATGGCGAAACGGGTAGCACGCGCAACGCGGTTCTCCGGAAAGACCGGTGCCAGACGTTTGTCTGACGGCCAGGTTTTCATATAATGCTGCCCGCGCTGGAAGACCTGAAACCAGCTTACGGAACCGGACGGTTTGCTCGTCATTGCGTACCTCAACGTCACGTAAAGAAACTCACAGCGTGCTGCCAGAGACAATACTAAAAAATTTGAAGCTTTAAATTTATTTTGTGTTTGCACCGGGCTATCGGTATCCTAAGCCGGCCTTGTGGCCGGTAGAAGATGACGTAAATTTTGTCAACTTTTAGCCCTATAAAAATCAAGATTATTTAAACCGCAGAGAAATCATCGGTTTTTCCATCATCCTGTGATTTGTGCACTTCACATGATGTTAATCATAAATGTCATCGGCACTATGCGCTACGCTTGTTGTCTGATTGACGATTAATTCACCACGTGTGTTCGATTTTCTTTTAACAACACGACTATTTAAGTAGGTACTTCCATGTCGAGTAAGCTAGTACTGGTTCTTAACTGCGGCAGTTCTTCTCTGAAATTCGCCATCATCGATGCCGTTAACGGCGACGAATTCCTCTCCGGTTTGGCCGAGTGTTTCCACCTGCCTGAAGCTCGCATCAAGTGGAAAATGGACGGCGCCAAACACGAAGCTGCCCTGGGGGCCGGCGCTGCACACAGCGAAGCGCTGAACTTCATTGTTAATACTATTCTGGCACAAAAACCAGAGCTTTCCGCGCAGTTGACCGCTATCGGCCACCGCATCGTGCACGGCGGCGAGAAGTTCACCGCCTCCGCCGTGATCAACGACGAAGTTCTGCAGGGTATCAAAGATTCCGTACCGTTTGCACCACTGCACAACCCGGCTCACCTGATCGGCATCGCGGAAGCGCTGAAATCCTTCCCTCACCTGGCTGACAAGAACGTTGCCGTGTTCGACACCGCGTTCCACCAGACCATGCCGGAAGAATCCTACCTGTACGCCCTGCCGTACAGCCTGTACCGCGACCACGGCGTTCGCCGCTACGGCGCGCACGGCACCAGCCACTTCTACGTGACTCAAGAAGCCGCGAAGATGCTGAACAAGCCGGTGGAAGAAGTGAACGTGATCACCTGCCACCTGGGCAACGGCGGTTCCGTTACCGCAGTGCGCAACGGCCAGTGCGTTGACACCTCCATGGGTCTGACCCCGCTGGAAGGCCTGGTGATGGGCACCCGCAGCGGCGACATCGATCCGGCTATCATCTTCCACCTGCACGATTCTCTGGGCATGAGCGTTGACCAGATCAACAAAATGCTGACCAAAGAATCCGGCCTGCTGGGCCTGACCGAAGTCACCAGCGACTGCCGTTACGTTGAAGACAACTACGACAGCAAAGCCGACGCCAAACGCGCAATGGACGTGTTCTGCCACCGTCTGGCCAAATACGTCGGTGCCTACAGCGCGCTGATGGAAGGCCGTCTGGACGCGGTGATCTTCACCGGCGGCATCGGCGAGAACGCCGGCATGGTGCGCGAGCTGACCCTGAACAAACTGGGCCTGCTGGGCTTCGAAATCGACCACGACCGCAACATGGCCGCTCGCTTCGGCAAATCCGGCGCCATCACCAAAGACGGCAGCCGCCTGGCGCTGGTGATCCCGACCAACGAAGAGTTGGTCATCGCGCAGGACGCATCCCGCCTGACCGCGTAATGCTCTCAAAACACCGTCAGCCCAGGCTGACGGTGTTGTTTTAGCCTCATGTTAATCGTGAAGAGGACTATTCTGTGTCACGTACTATTATGTTGATCCCCACCGGCACCAGCGTCGGCCTGACCAGCGTCAGCCTGGGTGTCATCCGCTCCATGGAGCAAAAAGGCGTTCGTCTGAGCGTATTCAAGCCTATCGCTCAACCGCGCTCCGGCGACAATGCGCTCGACCAGACCACCACCATCATCCGCAGCAGCAACTCCACCATTACGGCGGCCGAACCGCTGCGCATGGACTACGTTGAGGGCCTGCTGAGCTCCAACCAGCAAGACGTGCTGATGGAAGAGATCGTGGCGCGCTACCACGAGAACACCAAAGACGCGGAAGTGGTGCTGATCGAAGGCCTGGTGCCGACCCGCAAGCACCAGTTCGCCAACGCGCTGAACTACGAGATCGCCAAAACCCTGAACGCCGAGATCGTCTTCGTGCTGGCGCTGGGCAACGACTCCCCGGCGCAGCTGAAAGAGCGCATCGAACTGGCGCGCACCAGCTTCGGCGGCAGCAAGAACAAGAACATCACCGGCGTTATCATCAACAAGCTGAACGCACCGGTCGACGATCAGGGCCGCACCCGTCCTGACCTGTCCGAAATCTTCGACGACTCCACCAAAGCCAGCATCGCCCACGTCGATCCTGCGCAGCTGTTCGCCAACAGCCCGCTGCCGGTTCTGGGCTGCGTGCCGTGGAGCTTCGATCTGATCGCCACCCGCGCCATCGACATGGCTCGCCACCTGAAGGCCCGCGTGGTCAACGAAGGCGACATCATGACCCGCCGCGTGAAGTCCGTGACCTTCTGTGCGCGCAGCATTCCGCACATGCTGGAACACTTCCGCCCTGGCTCCCTGCTGGTGACCTCCGCAGACCGCCCTGACGTGCTGGTCTCCGCCTGCCTGGCGGCGATGAACGGCGTGGAAATCGGCGCCATTCTGCTGACCGGCGGCTACGCCATCGACGAGCCGATCAAGAAGCTGTGCGAACGCGCCTTCCAGACCGGCCTGCCGGTGTTCATGGTCGACACCAATACCTGGCAGACCTCGCTGAGCCTGCAGAGCTTCAACCTCGAAGTGCCGGCGGACGACCACCAGCGCATCGAGAAAGTGCAGAACTACGTGGCCAGCCACATCAACACCGAGTGGATCGACTCGCTGACCGCCACCTCCGAGCGTTCACGCCGCCTGTCTCCACCGGCGTTCCGTTACGAGCTGACCGAGCTGGCGCGTAAAGCCGGCAAGCGCATCGTGCTGCCGGAAGGCGACGAGCCGCGCACCGTGAAAGCAGCGGCCATCTGCGCCGAACGCGGTATTGCGGAATGCGTGCTGCTCGGCAACCCGGACGAGATCCAGCGCGTAGCGGCAGCGCAAGGCGTTGAGCTGGGCAAAGGCATCGAAATCGTCGATCCGGTCGCCGTGCGTGAAAACTACGTGCCGCGTCTGGTTGAGCTGCGCAAGAGCAAGGGCATGACCGAAGTGGTCGCGCGCGAGCAGTTGGAAGACAACGTGGTACTCGGCACCCTGATGCTGGAACAAGGCGAAGTCGACGGTCTGGTTTCCGGTGCGGTTCACACCACCGCCAACACCATCCGTCCGCCGTTGCAGCTGATCAAAACCGCGCCGGGCAGCTCGCTGGTGTCCTCCGTGTTCTTCATGCTGCTGCCTGACCAGGTTCTGGTCTACGGCGACTGCGCGATCAACCCGGATCCGACCGCCGAGCAGCTGTCTGAGATCGCCATCCAGTCTGCAGATTCCGCCGCCGCCTTCGGTATCGAGCCGCGCGTAGCGATGATCTCCTACTCCACCGGCAACTCCGGTGCGGGCAGCGACGTAGAGAAAGTGCGCGAAGCGACCCGTCTGGCGCAGGAAAAACGCCCGGACCTGATCATCGATGGCCCGCTGCAGTACGACGCCGCCATCATGGCCGACGTTGCCAAGTCCAAGGCGCCGAACTCACCGGTAGCCGGCCAGGCGACCGTGTTCATCTTCCCGGATCTGAACACCGGCAACACCACTTACAAAGCGGTGCAGCGTTCCGCTGACCTGGTCTCCATCGGGCCGATGCTGCAAGGCATGCGCAAGCCGGTGAACGACCTGTCGCGCGGCGCGCTGGTAGACGATATCGTCTACACCGTCGCACTGACGGCGATCCAGTCTTCCCAGGCTGACGCTGCCGCCGCCAAGGCCTGATAGCCCATTAACGCCCCGTCCCGGACGGGGTGGTGGATAATGAGTATTGGCGTAAACAATAAAGCACCGCTCAAGCATATTGAGCGGTGCTTTTTTATTCTCAAGAGAAGGTCATGTCTCTCTCAAGCGGGCGAAGCTCGCTGCCTTCCCCACGCTGAATGCGCACCAATTTCCGTAGAAACAAACAAATAGCCGCAATATCGCCAGCGAGACACTCCTGTTCCGCCGCAAGATAAGAATACTCTTAATTAAAGGCCCGCCTTATTCTGATGACTGGGTTTTGTGCTAGACACTATGCACACTCATAAAAAAACCTGAAGGTTTACCCTATGGCACACACTGGTCAGTCCGTTGAGAAAATAGCCAAAACGCTCATTAACAATGCCATTAATTACGATTCCTACCTCTGGAAGATCGACCGGCTCGGCCCCACAACGAACAGAATGCTGGCGCTGGCTTTCTCTCTGACGAGGGGAAAAAGAGAGGTATCGGGATTAACCCGCTTCGTGGGCCACAGCGCAGGCATCACGCATGACGCCTCCCTATTTGACCGATATATTGCAGAACTGCAGGCGAAAGAGAAAAAAAGCCAGCGGCTGATTCTGCCGTGGAGCGGTAAAAAGGAAGTTGAAGCGCGGCCTTTTACCGCATGTGCCGAAGCCCATGTATGGCTTGAGCTTTATGCTCGCAACCTGCATCCGCGCCATTACTACTGCGTTGCTTTCAACGGGGATGGGAGGATCGCGCCGTGTTGCAATAACTGCAAGATGTGGGTCCACAACGCGTTTTTCGGCGTTGTCACGCCCAATACCGAATATAACAACCGACACACCTATTCTCCGCGTTAAGGCGCGTGCGTTGCCTTGGCGACGTTTCATGGCCTTATCCATCAGGCAACGCCGGTCATTGACCGGCGTCTTGACCTTTTCTAATGCTGCGCCAGCAGCTGCTTGGTGGCCTCCAGAATATGCTCCGCGGTCAGGCCATACTCCTGCTGTAAAAACGCCTGGGTGCCCACCTGGCCGTAACGCTCCTTCACCCCCACGCGCCGCATCGGCGTCGGGCACTCCTCCGCCAGCACCTCCGCCACCGCCGACCCCAGCCCGTTATGAATGCTGTGGTTTTCACAGGTAACGATGCGTCCGGTCTTGGCCGCGTAGGTTTTGATCAGTTCACGGTCGATAGGCTTGAGGGTGAACATATCGATTACCGCCGCGCTGACGCCCTGCTGCGCCAGCATCTGCGCCGCCTTCAGCGCTTCGGCCACCATGATGCCGTTGGCGATCAGCGTGACGTCGTCGCCGTCGCGCAGCAGGTTGCCCTTGCCGATGGTAAAGCGCGAGCCCTCCTGATAGATGCGCGTCGCCTGCTTGCGGATGGTGCGCACCCAGTAGAAACCGCGCAAGTCCATCAGCTGACGCAGTATGTCGGCGAACATGGTGGCGTCAGTCACCTCCAGCACCACCGAATGCGCTAGCCCGCGCACGATGCCCATGTCTTCGAACGACATGTGGGTGCCGCCGTTGTGGCAGGCGCTCACCCCGGCGTCGGAGGCGATCACCTTAACGTTGTTGCGCTGGTAATCCAGCGACATGAACAGCTGATCGAAGCAGCGGCGGCTGGCGAAGGCGGTAAAGGTATGCACGAACGGCACCCGGCCGGTGAGCGACAGCCCGGCGGCGACGCCGATCACATTGGCCTCCATGATGCCGCAGTTAATCACGTGCTGCGGGTGATCCTTGTGCACGCCGTCCATCGCCATCGAACTCATCAGGTCCGCCTCCAGCGCGATGATCGGCGCGCCCGCTTCAATCTGCCGCCGCACCGCGCCGGCGTAGACTTTGCGCATTTCGACGGCGTCGTTTTCCAACTGCGTCACTACGTTAAACATGGGCGGCCTCCAGTTCGGCGATGGCTTTTTCGATCTCCAGCTGCACGTCCGGCGTCAGGCGCAGATGGTGTGAGTTGGACAGGTTTTCCAGATAGCTCACGCCCTGTCCCTTGATGCTGTCGAGCACGATCGCCAGCGGCCGCTGTTCGCCGCCGCGCGCCGGCGCCACCGCCGCCAGCAGCGCTGCGATGTCGTCGCCCTTGATGGTCTGCACCTCAAAACCAAAGGCGCGGAACTTGGCGGCCAGATCGAACGGTTGGATCACCTCGTCCAGCGCGCCGTCCAGCTGCTGCTTGTTGTAATCGATAAACAGCGTCAGGTTGTTCAGATTGTGGTGGGCGATAAACTGGAACGCCTCCCAGCACTGCCCTTCGTTCAACTCCCCGTCGCCGAGGATGCTGAACACCCGGTTGCGCCGCCCCGCCAGCCGGTGGGACAACGCCATGCCGGCGGCAATCGACACGCCCTGCCCCAGCGAACCTGTGGTCGCGTCCACGCCGCGCGTACGCAGCCGGTCCGGGTGGCTCGGCAGACGCGTGCCGTTCTGGTTGAGGGTCTTCAGCTCCGCCAGCGGGAAGTAGCCCTTGATCGCCAGCGTGCTGTACAGCGCCGGGCCGGCGTGCCCTTTCGACAGCACGAAGTCATCGCGCTCCGGCCAGTCCGGATCCGCCGGATCGATGCGCATCACGCCGCCGTACAGCACCGCCAGCGTCTCCACCACCGACATGCAGCCGCCGTAGTGGCCGAAGCCCAGCCCGGTCAGCGCTTTCAAGGTTTCCAGACGGATCGCACGCGCCAGGGCGCGCAGCTCTCTCATTTCCGTTTCGCTCGTTGTGTCATTCATCAGTCTGCCCTCGTTATTTCTCGACGCGGTCAGCGGCCGGTGCGCCTTTGCGTTTTCCCAGGAAGTTATGCGCCACCAGCAGCGCGAACACGGCGACGATCGCCAGCATGATCATCTCTTTCGACATAAAGCGCGCCATATTGCCCAGCAGGATGCCGACTACGCCGAAGTCGGCGTCGGAGAAGGTGGTGTTGGCGAAGCCCAGCGCCCCCAGCACCGGCAACAGCAGCACCGGCAGGAAAGTGATCAGCAGGCCGTTGGCGAAAGCGCCCAGCATCGCGCCGCGCCGCCCGCCGGTGGCATTGCCGAACACCCCGGCGGTGGCGCCGGTGAAGAAGTGCGGCACCACGCCAGGCAGGATCAGCACCATCTTCAGCTGTCCCAACAGGAACAGCCCGGCCAACCCGCCGAGGAAACTGAACAGGAAGCCGATCAGCACCGCGTTGGGGGCATAGGGATACACCACCGGGCAATCCAGCGCCGGCCGCGCGTTAGGCACCAGCTTTTCCGAGAAGCCGGTGAACGCTGGCACGATTTCCGCCAGAATCAAGCGCACGCCCTGCAGGATGATGAACACCCCGGCGGCGAAGGTAATGGCCTGGATTATCGAATACACCAGGTAGTTCTGGCCGCCGCTGAGTTCGCTTTCCACATAGGCCCGCCCGGCACAGATCGCCAGGATCAGGTAGATGACGATCATGGTCATCGAGATCGAAATGGAGCTGTCGCGCAGGAAGCTGAGGTTTTTCGGCAGGTTCATCTCTTCGGTCGAGCGCGAGTGTTTCCCCACCTTCGAACCGATCCAGCCGGACAGCACGTAGCCCAGGGTGCCGAAGTGGCCGAAGGCGATGTCGTCGTTGCCGGTGATACGCCGCATATAGCGCTGGGCGATCGCCGGGAAGAACGCCATCACCAGCCCCAGGGTCAGCGCGCCGGTGAACACCAGCTGCACGCCCTCAAAGCCCGCCACCGTCAGGATGATGCCGATCATGCAGGCCATGTAGAACGTGTGGTGGCCGGTGAGGAAGATGTATTTCAGCCGGGTGAAGCGCGCCACCACGATGTTCGCCACCATGCCGAACGCCATGATCAACGCGGTGGAGGCACCGTATTTCTCCAGCGCGATAGAGACGATCGCTTCGTTGTTCGGAATGATGCCCTGAATATTAAACGCGTGCTCGAACATGCCGCCCAGCGGATTGAGCGATCCGACCAATACCGTGGCGCCGCCGCCCAAAACGATAAAGCCGAGAATGGTTTTTACCGTGCCTTTCACCACATCGGAAAAGGATTTCTTTTGCGCCAGCAAACCGATCAGCGCAATAAGCCCGACCAGCACCGAAGGCACCTTTAATATATCCACCACAAACTTGAGCGTTTCCTGGATAAACATATCCACCTCGCCAATCGTTTTATTCAGAGGATTGAGTGGGCTTCGAAGTAAGCGCGCAGCTTGGCTTCCAGCTCATTGATGTCGATGATGTTACTGATCACCACCAGCTGATCGGCCGGCACGCTGGCGCTGTCGGCGATGTCTTTCGCCATCACGAACACGTCGGCCGCGCCGGGAGTGGCCGACGACAGATCGGAGTGTTCGACCTCGGCCTCCACGCCCATCTTTTTCAGCACCTTTTTAATGTTCATTTCCACCATAAAACTGCTGCCGAGACCGGAACCGCAAATCGCCATGATTTTCATGATATCCACCTGTTGAATTTAGCGTGTAGGGTAGCGCCGCCGGTCATATTCCCGGCGTTGTTAGCATTAATAGTGTTCCTGGTGATTAAGCGTTAATAGCGGGCGATAATATCCTCAATTTGCCGTTTATCTTTGGCGTGAAATAACGCCTCCATCGCCTGATTGTCTGAAAATAATTCCGCCAGCTGCGAAATCAATTCGATGTGGCTGTCGCCGTCGGGCGCAGAAAGCATCACCACCACCTGAACCGGATCGTTATCCGCAGAGTGGAAATTCACCCCCTGATGGATCTTCAACAGCGATAACCCCAGCGCGTTGGCGCCTTCCTCCGGCCGGGCGTGCGGCATGGCAATGCCCGGCGCCAGGACGAAGTAAGGGCCGAGCTTCTCCTGCTGATGAAAGATGGCCGTCAGGTAATTCGGCGTAATCACGCCGCCTTGCAGCAGCGGCTGTGCGCTCAGCGTTACCGCCTGGCGCCAGTCCTCCACCCGTTCGCACAGCTGTATATGATCGGCGGTCAGCCACTCTTTCAGCACATTACCCTCCCAAGCGTTGATGGTTTCGGCCGGTGATTAATTCACCGACGACGGTAAAACTTTAATCAACCCCTCTCGGCTGCACAGTGACTGGCATCACAAAGATAGCGCTACCAAAGCGCTATCATGCAGATCTGTGATAGCGCTATCAAAACACCGCGCCGCGGCATGGCGTTAACCACAATTTTTTCTCGCTCTTTCAGCTAACGGGGTAGAATGTGCCGCATACGGGGATCGTCGAAGCCACCTCGTCGGCTTCCCACCCCTACCATTTTTATGCGCCGCGCGCGCATTTCAGTCGGGATTACGCATGTCGATCGGTAAAAAACGACGCAGCACAGGCAGGGTGACGTTGGCTGACGTGGCGCAGCTGGCGGGCGTCGGCACCATGACGGTTTCGCGCGCGCTGCGCACACCGGAGCAGGTTTCGGACAAACTGCGCGAGAAGATCGATGCGGCGGTGAGCGAACTGGGCTATCTGCCCAATCTGGCCGCCAGTTCGCTGGCGTCGGCCTCGTCCTACACCATCGCCATGGTGGTGCCCAGCCTGTCCGAGTCCGGCTGCGCCGAGATGTTCGCCGGCCTGCAGAAAGTGCTGCAGCCGGCCGGCTATCACATCATGCTGGCGGAGTCGCAGCATCACCTCGAACGCGAAGAGAAGCTACTGGAGACCCTGCTCTCTTACAACCTGGCAGCGGCGGTGCTGCTCAGCGTCGAGCATTCGCAGAACGCCCGCAACGCGTTGATCGCTGCCAACATCCCGGTGGTGGAGATTGGCGCCGTGCGCGCCGATCCGATCGACATGAGCATCGGCATCGATTACGTGGCGGCCATGTATCAGCTGACGCAAACGGTGATCGCCAGCGGCTATCAGAATATCGGGCTGTTGTGTGCCAACCAGGAGCAGTGGATTTTCCAGCAGCACCTGCAGGGCTGGCACAAGGCGCTGCTGCGCAACCATATGTCGCCGCATCGGGTGATCAACGCCGCACAGCCCGCCAGCTTCAGCACCGGCGCACAGCAGCTGCCGGAATTTTTGCTGGCCTGGCCGGAGCTGGACGCGCTGGTGTGCGCGTCGGACGAACTGGCGGGCGGCGCGCTGTATGAATGCCAGCGGCGGCGCATCAAGGTGCCGGACAATCTGGCGGTGGTGGGGTTCGGCAACAGCGAGTTCAGCCGGGTGTGTCAGCCGCCGCTGACCACCATGACCATTCCGCATCGCGACATCGGCATTCAGGCCGGCCAGGCGCTGCTGGCGCGGCTGAACCAGCAACCCTGGCTGCCGGAAGGCTCCCTGCCCGCCACGCTGTGCCGCCGCGACAGCTGCTGAATCCGCGCCATAAAAAAAGCCGGTCGATGACCGGCTTTTTCATGCGTTGGCGTCTCAGTGGTTATCGATCGGTTTGCCGTAATCCTGCTCGTTGTTGCGCGTCAGCCACAGCGACAGCGCCTTCAGCGAATCCGGGGTAAACTCGTCGCAGCGCGCGGTGATCTCTTCCGGCGTCAACCAGCACACTTCGGCCACTTCTTCTTCCTGCAGCGCGAACGGGCCGTGCGACACGCAGCTGAACAGCGCGCCCCACACCCGGCACTGCTCTTCTTCAAAGTAGAACAGACCGTGCTCGGCGAAAGGCACGCCGGCGATGCCCAGCTCCTCTTCCGCCTCGCGGCGCGCCGAATCCAGCACGTTTTCACCGCTTTGCACTACGCCGCCCGCCGTCGCGTCCAGCCAGCCCGGGTAGAAGTCCTTGATCTCGGTGCGACGCTGCACCAGAATTTTTCCCATCCCATCATGCACCACAATATAGGTAGCACGATGGCGCAGCCGCTCCGCCCGCATCTGTTGACGACTGGATTGAGCAATCACCTCGTTTTGTTCGTCGACGATATCAACCCATTCGGTATCTGCAGCCTGACCCTGTTCCGCCATCCTCTAAAACCTTCTATTTTGGCGCGATGCATCCCGCGCGCTGGTTAATCAATGAGTGTTTTTCAAAGATTTTTATTGTGTGTGTATAAATTAGTGCGTTTAGCGTGTTAACGCCACCTCCGCGACGACCTTGCCGTCGTCGAGCGTCAGCACGCTCAAAGTGCCGCTATCCAACATGCCGTAGCTGGCGGGAAAGCCCCCTTTCGGGATGCTGACCGAGCCTGGATTGAAGCAGTAGATCTCCCCCTGCCGCTCCGCCTGCGGCAGATGCGTATGGCCGTAGGCCAGGACGTCTCCGCGGGATAACGGCGGCAGTGCCGAGGGATGATAAAGGTGACCGTGGGTCAAAAACAATCGTCTTTTTTGCAGTAAAACCTGTTGCCAGGGCGCTTCGATGGGGAACGTCAGCAGCATCTGATCGACCTCGCTGTCGCAATTGCCGCGAACGGCGATGATCTTGTCGCTATAGCGGTTCAATCGTTCGGCAACCTGAGCGGGCTGATACCCGGCCGGCAGCGCGTTGCGCGGGCCGTGATTCAGCAAATCACCCAGAAGAATCAGCCAGTCGGCGCGGTTTTGTTCGAACAATTCCAGCACGCGTTCGGCAGCAGGCAGCGAACCGTGAATATCCGAGGCGAACATCAGCTTCATAACCTTGTCCTATAGAGGGAAATAAGCGTCATTTTACCGCGCCGGCACCGTGCGGCAAACCGCCGCCCGCCCCGGTGGAGAATTGTGATCCAACCGCGCAGATAGCATCGGACGAATCCCACATAGCCTGCTATCCTTAGCTGCTATTGTTGGATCTCTGATATACCTTTGTGCGCGGCGAAGACCGCAGCAACGTGTAATGAATTACAGATCACCTTACCGCAGGAGGCAACATGATTGACCTGTATTACGCGCCTACTCCCAATGGTCACAAGATCACCTTGTTTTTGGAAGAGGTCGGCTTACCCTACCGTATCCATCGCGTAAACATCAGCGCCGGCGAGCAGTTCAAACCGGACTTTCTGAGCATTTCTCCCAACAACAAAATCCCGGCGATCGTCGATCAGCAACCGGTGGACGGCGGCGCGCCAATCAGCCTGTTCGAGTCCGGGGAAATTCTGCTGTATCTGGCGGAGAAAACCGGCAAGCTGCTGAGCAAAGGCCTGCGCGAACGCGCCGCCACTCTGCAGTGGCTGTTCTGGCAAGTGGCCGGATTCGGGCCGATGCTCGGGCAGAATCACCATTTCAATCACTACGCGCCGCAGCCGGTGCCTTACGCCATCGAGCGTTACCAGTTGGAAACCAAACGGCTGTATGGCGTGCTGGAAGCCGAACTGCAAAAACACCCGTATCTGGGCGGCGACAACTACAGCATTGCCGATATCGCCACCTATCCATGGGTGGTGTCGCATCCGCGCCAACGCATCGATCTGGCGGATTACCCGGCGGTACGCAACTGGTTCGAGCGCATCAGCAACCGTCCGGCGACCGAACGCGCCTACAAGCTGGCCGAACAGGCCTAAGCGGCTCTTCCGACTCCCCGCCGAACGGGGAGTCGCATCGTCCCTGCGTTATCATTTCCCTACTTTCCGTGTATTCTGAACGCCAATAATCAGACCTATGGAGAATCTCTGATGTCTTTCAGTCAACCCGACGCCGTTATTCGCATCAAAAACCTGCGGCTGCGCACGTTCATCGGTATCAAGGAAGAAGAAATCAACAACCGACAGGACGTGCTGATCAACGTGGTGATCCACTACCCGGCGGACAAAGCGCGCAACAGCGAAGACATCGCCGATGCGCTCAACTACCGCACCATCACCAAAGCGATCATCCGCCATGTGGAAGATAACCGTTTCGCGCTGCTGGAAAAATTAACGCAGGATGTGCTCGATATCGTAAAAGATCACGCCTGGGTGACCTATGCTGAAGTGGAGATAGATAAACTTCTGGCCCTGCGCTATGCCGATTCGGTTTCCATGACCATGAGCTACCGCCGGGACTAACTCAGGGAGGTCGACCATGCGGATCCTGATCACCGGCGCAACGGGATTGATAGGCAGCAGCCTGACGGCCAGGCTGCTGGCGCTTTCTCACCACATTACGGTGCTGACGCGAGACGAACAGCGGGCCCGGGCCCGGCTCGGCGACCAGCCGAGCTATTGGCAAACGCTGGACGACGTGCAGTCGCTGGATGGCTTCGACGCGGTGATCAACCTGGCCGGCGAACCGATTGCCGACAAGCGCTGGAGCGCGCAGCAAAAGGAGCGGCTGTGCCATAGCCGCTGGGATCTGACCGAACGCCTGGCGCAGCTTATCAAGGCAAGCAGCACGCCGCCCGGCGTACTGATTTCCGGTTCCGCCGTCGGCTACTACGGCGATCAGGGGCAGGCGGTGGTGACCGAAGAGGAACCGCCGCACGACGAATTCACCCACCGATTGTGCCAACGCTGGGAAGCGCTGGCGCTGCAGGCGCAAAGCGACGCCACTCGCGTCTGCCTGCTGCGCACCGGCGTAGTGCTGGCGCCGCAGGGCGGTGCGCTGGCCAAAATGCTGCCGCCGTTCCGCTTCGGACTGGGCGGCCCGATCGGCGACGGCCGCCAATACCTGCCGTGGATCCATCTCGAAGACATGGTCAACGGCATTATTTATCTGCTGGATCACGCGACCCTGACCGGCCCGTTCAACATGGTCGCGCCCTACCCGGTGCATAATGAACAGTTCGCCGCCCAATTGGCCAACGTGCTCGATCGCCCGGCGTTTCTGCGGGTGCCGGCGTTCGTCATGCGGCTGTTGATGGGGGAAGCGGCGGTGCTAGTGCTCGGCGGCCAACGGGCGGTGCCGAAGCGCCTGGAAGAGGCCGGTTTTCACTTCCGCTATCTGGAGCTGGAACAGGCATTGGATGACGTGATCAATCAGCGGGCCGAAGCCCGCTGATCTGAGGTTACTTCAACGCGCCGGACAGGAACTGCTGCAGGCGCGGGCTTTTGGGGTTGCCGAACAGCTCGGCCGGCGGCCCCTGCTCTTCAATCAACCCTTTGTGCAGAAAGATCACGTGGTTGGAGACGTGGCGCGCAAACTCCATTTCGTGCGTCACCACCACCATGGTTTTCCCCTCCTCCGCCAGCTTCTGCATGATGCGCAGCACCTCGCCCACCAGTTCGGGATCCAGCGCCGAGGTCGGCTCGTCAAACAGCAGCACTTCCGGCTCCATCGCCAAGGCGCGGGCGATAGAGACGCGCTGCTGCTGACCGCCCGACAGGTGTACCGGGTATTTGCCGCGCGCCCGCTCATCGATGCCCACTTTGTCCAGGTAGCGCACCGCACGATCGTGCGCTTCGGCCTTGCTCAGCCCCAGCACCTGCACCGGCGCCTCCATCACGTTCTCAAGCACCGTCATGTGGCTCCACAGGTTAAAGTGCTGGAACACCATGGTCAGGCGGGTGCGCAGCAGCTGCAGCTGCTTCTTGTCGAACACCTTCAGCTGGCCGTCCTTGTCGCGCACCATGCGAATGTCCTGGTTGTTCAGGCTGATCGAGCCTTCGCTCGGCTTTTCAAGGAAGTTAATGCAGCGCAGAAAGGTGCTTTTGCCGGAGCCGGAGGAGCCGATGATGCTGATCACATCCCCGGCGTTGGCCGCCAGCGAAACGCCCTTCAGCACTTCGTGATCGCCATAGCGTTTGTGCAGTTCCGTGACGGCTAATTTATTCTCAGACATGGTTTTTCTTCCCGTCATTTATCAGTGACTAACGTGGGCCATCCAGCGTTTTTCAGCTTTGCGGAACAGGCTGATTAACACGTAGGAGATGATCAGGTACAGCACCGCCGCAATGCCGAAAGCGTAAAACGGCTGATAGGTCGCGGCGTTGATGTCGCGCGCGATCTTCAGCAGATCCGGCACGGTGGCGGTAAACGCCAGCGCGGTGGAGTGCAGCATCAGGATCACTTCGTTGCTGTAGGCCGGCAACGCGGTGCGCAGCGCCGAAGGCAAGATGATGCAGCGATACATTTTGAAGCGCGAGAAACCGTAGGCGTTGGCGGCCTCAATTTCACCGTGCGGCACCGAGCGGATCGCCCCGGCGAAGATCTCGGTGGTATAGGCGCAGGTATTGAGCGTCAGCGCCAGAATGGTGCAATTGAGCCCGCTGCGGAAAAACGCATTGAGAAACTCGCTGCCGCGCACGATCTCAAGGCTGTACATACCGGAGTAGAACACCAGCAGCTGCACGTACAGCGGCGTGCCGCGAAACACGTAGGTATAGAGCCACACCGGAAAACGCACCCAGCGAATGGGAGACACGCGCGCCACCGCCATCGGGATCGCCAGCAGCCCGCCCATCACCACCGAAGCGATCAGCAACCACAGCGTGACCGCCACGCCGGTAAAGCGGTAGCCGTCGCTCCACAGCAGCGACTGCCAGTACTGTTGCAGGATATCGATCATAGTTCGGCCCTCTTGACGCCCAGTGAGTAACGCCGTTCAAGCCACAGCAGCACGCCGTTGGAAACGGTAGTGAAAACCAGGTACACCACGCCGGCCACGATGGCGAAGAAGAACGGCTGATAGGTGCCTTTCCCCGCCAGCTGCGTGGCTTTCACCACGTCGTTCAGGCCAAGGATCGACACCAACGCCGTCGCCTTCAGGATCACCTGCCAGTTGTTGCCGATGCCCGGTAAGGCGAAACGCATCATCGCCGGGAACAGAATGCGCCGAAAGATCTGCGCGCCGCTGAAGCCGTAGGCCGTCGCCGCTTCGATCTGCCCTTTCGGCACCGCCAGATAGGCGCCGCGGAAGGTCTCGGTAAAATAAGCGCCGTAGATAAAGCCGAGAGTTATGATGCCGGCACCGAGCGGATCGATATCGATCTGCGCGAAGCCCAGCAGCGTGGTGATATTGTTCAGCGCGATTTGCAGACCGTAAAAGATCAGCAGCATCAGCACCAGATCGGGCACGCCGCGGATCAGCGTGGTATAAGCGCCGAACAAACCGGAGATAAAGGGGTTATGAGACAATTTGCCGCCGGCGCCGATCAGACCGATCACCACCGCCAGCACTACGGAACTGAGGGCCAGCTCCAGCGTCACCAGAGCCCCCTCTAAAATCAGTTGGGAATAGCCTTGCAGCATCTACTTCACCCTGTGGTCTAGGATCCGAACCATCGGGGCCGGCGCACCGGCCCCGCAGTCACAGCATGGAACGGGAAGCGGATTACCCGCCGTAGACGTCAAAGTCGAAGTACTTTTTCGCGTATTTATCGTAGGTGCCGTCTTTACGCATCTCGGCGAAGGCTTTGTCCAGCGCCGCTTTCAGCTCGGTATCGGTCTTGCGCAGCCCCATGCCGGTGCCGACGCCGAAGAACTTGTCATCTTTCACCGATTCACCGGCAAAGGCATAGTCTTTGCCCGGCGGCTGTTTCAGGAAGCCGTCGCTGCCCGCCACTTCATCCTGGAAGGCGGCGTCGATGCGGCCGGAGGCCAAGTCGGCATAGGCCAGATCCTGGTTCTGGTAAGGCACCACGGTGACGCCCTTCGGCTGCCACATGGCGTTGGCGTAGGCTTCCTGGGTGGTGCCCTGCAGCACGCCCACGCTCTTGCCTTTCAGCGCTTCAGCGGTCGGCAACAGCTTGGACCCTTTCGGCGCGATCAGACGCGCGTTGGCGGCATACAGCTTGTCGGTAAAGGCGATTTCCTGCTGGCGTTTTTCAGTGATGGACAGCGAAGAGATGATGGCGTCGATCTTCTTCGCCTTGAGGGATGGGATCAGCGCGTCAAAGTCGCTCTCCACGAAGGTGCATTGGGTATTGATGCGTTTGCACAGCTCTTTGGCCAAATCGATGTCAAAGCCGACCAATTCGCCTTTGGCGTTTTTGGATTCAAACGGTGCGTAAGTCGGATCGGTGCCAATCTTCAGCGTTGAAGGAATGGCGGCAAAGGCGCTGCTGGCGGCGCTCAAAGCCAGAACTAACGGCAGAATCAAAACCCGCTTTTTCATAAATTACCCTCAAATTGATTTTTTTGATGCCACTACGGGCATTACTTTCCCCACCAAATCAATTTGCAGTAATCGTGCCACATTAGGTGCTACGGCAGGAGGGAACGGCTCCGGCCTTCACAATACTGTTTCCTGGGACGATAACCGCAAAATTAAATCGGCCGGTCAGGGCCGCGTCACTGGCAGCCGCGACAAGACGGCGCCATGAAACAGTGAGCGTGATGAAGTAGGATCATTATGGTGCATGCGCCGCCCCAATTCAGTGCGGTGTTGCACAAATGTACCAATTTAGGGATAAAACTGTTAATTAGCACCCTGCCAGCGGGTGAACAGATCGGTCGGCAGTTCGATATCAAACTGGTCGATCACCCGATTGACGGTCTGATCGATGATGTCTTCCACGCTTTTCGGCTGGTGGTAAAACGCCGGCACCGGCGGCATGATCACCGCGCCCATCTCCGCCGCCTGGGTCATCAACCGCAGGTGCCCCAGATGCAGCGGCGTTTCGCGCACGCACAAGACCAAACGGCGGCGCTCTTTGAGCACCACGTCGGCGGCGCGGGTCAGCAGCCCGTCGCTGTAGCTGTTGACGATGCCGGACAGCGTTTTGATCGAGCAAGGCAGGATGGCCATGCCCAGGGTTTTGAAGGATCCGGAGGAGATGCCGGCGGCGATATCGCGCGCATCATGCACCACATCGGCCAACGCCTGCACTTCACGCAGGCTGTACGGCGTTTCCAGCGCCAGCGTCTGCCTTGCCGCGTTGCTCATCACCAGATGGGTTTCCACCTCTGCGACGTCGCGCAAAACCTGTAACAGGCGCACGCCGTAGATCGCGCCGCTGGCGCCGGAAATGCCGATGATGAGTCGTTTCATGGAAAATGGCCTCTGCCGTAAAAAGTAAGATCAGGCAGACTTTGCCGCAATGGCGAGGGATAAGCAAGTCACAGGAGCAAGGTGCAGCGCCGCAAACGCGGCGCTGCACCTTGGGGGATCAACGCGGGCGATTAGCCTTCGTTGTGCAGTTCCAGATTTTCCGCTTCGGTTTGCACCCGCAGCGCCTTGGCGTCGTCGCTGCGCAGCGACTCCAGGTATTCCAGATAGCTTTGGTCGACGTCTTTGGTCACGTAGATGCCGTTGAACACCGAGCATTCGAACTGGGTGATATCCGGGTTCTCTTCGCGCACCGCTTCGATCAGATCGTCCAGGTCCTGGAAGATCAGCCCGTCGGCGCCGATGATCTGGCGGATTTCATCCACTTCACGCCCGTGGGCGATCAGTTCGTTGGCGCTCGGCATGTCGATGCCGTAGACGTTAGGGAAACGCACTTCCGGCGCGGCGGAAGCCAGATAGACGCGCTTGGCGCCCGCTTCGCGCGCCATTTCGACGATCTGCTCCGAGGTGGTGCCGCGCACGATGGAGTCATCCACCAGCAGCACGTTCTTGTCGCGGAATTCGGCGCGGTTGGCGTTCAGCTTGCGGCGCACAGACTGACGACGCGCCTGTTGGCCCGGCATGATGAAGGTGCGGCCAACATAGCGGTTCTTCACAAAGCCCTGGCGGTATGGCTTCTCGAGAATGCGCGCGATCTCCAGTGCGATATCGCAGGAGGTTTCCGGGATCGGGATCACCACGTCGATATCCAGATCTTCCCATTCGCGGGCGATCTTCTCACCCAGCTTCTGGCCCATGCGCACGCGGGCGCTGTAGACCGAGATCTTGTCCATAAAGGAATCCGGGCGCGCGAAATAGACGTATTCGAACAGGCACGGGTTGGTTTTCGGGTTCTCTGCACACTGGCGAGTGAACAGCTGGCCTTTGGTGGTGATGTACACCGCTTCGCCCGGCGCCACATCGCGCAGGAACTCAAAGCCCAGGGTATCCAACGCCACGCTCTCGGAAGCCACCATGTACTCGCTGCGGCCATCCTCCAGCGTACGCTTGCCGATCACCAGCGGGCGAATGCCGTTCGGATCGCGGAACGCCAGCAGGCCGTGGCCGATGATCATCGCCACACAGGCGTAAGCGCCGCGCAGTTGCTGATGCATCGCGGCGACTGCGGTAAAGATGTTGTCGGCCTCCAGCGGATAGTGCGGGAAGCGATCCAGCTCGCTGGCCAGCACGTTCAGCAGGATTTCCGAGTCGGAGGTGGTATTGACATGGCGACGGCCGCTTTCGAACAGCTTTTGGCGCAGCTCATGGGCGTTGGTCAGATTACCGTTATGGGCCAGCGTAATGCCGAACGGCGAGTTGACGTAGAAAGGCTGGGCCTCAGAGGCGCTCGAGCTGCCGGCCGTCGGGTAACGCACATGGCCAATGCCCATGTTGCCCTGCAAGCGTTGCATATGGCGCGCCTCAAACACATCCTTCACCAGGCCGTTGGCTTTACGCAAACGGAACCCGTTGTGGGCGTCAATGGTGACGATGCCTGCGGCATCCTGGCCACGGTGCTGGAGCACCGTCAGCGCATCATAAATCGACTGGTTTACCGGCATGAAACCGGCGATACCGACAATACCGCACATGTTGTCTTTTCCTCATCAGCGCTACCGCCCCGGCAATTGGGTCGGCAAGAAACTCGACGTGCTCTGCAGGTAGTCAAAGAACCACCTGATGACGTAACTGAACTGGGGAATGAGCTGCGACTGTTTCCAGTCGGCACTTTGTGAGAAGCCGGTAAAGGTATCCAGGAAGAACAGGATCGCCGCGACGATCAACACTCCGCGCAGCGCGCCGAAGCAGATGCCCAACACGCGGTCGGTGCCCGACAACCCGGTTTTCTCTACCAGTGAGCTAATCACATAGTTAACAATAGCCCCTACGATCAAGGTCGCGATGAACAAAATCGCGATCGCGATGCCGTTTCGCACCAGTTCATCTTCAAAACGAGTGAAATAGACCGCAAGGTAAGAGTAGAAATGGCTGGCAACAAAAAACGCACATCCCCATGTCACAAGTGACAATGCTTCGCGAACAAACCCTCGGATCAGGCTCACCAGAGCCGAAAATCCAATCACCGCTATAATGACGTAATCAATCCAGACCATGAACTATTCCAATAATGAATCGCCCCTGCATCCAATTCGCGGCGAATTCTAACAGAAAAAGAAAACGTTTGCGTAGGGGATTTCCTACCACGTTACAAATAAAAAGCGGCGATCAAAAAATTCCTAATCGCCGCGCCTACATAGGTGATTTCGCCTGCAAAAGGCGCGGTTTTTCTCGCTTTCTCTCCACCACTCCTTAATTCAGGGGCGCATCGTGCTGCGCCCCTGCGAGGTTTAACGGCCGTACGGCTTCACCTGCCCGCTCAGCCCGCTGATCGAATTCAGCGACGGCAGCGCCGCCTGCAGCTTCTGCTTAGAGGCATCTGGCCCGACGTAGATACGGGTGATCTGCCCCTGCACCGGCGTCGACGGCACGGTAAAGGCGCGATAGCCCGAAAGGCGCAGCGAGGCGACAATCTCGTTCGCCTTGGCGGCGTTTTTCAACGCGCCGAGCTGCACGACATAAGCTTGCCCGGCCGGCGCTTTTTCTTCCGCCGGTTTCGGCTGCGGCGTCGGTTCAGGTTTCGGCTCCGGCTTAGGCTCCGGTTTCGGTACCGGCTTCACTTCCACCGGCTTCGGCTGCGGCGCCGGTTTCGGTTTCACTTCCACCGGTTTGGTTTCTACCGGTTTCGGCTTAGGCTGCGGCGCCGGCTGAGGACGCGTCTCGACCGGCGGTGGCGCCACCAGCGTCGATTGCTGAGCATTCTGCCGCGCCGCCTGTTGCGCCGCCGCTTCGTTGGCCGCCTGCTGCTCAACCAACGCGCCCGCCCCTTCCGGCGGCTGCGCCGGCAACGGCTGCGTCACCGGCGGCAGCACGTCGTTCTCTTCGACGTCGCCCGGCTTCGGCACCAAAGGAATGGCCGCGAATTCGTCCTCGTAATGCTTCTTCTTGCCGTCCAGCAACCCTGGCAGGATGATTACCCCCAGCGCCACCAGAATCACGGTTCCGACCAGTCGGTTCTGAAATTTACTCGCCACTCACACTCCCCGCATCTCGTCTAACGCCGCCATCACCTGCGCAACGGTGTGGAACGATCCACAGACGATCACAATATCCTGTTTATCAGCATCCTGCATAGCCTGCCGCCAGGCAGTTTCGACATCGGCAAAACGGCGCGGTTCCGTCAGATGTTGCGCCAGCTGTTCGACGCTGGCACCGCGCGGCCCGTCGAGCGGCGCGCAGTACCATTCATCCACCTGCTCGCTCAGGCAGGCCAACGTGCCGGCGATGTCCTTGTCCGACAGCATGCCCACCACCGCGCGCACCTTGCCGCCTTCGCGCGGCAGGCTGGCCAGGCGCCCGGCCAGATAACCGGCGGCGTGCGGATTGTGCGCCACATCGAGGATCAGCGTCGGCTCCCGCCGCACGATCTGGAAGCGCCCCGGCAGCGTCGCCTGCTGCAGCCCGGTGAAGATCGCCCGTTCGTCGATTTCCAGCGGGGAGCAGTTCAGCGCCGCCAGTGCGGTAGCGGCATTGGCCAGCGGCACGTTCGGCGTCGGCAGATCGGTCAGCAGCGTATCGCCGCCCTGCCACTGCCAGCGATCGCCCTGCTCGCTGAAGCGCCAGGCTTCACCGCGGCGATACAGCGGCGCGCCCAGCGTTTCGGCGACCTGGCGAATGCTGTCCGGCATGTCGGGTTCGCCCACTACCGCCGGCTTGCCGCTGCGGAAAATACCGGCCTTTTCACGGCCAATGCTTTCACGATCGTCGCCCAGCCAATCGGTGTGATCGAGCGCGATGCTGGTGATCACCGCCACGCTCGGATCGACGATGTTGGTGGCGTCGAGACGCCCGCCCAGGCCCACTTCCAGGATCACCACGTCGAGCCGCGCCTGTTTGAACAGCTGCAACGCCGACAGGGTGCCGAATTCGAAATAGGTCAGCGACGTTTCGCCGCGGCCGGCTTCAATGGCAGCGAACGAGCGGCTGTGCTCCGCTTCGCTCAGCTCTTCCCCTTGAATGCGCACGCGCTCGGTATAGCGCACCAGATGTGGCGAACTGTAGACGCCGACGCGCAGGCCGGCGGCCAGCAAAATAGCTTCGAGAGTGCGACAGGTGGTGCCTTTGCCGTTGGTGCCGGCAACGGTGAACACCGTAGGAGCGGGAGTCAGTAAATCCAGATGCGCCGCGACGCGCTGTACGCGCTCAAGGCCGAGTTCGATCGCCTGGCTGTGCAGACGCTCCAGATAGTAAAGCCACGAGCTCAATGGCGACGTGGCTTGGGGAATTTGGTGGTTTTGCATGAGTCCCGTCACTGAACTTGGGTTCATTAATCCATCAGGGCACCACCCTCACCGCGGTAAAGGCGATGCGCTTCGTTACCGCCGCCAACCGGCCTGCCGCGGCGTAATGAACCGCGGCCGGCAGGAAACGGGCTTCAGCCGTCACTTAGCCACAAAGTGGCGGCTGAACCCGGGCGGGATCTGTCTTTGCCTCAGGCGTCGGCCTGCTGCTCCGGTTCAATCACCGGCGCGGCCTCATCGAAATGCGGCTGCGGCTGGTTAGTCAGCTTCGACAGAATGCTCGCCAACGTTTGGCGCATTTCCGGACGGCGAACGATCATGTCGATCGCGCCTTTTTCGATCAGGAATTCGCTGCGCTGGAAACCCGGCGGCAGTTTCTCGCGCACGGTCTGCTCGATCACGCGCGGGCCGGCGAAGCCGATCAGCGCTTTCGGCTCGGCGATGTTGATATCGCCCAGCATCGCCAGACTGGCGGAAACGCCGCCCATGGTCGGGTCGGTCAGCACGGAGATGTACGGCAAGCCGCGCTCCTGCATTTTGGCCAACGCCGCGCTGGTTTTCGCCATCTGCATCAGCGACATCAGCGCTTCCTGCATACGCGCGCCGCCGCTGGCGGAGAAGCACACCAGCGGACAGTTGTCCTCCAGCGCCTGCTCAACCGCGCGCACGAAACGTGCGCCGACCACGGAAGACATCGAACCGCCGATAAAGGCGAACTCGAAGGACGCCGCGACGATCGGCATGCCGTACAACGTGCCCTTCATCACCACCAGCGCGTCTTTCTCGCCGGTCGCTTTCTGTGCGGCGACCAGGCGATCTTTATAGCGTTTGGAATCCTTGAATTTCAGAACGTCTTTCGGCTCCAGATCGCTGCCCAGCTCCACTTCGCTGCCTTCGTCCAGCAGGGTATGCAAACGCGCGCGCGCGCCCATACGCATGTGGTGGTCGCACTTCGGACACACTTCCAGATTACGCTCCAGCTCGGCGCGGTAGAGAACCTGGCCGCAGCTGTCGCATTTGGTCCAGACCCCTTCAGGAATGCTCGCCTTACGGGTTTGTGTGATATTGCTCTTGTTAAGAATTCGTTCAATCCAGCTCATCGATGACCTTTCTGTTTGAACCTGGCACACGCCAGTCCGCTGTTCATGCTTTAACAATCCCCCCGAAAACACCCCAATGAAAAAATGCCCGTTCGCGGCGCGGCAAGCGCGGCGACTGAGGCATCGGCTTCAGGGTTGTTCGCAGGAACAGACCATAATGTCGCTCATTAAACCATATCGGCCCGACGCTGTGGACAAAAAACTGGTCGAACCGACAGGTTGAGCGATGTTTTTACTGTTTTTGCTGGCGGGCGGCCGCGCGCTTGTGGCGCCAAATTTCAATCACGCCCGGCAGAATCGAAACGATGATGATCCCGACGATCAGCAGTTTCAGGTTCTCCTGCACCACCGGCAGATCGCCGAACAGGTAGCCAGCATAAGTGAAGAGCAGCACCCAAACCAGTGCGCCAATCACGTTGTAGGCGGCGAAGTGGCGATAGGACATATGCCCCATACCGGCGACGAACGGCGCAAAAGTGCGCACGATCGGCACGAATCGCGCCAGAATAATCGTTTTCCCGCCGTGCTTCTCATAGAACTGATGCGTCTTGTCCAGATAGCTGCGGCGGAAGATTTTCGAATTCGGATTGCTGAACAGCTTCTCGCCGAACAGCCGCCCGATCGTATAGTTCACCGCATCGCCGAGGATCGCCGCCACCACCATCAACGCCACCATGGTGTGCACGTTCAGATCGTTGGTCGGCAACGCCGCCAGCGCGCCGGCGACGAACAGTAAAGAATCCCCCGGCAGGAACGGCGTCACCACCAGACCGGTTTCGCAAAACAGGATCAGGAACAGAATAGCGTAGACCCACATGCCGTATTGTGCGACCAGTTCGGCCAGATGCACATCAATATGCAGAATGAAATCAATAATAAACTTGATGATATCCATAAATTCTCTCATTGATGCCGAGTGTTTCAATCACCCGGCAGAAGCACAAGGGAGCGACGCTTTCAGGCGTGCCGGCGTTTAATCGTCGGGTAAAAACAGCGGCCCCATCGGCGGCCGCGGTATGCCAAAGTGGTCGGGATAGTCCACGGAAACCAGATACAGTCCCTCGGCTCGTGCCGTCGCCGCCGCCAGATTACGATCCTTCAGCGCCAGCAATTCGGCCATCCAGTTCTCATCCCGATTGCCGCAGCCGATCTCCATCAGGCTGCCGACGATATTGCGAACCATGTGATGCACAAAGGCATTCGCCTTGATATCTACCACAATATATTCGCCGTAGCGCGTAACCTTAACGTGTTTTACGAAGCGCCACGGGGTACGCGACTGGCATTGCACCGCACGGAACGAGGTGAAATCGTTCTCGCCCAGCAGCGCCTGCGCCGCCCGGTGCATGCGATCGGCGTCCAGCGGGTGATAAAAATGCGTCACCCCCTGCTGCAGCACCGCCGGCCGGTAGCGATGGTTGAAAATAATATAGCGGTAACGGCGCGCGGTGGCGCTGAAACGCGCGTGAAAATCGTCGGCGACCGGGCTCACCCAGCGCACCGCGATGTCCGGCGGCAGATGGGTGTTCACCCCCATCGTCCAGGCGGCGTCCTTGCGGCGCGCGGTAGTTTCGAAATGCACCACCTGCCCGGTGGCGTGCACGCCGGCGTCGGTGCGCCCGGCGCACAGCACGTTGATCGGCGCATCCGCCACCTTGCTCAACGCCTGCTCCAGCCGCTCCTGCACGCTGGCCACTTCTTGCTGCCGCTGCCAGCCGTAATAACGGCTGCCGTCATATTCGATGCCCAGCGCGATCTTCAGCGTCGGCTGAGCGGACGAGACCACCTCAGACATCAGTACATCTGCTCCTGCACCAGACGCTCGGCGGTTTCGACAGCCATCAACGCGCCGCCGAAGCGCACGTTGTCCGCCACCGTCCAGAATTGCAGCAGCTCGGGGATGCCGTAATCGTTACGCAGGCAGCCGATGCTGAGCGCATCGCTGCCGGAAGCATCGGTGACCTGCGTCGGGTAATCGTCTTCTTCGCTCAGCTGAATGTCCTCGACCTCTTCGAGCTCGCTGCGCGCCTCCTCGGCGGACAACGGACGCAGCGCTTCCAGGTGCACCACCTGCGCGTGGCCATAAAACACCGGCGACTGCACGCAGCTCACCGAGATCGGCAAACCTTCATCCTGCAGCACCTTGCGCACCTGATCGACGATCAGGCGCTCTTCACGCACGCTGCCCTGTTCGTCGGCAATCAGCGGCAGCAGGTTGAACGCCAGCTGTTTGCCGAAGACGCCCTCCTCGGCCGGGATGCCATTCAGCAGACGCGCGCTTTGGCCGGCCAGATCGTCTACCGCCGCCTTGCCGCGCGACGATACCGACATCAGCGTGGTGACGTGCAGACGCGACAGCCCCGCCTGTTCGGTCAGCGGTTTGATCGCCGTCAGCAGTTGGCTGACCATGCTGTCGGCCACCGCGACGATATTACGGTTGCGGTAATCCGCCAGCACCTGCGGGTTAACGCCAGGCACCACCAGCGGCACGTCCGGCTCCATGGCGAACAGGCCGCTGGTGTCGATCACCAGACAGCCCATATTGCCGGCTTCTTCAGCATAGCGCGCGGAAGCTTCGCTGCCGGCGACGAAGAAGGCCAGCTGCGCCTGCGACCAGTCGAACTCTTCGGCGTTTTGCACCAGAATGGACTTGCCGTTGAAGCGCACATTGGCGCCCGCGCTGCGCTCGCTTGCCAGAGGATAGAGCTCACCCACCGGGAACTGGCGTTCCTGCAACAATTCCAGCAACGCTTCACCTACCGCGCCAGTGGCGCCGAGCAGCGCGATATTCCAGCCGTCAGACATTGGGGTTTTCTCCAGAGTATTTCATTCATAAAAGCAGACGGGCAGTGCAGCCACCGCCCGATAATCTTTGCCGCTCACTGTAGCGGCGTTGGCTTAAGACAACCTTACGCGTTGACGAGATGGCCTACGCCACGCTGAAGCCCAGCTTGCCGAGCAGCTCGGCGCTGGCGCTGTCATCGCATTGCACGACCAACGAAGACCACTCGCGGCGCTCCTGGTAGTGCTTGCGCAGGCGATCGAACTCGCCCGGTTGCCCGGCGACTTTGCGCAGCGGCGCATCATCGCGGCGCACATCATACACCAAGTGCATCAATCGTTTTAACCGCGCTTCATCCAGCGGCCCGTTGAGGCGGATCTGGCTGAACTCGGGCGGCGGTAGCAGCGAGGCCAGCGCTACCTGCTGCGGCTGCCCCAGATGACGGCTGAAAGCCTCGAACACCTGGGTGGTGCCGCGTGCCTTGCCTTCCAGCGTATACCCGGCGATGTGCGCAGTGCCGATATCCACCCGCGCCAGCAGCGGCAAGGAGAGGTCCGGCTCCGGTTCCCACACGTCCAGCACCGTGCTCAGTTTTTTGCCCTTTTCCAACGCCTGCAGCAGCGCGGCGTTATCCACCACCGGCCCGCGACAGGCGTTGATCAGAATGCGGTTGTCCGGCAGCGCCGCCAGCAGGTCGGCATCCGCCAGATGCAGCGAATGGTATGGGCCGGATTTATTCAGCGGCGTGTGGAAGGTCAGCACGTCGGCTTCGGCCACCAGTTTCTCCAGTGGCAAAAATTCCCCGGCGTCGCCGCGATCGGCGCGCGGCGGATCGCACAGCAGCGTGCGCACGCCCAGTGCTTTGAGGCGTGCGTCCAGGCGCGAACCGACGTTGCCCACGCCGACGATGCCGACGGTTTTATCCCGCAGGTGGAAACCGTCGCGTTCAGCCAGCAGCATCAAGGCGGAGAACACATACTCGACCACCGCGATGGCGTTGCAGCCCGGCGCGGCGGAAAAACCGATGCCCTGCCGCTGCAGCCAGGCGTCATCGACGTGATCGGTGCCGGCGGTGGCGGTGCCGACAAAGCCAATGCGGCTGCCGGCCAACAATTCTTCATTTACCTTGGTGACCGAACGCACCATCAGCGCGTCGGCACCCGCCAGCGCCTCGCGCGGGATCGGGCGGCCAGGCACCGCCTGCACATCGCCCAGGCGGCTGAACAGCTCGGCCGCATACGGCATATTTTCATCAACCAGAATCTTCACTGCGTTCTCCGACGGTTTACGGCTATTGGTCTGCGAAATAGTGTGCCACTGAATCAGGCACGGCGAAAGCGCTCAGGGGTGGTGCCGGCGATCTGCTGGAACATGACGATAAACGCCGAGGCGGAGCTGTAGCCGACGTCCAACGCCACTTCCTGCACGGTTTTTCCCTGTTCGAGCAGCGACACGGCGTGCAGGAAACGCAGGCGCTGGCGCCATTCGCTGAACGACATGCCCAGATCCTGCTGGCAGCGGCGCGACAGGGTGCGCTCGGTGGTGTAGACCCGAGCCGCCCAGGCCGCCAGCGAGGTGTTGTCCGCCGGGCAATGCTCCAGCGCTTCCAGCACCGGGGCCAAAAACTTGTCGTCCGACGACGGCAGATAGGTTTGTTGGCGCGGCGACAGGCGCAGCTGATCGATCAGCACCTGACAGAGGCGCAAATCCTCTTCCGCCTGTGGGATGTACTGCTTGCGCGCATAGAAATCCTCGGCGATGGCGCGGAATATCGGCGTCACGCTCACCAGACAAGGGTCGGCCGGCATGCCGACGCACAGCGCCGGCGTGATGTCCACCATGCGGCACTGCGCCAGCCGCTGGTTATAGCAGGAGTGTTCGATGCCGGCCGGCGCCCACAGCACGAATTCCGGCGGCGCCAGAAAGCGCTGCCCGCCGATGCGCAGCACCATCACCCCGGCTTTGACCCACATCAACTGGCCCCAGGTATGGCTGTGCGGCTGGAATTCGGTGCGTGCATTAAACTCCTCGCAGCGGAACTGCACCGGGTTGGGCGCCGGGATCAGCGACTCGGGGAAATGGCGGATTTCTGGCATGGTTTCGTCCCGTGATTTGTCTTGTTTACGCCGATTTTTGTCTGGATATCGCTATATATGATAAACCGGACACGCGTAGACTAGCCAGCATGTTGGACGTTATTGAGAATAATTATCATGAATATGCTCTTCCCGCTGTTGGCCGTGCTGATTTGGTCGATTAACGCCGTCGTCAGCAAACTCTCCGCCACCGCCATCGATCCGGCGGCCATTTCACTTTACCGCTGGTTGCTGGCGCTGATCGCGCTGACGCCGTTCGTGCTGCCGGGCGTGTTGCGCAACTGGGCGCAGGTGCGCGCCAACTGGTGGAAACTGATGATCCTCGGCTTGCTGGGCATGGTGCTGTATCAAAGCCTGGCCTATTACGCGGCGCACAGCGTCAGCGCGCTGTTTATGGGCATCATCGTGTCGCTGATCCCGCTGCTGACCATCCTCATCAGCATCGTACTGCTGCGCATTGCGCCGACCGTCGGCGTGTTGCTCGGCAGCATACTCTCCTTCTGCGGTTTGATCTGGCTGGTCAGCGGCGGCCAGCCCGGCGTGCTGTTGCAACATGGCATCGGCAAGGGGGAATTGATGATGCTGCTCGCCACCGCCTCTTACGCGCTGTATGGCGTGTTGACCAAACGCTGGGCCATCGCGCTGCCGAACTGGCAATCGCTGTACGTGCAGATCCTGTTCGGCGTGCTGCTGTTGCTGCCTAACTTCCTGATGGCTCAGGATGTTGGACTGAACGGCCATAACCTGCCGCTGGTGCTGTTCGCCGGCATTCCGGCTTCAATCATCGCCCCGTTCCTGTGGATCCAGGGCGTGATGCGACTGGGCGCCAATACCGCCTCGATCTTCATGAACCTGGCGCCGGTGTTCACCGCCGCCATCGCCGTGCTGTTCCTGCATGAGCAGCTGCACGGTTACCACCTGATCGGCGGCGGCATCACCCTGCTGGGCGTGATCCTGTCGCAGCGGCTGCGCACGCCGCTGACGCGTAAAGCCAAAGCCCCGGCGGCCAACGCCGAATCCTGCAAAGAACAGGCTTAAGGCAGCAACCTGAAACGCACCCGCACCAACAGGCCGCCCAGCGCGGCGGAGCTCAGCAGCTCCGGGCGGGTGCCGTGATACGCGGTGATGTCTTTCACCAACGCCAGCCCTAAACCGGCGCCCGGCTGATCGCCCACATTGTCCAGCCGGTGAAACGGCTGCAGCGCCAACGCCTTGTCCTGCAAGGCGATGCCGGGGCCGCTGTCTTCAATCTCCAGTACGCCTTCCCCCGCCGCCTTATCCTGAGTAAGACGAGCGGTCACCACGCCCTGACGCGGCGTGTATTTCAGCGCGTTGTCCAACAGGTTGGCGCACAGTTCGGCCAGCAGCAACGCCTCCCCCGCCACCTGACACGCCGCCTCGCCTTCGAAACCGAGATCGATCTGCTTACTGCGCGCCTGCGGCAGGCGAGAGAAGCAGGCGTCGCGCAGCACCTGCGCCAGATTGACCGGCTGCAGCTTACGCTCGGCCTGGTGCTCGCTGGCCTTCAGGCGTGAAAGGTGCAGCAGCCGGTCGGTCAGCGCCACGGTATTATCCAGCGTCGCGCTCATCGCCTGCAGGCTTTCACGCCACTGCTGCGGCCGATCGCTGGCCAGCGCCACCCCGACCTGGGTCTTCAATACCGTCAACGGCGTGCGCAGCTGGTGGGAAGCATCGGCGCTAAAGCGCTCCTGACGCGCCACCATCAGCCGCAGCCGTTCGATGTAACGATTGAACGCCACCAGCAGCGGCTGCATCTCCGACCACGGAAGAACCCGCGGCAAGGGCGTCAGCTCGCCCGGATCGCGCCGCAGCATGATGCCGGAGAGTTTGCGCATCGGCTTCAACACTCGCTTGAGCAGCGCGAACGCCAGGATCAGGGTCAACACCACCACCGTGCCCTGGCTCAACAACGCCGCGATCATCATCTGCCGCGCCAGGTAACGGCGCGACTCCAGGGTTTCCGCCACCAGAATGGTCGCCATGCCGCTCACGCCCGACTCGTTGACCGGTTGAAACAGCGCCGCCACGCGGATCGGCCGGCCGAGGTATTCCGCATCATAGAAATGCACCAGCGCCGGGTAGAGCGTGGAGCGCGGAATATGGGGCGGCAGCGACGGCAGATCGTCATAGCCCGAGATGCTTTGCCCCTGCGGCGAGATCACCTCGTAATAGAGCTGATCGTTCATGTTGCGCTCGAAGCTGTCGAGCACCACATAAGGCACATCGACCGCCAGCTTGCCTTCACGTACCACCAGCCGCTCCGCCACGGTGCGCGCCGACGCCAGCAGCGTGCGATCGTAAGCCAGGGTGGCGGCGCTCATGGCGCTGAAATAGTGGGTGTAGATAGAGATGCCGCCCAACGCCAGCAGCGGCAGGCCAAAAAACAGCAGCAGTTGATAGAACAGCGAACGCGGCGCGTTAAACCACCGCATTGCACAGTTCCAGGCTGTAGCCCAGACCGCGCAGCGTGACGATCGCCACGTCGCTGCCCTGCAGCTTTTTCCGCAAACGGTGTACGTAAAGCTCGATGCTCTCCGGGTTAGCCTCGTCGGACAACGTAAACACCTGCTCAAACAGCTGCTGCTTGGCCACCGGGCGGCCGCGCCGGTGCATCAATGCGGTCAACACCGACAGTTCGCGCGGCGTCAGCGCCAGCGGCCGGCTCTCCAGCAGGAAGTAGCCTTCGTCGTGGTAGGTCAGCGCGCCATACTGCAAAGCCGGCTGCGCGGCGCCGACGCTGCGGCGCAGCAATGCCCGAATGCGCGCCTCCAGCTCGTCCAGTTCGAACGGCTTGGTGAGATAATCATCCGCCCCCAGATTCAGGCCTTTCACCCGATCGGTTACGTCGGTGCGCGCCGTCAGCAACAGCACCGGCAGATCCTGCCCGCGCTTGCGCAGACGCGCCAGCAGCTCCAGCCCGTTCAAACGCGGTAGCGCTACATCCAGCACCGCCAGCGCATAGCGTTCATTGAGCAACAGGTGGTCGGCCGCCACGCCGTCCGGCGCGACGTCGACGGCAAACCCGGCGCCGGTCAGCGCTTTTTGCAACCAGTGAGACAGCTCGGGGTGATCTTCAACCAATAACAGTCGCATGTTCCCATTCCATTGATTTACCTGAACAACCCGGCGCCGATGCAGCGCCTGTTAACAGGCCGATAACAGAGAATGGCATGGAAAATAAGGGGATAAAAGAGCGCTGCGCCGCCAGTTTTGGGAGCTGGCACACAATTATGCGTACTGGCGCGCGATCGTAGGTGGGGTCAGATCAGCGTAATAGGGCTATCGGCAAGAGCAATATCCAACACCGGGCGCAGCTTGTCGGCGGTAAACGGCGAAGACACCAGCACGGAGCGGTTGTTGGCGGCAAACACCAGATCGATGCCGGTCACGCAGGCGCTCATCTGGCAGGCATATTTTTCCCCGTCAGCGTTGACAAAATGCAGTTCGAATACGCCTATATCGGCGCGCAGGCGCTTCAAACGACACTGCGCGTTTTCTCCGGCCATCTCGGCATAGACTTCAGGCAACCGTTTAATCGCGCACACTTTGGCACTGTCTCTGCCGCCAAACAATTTCCCTAACGAAAACATATCACTGCGTCTCTATTCATTTCAGTGCTCATGATTATATCGCGAAAGCAAAACGCCGAACCTGATATTACGCAGGGTTTTAGCCGGTTTTGCGCCCTGTTCTTCTCTTCCTTTCTATGGTAGCCCACCCACTATTCGCTCGCGGCAAGAGACCCCAATCACAGACTGGAAACTTTTCCGTCCGCTGAAAGGTAAATGAAAGGTTGTTGTTTTAACAATCCTGCAACCGCACCCGGCGGGATTCACAACCAGAACAATACCGAGGGCAAGTCACAATGAAAAAAATAATGACCCGTACCTTTACCGCCGCCGCCCTGCTGCTGGCGGCCAATCAGGCCTTTGCCGTGGAAGCGCCCAAACGCACCGAATGCATCGCGCCGGCCAAGCCCGGCGGCGGCTTCGATCTGACCTGCAAGCTGATTCAGGTATCGCTGCAGGACACCAAGGCCATCGATAAACCGATGCGCGTCACCTATATGCCCGGCGGCGTCGGCGCGGTGGCCTACAACGCTATCGTCGCGCAGCGCCCGGCGGAGTTCGGCACCGTGGTGGCGTTCTCCGGCGGCTCGTTGCTCAACCTTTCTCAGGGCAAGTTCGGTCGCTACAACGTGGACGACGTGAAATGGCTGGCGGCGGTCGGCACCGACTACGGCATGATTGCGGTGCGCGCCGACTCGCCCTACAAAACGCTGAAAGACCTGATGGACGCCTTCCAAAAAGATCCCAACAGCGTGGTGTTCGGCGCCGGCGCCTCCATCGGCAGCCAGGACTGGATGAAAACCGCGCTGCTGGCGCGCGAAGTCGGCGTAGATCCGCGCAAGATGCGCTACGTGGCGTTCGAAGGCGGCGGCGAGCCGGTGACCGCGCTGCTGGGCAACCACATTCAGGCGGTCTCCGGCGACCTGAGCGAAATGGTGCCTTATCTGCAGGGCGACAAGATCCGCGTGCTGGCGGTGTATGCCGAGCAACGCCTGCCGGGCCAGTTGGCCGACATTCCTACCGCCAAAGAGCAGGGATACAGCCTGGTGTGGCCGATCATTCGCGGCTTCTACGTCGGGCCGAAGGTCAGCGATGAGGAGTATCAGTGGTGGATCGACACCTTCCAGAAAATGATGGCGACCGACGAATTCAAGCAGCAGCGCGATCTGCGCGGCCTGTTCGAGTTCAACATGACCGGCAAAGAGCTGGACGCCTACGTGAAGAATCAGGTTGCCCAATACCGTGAGCAGGCGAAAGTGTTCGGCCTGGCCAAATAACCGCAGGGGAAAACCATGAGCGATCGTATTTTTGCCGGCTTTTGGCTGCTGCTGTGTATCGGCGGGCTGTTCATCGGTTGGGGCATCCAGAGCGAATACAGCTATGAACCGCTGGGGCCGCGCCCGTTCCCACTGGCGATCCTCAGCCTGATGGCGCTGTGCGCGGCCCTGCTGTTGCTGCGCCGCCCGCAGGCGGTGGAGTGGCCGCACAACAAGGTGCTGCAGCGGCTGCTGGTGCTGGTGATCACCCTGGTGCTGTATGCCTGGGGCTTTGAATGGCTGGGCTTCCCGCTGGCGACCGCGCTGCTGACGTTCAGCATCGGCCTGCTGTTTCAGGCCAGCCTGCCGGCGGCGGCCATCTCCGGCGTCGTCATGGGCGCCGCGCTGTATTACGCCTTTGACCAACTTCTCGATGTCACACTGCCGCTCGGCGCCTGGCTGAGCTAACGGGAGCGATGATGGATACCTGGATGTATTTGACCCAAGGGTTCGAAGTGGCGCTGGTGCCGCAGAACCTGATTATCGCCCTGATCGGCTGCTTTGTCGGCACCATCGTCGGCCTGCTGCCGGGGCTAGGGCCGATCAACGGCGTGGCGATCCTGCTGCCGCTGGCGTTCGCCCTCAAACTGCCGGCCGAATCGGCGCTGATCCTGCTGGCGACGGTGTATATCGGCTGCGAGTACGGCGGACGCATCTCGTCGATTCTGCTCAACGTGCCGGGCGACGCGGCGGCGATCATGACCGCGCTGGACGGCTACCCGATGGCCCAGCAGGGGCGCGCCGGCGTGGCGCTGTCCATCTCGGCGGTCAGCTCGTTCGTCGGCTCGATGATCGCCATCGGCGGTATCATCCTGTTCGCGCCGCTGCTGGCACGCTGGTCGCTGGCCTTCGGCCCGGCGGAGTATTTCGCTCTGATGGTGTTCGCCATCGCCTGCCTCGGCAGCATGATGAGCCAGAACCCGCTGAAATCGCTGCTGGCGGCGCTGATCGGCCTGGGGCTGGCGACGGTAGGCGTCGACGCCAACACCGGCGTTTACCGCTTTACCTTCGACAGCCTGCACCTTTCCGACGGCGTGCAGTTTATCGTGGTGGTGATCGGCCTGTTCTCGGTCAGTGAAATCCTGCTGATGCTGGAGAGCACCAGCGCCGGTCAGAAGCTGGTGCGTAAAACCGGCCGGCTGCTGTTCAACCGCAAAGAGGCGGCGCAGTGCGCAGGCCCTACCCTGCGTTCGTCGGTGATCGGCTTCTTCGTCGGCATTTTGCCGGGTGCCGGTGCCACCATCGCCAGCGCGCTGACCTACATGACCGAGAAGAAAATCAGCGGCAACAGCGACACCTTCGGCAAAGGCGATATCCGCGGCGTCGCGGCGCCGGAAGCGGCCAACAACGCCTCGGCCTGCGGTTCGTTCATTCCGATGCTGACGCTGGGGGTGCCGGGCTCCGGTACCACGGCGGTGATGATGGGCGCGTTGACGCTGTACAACATCACCCCCGGCCCGGCGATGTTCACCGAACAGCCGGATATCGTCTGGGGGCTGATCGCCGCACTGCTGATCGCCAACGTCATCTTGCTGATCATGAACCTGCCGCTGGTCGGTCTGTTCACCCGCATGCTGACCATCCCGCTGTGGTTCCTGGTACCGGCGATCGCCGCAGTGTCGGCGGTGGGAGTTTATGCGGTGCACAGCACCACCTTCGACCTGCTGCTGATGGTCGGATTGGGGGTGTTCGGCTATATCCTGCGCAAAATGCATTTCCCGATGTCGCCGCTGATTCTGGGCTTTGTGCTGGGTGAGATGTTGGAGCAAAACCTGCGCCGCGCGCTGTCGATCAGCAACGGCGAATTCGGCATCCTGTGGAGCAGCAGCATAGCGCAAACGCTGCTGGTGCTGGCGGTGGCGGTGCTGGCGCTGCCGCCGCTGCTGCGCCTGATGCGCAAACGCCGCCATCTGGCGACCGAGGCCAAGGCCGAGTAATGCGAAACGGGCGGGGATCCCCCGCCCGTTATGTTTAACGGCCTAAGGCCGCCATTCTTCTTTCCAACGCCCCGATATCGTTATCGGCAAGCAACGGCTGGATCGCCGCAAACTCCGCCTCGGACAAGCCATAGATGCGCAAGGCAAGCAAACGCGCGATGATTTCCGGCGCGAATCGCCAACGGATAAACCTCGCCGGATTGCCGCCGACGATGGCGTAAGGCTCCACGTCGCCGACCACCACGCTGCCGGCAGCGACGATCGCCCCTTCGCCTATCGCTACCCCCGGCATCAACATCGCCCGCATGCCAATCCAGCAGCCGTCGCCCAGCCGGGTATCGCCTTTGGGACGGTATGCCTGTTGGATGGTTGCCATAAACGGGTACAGGCTCAGCCAGTCGATGCGGTGGGTGTGGTTGCCCCCCATCAGGATCACTGCTTCGGCAGCGATGCATACATAATCGCCGATCAGCAGGCGGTCTATTTCACCCAGCGGCTGCCATTGGCGGCTGACCGCATCGCCGTGCAGATAGCGCACCACCGAGCGTTCGAAGCCGCTATCCCAGCAATCGCTGTAGTAGCTGTGGGTGCCTTTGACGATGATATTCGGGTTGGTCACCGTCTGATGCAGCAGTTCGGTTTGAGACCAGTGTTTTTCGGACATGGCGTATTCTCTTGTTGCGGGAATAAAAGCCACGGAACGGAGTGTCTGTGGCCGTGTTGTCGTTCACTCAACACGGCAGATCAAGCGATAAGCGCTCGTTTCAATCTCGGGTTATTCATCATTAGTGCCTCTCTTGCGAGGCGCAATGGTAACCCATCACGCCTCAGCGGTCTTGCTTTTCAACAGCAGCACGCCCCCCATCACCAGCGCGCTGCCCAGCAGCTGCAGCTGATTCATGCTTTCCCCCAGCAGGAAATAGGCGATCACCGCGGTGAACACCAGCTCCAGCGACAGGATCAGGTTGGCCACCGCCAGCGGCAGCGTTTTCAGACTGATGTTATACAGCCCGAAACCCAACAGCGTCGGCCCGGCGGCCAATGCCAGCAGCAACAGCCAGCCGCTCCACTGGATGCCCTGTGCGCCGTGCGACAGGAACCACAGAGAACCGGCCATGCCGTGAAACGCCGCCAGCGGGAACGCCGTCAGCGCCGCGTTAAACGCCAGCTGGTACAGCGCCGAAAAACCGAACACGTACAGGATGGTGTTCCACACCGGATAGCCGCGTTCACTGGCCACCCGCCCGCCGAGGGTATACAGGGTATAGCCGATGCCCGACAGCATCCCCACCAGCAACCCCAGCAGATCGAAGTGGCTGTTGCCCATGCTGTCGCCGTTGCTGACCAGGAAACAGCCGCCCAGGCTGATGGCGATCACCAGTAGCTGGCGCAACGTCAGGCGTTCGCTGTACATCACCCAGCCGAGGAACACGGTAAACCCCACCGAACAGTAGGTCAGGATCGTCGCCACCGACGCGCCGTTCAACGCCACCGACAGCGTCCACAGGCTGTTGAACAGCGCCAGCAACAGGCCGTAAAGCGCGTAAAACACCACCTGTTCACGGCGCAGGCGTGCCCACTGCGGCTTCACCAGCAACAGCAGCGGCAACAGCACCAGCGCCACCAACGCCGCACGCCAGAACGCCAACACGAAGGTCGGCAGGTGATAGTACTCGGTCAGCGCACGGATGATGATGGCGGTAAAAGCCAGCAGCATAGCGCTGATAATGGCGATGACGTAACCCTGGTGGCTGCCCTGCAAGAGACGCGCGCCGGGCAGCGCCGGCCGGGCGGAAACGCCTGACGGTAATGACATGGGATCCTCGGAAAAATGGCGACAAACATACTCAGGCACACAGTGTAACGCGGCCATTTTTTCCCACTATAGCCACTTTACGGCGTTGTAATGCAGGCCACTTTTCGGCGCTTGAAGGCTTGCTGACATGGGGTATAGTAAAAATCACTCTCCATAACCGAGCCAATTTCGCATGCATATCCCGTTAGATCGCGAGCAGGATGTTCCGCTCTATTTGCAGATCGAAGAAGCGTTGCGGCGCGCCATCCTCACCGGCGTGTTCGTCGATGGCGACAAACTGCCCTCGACGCGCACGCTGGCGGCCGAACTGGCGGTCAGCCGTTTGACGGTGGATAACGCCTACGCCGAACTGGCGGCCAAAGGATTTCTGCACCAGCGGCGCGGCAGCGGCGCCTATGTTGCCCATCCGCAGACGCAGGCGCGCCCGACCCGGCCGAGCAGCGATACGCCTTTCCCGCTGGAGAGTTTCACCACCCTCACCTCGCGGCTGGACGGCTACGCCGACGCGCCGCTGCCGGAGGGGCTGATCAACTTCGCCGCCGGCGTCGGCAGCCCTAAGGTGTTTCCGCTGGAGGCGTTTCGCAAAGTGCTGCTGTCGGTGCTCAGCCGCCACGCGGAAGAGGCCTTCAGCTACGGCGAATACTGCGGCTACTACCCGCTGCGCGATACGCTGAGCCGTATTCTCAGCGCCCAGGGCATCCCCACGCAGGCGGAACAGGTGCTGATCACCAACGGTTCGCAGCACGCCATCAGCCTGGTGGTGCAAAGCCTGCTGGCACCGGGCGATTCGGTGATCGTCGAAGAACCGACCTACGCCGAAGCGCTGGGCCTGCTGCGCCAGCACCGCATCAATATCGTCACCGTGCCCGGCGACCGCCACGGCATGCGGGCGGATTTGCTGCCGGAGTTGTTGGAACGCCACCGCCCCAAACTGATCTACACCATCCCCAATTTCCACAACCCGACCGGCCGCTGCCTGAGCGAGGCCCGCCGGCGGCGCCTGCTGGCGATCGCCCAACAGGCCGGGGTGGTGATCCTGGAGGACGACTTCGTCGGCGATCTGCGTTATCAGGGCAAACAGCTGCCGTCGCTGCGCGCGCTGGCGCAGCCGGGCGCGGTGATCTACGTCAGCACCTTTTCCAAGATGCTGCTGCCCAGCATGCGCATCGGCTATCTGGTGGCGGACAGCGAACACTATCAGCGCTTCGCGCGGCGCAAGCACGTCGATAGCTTCACCAGCTCCAGCCTGATCCAGCGGGCGCTGGACGCCTTCGTCACCGTCGGCCGTTACGACAAACAGCTGCGGCGCGCCGGGCGCGTCTATCGCCGCCATCTGGACGTGATGGTCGACGCGCTGCAACGGCGGTTGCCACCGGGGTGCCGCTTCGAAACGCCGCAGGGGGGATTGTTTATCTGGCTGACGCTGCCTGAGGCGGTGACCACCGCCGAACTGATGCCGGTGGCCTGGCGGTACGGCGTCACCTTCGCGCGCGGTGAATGCTTTTACGCTCAGGAACAGCTGGGCGCACACGGCCTGCGGCTGAACTTTGCCGCCAACTCGCCGCCGCAGATTGAAGAAGGAATCGCCCGGCTGTGCCGGGCGATTGAGGAGGTAATAACGGAGAAAAACGCCGGTTAGACGGCGGCCCACCACAGCCGTAGCTTCATGCCCCAGTAGCTGGTCCAGCCGGTGGTGCTTTGCACCACCTTGCCCTGCGAGATCACCACGAAGGTCGGCGTGACGCCAATCCGCCACTGCGCCGACAGCGCGCCGGCCGGATCGTTGACCACCGGCAGCGCCAGCCGTTTGCGCGCCAGCCACTGCTTCACCTGGGCATCGTCGCCCGAGCGCAGCGCGACGGTCAGCACGTTGCCGCCCGCCGCCTGCAAGCGGGCGACGTCCGGCGTGGTGAAGCGGCAAACGCCGCACCAACTGGCCCAGAAGTAAACCAGCAGCGGCCGATCGTGGCTGAGCTGCGCCAACGACACCTTCTCGCCGTCCAGCGTGGTCAGCGTCTGGGCATCGAAGGCCGGCGGCGCCTGCGGCGCGTTCAGCCAATCCATCACCGTCACCACCGCCAGCGCGATCAGCGCCAGCAGCAACAACTCGCGCCCCCAGCGCTTGAGCTTAGCCATTTTTGGCCTTCGCCAGCTGCTGTTTCACCATCGCTTCCAGCTCTTCATACGACACCGCTCCCGGCAACATCCGATCGCCGATCAGCGTCGCCGGCGTCCCCTGCACGCCCAATTGCTCCGCCAATTCCATATTGGTGCGCAGCGTGGTCATGCTCTGTTCGCTGGGCGCCACCGCCTTGACGCCGGTTTTCTCTTGCGCAGCGGCGATGCTGGCGTTGTCATGGAAGCCTTTTTTCGCCATCAGCCGCTGGTGCAAGGCCCAGAATTGGTCCGGGTGCTGTTGCCAGGTGGTGAGCGCCACGCGCGCCGAACTGACCGAGCTTTCGCCCTTGAACGGCAGCAGTTTCACCACCAGCGCCACATCCGGGTATTGCTTGACAATCTTCTCCAGCATCGGATCAAAACGCTTGCAGTACGGGCAGTTATAGTCGGTAAAGGTCACCAACGTCAGTTTGGGATTGGCGGCGCCCAGACGCGGGCTGGCCGGATCCTGGTACAGCGTTTTGGCATTCTGCTTGATAGCCTGGCTGATTTGCTCGCCAGCGGTTTGCTGCTGCCAGGCGTCCACCGCCTGCGCCAGAATGTCCGGATTGGACACCAGCGTTTCACGGATCATCTCTTTGATACGCGCCTCTTGCGCCGGAGTGAAAGGTTCGGCGGCCCACGCCGGGGCGGCGATAATCATCAGTAAAATCAGTAATTTTTTCATTTTTCGGTTCCTTTGGCATCGGAAAGCGTTTGCAGCACGGCGTCACGGGTCAACAGCGGGGATAACACCACGCCGTCCGGGCTGCCGGGGCCATAGATTTGGTTGAAGGGCACGGCGACGCTGCCGCGCTTTTGCAGAAAGGCGCTGATGTCGGCCGACGGACGGCTCCAATCGCCGCGCAGCGCAACCACATCGTCGGCGCTCAGCGCTCGCTGCACGTCATCACGCAACAGCACATTGAATTTGTTGGCCTTACAGGTCACGCACCAGTCGGCGGTCACATCGACGAACACTCGCTTATGCTGGCCCAGCGCCTCGGTAATCGCCTGTTCGCTCAGCGGTTGCCACGGCACCCGATCCTGCAACGGCTGGCGCCACAGGCCGGCGGTCAGCGATCCCGCCAGCAGGGCCACGCCCGCCAACACCAACGTGCCCGCCGCCAGTTTGGCCGCCAACCGCGCCCCCTGTTGACGCCATACCGCCAACAGCAACGCCAGCAGCGCCAACGCCCCCAGCCACAGCGTGGCCTGCGCGCCGATATGATTGCTCAGCAGGCTCAGCAGCCACAGCGACGACGCCAGCATCAGCAGCCCCATCGCCAGCTTGACGGTATTCATCCAGCGGCCGGGGCGCGGCAACCGCAGCGCCAGCGACGGCCAGGCGGCAATCAGCAGCCACGGCAGGCTCATGCCGATGCCGAGCGCAATGAACATGCCCCACAGCACCGGCAGCGACGCCGCCAACGCGAAGGCCACCGCCGTGCCGAGAAACGGCGCCGAGCACGGCGTCGCCAGCAGCGTAGCGAAAGCGCCCTGCCAAAAATGGCCGCTCAGACCGTGTCCGTTATGGGTCGCCAGTGACGTATTCAGATCGGACGAGAGGCGCAGATGGAACAGACCGAACAGGTTGGCGCTGAACAGCAGCGTCACCAGCACCATAAAGCCGATAAACCACGGATTCTGGAACTGAATGCCCCAGCCGAGCGCATGGTTGCCGAGCCGCAGCAGCGTCATCAGCAAGGCCAGCGCCATAAACGAGGCGACGATGCCCAGCGACGACGCCAGGAACTGCAAACGCACGCTGTGCCGATCGCGCCGCTCCACCTGCAGGATCGAACCGAGTTTGATGCCCAGTACCGGCAGCACGCACGGCATCAGGTTGAGGATCAACCCGCCTGCCAGCGCCATCAATACCGCCTGCCATAGCGGGAACGCCGCAGCGGCGGGCGCGACCAGCGGATCGCCAATCGGCAGCGTGATCTGCTGCGCCATACCGCCGTCGTCGATCACCAACGTCAGCGTTTTGCCGCGCAGATCCGGCGCCGCATCGCCCCAGCCATCGCTGACCGGCACTCGCGCCAGCAGTTGAGCACCGTCGGTCTCGACCTGCGGCTTGCCGAGATCGGCATCCGCCAGCGTATCGAAGAACAGCGCAGGCTGCCGCCAACCGGCGGCGCGTTCGGCGGCAATCTGCAGCTCGCCGCTGCGGTAACCGGCCTTGACGCTCTCCGCCACCCCGGCGGCGATCGGCACCTGCCCCATCGCCTGTGCGAAGTCGTGGTTAAACTGAGGATCGTTCGGCGTCGTCAGATCCAGGCTGAACGGGTAGTCGGTCAGAATGCAGACATTGCTGCAGGTGGATAGCGTCAGGGTGCCCGCCAACGGGCCGGATACCTGACCTGGCATCACGATCGGCAGCGCGACCCGATCGTGATAACCCTGGGTGGAAATGCCGGCCACCTCGAAACGCTGCGGCGTCGGCCAGTGCCAGGTCGCCGGCGGCGGGTTGCCTTGCCAGACTATCGCCGGCGCGATGCCGCCTTCGCCCGGAGAGCGCCAATAGGTTTTCCAGCCTTTTTGCAGCTCGACCGACAGCAGCAGACGGGTCTCCCCCGGCTGTGACGTGTCGGCGCGCAGCCGCACCTTGGCATGATCGTTGGTTGGATTTTGCAGCCAGCCGCTGTCCGCCGCCTGTGAAGCAGGCAACCACAGCATAAACAGGCAAGCGCAGGCCAGCCTGATGATTTTCAACATGTTAATTCTCCATAAATGATTAATTCACCGCGAAAAACGGGCGATTAACTCATTCACGGAAGACGCATAATCGGAGGTGCACCCTGAGGGTGGGCGGTGAAATGGCGCGAGGAGGAGGAATGCGCAGGCGCGCAGCGATGGTCGGTGCCAACAGAACCAGCAGCAAGCCCAATCCGAACAGCACGGCTTCGAACATCACCGGCGGCGCGGCCAGCAATGACTTGGCGCTCAGCTCACAGGGCGTCGGCTGCGCTTCGGCGGCCTCATCGCCGGATTGAACGGCGGTGGCGGCCGGGATCCCCAGCGTTTGCTGCAGCGCATGCAGGCCAGCCATGCGCTGGGTCATGCACGTCAGCACCACCAGACAAGCCAGGCATAAAAACCATTTTGCAATCCGCTGCCGTTTAACCATGCCATCCTCACGTTCAGGTCTGCGGTTATCTTAGCGGCGCAGGCGCGATTAGCAACGTTTTGTCGGTAAAGAAATGTCTGGGCGGCGGTATTGATGGCGGCGATTTACAGGTATCATAGTCAGTAAGCCTGCGCTTTTCGCCGGGTACCATGATGATTCTCTCCTCCAGGCACCCTGCGGGGATACACAGCGAAGGACTGGTGATATGCAACCTTTGAGTGGGCCGGGCGCCCCAATCGCCGGCGAACGCCCTCCCTCCCCGGGCAAAACGGCGGCCACTGACGATCAACCCCTCTCTCCGGCACAGCGCACGACGCTGGAAAAGCTGATCGTGAAAATCATGACGCTCAGCCCGACAAAATCGGCCGAGATCTGGGCCTCGCTGCGCCACGATCTCGGCGCCGACAACGGCGGTGAACTGCTGGCGCGCCATTTTCAACCGGCGGAACAGCTGCTGCAAACGCGCCTGGCACAGGCGCAGCAAAACCATGCCGGGCGCCAGCTGCTGCAACAGCTGGCCGAATTGCTGCCTCAAGGCAACAATCGCCAGGCGGTCAGCGATTTTATTCGTCAACAGTTCGGCCACACGGTGCTGAGCCAATTGAGCCCGCCGCAACTGCAGCAGGTGCTGAATCTGCTGCAGACCGGCGGCCTGAGCATTCCCCAGCCGCAGCAAACCGCCACCAGCGATCGCCCGCTGCTGCCCGCAGAGCATCAAAACCTGCAGCAGCAGGTCACCAAACTCAGCGCCGCCACCGGCGAAGCGCCGGCTAAAATCTGGCAAACACTGTTCGACCTGGCGGGCGTAAAAACCAACGATCCGCTGCCGGCGCGCCACTTCCAGCTATTGAACCAGTTCTTGCAGGTGAAGGTGGCACTCAGCCCTCAGAGCGCGCCGACGCTGAACAACCTGTTGGCGGCGCTCAAACAGCCGGCGGATGAACAAGAGCTGCAGCAGATGAACGACTACTGCCAGGCGCGCTTCAACTGCGGCGCCAATGCGCCGCTGACGCATCCGCAAATGAGCGACGCCATTCATCAGCTGTTTGCCCGCCGTCTGGATAAGGCCGGCCAGGCCCAGCCTATCGTCAGCCACTCTGTCGAGCCGCAGCCGCTGCTCAATCCGCTGATCGCCACCCTGCCTCTGCCGCTGCAAAAAGCGCTCAGCAAGCCCGCCGTGGCGCTGATCCTGCTGCTGCTGGCGCTGGCGGTCGTGCTGGCGTTGGTGTTTTAACGCCTCAGGCGCAGCCGCAATCCACGGCGGCCGCCCTATCACGCAGCGATCCCGGCTGCTCGCCGATGGCCAACGGATGGCCGTCGCGCAGCCAGAAATCCAACCCGCCGATCAGCTCCTTGACCCTGAACCCCAGCTTCGCCAGCTTGTAAGCGCCTTTGGTTGAGCCGTTGCAGCCGATGCCGTCACAGTAGGTCACATACACCTTTTGGCGATCCAGGTGCGCCGTGCCGGCTTGGTCCATCAGGCGATGCGGCAAACTGAACGCGCCGGGGATATGCCCGGCGGCGTACAGCGCCTCCGCGCGGGTGTCGATCACCACTATCCCATCCTCGCCATTGCGCAGATCTTCCGCCACGTCCCAGGCATCCGCATAGCGGCTCAATTTAGCCGCCAGGTAGGCCAGGCTCTCTTCCGGCTCCGCCGGCGGAAAAGCCAGCACCAATGATTCTTTCGACATTCCGCTCACTCCCACGCATCAAGACAGATGACAATAGTGCCCCATTTTGGTCTTATGATTGATACCCATTTATCACCCATGACAAGACCCATTATGCGGCACACGCTGATCACGCTGTTTCAGCAATCGCCCCACGCTGCCGGCACGCTGCGCGATCGCCTGTGCGGCGCATTGCGGCAGGCCATCCATCACGGCGCATTGGGCGTTGGGCAACGGCTGCCTTCCAGCCGGGTGCTGGCGGGCGATCTGAACCTCTCAAGGGTGACCGTCGAAGCCGCCTACGGCCAGCTGGAGGCAGAGGGATACTTGCAGCGCCGCGTCGGCCAGGGAACGTTCGTGGCGATCCGCATCGCCAAATCGCCGACGACGACGGCGCGCGGCACCGGCATGCCGCGCCTTTCGCGGCGCGGCCAACAGATCGTGCAAACCGGCGGTTGCCGCGATCCGCAACATCCCCAGGCCTTCGCTGCCGGCTCGCCGGACCTGCGTGCGTTTCCGCTCGCCTTGTGGAAGCAACTGACCGCTCAGCGCCTGCGTCTTCAGGGAGAAAGCCTGCTGCGCTACGGCGATCCGCAGGGCTATTTGCCGCTGCGCGAAGCGATCGCCGCCCACGTTAACCAAACGCGCGGCGTAGTCTGCGATGCACGGCAGGTTATCGTGCTGACCAGTTCACAGCAGGCGCTGCAGCTGATCGCCACGTTGTTGCTGGACGGCGGCGACAGCGTCTGGATGGAAGAGCCGGGCTACGCCGGAGCAAGAAACGCCTTTATCAGCGCCGGCGCGGCCCTGACGCCGGTCGCGGTGGACAGCGACGGTCTGCGGGCTGAGCCGCCCTTGCCCGATCCGCGTTTGATTTACCTGACGCCCTCGCACCAATACCCGACCGGCGCGGCACTCAGCCTGGCGCGTCGGTTGGCGTTGCTGGCGCTGGCCGAACGGCAACAGTCCTGGATCATCGAGGACGATTACGACAGCGAGTTTCACTATGACGGCCTGCCGATACCGGCGATGCAGGGCCTGGATCGCTGCGGCCGGGTGCTGTATCTCGGCACCTTCTCCAAGTCGCTGTTCCCTTCCCTGCGGCTGGCGTATCTGATCGTCCCGCCTGCGCTGGTCGCCCCCTTCGTCACCGCGCGCACGGTCTATGACGGCCACAGCGCGCAGCTGATGCAGGCGGTTACCGCCGAGTTCATCCGCCAGGGGCACTTCGCCGCGCATATCCGCTACATGCGCCAGCTCTACCGCAGCCGGCGCGATGTGTTGCTGGCGGAAATGCGCGAAAAACTGAGCCACTTCGCCACGCCCATTCCCGCCGCCGGCGGCCTGCAGCTCAGCGTTTGGCTGCCACCCGGCCAAGAGGCGGCGCTCAGCCGGCAGGCGCGACGGCTCGGCATTCTCACGCCCGGGCTTTCGGCGCAGTACCAAACGACGCAGGCGCAGCGCGACGGGTGGCTACTGGGCTTTTCGGCTCTCACGCCGGGCGAGATCCGCAGCGCCGTCGAGCGGCTGGCGCGGATCGCCGTGGATTAGCCAGGCCCGACGGGGAGCCGGCCGGCTTATTGCTCGGTCAGGCGCATCTCCGCCACCAGCGGCAGGTGGTCGCTCACCGCCGGCCAGTGAATGCCATTCCAATCGCCGCTGGCGTTCGGCACCGTCAGGCTGTCCAGATGCCAGCGCTGCGCATTGCCGCTAAAGATGTAATCCACCTTGATTTCGGCGTTTTCCGCCGGCCAGCTGCGGCCATCCTGCCCGTTAGGCATGATGTCGTTCCAATAGCGGCTCAGCTCCAGCCAGGTCACGCTGCCCGGCACGTCGTTCATGTCGCCGAACAGCAGCTTGATGCCGCGCACTTCGATAGTGCGATCGTTCAGCTCCCGCACCTGATCCAGGCGCATCGTCGGATCTTCCTTGGTATCGAGGTGGGTGTTGAACAGGGTGATCGGCGCCGGGAATTCCGGCACGTCGACCTTGGCACTGAAGGCGATGCGCTGTTCGCGCTGGCCGGACGGCAACGGATAGATCACGGCGTCGTGCAGCGGATACTTCGACAGAAACGCCAGGCCATATTCACCGCCGTCGAAATCGATCGCCCGGCCGAACACCGCCTGCATGCCGGTCAGCTTCGCCAATTCCGCCGCCTGATCGACACGGCCGCTGCGGACGGTGAGTTTATCCACCTCTTGCAGCGCCACCACGTCGACGTTCATCGCGCGAATCGCCTTGGCGATGGCGGTCATGTCGCTGACCTTGCCGGCGGCGATGTTGAAGCTGGCGACGCGGATCTTCGGCGCCTGCTCCAGTTCGTAAGTTTTGTTTTTCAGGCCGCCCAACGCGCTGGCCACTTCGCGGCTGTTGGCGTTGCTGTTGGCGTGCCCGGTATCGGCGGACGACCAGGCGCTGTGAGAGATGCCCAGGGACAGTAAGGTGATGAGCAAAGCGTGACCGGTGTGCATGAATTCTCCTTGAGGGACAGATAAGTGTTATGCGGGCGCTTCCCGGCCCACAGCTAACACCGATTTTGCCGCAGAAACCTGCGACTATTTCCTAGTTGCACCGCTATTTTTCGTTTCTGCGCGATGCTTCGCATTCTGACGGTTTACGCATTGCACCGTTGGACAAACGGCTGATTTCGTTTTAAAACCGGTAGATTGCCAACCGCGAGGAGTCCCGATGACCAGCCCGATTGCCGAACAGCTCACCGAACGTTTCTTCCGCTACCTGGCGGTGACCAGCCAAAGCGATGCCGCCGCAACCGCCCTGCCCAGCACGCCGGGGCAGCATGAGATGGCGCAACTGCTGGCGGACGAGCTGCGCCGGCTCGGCCTGGCCGACGTGCAGATCGACGAGCACGCCACCGTGACCGCCCGCAAGCCCGGCACCCAACCCGGCGCGCCGCGCATCGGCTTCATCACCCATATCGACACCGTGGACGTCGGCCTGTCACCGGAGATTCGCCCGCAGCGCCTGCGCTTCACCGGCGAAGATTTATGCCTGAACGCCGAGCAAGACATCTGGCTGCGCACCGCCGAGCATCCGGAGATCCTGCCCTACCGGAACGAAGAGATCCTGTTCAGCGACGGCACCAGCGTGCTGGGCGCCGACAATAAGGCGGCGGTCACCGTGGTGATGACGCTGCTGGCCAACCTGACCGCCGCCGATCGCCACGGCGACATCGTGGTGGCGTTCGTGCCGGACGAAGAGATCGGCCTGCGCGGCGCCAAGGCGCTGGATCTGCAGCGTTTCGCCGTCGATTTCGCCTATACCATCGACTGCTGCGAACTGGGTGAAGTGGTGTACGAAAACTTCAACGCGGCGGCGGCGGAGATCCGCATCGAGGGGGTAACCGCGCACCCGATGTCGGCGAAAAACGTATTGATCAACCCGATACGCATCGCCAACGACATCATCAACCGATTTGACGTGCACGACACCCCGGAACACACCGAAGGGCGCGAGGGTTATTTCTGGTTCACGGATCTGGCCGCCAACGCCAATCAGGCGACGCTGAAGGTGTCGATTCGCGACTTCGATCGGGCGGCGTTCGAGGCGCGTAAAGCCCGCCTTGAGGAAACGGTGCGTCAGGTGGCGGCCAACTATCCGCGCGCCAATGTCAGCTGCCGCGTCAGCGACATCTACAGCAACATCAGCAACGCCATCGGCGAAGACCGGCGCGCGATCGATCTGATCTTCGGCGCCCTCGCCGCCCACGGCATCCCGCCGAAGGTGATCCCGATGCGCGGCGGCACCGACGGTGCGGCGCTCTCGAGCCGCGGCATCCTGACGCCCAATTATTTCACCGGCGCGCACAACTTCCATTCGCGCTTCGAGTTTTTACCCGTCAGCGCCTTCGTGAAATCCTATCAGGTGACCCGCAGCATTTGCCTGCTGGCCGCGCGGCAGAGCGGCAATCAGGGTTAGCTTAACAGCCAACCGATCAGGGCGGCCCACGCCAGCAGCGGCAGCGAGTAGTAGTGGAAACGCAGCCAAATCTTGCGCTCCCCCGCCATTCGCAGCGCAATCAGGTTGGCGAGCGATCCAATCGCCAACCCGAAACCGCCGGCGTTGACCGCATAGGCCAACTGCGCGCTGGAAGGCACGTAGTTGAGCAGCAAGATTGTAGCCGGCACGTTGCTGACGATCTGCGACAGCCCGACGCCCAGCGCATATACCCCGCCGTCGTTCAGCCCGGCGATGGCGGCGAACGCCGGTTGAAGCGGCGGCAAGCGGGTGAACAGGCCGACATCGATGAACATGGCGGCGAACACGAAAATCAGGCTCCAGTCGATCTGCAGCAGCACCCGGCGCGCCAGCAGCAAAAAGCCGGCGAATACCGCCAGCAGCCCATACAGCGGCAGACCGATATCGAGGCACAGCAGAAAGATCGCATACAACGCCACGCAGCTCAGCAACAGCGGCCGTTGATAGGGATAACCCTCGGTATTCGGCGTTTTCACGATCTCGCGCGCCGGGAAGCTGAACCAGGTCAGGGCCAGCAGGCTCAGCATCATCGCAGCGCCAAACGGCGCCATCTGGCCGATGAAACCGAGGAAAGAGAGGCCGGAGCGGCTCCACAGCAGGATATTTTGCGGGTTGCCGATCGGCGTCAGCAACGAGCCGGCGTTCACCGCCAGCGCCTGGAAGATGATCAAACGCCCAATCGGCAGCGCCGACAGCTTCTTCAGCGTGATGGTGAGCGGAATGACGATAAACAGCGCCACATCGTTGGTTAGAAATGACGACAGCAGCGCGGCGGAAAACACCAGGAACAGCGCCAGCCGCCGTTCGCTGTGCAAGCGGTTGATGATCTTGCGGCCGACGAAGTCGAAATAGCCGCTGACCTCAACGCCCTTGGTCAGCAACATCAGCCCCAACAGGGTGATGATAGTGCGGCCGTCGATAAAATCGCTCAGCGCCGACAGCGGCTGCGGATGAAAGGCGAACATCGCTGCGCCGGCCAGCAGCAACGCATGCAGGAAACGGTCTTTGACAAAGGGATGGATAAGCCGGGAAATGGCGGTTGAACTCATGGCGGCAGCTTGAAACCTCAGCGAAAAGCATGGGCAAGACGTTAGCTCAGGCGCGGCCTCAGCGCCAGTAAAATGCTATTTTAACTTTATCCGCTTTCCATTTGCCGCGCTTTACTTTATTTGTAGCGGCTTTCCCGTTTTCAAAGGACATGTTATGGCTTCCCTGTTCGCCAAAGGGGCGCTGCTGAGCGCCTTATGCGCCCTGCTCGCCGCCTGCGACGATGCCTCCACCCGCCCGCAAATCGATATCGACGGCAAGACCATGGGCACCTTCTACAGCGTAAAAGTCAGCGGTGACGTCGCGATCGGCAAGCAAGAACTGCAGCGGCAGATAGACAAAGTGCTCGAGCAGGCCAACGACGATATCTCCACCTACCGCGCCGACTCGGTGCTGTCGCGGTTTAACCACAGCGCCAGCCTCGAGCCGCAGCCGATCCCGCGCGGCATGGCGGACATCGTGTTGATGGCCCAGCGCATCGGCCGCGATACCGGCGGCGCCATGGACATCACCGTCGGCCCTTTGGTGAATCTGTGGGGATTCGGTCCCGACAAACATCCGGTCAAGGTGCCGGAACAGGCGCAAATCGACGCGGCGAAGCAGCGCATCGGCCTGCAGCACCTGAAACTGATAAGCGACAATCGTGGAGAGTGGCTGCAGAAAGATCTGCCGGACATGTATGTCGATCTTTCGACCCTGGGCGAAGGCTATGGCGCCGATGAACTGGTGCGCCTGATGAACCGTAACGGCATTACCAACTACCTGGTGTCGGTGGGCGGAGCGGTCTCTTCACGCGGCGTCAACGGCCAGGGAAAACCCTGGCGGGTGGCGATCCAGAAGCCGACCGACCGTGAAAATGCGGTGCAGGCGCTGGTGGATCTGCACGGTTACGGCATCAGCACCGCCGGCAGCTACCGCAACTACTTCGAACAAAACGGCCAGCGCTACTCCCATGTCATCGATCCGAGCACCGGCAGGCCGATCAACCATCGACTGGTTTCCGCCACGGTCATAGCGCCGACCGCGCTCGAGGCCGACGGCTGGGATACCGGCCTGATGGTGCTGGGCACGGAGAAAGCCTTGAAGCTCGCAGAGGAGAAAGGGCTGGCGGTCTACCTGATCAGTAAAACCGACGACGGTTTCAGCGCCGTGATGACGCCGCAATTCAAGGCGTTTTTGGTGCAGTAAGATAAAAAAGCCCGGCGCGCAATGGCCGGGCTTGTTGCATGCGCTCGCAGGCGCCGCACCGATTACTTGGTCAGCGCGATGATGCCGAGGGTCAGACCGGCAACCGCCGCCGCACCGCCGGCGATCGCGCCTGCGGTTTCCCAGTTATCCTGAGTGGTGCCTTTCATACAGGTGTTGGTGTGCACCAGACGCCCCTGGTCATCGTAGACCGGAACGCAGGGAGAATCGGTGGCGCATCCGGCCAACACGGCCGACAGTAACCCAACCGCAATTAACTTTTTCATACTTCTTGCCTCAATGTTCGATCACTTTAAAAAGCCACACCGAGCGATTATCACGCTACCCGGCTATTGTATGCCCAACGCATGTAATGGCGAGGTAATGATGTGTCAGGGGATGTGATTTGGGAAAACTCCGAGCGCCCGGCGGGCGGGCTTCGGGCAGTAAAAAGCCCGCGAAAACGCGGGCTTGATGGCGAGATGGCGCTCAGGCGGGATTATTTCGCCAGTTTGCGCATCACCAGGGTGGCGTTGGTGCCGCCGAAGCCGAAGCTGTTGGACATCACGGTGGTCAGCTCGCGCTGGGTCGGCTGAGTCACGATGTTCATGCCGGCCGCCTGCTCATCCAGAGTTTCGATGTTGATGCTCGGCGCGATAAAGCCGTGCTCCAGCATCAGCAGGCTGTAGATCGCTTCCTGCACGCCTGCGGCGCCCAGCGAGTGACCGGTCATCGCCTTGGTGGAGGAGATAGCCGGAGTATTGTCGCCGAACACTTCGCGAATCGCGCCCAGCTCTTTCACGTCGCCTACCGGTGTGGAAGTGCCGTGCACGTTGATGTAGTCGATCGGCGCATCCAGATCCTGCATCGCCATCTTCATGCAGCGCACCGCGCCTTCGCCCGATGGCGCAACCATGTCGGCGCCATCAGACGTTGCGCCGTAGCCAACGATTTCTGCGTAGATGTGCGCGCCGCGCGCCAGCGCGTGCTCCAATTCTTCAACCACCACCATGCCGCCACCGCCGGCGATGACGAAACCGTCACGATCGGCGTCGTAGGTACGGGAGGCTTTTTCCGGCGTGTCGTTGTACTTGGTGGACAGCGCACCCATCGCGTCGAACTCGCAGGCCATTTCCCAGCACAGCTCTTCGCCGCCGCCGGCAAACACGATGTCCTGTTTGCCCAGCTGAATTTGCTCAACCGCGTTGCCGATGCAGTGTGCGGAGGTCGCGCAAGCGGAGCTGATGGAGTAGTTCACGCCGTGGATTTTGAACGGCGTCGCCAGGCAGGCGGAAACGCCGGAAGCCATGGCTTTGGTCACCACGTAAGGGCCAACCGCTTTCAGGCCGCGCGGGCTGCGCATCGCATCGGCGCCGAACACCTGGAAGCGCGGAGAACCGCCGCCGGAACCGGCGATCAGGCCCACGCGCGGGTTGTTTTGATACTCTTCTTCCTTCAGACCGGAAGAAGCGATCGCTTCTTGCATCGCCAGGAAGGCATAGATGGAAGCGTCGCTCATGAAACGCACCGCCTTGCGGTCGATCAGGCCGGTCGTGTCGAGCTTAACTTGCCCCCATACGTGACTACGCATGCCGGAATCTTTCAGCTCCTGGGAGAAAGTGATCCCAGAACGTCCTTCCTGCAGGCTTGCCAGGACCTCCTGCTGGTTATTACCAATGCTGGAGACAACTCCCAGGCCAGTAATCACTGCACGTTTCATTCAATACCTCTTCCACTATTTACCTACGGGATTTTGCATCGCACTTTAGCGTACAGATGTAAGCCGAACAAGTCCGATCAGCGTTTTTCAGCTTTATTGTTGTCCAGTTTGCGCCGGGGCGCCAGCGCCGTTAGAATTCGCGGCATCCCTTGAATTTCGAGCCATTGACCGTGAACCACGCCCCCATCCAAACCGCAACGCTAACCTGGAACGAACAGGGTACACCTGTTTCGAAACAGTTTGATGACGTCTATTTTTCCAATCAGGATGGGCTGGAAGAAACCCGCTACGTCTTCCTGCACGGCAACCGGCTGCCGCAACGTTTCGCCACCCACCCGCGTTCGCTGTTGGTGGTGGCGGAAACCGGGTTCGGCACCGGGCTGAATTTCCTCACGCTGTGGCAGGCCTTCGCCGGCTTCCGTCAGGCCGAGCCGCACGCCGCGCTGCAGCGCCTGCACTTTATCAGCTTCGAAAAATTCCCCCTGCAGCAGGCTGACCTGGCGGCAGCGCATGCGCGCTGGCCGGAGCTGGCGCCTTATGCCGATGAACTGCGCGCCCAATGGCCGCTGCCGCTGCCGGGTTGCCATCGCCTGCTGTTGGCCGAAGGCCGCATTACGCTCGATCTGTGGTTCGGCGACGTCAACGAACTGTTGCCGCAGTTCGACGCCAGCATGAATAACCAGGTCGATGCCTGGTTCCTCGACGGCTTCGCGCCGGCAAAAAATCCCGACATGTGGACCGAGCAACTGTTCGCCGCCATGGCGCGCTTCGCTCGACCGGAAGGCAGCTTTGCCACCTTTACCGCCGCCGGCTTCGTGCGCCGCGGGTTGCAACAGGCCGGTTTTCAGGTCAACCGCTGCAAAGGCTTCGGCCAAAAGCGTGAGATGCTCGCCGGTTGCCTGCCCGCCGACGCGCAGCCCGCTCCCCACCCGGCCCCCTGGTATCGGCGGCCGGCGGCGGACAACACCGCCGATATCGCCCTGATCGGCGGCGGCGTCGCCAGCGCGCTCACCGCGCTGGCCCTGCTGCGGCGCGGCGCCAGCGTCACGCTGTACTGCGCCGACGAGCAGGCGGCCGAGGGCGCATCCGGCAACCGCCAGGGGGCGATTTATCCCCTGCTGAACGGCAGCGGCGACGCGCTGGAGAGCTTCTTCAGCGCCGCGTTTCCCTTCGCACGCCGCCAATACGACGCCCTGCTGCAACAAGGCGTCGCCTTTGATCACCAATGGTGCGGCGTCAGCCAGTTGGCCTATGACGAAAAGAGCGGCGCCAAGATCGCCAATATGCTGAAAACCGACTGGCCACCGGCGCTGGCGATGGCGGCCGACCGCGAGACGCTCAGCGAACTGTGCGGCGTCGATACCGGCTTTGGCGGCATCACCTACCCGCAAGGCGGCTGGCTCTGCCCGGCCGAGCTGACGCGCGGCGCTATCGCGCTGGCGCAGCGTCAGGGCCTGATCTGCCGCTGCCGGCACGATGCGCAGGCGCTGACGCGTGAAGAAAACGGCTGGCGTATCAACTTCACCAACGGTGACAGCCATCGTCATGCCACGGTGATCCTGGCCAACGGGCACCGGTTAGCCGAGCTGGCGCCGACAGAGGCTCTGCCGCTGTACTCGGTGCGCGGGCAGGTATCGCATATCCCGACCTCACAGGCGCTCGGCCAACTGAAACAGGTATTGTGCTATGACGGCTATCTGACGCCGGTCAACGTCAACAACGGCCAGCACTGCATCGGCGCCAGCTACCAACGCGGCGACACCGCCACCGACTACCGCGAGCAGGAGCAGCAGGATAACCGCGAACGCCTGCTGCGCTGCCTGCCGGAACAGGCCTGGCCGCAGCAGGTTGACGTCAGCGCGCATCAGGCACGTTGCGGCGTGCGCAGCGCCACTCGCGATCATCTGCCGATGGTCGGCGCACTGCCGGACTATCAGGCTACGCTAATGCAGTATCAGGATTTGCAGCGGCAGAACCAGCGCGGTGAAACCGTCGCCGATGCGCCGGTTTATCCCGGCCTGTTCGCTATCGGCGGATTAGGCTCGCGCGGCTTGTGCTCGGCGCCGCTGGCGGCGGAAATTCTGGCGGCGCAGCTGTTCGGTGAGCCGTTGCCGGGCGATGCGCAGTTGCTGGCGGCGTTGAATCCGAATCGGATGTGGGTGCGGAAACTGCTGAAAGGACGTGCGGTTTAATCAATCCTAAGGGGCGCGGCAATCGCGCCCCGGCATGACGGTCAAGCGGCGGGCGTTGCCGCCTGATAGAGGTTTTCCCACATGCCACGCACCAGGACCTGATCCGGCGGCGAGAGCTCCCCGGCGGCAATCGCCTTGTGCAGGCTCTCTTCTACTCGCGCTTTCAACGCTTCGGCGGTGTGCTCGCCCTGCTCTTCCGCTTCGGCCACCGCCAGCGTCAGATGACCGCGCAGGTAGCCACCGGCAAACAGTTCATCATCGCTGGCGTGCTCTACCATGTCATCAATCAGCGCCAAAATGCGCGCTTCAAATTCTGCGATCATCAAATTTCCTCATTAAATAACGGGCTGTGGCGTCAGTTGAGATCTTCCGGATACGGAAAATGCTCGGCCGCCAACGGTGGCGTATTGTAGAACGATTGCAACGCCTGAATAAAGCGCGCAGGCCGTGTGGGTATTCCCTGCTCCAGCAGCGTCAATACCCGGGCGCGCACCTTGCGCTGGAACGCGATGCGGTCCGGCTCGCAGTCGCCGTTCAGGTTGTCGCAACTGACGTTGAACGGGAAACCGGCCGCCATGCAGAACATCCATTCCAACGCCTGCGGTTTGATCTCCACCGCTTCGAATTCACTCTGGGTTTGCGCGTCGCGCCCGTCCGGGCAATACCAGTAACCGAAGTCCACCAATTGGCGGCGCGCTTCGCCGGCGATGCACCAGTGCGAGATTTCGTGCAGGCCGCTGGCGTAAAAGCCGTGGGCGAAAACGATGCGGTGATACGGCAGTTCATCGTCAGCCGGCAGGTAGATAGGCTCGTCGTCGCCCTTCACCAGGCGAGTGTTGTAATCATCGCTGAAACACCGATTGAAGATCTCGATCAGCTGTTCATAGTGATGACGGGTCTGCGTGTCTGACATAAAAAACTCTATAACCACAAAAATAAAGAGGCCATTATACCCGATAACCGGCGGGGGGATATGGGCGCATAACAGACGCCCATTTTCATCGTCAACCGTGCGTGAAGGCAGTCAACCACTGCTGAATCTCCGCGCCGTGGTTGTCGTACAGCAGCTTGAGGCTCATCACCAGCGAGACGATCACGATCATCGGCCGAATCAGTTTCTGCCCGCGGGTCAGCACCATGTGCGCGCCCAAACGCGCCCCCAGCACCTGCCCCACCAGCATCACCAAACCGATGCTCCACACCACCTTACCGCCGATGATGAACAGCGTCAGCCCGCCGACGTTGGAGGTGAAGTTCAACACCTTGGCGTGCGCCGTAGACTTGGCGAGGTTAAAGCCGCACAGCGTCACATAGGCCAGCGCGTAGAACGATCCGGCGCCGGGGCCGAAAAAGCCATCGTAGAATCCGACGCAACCGCCGGCCACCAGCCCGAACGGCAAGGCGCCGAGGCGGCGTTGACGATCTTCCTCACCCAATCGTGGCATCAGCAGGAAATAGAGACCGATGCCGATCACCAGCAGCGGCAGCATCTGCCGCAGCAGATCGGCGCGCATATGCTGCACCAGAATGGCGCCGACGATCGAACCGATCAGCGTCAGAAATATCGTCAGCTTCTGGTCATTGAGGTTCACCGCACGCCGGCGAATAAAGTACAGGCTGGCGGAGAAAGAACCGCCGACCGACTGCAGTTTATTGGTCGCCAGCGCCTGCGCCGGAGGAACCCCCACCGCCAGCAAGGCCGGCACCGTCAGCAACCCGCCGCCGCCGGCGATGGAGTCGATAAACCCCGCCAGCAGCGCTACCGCAAACAACACCCCGAGCATCTCGGGGCCGATGACGAACCAGTCCATGTGTTATTCCGCTGAGAAATGGTGATCCAGCAATGCCTGACAGGTCGGCGGTAACGGCGGCGGCACGGATTTGCCCGGCTTCGCGTTCGGCTGATGCGGCACGAACCAGCTCGCCAGTTCAGCACCGCAGCCGTCGCCCGGTGGCGGCGTATCCTGCTCCTGGCACTCCAGGCTGCCGGCCGGACAACGCAGGCGCACATGCATGTGCGCGCGATGGCCGAACCACGGCCGCACCTTGTGCAGCCAGGCGCGATCGGCACCGGCATCCAGGCACAGACGCTGCTTGATCGCCGGGTTGACGAAGATGCGCGTCACCTCCGCATCCTGCGCCGCCAGCTTGATCAACGACTCAATCTGCGGCTGCCATTGGCTCGCCACCACCTGCTTGCCATCGCCTGACACCAGGTCGATCGGCTGCGGTTTCAGCAATTGCTGCGCGCTCCAGCGTTGGCGCGGCAGCTGCAGCCAAATGTCGACGTCGAGCCCCGACTGATGGCTGGCATGGCCGCTGCTGAAGCGCCCGCCGGCCGGCATCGCCATATCGCCGATCAGCACTGTACCCAGCGCTTTCTGGTTCGCCTGGCTGCTGAGGCGCTGAATGAACGCCAACAGATCCGGGTGACCGAAATAACGGCGTTGGTCGGTGCGCATCACCTGGTAGTTCGGTGAATTCAGCGGCAGAGGCTGCGCGCCGATGATGCAGCCGTTGGCGAAACCGCCCACCGCCTGCGGCGCGCCGGCCACCGGATGGTCGATTTTCTGCCACGGCGTCAGCGCCATGGCGGAAGCGGAGGCCGTCAGGGCCAGCAGACCCAACATCCAGTTTTTCATGGCGATTACCAGCGAGGCACGTCGGAAACCACATCACCGTTTTGCGCGCGCTGGCGCAGCAGGTGATCCATCAATACGATCGCCATCATCGCTTCGGCGATCGGCACGGCGCGGATGCCCACGCACGGATCGTGGCGGCCACGGGTGACCATTTCCACCGCTTCGCCCTGGCGATTGATAGTGCGACCCGGCACCATGATGCTGGAGGTCGGCTTCAGCGCCAGATGCGCGATCACCGGTTGGCCGCTGCTGATACCGCCGAGAATGCCGCCGGCGTGGTTGCTCTGGAAGCCTTCCGGGGTGATTTCGTCGCGGTTTTCGCTGCCGCGCTTGGTCACCACGGCGAACCCGTCGCCGATCTCCACGCCTTTCACCGCGTTGATGCTCATCAGCGCGTGCGCCAGATCGGCGTCGAGGCGGTCAAACACCGGCTCGCCCAGGCCAACCGGCACATTTTCGGCAATCACGCTGACCTTGGCACCGATGGAGTCACCCTCTTTTTTCAGCGCGCGCATCAGTTCATCCAGCGCTTCCAGCTTGTCCGGATCCGGGCAGAAGAACGGGTTCTGTTCGACCTGCTCCCAATCTTTCAGCTCGCAGGTCACGTCGCCGATCTGCGCCAGATAGCCGCGCACCTGCACGCCGAATTTCTGCTGCAGGTATTTCTTGGCGATAGCGCCCGCCGCGACGCGCATGGCGGTTTCACGCGCCGAAGAACGGCCGCCGCCGCGATAGTCGCGCAGACCGTATTTCTGTTCGTAGGTGTAGTCGGCATGCCCTGGACGGAACACGTCTTTGATGGCGCTGTAGTCTTGCGAGCGCTGATCGGTGTTCTCAATGATCAGACCGATGCTGGTACCGGTGGTCACGCCTTCGAATACGCCGGAGAGAATGCGCACCTGATCCGGTTCGCGGCGCTGGGTGGTGTAACGCGAGGTGCCCGGACGACGGCGGTCCAGATCGTGTTGCAAATCGGCTTCGGTGAGCGGAATGCCGGGCGGCACGCCATCGACGATACAACCCAGCGCCACCCCGTGAGATTCACCGAAGGTGGTGACGCGGAAAATCTGCCCAATACTGTTTCCTGCCATCACGGCTCCTTACCGTTAGTCTTTTATCGTTATGAGGCCCGCCGTGCGGGCCTGGAAATGCGGCTTAGCTGCGATAGAGGCTGAAGTGATCCTTGCAATCCACCAGCTGCTGTTTGGTCAGCATGAACACGCCGTCGCCGCCGTTTTCGAACTCCAGCCAGGTGAACGGAATGTCCGGATATTGTTCCATCAGATGTACCATGCTGTTGCCCACTTCACAAATCAGCACGCCGTCGTCGGTCAGGTAGTCCGGCGCGCAGGCCAGAATGCGGCGCACCAGCTTCAGGCCGTCGCTGCCTGCAGCCAGGCCCAGTTCCGGTTCGAAGCGGAACTCCTGCGGCAGATCGGACATGTCTTCCGCATCGACGTACGGCGGGTTGGTGACGATCAGATCGTACTGGATCGCGGGAACGTCGCGGAACAGATCGGAACGGATCGGGATCACCTGGTGTTCGACGCCGTGCGCCTGAATATTGCGCTCGGTCACCGCCAGCACCTCGCTGGAGATGTCCACCGCGTCCACTTCCGCTTCCGGGAAGGCGTAGCCGCAGGCGATGGCGATGCAGCCGCTGCCGGTGCACATGTCGAGAATATGGCGCGGCGGATGCGGGATCAGCGCGCTGAAACGATCGTTGATCAACTCACCGATCGGCGAACGCGGCACCAGCACGCGCTCGTCGACGTAAAATTCCATGCCGCAGAACCAGGCCTTGTTGGTCAGATAGGCGACCGGAATGCGCTCGTTGACGCGGCGGATCACGCGCTCAACGATGCGATGGCGCTCGCTGGAGGTCAGACGGGCGGTGTGCATGTCCTCCGGAATGTCCAACGGCAGGAACAGGCTTGGCAGCACCAATTGCACCGCTTCGTCCCACGGATTGTCGGTTCCGTGACCATAATAGATATTGGCGGCGTTGAAGCGGCTTACCGTCCAGCGCAGCATATCTTGAATGGTGTGCAGTTCGTTCACTGCTTCGTCGACGAAAATTTTGTCCAATTTGCCCTCCGGCAGGCGCTGTGTTTCATGATTTAGCCGCATAGTTTGCCATGAAGCCCGCGACAAATCACGCTCGCCCCTCGCGCTTTTCACTCTGGCCCGAGTTTTGCGTCGACAGCGCTCATTCACAAGGTAAACTAGCGAAATAAACGATTTCCGGTGAATGAAGCATGAAGAACAAGCCCCCTCTGAGCAAAGACGAACAACAGCTCTTCAGAGAGTCGGTGGCGGGCGCAAAAAAACTGCGCCAGGACACCATCGTCCACCGCCCGCCGAAGCCCAAGATCAAACAAATTGCGCCGCAGCGGCTGCTGCAGGAGCAGGTCGATGCCAGCTATTATTTTTCAGATGAATACCAGCCGCAGCTGGAAGAGGAAGGCCCGACGCGCTACGTGCGCCCCGGCAGCAGCCCGTATGAGCTGAAGAAGCTGCGACGCGGCGATTATTCGCCGGAGCTGTTTCTGGATTTGCACGGCCTGACCCAGCTGCAGGCCAAGCAGGAACTGGGGGCGCTGATCGCCGCCTGCAAGCGCGAGCACGTGCACTGCGCCTGTGTGATGCACGGGCACGGCAAACATATCCTCAAACAGCAAACGCCGCTGTGGCTGGCGCAGCACCCCGACGTGCTGGCGTTCCATCAGGCGCCGAAGGAATGGGGCGGCAATGCCGCCATCCTGCTGCTGGTGGAGCTGGCGGAATAGCGCTGCGCAGAAACGACTCAGGGCGATGTCAGACATCGCCCTGAGTTTATTTTCGCACCGCGCGGCTCAGACCTTGGCCATTACCTGCGATGGGCTGACTTGCCATTCAAACTTGCCGTAGCTGCCGTCCGCCGGCAGATCGACGTTGGCGATCGCCGAGGTCGCGAACATCGGCGGGCACTCGCCCGGGCACAGTTCGGCCACCAGATACCCCACCAACGGCAGGTGCGACACGATAAGCACCGAGCTCACCCCTTGCATCGCCAGCGCCTGCAGATAGCTGCCGACCTGTTCGGCGTTGCCGCCCGGGGTCAGCTCGGGCAGCACTTCTTCGCCCTCCGGCAGCGTCAAGGCTTCACGCACCGTCGCCAGCGTCTGTTCGGCCCGCAGATAAGGGCTGACCAGCACGCGTTCAATATCCACAGACTTGGTGTTCAACCAGGCCGCCATCTGACGGGACTCGTCGCGGCCGCACAGGGTAAGGGGCCTTACCGCATCGCTGGCTGCCTCGAGCGCCGCCTCTCCGTGACGCATAATCAAAACTTGCATATTGCACCGCTGTTGTTGACAAAGTAACGCTATACAGAAACGCCGTGCGTGCTGTACCGCCGAGTTTTACAACCCCAAAGCCAAAGCTTTAAAACGATAACGCGCCGTCTCTTTATGGCGGCCGGGCATTTTGCCTGAAAGTTTGCCTAAAGAAAATGCTGTTTTTTACAGCAACCCTCCCCTGGCAAACCCTGATTGCTCACAGAACAATCAATTCAACGGGTTAAATTTTAACCTCGCCGCCATGAAATTTATTGATGGCGGTCAAGCTAACTTACCGCTGCCGCAGCCATGCTGTACAGCCTCACCGGCTGACGCTGTTGCAAGGAGTGATGGCGATCACAATGCGGCCCTGTTGCAACTATAGTGCAAATCGGGCCGCCCTGCGTTCAGCTCCCCAACGGGTAAAAACGCTCGCCCTGTTGCGCCATGCGCTGCAGGCGTTCACACGGAGTAAAGTGCTCGCCGTGCTGCTGGCGCAGGTATTCCAGCGTCTTCACCACCTTCTCGGCGCCGAGCTCGTCCATATAGCGGAATGGGCCGCCGAGGAACGGCGGGAAGCCGATGCCGAACACCGCACCGATGTCGCCATCGCGCGCGCTGCGGATCACGCCTTCCTCCAGGCAGCGCGCCGCTTCATTCAGCATCATCATCACGCAGCGCTGGGCGATGGTCGCCGGCAGCATATGCGCCTTCGGCGTGACGCCGAGCAGCGAATACAAAGAGGTATCCGCACGTTTACGCCGCTGCCGCTGCTGCCCCTCGCTCGGGTAGAGATAGAAGCCGCGGCCGTTCTTGCGCCCTTTGCGCCCGTCTTTCAGCACCGCATCGAACGCGGCCGGTGCCGCGAAACGCGGTCCCAGCGCCTCGACCAGTACCGGAATGATTTTGGTGCCGACGTCGATGCCCACTTCGTCCAACAACGTGATCGGGCCGACCGGGAAACCGAAATCCACCAGTGCCTTGTCCAGCGATTCCATCGGCTCGCCTTCCAGCAGGCAGCGCGCCGCTTCGTTGATGTACGGCGCCAGGATGCGGTTGACATAAAAACCGGCGCTGTCGCCCACCACGATGGCGGTCTTGCCCTGCTTGTGCGCCAACGCCACGGTAGTGGCGATGGTCTCTTCACTGGTACCGGCATGCGGGATCACTTCCACCAGCGGCATTTTGTCCACCGGGCTGAAGTAGTGCAGACCGATCACCTGCTGCGGCCGCTGGGCTTTCTCGGCGATGAGGCCGATAGGCAGCGAGGAGGTATTGGAGGCGAATACGGTATGCGGCGCACAGTGCGCTTCGACTTCGGCCACCATCTGCTGCTTCAGCGCCAGATCCTCAAACACCGCCTCGACCACGATATCCGCCTGCTCAAAGCCGGTGTAATCGGTAGAGCCGGAGATCAGCATCATCTGCTTTTGCCGCTCCGCCGGACGCATGCGCTTGCTGCGCACCCGCTTGCCGAGCACATCCCAGCTGTATTTCAGCGCGTGATTGATGCCGGTTTCATTGATGTCTTTGATGCGCACCGGCAACCCGCCGCGCGTGGCGGTAACGCAGGCGATGCCGCCGCCCATCAGGCCGCCGCCGAGAATGCCGACGCGATGCAGGGTGTGCGGCCTGGCATTGCCGCCCCGTTCTTTTTTCAGCGCGGTGGAAGCGAAGAACAGGCTGCGCAGCGCCGCCGACTGCGGCGTCATCGCCAATTCGCCGAAGGCGCGCGCTTCGGCCTCATAGCCGCTGGCGCTGCCGTGATCCAGCCCGGTGCGCACCACCTGAATGATGCGCTCCGCCGCCGGGTAGTTGCCATGCGTTTTCGCCAACGTTTTCTTGCGCACTATGCTGAACAGCAGGTTTCTGCCCAGCGGGCCGTTGAGCAGGCGATCCTGCCACGGCAGCTCGCGCTGATGCTTCCAGCCCTGCTTCACCCGCTCGATAGCGGTCTGCAACAAAATCGACGGCGGCACGGCGTCGTCCACCAGCCCCATGCGCAGCGCCTGGCGGGCGCGAATGTGCTTGCCGGTCAGGATCATATCCAGCGCCTTGGCGGCGCCGATCAGACGCGGCAGACGTTGAGTGCCGCCGGAGCCCGGCAGCAGACCCAGCTGCACTTCCGGCAGACCGAGCGCGGTTTTGTCATCCAGCGAACAGACGCGGCCGTGGCAGGCCAGCGCCAGCTCCAGGCCGCCGCCCAGGCAGGCGCCGTGAATAGCCGCCACCACCGGCACTGGAAAAGCGGCGATCTGCGCCAGCGTGCTCTGCCCTTTTTTGGCCAGCGTCTCCGCCTCTTTGGCGCTGGCGCAGGCGGCGATCATGGTGATGTCGGCGCCGGCGATAAACGAGTCCGGCTTGCCGGAAACGATCACCAGCCCTTCCAGCGCGGTATGCTGCTGCGCCCGGATCAGCACGTCGTTGACCTGTTCGACGAACTCGGCCTTGAGCGTATTGACCTTGTCACCCGGCACGTCGATGGTGATCACGCCGATGTTGTCGGGGCGAATCGTCAGCTGAAAAGCCGACGGCGTGGCGCGCTGTTCGTGCAATGCGTTCTCGAAGCTCATTATTCCACCTCCACGATCATCGCGGCCCCTAACCCGCCGGCGGCGCAGGCGGTGGTCAGGCCCAGCCCGCCGCCGCGACGTTTCAGCTCATGCAGCGTCTGGGTGATCATCCGCGCGCCGGTGGCGGCGAACGGGTGGCCATAGGCGATAGAACCGCCCAACACGTTGAATTTGTCCATATCCACCTCACCGATCGCCTGGCTGCGGCCAAGCTTCTCGCGAGCGAACGCTTCGCTGGCGAACATCTTCAGGTTAGCCAGCGTTTGCGCGGCGAAGGCTTCATGCATGTCGATGAGCGTCAGATCCACCAGACCGATGCCGGCGCGATCCAGCGCCAGCGGCGTGGCGTAGGAGGGCCCCAGCAGCATGTCTTCCCACACGTCGATGGCGGCGAAGGCGAAGCTGCGCAAATAGCCCAGCGGCTGCAGCCCCAGCTCTTTGGCGCGCGATTCGCTCATCATCAATACCGCCGCCGCGCCGTCGGTCAGCGGCGTACTGTTGGCCGCGGTGACGCTGCCATGCTTGCGATCGAACGCCGGCTTCAGCTTGGCGTAGGAAGCCAGGCTGGAGTCTTTGCGGATGTTGTTGTCTTCAGAAAGCTGCGCGCGGTAAGGCGGCACGTAGGCGGTCATCACCTCGTCGCGCAGCCAGCCCTCTCGCCAGGCCTTGGCCGCCAGCTCGTGGGAACGGTGCGCCAGCGCATCCTGCGCTTCACGGGTGATGCCGTGGCTTTTCGCCATCTGTTCGGCGGTATCGCCCATGCGCAGGCCGGTGGAATACTCCGCCACCGCCGGCGGCACCGGCATCAGATCGCGGAATTTAAGCCGGCTGAACAGCTTGAGGCGCTGCGACAGCGTGCGCGCCTTGTTGACGTCCACCAACGTGCGCGCCAGCGCTTTGCTGACGCCGATCGGCAAGACGGAAGAAGAGTCGGCCCCGCCGGCGATGCCGACGCTGATGCTGCCGGCCATGATGCTCTCCGCCACGTTGGCGATCGCCTGGAAACTGGTGGCGCAGGCGCGCGACACGCTGTAGGCGTCGGTGTGGACGCTCATGCCGGTGCCGAGCACGATTTCACGCGCGATGTTCGGCGCCTCGGGCATTTGTACCACCTGGCCGAACACCAGTTGCTCGATAAGCTGCGGATCGATACCGCTGCGCGCCAACAGCTCGCTCACCGCCGTTTTCCCTAAATCCACCGCCGGAATGCCGTGATAGGCGGTCGCCTGTTTGGCAAAAGGGGTACGCAGTCCATTCACAATCGCAATGCGGTCACCATGACGGGTCACCAACGGCAGTGCCTTACTCATAAATGCTCCTGAAGAAAATAACGTCAGCGCAATGGGCAGAAAGAGGTCTGACCTGATGAGGTCATTGTTAACCAAACGGTTACATTTGGCAAACCGGCAGAGATCAAAACTGCGAGCAGGCGCACTTTCTACAGGAGGGGATACGGGAAAGGAAATCCCCGGCGCGCAACAGGCGGCGCCGGGGGTAAAGCGGGATTAACGCAGGCCGAGCTGGAAGATCAGGGTTTCCGCCTGGCAGGCGAAGGTGAAATCGGCCTCCAACTGCACGCCGCCGTCAACCGGTTTAATGCTACTGCTGATGTCACAAGGGTCGGATTCGACCGCGCGCGCCTTTTCGCTCAGGGCCGCCAACATCGCCTCCGCATCTTGTTGATTGCTGAACACTTGGCTGTAGGATGCGGTGCAATCGGTATTATCCATCACGGTGCCGACATCCACACAGCAGCAGGCTGCGGTTTCCTGGGCGCTGCATTTATTAATTGCATCTGACATGATTGGTTCTCCTCAAGGGCCTCTGTTATCAGCCCAAATTGCCGTTTTACTCACCGGCACAAAGCCACAAAATTCTGCGGGTATTTTACTCCTCCGCGCAGGCAATCACTAGCACTTACTTTTACTGGGTGTTTTAAGTGATGGAAATCACAAATAAAAATGAGCGTCTGCTAAGGAATAGTAAGAATTTTGTTATTTACCGCTGGCTTTTTGTTAAGCGGATCTCTTTTTTGATATCAGGTTAGAAATATTTCAAAAACAAACTTGCAACATCTTCACAGGTCAGACCTATACTTCAGCCACTGGTCTGATTTGTCTGAACGATAACGGACCCTACAATCCCGCGCTCCTTGTTACTTCGTGTAACAATAGTTTAAATAATAAACACATAATGAGGTTTTGGTCATGAGCCAGAAAAACCTATTGACTAAATCAGCTCTCGCAGCTGCAGTGGCAATTATTTCTTCAAACGTGTCTGCCGCAGGATTCCAGCTGAACGAGTTCTCAGCAGCTGGTTTAGGACGTTCGTATTCTGGCGAAGGCGCCATGGCGGATACGGCGGCCTCCGCGAGCCGCAACCCGGCATTGTTGATGATGTATACCCGCCCGGAACTCTCCATCGGCGCGGTCTTCATCGATCCAGACGTAGACATCACCGGCAAATCTCCTTCCGGTGCCAGCCTGGATGCGAAAAACATCGCGCCAACCGCCTGGGTGCCGAACCTGCATTACGTTCACCCGATTAACGATCAGTTCGCCGTAGGCGGCTCTGTCACCAGCAACTACGGCCTGGCGACCGAATTCAACGACGGCTACACCGCGGGCGCTTACGGCGGTAAAACCGATCTGGAAACCCTGAACCTGAACCTGAGCGGCGCTTACCGCCTGGATCAACATTTCAGCTTCGGCCTGGGCTTTGATGCCGTCTACGCCAGAGCCAAACTGGAACGCTACGCTGGTGAATTGCCGAAGCTGCTTGCCGGTCAAGGCCTGCAAACCGGTAAATTAACGCCTCAGCAAGCCGGGATGATCGCTCAAATCCCTGGCGACACCCAGATTTCTCACCTGAAAGGCGATAAATGGGGCTTCGGCTGGAACGCCGGCCTGCTGTACGAAGTGGATGAAAACAACCGTTACGGCTTCACCTATCGCTCTGAAGTGAAAATCAAGTTCGACGGTGACTACAAGAGCAGCCTGCCGGCACAGTACAACCCAATTACCCAGGCGCTGGGCGTGGGCTTACCGTGGGGCACCAGCGGCAGCACCATCCCAGGTTCTCTGGATCTGAACCTGCCGGAAATGTGGGAACTGTCCGGTTACAACAAAGTGGCACCGCAGTGGGCCATCCACTACAGCCTGGCCTACACCAGCTGGAGTCAGTTCCAGGAGCTGAGAGCCACCGGCAGCAACGGTCAAACGCTGTTCCAGAAGCATGAAGGCTTCCGCGACGCTTACCGCATCGCGCTGGGTACCACTTACTTCTACGACGACAACTGGACCTTCCGCGGCGGCGTTGCCTTCGATGACAGCCCGGTGCCGGCACAGAACCGTTCCATCTCCATTCCGGATCAGGACCGCTTCTGGGTCAGCGCAGGTACCTCTTATGCGTTCAACAAAGACGCTTCGGTTGACGTCGGCGTGTCCTACATGCACGGCCAGAAAGTCACCATCAACGAAGGCCCTTACACCTTCAACTCGGTGGGCAAGGCCTGGCTGTACGGCGCCAACTTCAACTACCGCTTCTAATCTCGCTTGAGAAAGATGCCAAAGCGCCCTACGGGGCGCTTTTTCTTTGCCTGCCGCTCGCGGCATAAAAAAACCCGCCTGATGGCGGGTTTTCTTTGGCATAAGGCCAGAGATTACTGCGAGTCGATCTCGTCCAACTCGCCCTGAATCGCCTTGGCGTTCGGGTTCTCTTCCGGCTTGAGCGAACCGCCGTTAGCGATGAAATCGTGGCGCTGGAAGTAAGCCTCGCGCACCATGACATAAGGATCGGAGGAGTTGCGCAGCAGGCCGTCGGAATCCAGCAGTTGGGCGCGAGTTTCGATACCCTCGACCACCCATTTGCCCGCCGACATCCAGAAGGTCAGGTAGCTCAGCATCGGATACAGCGTATCCGCAAAATCACCGCCGTCTTCACGCAGCGTGAAGCTGCCGTAGCCAGGCAACATCACATACGGACCGTAACCCACATCGTAATGGCCCAAGGTGCTGCCGAAACGGTTCGGCTCTTCGCGCGCCAGTTTCGGGTTGGCCATGCCGGCCACGTCGATCAGGCCGCCCATGCCAAGCAGGGTATTCAGGAAGAAACGGTTGAAGTGGATCATCCCACGGTAAGGATCGCCCTTCAGGAAGGCGTTGACCATGCTGGCCGGTTCTTCCAGGTTGGAGGTGAAGTTGCTGATGCCGTTACGCGCCGGCATCGGCACATAGTCGCGCCACGCCACCGCGACCGGGCGCAGGATATAAGGATCCAGGACGTTGTAGTTGAAGTCGAACATCGTCCGGTTAAATCCTTCCAGCGGATCGGAACGCCCTTGCGGCTCGTTGTCTGGCGCGCTGGCACAGCCCACCAGTAATACCGTTGCGAATGCCACCCCAGTCAGGCGAAAATTCATATTTTTCTCCATAAAAACACGTTCGGTCTTATTTTTCAGGGACCTGCTTGTTTATCTGAACGCTAACCTGCTCTTTACCGCTGAATGTCTGCAGCGAGCTTTCGCCGAACCAGTCTCCCGGCTGCGGCGTGGCCAATCCGTCCTGTGAGAGGCGCACACGCACCTGCACCTGATGCTGCGCCGAGAGTAGACGCTCGGGCATCATGGCGTTGCTGTCATCCAGAGAGAAAGACAGCGGAAAACGGCTCAGCGGCAATTGTTTTACCGCCACCGGCACCGGGCTGACGCCGTCGGTGACCGAGATGACCAGCGTGCCCTGCGGCGGCATGGCTTTCGCCGCCTGCGGTGACAGCGAAACGGTCACATTCAGTTTAACAGTTTCTCCGCCTGCCTGGGCTTTTGCTTGTGCAATGCTGCGCTTTATCACTTCCGCGCGCGGATCGTTGGCCGGCAGAAGCTGCAACATCACCTGCCAGGCGCCGATCGCCTGCTTGAAATCGCCCTGTTCGAAGGCATTGAACGCCAGCAGGCTCAGCACCCGCGGATCGCTGTGATTTTCCGCGAGCATGCGCCGCAACAGCTTCGTCGCCTGCTTGTTATCCTCCGGATCGTTGGAGCGAGTCAAGACCTCGGCATAGCCGAGCCGCACTTCCAGACTATTCGGATCCAATTGATAAGCATGGGCAAATGCCTGCGTGGCGGTGGTGGCGTTGTTCAGCGCCATACCGACGCGCCCCAGCATCATCCAGTCGTTGATGTTGCGATCGTCCTGCTGCAGCTCGGTGCGCAGCCCCAGCCCAAGACGGGCGATCTCTTCCATGCTCAGCGGTTTGGCGCGTTCATTGGCGACGCGCTCGCGCAATTCCGGCATTTGCGCCTGCACCAGACGCCAATCCAGCACCTGCGCCAGCCCGCCGGTTTTCAGATAAAAGCCAACCGTCACCACCAACAATAACAGCACGCCCGGCACCAGCGCCCAGCGGTTGATCGGCTTCGCCTGCAGCGCTTGCTGCTCGGCGGGAATGTCGTACAACAGGTTCTGCTGCAGCTCTTTCACCAGCTCCGGGCGCTCGGCCACTACACCCTGCTGCTCATCCTGCTCCAGTTCGCTGAGGCGATCCTGATAAAACGCCTTGTTCAACGCATCGCGCGTGGCGGCGCTCTGCTTGCCGCGGCGCATCGCCGGCACCACCAGCGTTGCTGCGGCGCCGGCCAGCAACGCGCAAATAATCAGCCAAAAAGCCATTAGGGTTTCTTCCTGTCAGTCTCTTGCAACAGCGCCGCCAGGCGCTGCCGTTCCCGTTCGGAGAATTCATCGTCTGCCGCTGCACCGGGCCGGCGACGGGTGCGCAGGATCACCACCGCCCCGCCGATCAACACAAACAGCAGCGGGCCGATCCACAAGATCAGCGTCGCCGGCGTTACCGGCGGTTCGTAGGTGACGAAGTTGCCGTAACGCGCCACCATGTAATCGATGATCTGCTGCTTGCTTTGCCCCTGCATCATCAGCTCATACACCTTGGTGCGCATGTCGGCGGCGATGATGGCGTTGGAATCGGCAATGCTGTTGTTTTGGCATTTCGGGCAGCGCAGTTGTTCGGTCAACTCGCGATACTGCTGCTCCTGCTCGACGGAGTTAAAGCGATAGGTATCGATCGCCGCAGCGGCGCTCCAGCTCAGCAACGCGGCGCACAGCAGGACAATCAGCCTCATGCTTCACCCCCGTATTTTTTATACAGCGGCAACACTTCCTGCTGCCAGACGCGCTCGTTCATGTCGCCGGCGTGGCGATAGCGAATAATCCCCTGGCCGTCGATAAGGAAGGTCTCAGGCGCGCCGTACACCCCGAGATCCAAGCCCAGCATGCCGTCGCCGTCATACAGGCTGAGGGCATAGGGATTGCCGAGGGAATTGAGCCAGATCACCGCCTTGGCGCGATCGTCTTTGTAATTCAAGCCGACCACCCGTACACCGCGCGCCGCCAGCGTATTGAGGTACTGGTGCTCCGCGCGGCAGGTCGGGCACCAAGTGGCCCAGACGTTGAGCAATATCGGCTTACCGTCGCGCAGCACCGCCTGATCGTAGGTTTTGCCTGGCTGATCCAGAGATTCCAGCCTGAAGGTCGGCACCGGCTTGCCGATCAGCGCCGATTCCAGCATGGTCGGATCTTCGCCGCCGGCGTTGCGCGTCAGCTGCACCATCAGCGCCGCCACCAGCAGCAGAAACAGCACCAGGGGGATAAACAGCAGCTTACGCTTCATGGTTGCGCCTCCAGCTTGCCTTCGCGTTTGAGCTTTTTACTCATGCGGTAACGCGGATCGAGAATGCACAGCAGGCCGCCGATCGCCATAAAGACGCCGCCGAACCAGATCCAGCGCACGAAGGGTTTGTAATACAGACGCACCGCCCAGGAGCCGTCTTCCAGCTCCTCGCCCAGCGCCGCGTACAGATCGCGGCTGAAACCGCCGTCGATCGCCGCCTCGGTCATCATGCTGCGCGCCACGCTGTAGTAGCGCTTCTCCGCACGCAGCGTCGCCTCCGGCTTACCGTTGCGCGTGACGTCGATGATGCCGACGCCGCCGCTGTAGTTCGGGCCGCGGATGTCGTGCACATCGCGGAACACAAAGTGGTAGTTGTGGATATCCACGCTGTCGCTGGCCTTCATCCGCACGTCGCGCTCCACGCTGTAATTCTGGCTGAAGGCGATGCCGATCACCGTCACCGCCACGCCGAGGTGGCCGAGCACCATGCCCCAGTGGCTGCGGGACAGCTGGCGCAGGCCGCGCCAGAAACCGTGACGATGGGTAGCGCGCTCATGCAGCTCCATCAGCGTCAGGATGATCACCCACAGCGCCATGATCAGGCCCACCACCGTCATGCCGACGATGCTGTCCTGCAACAGCCACGGCAGCAGGATTGACAGCACCAGCGTCGCCAACAGCGCCACGCCGAGGCGGCGCCACAGCTTGCTCGGCTCATCGCGGCGCCAGCGCACCAGCGGGCCGATGCCCAACAGCAGCGCCAACGGCGCCATCAGCCAGGTGAACATGGTGTTGAAGAACGGCTCACCGATCGAGATGCTGCCCAGCCCCAGCTGTTTGTGCACCAGCGGCAGCAACGTGCCCAGCAGCACCACCAGCATGGCGGCGATCAGCAGCACGTTGTTGCCCAGCAGAAAGGTCTCGCGCGAGAAGGTTTCGTGCTGCACCCGGCTGCGCACCTGGCCGCCTTTGACCGCGTACAACAGCAGCGAGCCGCCGATCACGATCACCAGATAAGCGAGAATAAACATGCCGCGCGCCGGATCGGAGGCGAAGGAGTGCACCGAGACCAGCACGCCTGAGCGCACCAGGAAGGTGCCCAGCAGGCACAGCGAGAAGGCGGTGATCGCCAGCAACACCGTCCAGGCTTTGAACGTGCCGCGTTTTTCGGTCACCGCCAGCGAATGCATCAGCGCGGTGCCGGCCAGCCACGGCATAAAGGAGGCGTTTTCCACCGGATCCCAGAACCACCAGCCGCCCCAACCCAGCTCATAGTAGGCCCAGGCCGATCCGAGCACGATGCCCAGCGTGAGGAACACCCAGGCGGCGGTGGTCCACGGGCGCGACCAGCGCGCCCAGGCGGTATCGAGCCGGCCTGCCATCAGCGAAGCGATGGCGAACGCAAAGGCGACCGAGAAGCCGACATAGCCCATATACAACAGCGGCGGGTGGAAGATCAGGCCGATATCCTGCAGCAGCGGGTTGAGATCGCTGCCGTCGATCGGAAAATTCGGCAGCGTACGGGTGAACGGGTTGGAGGTCATGATGATGAACAGCAGGAAACCGGCGGTGATCATCCCCATCACCGACAGCACCCGCGCCACCGCATCCTGCGGCATCGCCCGGCTGCACAGCGCCACCGCCAGCGACCAACAGCTCAGCAGCAGCACCCACAGCAGCAGCGAACCTTCATGTGCCCCCCAGGTGGCGGCGATGCGGTAATACACCGGCAGTTGGGTATTGGAGTTGGTGGCCACGTAGGCGACGGTAAAATCGTTGACCACGAAGGCGTGCACCAGGCACAGGAACGCCAGCGCAATCGCGGCGAACATGCCGTAGGTCAGCGGCCGCGCCACCGCCATCATGCGGCTGTCCTGCCGCGCCGCGCCCCACTGCGGGTAAATGCTCAGCAGCAGCGCAATCGCCAGCGCCAGGCACAGCAGAAAACTGCCCAGTTCCGGCATCATGACTTGGCACCCTCCGCCTGCGGCGCGCTATACGCCTGCGCCGGCCCTTGGTGGTTCTCTTTCATCGCGTCGGCCACTTCCGGCGGGGTGTATTTCTCATCGTGTTTGGCCAACACTTCGCGCGCGTTGACCACGTTGCCCTCACCCAGCACGCCCTGCGCCACCACGCCCTGCCCTTCGCGGAACAGATCCGGCAGAATGCCGGTGTAGGTCACGCCGATCGCGCCGCGCGCGTCGTAAATCTTGAAGCTGACCTGCAGCGTATTGGGATCGCGCTTCACCGAGCCGGGCATCACCATGCCGCCGATGCGCAGCCGCTGGCCGACTTCGGGCTTCTCATGGTTTTCGCCCTTGCCCTGCAGGATTTCACCCGGGGTGTAGAACAGATCGATGTTGGAGCGCAGCGCGTACAGCATCAGGGTCGCGGTCAGCGCGATGCCGATCAGCACAACGATCGCCAGATAAAGGCGGCTTTTACGACGTGGATTCACAATGATTTCTCCCGCGGTGCGGCGGATTTTTGTTTTGATTGTTGCGCATGGCGAATGCGCCGCTCGCGCGCCTGACGCCGGCCGATCTCGGCGAGCAGTTGCCGCCGCTGCCAGACGGTGTGCGCCACCAGCCCCAACAGCGAAATCAGCGTGGCGGCGACCGCCAGCCAGACATAGAAGGCGTAGCCGCCCATGGCGAAAAACGCCGACCAGGAATCGAACGCGGCGTTCATGACTGACGCTCCTTATTCACCAGCCCGGCGACCCACGGGCGCTGGCGCTCCTGGAACAGGATCAGATTGCGCAGGCGCATCAGCGTCAGCGTGACGAACAGCAACAGGTAGCCGAGGATCGCCCAGCGCAGCGGGGTGCGCATGCTCGGCGCGATGGACTGCTGCATATTGGTCGAGCCCTGATGCAGCGTATTCCACCATTCAACGGAGAAATGGATGATCGGAATATTCACCACGCCCACCAGCACCAGAATGCCGGCGGCGCGGCCCGCCAGGCGGCGGTCTTCGAAGGCATTATACAGCGCGATGACGCCCATATAGAGAAACAGCAGCACCAGTTCGGAGGTCAGACGCGCGTCCCACACCCACCAGGTGCCCCACATCGGCTTGCCCCAGGCAGAGCCGGTCACCAACGCAATAAAGGTGAACACCGCGCCGATCGGCGCCATCGCCGCCACCACGGTATCGGACATTTTCATCTGCCACACCAGGCCGATAAACGCCGCCACCGCCATCGAGGCGTAGATGCCCATCGACCACATGGCCGCCGGCACGTGAATATAAATGATGCGGAAGCTGTCGCCCTGTTGATAGTCTTTCGGCGCGAAACCAAAGCCCCATGCCCAGCCGAGCAGCAGGCAAACCGCCGCCGCCAGCCCCAGCCAGGGGATGAAGCGGCCGCAGACGTGATACAGCCGCTCGGGCCGCGCCAGTTGATGTAACCATTTCCACATTGTCGTCAGTGCTCACGGTAATTTTTGTGCGTCGGCCGCCCCGAGCGATCGAAACGGCGAAAATCTTCTGCGGGGTACGCTCTTGTCGGCCTTGCCCCGTCTGTTCATTCAATCAGTTAGCTAGTGCACGCTCACTCGCAGCGCCGCCGCGGTGGCAAACGGTGCCAATGTCACGCTGCCCGCCAGCATCGCGCCGAGTATCGCCAGATAACCGTCGATCGGCATGCCCATCGAGGCGGCGTCGATCGCGCCGGTGGCGAAGATCAGCACCGGGATATACAGCGGCAGCACCAGCAGGCTGAGCAGCACGCCCCCTTTGCGCAGACCGACGGTCAACCCCACGCCGATAGCGCCTATCAGGCTCAGCGTCGGCGTGCCGAGCAGCAGCGTCCCCGCCACCGCCAGCCAGGTCTGCATATCGAGCGACAGCAGCAGCGCCACCAGCGGCGACAGGATCAGCAACGGTAATCCCGTCACCACCCAGTGAGCACACACTTTGCCCAGCACCGTCATCGGCAGCGGCGTCGGCAGCAGCAACAGCTGCTCCAGCGAACCGTCGAGAAAATCGTCGCGAAACAGCCGCTCCAACGAGAGCAGCGAGGCCAGCAGCGCCGCCACCCACACGATGCCCGGCGCAATGCGCGCCAGCAACTGCGGCTCAGGGCCAATCCCCAACGGGAACAGCGTGATGACGATCAGGAAAAACCACAGCGGGTTGACGATCTCCGAACCTTTACGGCAGGCGATTTTCAATTCGCGACGCAGCAGGGTCAAAAACATCACAAACTCCCCGCGTCGTGTTCCGCCAACCGGATTCTGCCCACCGTTTGGCTGACGCCGGCCAAATCCTGGTGCGTGGTCAACAATACCATGCCGCCCCGCTGCGCATGTTGTTCAAAAAGGCTAATCAACTCGGCCACGCCCTGTTTGTCGATCGCCGTTAGCGGCTCATCGAGGATCCACAGCGGCGCCGCGCTCAGCCACAGGCGCGCCAGCGCCACGCGCCGCTGCTGCCCCGCCGACAGCTGCGCCACCGGCAGATCTTCGTAACCCACCAGCCCCACCTGCTCCAGCGCGCGCCAGATGGCCTGATGATCGGCGACGCCGCGCACCGCTTGATAAAACTGCAGATTTTCGAAGGGCGTCAATACGGCCTTGATGCCGGGCTGGTGGCCGATAAACAACAAGTCTTGCTGGTAGGCTGCACGATCGCGCAACGTGCTGCGCCCGCGCCAGCACACCTCGCCGCCGTCCGGCCGCGCCAGACCGGCGAGAATGCGCAGCAGACTGGTCTTGCCCGCGCCGTTCGGCCCTTCTACCTGAATGATATCGCCCGGCTGAACTGAAAAGCTTAGCTCGCTAAACAGGATGCGCTCATCGCGCACGCAACTCAGACTTTTGGCTTCCAGCATCGGGGAACTCATATTTTTCTTTGGGATAGCGAATCATAGCATAAGCCTTTCCCCGCACGCAGCCCGCAGCGGGCGCGCCAACGGGACAATATGGCGAGCAGGATCAAGAATGCGTGGAAAAAACCGGCGGATTTTAACTCTTGTTACCTTTTTCTGTATTTCGCCGCATTTAGGCCGGGCAGCTACGCTTAATGACGTGAACTCACCCTTATTGAGCAGGAGCGACAGCATGAACGAACAGCAGCGCCAGGAGCACGAGCAGGATGAGACGATGCAGGTAGAGAGCGAAGAGCAGGAACAGGGCAAGCGCGAAATCGAAGTCAGGGAAGAGAATCTGCCGTCGCGCGCGGCGGCGGTACATGAACAGATCCGGATGGAGGGCGAAAAAGAGCTGGAGCGCGACGGGCTGGCGTTGCTGTGGTCGGCAGTCGCCGCCGGGCTGTCGATGGGCGCCTCGCTGGCGGCGAAAGGCATTTTCCACGCCCGTCTGCCGGACGATCCCAGCCGTTTTTTCATCGAGAACCTCGGCTACACCTTCGGTTTTATCATCGTCATCATGGCGCGCCAGCAGCTGTTTACCGAAAACACCGTCACGGCAGTGTTGCCAGTCATGCATAAACCCACGCCGCGTAACCTGCTGATCCTGCTGCGACTGTGGGGCGTGGTGCTGCTCGGCAACCTGATCGGCACCGGGCTGGCGGCGCTGGCGTTTACCCATATGCCGCTGTTCGACACCGAAACACGCGGCGCCTTCATCAGCCTGGGCGAAGAGGTGATACGCCATACGCCGGGAGAAATGTTCGCCAACGGCATTCTGGCCGGCTGGATCATCGCTACCATGGTATGGATGTTCCCGGCCGCCGGCGCGGCGAAAATCTGGGTGATCGTGCTGATGACCTATCTGGTGGCGATTTGCGATTTGACCCATATCGTGGTCGGTTCGGTAGAGATCCTCTATCTGGTGTTCAACGGCGCGATTGGCTGGCGAGAATTCGTTTATCCGTTCGCCTTGCCGACGCTGGCGGGCAATATCATCGGCGGCACCTTTATCTTTGCGCTGATAAGCCATGCGCAAATCCGCAACGATTTGAGCGCAAAAAATAAGGCGGCGCGCCTGCAAGAGGAAAAACGGCGCCACGGCGGGGAAAAACCGTGATCGCCGTCGGTTAGCCGAGGAAATTTCGGCGCGAACTGGCGAGGTATTGAGCAAACGCGCCGCTAAGCGCTTATTCTGCGGGTAAAAAAAGGTATAATGCCCCGGCAGCTTCGGTTGCCGACCCGCAGCGTCCCCGTAGTTAAACGGATATAACAAGCCCCTCCTAAGGGCTAGTTACTGGTTCGATTCCAGTCGGGGACACCATCCTTTCTTATCAAGCCATTCTCCATCATCTGCACCCGCAATCCGCCCTTTTCCCCTGTACAGACACGGTTTGCCCGCGCGTTATGATTGGCGTTAATTAAAAAACTTGATATCCGTCGGCGTTGAGATCGTCGCCGCCTCCCCCCTGGCCTGCAACCTGCCCGTCTCATCATCGAAATCGAACAGGGTCACGGTATTGGTGAACACATTCGTGGCATAGAGGTAGCGGCCTCCGACATCGAACGCGAGCGCACGCGGTTCAATGCCGCCGGCTTGATAGCGCGCCGGCGCGCCTGGCAGACCATTCTTGGCAATGCTTAATACCAGCAGTTGATTATCGCTGCCGCGATTGGTGGCAATAAGATATTTTCCGCTCGGGCTAAGGATAATGGCTCCGCCGCTTTTAAATTCCGCCGAGTCCTGCCCACCGTTCAGCTTCACTTTCCCCAGCGGCGTCAATCGATGGTCGTTGACGGCAAACGCCTCGATGTCGCCCGCCATTTCGGTGATGACATAGGCATATTCGCCCTGCGGCGAGAACACCATGTGCCGTGGACCGGCGCCGGGTGCAAAGCTGACATCGCGCGAGGCATCCGCCTGCAACGGCTGCGCGCTATCCGAACGGTAGCGATAGGCGTGCAGCTTGTCCCCGCCAAGATCCGCCGCATACAGATAGTTGCCATCGCGGCTGAAGGTGGTGGAGTGCGCATGGCCCCCTTCCTGACGCCCCTGCACGGCGCCGGAACCTGATGTAAACGGATAATGCTGCACGGACTCACCCAGCTTGCCGTCGCCGCCAATCGGCAATGCCGTCACGCCCGCGCCACCTTGAGTGACGGAGTAGTTGGCGACAAACAGATACCGGCCATCCGGGCTGAGTGTGGCATGCGTCGGCTGCCGGCCTGCACTGTTCACCGTATTCAGTACCCGGACGGCGCCGTCTTGGCCTATCGCCAACGCGGTCACCGTTCCCGCGTCCTCTTCATTGGTGACATAGGCAAAACGGCCATCGCGAGATTTTACGATCCACGACGGGCTTTTCATCTTAATCACATCGAGCGGCGTTAACGTGCCGTCGCCATTCACCGCCAGGCGATAGAGCCCTTCACTGGGATGCGCCGGTTTCTGCACCGCCGGCGCATCCGGAATATGGGTCCAGGTTCCGACCAACGCTATTTTCTGATGATCCTGCTTATTTGCCATCGCATTTCCTGAAAACATGAAAAAAATTAACGCCACCGTAAATTTAATGGCCTGCCGGCCTAAACCGGTAACCCTTGTTCGGCCAAGTGCAGGCAATGTAAAAGGTAGCATAAAGCGAACCTGTTGGCGTTTATTAATTGGGTCGAGGCTTTTTTCTCTATTCATGATGTCTCCTTGCCTTATCACTAGGTTACAGGAATAAGTATATCGACATTGATAACATTACCATTTAAATTATCTTGTCTATATAACTCGATAAAAAAGCTCTCCCGCATTTTGACATTGATAGCCGGCAGATAGATGTCGTATATTCCTTCGAAAAATTTAACGTACTCTGACAACTCCCCCATAAAGGGGATGACAATATATCTACCCATAGGGATATAAAAATTAAAAATAGAATGAAAAACCTCTGGTTCCTTGCTGCTGGAATGCCATTTATGGCTCCTGTTCTTTTCGACATTACACACCCCTCGCTGCTTGCTTAACCATTTCTCATTGGTCTGTGCAATGTCACTGGCATCTCTGTATTTTCTTATAGAATGAAAAATCAGTGCCTTGTAATGCTTTAACATCTCAATGTCATCCGGCATGACCGCGTGGTAGAAATAGGGTTTCTTGTCGTTGCCATATGGCGGGATCTGCATGGAAAAATCCCACCCCCGGCTGTTCCTGAAGCTGTTGGGCGTTTCGCCGAAGAAACGTTTGAATGCCCGCGTGTAACATTGCTGAGAGGCAAACCCGGATGCCAGGGCAACATCCAATATATTTCCTTGGTGCTGTTTGAGCAGAATAGCAGAGCGACTCAGTTTTCTATTCCTTATATAAGTCCCGAGCGTTATGCCAAAATAATGCTTAAACAGCCGTTGCAAATGCCATTTAGAGTAGCCTGAAATAATGGAAACCTTTTCAACTGACAGCCCCTCGACAATATTCTTCTCCATATACTCCAACACCTGTACAAGAATATCTTTTCTGTAATCCATATGTGCTCCTTGCCTTTATAAGCTTTGCGTCCTTTTTATTAAAATCGTTAACCAAACAAACCAAGTTATTAAGATTAATCCTAAAAAAAATCACCCTGCCAATTCATTTTTTACGGCATAGGAAAAACTATCGCATAAATAACTGAAAATGATCATGTTATATAAATCCCGCCATGGGAAACCCATAAAACAAAATCAAGCCATGTAAAATGCACTCATCAAAGATGCACTTGCCACACCTGGTGGAATCACACTTTTTGTTAATTGTTTTACCTTAAAGTGTTTTTTTATAGCCGGATTGCATGGCCGAATAGGAATTTCATCATCACAAATGAAAACGCATTTTATAGTTTGGCCCGCCGATAAATATTACTGCGGCCGATATGTAAAAGGATGATCGTCAGTCAAAGAAAACGAGAGAGGTAAGCTCAGGAATTGAACGTTGTTCTCAATAATCTCGCGTCGCAATAGCACATTTCTTTTTTATCGTTCCAGCGCAGAGAAAACGGATGTTTTAACCAACCTTGCTCGATGCCCTGTTTTACAAACCACGCCCATAGGGAGCCACGTCCACTCCCGTGAACCGCACACCTCTCCCCCGGTAAAATACCGAGCCGACTCGCCCCGTGCCTTGTCGCCAGAACGGCCTACGGCCCCAAACAAAAAGCCCAGCACGTGAGGCTGGGCTTTTCATTCAACAAATGGATTAATCAGTCAGGTTATCGATCTCTGCCGATCGGTGTTTACGCAGCAGATACAGCAGCAAAGATACCCGTCGCTCGGTGCGTTCCGGGGTATCCGGCGGCAGGTTGTAGCGCAAGGTGTAGCGCTCGTTGTTCTCGTTGCAAAAATCGATGACGAGCACGGGGGCTGACGCCCCCGCCACTTTTCGATAATTCAGCGAGATGCACGACAGGTTTTTCTTCATCTCAACTTACCGCGACGGTACGACGGGTGGATTCAGCAATCCGCCCCACGCCCGCGCTCAGCGCGGCGCCCAACAGCAGCACCAACAGGGAGCCCCATGCGGCACGAGACAGCTGTTTGGCCGCTTCATCGGCCGCTTCGCGCGCCTTTTGTTCGGCCTGCGCCTTGAGTTTTTCCACTTTTTGCACCGCCTGCTGGTAAGCCTGAGCGTAGTTATCGACGATTTGGCTCGCTTCGTCGCGGCTCTTCCCGGTGCGCGCGGCAACGATATTCACCAGCGCGTTCTTATCGGCGGCGCTCAGCGTCGGCTCACCGGACTGTTTGACGCGTTCGAACCACTGCTTAAGCTCGGTGGCGGCCTGCGCAGGATCGGCAGCGGCATCCATGGCTGATTGTTTGCCGTCAGCGGCCACCCGATCGGCCTTCTGTTCCAACCGTGCAGGATCCAACTCCGGCTTACCGGTCTGCTTAAGCGTGGCGTTCAACTGGTTTTCCAGACTTCCCCAGTCCAGGCTGATGCCGTTTTTATCCAGCTGTTGCTTGAGGCCTTCGCCCACGTTTGGCGCCGCCGCCGCCAGGCCGCTGCCCGCCAGCGAAAGCCCCTTGCCCACCGCGCTGCCCGCCAGTCCAACCACGCCACTTGCCAATGAAACCATCAGCCAGGTGGTCAGCAAGGTGGTGATAGACCAGCTCAGCAGGCCATGCAAGCCGCCGCGGTTCGGCGCGGTGCGCCCGGCGACGAACGCGCCAGCGGCCAGCGCCACCAGCGTTGAAACCAGCAGCCAGATGCCGGTGCCGGTGCCAAAGCCGCTCAGCGGATTGCCCTGTTGCATCATATCCACGGCCTGGGCGCCAATAGCCGTACCCAGCACGCTGAATATCAGATAAGTCACCAGCGCCACGGCACTCCCGGCCAATATCGAGCCCCATGACACCTGAAACGCAAAGCGATTTGATTCATAGACAGTGGTCATCGTTGTTCCTTATATTTTCTGGACAAGTGATTGCACGCACGGCGGATAACCGCGCAGACAAATTCAGTCTGCCGCGCGGCGTCGTCGGCCGTCCCGGTTCATTTGCGCCAGAATGACTAGTGCATTCACACCCTGCGAATTCGCACGTTATGCACTAAGCTGCTCAGCGAGTAGCGTAATCTGCGGCCCCCGCCAGAGGCCGCCCCCTTCTGTCTAGCGGAGAATCCATGAGCCAATCCGTCCTCGCCAGCGAAACCCAGCGCGGCCACCTGCAGCAAATCATCTCCGGCTTGTCCGACGGCGTGATCCTGACGGATACCGAGCAAACCCTTCTCTGGGCCAACGAGGCCGCGCTCGCCATGCATGGCGTGGGTCATCAGAAAGCCCTGGGGGCCAATGCCGGCGAGTACGCGGCGCGTTTTGCCCTGCGCTATCGCAACAATCATCCGCTGGCGCTGGAACAGTACCCGCTGAGCCGGGTTGCCGATGGCGAGACCTTTACCGATGTGGTGGTGGAAGTTCGGCGGTTAGACGATCCGGACAGCTTCTGGGTGCACCGCCTGCGGAGCCTGATCGTCACCGATCCACAGGGGCAGCCGGAGCTGCTGGCGCTGATCCTGAGCGATGCTACCGAGTGGGCCAGCGCGGAGCAGCGTTTTGAAAAAACCTTCAACGCCAACCCGGCGCCGGCGGTCATCTGTCGGCTAAGCGACCTGCGCTACGTCAAGGTCAATCAAGGGTTTCTGGATATGACCGGTTATCAACGCGAACAGGTCATGGGCCGTTCGGTTTATGAAGTGGATGTCCTGGAACAAGCGGAGCACAAAGAGCTGGCGGTACAGCGCCTGGGAGAAGGCGCCACCATTCCGCAGATGGAGGCCGAGCTGAAACTGCCCGGTGGCGGAAGCAAGCTGGTGGTGGTTGCCGGCCAACCATTGGACTTCAATGAAGACGATTGCATGCTGTTCACATTCACCGATCTCGAACCCCGACGCCAGGCTGAATCGGCGCTGCGAGAAAGCGAAGAGCGATTCGCCAAGGCATTTCGCCTGAGCCCGGTGCCAACGCTACTGTGCACCGCAGACGAGCGGCGCGTGCTGGATGTCAACGAAGCCTTCACCCGCACCACCGAGTACGAGGCCGAAGCCTTGATCGGCAAGACGGTCGATGAGATCCAGTTTATTGACGATCCCGAGGCAAGCCGCCGGCTGTTTGCCGCCCTGGAAAAAGGCGGTAACGTCGAAGGGCTGGACATCCAGGTGCGCAAGAAAGGGAGTGAGCTGATCGACTGCGTGGCCTCGGCGGACGCCATCAGCATCCACAATGCGCCCTGTTATCTGTTGGTCTTGATGGACATTACCGAACGCAAACGCTCGGAGCTGGAGCTGGTGAGCGCCATCGAAGAAGTGATGCAGGACGCTTCCTGGTTCAGCCAAACCCTGATCGAAAAACTGGCTAACGTGAAAAGCATCAACCGGCCCGACCAGGCCAGATTTAACGCCAGCGATCTCACGCCGCGCGAGCGCGATGTGCTGGAATTGATTTGCGAGGGGCTGCCGGACAAGAAAATCGCGGCGCGTCTCAATCTGGCGCTCAACACCATTCGCAACCATGTCGCGACGGTCTATTCCAAACTGGGTGTGCATAGCCGCAGCGAAGCCATCGTCTGGGCCAGAGAACGCGGGCTGTTTACCGGTGGGCCAAGCGCCAGGAACGGCAAGTAGCCTGCAAATGCACTATCCGCACCGATGCAAACGCCCCTTATAGGCACCCGATGTAGTGCATAACATGGAAATGCAAATGCAAGCTTTCGCCCTGTGCGGAAGCCAAACGGATCGAACCTTAGGAGCGCATCATAATGAACAGCGAAAAAGCCGATGGCATGATAGAGAAAGTGGCGGGCAAAGCGCAGGAAATGGCGGGCGACGTTACCGGAAACGAACGTTTGCAAGCCGAAGGCGCCACGCGCTATGCAGCGGGCGCGCTGCAAGAAAAATACGGCGAAGCCCTGAGCTGTGCCGGCAGCATGATGAAGAAAAACCCGATCGTCGCGTTGGCTTTGATTGCCGGCGCAGGCCTATTGACCGGCCTGCTGCTGCGCCGCCGTTGATGCGCGCCGACGAGCAAATCGCTTTTCACTGAATGCCGGGCCCGGTGGGTAACCATCGGGCCCGGTCCTCTCGGCCAAAGAGCAAACGCAGCGGGTGCGCCGAATTATCATAGTGAAGCCGCTATATCCCTCATAGATAGGCGTATTTAGTCGCCGCTTAACCGCAGCCATGTTATTTTACTCACCGATTCCCGACGCTCATCGTCTTCTCACCCCAAGCCATCCGCCCGTTATTTACGGTCATGAGGCAATAAATCAGCTTACCCTCAGCATCACTGAAATCGTCAGTTTAACATCCGAATATATTCACCAACCTGGGTTTATCCCTTTCTCCATTAAATGTTAGTATCGCTGCATTGCGCGCACGGAGAAATAACATGTTCCCCAGTAGAAAATATTCACAACGGGCCACCCCGCTGACCAGCTATCAATTTTCCCGGCTGCATACTTTCGAATGCGTCGCCCGTCATTTATCTTTTGCGCTGGCGGCGCAAGAATTGTCGATCACCCCCAGCGCCGTGAGCCATCGCATTAATTTGCTCGAAAAGGAGTTGGGCTTTCTGCTATTCCAGCGTTTTCATCGCAGAATTACCCTGACGCCGGAAGGTGAGCGCATGCAATGGGCGCTGGACAGTTCCTTCAACACTTTGAATCAGGAAATTCTGGATATCAAAAATCGCGAGTTGACGGGGACATTGACGCTCTACTCGCACCCATCCCTGGTGCAATGTCTGCTGCTGCCGCGCATCGGCGACTTTATCGCCCAACACCCCACCATTCACCTCAATATTCTGACCGGGCAAGAGATCATCAACCTGGCCAACCGTGGCGTGGACCTGGCGATGTACTTCGGCAAACTGCCCTCTGGGCGGCATCTGGACGAAGCCTTTATGCAGGAATCAATGGTGCCGATCTGCACCCCGCAGTACGCCGCCGCGCATAATCTGTACGACGCGCCGGAAAACCTGGCCCACTGCACGTTGCTGCACGATCGCTACAATTCCGGCGAAGATGAATGGCAAACCTGGTCGCAACACTTTGCGCTGGGGTTGGATACCGACAGCAAAAGCATGGAGTTCGACCGCTCCGATCTTGCGGTGCTGGCCGCCACGCGGCACCTTGGCGTCGCCATGGGGCGGCTCAATCTGGTGCAGGATTGGATCAAAAGCGGTGAGCTGATCATCCCGTTCAGCAATATGACCGTGCCCTGTGAGCACTGCTATTTTACCTCGACCATCTCCGAACGGCAGTGGCCGAAAATCCTCGCCTTTAAACAGTGGATCATGAAGACCTTTCCTCTGGCCTGACGGCCAGAGGCTTATTTCCATATGTTGGGGGAATAAGAGAAGTGCAGCGCACAGGCATAAATGCGCCCGTCTTTTGAATAGGAGATATATTTCCGATTTTTATCCCAGGCCAGCAGGGAATTATTGGCAAAGTAATAAACTTCCAACGCCATCCCGTTAGCCAACTTTGACCAGCCTCGGCTTCTTATTACGGTCAAATCGCCGTTATCGATGAGCGTAATCAGCGGCACGCCCCAGGCATAGCGAGATATTTGCAGTTGAATAATGAATTGGCTTTCGCAGCTTATTTGGTAGTTCTGTACATCAACATCCATAATTTATATTTTTGGTGCCACCCTTCGGTCAACATAAATAAGATATGAGCAACTCACCACGACTAGCCCCAGCACGATCAGCAAAGCACCCAATACAAACTCAATTTGCAGCGGTTCGCCGAGAATGACGACACCCGCCAGGATACCGAATACCGGGGTCATAAAGGTAAGAATGCCCAGCGAAGAAGCCTGATAGCGGCGCAACAGTGAAAACCAGATCAGGTAGCTGAAAAACGACACGATCACCGTTTGGAACAGCAAACTGCTCCAGACCACCGTGCTCATGACGGCGTGCAAATTGCCCGTCGCTATCGCCAGCAGCGACAGCAGCACGCCGGCGCCCGTCAACTGAAACAGCAGCGTCTGTTTGGCGGGGCACTCCGCCAGACGGGTGGTGCGAATCACCAGAGTAGAACCGCCCCAGGCGATCCCCGCCAGCAGGCCGTAGAGATCGCCTTTCAGCCGCTCGGCACCGCCGCTTTCCACGGCCATGCCCGACATGGCCAGCACCACGCCGCCAAAGGCGATGAGCATGCCAAACCACTGCATCGGCGACAGGCGCTCCTGATGAATAAGAAAATGCAGGCCAAGCGCGGAAAACAGCGGCGCGGTGTACAAAAACACCGCCATATGTGAAGCACTGGTGTAACGCAGCCCCTCGGAGACAAAAAAGAACTCCAGCGCAAACAATCCCCCCACGCTCAAACCGGCGCACAGCGTAGCGCGATCCCAGGTGAAGCGTTCGCCGCGGCAGCGCGCCAGCAGATAAACCCCCAGCGCGGCGAGACCCGAGCGAATGGCAATCTGCAGCACCGCCGACATGTCCGACTCTGCCGCCTTGATCGCCACCTGCTGCATCCCCCAGATGGCGCATAGCATCACCATGGCGGCGGCAGCTCTGCCGTCGATACCAATTCTTGCATTCATAATAAGTTCTCGCCGCCGTTGGAATAATAACAGGCTGCCGTCGTCTTATTCTTTATAAACCACGATTTCCTGATAAAGTTTAATAACCTCACCATCGCTGTCTACGGCGTCGGTATATTCGGTTTGCTGCGCCAAATGAATCACCTTCCATCCTTTACGCGCCAGTTCAGGGATCGTCAGGTGCCCCACGCCGCGGCAGGTAAACAGGGTATCGTCGGACAACCTGAGTTTGCTAACCTCAGCATAATCATAAGCTTGAGAATGGCAAACGTGCGACTCCGCCGCCATCGCCGGTAATGAAAACAACCCCACTAACAACATTAACAGGTTTCTCATGGCGACCTCCCAATCGCTTATTTATCCCGACCGATTACGCAGCCAAAGGCCAACGTTAATACGGCGGTGACAGGCTAAAATCAATTATCTCTTGCACGGTTGAAATTACAGGCAGGCGCCGGTGGCTGACAAATGAAAAATATAAACCTTGGCGTTAAATGAATTCATCCAAGCGGAGAGGCATGCATAGCGCCCGTTTTCGCCGCACGAAATGGTCAAAAACCGGCCAATAATTAGCAAGAAAAGTAATTATTTATCTCGTCGTTTATGTTACAAATGCCGCCCGCCGCGAAAACACTAAAAAACACCGTCAAAATGCGCAAAAACGCAGCTTTTTGCGCAAAACATCGGCATGGCGGCGCTGATGGGGGCGGTCATACATAAAACAGGGATAACACATGGCAATGAAATTGCGCGTAGTGACTCAGGCAGTGGCGCTGGGTCTGGCGATCGGCAGTGCGTCGTTCGCCGCTCAGGCGGAAATCACCCTGCTGAAGCAAGATCCGCAGGCCGGCGATCCGCTCAGCCGCCTGAACTTCACCGTTGGCGGCAGCATCCGTCCGCAGTTCAACAACATGACGGGCGACGGTGACAAGGGCTCCTACAAGCGTAACGGCTTCGACGGCGGCACCCGTTTCCGTTTCGCGGCGGACTACTACCTGTTCGACGATATCAGCTGGATCAGCTACTACGAGCTGGGTGTGAACATTCCGGCGCTGTTTGACTGGGATCATCACTATGCCGACGGCGCGCGAAACACCAGCCGCCGCATGCTGTATACCGGCCTGAAGAGCAAAACCTGGGGACAGATGACCTTCGGCCAGCAGAACAGCGTTTACTATGATGTCGTCGGTGCCAAAACCGACATCTGGGACTACGACATGCTGGCTCAGGCGCCGGGCAACGGCATCAACGGCGACTACGACGGCTCTTACCGTTCACGCAAAATGCTGAAGTACAAAAATAGCTTCGGCGATGCGGACGTTTACGCTTCGTACCTGTTCAGCGACAGCGACTACCTGCCGGGCAACGGCCTGCGCTATAAGCGCAAAGGCGGCGGCTCACTGGGCGTGGATTACCACATTACTCAGGATCTGACCTGGGGCACCGCCTGGAACTACACCCGCGCCGAAATGCGCAACCCGTCCACCAGCGGCAGCAAAAGCTACGACCAGAACATCGTCGGCACCGCCATCAGCTGGAAACCGGACAACTGGACGCTGACCTTCGGCGGCGGTTACTACCACGACTTCCTGACCACCAAGAAAGCCGACATCAACAATTACTTCGCCGGCGACGCGTGGGGCATCGAGTACCTGGCCGGTTATACCGTGCCGGTTGGTCAGTACGCGGTGAAATCGGTGATGCCGTACTTCATGGGCGATCGCCTGGAATACGTCACCGGCCGCAACTACCAGCGCATCGACAACGGCCTCGGGGTTACCGTGCAGTTTGACTACGGCTTCCGCGTTGACGTAGAGCATGTGCTGACATCGAGCACCGACAACCTCGGCGATATGACCGTGGTGCGTCTGCGCTACGACTTCTGATTGCTCAGAACGTAAAAAAGGCCGCGCAAGCGGCCTTTTTCGTTGATTGAAGCAGCGTCAGAAACCGCCGCGCGCCGAGCGCCCAACCGCTTCGCCCAACTGCCACACCGCCATGGCGTAGTGGGTGCTGTGGTTATAGCGGGTGATGACGTAGAAGTTCGGCAAGCCGTACCAATACTGGTAGCCGGTGCCAACGTCCAGCCGCAGCAGGCTGGCCTCCTGATTATCGCCGAGCGAACCCTGTGGGCTTAGGCCAGCTTCCGCCAGCGCGGCAACCGAATAGCGAGTCTTGAAGCCGTTTTCCAGCCCCGGCGCCTGGCCGTTGGCCTGGATGGCGACCGGTTCGCCTTTGGACCACCCGTGCGCCTTGAAGTAATTGGCCACGCTGCCGATGGCATCGACCGGATCCCACAGGTTGATATGACCATCGCCGTTAAAGTCGACCGCATAGCTTTTGAAGGAGGAAGGCATGAACTGCCCGTAGCCCATCGCGCCGGCGAAGGAGCCACGCAGCTCGAGCGGATCGTCGCCTTCGGTGCGCGACATCAGCAGGAAGGTTTCCAGCTCACCGGCGAAGTAATCGGCGCGGCGCGGATAGTCAAAGGCCAGCGTCGCCAACGCATCGATAATGCGGGTTTTACCCATTACGCGGCCCCAGCGGGTCTCCACGCCGATAATCCCCACGATGATCTCCGGCGGCACGCCGTACACCTGCCAGGCACGCTGCAGCGCATCCTGATATTGGTTCCAGAACACCACGCCGTTCTGCACGTTATCCGGCGTAATAAATTTGTTGCGATAGCGCAGCCAGGAGCCATTCGGCCCGGTTGGCCCCTGGGTAGACGGCGTCGGCGCTTGCCTGTCCATCAGCCGCAGCACCGAATCCAATCGCCGGGCCTGCGCCAGCACATCGTGCAGCTGCTGCCGATCAAAGCCGTGTTCCTGCACCATCTTATCGATAAAGCGTGCGGTATTCGGGTTATTGGCGAAATCCCCACCCAGCGGCGCGCCGCTGTGCGCCGGGCTCAGCAAAAAGCCGCCTTTTACCGGGGCGTTCTGCGGCGTAGCGGTGGTACTGGGTTTCGGCGTGCTGCTACAGGCAGCAAGCAAGGTAATCAGCGGTAAAAGCGCAACCAGGTGACGCATCGGATATCCATATAGCCATGCAAGAGATAAGTGAGAGTTATGTTAATGCATTGTTCGGTGCGAACAAACAGGATTATGTCGCCAATTACCGCCTCAGGTAGCCAAACGTGCCAAATTGTGACGTTTTACGTGATGGAAGGACGCCTGAGGCGGTCACGCTGAATCTCAACCGCGAATAAATGATAATAATTATCACCTTGACGCTCCCGGTTACCCGGATAAAATGCCCCGCTGTTTGCCCTGCTTACCGCCAGACGGCGATTCATCGCCATTATCGCGACAACGGACTGTTATGGAATCTCTCGGACAACTCGCTAAAGGCCTCTATCGCGGGCGCGTCTCGCGCAAAACCTTTATTTTTTCGCTGGCCATCTTCGCCATCGGCATCGCGCTGCTGTCGTTTCTGTCGACCTATCTGGACAAAAATCATTTTCACGCCCATGCACACAGCGATACCGCCGAATTCGTCGCGGTGCTGCTGTATCTGCTGTGCATTATGGTGTGGGCGCTGTTCTGCTTCGGTCTGGTGACGTGGTTCATGGCCAAAACCGCGTTCCGGTTCAACGATATCGGTCTGCCCGGTTGGGCGCTGGCCGTGGCGTGCTATGTGTGTTCGGTGCTGAACAATTACTCCCCTGGCCCGGTGGCCCGCTGGCTGCCGCTGTTCAGTCTGGCGGGGATGATCTGCGCCCTGCTGTTGCCGCCCGACGGGCTGCGCCGCAAGCCGGACGGCAACGCTGACGACTAACGCAGCTGCACCACCTTGTTCGCTGCCGGTTCGGCCGCCGTCAGCCTGCCGCTGACCTGGCTGATGCCGCCGCCGCTGTTATGGGACACCACGGCGATCGGCAAACGCCGCAGCTGCCGGGTCAGCTCCGGCGTGATATAGCCGATGTGGGTGTTCTGTTGCTGTTTCCGCCAGCGGCCAGCGGCCCTGCGGCGGGAGAAATACTGGTTGTATTTGGCCCAGGCGATCAACGTGACGGCATTGAACAACGCCACAATGATATACAGCGAGATCACCTCCAGCAGCGACAGGGCAGAACCCACCCCGTGCTGATCCATCACCGACATCAGGCCGCGGCTGAACAGATAAAGGAAGCCGCACCAGGCGAAAAGCGTCAGCAGGCTGTCTACCACGCGCGGCAGCAGGCCGCGTTCGGAATAAATCAGGACATCTGTCATTCTTTGATCCTCCCAATGCCCCGATCGGGGCTGATCCAGCGCGCACGCCCGCGCCGAGCTTTCAACATGACTTTGGAAAACGCCACCAGCGTGGTCAGCAGGCTGAGCAGCCAATACACCAGCGGATACCAGATGATCCAGAACAGCGAGCGGCCGAAGCCCTTCTCATAGCGCTTCTCCAGCAGCAGGCTAACGGTGAACTGCAGCAGGCACACCACGCCCAGCACCAAGCCGGTAAACGCCGGCGTCAGCAACGAGTGAATGCGGATGCCCTCCGGCAGCGGCACCGCCAGCCCGGCCAGGAAAATCAGCACGCTGACCAGGTAAGTGAACGCCCACAACGTAGAAAGGCAATACTCGGCGAACAGCAGCCACATATGCCGGTGCTCCCAGGCCCACAGGTTGCGCAGATTCTTTAAAAACACCTCGGCGCCGCCCTGCGCCCAGCGCAGGCGCTGCTTCCACAGCCCGCGCAGGGTCTCTGGCATCAGGATCCAGCACAGCGCCCGCGGTTCGAAGAAGATAGCCCAGTGCTTGAGCTGTAGCTTCCAGCTGATGTCGATGTCTTCGGTGATCATGTCCTGGCTCCAGTAGCCGACATCGGTAAGCGCTTGCTTACGAAACGCGGCCACCACGCCGGAAATGGTGAACAGGCGGCCATAGACGCGCTGCGTGCGCTTGATAAGGCCGATGATCGACGAAAACTCGCCGACCTGGATGCGGCCGATCAGCGTGGAGCGCGTGCGGATGCGCGGATTGCCGGTCACGGCGCCGACGTGCGGATTGGCCAACAGCGGCGCCACCAAATAGGCCGCCGCATCGCGATCCAGCAGCGCATCGCCGTCGATGCACACCAGAAACTCGCTGCGCGCCGCCGCCGCGCCCGCCTGCAGCGCGATCGCTTTGCCCTGATTTTGCGCCAGATGGATCACCCGCAGACGGGGGAACTCCAGCGTCAACTGATCCAGCACCTCGGCGGTGTCATCGCTGGAACCGTCGTTGATGGCGATCACTTCGATATTTTCATAGCGCTGCGCCATCGCCGCCGAAATGGTTTCACGCGCGTTCAATCCCTCGTTGAAACAGGGGATCAGCACGCTGATCGACGGGTTGCCCGGCAGCACCGGCGCGGGCATGTCCGGGCTCCAGCGCCAGTGGCGCTCGCGGTGCAGCCAGAAATAGATGCCGCCGGCGATCCAGATACCGGACATGAACAGCGGCCAGAAAAACACGAAGTTGAGCAGCACTTCGCCAGTAAACAGCAGGACGATGCCGAAAGGCACGCTCAACACCAGACACAGGATAAATAAGGCAATTAAACGATCGGTCATGGCAGTGGGAACCAGGCTGAGGACAACACCGGGCGAACGGCATCCAGCTTAGGCCGATCGTCGAGGAAGTTGTCGGGGTAATAACCAAAGCTCTGAGCGCCATTGCGCTGCAGGCGACGCATCCATTCGGCCAGCAGTTGACCGTCATCCAGGCTGATCCGGCGCTCCTTGCGCCAGTCGACGGCCTGCAACTCAAACACCGTTTTATCGAGCGCGCCGGGGTAAACGGCCACTTTGCCCACCAGTTGATCCAGCCAGCGGCCGCTGTCGGCGCGCGACACGTTTTCCATCAGCGGCATCGCCATCGGCGCCACCCAGTCGTAGGCCTGCAGGAAATCCGCCAGATTCTGGCCGAACCAGGCTTCGCTGGCAGGATCGAGCACCGGCATCGCATAGATGTTGCGCGCGGTTTGCACCTGCGGGCCGCGGATCGCCCGCACCCGCTCGGTCAGCGACTGGGTAAATGCGATCAGCGCCCGGCTCTTGAAGCGCGTCCAGCGCGCCATCGCCTGCGGATCCTGGCGTATCGCCGCCACTGAATCGGCGAAGCCGGCCTGGCGGTAGGCCGCAACGGCGTCGGGGCCAGCGTCTTCGAAGTCCGACAGCAGGGCATCGTCGTGGAACAGTATCCCTTTAAAGGTGGCGTGGGCCGCCAGATCCTCGTAGATCTCACCGATGCGCTGGCGCGCCACAGCGCTGAACGGCGACAGGCGGCGGTACTGCTTGTCGTCTACCGACAGCTGCCCGCTTTGCGGATCGAGGCGCTGTACGCGCGGCACGTCAGAGCCCAGCTCGAACGCCAGCACCGGCATCCAGGCATACACGGCCACGCCGGTGCGCGAAGAGAGCTGCCAGGAGACCCGGTTGAACAGGTCGGCCTTCATCGGCAGCCAGCGGTTGGGGAAATAGAGCTCGCGCACGTTGCCGTCGCCTTTTGGATCGGCGAACGCCTGCAGGAAAACGGTATTGATGCGCAGGTCGTAGATGCGCTGGATCAGCTTGTCGAGGTTTTTGGCCTGCTGCTGCGGATCGGGATCGTAGAGGTAGTCGAGATCGACGTGCGCCACCCGCATGATCTGCCGGTTCTGTATCTGCGTCAGCTGCTGGGCGAAGCTCGTCAGCGACGGATTGCCGGCCACCAGCATGCGCGGCACGTTCTCAGGCGCGTTGACGTCTCCCAGCCCGTTCTCCAGCGTCAGCGCCATGCGGTAACCGTGCTTGCGCGCGATGTCCAGTGCCACGCCGCCGGCCGCGCCGTAAGGCCAGACCCACACGCGCGGCGCCTTACCGGTGGCGGCGGTGATGCGCTGGGTTATCAACGCCACGTCCTTCTCGATACGTTGGCGATATTCCGCCTCGCTTTCGTAGCGGCCCTGTTTGGCGTCATACAGCCGATTAGCGACCGCCGGTTCGGTATTGCCCTGCGGGTTGGCGATGCCGCCGTAATGCGACGCGTAGGTGTGTGCGCCGATCTCCACCAGCCCGGAGTCCGACACCTCCCGCACCTGCTGCCAGGTGAGGAAGCGATCGCGCGGCGTCATCAGGCCGCCGAAGTCGACCGGCTTGCCGGCCGGCGCATCCAGCCAGACGCCGACCGGCGCCAGCACCGCCGGCCAGTTGTAGGCCTTCAGCAGCGGGAAGACCCGGCTGTAGAAGCTGCGGTAGCCGTCGTCGAAGGTCAGCAGCACCGCCTTGTTCGGCAACGCCGGGCCGCCGTTTTGCGCCTGCAGGATCTGCTCGACCGACACCGGCTGGTAGCCGTTTTGCTTCAGCCAGGCGAACTGTTCGTTGAGCGCGCTGGTGCGCACCGACATGTAGCGCTGGTCCGCCGCGCCGTCTTCCACGTCGTGATACGCCAGCACCGCGTAACGGTTGGCCGGCCACGGGCGTTCCATCGGCCCCACGGGGCGCTCCGCCGGCGGCGTGAAGCGCGGCACGTCCACCTGGCTGCAGGCGGTGGTCAGCAACGCGGCCAACACGAAAAGCGAGGATCGAATAAGCATGATTATTCCTTTAAAAACGATAATTCAGATCAAACGTCACGCCGATGTTCCGCTCGCGTTTGCCGTCGTACGGATGCTTCTCAAACTGCAGCATCGCGCCGGCGTCCAACACCCCGTTCCAGCTGATGCGCTGGCCGTAACCCAACTGGGTGATCGGCTTGCGCGCATAGTCCCGCTGCCAATAGCTGCCGGCACCGGCCTGGAACTGCTGGCTCCACTCGGTCTGATAATGGCGATACAGGGTGTGATCGAGCGTTAACGACGGCAGCAGCGTGAAGTCGCGCTTCGGGTTGTAATACGGCACGTTCTCCTGGCTGTTGCGACTGCCGGACAGCGTCAGGTTCATGTCCAGCCGATAGCGGGCGCCGGCGAGCAGCCGTTGCCGCCCTTCCAGGCCGTATTCCAGCCGGTTGTTGCCGTCCGAGAAGTGCGAAGGCGCCACGCTGGCACGCAGCTCGCGGCTTTCGTTCTGCTGCCAACGCAGCCACAGGTTACCGCCGTTGGCGCTGATGCCGTTGGTCAACGCACGCAGCGGCGTCTCGGCCGACAGCCGCGCCACCGAACCGCCGAGGCGCCATTGATCATTCAGGTCATACCAGGATGAGAGACGCAGGCCGAGCTCATTGCCGTGGCCGTAGTTGCGGTTGGCCACCTCGGCCTCCAGCCACAGATCGCGCGAGCGCCACTCGGCGCCGGCGCTGAGATCGCGATTGATGCCCTTGCCCTCCTCGAACTGGCCGGTGTTGAATCCCCAGCCGGTGAACAGCCGCCAGTTGTCGTCGATCGGCGGTGAATAGAGCGCGGCGTGAATGCCGAAATCGTGGCTGCCGCTGACCGGCCCGTCTGAATCGATGCCCTGATTGCCGCTGATGCGCAGTTCAGACATGTGGTGAATGCGGCGCGAACGCTCGAGCTGCTGAGCGGCGACGCTTTCCGGCGCGCGCTGGATGACATCGTCGGCCAGCAAATCGAGCTGCCGCCACGCCTGCAACTCCTGAGCGACATAGCCCTGCTGGATCTCCAACGGCAGGCTGCGCGGCTCCAGCCCTTCCACCTGCTTCAGCTCCTCCTCCGCGCGGCGCGGCCAGCCGCGCGCCAAATAAACGCTGGCCAAGGAGATGCGCAGACCCTGATTGCCCGGCGCCGTGCGCGCCAGATGGGTCAGCTGCCGTTCGGCCTCGGCCAGATCGCGTTGATAAACCCGCGACTGCGCCAACAGCGATTGGCCGACCAGCCAGTCATCGTTGTAGGCCAGCGTCGGCAGCTGGTACAGGCGGGTCGCGTAGGGATAGCGCTGGCTGACGCGCTGCGCCAGCAGCGCCGCCTGATCGATGCGTTCGTTCTCCGCCTGCGCGTAAAACAGATCGGTTTCGTCTTCGGCGGTCACCGCCTGCGGTGCGGCGGCGTTCAGGCGGCCGAAAATGGCCTGCGCCTTGTCCGGCTGCTGCAGATAGAGGTAGGCGGACGCCGCCCAGCGCTGGGCATAATCCGGCACCGTGCGCCCTTCCGCCTGCAGGGTTTGATACTCGCTCACCACGTCGGCCATTCGATAACGCGCCAGCAGCGCGCCAAGGCGATCGATACGCGCCTGTTGGTAGCTGTCCTGCGCCTCCGGCAGCGGCCGCCACTGCGTCAGCAGTTGGTCATAGCGCGCCAGCGCGCGATCGGCGATGACGAAACGTTCCTGTTCGCCGCGAGCATCGATAAACGACAACCGCACCAGCTCGGCGGCTTCATCCGCCTGCAGGCGCCGCTGCTGCACGGGCGGCAATGTCAGCCCCTGGCTTTCACGCAGTGCCGGATCCGCAACCCGATTCGCCGCCAGCAGCGTCACGTAATAAGCCTGAATTCCGGTGTCGGACGGCGTCAGCGCACGGGCATGGGTAACGTTTTCCAGCGCCGCCCAGCTGCGGCCGGCGGTCTGGTCCACATAGGCGCGCGTCAGATACCACGTTGCCGGCTCCAGCAGCTTCTCCGCTTTTGCTGCTTCCGTTTGCGCCTGCACATCCTGCCCGGCATCCGCCAGCGTCATCACATAGCCGCGCTGCAGACCGCCGTCGGCGGGAGCGAGCTGCAACGCCGCACGCCACAGGCGCAGCGACGGTTGCCACTGCTTCAGGTTGCGATAGGCGCGGGCCGCCGTCGCCAGACTGGCGCTATCCCGCTGCAGCGCGGCGCCGTCGGCACGCCAAAGCGCGACCACCTCTTCATCGTGGCCGGCCCAGCCGGCCACCTGGATATAATCGGCTCGCTGCTGCAGGCTCAACCCCTCCCGAGCGCGCCGCTGCGATAAATACGCCAGCACCGGCGCGGTATCACCCGACCTGGCCTGACGGATCAGTGCGTCATAGCGTTCATCCGCCAGCGCGGCGGCCGGCAGGGATAAACCGATAAACAGCAATGACGCCGCATATTTGGTGGCGTGGCGTTCGGTAAAGCGTAATGAACGCGAGTTAACTTTAGGCACGAGGCATTCCTTTAATCCGTGAGCTGCTGTCCTGGCAAAGTGGAAATGCGAGCAGGCACCCGAAAAATCGGCTAAGGCCGTCGGGTAATAAGCATGGAGTAATGAATATTTCTGTCTGGCGCACGCTTAAATAGAATCGAATGCGCCTTTGCCTAAAAAGAGTATTTTATAAATCTGCCGATGAATACCGCAGCCAGGTGATATCTGAATAAAAATGGAATTTCACAATTGTTAATAAGTGAAATAATAAAAATTAAACCCATAAAAATCATAAACATAAATTTATATCATAATCAATATTCTTACTTTCACTCTACCATGTGAAATTGTATAAAAACCGGTGTGATATTTGATTTTAATTATCATTATCACCCATCGACAGGGTTATTAATCCAAGTGACTAATTAAATAATCTTTCTTGCCGGCAAAAATAATAAGAATATTGCTCACCAGAAAATTAAATTTGCCTGCTAATAATTATTGCTTTCAATTTAAATTCCCCTACGGCTACGTTCCTGCTGGCTATCTCCCGGACATGCCGTCACAATAGCGCCTCATTCAGATTTTCATCAGGGATCGCCATGTTCAGCCACTACCCCGCCCATTACCTCTTCGACCGCGACAGCGACGCCTGGCAGATCGGTTTCCACGACTTCCCCGAGTGGCAATCGGCCTGCTATAAACGCGAAGACATCGAGCTGGAAGCGCAGGAAAGCCTGCTGGCCGCCATCGCCGCCGCGATGGACGAAGGGCTGCCCCTGCCCGCCCCTTCCCCTCTGCAAACCGATGACTTGAGGGTACACCTGCCGGCGCTGGTGGCGCTGAAGATCGAGCTGCACAACGCCATGCTGCGCAAAAACATCGGCAAAGCGGCGCTGGCGCGCCAGCTGGGATTCAACGGCGGGCAAATGGAGCGGTTGCTGGATATCGGCTACGCCTCGAAGGTTGAAGCGCTGGAACAGGCGCTGTATCTGTTGGGCTATGAAGTGCGCGTGACAATAAGCGAAGTTTGCCAATAAGTTAGCTGCAGGTAAGCAAAATATTATCCGCAAGGGCTAAATTTTCCCCAGTTGGCGCCGATGTGATCGTTACCTAATCACTTGTCGCAACAACGAAGGCTAAAAATGGAGTGGAGTCGCCGTCATATTTGGGCCGTTATTCTGCTGTCTTGTCTCGTTTTTTGGGCCATTTTGGTGACCGGCATCAACGCCCTCGCCTGAGCGCCTGCCACCGCATTGCCCCCCCCCGATTTTGCAGCCCGCCACGGCGGGCTACTTCCTGTCGCTTGCCGATGAAAAGCGTTATAAAACAGCACAGGCAGGTCAAAAAACAGCCAAAAATTGTGATCAAAAACACAGTATTGAAATCAGACCAGTATTGAGAGTACATTAGCGCCGATCCTGTCGCGGTTCAGATTTTACCTCACGGAGCATGAGGCGCGACAACCGGACAACCCGCGCTCGAGGACGTTGTTCTTTCGCTTGGAAGAACCCGCCCGACAAGCTGGTTGCCCATAAAATACTCAGCACAACAATCGGGATCATTGCTGGCGAGGACTCCAGACAGGAGTTGTTCAGTGAAATATTTTTTGATGGGCGTGTCATTCATGCTGGTTGCCTGGGTTGGCACCTTCATGTTGATGGTTGCCTGACCAGGAATACAGTCAAAGGGACGCGCAAGCGTCCCTTTGTCGTTTCAGTCTACGATTATTTTCCCGGCATCATGCGGCGCAAGGTGTCGTCCTTACGCAGGTAGTGGTGATACAGCGCCGCCAGCGCATGCGCGCCAATGATAAAGTAGCCGATGTTGGCCAACGTCTCATGCACCGTTTTGACCAACTTGCGCATCACCGGATCCGGCGTCACCCATTGCGGTACCGGCCATCCCAGCAACGTCCACGATTTTCCGCCGTAGGCCAGGGTTAACATCCCCAGCAGCGGCAACATCAAGAACACTACGTACAGCAGCCAATGGAAGATCTTGGCGCCCACTTCCTGCCATTCGGCCAACGGTGGCGTGGTCGGCGGCGCCGCGTGAAAGGTGCGCACCGCCAATCGAATCAGCATCAGGGCAAAGACCGACACCCCAAAGTTAAAGTGCAGATTTTTGACCATCGGCGCCCACTCGTCCGGCACCGAATCCTTCAGCAACATCGCCGCATAGGTGAGGATCACCATCAGCAACGTCAGCCAATGTAAAACGATTTGCGATCGCGCGTAGCGGTTGCTCATACACTCTGTCCAAAAAATAAAACTCAGCGTAGTCGAGCATAATGGGGAAATAATGAAGAAAACCTTGGGTCGGAAAAAAATAAGGCCGGGCGGGCGCCCGGCCTGACGGGATTATTTGGCGCCGCCGCCTTTGCCCGGCTTCAGCAGTCCGTCTGCGCGGAACATCGCCTTGATGCCGCGCACCGCCTGACGAATACGGTCCTGATTCTCGATCAGCGCGAAACGCACATGAGTATCGCCGTAATCGCCGAAGCCGATGCCCGGCGAGACGCAAACCTTCGCTTCCGCCAGCAGACGCTTGGCGAACTCCAGCGAGCCGAGGTGGGCATAAGGTTCGGGAATTTTCGCCCACACGTACATCGACGCCTTCGGATTTTCCACCATCCAGCCGGCCTCATGCAGCCCCTTCACCAGCACGTTGCGGCGCTGCCGATACTGTTCGGCGATATCGCGCACGCACTGCTGATCGCCTTCCAGCGCGGCGATGGCCGCCACCTGCAGCGGCGTGAAGGTGCCGTAGTCGTGATAACTTTTGATGCGCGCCAACGCGCTGACCAGCTCGGGGTTACCGACCATGAAACCGATGCGCCAGCCGGCCATGTTGTAGCTTTTCGACAGGGTGAAGAACTCCACCGCAATGTCTTTCGCCCCCGGCACCTGCATGATCGACGGCGCTTTCCAGCCGTCATAGACGATGTCGGCATAGGCCAGATCGTGGATCACCAGCACGTTGTACTGCTTGGCCAGCGCCACCACCCGTTCGAAGAAATCCAGCTCCACGCACTGCGCGGTCGGGTTGGACGGGAAGCCGAGGATCATCATTTTCGGACGCGGAATGGTTTCCCGAATGGCGCGCTCCAGCTCACCGAAGAAATCCACGCCGTCCACCAACGGCACCGAACGCACCTGTGCGCCGGCGATCACCGCGCCGTAAATGTGGATCGGGTAGCTGGGGTTCGGCACCAGCACGGTATCGCCGTGATCGAGGGTCGCCAGCATCAGGTGCGCCAGCCCCTCTTTCGAACCGATGGTGACGATGGCTTCGCTTTCCGGATCGATATCCACCTGATAACGATCGGCATACCAGCGCGAGATGGCGCGGCGCAGGCGCGGAATGCCACGCGAGGTGGAGTAACCGTGGGTGTCGTCGCGCTGGGCGACGGCGCACAGTTTTTCCACGATGTGCGGCGGAGTCGGGCCGTCGGGGTTACCCATGCTGAAGTCGATAATATCCTCGCCGCGACGGCGTGCGGCCATCTTCAGTTCGGCGGTGATGTTGAATACGTAAGGGGGAAGGCGTTCAATGCGCGTGAAACGGCGCTGTGGACTGTTATCAGCCATAGGGGATTCCTCGATAAACGTTAGCGCCCGGACCGTCCGAGCGACGCTGGCCAGCGAACTGACCGAATATCGAACATAGCGCAGCGCCGACGAGCTTGTCGATACCCGGCGCGATATTTTTATTTGCCGCCCTGAAACTCCGCCGCCAGCAGCCCGAACAGCCAGTCGTCTCGCCACTCTCCCGCCAGGCGGAAGTTATCGCGCAGCGTGCCTTCCAGCTGAAAACCGCACGACTCCAGCAGACCGCGCGAGGCGAGGTTGCCGGAGGTCACGGTAGCGGTCAGCTTGTGAAAACCGCAGGCGTTCACCGCAAAATCCAGCACCGCCCGCAGCGACTCCTTGCCATAGCCCTTGCCCTGCCCGGCAGGCAAACTGCCGTATCCCACCTCCGCTTGCCGATACGGCAGCCACTGCGGGCGAAAGCCGGTAATGCCCACCGCCTCCCCGCTGTGCTTCTCACGCATCACCAGGCACAGCCACTGATCTCCGTGTTTGTCCCAGGCCGGCAGCCGCGCGTCGAAACGCTCGCGGATCGCCGCTTCGCTGAGCGGATCGGCGATATAGCGGATCACCTCAGGATCCTGGTAAAGGCGCAGAAACAGCGGCCAGTCCTCGGCGGTTATCGACTGTAAGTGCAGACGTTCAGTGACCAGCTTCATAAAATCTCCGAAAAACGAAAAAGAGGAACTTACGAATGAAAGATATCTCTTTATTTTCCCCGATTGGTTGCCGATAATCATTCACGTTAAAACCACAAAACCATAACGTCTTGCCCGATTCCCTACAACTGCCCGCCGCAGTCACTCACGCGGCACCAGGAGAACACCATGGCCTCTTTAGTCATCGACGATATTCCGCAGGCGATTGTTAACGTCAAGCGCCAGCTGCGCCAGGCATTGCCGAACTACCGCGAAGTCTTTCAGGCGCTGGAAGAGAACATCCGCGGCCAAGTCGAACAGATCCGACGCGAGCTGGCCGCCGGCCACAATCCGGTGCCGCAGATCGACGCGGAAGATATCCTGCAGCAACGCGTCAGCGAGCAGCAGATAGCGCTGATCAAGCAGCGCGGCGCCTGCGCCATTCGCGGCGTGTTTCCGCGCGCCAAAGCCGAGGGCTGGAATCGCGAAATCGGCGACTACCTCGAGCGCAACAACTTCGTCGAGCGGTTGAAAAACGCCGCCGAAGACAACTATTTCGGCAAGCTGGCCGCCAGCAAGCCGCAAATTTACGGCATCTATTGGTCGAAACCGCAGGTTGAAGCGCGGCAGGATGCGCGCATGCACGCAGTGCAGGTGTTCCTCAACAGCCTGTGGGCCACCGAGAGCAACGGCAAACAGCATTTCGATCCGACCCGCGTCGCCACCTACGCCGATCGCACCCGCCGCCGCCCGCCGAACTCCTCGTCGCTGGGCCTGTCGCCGCACGTCGACAGCGGCACCATCGAGCGCTGGCTGGACGAAAACTTCCGCTATGTGTATCGCCACGTGTTCTCCGGCGACTGGCAACAGTACGACCCCTTCGCCGCCGACGGCCGCACCGAGGTGCGCGAGATAGCCTCCCCGGCGGTCTGCTCGATGTTCCGCACCTTCCAGGGCTGGACGGCGCTGACGCCGCAGCGCACCAACGCCGGCACGCTGAACCTGGTGCCGATCGCCAACGCCATGGCCTACGTGCTGCTGCGCGCGCTGCAGGACGACGTCGCCGACGACGATCTGTGCGATGCGGCGCCGGGCCGCGCGCTGTCGATCTCGGAAAAATGGCATCCCCTTTTATTAAGTGGGATTTCCCCTATTCCCGACCTAGAGCCGGGCGACACGGTATTTTGGCATTGCGACGTGATCCACGCGGTGGAGAACGAGCATAACGGCAAGTTCGACAGCAACGTGATGTACATCGCCGCCGCACCGGGCTGCGCGAAAAACGACGCCTACCTGCAGCGCCAACTGCCGAGCTTTATCGACGGCAGAACGCCGCCGGACTTCGCTCCCGACGACTTCGAAGTGGATTTTGACGGCCGCGCCACCGCCGATCTGCTGACGCCGCTGGGCAAAACGCAGCTCGGCATGCGCTGACCGCCGGCCTGAGCCACGGGCCTTTCTCGCTGTGGTATACTGCCGCCATCCGTAGGCCGCAGCGAGAACCCGTCGTGCACCCTTTTTTTGAAATGCTGTTGGCGGTGTTTGATCGCGCCGCGCTGATGTTGATCTGTCTGTTTTTCCTGACCCGCACCCGGCTGTTCCGCCAACTGCTGCAAAAAGAAGATCATACGCCGCTCGAACTCGGCATCGTCACGGCGATCTTCTCGCTGTTTGCGCTGTTCAGCACCTATTCCGGCATCAACGTTGAGGGATCGCTGGTCAACGTGCGCGTCATCGCCATCATGGCCGGCGGCATCCTGTTCGGCCCCTGGGTGGGGATCGTCACCGGCATCATCGCCGGTGTGCACCGCTACCTGATCGACATCGGCGGCATCACCTCGGTGCCCTGCCTTATCACCAGCATCATCGCCGGCATCAGCGCCGGCTACATCAATATCAAGGTGAAAAAAGAGCAGCGCTGGCGCGCCGGCATCGTCGGCGGCATGCTGTGCGAATCCCTCACCATGCTGCTGATCGTGCTGTGGGCCAAACCGACCGAGCTCGGGCTGGATATCGTGTCGCAGATTGCCCTGCCGATGATCCTCGGCACGGTGTGCATCGGCCTGATCGTGCTGCTGGTGCAGAGCGTCGAAGATGAAAAAGAGGTGATCGCCGCGCGTCAGGCCAAGCTGGCGCTGGATATCGCCCACAAGACGCTGCCCTATTTCCGCAATATCAACAGCGAATCGCTGGCCACCATCTGCGATATCATCCGCCAGGACATCCGCGCCGATGCGGTGGCGATCACCGATACCCATCAGGTGCTGGCCTACGTTGGCGTGGGGCGCGAAGCCTACCCGATCGGCCGCGAAGGGCTGAGCCGCGTCACCCGCGAAAGCATTCGCCACGGCAAAATCATCATCAAGAACAACCTGGAAAACCCGGCCGCGCCGCAGATCCATTCGCAGCTGGTGGTGCCGCTGTGGGAAAAAGGCGAAGTGACCGGCGCGCTGAAGATTTACTACTGCCACGCCCACCAGATCACCAACACGCTGAAGGTGATGGCGGTCGGGCTGTCGCAAATCATCTCCACGCAGATGGAGGTTTCCCGCATCGAGCACCTGCGCCAGATGGCGGACAAGGCCGAAATGCGCGCGCTGCAGAGCAAAATTAACCCGCACTTCCTGTTCAACGCGCTGAACGCCATCTCTTCCTCTATCCGGCTGAATCCGGACACCGCGCGCCAGCTGATCATCAACCTGTCGCGCTACCTGCGCTACAACCTGGAGCTGAACGACGAGCTGATCGATATCCGCAAGGAACTGCACCAGATTCAGGACTATATCGCCATCGAACAGGCGCGCTTCGGCGCCAAGCTGACGGTGATTTACGACATCGACGACGACGTCTCGGTGCGCATTCCAAGCCTGCTGATCCAGCCGCTGGTGGAGAACGCCATCGTGCACGGCATCCAGCCCTGCAAGGGGAAAGGGGTGGTGGTGATCGCGGTGAAAGATCAGGGCGACCGGGTGAAAATTTCGGTGAAGGACACCGGCCACGGCATCAACCAGGACACCATCGACCGGGTGGCGCGCAACGAGATGCCGGGCCACAATATCGGCCTGCTCAACGTGCATCATCGCGTGTCGTTGCTGTACGGTGAAGGCTTGCATATTCGCCGCCTGGAACCGGGCACCGAAATCGCGTTTTACATCAGCAAAAACGGCGGCAAACTGCATCAGGAACCGAGCGCGCCGCCGATCGGGGAGGCCTCATGAAAGCCATTATCGTGGAAGACGAATTCCTCGCGCAGGAAGAACTCAGCTACCTGATCAAGAAACACAGCAACATCGATATCGTCGCCACCTTTGAGGATGGCCTCGATGTCCTCAAATACCTGCAGACGCACCAGGTCGACGCCATTTTTCTCGACATCAACATCCCGTCCCTGGACGGCGTGCTGCTGGCGCAAAACATCAGCAAGTTCGCCCATCGGCCGTCGATCGTGTTCATCACCGCCTATAAAGAGCACGCGGTGGAAGCCTTCGAGATAGAGGCGTTCGACTATATCCTCAAGCCTTATCACGAAGCGCGCATCGTCACCATGCTGCAAAAGCTGGAGGCATTGCATCAACGCCCCGCCGGCGCGGCCGAGCCGGCCAGCGCGCCAAGCCGCGGCAGCCACAGCATCAACCTGATCAAAGACGAGCGGATCATCGTTACCGACATCAACGATATCTATTACGCCGCCGCCGATGAAAAGGTGACGCGGGTCTATACCCGCCGGGAAGAGTTCGTGATGCCGATGAACATCACCGAGTTTTACGGCCGACTGCCGGAAGAGCATTTCTTCCGCTGCCACCGCTCTTACTGCGTTAACCTGGCGAAGATCCGCGAGATCGTCCCCTGGTTCAACAATACCTACATTCTGCGGCTGAGCGATCTCGAGTTTGAAGTGCCGGTCAGCCGCAGCAAGGTGAAAGAGTTCCGCAAGCTGATGCGCCTGTAAGCGCTTACCAGCGCGGGCCCGGACGGTAGTAATAGCCCGGCGGCGGCGGTGGCGGCATGCGGTAATGCGGCCGATCGCGCCAGTCGCGCGGCGGCGGCCCGTAGTAGATCACCCGTGGTGGCGGGCCATAGTAGTAACCGCGCGGGCGTTCATACCGGTGGTGATCGGCCCACCAGCGCGGATCGCGCCAGCGATAGCCGTCCCAGTAGTGGCCGCGATTGTCGCGATCGCCGATATGCAACGACAGGCCCGGCACGTTCACGCCGATGGACACATCGGCCTGGCTCGCCAGCGGCAGCGCCAACAGCGCAGCCAGTAACAACAGCGTTTTTTTCATTTCATGGACTCCTGCAGAGCGGACCTTGTCCGATCGCAGATAACATAGTCCCGCGCTCACCGCCGCTCTATAGGCGCAATGCCGATTTACGCCTTTCAGACGCATCCTTCACAATTTCACCACAATCGTTCACCGGCGATTAACAATAAATCGTTGATATCTTTGATGTAGATCACGTGTCACCTGCGGCATTTCACGCGCTTTTCGGCGCAAAAACGGCAACTCACGCCGCATAAAATGCATTTCATTCCTTCCGTCGTGCAACTCATTCCCGATCCGCCGTCCACCGGGAGAGCCGGCCATATAATAAGCCCATACCGCGGGAACGTTGATTCACCCCGCAAATTTCAGCCAGCGGCTCACGCCCGGCAACGCACACACAGGAAGGAGACCGGCCATGAACACCAAACCGGCAAATCGCAGCTTAATCGTTCTCGGCACCATCATCTGTCAGATGGGTCTGGGCACCATCTACACCTGGAGCCTGTTCAACCAGCCGCTGGTCGACAAGTTCCATTGGGGGCTGGCGGACGTCGCCACCACCTTCTCCATCACCAGCTTCTTCCTGGCCTTCGCCACGCTGTTCGCCGGCAAACTGCAAGAGCGTTTCGGCATCCGCAACCTGACGCTGTGTGCCGGCATTCTGGTCGGCCTGGGCCTTATCGCCAGCGCCCACGTCAGCTCGCTCGACATGATCTACCTGCTGGCCGGCGTAGTGGTGGGCTTTGCGGTCGGTATCGCCTACATCTCCACCCTGTCCAACCTGATTAAGTGGTTCCCGGCCAACAAAGGCCTGATTTCCGGCATCTCCGTCGGTGCCTTCGGCAGCGGCAGCCTGCTGTTCAAATACGTCAACGCCGCCCTGATCGCCGACGTCGGTGTTTCCGGCGCCTTCTTCTACTGGGGTGTCATCGTGATGGGCCTGATCGTCGTCGGTTCGCTGCTGCTGAAAGAGCCGGTGCTGGCGACCCGCACCGCACAGCAAGGCGCCAACGGCCTGGGCAACGACTTCAGCGTGCGCCAGATGCTGGCCACCAAAGAAGCCTACCTGCTGTTCACCATCTTCTTCGCTGCCTGCATGAGCGGTCTGTACCTGATCGGCATCGTGAAAGACATGGGCGTTCAGCTGGCCGGGATGGACTTGGCTACCGCCGCCAATACCGTATCCGCCGTCGCTATCTTCAACACCGCCGGCCGCATCATCCTGGGCACGCTGTCCGATAAAGTGGGCCGTATGCGCGTCATCAGCTTCACCATGCTGGTTACCGTGCTGGCGATTGTCGCACTGAGCTTCATGACGCTGAACCACACGCTGTTCTTCATCTGCGTCGGTGCAGTAGCCTTCTGCTTCGGCGGCAACATCACCGTGTTCCCGGCGATTGTCGGCGACTTCTTCGGCCTGAAAAACCACAGCAAGAACTACGGCATCATCTACCAGGGCTTCGGCCTGGGCGCGCTGGCCGGTTCGTTCGTCGCCAAATACTTCGGCGGCTTCCACGCCACCTTCATGGTGATTGGCGTCCTGTCCGCCGCCTCCCTGCTGATTACGCTGTTCATCAAAGCGCCGAAAGCAGTGGAAGTGGAAACCGAAGAAACCGCACAGGCGGCGGAGCTGGCCAAAGCCTGATCCCCGCGAAAACGACAAGGGGCGCAACCTGTGGGTTGCGCCCCTTTTTATTGTTCTGCCGCAGAGCTTACAGCTGCATGCCCAGCGTCTGGCGCAGATGCGCGCCGGCTCCCAGCAGGCCCGGTTGGCCATGCGTGATCATGAACACCGGGATGTCGCGCACATAGTCGCGGAAGCGCCCCTTGTCTTCAAAGGCGGCGCGGAAGCCCGAAGCCTTGAAGAATTCCATAAAGCGCGGCACGATGCCGCCGGCGATGTACACGCCGCCAAAGGTGCCCAGAGTCAGCGCCAGGTTGCCGCCGAAGCGCCCCATGATCACGCAAAACAGCGACAGCGCACGGCGGCTGTCGATGCAGCTGTCGGCCAACGCCCGCTCGGTGATGTCCTTCGGCTCCAGCTTTTCCGGCAGGCGGTTGTCCGCCTTGACGATGGCGCGATAAAGGTTGACCAGGCCCGGCCCGGACAACACGCGCTCGGCGGAAACGTGCCCCACTTCCGCGCGCAGCACCTCCAGAATAATGTCCTCTTCTTCGCTGTTCGGCGCGAAATCGACATGGCCGCCCTCGCCCGGCAAGCTGACCCAGCGGCGATCGACCTGCACCAAATGGGCAACGCCCAGCCCGGTGCCGGCGCCGTACACTGCGATCGGTTTGCCCGGCTGAGCCTCGCCGCCGCCAAACTGCAGCACGTCGTCCGGCGAGAGCATCGGGATCGCCATCGAGACGGCGGTGAAATCATTGATCACCTCCAGATGACTCAGCCCCAGGCTGGCCTTCATCGCTTTGATCGAGAACGCCCAGCTGTGGTTGGTCATCGCCACCCAGTCTTCGGTCACCGGGCAGGCGATGGCGATACAGGCGTCCTGCACCTCGATATCGCACTCTTTCAGGTAGTGGCGGATCACCGCCTCCAGGCTGTCGAACTCCAGGCCGGAATAGGTTTTCGCCTGGGTAATCTCACCCGTCGCAACAGTGCACAACGCCAGGCGGGCATTGGTGCCGCCAACATCACCTACGAGGGCATAGGTCATTGATTTCGTCTCCGTAAAATGAAAAATAAACAGCTGCCCACACTGTAAAATCCTGCCGCAAAAACAACAATCACCCGCCTCGGATCTGCGCCCCAATAGCGATCCGGATCACAAAAAACGTTTCAGCTTGCCCGCCACGCCGCGTTTTGAAACAAATTGCGGCAAAAAACGCCCCCCGGCGACTGTTAACCGTCATCGACGCCGGGCAATATCAGTGCGTGCCTGCACGCCGATAGTCTGGCAAGCTGTGGCCACTGTCCAATCACCCGCTCTCCTTGCCCGGCATGGAGGCATCGACAAGGGAATACCCATGCTGCATCCGCGCGCCAATGCCATGTTGGCCTTTGCTTTGCCTGCGCTGATTATCGGTTCCGCATCCAGTCTGGTGCTGCTGTTGGTGATGAACGTCGCCGCCACACTGCAGCAATGGCTGTGGGTGACGCTGCCCGATATGCTGAGCCTGGACGCCCAGTCGCCCTGGTGGCCGGTCGCGATGCTGACGCTGACCGGCGTGGCGGTGGGCCTGATCGTGCGCTATATGCCGGGCCACGCCGGGCCGGATCCGGCGACGGAATCACTGATCGGCATGCCGCTGCCGCTTTCCGCCCTGCCGGGGCTGGGGTTGGCGCTGATCGTCGGCCTGGCCGGCGGCGTCAGCCTGGGGCCGGAGAACCCGATCACCGCCATCAATATCGCGCTGGTCGCGGCGGCTGGGGCGCGCCTGCTGCCGAAGGTGCCGCGCATGGACTGGATCATCCTGGCGGCTGCGGGCACCATCGGTGCGATGTTCGGCACCCCGGTCGCCGCCGCGCTGATCTTCTCGCAAACCCTGGCGGGCAATAACGAAACGCCGCTGTGGGATCGGCTGTTTGCCCCGTTGGTCGCCGCCGCCGCCGGCGCGGTCACCACCCAGATGTTCTTCGTGCCCAACTTCGCCCTGCAGCTCGACGCCTACGACGTGACGCGGCTGCCGGACATCTTCAGCGGCGCCATCGTGGCGCTGATCGCCATCGCACTCGGCATGGTGGCGCTGTGGTGCTTCCCGCACGTTCACCGCCTGTTCCATTCGATAAAGAACCCGGTGTTGATGTTAGGGCTGGGGGGCTTTGTGCTGGGCCTGCTGGCGCTGGTGGGCGGAGAGATTACCCTGTTCAAAGGGCTGGATGAAATGAAGCGCCTCGCGGCAGATGACGGCTATTCGGTGCCGGCACTGTTGACCATGACCCTGACCAAGCTGGCGGCGCTGGTGATCGCCGCCGCCTGCGGCTTTCGCGGCGGGCGCATCTTCCCGGCGGTGTTCGTCGGCGTGGCACTGGGGCTGATGCTGCACCAGCATGTGCCGGCGGTGCCGGCGGCGATCACCGTCTCCTGCGCCATCATGGGGCTGGTGCTGGTGGTGACGCGCGACGGCTGGCTCAGCCTGTTCATGGCGGTGGCGGTGGTGCCGGATCTGCATCTGCTGCCGGTGCTGTGCATCGTGATGCTGCCCGCCTGGCTGGCGCTGGCGGGCAAACCGTTGATGCTGGTGAACCGCCGGCAGCCGCCGCACGACGATTAGGCCAGCGCGAACGCCGCGGCGGCGCGGGCGTGGATCGCGGTGGTGTCGAACACCGGCACCGACGCATCCCGCTCGCTCACCAGCAAGCCTATTTCGGTGCAGCCGAAAATAATCCCCTGCGCGCCCTGCTGCTCCAGATCGCTGATGATCCGGCGATACTCGTCGCGCGAGGCGTCGCGAATTTTACCCAGGCACAGTTCGTCATAGATGATGCGGTGTACGATGTCGCGATCGGCGCTGACCGGCGTCACTACGTCGATGCCGTGCAACTCCTGCAGGCGGCCGCGGTAGAAGGTCTGCTCCATGGTAAAGCGCGTGCCCAGCAGCCCGACGCGGCGAATGTTTTTTTCCCGCACCTGCAGCGCCGTGGCATCGGCGATATGAATCAGCGGCAGGCCGCTGGCCTGCTCGACCGCCTCCGCCACCTTGTGCATGGTGTTGGTGCAGATCACGATAGCTTCGGCGCCGGCGGCGCGCAAAGCCACTGCAGCGGCGGCCAGCAGCCGGCCGGCACCGTCCCAATCGCCCTGGTGCTGCAAGCGTTCAACCTCCTGAAAATCGACGCTATAGAGCACGATTTTGGCCGAATGCAGCCCGCCGAGGCGCGCCTTTACCTGCTCGTTGATAGTGCGGTAATAAGGAATGGTGGATTCCCAGCTCATGCCGCCCAGCAAGCCCAACACTTTCATCATTCGTTCCTCAGCATTTTCCGACGATCCTCTGACCTTACCTGAGAATCGCCGGGCTGACGACGCCTTATTTGGCGCCGGAATTGATCGGCTGGCGCGCTTCAAACCAGCGCTGGCGCAGCGTGTCGTACAGCCAGTTGTAGGCCATGGTGTACGGCAGGAAGAACAGGAAGAAACCGATTTCCAGCATAAACGCCTGCCCCCAGGAAATGCTCAGCATCCAGGCGGCGATCGGCACCCCGATCAGGATAAAACCGGCCTCAAAGCCGACGGCGTGCAGCGCACGCACTTTCAGGTTACGCACCACCCGGCTGACCGGCCACAGACGGTCGAACACCGTGTTGTAAACCATGTTCCACAGCATCGCGACGGTGGAGAGCATCACCGCCAACGCACCGACCTGCACCATTGAGCGGTTGAGCAGCCACGCGCCCAGCGGGGCGCAAACCATCACGGCGATGGCCTCGAAACCGACGGCGTGGACGATACGTTCAATGAGAGACTTGTTTTGCAGTTGCATACATCACCTTTTATTCGACAGTTGTTGCGAAAGCCAGGTGATTATCATCGCTTTTTTGGGTAGATTAAAAATAGATTCCATCGATAAAGTAGATACATATGCACTACTCACCGGAAGCGTTACAAGCCTTTGTGGAAGCCGCCGCCCTCGGCTCATTTTCCGCCGCCGCGCGCAAGCTGCGTAAAAGCCAATCCACCGTCAGCACCGCCATCGCCAATCTGGAAGCAGACCTGGCCTTGACGCTGTTCGATCGCAGCGCGCGCCAGCCGGTGCTCACCGCCGCCGGCCGCAAAGTGTTGGGGCACGTACAGGAGATCCTGGCCGCCAGCGAGCGGCTCGATGCATTGAGCATTCAGCTGGCGGGCAACGTCGAACCGCGCCTGAGCATGGTGTTTTCCGACACTTACCAGCCCAAGCACCACGACAGCCTGATGCAGCGGTTCGAACAGCGTTATCCGGAGATTGAACTGGAATGGATGATCGCCGAAGAAGGCGACGTCATCGATCTGCTGCAGAGCGGCCGCGCGCACCTGGGCATGGTGGAAGTGCAAAAAACCTATCCGCCGGATATTGCCTTTTCCCGGCTGCCTGAACAGACCGAAATGGGGCTGTTCGTCGCCCATCAGCACCCGCTGGCGCAGGTCGCTGCGCCGACGCCGGAACAGTTATCCAGCACCCGTCAGCTGATCCTGAACACCTACACCGGCGCCGAGGCGGCCAGGCAAGGAGGATTGGTGTGGTCGGCGCCCAGCTATCTGCTGCTGCTGGAGATGGCGGAACAGGGATTCGGTTGGGCGGTGTTGCCGCACTGGCTGGTGCAGCAATACGGCCACGGCAGGCTCACCCAGCTGCGCCCGCGCGGCTGGCCCAAACTGATTTCGGTGGATGCGGTGTGGTCGAAACTGACCCCGCCGGGCCCGGCGGGGTACTGGATGCTGGAGCGGCTGTTGGAAGACGACGCGGCTCAAGCGGCGGCGTTGCGCGAATGAATCACGCGCGAGAGGGTATCGAGCAGTTCGGGGATGTCCCTCTTCGGCAGCATCACTTCGATGAAAGCCAGCCGATCGCCGTCCGCTACCTCACGCAGCGCCTGGCTCAACCCCTCAGCATCGCTGACGCGCAACGCCTTCACCGGCCGATCACCTGCCAGCGCCGCCGGCAGCTGTGTCCAATTCCAAGCCGCAATGTCATTGTAACTCTGCTCCGGCCCGTGGATGGCGCGCTCGATGGCGTACCCCTGATTATTCAGCACGAAGATCACCGGTTTAAGCCCGTCGCGCAGCATCGATCCCAGTTCCTGCACGGTGAGCTGTGCGGCGCCGTCGCCGATCAACAGCACGACCCGACGCTGCGGTTCGGCGGTTTGCACGCCGAACGCCGCCGGTAAGGTATAGCCGATCGATCCCCACAGCGCCTGCACGATCATCCGGCTGCCGCGCGGCAGCGTTAACGTGGCCGCACCAAAACAGGCCGTGCCTTGATCGGCCAGCACGATATCGTCCGGCCGCAGAAAATCCTGCATCTGTCGCCAGAAAGCGTGTTGATCCAGCCCTTCACCCGCCGCTTCCGGCAGCGGCGGGCGGACGATCGTCGGCAACGGCCAGCGCGCCGCCAGCGACAGGCTCAGGCGATGCAGCGCCAGCACGGCATCTCGCATCGGGATGCGGTTGAACCGCCGCCGCCCTACCCAGGCTTCGAACGGCTGGATATCGATGCACTTTTCCATCGGCAGATGATGAGTGAATCCCCCGGTGATGGTGTCGGTGAAGCGCACGCCAACGTTGATCACCACGTCGGCGTTTTCGATCGACTGTTGCACCGCCGGATCGCTGGCGCCGCCGCAGTAGGTGCCGACAAAACCGGCGCGGTTCTCATCCAGCACGCCCTTGCCGAGCAGCAGGCTGGCGTGTGGGATCGCCACTTCCTGCATCCAGCTATCCAGCGCCGTTTCAACGCCGAAGCGATCGGCCAAAAAATCCGCCAGCAGCGACACCCGCCGCGCCCCCAGCAGCTTTTCACGCGCCGCCGCGATAAACGCCCGCAATGCGTTTTGCGACAACCCGGCCTGACGCAGCATCAGCGGCACCGGTTTGGCCGGCAGCGGCGCTTGCGCGACGTCGCTGGGCAACATCAGGTAAACCGGGCGATGTTCCAGCAAGGCAGTAGCGATCAGGCGATCGATCTCCACGGCGGCGTTGTCGGCGGTCAGATTAGCCTGGGCAACGCTGACCTCTTTGGCGATCCGGGCGAAGTGGGTGAAGTCGCCATCCCCCAGCGAATGGTGCAGCAAATCGCCGGCGCGCTGGGCGCGCAGCGCCGGGGTGCCGACGACGTGGATCACCGGCAGATATTCGGCATAGCTGCCGGCTACGCCGTTCAGCGCGCTCAACTCACCGACGCCAAACGTGGTCAGCAGCGCCGCCGCCGGTTTGCAGCGCGCATAGCCGTCAGCCGCATAGGCGGCGTTCAACTCGTTGGCGCAACCTACCCAGCTGACCTGCGGATGCGCAATGACGTGATCGAGGAATTGCAGGTTGTAATCCCCCGGCACGCCAAAGACGTGGCGGATGCCAATCTGAGCCAGACGATCGAGCAGATAATCGGCCACCGTATAGATCTGAGTCATGATCATCACCTGTCTGCAGCTGGAGCGATTATCTTTAAGTATCGAAGATGTTGTTCAAATTTCGAACGATGGCTCTCGCCTCAATCGGCAACCTGGCGTTACATGCCGGCCTTGTGATCCTTCCCCCGGCAGCGCGGAGTGAAAACGCATACACTTAAAGCACTTCACCTCTCGTCGACAAGGATACCCATGTCCTACCAAGCCTCTCCCTCCCGTTATCAAGAGATGGAATACCGGCGCTGCGGCCGCAGCGGACTGAAGCTGCCCGCGGTCTCGCTCGGGCTGTGGCACAACTTTGGTGACGCCACGCTGTATGACAACGCCCGCGGCCTGATCCGCTGCGCCTTCGATCGCGGCATTACCCATTTCGATCTGGCTAACAACTACGGCCCGCCGCCCGGCGCCGCCGAGGAGAATTTTGGCCGCATTCTCCACGCCGATCTGCGGGCCTGGCGCGACGAGCTGATCGTTTCATCCAAAGCCGGTTACACCATGTGGCCCGGCCCCTATGGCGACTGGGGCTCGAAAAAGTACCTGGTCGCCAGTCTCGATCAGAGCCTCAAGCGCATGGGGTTGGAATATGTGGATATCTTTTATCACCATCGTCCAGACCCGGAAACGCCGCTGGAAGAAACCATGGCGGCGCTGGATCTGCTGGTGCGTCAGGGCAAAGCGCTGTATGTCGGCCTGTCCAACTACCCCGCCGAGCGCGCGCGGCAGGCGTTCGACATTCTGCAGCGCCTCGGCACGCCGTGCGTGATCCACCAGCCCAAGTATTCGATGTTGGAACGCGGACCGGAGGCGGGGTTGCTGGATGCATTGACTGAACATGGCGTCGGCGCCATCGCCTTCTCGCCGCTGGCGGGCGGCCTACTGACCGACCGCTACCTGCACGGCGTTCCGCAAGATTCCCGCGCTGCCAGCGGCAGCCGCTTCCTGCAGCCGGAACAGCTGACCGCCGAACGGCTGGACAAGATGCGCCGCCTCGACGCGCTGGCGCGGCAACGCGGGCAGAAGCTGTCGCAGATGGCCCTGGCCTGGGTGCTACGCGGCGATCGCGTCACCTCGGTGCTGATCGGCGCCAGCAAGAATGCGCAGATAGAAGACGCGGTGGGCATGCTGACCAACCGTCGCTTCAGTGAAGAAGAGCTCGCGCAGATCGAGCAAATCTTATTGTAATCGCTTACAAATAACGCCGCTCAATCGAGCGGCCATACCCCAGAAAAATCTCAAATCTCGGCCTGTGGCGTCCTTTTCAGAGTTGTTCTCAGATTCAACCCTAATTGTCGGCGCTATGATGCCGATATTGCAGTAAAAATAATGATAAGGCCGCTTTTTAAACTGATGAACGCGCTTCATAAAGTGATCAACGGCCAAGCCGCGCAAGCGGGAAGGAGAAGTCATGTTTAAACCTCTGCTCTTGGCCGCCATCCTGGCGGCGACGGTGCTGCCCGCCGCACAGCAGGCGCATGCCGAAGGCCTCAGCATCGATCTGATGCCGGGCGTTTCATTACGCATCGGCGATCAGGACAATCGCGGCCGTTATTGGGACGGTTACGACTGGCGCGATCGCGATTGGTGGCGCTCACATCAGGGGCGTTATCTCGGTGACCGCAGCCCGCGCGGCTATTACTGGGATGGCTATCGCTGGCGCGACGGCGGCTATTGGCGCAAGCATTATTACTATCACGAGGGGCGTTACCGTAAGTACGACAAGCACTACGATAAACACCACTGGAAGAAAGAGAAAAAACACCACCACGATCATGACCGCGATCGCTGGCGCCGCCACGGCGACGACGACCGCGATTAACCACGACGGGCCGGCGCAAAGCCGGCCCGCGCTGTTTCGCTTACAGCACGCTGCCGATCAGCAGATAGCCGTTCAACCCAACCACCACCACTACGATCAGTTTACCCAGGTTTTGCACCACCGGACCGTTGACCATCTCGCCCATCAGCGCCCGATTGCCGGTGAAAGCCAGCAGCGGCACCAACGCCAGCGCAATGCCGAAGCTCAGCAACACCTGGCTCAGCACCAGAATGCGCGTCGCGTCCATCCCCAGCATAATGACGATAAACGACGGCAGCATGGTCACCGCACGGCGCAGCCACAGCGGGATATGAAAATGCACGAACCCCTGCATCACCACCTGCCCCGCCAACGTGCCCACCACGGTAGAAGAGAGGCCGGCAGCCACCAGGCTCAGGCCGAACACAGTCGCGGCGGCGTGCCCGAGCAGCGGTTGCAGCGTCAGGTAGGCCACGTCGAGATCGGCGATGCCACTGTGGCCGCTGAAATGAAATGCGGCGGCAGCGGTGGCCATCATCGCCAGATTAACGAAACCGGCGATGGTCATGGCCACGGCGACGTCGACTTTGGTGGCGGCATAGCGCTCCGCCTTGTCGTGCTCGCCGCCGATTTGGGTGAGCGATGAATGCAGATAGATCACGTGCGGCATAATCGTGGCGCCCAATACCCCGGCGGCCAGGAATACCGCATCGCCGTTAGGCAAATCGGGCAGCGCCATGCCCTGCAACAGCGGCGCCAGCTGCGGTTGTGAGAACGCCAGTTCGACGATGTAGGCGGCAGCGACGAACAGCAACAGGCCACCAATCACCAGTTCCAGCGGCTTTTGCCCACGCTTTTGCAGCATCAGAATTAAAAAGGTGGCGATGCCGGTCAGCACCGCCCCCTGCAGCAGGGATACGCCAAGCAGCAACTTAAAGCCGATCGCCGCGCCGATAAACTCAGCCAGATCGGTCGCCATGGCGATGATCTCCGCCTGTACCCAATAGGCCCACACCGCCGGCCGCGGAAAGCGATCGCGAATATGCTCGGCCAGGTTTTTTCCGGTGGCGATCCCCAGCTTGGCGGACAACAGCTGGATCAGCATCGCCATCACGTTGGCCCAGACCACAACCCACAGCAGGCTGTAGCCGAACGAAGCGCCGGCCTGAATGTTGGTGGCGAAGTTGCCGGGATCGATATAGCCGATAGCGGCGATAAAGGCGGGCCCCATCAGCGAGAGTTTGATTTTTCTGGCGGAGCGACCGGAGGTGGTTTCAACCACGCGACTGTTCAGCATATGTTGAACCCTTACTGAAATTACGTTTATCTCCACTCTATATAAATGATAATAATTATCAAGCGCATTTAGAGCGGTAAAACTTATCTCTGTAATAGCCAACATTAACGGTTTTATCGTAGGGTTCAGCGCGGAGCTGGCCGATTTCCGTGCTTTTCTGATGGGATTTTGGCTGCAATACCCCTGAAAGACAGGTTAGCACAAGAATACGAATTTCCTATTCCTGCTTTAACATCTTGATTTTTTATGCTTTTACGCAACACTTTAGGAGAACTCCCACTATGATTTTCCATATTTGCAATAGAAGTCTCGTTTTTAAACGTAGCGTTACATAAAATGACAGCCGAAATTCAGCCTGCCTCAAATTTGGAGCAAACATGTCCCATATTGCGCACTTTGCGTTGGCGATAGTGGTGGTGGCGATCCTGGCCCTGTTGGTGTGCCGCGATCGCAAGAGCATCCGCATTCGTTATGTTATTCAATTACTGGTTATCGAAGTACTGCTGGCCTACTTTTTCCTGCATTCGGAAGCGGGTTTGGGCTTCGTAAAAGGATTCGCCGCGCTGTTTGACAAACTGCTCGGGTTTGCGGGACAAGGGACTGATTTCGTATTCGGCGGCATGGGCGACAAAGGCCTGGCATTCTTCTTCCTGAAGGTGCTGTGCCCGATCGTCTTCATTTCTGCGCTGATCGGTATTCTGCAGTACATCAAAGTGCTGCCGTTCATCATCCGCATTATCGGCACCGTGCTGTCGAAAGTGAACGGCATGGGCAAGCTGGAGTCGTTCAACGCCGTCAGCTCGCTGATCCTGGGGCAGTCCGAAAACTTCATCGCCTACAAGGATATCCTGGGCAAGATGTCGGAAAAGCGCATGTACACCATGGCGGCGACCGCGATGTCTACGGTATCCATGTCCATCGTCGGCGCCTACATGACCATGCTGGACGCCAAGTTCGTGGTGGCGGCGCTGGTATTGAACATGTTCAGCACCTTTATCGTACTGTCGCTGGTCAACCCGTATGACACCAATAAAGAAGAAGAGCTGCACCTCGGCAACCTGCACGAAGGCCAGAGCTTCTTCGAAATGTTGGGCGAGTACATCCTGGCCGGCTTTAAAGTAGCGATTATCGTTGCCGCGATGCTGATCGGCTTCATCGCCCTGATCGCCGCGCTTAACGGTGTGTTCAGCGCCATCTTCGGCCTGAGCTTCCAGGAGATCCTCGGCTACTTCTTCTACCCGTTCGCCTGGATCATGGGCATTCCTAAGCACGAAGCCCTGCAAGTTGGCAGCATCATGGCCACCAAGCTGGTTTCCAACGAGTTCGTGGCCATGATGGAGCTGCAGAAAGTGTCTGCCGAACTGTCGCCGCGCAGCTTGGGGATCCTGTCGGTGTTCCTGGTGTCCTTCGCCAACTTCTCTTCCATCGGTATCGTGGCCGGTGCGATCAAGGGCCTGAACGAACACCAGGGCAACGTGGTGTCGCGCTTTGGCCTGAAGCTGGTGTACGGCTCTACGCTGGTCAGCATCCTGTCCGCTTCCATCGCGGGCCTGGTGCTGGGCTAAGCCTCTCGAACCTACTGCGATAACAAGGCGCCTGCGGGCGCCTTTTTTATTGGCCTGCATCCGATGAAGATGAAAAACGAAAAGCAAAAAGCCGACCCTGAGGTCGGCTTTTTAAATGGTGGTGGAGCTAGACGGGATCGAACCGTCGACCTCTTGCATGCCATGCAAGCGCTCTCCCAGCTGAGCTATAGCCCCACAAAAGTGGTACGCATTGACCGGCGTTACGGTATCCCCAACCTTGCTGAGAAGAAGGTTGGTGGAGCTAGACGGGATCGAACCGTCGACCTCTTGCATGCCATGCAAGCGCTCTCCCAGCTGAGCTATAGCCCCGTTCCACAATCACTTTGTGCTGTGAACGGGGCGCATAATATGAAACCCGCTCAAAGCTGTCAACGGCTAAATTGAATTACTGAACCAAGCGTTGAAAAAGCCGCCAAATCAGCATGTTTGGCGCCAAAAAATCATCACTTTGCGCAGAGTTCAGCCATTTTGAGCGTTACATCTCAAAATGGCGAAAGCCCCTGCATATCACGTTGATTTTTAATTAACGGAATGTTAGTGAAATGCGCTTGAGTCGGACTCCTGCGCGGCATAGACTGCCCGCGCCTTAAACTTCATTACTATAAACCGAGTCCGTCATGTCTTTGCATTCACCAAAAGAAATCGCCACCCTCGCCGTTCAGGCCGGGGTGAACAAAAGCCGCGCCCCTCTCGCTAATCTGTTGATTCTGGGCTTTCTCGCCGGCGCCTTTATCGCTACCGGCTTTCTGCTGGATATTCACGTCATCGGCACCCTGCCGGCCGAATGGGGCTCTTTCGGCGCCCTGTTGGGCGCGGCGGTGTTCCCTATCGGCCTGATCCTCACCATTCTGGCCGGCGGCGAACTGCTGACCGGCAACATGATGACCTTGCCGATGGCCTGGTTCGCCCGCGAAATCCCCGCTATCGCCGTGCTGCGCAACTGGTTTTGGGTCACCCTGGCCAATTTCGCCGGCAGCGTGGCCGTCGCCTACTTCTTCGGCCATCTGCTGGGCCTGACCGAGGGCGCGTTTTTGCACAAAACGCTGGCCATCGCGCAGGCCAAAGTGGATGCGGACTTCCTGCACGCCTTTATTTCCGGCATCGGCTGCAACTGGCTGGTGTGCCTGGCGGTATGGTTAGCCTTCGCCAGCAGGGATGTACCGGGAAAAGTCATCGGCATGTGGTTCCCGGTCATGGCTTTTGTCGCCATCGGCTTCCAGCACGTGGTGGCGAATATGTTCATCATACCGGCGGCCATCTTTGCCGGCGGCATGGGTTGGGAGCAATACCTGCCTAACTTTGCTGCGGTATTCCTCGGCAACGCGCTGGGCGGGGCCGGCTTTGTCGGGTTGATGTATTTCCTCGCCTATCGCCCGGGATTGCCGGCCGGCGAACAAGCCTGATAAACGACAATAAAAAAGCCCCGGGATCACTCCTCGGGGCTTTTTCTTTATGGATGGCGTATCAGCCTAATCAGGCCTGCGCTTCACGCTCGGCGATGTAAGCCAGCGCCATATCGATGCGCTGCAGCGAACGCTTCTGGCCGATCGCATGCACGGTCACGTCCATGCCCGGCGACTGACCGGCGCCGGTCACCGCCACGCGCAGCGGCATGCCAACCTTGCCCATGCCGACGCCCAGCTCGTCCGCCGTACCCTGAATGGCATCATGCACGTTTTCCGGCGTCCAGACGGTGATGGCGGCCAGCTTGGTGCGCACCGTTTCCAGCGGCTGACGTGCAACCGGGCGCAGGTGTTTCTTGGCGGCGTCGGCGTCGAACTCGCTGAAGTCTTCGTAGAAGTAACGGCAAGACTCCGCCATTTCCTTCAGCGTCTTGCAACGCTCACCCAATAGCTTGACGATGTCCTTCAGTTCCGGGCCGTTGCGGGTTTCAAGACCCAGTTGCTCAACGTGCCACGCCAGATGCACCGCCACTTCTTCCGCCGGCATATGGTTGATGTAGTGGTGGTTCAGCCATTGCAGCTTCTCGGTGTTGAACGCACTGGCAGATTTGTTGATCGCTTCCAGCGTGAAGAACTCTTTCATCTCATCGATGGAGAAGATCTCCTGATCGCCGTGGGACCAGCCCAGACGCACCAGGTAATTCAGCAGCGCCTGCGGCAGGTAGCCGTCATCGCGATACTGCATCACGCCCACCGCGCCGTGGCGCTTGGACAGCTTTTTACCGTCGTCGCCGAGGATCATCGACACATGCGCGTATTCCGGCACCGGCGCGCCCAGCGCTTTGAGAATGTTGATCTGGCGCGGGGTGTTGTTGATGTGGTCTTCACCGCGGATCACATGGGTGATTTCCATGTCCCAGTCATCGACGACGACGCAGAAGTTATAGGTTGGCGAACCGTCGGTGCGGCGGATGATCAGATCGTCCAGCTCCTGGTTGCTGAATTCGATCGGGCCGCGAATTTTGTCGTCGAAAATCACCGAACCTTCCTGCGGGTTGCGGAAACGCACCACGTGCGGCTCGTCGTCGGTGTGGCTGCACTGGCTGTCGCGGCAGTGGCCGTCATAACGCGGCTTCTCGCCGTTTTCCATCTGCTTCTCGCGCAGCGCTTCCAGGCGTTCCTTGGAGCAATAGCATTTATAGGCGGTGCCCTGCTCCAGCATCTCGTCGATGACCGCGTTATAGCGATCGAAACGCTTGGTCTGGAAATACGGGCCTTCATCCCAATCCAGGTTCAACCAGTTCATGCCATCCATAATTGCGTCGATCGCGTCCTGGGTGGAGCGTTCCAGATCGGTATCTTCGATACGCAGAACGAACTCACCGCCCGCATGGCGGCTGAACAACCAGGAATAAAGTGCGGTACGCGCGCCGCCGACGTGAAGATAGCCGGTCGGGCTCGGTGCAAAACGGGTTTTGATTTTCATTGGGTTCACTGCCTTATTACGCAACGCGTGTCGGCGGTTGCCGACGATTGCTCGGAATTGAAAAAAGAGTGGACGACATTGTATCACCACGCGCTAATTCCTCAACGCCGACACGATATTGCACCGGTCGATTTCACGCGATTTGCGGCCAGTTCCGCATAACATTGCGCAAAGAATCGGCGTCTCTGGCGATAATTATCGCGCCCTGCCTAAATTTGCGGCGAACGATTGAAATCATTTTAAAAACCGTTGACTCACTTTGAACTATCCCTATAATGCGACTCCAACAAGACGGGGCGATTAGCTCAGTTGGTAGAGCATCTCCTTTACACGGAGGGGGTCGGCGGTTCGAGCCCGTCATCGCCCACCATCTTGTTGAGAAAAAATGAGAACGAATGAGGGTGATTAGCTCAGTTGGTAGAGCATCTCCTTTACACGGAGGGGGTCGGCGGTTCGAGCCCGTCATCACCCACCATCATTCTCTCGTTTAGCAGTAACCTGGAAGTCCTGAAGTGGGTGATTAGCTCAGTTGGTAGAGCATCTCCTTTACACGGAGGGGGTCGGCGGTTCGAGCCCGTCATCACCCACCACTGTTATGGGTCGTTAGCTCAGTTGGTAGAGCAGTTGACTTTTAATCAATTGGTCGCAGGTTCGAATCCTGCACGACCCACCAATTCAGAAAAAAGCGCCTTTTGGCGCTTTTTTCGTTTCTGCGCCACCTGACTCTGCCTTTATCCTCTTACTGACATGGCCCACTGAGTCGTGCGGGTGAGATCCTGCGTTCAGGTTCGAGCATCGCGCAGCGATACGACAACGCGCAACGTTGCCCGCAGGGTGAGGCCACAGGCCGAATCAATCCTGCACGACCCACCAATTCAGAAAAAAGCGCCTTTTGGCGCTTTTTTCGTTTCTGTCACTCGGCTCCCCCGCTTCTTCTTTCTATTCTTTTCTCCACCACATGCTGAGATACGAATGGTTATCATTTTGGCGGCTTGAATGGTAAATTAGCGGGCAACCCCCACGGCCACTCCGCCGTCGGATTGATACGCCTTTGTGCAAGGAAAGAAAGAGCCCGCTCATGACCCTATCCTTACGTCAGCTGTTTATTTCATTCATCGCCGTTTCCACCTTGCTGCTCAGCGGCTGCGGCCCGGACGACAAGAGCGACGAGCAGAAACCGTCCGCCCCCGCTGCCGACAGCAGTTGGCCGCGCACCATCGACAGCGCCAAAGGGAAATTTACGCTGGAAAAACCGCCGCAGCGCATCGTGTCCACCAGCGTCACCATCACCGGCACGCTGCTGGCGATCGACGCCCCAGTGGTCGCCAGCGCCGCCACCAGTCCGAATCCCCTGGTAGCCGATAAACAAGGTTTCTTTACCCAATGGAGCGAAGTGGCCAAACAGCGCCACGTCGAGCGGCTGTATCAGGTGGAGCCGAATGCCGAAGCCGTCGCCGCCGCCGCGCCGGACTTGATCGTCGTCGCCGCAACCGGCGGTGATTCTGCGTTAAAACTGTACGATCAGCTGTCTGCCATTGCGCCGACGCTGGTGCTTGATTACGGCGACAAAAGCTGGCAACAGCTGGCGAGCGAGCTCGGCGAGATCACCGGCCATGAGGCCGGCGCCAAACAGGCGGAAGATCGTTTCGAACAGCGCGTGGAGCAAGTGAAGCAGGCGATTACCCTGCCGCCGCAGCCGACCACCCCGCTGGTGTATGCCGACAATGGCCGCGAGGCCATGCTGTGGACGCCGGGCTCCGCCCAGGGCAAGCTGCTGACCCAGCTCGGCTTCCAGCTGGCCACTCCGCCGGAAAGCGCCAAAGGCAACACCAGCATGGGGAAACGCCATGACATCATCCAGATCTCCGGCGAGAAAATGGCCGAGGGCCTGAACGGTAAAACGCTGATCCTGTTCGCCACCAATGAACGCAAAGTGCAGGAGCTGTTGGCCAACCCGTTCCTCAAGCATCTGGAGCCGGTGGAGCAGCGGCACGTCTACGCCGTCGGCAACGACACCTTCCGCCTCGATTACTACAGCGCTACCAACATGCTGAACCAAATCGAGCAGTTGTTCAAAAAGCCCTGAATCACGCCGTCGGCAGGCCAATCCCCTGCCGACGCTTTCCGCAAACGGATCGGCAGTTCACATTCAATCAATTGAAATATCAATAGTTATTAACATCCTCAACGCAGCTAAACCACGAACCGACGGGTGCATGCGGGCGTAAACTCGTGCTACTATTTGGCGCCCGTTATAAACGCAAATAGCAATGAGAATAAAAATCATAAAGGAGTTACCGGTGTGAACGTACCCACTCCGACTGAGCGGACGCTTTCGTCCGCGCCGCACGCAGCTTACGCCAGTGGCTTCAAACGCATCGCCGGGTTCGGTATCGGTTTGGCGCTGTTGCTGCTGTGCGTCATTGCCAGCCTGATGCTGGGTTCCAAAGCCATTCCTTTCCATACCGTCTGGCTCAGCCTGCAGGGCGTAGCGAGCGGTTCCGACAGCACCATCATTCTCAACGCCCGGGTGCCCCGTACGCTGGCGGGCATTTTGGCCGGCATGGCGCTCGGCGCCGCCGGCGCGCTGATTCAGGCGTTGACGCGCAACCCGCTGGCCGATCCCGGCGTGCTCGGCATCAACGCCGGCGCCAGCTTCGCCGTGGTCATCGGCATCATGTTTTTCGGCGCCGCCACCACCGAAAGCTATATGGTCTACGCCTTCGCCGGCGCCGCCGTCACTACCCTGCTGGTCTACCTGATCGGCACGCTGGCGGGCGGGCGCATCAACCCGGTGCGGCTGACGTTGGCCGGCGTGGCTATCGGCGCGGTGCTGCTCGGCATCACCACCGGGCTGTCGCTGATCGATCCGCAAACCTTTGACCAACTCCGCTTCTGGCAGGCCGGCACGCTGGATATCCGCACGCTGTCCACGCTGCCGGTGACCGCCCCCGCCATTCTACTCGGCTGCCTGCTGACGCTGCTCATCGCCCGGCCGCTGAATACCATCGGCATGGGGGAAGATCTGGCTATCGCGCTCGGCGCGCGCGTGGTGCTGACTCAGGTGATCGCGGTGATCGCCATCACCTTGCTGTGCGGTGCAGCAACCGCCACCGTCGGCCCGATCAGCTTCATCGGCCTGATGGTGCCGCATATCGCTCGTTGGTGGGTCGGCCCCGACCAACGCTGGATCCTGCCCTACTCCATGCTGCTGGCGCCGATTTTACTGCTGTGCGCCGACGTGGTCGGCCGCTTGCTGGCGGCCGGTGAACTGCGGGTTTCCATCGTCGCCGCCTTTATCGGCGCGCCGGTGTTGATCTGGCTGGTGCGACGCAAGAAAACGCTGGGGGGCTTGTGATGAGTCTGCCCCACACTCTGCATATTGGCCGCCCGGACGGCATCATCAACTGGCGCATGCCGCTGCGCCTGCTGCTGGTCAACCTTTCGCTGCTGGCTTTGTGCCTGGCGATGGCGGTTGCCGCGCTGTGCTACGGCACGCTGCAGCTCTCGCTGGAGCAGGTCTTTGCCGCGCTCAGCGGCGAGGCGCCGAAAAACCTGGTGACTGTGGTCACCCAATGGCGCTTGCCTCGCATCGCCATGGCGCTGTTGTTAGGCGCCGCGCTCGGCATGAGCGGCGCCATTTTCCAGTCGATTATCCGCAACCCGCTCGGCAGCCCGGACGTGATCGGCTTTAATATGGGGGCTTACACCGGCGCGCTGATCGCCATCACCCTGTTCAACGGCGGCTACTATTACGTCGCCGGCGGCGCGCTGGCCGGCGGCATTCTCTCGGCGCTGGCCATCTATCTGCTCGCCTGGCGGCAAGGCATTGCCGGCTTCCGGTTGATCATCGTCGGCATCGCCATCAGCGCAGTGCTGGTCTCCACCAACACCTGGCTGATCATCACCGCTTCGCTCGAGCGCGCCATGGACGCCGCCATGTGGCAAGCCGGTTCGCTCAACGGCATGACCTGGCAAAAAGCCCAGCCCGCCACGGCGTTCATCGTGCTGGCGGCGGCCGCCGCGCTGCTGATGGGCAAACGGCTGCAGCTGCTGGAAATGGGCGACGACACGGCGCGCGCGCTGGGCGTCAATGCCGAAAGCAGCCGGCTGTGGCTGATGCTGTTCGGCGTCACCCTCACCGCCGCCGTCACCGCCACCGCCGGGCCGATTTCCTTTATCGCGCTGGCGGCACCCCAGATCGCCCGTCGCCTGGCCGGACAATCCTCGGTCACCCTGACCTCCTCGGCGCTGATGGGCGCGGCGTTGCTGCTCGGCGCCGACGTGGTGTCCCAACATCTTTTCGCGCCGATCCAACTGCCGGTCGGGGTCGTGACCGTCTGCATCGGCGGCCTGTACCTGATTTGGCTGCTCATTCGAGAGGCCCGCAGATGATAATGAAGAGTGATAATGCCATGAGCCACCGCCTGCACGCCTCGCACCTGAAGCTGGGCTACGACAATAAAATCATCGCTGACGATCTGAGCGTGGCGATCCCCGACGGCGCCTTCACGGTGATCGTCGGGCCGAACGCCTGCGGAAAATCGACGCTGTTGCGCGCCCTGTGCCGCCTGCTGAAACCCAGCGCCGGCGAGGTGATGCTGGACGGCAAGAACATCAGCAGCTTCGCCACCAAGGCGCTGGCGCGCGAGCTTGGCCTGCTGCCGCAAACCTCGATCGCGCCGGACAGCATCACCGTGGCGGACCTGGTGTCGCGCGGCCGCTATCCGCACCAAAGCCTGCTGAAACAGTGGACGCAGGCCGACAAACAGGCGGTGGAAGCTGCCATGGCGGCCACCAACGTCAGCCAACTGGCGGACCGCAGCGTCGACGAACTGTCCGGCGGGCAGCGTCAGCGCGTCTGGGTGGCGATGGCGCTGGCACAGCAAACCCCGCTGCTGCTGCTGGATGAGCCGACTACCTATCTGGACATCGCACACCAGATCGAGCTGCTGGATCTGTTCCGCCAGCTCAACCGCGAGCGCGGTCAAACCCTAATCGCGGTGCTGCACGATCTCAACCACGCCTGCCGCTATGCCGATCACATCATCGCCATGCGCGACGGCAAGATCGTGGCGGAAGGGAAACCGGCGGAGATCATCACCGCCGAACTGGTGGAGCGGGTGTTCGGCATGCCGTGCATGATCATCGACGATCCGCTGTCCCACACGCCGCTGGTGATCCCGCGCGGCCGCTACCACTGCGACGCGCCGCAAGCATGAAAAAGGCCGGGTTAACCCGGCCTTTTCGTTATTTCTCCAGCGACACCTGCTTGAAGATGTGTTTGCCGAATGGGTCGATTTCGTAGCCTTTTACTTCCTTGCGCACCGGTTCGAAGATAGTCGAGTGCGCGATCATCAGCGCCGGCATCTGATCGTGCATCATCACCTGCGCCTGCTGGTACATCGCCACCCGTTTGGCGTGATCGTTCTCTTCGCGCGCCTGCAGGATCAGCTGGTCGAACGGTTTGTAGCACCATTTCGCCGAGTTGGAGCCGCCGAGCGAAGCGCAGGTGAACAGCGGGCCGAAGAAGTTGTCCGGATCGCCGTTGGCGGTGGTCCAACCCATCAACGCGGTCTGGTGTTCGCCGTTTTTAATCCGCTGCAAATATTCTCCCCACTCGAAGGTGACGATGTGGGCGCGCACGCCGATTTTGGCCCAGTCGGCCTGAATCATCTCCGCCATGCGCTTGGCGTTGGGATTATAGGGCCGCTGCACCGGCATCGCCCACAGATCGATGTCGAACCCCTGGCCCAGCCCGGCCTCCTGCAACAGCTGCTTCGCCCGCTCCGGCGAATACGGATAGTCTTCAAGCTGCGCGTTGCTGCCCCATTGGGTCGGCGGCAGCAGGTTTTTGGCCGGCTGGCCGGCGCCGTGGAACACCGCATCGATGATCGCCGGTTTGTTGACCGCCAGCGCCAACGCCTGGCGCACCTTGACGTTATCCAACGGTTTCTTCTGGGTGTTGAAGGCCAGGAAGCCGATATTCAAGCCGGATTTTTCCATCACCTGGATGTTGCCGTCCTGCCGCATGCGCGCCAGATCCGCCGGATTGGGGAACGGCATCACCTGGCACTCGTTTTTTTGCAGCTTGGCGTAACGCACCGCCGCATCCGGCGTGATCGAGAACACCAGCCGGTCTATCTGCGGTTTACCTTCCCAGTAGCGATCGAACGCCTTGTAGAGGATTTTCGCGTCCTTCTGGTACTGCACCAGTTGGAACGGCCCGGTGCCGATCGGATCGTTGTCCACCCGCTGTGGCGTGCCGGCCTTCAGCATCGCGTCGGCATATTCCGCCGAAAAAAGGGTGGCGAAGTACATGCCCAGATCGGCGACGAACGGCGCCTCGGCGCGGGAGAGCTCAAAGCGCACGGTGTGGTCGTCCACCTTGACGATCCGGTCGATCAGCGTACCGAACTCCATCGACTCGAAGTTGGTGTAGGCGCCGTTGGAGACGTTGTGATAAGGGTTGTTGGCGTCCTTCTGGCGCATAAACGAGAAGATGACGTCGTCGGCGTTGAAATCGCGGGTGGGCGTAAAATATTTATTGCTCTGGAATGCCACGCCCTTGCGCAGATGGAAGGTATAGCGCTTGCCGTCCTCGCTCACCTCCCAGCTTTCCGCCAGGCTGGGTTGCAGCTCGACGGTGCCGGGTTTGAAATCCACCAGCCGGTTGTAGATCGCCGCTGAACTGGCGTCTACCGTGGTGCCGGAGGTGAACAGCTGCGGGTTGAAGCCTTCCGGTGAGCCTTCGGAACAGTAGACCAGCGTATTGGCCCGCGCGCCGCCGGCAATCGCCAACGCCAGCAGCCCGATCGTTATTGCTTTTCTTTTCATTGCGCTATCCCCAGTGGTGAAAAAACAGCCCAACGGATAGCAATAAATCATGCAGTTAGCGATGTAAAGGACAAATTCCGCGCATAAAAACGGGCAGGCGCGCAAGCGGCCTGCCCCGGTGAAACCGCGCGATGATGAAATTAAATCATCTGGCTGAAGTTCATCTGCGCCATCAGCTTATAGTTGTCGGCATAGTCGACCGGAATGGCCACCACCACCGGCCCCTGGATCGCCATCGCCTTGCGCAGCATCGGCCGCAGATCGTCCACCGACTGTACGGCGAAACCGACCGCGCCGCAGGATTCCGCGTAGGCCTTGAAGTCAATCGGCCCGAACTCCACGCCGGATTTGCGCTGGTATTTGTTCACCTCCTGCATCTCCACCATGTTGTAGGCGTTATCCACCCAGATGACGTGCACGATGTTGTTTTTCAGCCGCACCGCGGTCTCCAGCTCCATGCTCGACTGCATGAACCCGCCGTCGCCGGAGATCGACACCACCTTGTCGCCGGGGCGTACCAACGCCGCGCCGATGGCCCACGGCAACGCCACCCCCATGGTTTGCTGGCCGTTGGAGATCAACAGCTGGCGGGCGCGGAAGCTGTAAAGATAGCGGGCGATCCAGATGTGGAAGCTGCCCATGTCCACGCACAGCGTCACGTCGTCGCTGACGATGTCCTGCAGCTCCTTGACGATGCGCAGCGGGTGGATCGGCATACCGCCGCGCCGCGCGGCGCGCTCCGCCAGTTCAGTGCGTTGACGGCCGAGATCGGTGAGGATCAGTTCCACCTCGGGCGGCACGCAGACAGCCTCACTGAACGCTTCGGTCATCATGTTCAGCGTGGCGCTGATGTTGCCCACCAGCTCGACGTCCGGCCGATAGCAGGTATCGATGTCCGCCGGCAGCACGTCGAGATGCACCAGCTTCAGCCGCCCGTGGCTGTTCCACATGCAAGGATCGTATTCGATCGGATCATAGCCGACGCTCACCACCAGATCGGCCTTCTGCAGCAACTGATCGGCCGGCTGGTTGTTGAACAGACCGACGCGGCCGGCAAAACGGGCGAAGTGATTGACGTCGATCACTCCCGCCGCCTGATAGGTGCCGACCACCGGCATATGGGTGCGGTACAGCAGATGGCGCACCGCCTCGCTGTTCTCCGGCCGGCTGGCCTGCAAACCGAGCAGCAATACCGGGCATTTGGCCTGGCGGATCAGCTTCACCGCCGCCTGAATGTCGTCCGCCGCCGCGGCCCCCATGCGCGGCAAGCGGCAGCCGGCCAGCACCGGCGCCGTGACCGGTTCATTGACGATATCCATCGGCAGGCTGACGAACGACGCCCCCGGGCGGCCGAACTCGGCGCGGCGGAAGGCGTTGGCGATCACCTCGGAAATCGCCGAGCCGGCGTGCACTTCGGCGCAATACTTGGTCACCGGCCGGAACATGCTGACGGTATCCATGCTCTGGTGCGTCTGCTTCAGGCTGTCGGCGCGCTTCACCGCTCCGCCGAAGGCCACCACCGCATCCCCTTCCGAGGTGGCGGTGGCCAGCCCGGTGATCAGGTTGGAACTGCCCGGCCCGGAGGTGACCAGCGCCACCCCGGCCTTGCCGGTCAGGCGGCCGACCGCCGCCGCCATAAAGGCCGCGTTGGCCTCATGCCGCACCACCACTGTTTCGATCGACGGTGCGTCCTCCAGCGAATCGAACACCCGGTCTATCTTGGCGCCCGGAATGCCGAAAACGTGTTTGACGCCCTGCGCCTCCAGGTTTTTCACCACCAAATCGGCGCCGCATTGCCAGTCATTGCCTGTTTTTTCCTGTGCCATGGTTCCACCTCCTAAGAAAACGATCGCCGGGGTTAGCCCTCGGCGGAACGAATCGCGCGGTCCAAATCCTCTGGGCAGAGGTTGGCGCGCAAGAAATCCGCATCATGCGGCAACTGAAGATTCAGACGGGTGATGACGCCGAACTGCAGGCGGCCGTGATCGAGCTGGTAATCCAGCACGTGGCCGCCGCCGCTGCGGTCGTCGGTAACGAAATGTTCGTGATAGCCGGCCACGCCGATGCCCTGCATGTAATCCGGCGAGCGGAAACCGACCAGCGTGCCGCGCCGCTGATGGAACGAGAAGGTCGGCTGCTCTTCTATCGCTTCCAGCATCGGGCGATAGGGCCGTTCCTGACGCGGCACGGTGCGGGTTTCCACATGGCTGAACTCGCCATCAACCCTTACCGCGCAAAACAGGTTCGGCGAGGCGACCTGCTCGTCGATGCACTGGTGCAGCTGCGCCTTGGTGATTGGCCGGTCGAACTGCTGGCTGATGCTGGGCTGGAAAAAGGTGACGACGGCGAAAGGGGTTTTCTGTTGCAGACCGGCTGGGCGGGCGCTGCCGTCGGCGCGCAGCTGGTGTATTTCCTGGTCGAAGGCGATCAGTTCGCCATCCAGATGATTGAAGGTGCCGAGGCCGAAATCGCCGTGTTTGAGCAGCTCGGCAATGGTGGTTTCGCCCTCGTAGACCCCGTCAATGAGCGCGCTCATCAGCGAGATTTGATAGATTTCGCCCTCCCCGGCGTTGATCGACTGCCTGGCGAAACCCTGCGCCAAATGGCGCGCACAGGAACACCCGTGTTTTTCATTCATGACTAACTCCTCCACCAGCGCGGAATCGCGGTTCCGCGCGTTCAAAAGACCCACCGGCGGTGAGCCAAGATGCCGCCCAGGTCGCGTTCATCAGTTGGAACGATTCAGCCTGAGGCGACAAAAAAACCGGCACGGCTGGCCGGCCGATATCCAGAACTCACGGCATAATGCGTGACAGTAAAGGCTCACTAATCATTAATACCGAGTCGGATATCAAATTGAACGGTTAATCTGGTGTTGGAGCGACAATCAACTCCGCAGGCGGCTCGTGCAGCCTGGGAAAAACATCTGTTATTTAGTGCTAAGCGCCGCGAGGTTTATGCGTTTTCTCTCTATACGGCCGGGATGCGGCGGCGTTGAAGCCCGCCGTCAACCCGCAGCCAGAGTAGCCGCAGCGCCGCCGACAGAGAAGCGGGTATTCATAAGAAACGCTTTTGCATATAATGCAAAAATGAATGACGCCCGTTATGTTGAACATCTACCGATCTTTCTCGACGTGGCCCGCCTGGGCAGCTTTTCCGCCGCCGCACGCCGGTTGGGCATGGTGCCCTCCTCGCTGGTGCGCCATATCGACGCGCTGGAAAGCGCGCTCGGCGCCGCGCTGTTCGTCCGCTCCACCCGTGGGCTGCTGCTGACCGACGCCGGCGAGCTGCTGCTGACGCGCGCCGCCGCGCTGATGACGGACATTACCGGTATTCACGCCGAGCTGAGCGCGTTGAACGAAACGCCGCAGGGCACGCTGCGCATCAGCTGTCTGCCGACCTTCGGCAAAACCTATGTGTTGCCGTTGCTGCCGACACTGACAGAGCGCTATCCGCAGCTGTGGATCGATCTCGATCTGACCGAACGCCAGACCGATCCGACGCAGGAACCGCTGGACGCCGCCATCCGTATCGGCGAGCAGAAGGACAGCGCGCTGTACGCCAGCCGTATCGCCACCCAACGCTGGGTTATGTGCGCCAGCCCCGCCTACGTCGCGCGCTATGGTCTGCCGACCGATCTGGAGGCGCTGCCGCAGCACCGGCTGATCGCCCGCTACCACAAACAGCAGCCGGCCTGTTGGGCGCAGATCCTCGACGCGGCGCTGATGAGCCGCTGCACCATGGCGCTGCGCTGCGACGATTTCACCGCGCAGCGTCAGGCCGCGCTGCTCGGCCTGGGCATCGCTTTTCTACCCAACTGGGTGGTGGGGCCGGACGTGCAGAACGGACAACTGGTGCAGATGCTGGAAGATCCGCGCCATGAGCAGCAAGGCATCTACCTGCTGCGGCCAATGGCGAAGGTATCAGCCCGGCTGGCGGCCTTCACAGCCCTGCTGCAGCAAACCATCGGTCAGCCGCCCAGTTGGGCGTAAAGCGGCGTGACCCGATTGTGCAGCGCCGGGTTATCGCTCTCGTCCTTCAGCTCGATGCCGGTCAATCGCCGCTGAAACGCCTGCTCCAGCAGCCAGGCCAGGCGGAACGCCGCCTGCGGATAATCCAGCCCCTCAGGCCGCACGTTGGAGATGCAGTTGCGCTCAGAGTCTCTTCTGTGCGAGTTCGGCTCCCAGGTCAAATAGACGCCCAGGCTGTCCGGCGACGACAGCCCCGGCCGTTCGCCGATCAGTACCGCCACCGCCCGGGCTTGCAGGCATTCGCCGATCTCATCCCCCAGCGCCACCCGCGCCTGATGCGCCAGCGCCACCGGCGCGACGGCCAGCCCCAGCGTCTCGAGATAGGGCAACAGCGCCTGCAGCAACGGCAGCGCCTGGCGATGCACCGCCTTGGAGGAGAGGCCGTCCGCCACCACCAGTAACAAATCGATGCGGCGCGGCGGCAGACCGAGCAGCAGGCTGCGGCTGTCCGGCGCCAGTCGCCGCCCCAGATCCGGCCGACGCAGGTAGGCGGCGCGGTCAGCAGCCTGGCTGCGCACCGCCAGCGAGGGCCAACCGGCCTCGTGCAGATCCGCCGCCAGCCGCTCGCTGTCGAAAGGCTGATGCACCGCGTCGCGCGCCTGGGCATGGGCCAGGCCGAAGCGCAGCAGCTCGTCGGTCGGCAGGCTGGCGCCGGTGCGCCCCAGCGCGATGCGCGCATCGGTAAAGGCGCGCAGCGCATCCCAGCTGTTGACGTGTACCGGTTTGCTCATGTGCGTTCTCCCTGCAGCGCCAGCAACAGCGGGTGATTGGCGGCGGCGTCGCGCAGCCGCCCGAGCTCGTCGGTGATGTTCATCGCCACCAGCCAGGCGGCGAATTCCGGCGCGTGTTTCAGCCCCAGTAGCTCGCGGATATAAAGCGCATCATGGAACGAGGTGCTTTGGTAGTTAAGCATGATATCGTCCGCGCCCGGCACGCCGATCAGGAACGTCAGCCCGGCGGCGGCCAACAGCGTCAGCAAGGTATCCATGTCGTCCTGATCGGCTTCGGCGTGGTTGGTATAGCAGACGTCGCAGCCCAGCGGCAGGCCGAGCAGCTTGCCGCAGAAGTGGTCCTCCAGCCCGGCGCGGATGATTTGTTTGCCGTCATACAGATACTCCGGGCCGATAAACCCCACTACGGTGTTGATCAGCAGCGGCGAAAAATGGCGCGCCACCGCATAGGCGCGTGCCTCGCAGGTTTGCTGATCGACGCCGTGATGCGCGTTGGCCGACAGGCAACTGCCCTGCCCGGTTTCGAAATACATCACGTTATCGCCCAATGTGCCGCGCTTGAGGCTCAGCGCCGCCTGCTGCGCCTCCGCCAGCAGCGCCAGACTGATGCCGAAACCGCGGTTGGCCGCCTCGGTGCCGGCGATCGACTGAAACACCAGATCCACCGGCGTGCCGCGCTCCATCAGCCGCAGCGTGTTGGTCACGTGGGTCAGCACGCAGGATTGGGTGGGAATGGCGAAGCGCTGGATCACATCGTCCAGCATGTAGTTGAGTTTTTCCAGCAGCGGCAGGCTGTCGCTGGCCGGGTTGATACCGACCACCGCGTCGCCGCTGCCATACAGCAGGCCGTCCAGCATGCTGGCGGCGATGCCCTGCAGGCTGTCGGTCGGGTGATTGGGCTGCAGCCGCACGCTGAGGTGGCCCGGCAGGCCGATCGTATTGCGAAAACGCGTCACCACTCGGCATTTCTTCGCCACCAGGATCAGATCCTGATTGCGCATGATCTTGCTGACCGCCGCCGCCATCTCCGGCGTTATGCCGGCGGCCACCTGCGCCAGCATGGCGCTGTCCGCCTGCTCGCTCAGCAGCCAGTCGCGAAAATCGCCGACCGTGAGGTGCGAGATGGGCGCAAAGGCGACGGCATCGTGGCTGTCGATAATCAGGCGCGTCACCTCGTCCTGTTCGTACGGCACCAGCGGCTGCTGCAGGAACGCCTTGAGCGGCAGATCCGCCAGCGCGATGCGCGCCGCCATGCGCTCTTCGGCGCTTTGCGCTGCCACTTCCGCCAGATAATCGCCGGAACGCGCCGGCGAAGCCTTCGCCATCAGCTGGCGCAGGTCGCCGAAGCGATAACCGCGTTGGCCCAACGTTGCCTGATACATAGCCCCCTCCCTTGCCCTGCGTGACGAGATACAAGCCCTGCACCAAGTGTAGTCAGCGGGAGAAGAAAATTATTTTGCCGGCGATCGCCGCCATCATGCTTTCCCCCATTTCACCCACCGCCGCTTCGGGTTACAGTAGCCGCGAAAACGGGAGGGATGATGGATCCGCAACGGCAAATTATCGAATGGCTGCAACAAGATAACACTCGCATGGCGGCCCTGCGCACCGTGCGCAGGCTCGGCCTGAATGACTGGTGCCTCGGCGCCGGCTTTGTACGCAATCTGGTGTGGGACCGGCGGCATGGCTACGCCGTGGCGACGCCGCTCAACGATATCGACGTGATTCATTTCGATGCGGAGCGTGCGCAGGCCGAACGCGATCGCATGCTGGAAGCACGTTTGCAACAGTGGCTGCCGCAGCCGTGGTCGGTCAAGAACCAGGCGCGCATGCACCTGCGCAGCGGCCGGGCGCCCTACCACAACAGCGAAGAGGCCATCAGCTTCTGGACCGAAGTGGAAACGGCGATCGGCGCACGCCTGAACGCCGACGACAGCATCACGCTGGTGGCCCCCTTCGGGCTCGCGGCGCTGTTCAACGACACCATCACCTTCAACGTGAAAAACGGCGACCGCGCCGCCTATGCCCAGCGGGTGCTCGACAAAGGCTGGCTGCTGCGCTGGCCGCATCTGCGGCAGGTAAAGATTTAGCCGCCGCTGCCGATACCCTGAACAGCGATATACCGACTCAGGGAGAGCATCCATGTCGACCACCATCACCATGATAGTACCGATCAAAAATACCGTTCCCGGCGTCAGCAACGTGTTCAGCGCGCCGGGCCATCAGGGCGAACTGCTGATGGCCAAACCGGTCAACAACCAGCCGCAAGGCGGCAAGATGGAGAAAAACGAACGCGCCAACGGCAATGACGAACCGGTCAACCTCAACGAAAGCCGCGCCTCGGCCCGCATCAAGGCGCTGAACCGGCAGATTCAGGCGCTGCAGCAAAAGTTGGTGGAGCTAAAGGACTCCGACGCCGATCCTAAGGAAATCGAAAAGCAGAAGCAGCTGATCGAAGCGCAGATCAAGATGTTGCAGGCAGAAATCGCCCGCATCCAGAAAGAAGAAATGGAAAAGCAGCAGCAGGAGCAGATGGCAAAAGCCGCGGCGCAATCCGGCGACGGCGTAAACCGCCCAACGCCGCTCAACGCTGTGGACGTCTATATCTGAGTCAATATTCCGCGTTTTCCTGCCGGCGCTGTTGCAGCAGCGCCGCCTGCTGACGCGCCACCTGCCAGATGGCCTCCGCCGCCGGCGTCAGCGAACGGTTCTTGCGCCGCACCAGCATCAGAGCACGGTTGATCTCCGGCACCAGCCGCCGCACCCGGAGCCGCCCCCCTTCCGGCAGCGGCAACGCCAACGCCGGGAAAATGCTGATGCCGATCCCCTCCGCCACCATCGGGAACAGCGTCGCCGGATGGCCGATTTCCTGCACTACCTGCGCCTCCACGCCCTGCTGTCTCAGCGCGCTGTCGATCAGCGGTCGGCTGCCCGACGCATAGTCCTGCAACACCAGGCGGCAACCGTTCAGCGCCGACCAATGTACCGCCTGTTGCGCCGCGAACGGATGATCGTCGCGGCACAGCAACAGGAACGGCTCGTGCAGCACCGCTTCGCACTCCAGATCCACCGCCTGTACCGGATCGACCACGATGCCGAAATCCACCTCCGCGTTGCGTACGCTGTGCAGCACCTGCTGCTGCGCCTGATCGCGCAGCATGATGCGGATCTCCGGGTATTCGCGCTCACCGGCGGCGATGCACTGCGGCATCAGATGGGCGGAAATGGTTTGGCTCGTCGCCACCCGCACCGTGCCGCTGCGCTGTACGCCAAAGCTGCGCGCATCCAGCAACGCGGCCTGCAGTTCGTCCAGCAGCCGCTCGACCCGGTTGGCCAGCCGCAGGCCGGCGTCGGTCAGCACCACTTCACGCGTGGTGCGATCCAGCAGGCGCACGCCGACCTCTGCTTCCAGCTCTTTCACGCTGTGGCTGACCGCCGATTGCGTCAGACCAATCGCCTCACCGGCGCGGCTGAAACTGCCGTGGCGAGCGATGGCGACGAACACCCGCAGCTGTTTGAGTGAGTAATTCATGTGTTTTATTCATATATGAATTAAATAAATCAATTTAATTATTATATGCTCACGCGGGAGAATAGCCCCATCGATTTTCTACCCTGAGCGCACCGCCATGAGATTTCTGCCCGATCGTTTTACCCTGACGCTGATCGCCACCGTATTGCTGGCGTCGTTCCTGCCGGCGCGCGGCGAGTTCGTCGGCTGGCTCAACGCCCTGACCATCGCCGCCATCGCCCTGCTGTTCTTCATGCACGGCGCCAAGCTGTCGCGCGAGGCCATCCTGGCCGGTAGCAATAACTGGCGGCTGCATCTGTGGGTGATGTTCAGCACCTTCATCATTTTTCCGGCGCTGGGCATGCTGTTCGCCTGGTGGGCGCCGATCGACGTCAGCCCCGAGCTGTACGCCGGTTTCATCTACCTGTGCATCCTGCCCGCCACCGTGCAATCGGCCATCGCCTTCACCTCGCTGGCGGGCGGCAACGTGGCGGCGGCGGTGTGTAGCGCTTCCGCCTCCAGCCTGCTCGGGATCTTCGTGTCGCCGCTGCTGGTCGGCCTGCTGATGAATGTGCACGGCGATACCGGCAGCCTGCGGCAGGTCGGCTCGATCGTGCTGCAGCTGCTGGTGCCGTTCGTCGCCGGCCACCTGCTGCGGCCGCTGATCGGCGGCTGGATCGAACGCCATCGCCCGCTGATCGGCAAAACCGACCAGACCTCGATTCTGCTGGTGGTGTACGCCGCCTTCAGCGAAGCGGTGACGCACGGCATCTGGCATCAGGTCGGGCTTGGTTCGCTGGCGTTTATCGTCGGCGGCAGCATCGTGTTGCTGACGATCGTGCTGGTGGTGAACACTTACATGGCGCGTTGGCTGGGGTTCAGCAAGGCGGACGAGATCACCATCGTGTTCTGCGGCTCGAAGAAAAGCCTGGCGAACGGCATTCCGATGGCCAATATCCTGTTTCCGGCGGCTCAGGTGGGGATCATGGTGCTGCCGCTGATGGTGTTTCATCAGGTGCAGTTGATGACCTGCGCAGTGTTGGCGAAGAGGTACCAGCGTAAGCGGCAGACGCAACAGGCGGTGCCCAACGCACAGGCGTCGCGCGGGTAAAAAAAAGACGGGCCAAGGCCCGTCAGATCAGCTTTTCTTCAGCGGCTTGACCAGGTGGTCAAGCCCTTCGATTTTAATCGCCAGCGTCATCTCCATCAGCATGCCGAGCTTGCCTTTGGGGAATTCGCCTTTGCGAGCGAACCACAGCAGGTACTCTTCGGGCAGATCGATCAGCATCCGCCCCTGGTACTTGCCGAACGGCATCACGGTATTGGCGATCTCCAGTAGGTTTTCTTTTTCCATCAGTCACCCAGCAGGCGGATCATCTCCGCTTCATCGATCACCGCGATACCCAGCTCCTGCGCCTTCGCCAGCTTGGAACCGGCCGCCTCGCCGGCGATCACCAGGTCGGTTTTCTTCGATACGCTGCCGCTGACCTTGGCGCCCAGCGCCGTCAGGCGATCTTTGGCTTCGTCACGCGACAGCTGGCTCAGCGAGCCGGTCAGCACCACGGTTTTGCCGGCGAACGGGCTGTCTATCTCTTCCGCCACCACCACCACCGGCGCCGGCCAATGAATGCCGATCTCGGCACCCACCAGCTCGTTGATCACCTGCTGATTGAGCGCTTCATCGAGGAAGTTGCGGGTGTGTTTGGCCACCACTTCACCGACGTCCGGCACTTCTTTCAACGCCTCAATATCGGCGGCGAACAGCTTCTCCAGCGAACCGAAATGCGCCGCCAGGTTGGCAGCGGTCGCCTCACCGACCTCGCGAATGCCCAGCGCGTACAGGAAGCGGGCGAAGGTAGTCTGCTTGGATTTCTCCAGCGCGTTGACCAGGTTCTGCGCCGATTTCGGCCCCATGCGATCCAGGCCGGTCAGAATGCCGGCGGAAAGGCGGAACAGATCGGCCGGATTCTTCACGTACTCCTTGTCCACCAGCTGCTCAATGATCTTGTCGCCCATGCCCTCTACGTCCAGCGCGCGACGGGAAACGAAGTGCTTCAACGCCTCCTTGCGCTGCGCACCGCAGATCAGCCCGCCAGTGCAACGCGCCACGGCCTCGCCTTCCACGCGCTCAACGTCGGAACCGCACACCGGGCAATGCAGCGGGAACACCACTTCGCGCGCATCCTGCGGCCGGCGGTCTTCCAGCACCCCCACCACCTGCGGGATCACGTCGCCGGCGCGGCGCACGATCACCGTATCGCCGATGCGCAGCCCCAGACGCTCGATTTCATCGGCGTTGTGCAAGGTCGCGTTGCTGACGGTCACCCCGGCCACCAGCACCGGCTCAAGGCGGGCCACCGGCGTAATCGCGCCGGTGCGGCCAACCTGAAACTCCACTTCGCGCACCACGGTGATCTGCTCCTGCGCCGGGAATTTGAACGCCGTCGCCCAGCGCGGCGCGCGCGCCACGAAGCCCAGCGTTTCCTGCAGGTCGATGTCGTCAATCTTGATCACCACGCCGTCGATGTCGAAACCGAGCTGCGCGCGGTCCTGCTCGACCTGGCGATAAAACGCCAGCACTTCCTCGCTGCCGGTGCGACGCTGGGCGCGATCGCTGACCGGCAGACCCCAGGCTTTGAACTGCATCAGGCGCTCAAAGTGGCTGCGCGGCAGCTCGCCGCCTTCCAGCAGGCCAACGCCATAGCAGAAGAAGGTCAACGGACGTTTGGCGGCAATACGCGGATCGAGCTGACGCAGCGATCCGGCGGCGGCGTTGCGCGGATTGGCGAACACCTTGCCGTCTTTGCGCCGGGCTTCTTCGTTCATTTGCTCAAAACCGGCCTGCGGCATAAACACTTCGCCGCGCACTTCCACCCGGCGCGGGATGTTGTCGCCGGTCAGGCGCAGCGGGATGGCGCGGATGGTACGCACGTTGGCGGTGATGTTCTCACCGGTGGTGCCGTCGCCGCGCGTCGCCGCGCGCACCAGCTCGCCGTCTTCGTACAGCAGGCTGACCGCCAGGCCATCCAGCTTCAGTTCGCAGCAGAAGGTCAGCGGATCGCTGCTCTTGAGCCTATCTTGCACGCGCTTGTAAAACGCCAGGAAGCTCTCTTCGTCAAACACGTTGTCCAGCGACAGCATCGGCACTTCGTGACGCACCTGGTCGAACGCCGCCAGCGGTGCCGCGCCCACGCGCTGGGTCGGCGAATCGGCGGTGACCCACTCAGGATGCGCGCTCTCCAGCTCGCGCAGCTCGCGCATCAGACGGTCATATTCCGCATCCGGCACTTCCGGCGCATCCAGCACATGGTACTGGTATTCATGATGGCGCAATGTGGCTCGTAGTTGATTGATTTGTTGGATTATCGATTCCATGGCTCACCATCAAAGATAAAAAACCCCCGGCTAGCGGGGGCTTTGTTGTTACGGATGTTCAGTGCGCGCGGCAACCCGGTCAGGCGTTGTTTTCCAACACTTCACGGATGCGCGCTTTGTAGGTTTCCAGCTTCTGCGGCGTCATCATGCGGCGCTCGTCGTCCAGCACCACGCCGCCCACGTCGTCGGCGATGCGCTGCGCCGACTGCAGCATCAGCTTGAAGTTCTGATTGGCGTCGCCGTAAGACGGCACCATCATGAACATCGACACGCCCGGCGTGGAGAAGTCGGACATCATGTCAGGATCGAACGATCCCGGCTTGACCATGTTCGCCAGGCTGAACAGCACCGGGCCGCTGCCGGCCGGGCTGATATGGCGGTGGAAGATGCCCATCTCGCCAAACTGGAAGCCCGCCTGCAACACGCTCTGCAGCAGCACTTCGCCGCCGATCACGCCACCCTGATGGGCCGCGACGTGCAACACCAGCACGGTCTCTTTCAGCTTAGCCGGAATTGGCGCAACCGCCGGCTGTTGTGGCTGCGGCGCAGGTTCCTGCGCCGGCTTCGCTGCCGGCGCGGGCTGCACAGGGGCCGGTTCGGCGTGGAATGCCGGTTCCGCCACCTGCGGCGCCTCATGTTCATGCGGCAGATCGTCGACGCGCGGCTCACGGCGCGCGGCCGGTTGCGGTTGCTGCGGCTCGGCCTGTTCTTCGTCCGGCGCGTAGTTGTTCAGCAGGATGTCATCATACTCCGGCCGCTGAGACAGCGGAGGCGGTGTCTGATGAGCGGCCGGCTGAACGGCGCGGGGCGCTGGCGCAGCCGCCGGAGCGGGCTTCGGCGCGGCCACGGGTTCTTCGCGTGCGGCATCGAAATGGCCGAATGACGGCTCGTCTTGCGGGTGAGCGGCGCGCACGCGCACCTCACCGACGCCTTCTTCGAGATCGTCGATCGGAGTTTGTTCACGTTCCTTTTGGGAACGCTTGGCTGGGCGATCGCGGAAGAGCGCTGACCGTTCTTTGCGACTGGTCCACAGACCGTGCAATAACAGCGCTATTATGGCGATCGCGCCAACAACGATTAATATCAGACGCAAATCCTGCATCATTGCTATCTCTGTTGTTCCAATACATTGCCACCGCGGCAAACATTCACTCTTTAACTCTATTTGCCCGCGCACACAAGTGCAAGTCCGTGCTGAACTTTATGCCAATAAAGATGATTATACTGCCTTTTTCTGCTGGTTTTTCAGCCAACCCTACCCTAGCCAGTGGAAAATCATCCCTATATGATAATGATGCCTGTTCAGACAACGAGATAACTTAAGATATGTCCTATACGCAGCCCCCTTCCCGCCCGACCAGCGGCATTCACTATTTTGCCGAAGGCTGGCGCCTGATTTCACGCCCGGGGATTAAACGCTATGTGGTCCTGCCGTTGCTGGTCAACGTGCTGCTGATGGGCTCCGCTTTCTGGTGGCTGTTCAGCCGGCTCGGCGACTGGATCCCGGCGATGATGAGCCACGTGCCCGACTGGCTGCAATGGTTGAGCTACCTGCTGTGGCCGCTGGCGGTCGTTTCGGTGCTGCTGGTGTTCAGCTATCTGTTCAGCACCATCACCAATCTTATTGCTGCACCGTTCTGCGGCCTGCTGGCGGAACAGCTCGAAGGCAGCCTGACCGGCAAACCGCTGCCGGACACCGGCCTGCTCGGCATCGCCAAAGATCTGCCGCGCATCATGGCGCGTGAATGGCGCAAGCTGATGTATTACCTGCCGCGCGCGCTGCTGCTGCTGGCGCTGTATTTCGTGCCCGGCATCGGTCAGACGGTGGCGCCGGTGCTGTGGTTCCTGTTCAGCGCCTGGATGCTGGCGATCCAGTATTGCGACTACCCGTTCGACAACCACAAGGTGAGCTTTGCCGACATGCGCCGCGCCTTGCGCCAGCACAAAACCGACAACCTGCAGTTCGGCGCGCTGGTCAGCCTGTTCACCATGATCCCGATCCTCAATCTGGTGATCCTGCCGGTCGCCGTCTGCGGCGCCACCGCGATGTGGGTCGATCGCTACCGCTCGCAATTCGTCCGATAATCGCCGTTTTTTACCGCCGATAGCGCGGGAATTTTCGACAGGGCGCGCATTTCGCGCCCTTATCATTGTGCTTAAAACTTATTTCCTAATAACATATAGATATACCAATTCTTTACTTCCCTGCCGGTACTGTTAGCGTATGCTTTCGATGTTCCCCACATTTTCATAGAGTTAAAGGACGGGCTATGAGCAAGATATATGAAGACAACTCATTAACAATCGGCCATACGCCGCTGGTTCGTCTGAACCGTATCGGCAACGGACGCATTCTGGCCAAGGTTGAATCGCGCAACCCCAGCTTTAGCGTCAAATGCCGCATCGGTGCCAATATGATTTGGGATGCGGAACAACGCGGCGTGTTGACCGCCGGCAAGGAACTGGTAGAGCCCACCAGCGGCAACACCGGCATCGCGCTGGCCTTCGTCGCCGCCGCGCGCGGTTACAAGCTGACGCTGACCATGCCGGAAACCATGAGCATCGAGCGCCGCAAGCTGCTCAAGGCGCTGGGCGCCAACCTGGTGCTGACTGAAGGGGCGAAAGGCATGAAGGGCGCCATCGCCAAAGCGGAAGAGATCGTCGCCACCGATCCGAACCGTTACCTGATCCTGCAACAGTTCAGCAACCCGGCCAACCCGGCGATCCATGAGAAAACCACCGGCCCGGAAATCTGGGAAGACACCGATGGGGAAGTCGACGTGTTCATCTCCGGCGTCGGCACCGGCGGCACGCTAACCGGTGTCAGCCGCTACATCAAGAACACCAAAGGCAAGGCCATCACCACCGTGGCGGTCGAGCCGACCGACTCGCCGGTCATCAGCCAGGCGCTGGCCGGTGAAGAGCTGAAACCGGGCCCGCACAAGATTCAGGGTATCGGCGCCGGTTTCATTCCGGGCAACCTCGATCTGGACCTGGTGGATCGCGTCGAGAAAATCTCCAACGACGAAGCCATCAGCATGGCGCGTCGCCTGATGGACGAAGAAGGCATCCTGGCGGGCATCTCCTCCGGCGCGGCGGTCGCGGCGGCGGTAAAACTGGCCGAAGAACCGGCGTTCGCCGACAAGACCATCGTGGTGATACTGCCGTCTTCCGGCGAACGTTATTTGAGCACCGCGCTGTTTGCCGATCTGTTCACCGAGCAGGAATTGCAACAGTAATTCCAGCACTGCACAAATCGCTAAAAAAGCACCCTGCGGGGTGCTTTTTTGTGGACTGGATCAAACTTTATAGCAGTCCAAGATTGCTTTTGCCCGTCTCCTTTAGTATTTAACGGTGCATTATTTCGATGCGCAAAATTAATCACCCCCCGAGCCCGGTCAAGGCTGAATCGATTTACTCATCTGTCGCCGACGCGTCGAATCGGGCATAATGGGGAGCGGATTGGAACGACGTCTAAAGCCGAGTTTTTTGATCTGAAGTGCCTAACGCGTCGTTTTCTGTTGCATCAACGTTCGCCCCTGTCCATAGTCAGGCGCTATAACCAGGCAAGCTAAAGTCAGGCCCCTGGGCTAAACTTTAGCACCACAACATTAATCCAATAAGTTGGGGAAACATCAATGTTCCAGCAAGAAGTTACTATTACCGCTCCGAATGGTCTGCATACTCGCCCTGCCGCTCAGTTCGTTAAAGAAGCCAAAGGCTTCACGTCTGACATCACCGTGACCTCCAACGGCAAAAGCGCCAGCGCTAAAAGTCTGTTCAAACTGCAAACTCTGGGGCTGACTCAAGGGACCGTAGTGACCATCTCCGCTGAAGGTGAAGACGAGCAGAAAGCCGTTGAGCACTTGGTAAAACTGATGGCAGAGCTTGAGTAATCGGCCCGTCTTTTTAGTTAACACCAGTCAAGAGTAAGGTAGGGTTATGATTTCAGGCATTTTAGTATCACCGGGCATCGCTTTTGGTAAGGCTCTCTTGCTGAAAGAAGACGACATTGTCATCAACCGGAAAAAAATCTCTGCTGATCAAGTAGAGCAGGAAGTCTCGCGTTTTCTGGCCGGCCGCGCGAAAGCGTCCGAACAGCTGGAAGCGATCAAGACCAAAGCTGGCGAAACCTTCGGCGAAGAGAAGGAAGCTATCTTCGAAGGCCACATCATGTTGCTGGAAGACGAAGAGCTTGAGCAGGAAATCATAGCCCTAATCAAAGATGAGCTGGCCTCCGCAGACGCCGCCGCCTACACCGTGATCGAAGGTCAGGCGAAAGCGTTGGAAGAGCTGGACGACGAATACCTGAAAGAACGCGCCGCCGACGTGCGCGACATCGGCAAGCGCCTGCTGCAGAACATCCTGGGCATGCCGATCGTCGATCTGGGCTCCATTCAGGACGAAGTGATCCTGGTGGCCACCGATCTGACCCCGTCCGAGACCGCGCAGCTGAACCTGGACAAAGTGCTGGGCTTCATCACCGACCTCGGCGGCCGCACCTCCCACACCTCCATCATGGCGCGCTCCCTGGAGCTGCCGGCGATCGTCGGTACCAGCGACGTGACCAAGCAGGTGAAAAACGACGACTACCTGATTCTGGACGCGGTTAACAACAAAATTTACGTTAACCCGACCGCTGACGTTATCGATCAGCTGAAAGCCGCCCAGAACCAATACATCACCGAGAAAAACGATCTGGCCAAGCTGAAGGACCTGCCGGCGATTACGCTGGACGGCCATCAGGTTGAAGTCTGCGCCAACATCGGCACCGTGCGCGACGTCGCGGGTGCAGAGCGCAACGGCGCGGAAGGTGTCGGCCTGTATCGTACCGAATTCCTGTTCATGGACCGCGACTCGCTGCCGACCGAAGACGAGCAGTTCCAGGCTTACAAGGCCGTGGCGGAAGCCATGGGCTCGCAAGCGGTGATCGTCCGCACCATGGACATCGGCGGCGACAAAGACCTGCCGTACATGAACCTGCCGAAGGAAGAGAACCCGTTCCTCGGCTGGCGCGCCATCCGCATCGCGATGGACCGCCGTGAAATCCTGCATGCCCAGCTGCGCGCCATCCTGCGCGCCTCGGCGTTCGGCAAACTGCGCATCATGTTCCCGATGATCATCTCCGTGGAAGAAGTGCGCGATCTGAAAGGCGAAATCGAGACGCTGAAGGCGCAGCTGCGCGAAGAAGGCAAGGCGTTTGACGAGAGCATCGAAGTGGGCGTGATGGTGGAAACACCGGCTGCGGCGGTCATCGCTCACCACCTGGCGAAAGAAGTCGACTTCTTTAGTATTGGGACAAACGATCTAACCCAGTATACTCTGGCGGTAGATCGCGGCAACGAGCTGATTTCTCATCTCTATAACCCGATGTCCCCATCAGTACTTGGCCTGATTAAACAGGTTATTGATGCATCTCACGCGGAAGGCAAGTGGACCGGCATGTGCGGTGAACTGGCTGGCGATGAGCGTGCTACACTGTTGTTATTGGGCATGGGGCTGGATGAGTTCAGCATGAGTGCGATTTCAATCCCGCGCATCAAGAAAATTATTCGCAACACGAATTTCGAAGATGTGAAGGCGTTGGCAGCGCAAGCCTTGGCACAGCCAACGGCACAAGACCTGATGAATTGCGTCAATAAATTCATCGAAGAAAAAACGCTCTGCTAAACTTCCACGACACTGGAACGCCGCCCAATTTAATGCTTAGGAGAAGATCATGGGTTTGTTCGATAAACTGAAATCTCTGGTTTCTGATGACAAGAAAGACACGGGCACTATCGAGATCGTCGCTCCCCTTTCTGGCGAAATCGTCAATATCGAAGATGTGCCGGACGTAGTGTTCGCTGAAAAAATCGTTGGCGACGGTATCGCTATCAAACCGGCCGGCAACAAAATGGTTGCTCCGGTTGACGGCACCATCGGCAAGATTTTCGAAACCAACCATGCATTCTCTATCGAATCCGACAGCGGCATTGAGCTGTTCGTCCACTTCGGCATCGATACCGTAGAACTGAAAGGCGAAGGCTTCAAACGCATCGCCGAAGAAGGTCAGCGCGTCAAGAAAGGCGACGTCGTTATCGAGTTCAACCTGCCTCTGCTGGAAGAGAAAGCCAAGTCGACCCTGACGCCGGTCGTTATCTCCAACATGGACGAGATCAAAGAGCTGATCAAACTGTCCGGCAGCGTAACCGTTGGCGAAACCCCGATCATCCGCATCAAGAAGTAATCGCGGATGATCAATAAAAAACGGCGCCCTCGGCGCCGTTTTTTTTATCCCTTCGGGGTATCCCCATCTCGCTGCGTCATGACGACCAGCGCGGCACGCGCAGAGTGATGATCAGCCCCTCTTTGTCGCCGTTGCGCGCCTCAACCTGGCCGCCGTGCGCCAGCACCACCTTGCGGGTAATCGCCAGCCCAAGGCCGTAGCCCTTGCCCGACAGCGCCGATTTCACGCGCACGAAAGGATCGAAGATGCTCGACAGCTTCGATTCCTCGACGCCCGGCCCCTGATCGCTGACGGCGATCTGAAACTGATTGTCGACGCGCGACAGCGCCACCGTCACCCGCTGACCGTGGCTGGAAAAGCGCAACGCATTACGCACGACGTTATCCACCGCACGCCGCATCAGCTCCGCATTGCCCTTGACGGTGTACTCCACATCCGATTCGGCCTGCAGCACGATATCCACGCCGGGCACCTGAGCCTCGTAGCGCGCATCGCTCACCACCGCGTCCACCAGACCATACAGATCGAAATACTCTTCGTCCGGCAAGCTGCTGTGTTCGGTACGCGACAGCGCCAGCAGTTCGCCGATCATTTTGTCCAACCGCCCCGACTCATGTTCGATGCGCTTCAGCGAGGTTTCGACGTTGCCGGCATTCTGCCGCGCCAGGCCGATGGCCAACTGCAGGCGCGCCAACGGTGAACGCAGTTCGTGCGAAACATCGTGCAGCAACTGCTCACGGGCGCTGACCAGCAGCTCCAGCCGCTCGGCCATGGTATCGAAATCGCGCGCCACGTCAGACAGTTCGTCATGACGCCGCCGCATATTCGGGTACAGCCGCACCGACAGATCGCCCTGCGCCACCCGATCCAGGCCGCCGCGCAGCTGACGCATCGGGCGGGTCAGGTTCCAGGCCAGCACGGCGCTGAACAGCAAACCGCCCAGCCCGCCGACCCACAGCATCGGCGCTGGAATGTTGAAGAAGTGGGAACGCCGCTCCGGCCGATACTCTTCCCGCAGCCCGCGCACGTTATAACTCAGCCAGTACCCCTGCCCTTCTCCAGTTTGCACCCAGGCGGAAATCTCTTTCGGCATCCGCCGCCCTTCAAACACCGGTTCTTCCGGCTCAGGCGGCGGTTGGGTCATCGGCGTAACGGACAGCAGACGCCGATCGTCCTCCGGCCAGTCGCGCATCAGGGCTTCCAGCGCCGGCATGCCGCCGCTGCGCAACTGGGTGGTGGCGGAGGTCAGCAGCAAGCCGATCGCCCGCCGTGCCATGGAATTCTCCGGCGGCACATAGCGGTCGCCATAAAGAGAAAATGCCACCCACAAGGCCTGCGTCATAATGAGGAAGGTCAGCCAAAAGCCGAGCAAAATTTTCCAGAACAGTCTTCCGCGCATGTCTGGTTACCGTATGCGATAGCCGATGCTGCGCACCGTCTCGATGCTCAGCTTACTGCCGGCCAGCGCGCTCAGCTTCTGGCGAATATTGCTGATATGCACGTCTACGCTGCGATCATAGGCCTCGCGCGGGCGCCCCAGTCCTTTCTCGGACAGTTCGTCCTTCGACACCACGCGATCCGGCGCGCGCAGCAACAGCTCCAGCAGATTGAATTCCGAAGCCGTCAGATCAAACGCCTTACCCCGCCATTCGCTGCTGCGGGTAGAAGGGTTCAGCGTCAGCTCGCCGAAGCTGATGGCGGCCTCGTCGTCCGCCTCTTGCGGCCGCTCTTCGAAACGGCGCAGCACCGCGCGCAGACGCGCCACCAATTCGCGCGGATAGCATGGCTTGGGCATGTAATCGTCGGCCCCCATCTCCAGGCCAATCACCCGATCGATGTTGTCGCCTTTGGCTGTCAGCATGATGATCGGCAGCCGGCTCTTTTTACGCACGTCGCGCAGCACGTCGATGCCGCTCATGTCCGGCAGCATGATGTCGAGGATCATCGCGGTATAATCGCCCGACAGCGCGCCTTCGACCCCCGCCTTGCCGGTCAGCACCAGCGTGGCGTCGAAGCCTTCGCCCGTCAGGTATTCGCTCAGCATGGTGCCAAGCTCCAGGTCATCGTCGACCAGTAAAATTTTCATGCCTTGCTCCTTCACCGATTTTCGTTATTTTCCCGCCAATTCCGCCGGCCCGCAGCCGGTTTTACTCAATCCTTACACATCGCTCTTTGCGTCTCGCCACCGTTATTGTGGCCGCTGTTGCGCGATTTCTCTACTTCAGTCAGGGGATTGGCGCGCGAGCAGGCGATAGCCGCCGCTTCGGCGGGCCGGACAGGCAGTCTGTAACAGGGAGGTGAGAAGGCGTTTCCCGGCGGGACGCGCCGCCGGGAGGGGGACTCAGTCGAATACGCCGGTGGAGAGGTAGCGATCGCCGCGATCGCAGACGATCGCCACCACGACGCTGCCGGGGTGAGCCGCCGCGACGCGCAGGGCGCCGACTACCGCGCCACCGGAGCTGACGCCGCAGAAGATACCTTCACGCTGCGCCAACTGACGCATGGTCTGCTCGGCATCGCCCTGTTCGATATCCAGCACCTGATCCACCAGCTCCGGGCGGAAAATGCCCGGCAGGTAAGCGGGTGCCCAACGGCGAATACCGGGGATGCTGCTGCCTTCCGCCGGCTGCAGGCCGATGATCTGCACCTGCGGGTTCTGGCTCTTCAGGTAACCGCCCACCCCGGTAATGGTGCCGGTGGTGCCCATGCTGGAAACGAAGTGCGTGATGCGCCCTTCGGTCTGGCGCCAGATCTCCGGACCGGTGGTGGTGAAGTGGGCATAGGGGTTGTCCAAGTTATTGAACTGATCCAGCACCTTGCCCTGCCCCTGGCGCTGCATCTCCAGCGCCAGATCGCGCGCGCCTTCCATTCCCTGTTCACGGCTGACCAGGATCAGCTCGGCGCCGTAGGCACGCATCGCCGCCTGCCGCTCCAGGCTCATGTTCTCCGGCATCAGCAGCTTCAGCGTATAGCCTTTCAATGCAGCGATCATCGCCAGCGCAATGCCGGTGTTGCCGCTGGTGGCCTCGATCAGCACGTCGCCGGGCTTGATCTCACCGCGCAGCTCCGCCTGCTGGATCATCGCCAACGCAGCGCGATCCTTCACCGATCCCGCCGGGTTATTGCCTTCCAGTTTGACCCATACTTCGCTGCCCGCCTGGGCGGCCAGCCGTTGCAGTTTTACCAGCGGGGTATTCCCGATGCATTGTTCGAGCGTTGTCACGATCTTTGCCTGTGTGTTGTTGATGTACGTAAAGTAAAAAGGCAACCCTGGGGTTGCCTTGAATAAAAGGGCAGCTAAAACCTATCAGGCGCTTTTGGCTAACGCAACAGGTTGCAGCAGTTGATCGCCGGCATACAGCCGCGCATTGAGGCTGCCGACGTAATAGCGGCCGCCGCGCACCGGCGTGGCGTTGCCTTCCGACAGTACCACGCTGATCGGTTCCTGGTGCCAGCCGATCGGTTGCACCGTCAGCTGCCAGAAGTGGCCGCGCGGGCTGACTTCCAGCACCTGTACCGGCAGCGGGCAGCGCTCGCTGCTCTCAGTCGCCACTTCCATTTCCCACGGGCGCAGGAACAGATCGACGCTGCCCTGATGCATCGGCTGGAACGACAGCGGCCACTGGTGCGCGCCGACGAACAGCTGGGAACCGCGAATTTCGCCGTTCAGGCGGTTCACTTCCCCCATGAATTCCAGCACGAAGCGGCTGGCCGGTTCGCGCATGATTTCGATCGGCGAACCGACCTGTTCGATATTGCCCTGGCTCATCACCACGATGCGGTCGGCCACTTCCATCGCCTCTTCCTGATCGTGGGTGACGAACACGCTGGTGAACTTCAGCTCTTCATGCAACTGACGCAGCCAGCGGCGCAGCTCTTTGCGCACCTGCGCATCCAGCGCGCCGAACGGTTCGTCCAGCAGCAGAATTTGCGGTTCCACCGCCAAGGCGCGCGCCAGCGCCACGCGCTGTTTCTGGCCGCCGGACAGCTGCGACGGATAGCGGCTGGCCAGGTGGCCCAGCTGTACCATTTCCAGCAGCTGAGTGACTTTCTGTTTGATCGCCGCGGCGTTCGGACGCTCGCGACGCGGCAGTACGGTCAGGCCAAAGGCGATATTGTCGAACACCGTCATGTGGCGGAACAGCGCATAGTGCTGAAACACGAAGCCCACACGCCTGTCGCGCGCGTGCATGTGGCTGACATCGGTGCCGTGGAAGCCCAGTTTGCCGCCGCTCTGGCTTTCCAGCCCGGCGATGATGCGCAGCAGCGTGGTCTTGCCGGAACCGGACGGCCCGAGCAGCGCCACCATCTCGCCGGAAGCAATATCGAGCGAGATATCGTTCAATACCTTGGTGCGACCGAAGTACTTGTTGATGCCGTTAATCTCAATGCTCATGATTTTCCTCCCGCTCGAGACGCGCGTTCTGGCGTTCCAGACGCCACTGCAGCGCACTCTTCAAAAATAGGGTAACGATCGCCATCAGGGTCAACAGCGCGGCGGCGGTAAAGGAGCCGACGGTGTTGTAATCCTGCTGCAACAGCTCGACCTGCAGCGGCAAACTGTAGGTTTCGCCGCGAATCGAACCGGACACCACCGACACCGCGCCGAACTCGCCGATGGCGCGCGCGTTGGTCAGCACCACACCGTATAGCAACGCCCAGCGAATGTTGGGCAGCGTCACGCGGCGGAACATCTGCCAGCCGGACGCCCCCAGAAGAATGGCAGCCTCGTCTTCCTGGCTGCCCTGGCTGAGCATCATCGGCACCAGCTCGCGCACCACGAAGGGACAGGTGACGAAAATGGTCACCAGCACCATGCCCGGCCAGGAGAACATGATCTGGATGTTATGCGCGTCCAGCCAGCCGCCCAGCAGGCCGTTGCTGCCGTAAAACAGCAGGTAAATCAGCCCCGCCACCACCGGTGAAACGGCGAACGGAATGTCGATCAGCGTCAGCAGCAGCTGGCGACCGGGGAAGGTGAAACGCGTCACCAGCCACGCCAGCAAGGTGCCGAACACCAGGTTGAACGGCACGGTGATCAGCGCGATCAAGACCGTCAGCCAGATGGCGTGCAGCATGTCCGGATCGAGCAAGTTGCTCCACATCGCGCCGAACCCTTTGGAGAAGGCCTCGGCGAAAATCGACATCATCGGCACCACCAGCAGCAGCACCGAAAACAGCGCGCCGATGGCGATCAGCGTCCACTTGCCCCAGTTGACGCGCGGGCGCTCGGCGCCGTTGAAGGCGGAAACATCAGCCATCAGTGCCCTCCTCCCAAACGTCTGCCGAAGCGGCTTTGCAATACGTTAATGCTGAACAGCAGCAGCAGCGACGCCGCCAGGATCACCGAAGCGATAGCGCTGGCCGCCGGGTAATCGAACTCCTGCAAACGTACAAAAATCATCAGCGAGGTCACTTCCGTCTTCCAGGCGATGTTGCCGGCGATGAAAATCACCGCGCCGAACTCGCCCAGGCTGCGGGTAAAGGAAATGGCGGTGCCGGCCAGCAGTGCCGGCGCCACCTCGGGCAACACCACGCGGCGAAAGCTCTGCCAGCGCGTGGCGCCCAGCGTCTCGGCCGCCTCTTCGTATTCCGGCCCCAGCTCTTCCAAAACCGGCTGCACGGTGCGCACCACAAACGGCAGGCTGGTGAACGCCATCGCCACCGCGATCCCAAGCCAGGTGAAGGTGACCTTAATGTCAAAGTGCGCCAGCCACTGACCGTACCAGCCAGTGGTGGAAAACAGACCGGCCAGCGTCAGGCCGGCCACCGCCGTCGGCAGCGCGAACGGCAGATCGATCAGGCCGTCCAGCAGCGAACGGCCGGGAAAACGGTAGCGCGTCAGGATCCAGGCCATCAGCATGCCGAACACCGCGTTGAACAGGCTGGCGACGCCGGCGGCCAGCAGCGTCACTTTGTACGCCGCCACCACCTGCGGGTTGGAAATCACTTCCCAATATTGCGCCAGGCTCATCTGCGCCAGCTGCATCACCAGCGCGGTGAGCGGCAGCAGCAGGATCAGACAGGTATAAAACAGGCTGCTGCCGAGGCTGAGGCCAAATCCGGGCAGCACCCGCTTACTGGACGACAACGCCAACATTTACTTGCGCCCTGCCGCTAACAGCTGATCCAACTCGCCGCCGGTGGCGAAGTGAGTTTTCATCACCTGCGGCCAACCGCCGAACTGGTCTTCCACCCGGAACAGTTTGGTGTCCGGGAATTGCCCTTTCGCCGCCGCCATCGCTTTCTGGTCATAGACGCGGTAGTAGAAGCTGGTGATCACCTGCTGCGCCGCCGGGCTGTAGAGGTAGTTCAGATAGGCTTTGGCCGCCTGCTCGGTGCCGTTGCGCTCGACGTTTTTGTCGACCCAGGCCACAGGAAACTCCGCCAGAATATCGACCGGCGGCACGATCACTTCGTACTTGTCTTCACCGTATTGCTTACGGATGTTGTTCACTTCGGACTCGAAGCTGATCAGCACGTCGCCCAAGCCACGTTCGACGAAGGTGGTGGTCGCGCCGCGGCCACCGGTATCGAACACCAGCACGTTTTTCAGGAAACGAGTCATAAAGGCGCGGGTCTTGGCCGGATCGTTGCCGTCAGCCTGGCTGGCGGCGCCCCAGGCGGCCAGATAGGTGTAGCGGCCATTGCCGGAGGTTTTCGGATTCGGGAACACCAGCTTCACGTCGTCGCGCACCAAATCGTTCCAGGTGTGGATGCCCTTCGGGTTGTCCTTGCGCACTAAAAACGCCATAGTGGAATAGAACGGCGAGCTGTTGTTGGGCAGGCGCGCCTGCCAGTCCGCCGGGATCAGCTGCCCACGATCGTGCAGGATCTGCACGTCGGTCACCTGGTTGTACGTCACCACGTCGGCGCGCAAGCCCTGCAGGATAGCCAGCGCCTGCTTGGAGGAACCGGCGTGCGACTGTTTGATGGTCAGCTTGTCGTTCGGGTGCTGTTGATTCCACTGCTGTTCAAAGCCGGGGTTCAGCGCGACGAACAATTCACGGGAAACGTCATAAGAACTGTTCAGCAATTCCGCCGCCGACGCTGCGCCGCTCGCCAACAGCGCAGCCGCCAGCCAACCTTTCAGCACGAGATTTTTAACCCGGTTTTGTTTCATTCTGCACCTTATCACTGAGTCAGTCCTTCAGGCTTTCGCCTTATTGACGACCAGTGTATTTATAACTCGGTGCGGAGCTGTAACGCTTTTATATACCGTTTAGTGATTTACAAGCATCAAACGCTATAAGGCAGGAAAAGAGCGGCGTTTTCGGGTCGGGAATGCGGGCCGAAGCCGGGCGCGCCGGCTTCGGCAACGGCGTCAAAGTGACAGCAGGCGCGTCAGCGATGGCGCAAAGTAGTAGCTGCCGGTCACCGCTCGGCTGAAACGCAGCATCGCGTCGCGTTTGCCGTCCAGATCGCCGAACATGCTCAGCAGCTGCTGCTCGATATTGTGCAGGCGCGCGCAATAGGCGATGAAGAACAGGCCGTGCTTGCCGCTGGCGGTGCCGTAAGGCAGGCTCTGGCGCAGAATCTTCAGGCCCTTGCCGTCCTCTTTCAGATCGACACGGCTGACGTGCGAAGTATCCGGGCGCTGGTCCGCCGGCAGCTCTTCGCTGTCGTGCTTGGTGCGGCCGATGATCTGCTCCTGCTGTTCGGTGGTAAAACGCTGCCACTGGCGCAGGTTGTGCTCGTAACGTTGCACCAGCACGTAGCTGCCGCCCGCATCCTCTTCACCCTCGGCGATCGTCGCCACTGCCGGGCGCTGGTCGCCCTGCGGGTTTTCGGTGCCGTCGATGAAGCCGCTCAGATCGCGCTCTTCCACCCAGCGGAAGCCATGGGTTTCTTCTTCGATCTTGATGACGTTGCCGAACGCCGCCAACGCGCCCTGCGCCAGCGTAAAGTTGACGTCGTGGCGCAGCGACTGAATGTGGATCAGCATATCGCGCTGGGTGGCCGGCGCCAGTCCTTTGCCGAGCGGCGTAAACGGCTTCAGTTCTTTCGCGCCCTGGCCGCTGGAGAGATCGTGCCAGACGTCATAGCCGAAAGCGATAACCGCGCCGAGGCGCGCATCGGGAAACTGCTGTTGCAGCTCGCTCAACGTCTGACAAAACTGTTTGCAGCCCTGGCGCAAATCGGCGAATTCGCCCTGTACGCTGGCTTCCATAAAAATGGCGAAACGGCAGTGCTCCAGCAGAATGCCGCTCTGAACCTGTGTCATGTTGTTATCCTCAATACCAGAATCCGGCAACAGGTATGGCGGTTGACGCGCGGGTTCCCTGTTACAAACGCGCGCTATGATACCGCAAGCACGGGCGATTGCCTTGCAGCAGCGCAAAGAAAATAGGGGTAATGGCTTGAAAAGGCAGGCGCCGCGCACCGGCGCCCGTTGACAGCGTTACTGCTGCGGTTTGGCGTGCCAAACGATCTTGCTGACCGTCCAGCTTTTCAGGGTGTCGTCCGGCGGGATGATATCCTGCGCCCCGGCCCACTTGCCGCTGAAGATGTAGGTGACGTACTTGCTCTGCTCCGCCACGCACTCCACCTTGCCGGCGTCTTCGCCGCTGCCCGGTTTACAGGAACCGAACGCCTTGCTGTACATGTCGCCGAACGGCGTGCCGAGCTTGTTGCCCCACTCCGTCGCCACTTTAGGATCCATCACGTCCACCCGCTGCAGGCGCCCTTTCGGTTCGCCGGTGATCACCAGCTTCACTTCGTCGCCGGACAGCGCCTGATAGTAAGAGACGATCTGGCCGTTGTTGGTCGCCATGCCGCCGCGCAGGCGGTAGTTGCCGTCCAGCCCGTCGTTGATGGCGCTTTCCGACATCGGCGTGCCGGCGTTGAGCTTGCCGACGCCCTTGGCGCCGACCTCCAGGCTGCTGCCGAACCAGTTGAACGGCGACAGGCTGGACCAGGAGAAATTGGACATGCTCGAACAGCCGGTCAGTAACAGCGGAAGCCCTAACAGCAGGGGGCGAATATTCATCTCTAGCTCCTTAAACATCAATGGCACGGGGCGGTAACCCGCCCCTGCCGCACTCGGCGTTTTGCTGCGTGCCAGCCTCTCACAACGGCCCGCACTACGCCAACGGTTGCCTGCTTGGAGTGCGGAAAATGCGAAAAGTGCCGCACTTCTCGGCAATTAGTCAGCCTGCTCCGCCGGCGCGAAACAGGCTTTCAGGCGCGCATTCAGCAGCAGATAGCTCAGCGCCAGCGCGTCGAACAGCGCCAACGCCAACTCCAGCCCCGGCGCATCGCCGTCCTGGCGCCACAGGCTGAACAGCGAGCCGCCGAGCGACGCCAGCAGAGAGGCTGCCAACACCCAGCGCCAGCCGCGCCACAGCCGCGGCCATTGGTGGCGACGGCCGCTCAGCAAAAACGCCAGCGCCGCCGGCAGACCGAGCAGCATACCGTACCAAAAGCGTTGGGTATCCGGATAAAACAGCGCCAGCAAGCTTTCGCCCTGCTCGCGCGAAGCGCCGGCCATCACGAACAGCAGCCAGGTGCGCGCCTGCAGAATCAGCACGGCCCAAAACCCCAGCGGCAGCCGCAGCGTGCCGTGCTGATCGTAATCGTCCGGGGAAAAGCGGGGTGAGAATGGCTTCAACGGTCGTTCCTTGCCAACAGAATAAAAAGACTATGGCTACAGATGGGCGCCGGCGATGGGAATTTCAATGCGTCGGCTTAAGAAGCTCTTAAGATCGGCGTGTTTTAATCCTTATCACCAAGCAAGCACCCGATATCAGCGGGATGTGATTTTCGATAACGATAAGGAAGCGCAACATGAAAAAACTGACTCTGGCCGCTCTGATCGCGCTGTGCAGCGCACCGGTACTGGCGCAACAAGGCGGGTTCCTCGATCCGGCCGCGCCGCAGGCGCAAACACAGCCTGCTCCGCAGGGCGGTTTCTCCGGCCCCAGCGCGGCGCTGACCACCGTGGACAAGGTGAAATCGCTGAGCGACGACACCTGGGTGATGCTGCAGGGCAACATCGAACAGCGCATCGGCGACGAAACCTATACCTTCCGCGACGCCACCGGCACCCTGACGGTCGATATCGACCGCAAACGCTGGAACGGCCAGACCGTTACGCCGAAAGACAAGGTGCAGTTGGAAGGTAAAGTGGATAAAGACTGGAACAGCCTCGAAGTGGACGTGAAAACCGTCAAAAAGCTGCCGTAATGCGCTGCGGCGGGCGGTGCGACGCCGCCGCCCGCTGCCTGCTCAATATTCCTGATCTTCGATCAGCCGCTTGCCCAGGCTGGTGATGCCCTGGATCTCGTAGCCGAGCTTCTCGTACATCTCGACCACCGTGTCGTTGTCTTCGCGCACCATAATCTGGATCTTCGGGCAGCCACGGGCGATCAACTTCTTCTCCAGACGGTTGATCAACGCATTGGCGATGCCGCGCCCGCGATAGTCGGGATGCACCCCGAGGTAATAAGCCGATCCGCGGTGGCCGTCATAGCCGCCCATCACCGAACCGACCACTTCACCGCCAACCTCCGCCACCAGGAACAGCTCCGGGTCGTGGTTCAGCTTGCGCTCGATGTCCATTTCCGGATCGTTCCAGGGGCGCAGCAGATCGCAGCGCTCCCACAGGGTAATGACTTCTTCAAAGTCGTCTTGTCGAAATACGCGAATTTCCATCGATGTTGGCCGCTGTTAATTAAGGTGTTTATCTGATTATCGCGTGATTATTCACTTACGCAATATCAAACTGCGATTTACCGCGCTATTTGCCCAGAAATCGCCGGTAACAGGCGTAATAAATGGAAATAGTTATCGGGTCGATTAATGATTATCAATACGATATAACGTCGCAAAATAGAAACGTCGATGGAGCGTTGCGTAATGAAAAAGCAGGGTAAACCATTCCTCAATTTTAAACCGCTTGCCGTTTCCCCGACGCGACGCCAACTTTTGCTTTCCGGCCTGGCGGTGGCGCTGCTTGGCGTAAAAAGCCAAAGCGCCAAGGCGGAAGGCCTGCTGCGCAATCAGCACAGCAAACCGACGGCAAAACCGATCGGCGGCAAAAAGCTGGTGATGATCGATCCCGGCCACGGCGGCATCGATTCCGGCGCGGTCGGCCACGAAGGCTCGCAGGAAAAACACATCGTGCTGGAAATCGCCAACCACGTGCGCCGTTTTCTGCATGAGCACGACCACGTCGAAGCGCGCCTGACGCGCGAAGAAGACGAGTTCATTCCGCTGTTCCAGCGGGTGGAGATCGCCCACCAGCACCAGGCCGATCTGTTCATTTCGATTCACGCCGACGGCTTCACCAGCCCATCGGCCTCCGGCGCTTCGGTGTTCGCCCTGTCCAACCGCGGCGCCAGCAGCGCCATGGCGCGCTACCTGTCCAATCGTGAAAACGCCGCCGACGACGTGGCGGGCGGCAAGTACAAGGATCAGGACAACTACCTGCAGCAGGTGCTGTTCGATCTGGTGCAAACCGATACCATCAACAACAGCCTGACGCTCGGCCGCCACGTGCTCGGCCAGATCCGCCCGGTGCACCACCTGCACAGCGACAGCACCGAACAGGCGGCGTTCGCGGTGCTGAAATCGCCGTCCATTCCCTCAGTACTGGTAGAAACCTCGTTCATCACCAACCCGAACGAAGAGCGGCTGCTAGGCACCACCGCGTTTCGCGAGAAAATAGCCCGCGCCATCTCGGACGGCATCATCAATTTCTTCAATTACTTCGATGCCCACCAGCGCAAACCCCGCTGATGCCGCGGGCGGCGAATAAGAGTATACTCAGCGCCTTGTTCAGCCAGACGCTATAAAGACCCCGCATGAGTTTACCTAACATCGCTGAAGTAAAATCCTTCCTGCTGGCGCTGCAGGATCATATCTGCGCGCAGCTCGCCCAGGCCGACGGCGGCGCCACGTTCACCGAAGACCAATGGACGCGTGAAGAAGGCGGCGGTGGCCGCAGCCGCGTGCTGACCAACGGCGCGGTGTTCGAACAGGCGGGGGTCAACTTCTCGCACGTCTCCGGCGCCACCCTGCCGGCCTCGGCCACCGCGCACCGTCCGGAACTGGCCGGGCGCAGTTTCCAAGCGATGGGCGTCTCATTGGTGATCCACCCGCTCAGCCCCTACGTGCCCACCAGCCACGCCAACGTGCGCTTCTTCATCGCCGAAAAGCCGGGCGAAGCGCCGGTGTGGTGGTTCGGCGGCGGCTTTGACCTGACGCCGTTCTACGGTTTCGCAGAGGATGCCGTGCACTGGCACCGTACCGCAGCCGAGCTGTGCGCGCCGTTCGGCGACGAGGTTTACCCCAAATACAAACGGTGGTGCGACGATTACTTCTTCATCAAGCACCGCAACGAAGCGCGCGGCATCGGCGGCCTGTTCTACGACGATCTGAACACCCCGGACTTCGACCACTGTTTCGCCTTCACCCGTGCGGTGGGCCAGGGCTTCCTCGACGCCTATCTGCCGATCGTCGAAAAACGCAAGGCCTTGACCTGGGGCGAGCGCGAGCGCCAGTTCCAGCTGTATCGCCGCGGCCGCTACGTGGAGTTCAACCTGGTGTGGGATCGCGGCACGCTGTTCGGGCTGCAAACCGGCGGGCGCACCGAGTCCATTTTGATGTCGATGCCGCCGCTGGTGCGTTGGGAATATAACTACCACCCGGACGCCGACAGCCCGGAAGCGGCGCTGGCGCGCGATTTCCTGCCGGTGCGCGACTGGCTGCAGGAGCCGAAATGATGCAGATTTGGGTCGATGCGGACGCCTGTCCGAACGTGATCAAAGAGGTGCTGTTCCGCGCCGCCGATCGCACCGCCATCACCGTGACGCTGGTGGCGAACCAGCCATTGCGCACGCCGCCGTCGAAGTACATCCGTTCACTGCAGGTGGCGGCCGGCTTCGACGTGGCCGACAACGAGATCGTGCGCCGCTGCGAAGCGGGCGATCTGGTGATCACCGCCGATATTCCGCTGGCGGCGGAGGTGATAGAGAAAGGCGCGGTGGCGCTGAACCCGCGCGGCGAGCGCTATACGCCGGACACCATCCGCGAGCGCCTCAACATGCGCGATTTTATGGATACCCTGCGCGCCAGCGGCATTCAGACCGGCGGCCCGAACGCCCTGAACCAGCGCGACCGCCAGCAGTTCGCCAACGAGCTGGACAAATGGCTGCTGCAGGCGAAACGGGCGCAGTGACTGCGCCCTGCTCTGCTGCGGTTTAGAAGCGCACCTCCCCGCCGAAGATATAAGTCCGCCCACGGGCGGTGTTGGTCGGCGTCTCATACTGCGACTGCGACGGCAGCGAGTTCATCTTGTTCAGCGCGTCCGAATAGTCTTTGTCCATCAGGTTTTGCACGCTGAGCTTCAGCAACAGATTGCGATTCACCTGATAGGTGCCGTAGAGATCGATAATGGTCGGAATATGCGGTGCCGGCTCTTTCAGCAACTGCTCATTCTCATCGTAATCAGAGTCCGGCGACAGGCGCACCGCTTTGCCGGTGTATTTCACCACCCCGCCCAGCGTCAGTTTCTCGTCCAGCAGGCGTACCCCGCTGTCCAGCGTGAAGTAGAATTCCGGCAGTTCGCTGACATCACCCGCGCCGAACACGTTGCTGGCCTGGTTGGTCGGCTGGGAGGTATGCTCCTTGCTTAACGACAGCTTGGTGAAGGCGAAACCGGCGTCGTACAGCGCTTCGAGCTCCACCCCGCGCATTTTGACCGGTTCGGGGGCGTTGCTGTACATGGTCATGCTGACGTTGACGTCCGCGTTATCCCACTCTTCCTGCGTCGCCTGCGAACGGTTGCACTTCTGGCGGTTTTTACACACCAGGTAGGTTTGGCTGGATATGTAGTTTTTGATCCTGGTTTCGAAATAGACCGCTTTCAGTTGGAAGCTGTCCTGCTTGAATAACAGATCGTGGGCATTGGCATTGAACCCGCCCTGCCAGGTCTCCGCTTTTTCGCCCTTCAGGAACGGGTTCATCGACTGACCGCCGCTGTTGGCGAAGAACACCTCCTGGATATTCGGCCCGCGCATCGACTTGCTGTAGCTGACGAACGGCTGCAGCCACGGCGTGACCTGCGCCGACAGCATTACCGACGGGTTGAAACCCTGTTCATTGCGGGTGATATTGCTGGCGCCCTGCGGGAAGCATTCTACGCGCTCGTCACAGGCCGGCTTATAGCCGGAGAGGCGATAGGCGGTGTAGTTCAGATCGAAATTCCCCTGCCAGATGCCGTAGTTAGCTTGTAACCCGCTGTACAGGCTGGAAATATCCTGCTTGCCCGACATTCCCACCGGCATGCTTTCCGCCTGATCGTCATCCGTCACCAAACCGGAGGCCTTTTTCTTATACTCGTTGCGCACCAGCTTGCCGCCGTAGCTGAAGGCGAAATCGACGTCCTGCAGGCTGAAACGGCTGGTGTTGTTGATATCCAGCGCATCGGAGATGTTTTTCGCCGTGCTGTCGCTGAACCCCGCCATGTTGTCGGACATGAACTTTTGCTCGCCGCGGCTGGTGCTGGCGGTCAGGTTGAAATCTATCAGCTCGGAGAACGGCGCATAGTGGTATTTGAGGTAGAAATCGTCGCTGTCGATGTGGCGGCGGGTGATTTTATTCTGGTAGCTGCGCGCCGACAGTTCGATGCTGTTGAAGGCATCCGGCTTGATGTCCACTTTGAACAGCTGGGATTTCGGGTTCTGGCGGTAGGTTTTATCGACGTTGAACATCTCACTGTCGAAACCGGCGCCGTTTTTGTAGTTGGAGGTGATGGAGCTGCCGCTGATCGCCGCCATCGCCCCCAGGCTGCCGCCGTCGGCAAAGGCGGCGGTTTTGGCGCCGACGGCGATCATGCCGCTGCGGCCGATGCCGTTATTGCCCACCGAGAATTTGGTGCGCACGCCGAACGGGTTATCGGAAAACACCACGTCGTCCACGCCGATAGTGCGGAAGTTGGCGCTGCCCGCCAAGGCGTTGACGCCGTCGGAACCGGTGGCGTTGCCGCGCGCCACGTCGACGCCGACGATAAAGTTAGGATCGATCAGCGCCCCGAACTGGCTGGTGGGCAATCCCCCGTGCGCTGCGTCGCTCGGCGAGTTGCCGTAGTAGTTTTGCGTGATGCCATCGACCATGGTGTTGACCCGGCCGAAACCGCTCAGGCCGCGGATATTGACGCTGACCGATCCCTGGCCGGGATCGATCTGGGTATAGGTGCCCGGCATACTGCGCAGAATGCTGTCCACCGACTCCAGATTTTTGTTTTCGTCGCGCGAGCTGAATGCCCCCGGCCTGGCCAACGCGTCTTTTTCGCTGCTTTTGCCGCTGTCGGCGGCCGAGACGTTGAGCGGGCTGAACACCACGCTGCCTTTATTATTTTCCGCCTGTTCCTGCGCGGCCGCAGCCGGCCCGTGCAGCGCCAGTCCCGCGCCGATCAGGCTCGCTATCATTTTGATTTTCATATATCCCCAGAAATAGCCAATAAGGTTTGATGGCCGACAATGCCCAGCAAAAAGCCCGCCGAAAACGCGGTAAATAAGGTTGTTATTGTTTTATTGCGCCGCAGCAGGCCGCGGCGCTAAAGATTATTTCTGCGCCTGCCGATCCGCCGCCAGAATAAAGGCGTATTCCAGCGCGCCGTTTTCCAGCCGCGCCAGGCGGCCCGATTTGCCGCCATGGCCGGCGGTCATGTCGGTGGAGAGCAGCAGCAGTGAATCGCCCTGTTTGAAACGCCGCAGCTTCGCCACCCATTTGGCCGGCTCCCAATACTGCACCTGCGAGTCGTACAAACCGCTGGTGACCAGTAGGTTCGGATAACGCTGCTTGCGCACGTTGTCGTACGGGCTGTAGGACTTCATCAGCGCATAGGCGGCCGGCTGGTTCGGGTTGCCCCACTCCTCGTATTCGCCGGTGGTCAGTGGAATGCTGTCGTCCAGCATGGTGGTCACCACATCGACGAACGGCACCTGCGCCACCACCGCGTTGTACAGCTGCGGCGCCTGATTGATCACCGCCCCCATCAGCAAGCCGCCGGCGCTGCCGCCCATGGCGTAGATGCGCCCCGGCTGGCCGTAGCCGTCTTTGATCAACGCCTGGGTGGCATCGATTAAGTCGTTGAAACTGTTCGGTTTGTGCGTCAGCTTGCCCTGTTTGTACCAGCTCTGCCCCAGCTCGCCGCCGCCGCGCACGTGGATCAGCGCATAGACAAAGCCGCGATCCAGCAGGCTGATGCGGTTGGCGCTGAATGCCGGATCCATGCTCATGCCGTAAGCGCCGTAGCCGTAGACCAGCAGCGGGTTATGGCCGTTTTTGAACAGCGATGTGCGATACACCAGCGAGACCGGCACCTTCACGCCATCGCGCGCCGTTACCCAGATGCGCTCGCTGTGATACAGGCTGGGATCGACGCCTTTCACTTCCTGCTGCTTGAGCAGGGTACGCTCGCCCTTATTCAGATCCCACTCATAGGTGCGGGTCGGCGTGGTCATCGCCGAATAGCCGTAGCGCAACCGATCGCTGTCCGGCTCCGGGTTATAGCCCAGCCAGGCCATGTAGCTGGCGTCGTCGAACGGGATGGCGCGCTCGGTTTTACCGTCCCAGCTGATTTGCCGCAGCTGTACCAGCCCGTTGGCGCGTTCCTGCACCACCAGCCAGTCACGGAACAGGCTGAAGCTTTCCACCTCGTGCTGCGCCTGCGGCGCAATCAGCGTCTGCCAGGGTTTACCCGCCGCAGCCGTACGGTACAGGCCAAAATTCGGGTCCTGATGGTTGGAACGCAGATAGAACTCGCCGCGGTAGTGATCGAGGTAATACTCGCGGCCGTTTTGTCGGGCGGCGAACAACTGCGGCTCGCGCTGCGGCTGGCTGGCGTCGATCAGGCGCACTTCGGAAGTGGTATTGCCGCTGATGGTGAGTATCAGGTAATCGCGTGAGGATGAGCGGCCGAGGCTGAGGTAAAACGCCGGATCGTTTTCCTGGTACACCAGCTTATCTTGCGCCGTCGGCGTCCCGTACTGATGGCGGTAAACCTGATACGGCAACAGCGTTTGCGGGTGGTTGCGCACGTAGAACAGGGTTTGATTGTCGTTGGCCCACAGCATGTTGCCGGAGGTATTTTCCAGCGTTTCCGGCGACCAGCTGTCACTGCCTAATTCGCGCAGGGAAATGCGGTATTGGCGGCGGCCCTGCAGATCTTCGGCCACCGCCAGACGGCGGTTGTCCCGGCTGACGTCCATTGCCCCCAGTCGATAATAGGCCTGGCCGGCCGCGCGCTGATTGGCGTCCAGCAAGGTTTGCCACGGCGCGTCGGCGGTGAGCGCCTGGCGCTGATACAGCGCGAACTCTTTACCGGCGGCGTAGCTTTCCTGATAGCGATAGCCGTTGAGCTGATAGGGCACCGAACGATCGTCAGGATTCATGCGGCCCAGCATCTCCTGATACAGCGTGGCGCGCAGCTTCTGGTACGGCGCCATCATTTGCTCGGTGTAGCGGTTCTCCGCCTTCAGGTAGTCCAGCACCTTCTGCTCTTTTCGGCTGTCGTCGCGCAGCCAGTAATAATCGTCGATGCGCGTCTCGCCGTGGGCAGTTAGCACTTTCGGCGCGCGTTCCGCCAACGGCGGCTGCGGTTGCGCCAGCGCGGTGCCGGCGACGCCTAAAGAAAGCCAGAACGCGGCCGCAATGCGGCGGCGCGGGGTGAATAACAGCGGGTTCATAATCCCTCACGAAGTTTGAAAAGGCGGACGGCGGCGAGGCGGCGTCTGCCAGCATTAACGGCGGGCGTTCAGCTCCGCCAGATTGAAATCGATCGGCATCGTCACCCTGACGGCCCCCTGCTGCAGCATCTCCGGCGGCGGCGGCGGCAACGGCTGCGCGCGCGACACTACCGCCACCGCTTCCCGATCCAGCGACGCGGTGCCGGAACGCACCTGCAGGCTCACATTCGACACGCGCCCCTGCGCATCGACGCTGAAACTGACCTGCGGCATGCCGCTACGCCGGCGGCTGCGGGCATCCAGGGGATATTCCTTGATGCGGTTCAGCTTGCCCTTCACCAGACTCTCCCACGACAGCTTGGCCTGCGCGTTGCTGTTGGCATCGCTGTTGATCGGCGCGGCGGTTTGGTGGGAGAGCGTCTGCGCCTGCGGCGCGGCGGCGCTGGACGCGGCGGCACTGCGCGTCTCTTTGGCCTGTTCCTGCGGTTTCGGCTGCGCTTTTTGCGGGGGGCGGTGTTCGGCGCGCTTCTTCTGCGCCGTCACGATTTTCGCGTTATCGGCGCGCGCCAGCTTGGGCAGATCCGGCTGTTGCTGCTGCTCAGCGGGCTGCGCCGCGGCGGACTCCGCTTGCTGCACGCCCAACGGCAGCGGCTTGCTTTCCGGCGCTTCAATCTGCGCCGCCCAGCTCATCATCACCGCCGGCGGCGGCAGCACCACCGGTTCCAGCGCCGTCTGCGGCCAATAAAACAGCAATACCAACGCCGCGTGCGCCGCCAGGGCGAGCAGCAGGCCGCGCGCCCAGCGCGGCTGCGGCAGCTCAAAGGCCGGAAGGGAATAAGACTGACTTAACATAGGGGCATTAGCTTGCTTAATTGCGAATGATTGCAGATCACATTTACTAATGATAATCATTTGCAAATATAATTAACACCCCTTTTCACTGTCTTAACGTATTCATTTCACTGATGGTGTGATCCACAGGTAGTCCGCTGTGTTCGCATCAACCTGTACGCCCGGCTCTGCCAGCATCAGCACCGTCGAGGCCGCCGCCGGTTGCAGATCCCGCACGTGCAGCGGCACGCCCACCGATTTGGCGGCGTGATAGCCACCGGCGATCAACAGCGCGGGCGTGGGTGCCGCCAGCAAACGTTCCGCCATACGCCGATCGCGCTGCTGCTGGATCGCCAGCATCGCGTGCAGTTGGTCGGCCTCAATCTTGCCGCCGTGCGAAGTGCGGATGGTCTCTTCCAGCGCCTTGCGCACCGCCGGCTGCGCCGATAACTGCCCCGCCGGGAACTGCGGCTGCTGATAGAACGCCGTAATCTCGCTGCGATCCAGGTTGGCTGACCACAGCGGGTATGGCGCACGCATCGCCGCCATCGTCACCCCGCCATACAGTTCCCACTTCCAGCCCGGCTGCCAGGCGATCAGTTCCGCCACGCGGCCGTCACGCACTGTGGGATCGCTCTGCAGCCACTGCTTGACTTTGTCCACCTGCGCCTGCTGGTTCGGGTTGATCATCTCCATCAGCACGCTGCCCTGCGGCCGCCGCTGCGGCAGCTGCTGCACCAGCCATTGCTCAATCTGATGGTGGTAAGGATTGTCATGCTTTTCCCCGACGATCACCCGCGGCTGCTGCGCCAATCGCGTCAACAGCTGCTCAGGCGTCAGGGTCGCGCCGCTGTGCAGATCGGTGATATTACCCAGGTTGTCGATGCTGTTGGCCGGCGTTTGCACCGAGTTTTGGCTGCAGGCGCCGAGCGCCAACGCCGCCAATAAAATCAGATATCTCATCATGTTGCCCCATTATCGAAAATGGCGACATTATAGATAATAATTATCATTTGCATATAGATCCGACTTAACGATTTTTTTACGTGGCGATCGCCGGTGGCGCATTGCGTTGGAAAGGCATTGCGGGTATAACCAATAGCCATTCAGATATTTAGACGTCTATACGGATAGATTATTATGCACGCATCGGCGCCCGCCGCAGGGCAGTTCAAACGCAGCATGAAGGCCCGGCACCTGGTGATGTTGTCGCTGGGCGGTGTGATCGGTACCGGGCTGTTTTTCAACACCGGTTATATCATCTCTACCACCGGGGCGCTCGGCACCCTGCTGGCCTACCTGATCGGCGCGCTGGTGGTGTACCTGGTGATGCTGTGCCTGGGTGAGCTGTCGGTGGCGATGCCGGAAACCGGCGCTTTTCACGTCTATGCCTCGCGCTATCTGGGGCCGGCCACCGGCTATGCCGTCGCCTGGCTGTACTGGCTCACCTGGACAGTGGCGCTCGGCTCCAGTCTGACCGCCGCCGGATTCTGCATGCAGTACTGGTTCCCGCAGTCGCCGGTGTGGCTGTGGTGCCTGATCTTCTGCGCGGCCATTTTTCTGCTTAACGTGGTGACCACCCGCTTTTTCGCCGAAAGCGAATTCTGGTTTTCGCTGATCAAAGTGGTGACCATTCTGGCGTTTATCATTCTGGGTGGCGCCGCCATGTTCGGTCTGCTGCCGATGAAAGACGGCACCCCGGCGCCGTTCCTGCACAACCTGACCGCTTCCGGCTGGCTGCCGCACGGCACGCTGCCGATCCTGATGACCATGGTGGCGGTGAACTTCGCCTTCTCCGGCACGGAGCTGATCGGCATCGCCGCCGGTGAAACCGAGAACCCGGAAAAAGTCGTGCCGCTGGCGATCCGCACCACGGTGATCCGCCTGATGCTGTTCTTTATCGGCACCGTGTTCGTGCTGGCGGCGCTGATCCCAATGGATCAGGCGGGGATCGTCAAAAGCCCGTTCGTGCTGGTGTTTGAACGCATCGGCGTGCCTTACGCCGCCGATATCTTCAACTTCGTGATCCTGACCGCCATCCTGTCGGCGGCCAACTCCGGCCTGTACGCCTCCGGGCGCATGCTGTGGTCACTGGCCCACCAGCGCACCCTGCCGGCCTACTTCGCCCGCGTCAATGCACGCGGCATTCCGATCAATGCCCTGACCTTCAGCATGCTCGGCGGCGTCCTGGCGCTGCTGACCAGCGTGATCGCGCCGGATACGGTGTTTGTCGCCCTGTCGGCAATCTCCGGCTTTGCGGTGGTGGCGGTGTGGCTGAGCATCTGCGCCGCCCACTATGCTTTCCGCCGCGCCTACCTGCGCAGCGGCCAGCCGATAAGCGGCCTGAAATACCGCGCGCCCGGCTACCCATTGACGCCGATCCTCGGCTTTGCGCTGTGCCTGCTGGCCTGCATCGGACTGGCGTTCGATCCGGAGCAGCGCATTGCGCTCTACTGCGGGCTGCCGTTTGTCGCCCTGTGCTACCTCACCTATTTCCTGACCCGGCGCGCCGGGCAAAAAACCGCTTTGGGAGAACAACATGTCGGTTAACAACCCCGTCGCCCACCTGCTGGCCGAACAGCCCACGCTGATCCTGGACGGCGCGCTGGCCACCGAACTGGAAGCGCGCGGCTGCGATCTGACCGATCCGCTGTGGTCGGCCAAAGTGCTGATTGAAAATCCCGAGCTTATCTATCAGGTGCATCTCGATTATTTCAACGCCGGCGCCCAGTGCGCCATCACAGCCAGCTATCAGGCCACGCCGCAGGGCTTCTTGCGCCGCGGCCTGGATCAGGATCGGTCGCTGGCGCTGATCGCCAAAAGCGTGCAGCTGGCGCAACGCGCGCGCCGCGATTATCTGGCCGAACACCCGCAGGCCGCGCCGCTGCTGATCGCCGGTTCGGTAGGCCCATACGGTGCCTATCTGGCCGACGGATCGGAATACCGTGGCGACTATCGGCTGGCGCAGAATGACATGATCGCCTTCCACCGCCCGCGCCTCACCGCGCTGGCCGCCGCCGGCGTCGATCTGCTGGCCTGCGAAACGCTACCGTCTTTCGCTGAACTGCAGGCGCTGCTGACGCTGCTGCAGGAGTTCCCGACGCTCGGCGCCTGGTTCGCCTTCACCCTGCGCGACAGCCAACACCTCAGCGACGGCACGCCGCTGACGGAGGTCATGTCCGCGCTGCGCGGCAACCCGCAGGTGCTGGCCATCGGTATCAACTGCATCGCGCTGGACAAGGTCGCCCCGGCGTTGCGTCAGCTGAGCGCGCTGGCCGACAAACCGCTGCTGGTCTACCCGAACTCCGGGGAGCATTACGATGCAGTCAGCAAAACCTGGCACGCCTGCGGCAGCGAGCACGGCAGTCTGGTCGATCAGGCGGTAGAGTGGCGCGCGCTCGGCGCACAATTGATCGGCGGCTGTTGCCGCACTACCCCGCAGGATATCCGCGCCATCGCCGCGCGCTGCAAGAAATGAGAAAGGGGGTTATTCGGTTAACCGGCGCAGTTGCTCCGCGGCTTGTTCGACGTTGAGGCGGCCTTGAGCAGCCTCGACCGTGAGTTCAACCAGCTGCGCATCTTCACGCAGTGCAATGCCATTGATACCGAGAAATAACGCCATGCTTTGGAAGGCCGTGCGCTTATTGCCATCAAGAAAAATATGACCATGACTGATAGCAATGAGATAAAGTGCGGCCAAACGGTAAACGTCGGTGACGTTCTCATAGTGGTAAGCATTGAGCACGCGGTTGGCTACGGCCTCAACTTTACTGCCATCCTGGCGGCCGTGAGGCACAATTTCAGCATTGAATTCCGCAATATCCTCTGCGGTCAAAAAGATCATCTATTGGCCAGCGCCTTAATCGTATCCGCGTGTTTAGCCTGAATGCGCGCTTTCACCTTGGCTTTGACCAAAACCTCATAGTCGGCCTTACTGATGATGTAAACCTCATCGTGTCCGCGGCGCGTCACTTCCACCGGCTGTTTTTGCGCTTCCAAAAGCACCTCGGCAAGGTTGTTTCTGGCCGCCGTGTAGCTAATCGTAGTCATTTCCTTTACCTGTACATGTACATGTTTGACGATTATTTGTACCACGTCCGCTGGAAATAAAAAAGCCCCCGGCGCCAAGGGCGCAGGGGGCCAGTCACTCAGCCCGGCCTTACAACGGTTCGGTCTGGGCTTCCACTACCGCCAGCGCCACCATGTTGACGATGCGGCGCACCGAGGCGATCGGCGTCAGGATGTGCACCGGCTTGGCGACCCCCATCAGCACCGGCCCGACGGTCACCCCTTCCGAGCAGGAGACGCGCAGCAGGTTGTAGCTGATGCGCGCGGCTTCCATGTTCGGCATGATCAGCAGGTTGGCCGAGCCTTTCAGCGGGCTGTCCGGCATCAGATCGTGACGAATGCTTTCCACCAGCGCGGCATCGCCGTGCATTTCGCCGTCGATCTCCAGCTCCGGCGCCAGCTCATTCACCAGCTCCAGCGTTTTGCGCATCTTGCGCGCCGCCGGGCAGTCAGACGAGCCGAAGCTGGAATGAGACAGCAGCGCCACCTTCGGCTCAATGCCGAAGCGACGCACGGTCTCCGCCGCCATCAGGGTGATCTCCGCCAGCTGTTCCGGCGTCGGATCGTCGTTGACGTAGGTGTCGGCGATAAAGGTGTTGCCGCTCGGCAGCAACAACGCGTTCATCGCACCGGCGACGTGCGCGCCTTCACGGAAACCGAATACGTTCTTCACCACGTCGTAATGCTCGTGGTAGCTGCCGATGGTGCCGCAGATCATCGCATCCGCTTCGCCGCGATGCAGCATGATGGCGGCGATCAGCGTCGGGTTGCCGATCACCGCGCGCCGCGCCTGCTCTTGCGAAACGCCGCGGCGTTTCATGATCTGGTAGTACTCGCCCCAGTATTCGTTGAAGCGCGGATCCGACTCGTTGTTCACCACTTCGAAATCTTTGCCCGGCGTCAGCTGCAGGCCCAGCTTTTTCAAGCGCATCTCGATCACGCTCGGACGGCCGACCAGGATCGGGAAGGCCAGCCCCTGCGACACCAGCTCCTGCGTGGCGTGCAGCACGCGCTCTTCCTCGCCTTCCGCCAGCACCACCCGCTTCACCTCTTTGCGCGCCTGCGAGAAGATCGGTTTCATGAACAGGTTGGTTTTGTAGACGAACTCTGCCAGCTTCTCCACATAGGCGTCGAAGTCTTCGATCGGGCGCGTCGCCACGCCGGAGTCCATCGCCGCCTTGGCTACCGCCGGCGCGATCTTGACGATCAGGCGCGGATCGAACGGTTTCGGAATGATGTATTCCGGCCCGAAGGAGAGATCCTGGTCGTCATACGCAGAAGCCACCACGTCGCTCTGCTCCGCCAGCGCCAGATCGGCGATGGCATGCACGCAGGCCAGCTTCATCTCTTCGTTGATGGTGGTCGCGCCCACGTCGAGCGCGCCGCGGAAGATGAACGGGAAGCACAATACGTTGTTCACCTGGTTCGGGTAGTCGGAACGGCCGGTGCAGATGATGGCGTCCGGACGCACCGCTTTGGCCAGCGGCGGCAGAATTTCCGGTTCCGGGTTAGCCAGCGCCATGATCAGCGGATCGCGCGCCATGGTTTTCACCATATCCTGCGTCAGGACGCCCGGGCCGGAGCAACCGAGGAAGATGTCGGCGTTCGGGATGGCATCGCCCAACGTGCGCTGGCCGTTATCCTCGATGGCATAGGCGGCCTTGGTCTGCTCCATGTTGGCGTCGCGGCCTTTATAGATGACGCCCTTCGAGTCACAGACGGTGATGTTCTGTTGACGCAGCCCCAGCGCCACCAGCAGGTTCAGACAGGCGATAGACGCCGCGCCGGCACCGGACACCACCAAACGCACGTCGGAGATATTCTTCTTCACCACGCGCAGGCCGTTGAGCACCGCCGCAGTGGTGATGATCGCCGTGCCGTGCTGGTCGTCGTGGAACACCGGGATCTTCATGCGCTCACGCAGTTTCTGCTCGATGTAGAAACACTCCGGCGCCTTGATGTCTTCCAGGTTGATACCGCCGAAGGTCGGTTCCAACGCGGCGATAATGTCGATTAATTTGTCAGGGTTATGCTCATCCACTTCGATATCAAATACATCAATACCGGAAAACTTCTTGAACAAAACGCCCTTGCCTTCCATCACCGGCTTACCGGCCAACGCGCCGATATTGCCCAGCCCCAGTACCGCCGTGCCGTTGGAAATCACCGCCACCAGATTGCCGCGCGCGGTGTATTTGTACGCCGCCAGCGGATCTTCGGCGATCTCGAGGCAAGGCGCGGCGACGCCCGGCGAATAGGCCAGCGCCAGATCGCGCTGGGTCGCCAACGGTTTGGTGGGGGAAACCTGGATCTTCCCTGGGACAGGAAACTGATGGAAATCAAGGGCACTCTGTTTGAGCTGTTCGTCCATTATGGATTCCTTTGTTTTTTGCTTTTATGTTGAGGTAAGGCTTTGAGGCTGCGCCCTGCCGTGGGCCATGGCGCCCAGGTACAATGACAGGGCACAGCCTTGAAGTATAGTGAGAGAAACATCACAAACTTTGAAGCACGCCATAACCTTGGTCGAAATACCGTTTTAAAAGTAAAAAAAGAAGGCCTGCGGGACGAGTCAGAGAAGCGCCGCCGTCAGTGCGACGGCAGCGTGGCGCGCCAGGCGTTGAGCGTCTCCACCTGGCCGGCGCAAATGTGTAACGAGGTTTGTAACGCCAGGGTATAGCTTACCGCATCACCCCAAGTCTCCCCCTGCAGCTGCGGCTGTTCGCAGGGCGCGAACACCGACTCAGGGGGCAACAGCGGCACGGCCTGCGGCGCCGGCGGCTGGGCGCAGGAGCTCAAGCACAGCGCCAGGCAGAGGCCGAGCGGCGCAGGGATCGTTTTTAATCGCTTCACGGTATTTCCTCTGATAAGCGTCGTGTTGCTGGCGCAGCTGCTGTTCCTGCCGCTGCTGCGCCGCCATCAGCGCGCGGTTTTGCGCGTCCTGAGTCTGCAAGGTGGCGATAAGCCCCGCCTGCTGCGCCAGGCTTTTCTGCAATTCCGCCGCCTGTTGCCGCGCGGAGGCCAACTGGTGCGACAACAGCGAGCTATAGCCGCCGAGGCAAATGGCCGCCAGCAACAGCAACAACAACCCGCCCTGCGCCAGCTTCTGCAGCCAGCCGCTCATGCCGGGTAGTCCCGAAACGGCAGCTGGAAGTGCGGGCCATCCTTGAGGGTTTTCCATTCGCCGCCCCATTCGACGTTGATACAGCATTCACGCGCCGCGCGCCGTACCGCCACCGCAATCTGCGCATAGTAATCCCACTCCCAGGAGACCACGCCCGCCGGCATCGCCACCACGTCCACCGCATGGCCGGTCAGGTGGCGGCTGCGCAGCGTTTGGCTGCTGCCGGCACGCACCATTTCCCGCTGGCGTGCCATGCTGCGCAGCCCCTCGCTGACGGAAAACGGCACCAGTGAATAACGCAGCGCCAAACGAATAACGCGCACCAAATCCGGATGCACGCCACGCAGATTTTCTTCGCTGCGGGCGGTAAAGCGAATATCTTCGATGTCATTTAACATTTTTAAACCCCGTCTTTTTACCGATAAATTTTTTAATTAGGGCGTTGATGTAATCCGCCCCCATAAAACCAATCAGTACGCTGGCCAAATTCGCCCATTTTAATTCCAGGCCCATCAGCGCTAACGCATCGCGCACCGTCCAGGCCAACAGCGCACACATCGCCGCATTCAATAAGCGTCGCCGAATGCCCACGTTGCGATAGGCGCCATGTAATAACGCCATCACGCCAGCCAGAATGGCGTTCAATACCGGCTGAAGATATTCACATACTCGCTGGACTATTAAGCCAACAGCGTCAGGCTCTATGCTGGACATAGCTCATCTCCTTTTTATTTTTAATTAAATGCCAATCACGGCCGGTGGGACATCGGATAATCAGAATCTAGTTAAGGATGCTATTACAAAGCAAATGAATAAATACAGGACCTATGGTCGAATTCATTCATGCTGAACGCTGGCACAACAGATTAGCGCCCGTGGATGCGACAGTTAATAAAATTTCATTATTATCGTGATTTATTTCGACTTTTGTTTTTACGAAAAATAAACATTAATGGCGGTGGGAAATACTTCCCCATCATAAAAACATCCACTCTGGAGAAATACCATGTCCACACGCAAAGCCGTTATTGGGTATTATTTTATTCCAACCAACCAAATCAATAATTACACCGAGTCCGATACCTCCATCGTGCCATTCCCGGTATCCAACATCACGCCGGCCAAAGCCAAACAGCTGACGCACATCAACTTCTCTTTCCTGGATATCAACAGCAACCTGGAATGCGCCTGGGATCCGGCCACCAACGACGCCAAAGCGCGCGATGTGGTCAAGCGCCTGACCGCGCTCAAAGCGCACAACCCCAACCTGCGCATCATGTTCTCCATCGGCGGCTGGTACTACTCCAACGATCTGGGCGTGTCGCACGCCAACTACGTCAACGCGGTGAAAACCCCGGCGTCGCGCACCAAGTTCGCCCAATCCTGCGTACGCATCATGAAGGATTACGGCTTCGACGGCGTGGACATCGACTGGGAGTATCCGCAAGCGGCAGAAGTGGACGGCTTCATCGCCGCGCTGCAAGAGATCCGCACCCTGCTGAATCAGCAAACCGTCGCTGACGGCCGCCAGGCGCTGCCGTATCAGTTGACCATCGCCGGCGCCGGCGGCGCCTTCTTCCTGTCGCGCTATTACAGCAAGCTGGCGCAGATCGTCGCGCCGCTCGATTACATCAACCTGATGACCTACGATCTGGCCGGCCCCTGGGAGAAGATCACCAACCACCAGGCGGCGCTGTTCGGCGACGCGGCCGGGCCGACCTTCTACAATGCGCTGCGCGAAGCCAATCTGGGCTGGAGCTGGGAAGAGCTGACCCGCGCCTTCCCCAGCCAGTTCAGCCTGACGGTCGATGCCGCGGTGCAGCAACACCTGATGATGGAAGGGGTGCCGAGCGCCAAAATCGTGATGGGCGTGCCGTTTTACGGCCGCGCCTTCAAGGGCGTCAGCGGCGGCAACGGCGGGCAATACAGCAGCCACAGCACGCCGGGCGAAGATCCGTATCCGAGCACCGACTACTGGCTGGTGGGCTGCGAAGAGTGTGTGCGCGACAAGGATCCGCGTATCGCGTCCTATCGCCAGCTGGAGCAGATGCTGCAGGGCAACTACGGCTATCAGCGGTTGTGGAACGACAAGACCAAAACCCCTTACCTGTATCATGCGCAGAAAGGATTGTTCGTCACCTATGACGACGCCGAGAGCTTCAAATACAAAGCGAAGTACATCAAGCAGCAGCAGCTGGGCGGCGTGATGTTCTGGCATCTGGGGCAAGACAACCGCAACGGCGATCTGCTGGCCGCGCTGGATCGCTATTTCAACGCCGCGGACTACGACGACAGCCAGCTGGATATGGGCACCGGCCTGCGCTACACCGGCGTCGGCCCCGGCAACCTGCCGATCATGACGGCACCGGCCTACGTGCCGGGCACCATTTACGCGCAGGGCGCGCTGGTGTCCTATCAGGGTTACGTCTGGCAGACCAAGTGGGGGTACATCACCTCTGCGCCGGGTTCAGACAGCGCCTGGCTGAAGGTGGGCCGCGTGGCGTAAACCATAAAAAAACCCCGTAGCCGAATGCTGCGGGGTTTTCATTGAGTTAACCGTTTGATTTTCGCGTCCCTTCGTCTCTATTCCTTCAGTTATGGCACCATGGATAACCGCCATCCCGCACCACTTCGCGGCCCATCAGGCTGTAGACATCGCTTTTGCGCGTCAGCCGCTCATGCCACCAGTTAAACCCGGCGCCCTTGCTGGCCGGATGCCACGCCAGCCAAATCATTTCGTCGCCCTTTTGCATCTCCACCGGCACCGTCACCAGTTCACCGCTGGCCAATTCCTTTTCGATCAGCGCAGGCGGCAAAAAAGCGTGGCCGATGCCGCGCTTGAGCAGCGCCAGGTTGCTTTCCACATCGCATACCACCAGTTGACGCTGCAGAGGCAGCGTGCCGTGATTGCGTTTGGGCAGCTCATGGCTGCTGTCGGCGATCACTACCACGATGTCGTTCAGCCGCTGCTTCTTGCATACCGGCTTTCTCTGCGCCGCGAACGGGTGGGAAGGCGATACACACATCACGAAATTGAGCTTGCCGAGCATCAGGGTTTTGGCCTGCACGCTGTCGGGGATTTGGCCGATGGCGATGATCAGATCCGCCCGGTTGTTCTTCAGCGCATCCCAGGTGCCGTTCAACGCTTCCCGCTGCACAGAGATATTGGCGTTCGGGCAATGTTGAATATAGTCGCGGATATCCTGCGTCAGCGTTTCCAGCGGGAAGAAGGTGTCTACCGCCAGGCGGATATTATTGTCCAGCTTGGGGATGTTGCGCACCCGGCTTTCCAGATCCTGCACCGCATTTAAAATCCAACTGCCTTCCTGCAGGAGAAACTCCCCTTCATCCGTCAGGGTAATCATAGGGCCATTGCGATGAAAAAGTTTCACACAGAGTTTGCTTTCAATATTGGAAACCCGATAAGAGATCGCCGAAGGCGTTTTATGCAACGCCTCCGCCGCCATAGAGAAAGAGCCGGTGCTCTTGATGGTGCTGATTATTTTAATCGCGTCCAGGGATAATCTAGTCATACAAATTCCTCTTTAAAATAAAATAAGAAAAATGACACTAAATTCCCGAGGTGGTGGCGCACAAAAATCGATCAAGTCGAACAAGGGTACTCAAGGCAACAAGCAATATACTTCATAAATGAGAGCGCTATCTTAAATACTATTCATCACTACATGATATAAATTTCATCATAGCGCCGTGTTTTTACACTGTGACAGTTAAATAAATTCAGCCTAACGATCAAAGATCGTCATCATAATAATTTTCGTTAATAGCCGTTAAAACATTCCGCTCTATCGCACAACCAGAATGATAAAAATAAAACAAGCCGACAAGAAGGGTTATTCCCAATTGCGTAATTAGTCTCTCATTTTGTCGGTGAAATACGCTCAACTTACAACATAATTTCAGTCAGGAGTGACTTATGAACAAAACTTCCCGTACCCTGCTCTCTCTGGGCCTGCTGAGCGCGGCCATGTTCGGCGTTTCGCAACAGGCGAATGCCCACGGTTATGTCGAGTCGCCGGCCAGCCGCGCCTATCAGTGCAAACTGCAGCTCAACACGCAGTGCGGCAGCGTGCAATATGAACCGCAGAGCGTCGAAGGCCTGAAAGGCTTCCCGCAGGCCGGCCCGGTTGACGGCCACATCGCCAGCGCCAACAAGTCCACTTTCTTCGAGTTGGATCAGCAAACGCCGACGCGCTGGAACAAGCTCAACCTGAAAACCGGCCCGAACTCCTTTACCTGGAAGCTGACCGCACGTCACAGCACCACCAGCTGGCGCTATTTCATCACCAAACCGAACTGGGACGCTTCTCAGCCACTGACCCGCGCTTCCTTTGACCTGACGCCGTTCTGCCAGTTCAACGATGGCGGCGCCATCCCGGCCGCTCAGGTCACCCACCAGTGCAACATACCAGCAGATCGCAGCGGTTCGCACGTGATCCTTGCCGTGTGGGACATAGCCGACACCGCCAACGCCTTCTATCAGGCGATCGACGTCAACCTGAGCAACTAATCCGTCAAAAGGGGGACATCTCTGGAGGGTTCAGCCTGGCGCTGAACCCTTTTTTTTGCAGGTGCCGCTATTGCGACATGTTGAGGATAGTGCGCACATTGAGCGCGCTGGTGGCGATAATATCGATGGCGCCGGTGCGCAATGCCCCCAGAATCGCCAGCGCCTTGGTATTCTCGGAAGCAATGGCGATCACACAAGGAATTTTGCGCAGTTCATCAATGCTCAGCCCGATCACTCGGTCATTCATCACCGTGTCGACGTGCTGCCCCTGAGCGTTGAAAAAGTCATAGCCGGCGATATCGCCGATCACGCCCTGATTAAGGCTGGCGTCGATAATCTCATGCGGCGTGAACCAGCCCAACTTCACCATGTAGCTGTTTTCATTCATATCGCCAATGCCAACCAGCGCCACATCGGCTTTACGGGCGCGATCCAGCGTTTCCTTAATCGTGCCGTTCTGCATGAAAGCCTCTTTCAACGCGCGATTTTCGACGTAGGCCGGAGCATAGAGCGTCTCGCTGCTGCCGCCGAACTTCTTCGCCAAACGCCGGCTGATGTGGTCGGCGTTGATCGCATCGCCCGGACGGTGCGTGCCGCCGATGCCACAGATAAACTTGCAGTTGCGTTCCGTCACGCTGCCGACGTGATCGGCGATCGCCGCCACGTTGCGTCCCTGCCCGACCGCCAACACCATTTCGTCTTTCAACGACATTGCCAGATAGTTGGACACCAGCGCCGCCACCTGTCGCCGCTGCTCCTCTTCGTCCTGATGGTCGAGCGCAATCAGCGCGCGGCTGATGGGAAAACGCTCCAGCATTTGTTGCTCCAGCCGGGTACTGAATACCGGGTGATAACGCACGTTGATCTCGACGATGCCCTCTTCCTTGGCGCGTTTGAGCAAGCGACCGACTTTGATCCGCGAGATGCCGAACTTCTTGGCGATCTCTTCCTGCGTGATCTCATCCTGATAATAAGCCACGGCGATTTCAGTCAGCAGTTCGTTATCCTGGGACACAGTTTGTTTTTCCATCCGTTAGACGTTTCCCCACGGCAGGCCGGTTGATGATGGCGGAGGGACGATACGCCGCCCTCCGACAAGGCTGAATGCCCGCTAGTATAACGCGTTCAAGCGGCAACGGTATTCAGTCGTTGCTCCACCTCGTCCGCCAATCGGGTCAAGAGCAGACAACAAGAGACCGCACCGGCGTCCAGTACGCCGCGCGAACGCTCGCCCAGACGACTGGCGCGGCCGATTTTCGCCACCAGCTCGCGGGTGGAGTCCCGCCCGCGCTCTGCGGCGATTTTCATTTGTTCCAGCGCTGCGGCAAAGTCGTCACAGCGCCCCGCCGCTTGTTCAAATGCCGTTACCGCCGGTATCAGCGTATCCATCAGACACTTGTCGCCCACGCCCGCGCTGCTGATGTCCTGCAGTTCGCTCAATCCGCCGTGCAACATCGCCAGAAACGCCTGCTTATCCAGCACGCTGCGCTCACGAACGCTCTCCGCCATGCCCATGAACAGGCTACCGTACAACGGTCCCATCGAACCGCCGATGCCCTCCATCAGCGCATCCGAAACCGCATCGAACGCCTGCGCCAGCGTGAGCTCGCGGCCGCGAATGGCGTCGCCGCACATCGCGAATCCCTTCGACATATTAATGCCGTGATCACCGTCGCCGATGGCGCCGTCGATTTCGCTCAGGTATTCGCGGTTGCTGACAATGGTTTCTATCAGCCCCGCAACGATCTCACTGCCGTACCGGGTTGAAATTTGTTCCGTCATGATTCACTCCACCTGCGTTAAACCTAAGGATTGCGCCGGCATGTCCAGCAGCGTTTTCAGTTCGTCATCCAGCGTCATCAGCGTCAGCGTCACGCCCATCATTTCCAGCGACGTGAAGTAATTGCCGACGTAGCGCCGATGCACCCGCACGCCTTTCGCCGTCAACCGGCGCTCGATTTCGGCGTAATAGATATACAGCTCCATCACCGGCGTGGCGCCGAGCCCGGAGATCAGCAACGCCACCTCCTGGCCCTGTTCCAGCGGCATGTCGTTGAGCACGAAGTCGAGCATGGTGCCGGCCATCGCCGACGCCGACTGGATCGGCGATACCTCAATACCCGGTTCGCCGTGATGGCCGATGCCGATCTCCATCTTGCCGTCTTCGATATGAAAATTGGGTTTGCCGACCGCGGGAATGGTGCAGGAACTGAGGCCGACGCCGATCGAACGACACCGGTCGATGGCTTTTTGCGCCGCGCCGATCACGCCGTCCAGATCGTAGCCCTTGGCCGCCGCCGCCGCGCCGACCTTCCACATCAGAATTTCTCCGGCCACGCCGCGTCGCTTCTCGATTTCACTGGCCGGCGCCGAGGCGACATCATCATTGGCCACCACGGTTTTCACCCGTATGCCGGCCGCCGTGGCCTTCTTGATCGCCATCTTGACGTTCATGTTGTCGCCGGCGTAGTTGCCGTACAAACAAGCCACGCCGGCACCGCTGTCCGCCGCCTTGAAGGCGTCGAGAAACGCCCCTGCCGTAGGAGAAGAAAAAATTTCGCCAATCGCAACGGCGTCCAGCATGTTCTTGCCGACATAACCCAGGAACGCCGGCTCATGACCGGAACCGCCGCCGGTGACAATGCCCACTTTACCGGCGATCGGCGCCGCCGGGTATTTCAACACCCGCGCATTGTCGGTGGCGGCGTAATAGTTCGGATGGGCCAGCTGATAGCCCTGAATGGCGTCTTCCACTACGTGATCGGGATCGTTAATGATTCTGTTCATCGCGGCCTCTCTGTCGCCTGAATAAGGAATTATTGAATGGTGTATCCGCCGTCGACCACCAGGTTGGCGCCGGTTATCATCGCTGCCGCGTCACCGGCCAAAAACAGAGCGCTGGCGGCGATATCTTGCGGCTCGGCGAAGCGCCGCAGCGGAATTTTCTGCTTCATCTGCTCCGCTACCTCGCCAGACCAGGCTTTGCGCCCCAGCTCCGTCAAAACCACGGTGGGTGAAATGGCGTTGACCCGCACGTTGTACGGCCCCCACTCCAACGCCAGCACCTGGGTCAAGCCGATAACGCCCGCTTTGCTGGCGCAATAGGCCAGGTGATTAGGCAAAGCCACTACGCCGGCCTGCGAGGCGAGATTGATGATGCTGCCGCCGCGCTGGCGAATGAAACGGCGCCCCACCGCCTGGCAGGTGAGAAACACGCCTTTCAGATTGACCGCCAGGGTTGCATCCCACGCCGTTTCCGGCAGCTCCTCGGCCGGATGCAGCGCGACGATACCGGCGCTGTTGACCAGCACGTCCAGCCGCCCGAAATGCGCTTCGGCCTGCGCCACCGCCCGGTCCACCGAGGCCGAATCGGTCACGTCAGCCACAACGCCCAACGCCGCCTCGGCGTGCAGTTGCCGCGCCACTTCCACCACCTGCGGTGCACGGTCAAGCAGCACCACGCGTGCGCCGTTTTGCAGATAGCGTTCGGCGATCGCGAGACCGATACCCGCAGCGCCGCCGGTAATCAACGCCACCTTGCCCTGCAGCGAGAGTTCGCGTGGCGGCATAGTTTGATGATTAATCATAAATTTCCCCTTAAAACTGTGAACTTCACCATCGGTCAGGATATTTTCGCCAAACTCGCGCCGCGTTCTTCCGCCACCGTCGCGTTTTCCTTCGGCAGCGTGACGAATTTCATCAGCACGCCGCTGAACAGGTACAAGCCGGTAAAGATCCAGATCACGCCAACGGTGCCCAGGCTGCCGATAAACAGCCCCACCACCGCCGGGCCGACAAAGGTGCTCAAGCCGGCGCCCAGATTGAGAATCGACATCGCCGCGCCCTTATTGTCCGGCGCCAGCGACGGCATGATGGCCGACAATGGCACGAACGCCGCCAGGCAGGCGCCGAACAAACCGGCGGCGCAAACGGTCAGCAGGTAGTTGGCGCCGAAGAATTGCGGCACGTAGTAGAACATCAGCGTGGTCAGGGCGCAGCCGACGCAGCCGAACCACATCACCACATTGCGCCAGCCGAGACCGTCGCTGATCACGCCGAAAATCAGGTTGAAAATGATGTTGACCGTCCACAGCGCGGCGTACATCTGCAGCCAATGCGTACGGGTGAAGCCCATATCCATCATGTACATCGGCATGAATACGACGAAGCCGTAAGCCGCAGAGGTATTAATGGTGCGCACGATGCCGCCCAGGCCGATCTTCGGGTTTTCGAACGCGATGGTGATGCCTTTCAGAACGTAAGCCAGCGAGGCTTTTTCCCGATTGCCGCGCTCCGCGGTGCCTTCGCTGCGATTGAGCATCAGCGCAATCACCGCGCCCAGCACGACGAAGATAAGCGCGCTCCACAGCGTGTGGATTTCGCCGAGATAAGGCAGCATGATGCTGGAATACAGCACCCCCAACACGCTGAGCCCGCCGCTGTAGACGAACCAGAAAATCCCCACCGCCGACCCCAGCCTTTCCGGCGGCGCCTCATACGCCACCCACACCAGAAAACCGTAAGCGAACAGCGGATAACCCAAACCTCGCAGCGCATAGGTCGGCACCATGATCGACAGGTTGTTGCTCGGCAACCCGAACGTCAGAAAACACACCGAACCGAACAAAAACAGCAGCAAACCCGCCAGCATGACTCGCCGGGCGGTGAAGATCTCCGCCAATACCCCGGAAAACCAGGCGGCGATTGCGGCGGCGAAGCCATAAACGCTGAACAACAACGCCGATTCTTGAATGCTAAGCCCCTTGCCGATCAAATAAGGCGACAGCCATCCTTGCTCCAGCCCTTCGCCCATCATGAACACCAGCACGCCGGCATAGCCCAGCAGCAATTTCGGTGACAGACCAATGCGATGAATCAGTCCATGCAACATAGAACACCCCAGCACATGTGATTATGGAGGCGCGGGCTCGCCCGCACCCGAGGAACGACGCAGGCTTCAGAGGTTTGGATTGAGCACCACTTTGATTGAACCCACGCCGCGCTTCATCAGTTCGAAGCCCTCGGCGAACTGTTCCAGCGGCAACGTATGCGTCACCACGCCTTCGGTCGGCAGATCGCCATTGGCGATGCCTTCGATCACCAGCGGGTAGCAGTAAGGGCCGAGGTGCGAACCGAGCACGTCCAGCTCCTTGCGGTCGCTGATGATGCTCCAGTCGACGGTCACCGGATCTTTGAAAACGGAAAATTCGACGAAGGTGCCGAGCTTGCGAATCAGCGTCAGGCCTTGTTCCACGGACTTTTGCGCGCCGGTCGCCTCGATATAGATGTCGCAACCGTAGCCGTCGGTCATCGCTTTAATGACCGCAGGCACGTCGTCACGGGTCGGATTCAGCGTCACATCCGCGCCGAAGCGCTTCGCCAGGGCCAGACGATCGTCGGACAGATCCAGCACCACCAGCTTCGAGGGCCCGGACTTTTTGATGGCCCCGATCATGCCCAACCCCAGGGTGCCGGCCCCGGCCAACACCACGACGTCCCCCAGCTTGATATTGGCGCGCTGCACCGCATGGAAGGAGCAAGCATAGGGTTCGATCAGAATGGCTTTTTCGATCGGCAGATCGGCCGGCACATGATAGTTGATCGCCTCTTTGGTGAACTTCATGTACTCAGCCATGCCGCCGTTGACGTTTTTCTGGAAACCGTACAGGTCATGCTTTTCGCACATCCAATACTGGCCGCGGTTGCAGAAGCGGCATTGCCAGCAGGGGACAATTTGTTCTGATATCACCCGATCGCCGATCTTGAACCCCTCAACGCCATCGCCATATCCCACCACGTGGCCGATAAATTCATGACCGGGGATCATCGGCGCCTTAATATACGCCGGCTGTTTTTCATCGCCCCAGAAGCTGGGCGCCCCCTCGAACGCTTTAACATCGCCGGCGCAGATGCCGCAGGCCTCGATCTTCACCAGGATCTCTTTCGGGCCAACCTTCGGTACCGGCACCTGTTCCAGGCGGTAATCTTTAGGAGCGTACGCCACTACCGCCTTCATGATCTCGGGGATACCGTCCGCCATTTTCGCCTCTGTTATGCAGGTCTGACACATAGCACTCTCCTCTGGTAGGGTGATTTCTTTTGATCATTAACACAAACAAAGAACAAATGAACACTAACGCCAAGCGTTCAATTTGCCCACAGCGAACTTGTTAAAGTGTGATATCGCTCAAAAACCCACCTACCCAAGGATGAGTAACGCTTTAAAACCCTTAATCAGTGACACAAATCACCTTTTTAGTGGAACAAAGAAGAGCAATACGAAAAAACAAAAGATCATCAATTGAACATTTGATAAAACAGAGATACGGTAATGAACGTGGCGCCACCGAGGATCGCCGCCCTTTTCGTTATCAACCAGGAGACCGCTATGCTGCCTATCGCCATCGGCGCCGATGATGCCGCCATTGAACTCAAGGATCTGATCGTCGCCCACCTGCAACAACGGGATATCCCCGTCATTGACTACACGACGGATCGCGCCGCAGAAGCCGGGATCTATCCCGATATCGCCTATCGCGTCGCGCAGGCGATACGGGAGGAAAAACATCGGCGGGGGATCCTGCTGTGCGGCACCGGCATCGGCATGAGTATCGTGGCCAATAAAGTGCCCGGCATTCGCGCGGCGCAATGTCACGATACTTACTCCGCCCAACGGGCGCGCAAAAGCAATGATGCGCAAATCATCACGCTGGGCGCGCGGGTCATCGGCGCAGAGCTGGCGAAAACCATCGTCGATGCCTGGCTGGAATCGGAATTTGAAGGGGGCGGTTCAGCGCCGAAGGTCGAACGAATCGGCTACTACGAAAACGTGGTCGGGCGGCGTTAAACCGCTTTCAGCCTCGATGGCGGTCGCGCGCAAGCCGCGCTCCGCCTGGGTTTACTCGGCATCCATTGTTATTATCCATCGCAACAATCAGAAAAAGCGCATTTTCATTCCCGACCCGATGATGCAGTGTGTTCCCCCTATGATGAAAAAGGTTCTCATTTCCCTACGTTGAGCTTGGTCAAGGAGCTTATCAATGAATCAATTAGACGCACTCAAGCAGCTGACCACGGTGGTCGCCGACAGCGGCGATATCGAATCCATCCGCCAGTTCGAACCCCAGGACGCCACCACCAACCCTTCGCTGATCCTGAAAGCCGCCGCGCTGCCGCAGTACAAAGCGCTGATCACCGAAGCGCTGGAATATGCCCGCCGCCAGGGTGGCAGCAAGGAAACCCAGCTGATCAACGCCAGCGATAAGCTGGCGGTCAACATCGGCGTCGAGATCCTCAAAAGCGTGCCGGGCCGCATCTCTACCGAAGTGGACGCCCGTCTGTCGTTCGATCGCGGCATGTGTGTCGCCAAAGCGCGTAAGCTGATCGCCATGTATCAAGAGCAAGGCATCGACAAGTCGCGCATTCTGATCAAGCTGGCCTCCACCTGGGAAGGCATCAAAGCCGCCGAAGAGCTGGAAAAAGAAGGTATCAACACCAACCTGACGCTGCTGTTCTCTTTCGCTCAGGCCCGCGCCTGCGCCGAAGCCGGCGTGTATCTGATCTCGCCGTTCGTCGGCCGCATCTATGACTGGTATCAGGCTAAACAGCCTGCCGCCGACTACGATGCCGATCAGGATCCGGGCGTGAAGTCGGTGCGTACCATCTATGAATACTACAAGCGTCATCGTTACCAGACGGTGATCATGGGCGCCAGCTTCCGCAAGGTTGAGCAAATTCTGGCGCTGGCCGGCTGCGATCGTCTGACCATCGCGCCGAACCTGCTGGAACAGCTGAAAAACAGCGACCGGCCGGTTGAGCGCAAGCTGACCCCGTCTACCGAAGGCTTCCACCAACCGGCTCCGCTGGCCGAAGCGGAGTTCCGCTGGCTGCACAACCAGGACGCCATGGCGGTGGAGAAACTCGCCGAAGGCATTCGCCTGTTCGCCGTCGACCAGCAGAAGCTGGAAGACATGTTGGCCGCTCAACTGTAACCGTACTGGAGTTTCGTTATGTCTTCTCGTAAAGAGCTTGCCAACGCCATCCGCGTACTCAGCATGGACGCCGTACAAAAAGCAAATTCCGGCCACCCGGGTGCCCCTATGGGCATGGCGGACATCGCCGAAGTCCTGTGGCGTGACTACCTCAACCACAACCCGACTAACCCGCACTGGGCTGACCGCGACCGTTTCGTGCTCTCCAACGGCCACGGCTCCATGTTGATTTACAGCCTCCTGCACCTCACCGGCTACGACCTGCCGATGCGCGAGCTGGAGAACTTCCGTCAGCTGCATTCCAAAACCCCGGGCCACCCGGAGTACGGCTACACCCCGGGCGTTGAGACCACCACCGGCCCGCTGGGCCAGGGTATCGCCAACGCCGTCGGCTTCGCCATCGCCGAACGCACCCTGGCGGCGCAGTTCAACCGCCCTGGCCACGACATCGTCGACCACCACACCTACGCCTTCATGGGCGACGGCTGCATGATGGAAGGTATCTCGCACGAAGTCTGCTCCCTGGCCGGCACCCTCAAGCTCGGCAAGCTGACCGCTTTCTACGATGACAACGGCATCTCCATCGACGGCCACGTCGACGGCTGGTTCACCGACGACACCGCCCTGCGTTTCGAAGCCTACGGCTGGCACGTGGTGCGCAACGTCGACGGCCACAACCCGGACGCCATCAAGGCGGCGATTGAAGAAGCCCGCAAGGTGACCGACAAGCCGTCGCTGCTGATGTGCAAGACCGTTATCGGTTTCGGTTCGCCGAACAAGGCCGGCACCCATGACGTGCACGGCGCCGCGCTGGGCGCAGCTGAAGTGGCCGCCACCCGCGAAGCGCTGGGCTGGAAATACGCCGCCTTTGAAATCCCGCAGGACATCTACGCCCAGTGGGACGCCAAAGAAGCCGGTCAGGCCAAGGAAGCGGCCTGGAACGACAAGTTCGCCGCCTACGCCAAGGCCTTCCCGGAGCAGGCTGCCGAGTTCAAGCGCCGCATGAACGGCGAGCTGCCGGCCGACTGGAAAGCCGACGCCAAAGCGTTCGTGGAAAAACTGCAGGCCAACCCGGCCAACATCGCCAGCCGCAAGGCGTCGCAGAACGCGCTGGAAGCGTTCGGCAAGGTGCTGCCGGAGTTCCTGGGCGGCTCCGCCGACCTGGCGCCGAGCAACCTGACCATGTGGTCCGGCTCGAAAGCGCTGAACGTTGACCCGGCGGGCAACTACATTCATTACGGCGTGCGCGAGTTCGGCATGACCGCCATCACCAACGGCATCGCGTTGCACGGCGGCTTCCTGCCGTACTCGGCGACCTTCCTGATGTTCGTGGAATACGCCCGCAACGCGGTGCGCATGGCGGCACTGATGAAGCTGCGCAACGTGTTCGTCTACACCCACGACTCCATCGGTCTGGGCGAAGACGGCCCGACCCACCAGCCGGTGGAGCAGCTGGCGAGCCTGCGCGTGACCCCGAACATGAGCACCTGGCGCCCGTGCGACCAGGTGGAATCGGCGGTGGCGTGGCAGTACGGCATCGAGCGCAACGACGGCCCGACCACGCTGGTGTTCTCGCGCCAGAACCTGACCCAGCAGCCGCGCACCGCAGAGCAGCTGGCGAACGTGTACCGCGGCGGCTACGTGCTGAAAGACTGCGCGGGCACGCCGGACGTCATCCTGATCGCCACCGGCTCCGAAGTGGGCATCACGGTGGAAGCGGCGGACAAACTGACCGCGGCGGGCCGCAAGGTGCGCGTGGTGTCGATGCCGTCGACCGATGCGTTCGACAAGCAGGATGCGGCGTACCGCGAGTCGGTGCTGCCGGCGGCGGTAACGGCGCGCGTGGCGGTGGAAGCGGGTATCGCGGACTACTGGTACAAGTACGTGGGGCTGAACGGCGCCATCGTGGGCATGACCACCTTCGGTGAGTCGGCGCCGGCGGAGCAGCTGTTCGCCGAGTTTGGCTTCACCGTGGACAACGTGGTGGCCAAGGCGCAGGCGCTGCTGAAGTAAGCCGCCTGGCGTCAGCCGATAAAAAAGCCGGTCATCATGACCGGCTTTTTTTTATTCCATCACCCGATGAATCTGCAAATACTGCAGCAGCATGATGGTCTTGCCGTCTTTAATCCGGCCATCGGCGATCATCGCCACCGCTTCGCTGAACGGCAACTCGATCACCTCAATATCTTCATCTTCAATGCCGCCGCCGGCCGCACGACGCTCATCGTCATGGTATTCGGCGATAAAGAAGTACACGATCTCGGTCACGCCGCCCGGCGACATGTAGGCTTCGAAGATTTTCTTGACCTCGCCCACCTGAAAACCGGTCTCCTCTACCGCTTCGCGGCGCGCGCACTGCTCCGGCGAATCGGCGTCCAGCAGGCCGGCGCAGGCCTCGAGCAGCATGCCGCTCTCGTTGCCGTTGACATAGGTCGGCATGCGGAACTGGTTGGTCAGCACCACCGTGCCCTTGGCGCGGTTGTACAGCAAAATGGTGGCGCCGTTGCCGCGATCGTAGACCTCGCGCATCTGCTGTACTGAACCGCCGTTTTTGCGTTTCAGATCGAACGTATACTTGTGCAGCACATACCAGTTGTCCGACAGCAGCTCTTTCTTCACATTCTCAATTTTCGACGACATGACCCTTTTCCCTTGGTTGCAACCTGAAAATCATACCGCGATTACGCCACGCAGCGGCAGGCTATTTGCAACAAAAATCGTACCGCGTCCCGCCAGCCAAGTCGGGACTTAATATCGCTTAAAATAATGAAAAATAAGTCGAGCCCAGACGCATTACATTGCATAAAACCCAGTGCGATTCGCCCCCCAAAGACAAATCGCCAGAGGAAATCGACCCGCCGCCGAAAAACAGCGGGCATTTTGCTATTCATTTGATTGTGCAACGACAATTGTTCCCGTTTTGTTGACAACTTGATACAAATCGCGGTGCATTTTAGTTGCAAAAGTTATAGTTTTGCTTTCGAATGAAACTGGCGAAGCGCCTCACCTGAGAGAGAAGGATCCTTGATTGCTTGTTAAACGTACCGTGACCGGCAGCCTGGCCAGGGCGTTGTTCGGCATCGTGATACTGTCGGTGCTCGCCACCGGGTTGGCGTTGACCGCCGTCGCCGGCAGCCAGAGCGACGCAGAAGCGATCAATATCGCCGGTTCGCTGCGCATGCAAAGCTATCGATTGGCCTACGATCTCGACCGGCAGAGCGCCGAGCTGGAGCTGCATCTGCAGCAGTACCGGCAGTCTTTGCAGGCGCCGGCGCTGCACAAGCTGACGCGCTTCTACGTGCCCGCCGAGGTGCGCGATCATTATCTGGGGCTGCAGCAAGCGTGGCAAACGATGGAGCGGCAAATCCGCGACGGACAAGCGGCCGCCTACCGGGCGGAGGTCGCCGGCCACGTCAACCGCGTCGATCATTTCGTTTCCGCCCTGCAGCGCTATTCCGAGTTGAAACTGAGCCTGGTGGCCGTCGTCAGCATACTGGGCTACGCCGCCATCATCGGGCTGGTGTTGTTCTGCATCCGCTTTATGCGCCGCCAGGTGGTTGCGCCGCTGCAGCATCTGGTCGACGCCAGCCAGCGCGTGCAGCAACGCGATTTCAGCCACCCGCCGCTGGACGTGGCGTTGCCGAACGAACTCGGCGTGCTGTCGCAAACCTTCAGCGCCATGTCGGACGAACTGGCCCGGCTTTATCAGTCGCTGGAGCTGAAAGTACAGGAAAAGACCCAGCGTCTGCAGCAGGCCAACGAAACGCTGGAGGTGCTGTATCGCTGTTCGCAAGCGCTGAGCGTGCGCCAGATCGATCAGCAGGCGTTCGAAAATGTGCTGCGCATCGTGCGCCACAGTGAACGGCTGCGCTGCATCCGGCTGAACGTCGTGGACGATCATGGCCAGTGGCAACTGAGCGAAGGAGAAGCGGCGCCGACGCAAGCCTGGGATGCGCTGCCGATCACCCAGGGCGAAAAACCGCTGGGCGAGCTGCGCTGGCAGCCCGAAGCGCACCCGCCACATCCTCAACTGATGCAAAGCCTGGCCAACATGCTGGGCCGCGGCGTCTACTTCAACCGGGCGCAGAAGCAGCACCAGTATTTGCTGTTGATGGAAGAGCGCGCGACCATCGCCCGCGAGCTGCACGATTCGCTGGCGCAGACGCTGTCATTCCTGCGCATCCAGCTGACGCTGCTCAGGCGCACCGCCGATCGGCCGGCGGAGCAGACGATCATCGACGATTTCGATCGCACGCTGGCCGATGCCTATCGCCAGCTGCGAGAATTGCTGGCCACCTTCCGCCTCAACATTCAGGAGGCGGATCTGAACGCCGCGCTGGAGCAGCTGTTGCAGCCATTAAAGGCTCTAACCACCGCACGGATTCAGTTACACTGTCGGCTGTCATCGCAGGCGCTCAACGCCCAGCAGCAGGTGCACGCGCTGCAGATCGTGCGCGAGGCGGTGCTCAACGCCGTCAAGCACGCCGGGGCGGACGAAATCGCGGTTTGTTGCGAGGTCAACGCCGCGGGCGACAACCTATTCAGCATTACCGACGACGGTTGCGGCATCGCCAGCCTGGAGGAGCCGGAAGGACATTATGGTTTGACCATCATGAGCGAACGTGCAGCGCGATTGGGAGGAACGCTGCGTATCCGGCGCAGAAGCAGCGGCGGCACGGCGGTCTGCCTGACCTTTCCGCCCTGACCTCGCGGCTGTTCACCTTGCGTTACGGTTGCCGCCAGCCGGAATGCCGCCCGATCAGGTTTTCGGCGCAGATTGCCGCTATTTTTGAAGAGACAGTCCCACTGTGAAGCACGCCGTAGGGCGCGTTTGAGTGGCTTTACTTGCTACAGGGAGCATATTTCATGGTGATGAAGCAATACCGAGTCATGATCGTTGACGATCATCCGTTGATGCGGCGCGGCATCAAACAACTGCTGGGACTGGATGCGCGATTTGAGGTGGTGGCGGAGGCCGGCAACGGCAGCGAGGCGGTTGCGCTGGCGCTGCAGCACGCCCCGGACGTGATCTTGTTGGATCTGAACATGAAGGGCATGTCCGGATTGGATACGCTGCAGGCCCTGCGTGAGGAAGGCGTGGACGCACGCATCATCGTGCTGACGGTCTCCGACGCGCGCAGCGATCTGTATGCGCTGATCGATGCCGGCGCCGATGGCTACCTGCTGAAAGACAGCGAACCGGAGCAGCTGCTGGAACACATCAACGCCGCCGCCGAAGGGCAGAATGTGATCAGCGACGCCATGGCGGATTACCTGCTTGCACGCGGCGAGCAGCGCAATCCCTTTGCCGCCCTGACCGAACGCGAGCTGGACGTGTTGCAAGAAGTGGCGCGCGGCCTGTCCAACAAGCAGGTGGCAGCGCAGCTGCATATCTCTGAAGAAACGGTGAAAGTGCACATTCGCAACATACTGCGCAAGCTGGACGTGCGTTCCCGCGTGGCAGCGACGGTGATGTACCTGGAGCAGAAGAACCAATGATCGCCCGCCCCGGCCGTGCGCCGGGGCAGCTTACTCGATGGCGCTGAGCAGCGCCTGATGATGCTGGTGCACCCAGCTCTTGTTGAACGGCCCCCAGCTTTCCAACTGATAGAAACCGTCATTATTGCGCACACCCTGCTGCACGAACTGCAGTTCGACGCCCATGCCGGGCAGCGCCTTCAGCACATCCTGCAACGTGCGGCGCGGCCAACCGGTCAGCGCCATCAACCGCGGCACATTGGGCCGCTCACTGTGGCTGATCAGCCAGCACAAATAAAGCCGACGGGCAAATACCGGGTTAATTCCCATGCCAAGCTCCTGCTGTAAAGTGAGTCCGGTTTACTTTCCGGTTCCCTGCGACGAAGGGGCGCGCAAGGCCTTTGATAGTAATAAAAATGTCTTAATAGACGGCAATAACCGGCGCCAATGCGCCAACGCGGTTTCCCGCTACCGTTATTTACACTATCTCCTTTTTTTCTCCACGCTTTACTCGGCTATCCCGAGTAAAGTGCAATAGCGCCGGAATCCTTCCCTGCCGCTGAAATGTATAATTCTGATGCGTTTTAAAGATAGAACAAGTCATAACGAGGTTCGCGCTGCATGGCCAATTTTTTTATTGATCGCCCGATTTTCGCCTGGGTACTGGCAATTATTCTTTGCCTGACCGGGGCGTTGGCGATTTTTTCTCTGCCGGTGGAACAATACCCGAATTTAGCGCCGCCGAACGTGCGCATCAGCGCAACTTACCCAGGCGCTTCGGCGCAAACGCTGGAAAACACCGTCACGCAGATCATTGAACAGAATATGACCGGGCTCGACAACATGATGTACATGTCGTCGCAGAGCACCAATACCGGTCAGGCGACCGTCACGCTGACCTTCGAAGCCGGCACCGATCCCAACGAAGCGATGCAGCAGGTGCAAAACCAGCTGCAGGCGGCGATTAAACGCCTGCCGCAGGCGGTGCAGAATCAGGGGGTTACGGTCTCCAAATCCGGCGATACCACGCTGATGATGGTGGCGTTCGTCTCCACCGACAACAGCATGGACAAGCAGGACATCGCCGATTACATCGTCTCCAACCTGCAGGATCCGCTCAGCCGCATCAACGGCGTCGGCAGCATGGACGTGTACGGTTCGCAATACGCCATGCGCATCTGGCTCGATCCCAACAAGCTCAACAGCTACCAGCTCACCACCCAGGACGTCGTCAAAGCCATTCAGTCGCAGAACGCCCAGGTGGCGGTCGGCCAGCTGGGCGGCACGCCGTCGGTCGATAAACAGGCGCTGAACGCCACCATCAACGCCCAGTCGCAGCTCCAGACGCCGGAGCAGTTCCGCCAGATCACTCTGCGCGTCAACCAGGACGGGTCGCTGGTGACGCTGGGCAACGTCGCCACCGTCGAGCTGGGCGGCGAGAACTACAACTACCTGAGCCGCTACAACGGCATGCAGGCCGCAGGCATGAACATCAAGCTGGCCTCCGGCGCCAACGAACTGCAGACCGACCAACTGGTGAAGGACAAGATCGCCGAGCTGTCGCAATACTTCCCGCACGGGCTGGAGGCCAAAGTGGCCTATGAAACCACCCCGTTCGTCAAAGCCTCGATCAAGGACGTGGTGAAAACGCTGCTGGAAGCCATCCTGCTGGTGTTCCTGGTGATGTATCTGTTCCTGCAGAACTTCCGCGCCACGCTGATCCCCACCATCGCCGTGCCGGTGGTGCTGATGGGTACCTTCGCCATCCTTTCCGCCTGCGGCTTCAGCATCAACACCCTCACCATGTTCGCCATGGTGTTGGCGATCGGCCTGCTGGTGGACGACGCCATCGTGGTGGTGGAGAACGTCGAACGCGTGATGAGCGAGGAAGGCCTGCCGCCGCGTGAAGCCACGCGTAAATCCATGGGGCAGATCCAGAGCGCGCTGGTCGGCATCGCGCTGGTGCTGTCGGCGGTGTTCGTGCCGATGGCGTTCTTCGGCGGCACCACCGGCGCCATCTATCGCCAGTTCTCCATCACTATCGTTTCCGCCATGGTGCTGTCGGTGCTGGTGGCGATGATCCTGACGCCGGCCCTGTGCGCCACGCTGCTAAAACCGATCGCCAAGGGCCATCACCACGGCAAGCGCGGCTTCTTCGGCTGGTTCAACCGCATGTTCAACCGCAACGCCGAACGCTATGAGCGCGGCGTGGGGCGGATCCTGCACGCCAGCGGCCGCTATATGGTGATTTATCTGCTGCTGCTCGGCGGCATGGCGCTGCTGTTCATCAAGCTGCCGACCTCATTCCTGCCGCAGGAAGACCGCGGCATCTTCACCGTGCAGGTGCAGCTGCCGGCGGGATCGACCCTGCAGCAAACCTCCAAAGTGGTGGAAAAGGTCGAGCAGTATTTCCTCACCGAAGAGAAACAGGACGTGCTGTCAGTATTCGCCATCATCGGCTCCGGGCCCGGCGGCAACGGCCAAAACGTGGCGCGCCTGTTCGTGCGGCTGAAAGACTGGGATCTGCGCACCTCGGGCGCCAACAGCTCGTTCGACATCATCGACCGCGCCACGCTGGCATTCAACAAGATTAACGAAGCCCGGGTGATCGCCAGCAGCCCGCCGGCTATCACCGGCCTCGGCAACTCCTCCGGCTTCGATATGGAGTTGGAAGACCACGCCGGCCTCGGCCACGCCAAGCTGATGGCGGCGCGCGATCAGCTGCTGCAGCTGGCGGCGCAAAACCCGCTGCTGTCGCGCGTGCGCCACAACGGCCTGGACGACAGCCCGCAGCTGCAAATCGATATCGATCAGCGCAAGGCCCAGGCGCTGGGCGTATCGATCGACGACATCAACAACACCCTCTCCACCGCCTGGGGCTCGACCTACGTCAACGACTTCGTCGATCGCGGCCGGGTGAAAAAAGTCTATGTGCAGGCTGCGGCGCCGTTCCGCATGCTGCCGGATGACATCAACAAATGGTATGTGCGCAACAGCGCGGGCGGCATGGTGCCGTTCTCGGCCTTCGCCACCTCACACTGGGAGTACGGTTCGCCGCGGCTGGAGCGTTATAACGGCAGCTCGGCGCTGGAGATTGTCGGCGAGGCGGCCAACGGCGTCAGCACCGGCACCGCCATGGCGGAAATGGAGAAACTGGTCAGCCAACTGCCGACCGGCTTTGGTCTGGAATGGACAGCAATGTCCTATCAGGAACGGCTGTCCGGCTCGCAGGCGCCGGCGTTGTATGCCATCTCGCTGCTGGTGGTGTTCCTGTGCCTGGCGGCGCTGTACGAGAGCTGGTCGATACCGTTCTCGGTGATGCTGGTGGTGCCGCTGGGGGTGATCGGCGCAGTCGCCGCCACCTGGTTGCGAGGGCTGGAGAACGACGTCTATTTCCAGGTCGGCCTGTTGACCATCATTGGGCTGTCGGCGAAAAACGCCATTCTGATCGTCGAGTTCGCCAATGAGCTGAACCATAAAGGGCAGGATCTGATGTCGGCAACGCTCGACGCGTCACGCATGCGTCTGCGGCCGATCCTGATGACCTCACTGGCGTTCATCTTCGGCGTGCTGCCGATGGCCACCAGCAGCGGCGCCGGTTCCGGCAGCCAGCATGCGGTCGGCACCGGGGTGATGGGCGGCATGATCTCCGCCACCCTGCTGGCGATTTTCTTCGTGCCACTGTTCTTTGTGCTGGTGCGGCGCCGATTCCCGGGTAAAGCGCATCCGGCCACCACGACAACAGCCGCCGGCGAGTGATCGGCGGCGCATAAAAAAAGCAGCGTCGGGTTACCGATGCTGCTTTTTTCGAACGATAATCTCGTTCCCAAGGTGTTTCAGTGACTTTCCAATGACTCAACCTTGCCATCTGCTTCAACGCTGTGTCAGTTGCCCAACATCTCATCAATGAAGTCTTTCCAGTTTCCTAATTCACGATCAACCATAATACTTTACAACCTCAATTATTTGACGAAGCGGATTCTACGCCTGTTTTTTGACCATGTGAAGGGAAACGGGAACGATGCCGGGCCCGAAAACCGGGGTTAGCGCACATTTTCGTATTTATCTGATCAATGTGCAGTGCAGCTATTCCCTTGTGATATCAATTTCTCCACGATAGCGTGTAAAAGGTATAAAAATACGCCAATGGAGCCCAGTTCATGTCCACTTCTTTGTCTCTCTTAGAGTTAAAAACGCAGGGGCGCTATCAGGAAGCCACTGCGCTGGCATTACGGCAACTGGCGGAGGAGCCGGAAGCGGCAACGCTGCACTTTCAGTTGGCCTGCCTGTATGACGTGCAGGGCCTGGAGCAACAGGCCATCCCCCACTACCTCGCGGCGCTGGCTCGCGATTTGCCGTCCGCCCAGCGCCGTGAAGCCTGGCTGGGTCTCGGCAGCACTTACCGCGCTCTGGGTGAATATCCGGCTTCGCTGCGCGCTTTCGACGACGGCCTGAGCGAGTTCCCGCAGGCCAAAGAGCTGATGCTGTTTCGCGCCATGACCCGGTACAACCTGGGGGACGGTAAACAGGCCGTGGCCGATCTGTTGCTGCTGCTGGCGGAAACCTCGTCAGATGCCGACATCCGCAGTTATCAACGCGCCATTCGGCACTATGCCGCCGATCTCAGTCTTATTGGTTAGAGGAAAGCGATGGAAATCATCACGGATATGAGCCGCCGCGCCGTCGACTGGCAACGGCTGTGTGAATTGCTGGAGGCTGCCGGGCTGGGCAAACGCGATCCTCATACGCTGCAACGCGTTTACCAGCACAGTCAGTTTTGCTATTGGGGATTTATCGGCGATGAGCTGATAGCCACTGCGCATGCCATCAGCGATCTGACATCGGTCGCCTATCTGGCCGACGTGGCGATCGATCCGCGCTTTCAGGGGCAGGGGTTGGGGCGCCGGTTGATGGATCGGGTGATGCAAGATCTGGCGCCGCTCGGCAAGATATTCATCTATTCGGTGCCGGAAAAACTGGCTTTCTATAAGAAGTACGGCTTTCACGATTTAACCACCGGCATGGTGTATGCGGACGGCGCCTCCCTGCAGCGTCTGCAACAGGGGGGCTACGTGCGTTAAGCGCGCATCACAGCGTTTTGGTCATAAACACCCGGCTGGTACCCGGCGGCAGGCATGGCACCTCCCCCATTCGCCGCCAGCCATGCCGTTGATAAAAGCCCGGCGCCTGAAAACTGATGGTGTACAACACGGCGGAAAGGCAACCCCGACGGCGCCCTTCCTGCTCGAAACGGCGCAACAGTTCGCTGCCCACCCCCGCGCCGCGCAGCGCCTCCGGCAGATAAAAGAGCTCAAGAAACAGCAAGCCCAGCGAGGATCGTCCGGTAATCCCGCCCAGGACTTCACCGCTGTCGGGATCTTTTATCACCACCGCCAGCGGCTGGCGATCGCCGTAGCCGATATATTCATCGTTAAAACGGTCCAATCCGTCCGCAATACAGGACGTTATTTCCGATGTTACCCGATCGGAAATTTCGATATGGTATTCTTTCACGCCAACTCTCCGTATCAATCAACTGCGTTTGCGTTCCGATCGCAGCTTAAAACATCGCATTCTCTTTGTTTAGATTTATCTTCGCGTCAATTTTGGCGACATTACCTTATCTCCATAGCCAACGATTAAAATAAAGCCGCTATCGTCGGTAAAAACAAGAAACTTCTTAGTTATTAACCCATTAAGGCAGTGATTGCCACCCTTGACGATCGATAAAAACGATCGAATAAAAAATAATGATAGCCAATCCCTATGTTAATTCCTTTTAATCCTCGGGGTATTAATAGAGGATTTCTATTCTGTTGAGCGTTTCCCGAGCAGAGTATTGATTAAAAATAAAATTTACTCTTTATAAATCATGGTAGTATATGAGGCTTACCTTGCTTGCCGCGTCCGAGGAGGCGTCTCTGCCTGCGGCGCCAGATCAATTCAATATGAAATTATTTATATTATTTGTTTTTTTATGTTTTAAGATATCAATCCTCACCGGGAAATAGAAAGTAAAGGATTATAATAAAATGGAAATTGATATTTTCAGCGAGTGTACCTATACCGCCATCGGCATCCGGCAGCTTATCACCCAAACCTGGGGAGAAAAACGTGCGCCTGCCGGCTTTAACCGCAAAAAGGTCTGCTTTATCGATGTCACCCTCGACAATTTTGAAGCGCGCTACCGCGACGAATATGCCAACCCTAACACCTATAAAATAGTCATTATCACCGACTGTCCGCATGAAATGGTTATTGTCGACAGAAAGACCATTATATTATCAAACCTTATATCATTGAGCCGCTTCAGCCACCTGATCGGCGACTTATATAAGCGTTACAGCCACTATACCGAGCCGCCGCAACTCTCTCAGCGCGAGTCGCTGTTCCTCTCGGAATGGTCGACGGGAAAATCGCTGAGCGACATCAGCCATGCCATGAATATCCAAAGTAAAACCGCCAATCATTACAAATCGCGAATCATGAAAAAACTCGGCGCCAGCCGAATAAAACCGCTGTTGCATATTACCCGCGTACGGTGTTTAACCGATCGTTTAAACATAAGAATAAATAAAGAGTAGCCTTCTCTCCCTCAGCTCCGTCCATACGACTGGGCCTTTCGCCGGCGCCTTTCACTAGCGCCGTCGGCGAAGGCAGCCATGTAACTGCGTCGCCGGCCTCATCAATCGCACTACGGGCGCATCGTTGCTGGATCTCGTCGCTGCTTTACTGGCATTATCTCTGCTATCGCCGGGCGGCGAGAGGGCCAAAGATCGCGCCCGCCGCTCAGTATCGACTCGACGAGACAGGTAGCTTTACGCCATGGCAAATAAACCGCAACAGACAACGCTGACGATGTACGGCATCAAAAACTGCGACACCATCAAAAAAGCCCGCCGCTGGCTGGAAGATCAGGGCGTGGCCTATCATTTTCACGACTACCGCGCCGACGGCCTGGATGAACAACGGCTACGCGGCTTCGTCGCACAACTGGGCTGGGAGCCGCTGCTCAATACTCGCGGCACCACCTGGCGCAAGCTGGATGAAGCGCAGCGCAACGCCTGCGATAACGCCGATGCCGCCATCGCGCTGATGCTGGCGCAGCCGGCTATCATCAAACGCCCGCTGCTGGACGCCGGCGACGGGCGCGCCCTGCTCGGCTTCAACGCCGACGCTTATCAGCAATTTATTGCCGAGGTTGCCGTATGACTTGCCCGGTTATCGAACTGGCCCAGCAGTTGATCAAACGCCCTTCTCTCAGCCCGAATGATGAAGGCTGCCAGCAGCTGATGATTGAACGTCTACAGGCGATCGGCTTCACCGTCGAGGCGATGGACTTCGAAGACACCCAAAACTTCTGGGCATGGCGCGGCGAAGGACAAACCCTGGCGTTCGCCGGGCACACCGACGTGGTGCCGACCGGCGATGAAAAACGCTGGGATAACCCGCCGTTTGAACCGACGATCCGCGACGGCATGCTGTATGGCCGTGGCGCAGCGGACATGAAAGGGTCATTGGCCGCGATGGTAGTGGCGGCGGAACGCTTTGTCGCCGCTAATCCGCATCATCAGGGCCGCCTGGCTTTTCTGATCACCTCAGATGAAGAGGCCAGCGCCACCCACGGCACGGTTAAAGTGGTTGAAACGCTGATGGCGCGCAACGAGCGATTGGATTACTGCCTGGTCGGTGAGCCGTCCAGCACCGAGCGCGTCGGCGACGTGGTGAAGAACGGCCGTCGCGGTTCGATCACCGCCAACCTGCATATCCACGGCGTACAGGGGCACGTTGCCTATCCGCATCTGGCGGACAACCCGGTGCACCGCGCCATGCCGGCGCTGAATGAACTGGTGGCGATCGAATGGGATCGCGGCAACGAGTTCTTCCCGCCGACCAGCATGCAGATCGCCAACGTGCAGGCCGGCACCGGCAGCAACAACGTGATCCCGGGCGATCTTTATGTGCAGTTCAACTTCCGTTTCAGCACCGAACTCACCGATGCGATGATCAAACAGCGCGTGGAAGAGCTGCTGGAACGCCATCAGCTGAATTACAGCATCGAATGGCGCCTGTCCGGCCAACCCTTCCTCACCTCGCGCGGCGCGCTGGTGGATGCGGTGGTCAACGCCGTCGAGCACTATTCAGAATTGACGCCGCAGCTGCTGACCACCGGCGGCACCTCCGATGGCCGCTTCATCGCGCAAATGGGCGCGCAGGTGGTGGAGCTGGGGCCGGTCAACGCCACCATCCACAAGGTCAACGAATGCGTCAACGCCGCGGATCTGCAGCTGCTGAGCCGCATGTATCAACGCATCATGGAGCAATTGGTCGCATGATCACCGCAGAGATGCTCACTGGCCGCTCGACCGAACATCTGACGCCGCTGAGCGGCAACCATCGGCTGCAGCCGCAGGCGGCCAGCGCCTTCCTGGCGATGCAACAGGCGGCGCGCGCGGCGGGATTCGATCTCCAGCCCGCCAGCACCTTCCGCGATTTCGATCGGCAACTGGCTATCTGGAATGGCAAATTCTGCGGCCAGCGGCCAGTATTAGATAAGGACAGCCGGCCGATCGACGTCGCGCCGCTGTCCGCCGCCGAGCGCTGTGAGGCAATCCTGCGCTGGTCGGCCCTGCCGGGCGCCAGCCGCCACCACTGGGGCAGCGATCTGGACGTGTACGACCCGTCGCTGCTGCCGGAAGGGCAAAAGCTGCAGCTGGAGCCGTGGGAATATGAGGAAGGCGGTTATTTTGCGCCGCTCAACCAATGGCTGACGGCGCATATGGCCGAGTTCGGTTTCTACCGCCCCTTTACCGAAGACTGCGGCGGCGTGGCGGTGGAGCCGTGGCATCTGAGCTACCGGCCGCTGGCGCAAGAGGCCGAACATTTGCTGACCCCGGCGCTGTTGCTGGCGGCCTGGCAAGACAAGGAGGTCGCCGGTGCCGAATGGCTCGAACGCCATCTGCCATCGATTTTTTCGCGTTTCATACGCAGTGAAGGAAAGGAGTAGCTATGCAATGGTTAGCTGATTACTGGTGGATTATCCTGCTGGTTCTGGTGGGGATGGTCGTCAGCGGCATCAAGGAACTGCGCCGCGTTGACGTCAAAAGCTATCTGGCCAACAAGCCGGAGATACCGCCGCACCGCGACAACAACGCCCAGTGGGATGACGAAGACGACTGGCCGAAAAAGAAATGACAACAGGGCGCTCATCGGCGCCCTGAGTTTTTAACGGAAGGCGATCAGCTCGCCGCGCTTGCCGGACAACGCCTCGTCCCAGTAGCGCTGCGGCACATAGTAATGCAGCCTTTCCAACGCGGCGTTCATCATGTCCTGATTGATCGCATGCCCGACGTTCTCTTCCACGTCCAGCGTGAAATCCACGCCGTTGGCCCGTAACGCATCTGCCGCCGCGTGAGCGTGTTGCACCGCGATCACCGCATCCTCCTCGCCGTGGATCAAATGCACCACGCTGTCGCCGAAAGCCTGCTCAGGCAGCCGGGCGAAACGCCCGCTGAACGCCACCACGCGCCCGGCCAGCCGGGTTTCGGCTTTCAACGCCTCCAGCGCCATGATCGCCCCCTGCGAGAACCCTACCAGAGCAGTAGCGGCATAGCCCACGCCGCTCAGCTGCTGCCAATGGCGCACCACGGCCACAAACTGCGGCATCACTTCAGCGATGCGCGCCGCTCGGTTCTCTTCGGTCACATCCTGCACCGAAAACCACTGGCGCCCGGCGCCGTTGCCGAAAGCGTCGGGGCCACCGATGCTCACCACCTGTGCCTGGGGAAAATCTTTGGCGAAATAGCGGCCGATCTCCCCCATCGCCACCGGGTTGTCGCCGACACCGTGAAACAGCAAGATCAGCTGCGCCGCCGGGGTTGCCGGGCTTTGGACAACGAAATGCTCATGTTTCATCGATGACTCCTTAATAGTATTCAAATCTGGCGCAGCGACAGTCGTCGCCGCACCGCTGACAGCTACTATACGCCGCTGAGAAATCGGGAAAATCGGGTTTTATTGAGCGAGTTCTTCAATTTATTGCAACGACTGCGACCAGTCGCGCCAGTAGCGGCAGTGCTGCGCATTCAGCTGCTCCAGCGCCTGCGCCGTTTCGTGTCGCCAGTGGCGCAGCAAGGCTTTCTGGCCGTTGACGCCCGCCTGCTCCGCGCAGGCCGCCGGAGATTGCCGCCGTTGCAGGTGGCCGCGCAGCGCAGGCAGCGGCAGGTTGCTGGCCAACAGCAAGCGCTGCAACGCCCCCAGGCTGGCTTCGAGCGGCCGATGGGCGAAGGCGAAACCGGCCAGTTCGCGCCAGTCCTCTTCGCCGAGCGACGTGTCGCCGTCATCGCCCGGGATCGCCAGCACGAGTTCGACACGCTGCCGCAGCCAGGGCCAGTCGCGCGCCAGGTGCTTGTGCGCCGCATGTCGCAACGCCTCCCCTTGTTCGCTCAAAGGCAAGATGGCCATCGCGGTATAGCAGCCGCTGCTGGCCTCCGGCTTGCTGCCGATGCGCACCAGCTCGAACCCGCAGGATTGCCAAAAGCGCCATAGCGGCTCGGTATAGCCGAAGCTGACCGACAGGAAATCCAGCCCCTGCGCCTGGCGGCGTTGCCGCTCGACCAGCTGACGCGCAATGCCCTGTCGCCGCAACGCCGGCAGCGTCGCGATGCGGGTAATGCGCCGTGAGCGCAGCGTCGGCGCCCACCATTGTCCGCCATGGGCCGCCAACGACTGCGCCACCAGATTGCCGCGCGGCCGGCGCCGGCCGGCCCACACCTCGTGCGCCAACTCGGCGCTCAATCCGCCTTCGTCCACCAGCCACACGGCGCCGACCACCTCCAGCCCGGCCTGCGCCAGCCCGAAATGCATGCCGGGCGCGTCCATCAGCCGGCGCAAATCCAGAGGCGAGGTGCGGTAATGCGCGCTGCTCAGCAACGCGTAGAAGCGCGCCAGCCGCTGCGGCTCGGCGCACAGCTCAGGCTGTTCCGCCTGGCTGTAATGGATCGTCTGGCCATCCGCCGGCCAGACGGGCAGTTCGTTGAACAACAGCGCATTGTCCGTTACCCGCTCCAGCGCATCTCCCAGCGCCCAGCGCATCGGCTGTTGCAGGCTAAGCGGCTGGTAGGACGGCAGCCCGGCGCAAAATTTCAGTAAAAAACCACGACCGGTGCCTTCATAGCCCTGCACCGTGGTGGTTAACAGCACGCGCGGGAAATAGCCGATCAGCTGCTGCAACAGCGGCGCGGGGATCGCCGCCGCCTCATCCACCAGCAGCCACCCCACGGCGCTGACGTCCCCCTCCCGGCACTGCGCCAGCAAAGCATCGGGAGCCCAAAACTGCGCGCGCCCCTGCGCCCATTCCCCAGCCACCTGCGTAGCGGCGCGGCTCGGCCCGGTGATCCAGCAGATCAACGGCGACTGCGCCACCAGCATGCCGGCCAGCGTCGATTTGCCGCGGCCGCGGGCGGCGGTCAACACCCATACGCCGGATTCGGCCTGCAGCAGCGTCGTCAGTATCGCCCGTTGTTCGTCGGTCGGTTGGCCATCCGGCGGCCGCCAGTCCGCGCGCGCCGGCAGCGCGGCCAGCGCCAGAGGCGCATCCTGCCGCCAGACAGTCACTTCGCTGTCGTCAGCCAGATGGTGCTGCAGATGGTGAATGAAATGCGGAGTGGTGATCGGCTGCGGGCAATCGCTCCAGCGCAGGCTGTCGCCGTCCGGCTGCTGCGGCCATTGCCGCCATGGCGGCGTCAGCAGCAGCAGCCAGCTGCCGGCGCGCAGCGCGCCGCACAGCGCCGCCAACGCTTCCACGTCCAGCGACTGGCCGGCGTCGAACACCGCGTGCAGCCGCTCTTGCCCCAGCAATTGGCGCACCGCGCCGCTCGCCAAAGCCGCCTGACCGGGCGGCGGGTTTTCCCCCACCCACGGCCAGTCGCCCGGCAGCGTCACCGCCAGCCGCTGCGCCTGTTCGCGGCACCAGTCGGGCTCACCGCTGAGCACCAGCAGGCGCCGGATGCCCTGCCGCCGCATGAGTTGTTGCGCTGCCTGTAACATAAGGCTATCTCAATCCGAAAAAAATGCCGGAGTCAGGCTCCGGCACTTGAGGCGTTAACGGGATGCGAAGGTGTTGCAGGTATTGGGATCGCCGCTGTCGAAACCCTGTTTAAACCAGGTGTAGCGCTGCTGCGAGGTGCCGTGGGTGAAGCTGTCCGGCACCACACGCCCCTGGCTCTGCTGCTGCAGGCGATCGTCGCCAATCGCCTGCGCGGCGTTCAGCGCCGCCTGCAGGTCGCCCTCTTCCAGCATCTGCTGCTTCTCGGCGTATTTGCCCCACACGCCGGCAAAACAGTCCGCCTGCAGTTCCATTTTCACCGACAGGCGGTTTACTTCCGCCTGGCTGGCGCCCTGCTGCATCTGGCGCACCTTCGGCTCGATGCCCAACAGGTTCTGCACGTGGTGGCCGACTTCGTGCGCCACCACATAGGCCTGGGCGAAATCACCGCCGGCGCCCAGCTTGGTCTTCATATCCTGATAGAAAGACAGATCGATATACACCGTTCTGTCGCCCGGGCAGTAGAACGGCCCCATCGCCGCCTGACCGGTGCCGCAGCTGGTGCGCGTCACGCCGCGGTACATCACCAGCTTCGGCGGTTGATAGGTTTTGCCCATGCGCTGGAAAATCTCTTTCCAGTTATCCTCGGTCGAGGCCAGCACCACCGAGGTGAACTTGGCCAGCTCATCATCTTTCGGGCTGATGTTGGCGCTCTGCTGTTGACCCTGCGGTGCGACGTTACCGCCGTTCAATAGCGGTGACAGATCGATACCGTAATAGCCGGCCACCAGCACCACCACCAGAATGACAATTCCGCCCTTGCCGCGCGGCACGCGAAAGCCGCCGCCACCGCCGCCCAAACCTGAAGATTGCCCGCGACGATCCTCAACATTGTCACTTTCCCGACGCCCTTGCCAACGCATAAATATACTCCAGATATTTCCACTGCTCGTTGAAGTTGCGCCGCGATCGTAAGCGCAAAGGCAGCTTCAAGCCTGAGTGGGATAGGTTTTAGTCATCTCGCATCCATCATTATAAATGGTCTGCCGCGGAGGAAATGTAGAAATTTTCTGGAAAAACGCAGAATAGCGGGGCGATCCGGCCGGATCGCCCCGAATGGCGGTGCCAACGCTTAGTCGAGCTTCACGCCGATGCGGCGCGCCACTTCTTCGTAGGCCTCGATCAGGCCGCCCAGGCTTTGACGGAAGCGGTCTTTGTCCATCTTGTCCAGGGTGTTTTTGTCCCACAGGCGGCTGCCGTCCGGCGAGAATTCATCGCCCAGCACCACTTCGCCATTGAACAGGCCGAATTCCAGCTTGAAGTCGACCAGGATCAGGCCGGCGTCGTCGAACAGCTGGGTCAATACCTCGTTGGCGCGGTAGCTCAGCTCACGCATGCGCGCCAGGTGCTCTTTGCTCACCCAGCCGAAGGTTTCGCAGTAGGATTCGTTGACCATCGGATCGTGCATGGCGTCGTTTTTCAGGAACAGATCGAACAGCGGCGGGTTCAGCACCAGGCCTTCTTCGATGCCCAGACGCTTCACCAGCGAACCGGCGGCGCGGTTGCGGATCACGCATTCCACCGGCACCATGTCCAGTTTCTTCACCAGCACTTCGTTGTCGGACAGCAGACGCTCCATCTGGGTCGGGATGCCGGCTTCTTCCAGTTTGCTCATGATGAAATGGTTGAACTTGTTGTTCACCATGCCTTTGCGATCGAACTGCTCAATGCGCTGACCATCCAGTGCTGACGTATCGTTGCGGAACTCCAACACCAACAGATCGGGATTCTCGGTGGTGTAAACGGTTTTTGCCTTTCCGCGATACAGCTCAGCTAGCTTTTGCATCTTACTTACTCCAGTGATGTATCCCCGTTGTCTCCCGAGCGCGGCCCGAAATTAGGGGGTATAGAATTGACCTAATGAATTCTTTGGCGTGCCGGACACTATTGTGCCAAACCTGCGACGCAAACGATACCGTATAGACAAAACAAAAAGGGGCCGAGGCCCCTTTTTGATTATTTAACGCTGGTTTTACTGAAGGCAGACTGGAATGCCGCCACCAGTGCGTCGTTTTTCGACTGGGTGAGCGGTTTGCCTTTCGGATCGATAAATTGCAGGCTGGTGCGGTTGTTGAGATCGCCGACCTGCAGTTTGTAATCGCCTTCCGCCAGTTCAGGATCCTTGACGCCCAACGCATCCCAATCGCTGCTGCTCAGGGACTTGTAGGTCACGGCGACGGTGCCCTGCGGACGGCTGCGGTCACCCACTTTCATCCCCAGTTTTTCGAGCGCCGCCGGCAGGCGATCCCACACTACGGTGTACGGGCCGCGCACCACCAGCATCGGCAGGCCGGTGTCATCGGCGCCGCTCTGCACATCCAACGCGCCGAAACGGCTGGCCGTCTGGCTGCTCGCCAGGTTGTCCTGCTTGTCCAGGCCTTCGATCAGGGTGTTGATCATCATGCCGTTGTAGCGCTGGATCTCAGACTGATCGGTCACCTGCTCGGTCTTGCCCTGCTGCTGCAGGCCAACGCTTTTCACCACCAGCGCCTGCTGGTAGCCCTGTTGCTGCACGCTGATCTGATAACGGCCTTCGTACTGGTTGTCTTCGTCCAGACGGTTCCACTTCACCCAGTCGGTGGTCAGGGTCTGACCGGCGTCCTGGCGGGAAGCGATCGCGATGTTCTTCGCCTGCAGCAGGCTGACCACGCGCGACCACAGGTTCTGGTTCTGCGGGCTGTTTTCCAGCAGCAGCGTGCCGCTGTCGCCGGCGTACTGCGCGCGCGAACCGCTCAGCAGCGCCAACGGCTGCACCGGCGGACGAATGTCCAGTTGCTTGCCGACGTTGCCTTGCAGCGTCGTGGCGGGAACGTCATAGTTGCCGCTCTGCACCGGCAGGATCATGCCGGACGGCGCGTTCAGCGCCTTGAGCGGAGCCGCGTCGAGGTAAGCCTCGTCGCCGCTGACCTGGCGCTTGTAGCGCTGATCGCTGCTGCAGGCCGCCAGCATCATCACCAAAGAGATGCCCACTACTTTTGCTACCGTCGACTTTTGCAATGAATAAGCCATCAAATTTCCCTTAGAGTTACAGCAAACCGACGCTTTTCAGCGCGCGCTCCACCACCGGGCGGGCGGCTTCGCTCAACGGCGTCATCGGCAGACGCAGCGTATCGGTTGCCATCAATCCCAACGCCTTACAGGCCCACTTCACCGGAATTGGGTTTGCTTCTACAAATAGATCCTGATGCAACGGCATCAAGCGCTGATTTAAGCGGCGCGCTTCGGCAAATTTGCCCTGCGCCGCCAGCGCGCAAAGTTGCGCCATCTCGCGCGCGGCCACGTTGGCCGTCACGGAAATCACCCCTTTGCCGCCCAGTTGCATGAAGTCCAGCCCGCTGGCGTCGTCGCCGCTCAGCAAAATGAAGTCTTCATCGTCAACCAGCACTTGGATCTGACTAACGCGACTTAAGTTCCCCGTCGCTTCTTTTACAGCAACAATATTCTTGATTTTCGCCAGCCGAGCGATGGTCGGCGGCAGCATGTCGCAGCCGGTGCGCGAAGGCACGTTGTACAGGATCTGCGGCAGCTCGGTGCTCTCGGCGATCGCCTTGAAGTGCTGATACAGCCCTTCCTGCGTCGGCTTATTGTAGTACGGCGTCACCGTCAGACAGCCCACCACGCCGGTGTTGGCGAAGCGGGTGGTGAGCGCGATGGCTTCGGCGGTGGCGTTGGCGCCGGTGCCGGCGATCACCGGAATGCGGCCGTCGGCCAGCTCCAGCGTCTGCAGCACCACGTCAACGTGCTCGTCATGGGCAAGCGTTGCGGACTCGCCGGTGGTCCCTACGGAAACGATCGCCGCGGTGCCACTGGCTACATGATAATCGATCAATTTTTTTAGGCTCGCGCGATCGACAGCACCTTTGTCGTCCATCGGCGTAACCAGTGCAACAATACTTCCCGTAAACATTGGCCGTCCCCTCCACAAACAAGTCACTCATGGTACTTTTGCTGCCTATCCAAAAGCAAGCGCACAACCGCGTTGTAAGCGCTTGGCAGGCGGTTTTTTTTATGTTTACCATGGTAACCCCATTAAGCACGACAGGAAGCGCCATTTTGCCTCAGTCAGACGAACACTATCTCGTGATTACCGCGCTCGGCGCCGACCGCCCCGGAATCGTCAATACCATCACCCGCCACGTCAGCAGTTGCGGATGCAATATCGAAGATAGCCGTCTGGCCATGCTGGGAGAGGAGTTCACGTTCATCATGCTGCTGTCCGGCAGCTGGAACGCCATCACCCTGATCGAATCCACCCTGCCGCAAAAAGGCGCGGAGCTGGAGCTGCTGATCGTGATGAAACGCACAAACTCGCACGAAAGGCCGCCGATGCCGGCCACGGTGTGGGTACAGGTTGAAGTGAAGGACTCGCCGCACATCATCGAACGTTTTACCGATCTGTTCGACTCCAGCCAGATGAACATCGCCGAGCTGGTATCGCGCACGCAGCCGGCGGACGGCGACCTGCCGCCGCAGCTGTATATCCAAATCACCGCCCACAGCTCCGGCGATCGGGACGCCTCAAATATTGAGCAAGCCTTCCATCGCCTATGTACAGAATTGAACGCGCAAGGCAGTATTAGCGTGGTGAACTATCCACAGCATGATGAAAAAGATGGAGAGTAGTGATGAGCCCATTGAAAGCCGGTGACACAGCGCCGAAATTTAGTTTGCCTGACCAGGACGGTGAGGAAATTAATTTGGCCGACTTCCAGGGACAGCGAGTATTGGTCTATTTCTATCCGAAGGCGATGACGCCGGGCTGCACCGTGCAAGCCTGCGGCCTGCGGGACAACATGGAAGAATTGAAAAAGGTCGGCGTCGAAGTGCTGGGCATCAGCACCGACAAGCCGGAAAAACTGTCGCGCTTCGCCGAAAAGGAGCTGCTCAACTTCACGCTGTTGTCTGATGAAGATCATCAGGTGTCGCAACAGTTTGGCGTGTGGGGCGAGAAAACCTTCATGGGCAAGACCTACGACGGCATTCACCGCATCAGCTTCCTGATCGACGGTAACGGCAAGATTGAAAAAGTGTTTGATGACTTCAAAACCACCAATCACCACGACATCGTGCTGAGCTACCTGCAGCAGTAATCCTCACGAAGCGCAGCGCCTGCTGCGCTTCGTCTCTCCCCGGTCAGTCGGCCTTGTCTTCCAGTTCCACCCGCAGTTCATCCGGCCAGGCGTGGATCACCGCCTTCACCAGCGTCGCCAGCGGTATGGCGAAAAACACCCCCCAGAAGCCCCACATGCCGCCGAACACGATCACCGACAGGATAATCACCAGCGGATGCAGGTTGACCGCCTCGGAGAACAAAATCGGCACCAGCAGGTTGCCGTCCAGTCCCTGCACCACCAGATAGGCGACGATCAGCGTCCAGAAATCGGCGCCGACGCCCCACTGGAACAGCGCCACCACCACCACCGGTATGGTGACCAGCACCGCGCCGATGTAGGGGATCAACACCGAGAAGCCCACCAGCACCGCCAACAGCAGCGAGTAGCGCATGTCCAGCACGGCGAACACCAGGTAGGTCGCCACGCCGACAATCACCATCTCCAGCACCTTGCCGCGGATGTAGTTGGTGATCTGTTGATTCATCTCGTTCCAAACCTGGCCGGCCAGACCGCGATTGCGCGGCAGCACGCGGCGCACCGCGTTCAGCAGTTGCTCTTTGTCCTTCAACAGGAAGAACATCATCATCGGCACCAGGATCAGATAGATAGCCAGCGTCAGCAGGCCGACCAGCGATGCCAGCGAGAATTTCACCACCGATTCGCCCATGCCGGACAACCGGCTGCGCAAGTTTTCCGCCATCATGTCGATGATGCCGGCATCCACCAACGCCGGATAACGCTTCGGCAGCGTCGCGGCGAAGTTATAGAACTGATTGAGCATGCCCGGCAGATCGCTCATCAGATTGATGCCCTGCTGCCAGGCGGTCGGCGCGACGACGAACACCAGCAGCATGGCGACGCCCGCGAACACCAGCAGCATGATGCTCGCCGCCCAGGTGCGCGAACAGCCGATGCGCTGCAGGCGCGCGGTCGGCCATTCCAGCAGATAGGCCAGTACGATGGCGACCAGCAGCGGGGTCAGAATGCCGTGCAGAAAATAAAGAATGAGGAAGCCGGCGACCAGAATCACCAGCAGCGCGATAGCCTGCGGATCGGTGAAACGGCGGCGGTACCACTGTAATAACATCTCCAGCATCAGAGCGGGCTCCTCGAGATTTGACGGGCGGGCATGACGATTCCTGTGACGGGCCTGGTTAAAGCATAGATAGAACGGGCGCACGCGGGGTGCAAAGCACTCAGAGTACCCAAAGTTCGCCATACATCAACAGCGATTTGGCTGATTTTATCGCGCGGGCAGGCGATCGGCGCAAAAATCCGCAGACGCCGGTGAACGGCCCCGGGAGGGGCCGCTGAAGATTACAGCGAGGTACTGATGGAGAGAGGCGAACCGACCGCCAATGCGAACAACAACACACAGCCGATCGCGATTGCCGCCGCCAGATCATTTTTCATTGTCCCGTCCCTTGATGCTTAAAGTGATTATCGCCACGAACTCTGTCGGTTCTTACGTTGATAGCCTTTTTCGATGCACGCCGTTAAAAACCCCCGCCAGGGCGGGGGAGAAAACGTTCTGGTGCATCAAGTATTACAAGGAGGTCATGAGGGATTGCTAACCCTAAATGACTATTTCAAGCTAGGATTATTCCCAGAACATGGCAAGCGATCGCGTCGAGGTTATCCGCACTTTGAGATAAACCTCATAAAAAAATCCCGCACGGCAGCGGGATGAAGGGATGATAACGTCATGAATTTCTTGTACGAACAATGAGGCGGTATTGTCGTCATTTGGCGACAATACCGCGCCGTCACGGTGCTCACAAGGGAAATTTGACCGCCGGCAGGAAATCAGAATTTCGCCAATGCACGCGATCGTGAACCATTCGGCATCAGCGAAAAGAAATGAGATTTTCGTCAGACAGTCGCCGGAAAAAAACCGGTAGCATGGCCAACATAATCCCAGATGCGGTTGGGGGAGAGATGAACAACAAGCCGTTTGAATTTGATGAAGCGATCTGCCTGGCGATTGGGCGTGGCGTCTGTGAGGTCGTGAAGATAGGGGATGAAATCAGCGTCTTCTCCCTATTGGAAGCTATCGAAGGTTTCATCGAGCGGCAGGCGCTCAGCGAAAGCGAGGTCGCGGCGGCGGACGACGCGCTGGATCTGATCACCGGTTTGGTCCACCGCCAATAGTGATTCATTAACAAACAGAGAAGGAATACCATGGCAATACCTTCCCCACTGGTCTGGCAGCGTGCAGACTATCTCGTCAGTACCGATCCCGCCCTGCTGGATCTCGACGCCATTCATGCATTTCTGACCCGTTCGTCCTGGGCGGAAGGGATCGACAAAGAGACCGTCCGCCAGTCCCTCGCCCACAGCCTGTGCTTCGGTTTGTATCACGACGCCAGGCAGATCGGCTTCGCCCGGCTGGTCACCGATTACGCCACCTTCGGCTATCTGTGCGACGTGTACGTGCTGGAGACGCATCAAAAAAGCGGGTTGGGCCTGTGGCTAACGGAATGCTGCCAGGCCCATCCGCTGATGGCGACACTGCGACGAGTCATGCTGGTCACCAGCACCGCTCCCTGGCTCTACGAAAAAGTGGGCTACACCGCCATCAACAACCCCGATTTTGTCTGGCAGATCGCCCGGCCGGACATCTATCGACGTTAAATTTTCAGTCAAGTCACCCCGCTCCCCCTCTTTCCCCGCGCCATTGAAAGCACAGTGGTCAAGGGGCATGCCGGGCGACAAATTTTACCTTTCGCCCCTTTCAAGGAGAATCTATGCCCGTTTCAGCCCGTAACCAATTAGCCGGTACCGTGTCTTCCGTCGCCAAAGGCGCCGTCAACGACGAAGTGGAGATCACCCTGCCGGGCGGTGAGAAACTGGTGGCCATCGTGACGGTGCAAAGCCAACAGTCGCTGGGATTAACCGTCGGCAAAGAGGCCGTCGCACTGATTAAAGCGCCCTGGGTGATCCTGGCGACGGAGGATTGCGGCTTGCGTTTTTCCGCTCGCAACCAGTTTGCCGGGGAAGTCATTGCGGTTGAGCACGGCGCGGTCAACGGCACCGTCCACCTCAAAACGGACGCCGGCTTTGTGCTGACGTCGGTGATCACCAATGAAAGCCTGCAGGAAATGGCGCTGAAGAACGGCTCGCGCGCCATCGCGCTGATCAAGGCCTCATCGGTGCTGCTCGCGGTCAGAGACTGATAGCGCCAGGCCCGCGCAAGCGGGCTGTTCAAACCGCTATTTCAGCGCCTGCTCGGCCAGCAGCCCGAGGGCGATGAGGATCATCGCCGCGCCGGAAATGCGCCCCACCACCTTCGCGGCCTGCGGACGCGTGCGCAGCACCGACTGTGAACCAAACCCCACCAACAGATACACCAGGCCGCAGCTGATCAAATGCACGACGCCCAACGCCAGCATCTGCATCGGCACCGACCATGCGGCCCGGGCGTCGGTAAACTGCGGCAGCAGCGCCAGAAACAGCAGAAACACCTTGGGGTTCAGACCGCTGACGCACACGCCCTTGCCGGCCCAGCGCAGCCAGGAGTCGGAACGCTGATCCTCGCCGGCGCCCGGCACCGGCGGGTGCAGCAGCATGTTGAAGCCGATCCACAGCAGGTAAGCCGCCCCCAGCAAGGTGAGCGCCGTCAGCGCCAGCGGGTTGCCGACCAGCAGCGCGCCGACGCCCGCCACCACGATCGCAATCATCAGCAGGTGGCCGAACAGCAAGCCGGCGACGGCGGGTACCACCACGCGGCCGCGAATGCCCGCCGAGATCACATAAGCCCAATCCATACCCGGCGTGATCACCAACAGAATCGACACCGCCCAAAACGCGGCGAACAACGCGAGCGTCATGCCGGCACCCTCTCAAACGCGCCGCGCCACACCGAACAAAGAACCATTGCGCTTTCCTCGTGGAAGAAGAGCGGCCTCCGCCTGCCGCGGTGGCCGTCAAAACCGTTCAACAGATGGCAAGAATATCCTCAAGGCGTTAAAATGTGCTTTCAATTACTTGCCTGAAATCGGTGCAAACGGGGAAATTTTTCCAAATGGATAAGATTAATCGCAAAATTCTTGCTGAATTGCAGGTTGACGGCCGTTTGTCGGTGACCGAGCTGGCCGAGCGGATCGGGTTGAGCGTCTCCCCCTGCCACCGCCGGGTGCGCGCGTTAGAAGAGTCCGGCGTGATCAGGGGTTACCGCGCCCAGCTCGATCCCGGCAGCCTGGGCTATAACTTTTCTGCTCTGGTGTTCGTCACCATGCGCGAAGGCGATCGCCGCGCCGTCGAAACCTTCGAAAATGCCATGGTGGACATTCCCCAGGTGGTACAGGCACAGCGGCTGTTCGGCGATCCGGACTATCTGCTGCACGTCATCGCCCGCGATCTCCCCGCGTTTCAGCAGCTTTACGACGAGAAGCTCTCCGCCCTGCCTGGCGTGCAGCGCCTGAGCTCGACGCTGGTGATGAAAACCGTGGTGCCGGAGCGTTCGTTCCTGCCGCTGGGCAAATGACGACGGGAGCGCTGCCGCTCCCGTTTTTACTTCCCTTTAAGGCACAATCACGAAATCCGGATTGGCGACGGCAAACAATGCCTCGCGATCCGCCGCCGGTGGGTAAATCCACTGCGTGTTGATCTCCTGCTTAATCTTTTTGCCTTCCTGGCGGGTTAAGCGCACCTGGCGCTGCCAGCCTTCGGTATAGAGCGCGCCCCAGGGCCCCAGATCCAGGCAGGTCACATACTTCGGCTGGCTGTACGGATGCACCGGCAACCCCGCCAGCTCCGCCGCCGCATTGTGGCCGGCGACGCGGCCAAGGCTCAGCGCATGCTGGCAGGTCATCAGGTTGTGATTGCCAAGATCGTCGGTCGCCGCTTTCACCGTATCACCGGTCACGAAAATGCCCGCCGCCGCCGGCGCGCGCAGGAAGGCGTCGCCGATCACCCGGCCGCTGCCGTCGCGCTCGCCGGGGATCTGCTCGGTCAGCGGATGCGCCCGCACGCCCGCCGCCAGGATCACCGTGTTGGCGGCGATGCGTTCGCCGTTCGACAGCGTGGCTCCCTCGGCGTCGATAGCCGAGACGCGCAGGCCGGCCCGCATTTCCACGCCGCACTCGGTCAGCGCCTGTCGTATCACCGCCCCCGGCTCTTCGCCCATTCCGGCGCCCACTTCCGGTGCGGTATCGACGATCACCACGCGCACTTTCTCATCTTTGCCCAGCGCATCGCGCAACCTTTGCGGCATCTCCGCCGCGCTCTCCAGGCCGGTCAGCCCCGCGCCCACCACCACGGCGGTGTTGCGCGCCGGCGTCGAAGGTTTGGCCGCCAGCGCTTTGATATGGGCGTCCAAACGCTGCGCGCTTGCCAGCGTATCGACGTTGAACCCGTATTCGGCAAAGCCCGGCACCGCAGGAACGGCAAGCCGGCTGCCGGTGGCCCACACCAGGCGATCGTAGGCCAATTCAAGGCATTCTCCCGCCACCGGCGCCACCGTGAGCGTTTTGGCGGCGGCATCGATGCTTTCGACCGTTCCGGCCAGATGCCGCACGCCAACGGCGGCGAGCTGAGCGGAAATGTCCGGGTTCATGTTTTCCAACACCGCTTCATACAGGCGCGGGCGGATGGTGACCGTTGGCGTCGGCGAGACCATGAGCACCTCGATATCGTCATGCTTACCGGCGAGGGTAATGGCGCGCATGGCGGACACGGCGGCCCAAAAACCGGCAAAACCGGAACCGGCAATCACTATTTTCTGCGTCATGGGATGACTCCTTCATACAGGGTTAACCGGGCGATAAGGCTTGCCCGCAGTTTTTTCGGATGAACGATGCCGTTCCGCTCCCGTAACAGGGTGCAGAAGGCCCGCCCGCCCCTTCCGAGGAGGCGGGAATAAGTGTGTTTGCTTTCTTAAAGGAAAGGCGGAGCTTAGGTCTTGGCGCGCGCCGTTTTGCCGCTGCGCGCGGTGCGCTCCGTCATGCGCTCGTCGAGCCAGACGTTGACTTCACCGAAGAAGCCCTGCGGCGCCTTGCGGCCAAAGCGGGCGGCGACGTCGCCGAGAGTCTGCGCCGCCAGCGCATCGCGCATCGCCTTCTCCGCCTGCAGCATCACCGCATGAATAGCGCATTTGCCGGAGACAGCCCAATCCGGCGGGGAATCGTCGAACACCGCGCAGCGCCCGCGCACCTCCTGGCAATCGAACAGCGGCTTGTGCCCCTCGATGGCGTCGATGATCGCCAGAAAGCTGATCTCGTCCGCCGGACGCGCCAGCCGGTAACCGCCGCGCACCCCTTCGCTGGCGGCGACGATCCCCGCCTTTTCCAGCTTGGGGAAAATCTTGGCCAGAAAGCTGGGGGAGATGCCCTGCAGCTCAGCGAGTTCGCGGCTGCTGAGCGCGCGCTGGTTATCGCCGACCAGCCACAGCAGGCAGTGGATGCCATATTCAACGCTGGTTGTGATGTACGCCATATGTCCGTTTCGATCGTCAGTGAATCTTCAATAACGCAGACTATATGAGTCTGCGTTTATCTTGTCAATAAAACACGGATCAACTTTGTCCGCGTTTTATTGGCGATTCGTTCGGCTGACGGCGAAGAAAACGTCCTTCGAAATGAAAAATAAAACATTTTTGCCCGATTCGCGCCCGGCTAACGTTTCCTTGTCGGCGGCGGCTGACTATGATGTGATGAGCGCCGCCGCCGTGGTTTGTGAGCCGCCGCACTTTCATGCGGATTGCGCGGTGGGAATAAAGAACTCTTGTCTGCTGCTGACGTCTTAGAAATGATTATTTAAGGGAAACGCCTGACTATGACCAACCGGTTGACCAAAACCGCGTTAGCGGTGCTGCTGCTCGGCACGCTGAACGCCACCGCCCTGGCGCCAGCACAGGCGGAAAGCCAGGACCAGTTGCCGGACATGGGCACCTCCGCCGGCGGCACCCTGAGCATCGGACAAGAGCTGGCGATGGGCGATTTCTACGTGCGCCAACTGCGCGCCAGCGCCCCGCTGATCAACGATCCGCTGCTGAGTCAGTACATCAATCAGCTTGGCAACCGGCTGGTGGCCAGCGCCTATTCGGTGCGCACGCCGTTCCATTTCTATCTGGTGCGCAACGATGAGATCAACGCCTTCGCCTTCTTCGGCGGCAACGTGGTGCTGCACTCCGCGCTGTTCCGCGTCAGCGACAACGAAAGCCAGCTGGCTTCGGTGCTGGCGCACGAAATCTCGCACGTCACCCAACGCCACCTGGCGCGCGCCATGGAAGATCAGCAGCGCAACGCCCCGCTGACCTGGGTGGGTGCGCTCGGTTCCATCCTGCTGGCGATGGCCAACCCGACCATGGGCATGGCGGCGCTGAGCGGCACCCTGGCCGGCACCCAGCAAGGCATGATCAGCTTTACCCAATCGAACGAACAGGAAGCCGACCGCATCGGCATTCAGGTGCTGCAGCGCGCCGGTTTCGATCCGGAAGCGATGCCCGACTTCCTGCAGAAGCTTTCGGATCAGTCGCGCTACGCTTCCAAGCCGCCGGAAATGTTGCTGACCCACCCGTTGCCGGACAGCCGCCTCTCCGACGCGCGCAACCGCGCCAACCAGATGCCGAAACACATCGTGCAGTCTTCGCAAGACTACCTGATGGCCAAGGTGCGCTCCCTGGGCATGTACAGCTCGGAAGGTTACGGCCTGAACGAAGAGCTGCTCGGCTCGCTCAGCAGAGGCAATGTGCGTGAACAGGCAGCCGCCAAATACGGCCGCGCCATTCTGTTCTATGAAGCGAAAAAATACGACGACGCGCGCAACATCATTCAGCCGATGCTGGCGCAGGATGCGAAAAACGTCTGGCTGATCGACCTGATGACCGATATCGATCTCGGCCAGAAACGCGCACCGCAGGCCATCGCCCGCCTGCAGGCGGCCAACGCCGCCCAGAACAACAATCCGGTGCTGCAGCTCAACCTGGCCAACGCCTATGTCGAAGGCAATCAGCCGGCGCAGGCGTCGAAGATCCTGAACCGCTACACCTTTGCCCATCCGGACGATCCAAACGGATGGGATCTGCTGGCGCAGGCCAGCGCCGCTCAGGGGCTGCGCGATGAGGAGCTGTCGGCCCGCGCGGAAAGCCTGGCGCTGACCGGCCGGCTCGATCAGGCCATCGGCCTGCTCAGCAACGCCAGCTCGCTGCAGAAACTCGGCAGCCTGAAACAGGCGCGCTACGATGCGCGCATCGACCAGCTGCGCCAACTGCAACAGCGCTTCCGCCAATACCAGCGCAGCTGATTCAACAAGGAATGAACGCCATGAAAAACGTCACGATTTACCACAACCCGCGCTGCTCCAAGAGCCGTGAAACCCTGGCGCTGCTGGAGCAGCACGGCGTCGAGCCCAAGGTGGTGCTGTACCTCGATACGCCCCCTACGGTCGATGAGCTGAAAAAGCTGTTGAAGGAACTGGGCTTCGCATCGGCGCGCGATCTGATGCGTAAAAAAGAAGACCTGTACAAGGAGTTGAAGCTGGCGGACGAAAGCCTGAGCGAAGAGCAGCTGCTGGCGGCGATGACGGCGAATCCGAAACTGATCGAGCGCCCGATTGTGGTGAAAGGCAGCAAGGCGCGCATCGGCCGCCCGCCGGAGCAGGTGCTGGAGATTTTATAATCGTCCGGCAAGTCTCTTATTGAACCGCAAAATACCAATAGCCCTGAACAGGGCTATTTTTAATTGCTTGTTATATAAATATTTTTCGTCATCATCGCCCTCTCCTGCTGCTATGCTGCGCAAACGCCAAGTCTCACGGTGACACAAGCGTTGACAACCGTCAACACCCCATCTACCCTGATCGCATCACTGGACGAGCGATGAAAAAACACCCAGACAAGCACATCCAGGCGGCGTTAGCTTACGCCCTTTCTCAGGGCTGCATTTTCGCCCAGGCAGGGGACATGCTTTTGGCCGGCTGCATTGTGCCTTTGCCGGGCACCAAGAACATATGATGAGCATCTGGAGCACGCCGAAAAACCCAGAGCTGCATGCCAAACAGATCCGGCGTAAAGTCGATCACTGCCTGGCGCTGTCACAGAAAAAATAGCCGGAGAATCACCATGACGCTCTATCACTTCTCATTGACGTTGAGCGGGGTCAACGCCGACACCGCCGGGCTGGAGGATGCGCTGTTTGCGGCAGGATGCGATGACGCGCTAATCTGTTTCTACGGTAAAGCCGTCTATCTGGAATTTGATCGAGAAAGCGATAACTTTGCCCACGCCATTTGCAGCGCCATCAGCGATATTGAATCGGCAAATATTGGCGCCAACGTGATATCGGTGGATTCCAGCCTGGTAGGGGTAAGCGATATTGCCGAGCTTACTGAACTGTCTCGTCAGGCAATCGCCATGTTAAAAGACGGTACTCGCGGCCCCGGCGGTTTCCCTTCCCCGGTTCAACGGCTCGGCGGTACCTCACCGCTATGGCGCTGGGCTGATGTGGCGGCCTGGTTGGCACAACAGGGGAAAATCGACCCAAGGCTCGCAGACAATGCGCAGTGTCTGGAACACATCAACCTCGCTTTGCAACTGCGCGGCGATCGGCAACGCCAGCAGGTTGAGCACTACTGCTCCCTGCTGGAACACGCAGAAAAACAGGCTTGATGGCTCGTTACAGCCCCAGAATCTCTTTAACGAACGGGATGGTCAGCTTGCGCTGGGCGGTGATCGAGGCGCGATCGAGCTGATCGAGGGTCATAAACAGCGTGCGCATCTCGCGATCCAGCCGCTTCAGCAGGAAGCGACCCACGTCTTCCGGCAGCTCGAAGCCGCGCAGCTTGCCGCGCAGCTGCAGCGCCAGCAGTTTCTCTTCGTCCGACAGCGGCTGCAGCTTGTAGATCTGCCCCCAGTCCAGACGCGAAGCCAGATCCGGCAAACGCAGGTTCAGTTGGCGCGGCGGGCGATCCCCGGTGATGAACAGACGGGTGCGGCCGGTTTCCAGAATGCGGTTATAGAGGTTGAAGATCGCCATCTCCCACTCTTCATCGCCGGCGATGCACTCGATGTTATCGATGCAGACCAGCGCCAGCTGCTCCATGCCGTCCAACACTTCAGGCACGAAGTAAGCGCGCTTGTCGAGCGGCACATAGCCCACCGCTTCCCCTTTCTGCGAAAGCTCGGCGCAGGCCGCATGCAGCAAATGGCTGCGCCCGCCGCCTTCACGCGACCAAAAATAGATATAGCTGCCATGTTCCTGACGGACGGCGGATTGGATCGCGGCTAATAGGGATGGGTTCTCGCCCGGATAAAAACTGGCGAAAGTTTCATCATCGGGAAGATAAAGTGGCAGTGAAAGCTGTGCCGGCGTATTCAGAGAAGCACCTCAACCAAAACTGGCAGAAAAACGCGGGCAGTTTAACACAGAAAACGGCCGCTGTTGAACCGGCAGGATCTTATGCCGCAATAGTGAGCAATGCCTTAGCGTCGTTTAATCGATTGCGGCTCCCTCACCGGCAAGAATAGTCTGATATCAAACCCTAACCCCATGCCTACGCAGGTTAAATTTGTAATTTAAGTAAAACCTGACCTAGTATAGGTAGGCAAAACGCAATCACCATCAACAAGGTTTCTGCAAGGATATAGACGATGAAAGTATGGAATAAAGTGCTGTTAGCCTCCTTTATCGGGTTGTTGGTTGCCGGCTGTGATGACTCCTCCAAGGTTGACGCCAACCTGGATAAAGCCAAAGACAGCGCCGAGCAGATGAAAGACGCCGCCCAGAAAAAAGCGGACGATCTGACGGACAAGGCAAAAGCGACGGCGGATGAAATCAAAAAAGAGGCCGCCACGCAGGCTGACCAGCTGAAGGACAAAGCCTCGGCGATTAAAGATGAAGCCGCCAAGCAAGCGGACGCCATCACCAACGACGCCAAGGCCAAAGCCGCCGCGCTCAAAGATGACGCCGGCAAGCAGAGCCAGCAGTTGGTGGATCAGGCCAAGGCCATCAAGAATGACGCCATCAACGGCGCCAACGATCTGACCGAGCAGGCCAAGGCGAAAACCGAAGCCATCAAGAACAGCGCCGAAAACAAAGCGCAAGAGTTGAAACAAGAGACCGATGCGGCGGTGAACGGCAATACACAGCCGGCCACCCAGCAGTAAGCCATACTCAGCCACCAAGAGAGGAGCAGTAAATGGGGATTATTTCCTGGATTATCTTCGGCCTGATCGCCGGTATTTTGGCTAAGTGGATCATGCCCGGCAAAGACGGCGGCGGCTTTATCCTGACCGTTGTGCTGGGGATCGTCGGTGCCGTGGTCGGCGGCTATATCAGCACCTTCTTCGGCTACGGCAAGGTTGACGGCTTCAACTTCGGCAGCTTCGTGGTGGCGGTCATCGGCGCCATCGTGGTGCTGTTCGTGTACCGCAAAATTCGCAGCTAAGGCGAATGACCTATCAAAAGGGCAGCCCACGGGCTGCCCTTTTCGTTACTTCTGCTCGGCCGGTTCGTCCGGCGCGTCAAGCACCTCTTCTTCCTTGCGGAACAGGCTGATGACCTTGAACAGCAGGCTCAGGCCGATGCCGACGATGGTCGCCAGCGCCATGCCTTTCAGCTCCGCCGCGCCGATGTGCACCTTGGCGCCGCTCACGCCGATGATCAGAATCACCGAGGTCAAAATCAGGTTTTGCGCTTTGTTGTAATCCACTTTGGATTCGATCAGCACGCGAATGCCCGAGGCGCCGATCACGCCGTACAGCAGCAGGGAAACACCGCCCATCACCGGCACCGGCACCGCCTGGATCGCCGCCGCCAGCTTGCCGATGCAAGACAGCAGGATAGCCAATACCGCCGCGCCGCCGATCACCCAGGTGCTGTAAACCTTGGTGATGGCCATCACGCCGATATTCTCGCCGTAGGTGGTGTTCGGCGTGGAGCCGAAGAAGCCGGAGAACACCGTCGAGATACCGTTGGCGAACATCGAGCGGTGCAGGCCCGGATCGCGGATCAGATCTTTTTTCACGATGTTGGCGGTCACCACCAGGTGCCCGACGTGCTCGGCGATCACCACCAGCGCCGCCGGGAGGATGGTGAAGATGGCGAACCACTCAAAGCGCGGGGTGTAGAAGGTCGGCAGTGCGAACCAGTGCGCCTCGCGGATCGGGGTCAAATCCACCACGCCCATGAAGAACGACAGCGCATAGCCCACCAGCACGCCGATCAGGATCGGGATAATCGCCAGGAAGCCGCGGAACAGCACCGAGCCGAGCACCGTGACCGCCAGCGTCACCAGAGAAATGGTGATGGTGGTCGAGTCGGCGCTGGCGCCTTCCGCCGGCAGCAGCCCCGCCATGTTGGCCGCCACGCCTGCCAACTCCAGGCCGATGACGGCAACGATCGCCCCCATCGCCGCTGGCGGGAACATCACGTCCAGCCAGCCGGTGCCGGCCTTTTTCACGATCAGTGCCACCAGGCAGAACAGCACGCCGCACATGATGAAACCGCCCAACGCTACTTCGTAACCGAGCGGCAACAGCAGCAGCACCGGCGAGATAAACGCGAAGCTGGAACCGAGATAGGCCGGGATCTTGCCTTTACAGATGAACAGATACAGCAGCGTGCCGATACCGTTGAACAGCAGTACGGTCGCCGGGTTGATCTTGAACAAGATAGGCACCAGCACGGTGGCGCCGAACATGGCGAACAAGTGCTGGAAGCTGAGCGGAATGGTCTGGAGCAGCGGCGGGCGCTCGCTGACGCCGATGGCGCGACGGGTCATGTGTGCTTTTCCTCTGAGTCATTAATCGTTATGCAAGCTGAATTGTCTATGCTCAATGGATTTCAAGTTACAGCCAGGCGGCCAGGGCAATAATCCCCAGGAGCTTATATCAAATAAGTGACTGGGGTTATTGCCTGCAGCCAACAACGCTGTAGCTTGAAAGACGAAGAGCATAAAAAAGCCGACTCGTTAAGTCGGCTCAAATGTTTACTTGGTACCAAATATCTTGTCGCCCGCATCGCCCAGGCCAGGCACGATGTAGCCCTTGTCGTTCAGGCACTGATCGATGGAAGCGGTGTACAGCTCAACGTCCGGGTGCGCTTTCTCCAGCGCGGCGATGCCTTCCGGCGCCGCCACCAGCACCAGCACCTTGATGCTGTGGCAGCCGGCTTTTTTCAGCAGATCGATAGTAGCGATCATCGAACCGCCGGTGGCCAGCATCGGGTCGACGACCAGCGCCATGCGCTCTTCGATGTTGGAAACCAGCTTCTGGAAGTACGGCACCGGCTCCAGGGTTTCTTCGTCGCGGTAAACGCCCACCACGCTGATGCGCGCGCTCGGCACGTGCTCCAGCACCCCTTCCATCATACCCAGGCCTGCGCGCAGGATAGGCACCACGGTAATCTTTTTCCCTTTGATCTGTTCCACTTCAACTGGCCCGCACCAGCCTTCGATGGTGACTTTTTCCGTCTCCAGATCGGCGGTCGCTTCATAGGTCAGTAAACTACCCACTTCTGAGGCCAGCTCACGGAAGCGTTTGGTGCTGATGTCATTTTCACGCATCAGGCCAAGCTTGTGTTTTACCAGCGGGTGTTTCACCTCAACGATCTTCATCATTTTTCTCCTATTAAGGTGGTTGCGGCCAAAAAAATCGCGGGATTATACCTCCTTTTTTTCGCCGCGCCACCCACAATAGCCCGATCGGGATCAACAAAAGTTTGAATATCAGTATAGATGACGAAAAAGCAGAGCCGGTTCACAAGCCGCTCGCAAACGTTTGCCTGCGCTGTTAGAATTGCCGCGCCTTATTCCGGAATCAACATCGGAAGCACAGTTTTCAAACCGCAAATCGTCGTGGGGAATCGCGCAGTGACCGACAAAACCTCTCTCAGCTATAAAGACGCAGGTGTCGATATCGATGCAGGCAACGCATTGGTAGACCGCATCAAAGGTGTAGTTAAACAGACCCGTCGCCCGGAAGTGATGGGCGGTCTGGGCGGGTTTGGCGCCCTGTGTGCGTTGCCGCAGAAATACCGCGAGCCGGTGCTGGTTTCCGGTACCGACGGCGTGGGCACCAAGCTGCGTCTGGCGATGGATCTGAAACGCCACGACACCATCGGCATCGATCTGGTGGCGATGTGCGTCAACGATCTGGTGGTTCAGGGCGCCGAGCCGCTGTTCTTCCTCGACTACTACGCCACCGGCAAACTGGACGTAGACACTGCGGCCAGCGTGATCACCGGCATCGCCGAAGGCTGCAAACAATCCGGCTGTGCGTTGGTGGGCGGCGAAACCGCTGAAATGCCGGGCATGTACCACGGCGAAGACTACGACGTGGCTGGTTTCTGCGTCGGCGTGGTCGAAAAATCCGAGATCATCGACGGCAGCAAAGTGCAGTCCGGCGACGCGCTGATCGCTCTGGGCGCTTCCGGCCCGCACTCCAACGGTTACTCGCTGGTGCGCAAGATCCTGGAAGTGAGCAACACCGATCCGACCGTGACTCAGCTGGAAGGCAAACCGCTGGCCGACCACCTGCTGGCGCCGACCAAGATTTACGTGAAGTCCGTGCTGGAGCTGATCGAGAAGGCGGACGTCCACGCCATCGCTCACCTCACCGGCGGCGGCTTCTGGGAAAACATTCCGCGCGTGCTGCCGGAAGGCATGCAGGCGGTGATCGACGAAGCCAGCTGGCAGTGGCCGGCGGTATTCACCTGGCTGCAGCAGGCCGGTAACGTCAGCCGTCATGAAATGTACCGCACCTTCAACTGCGGCGTAGGCATGGTTATCGCCCTGCCGGAAGCCGAAGTGGAAGCGGCCATCGCGCTGCTGACCGCGGCAGGTGAAAAAGCGTGGAAAATCGGTAAACTGACCGCCTCTTCCGACGAACAACAAGTGGTCATCAACTGATGAAAAAGATCGTGGTGTTGGTCTCCGGCCAGGGGAGCAATCTCCAGGCGCTGATTGACGCCTGCCAGCAGGGTCGCATCACCGCCGAGATCGTGGCGGTGTTCAGCAACAAGGCGCAGGCTTACGGCCTGCAACGCGCCGAGGCGGCGGGCATCGCCGCCCAGGCGCTGGATGCCAAGGCTTACGCCGATCGCACAGCGTTCGACGCCGCGTTGGCGGACGCCATCGACCAGTACCAGCCCGATCTGGTGGTGCTGGCCGGCTACATGCGTATCCTCAGCCCGCAGTTCGTGCAGCGCTATGCCGGCCGCATGCTGAACATCCACCCTTCCCTGCTGCCGAAATACCCGGGGCTGCATACCCACCGTCAGGCCATCGACAACGGCGACAGCGAACACGGCACCTCGGTGCACTTCGTGACCGAACAGCTCGACGGCGGCCCGGTGATCTTGCAGGCCAAGGTGCCGATTTTCGCTGACGATGAAGAGGATGACGTGGTTGAACGGGTGCAAACCCAGGAACACACGATCTATCCACTGGTAGTGAGCTGGTTCGTCGACGGCCGCCTGGCGATGCGCGATGGCGCCGCCTGGCTGGACGGCGAACGCCTGCCTGAGCAGGGTCACGCCGCCGACTGATGCGCGCAGCCTGAACCTTGCCTAAACGGCGCCCACGCGGCGCCGTTTTTTTTCGCCTTCATCCATTCTGTGAAGTTATACTTTGCACAATTTCACGGCACAGAGGAGCCCACATGTCCAGCACTGCCAGCGTCAGGTTACGCCCATTGGAACGGGACGATCTGTCGTTCGTCCACCAGATGGACAACAACGCCAGCGTTATGCGCTATTGGTTTGAAGAACCCTACGAAGCCTTTGTCGAGCTTTCCGATCTCTACGACAAACACATCCACGATCAGAGCGAGCGCCGCTTTATCATCGAGCACGAAGGCGCCAAGGTCGGCCTGGTGGAGCTGGTGGAGATCGATCACATCCACCGCCGCGCAGAGTTCCAGATCATCATCGATCCCGCCCACCAGGGCAAAGGCTACGCCAGCACCGCCGCCCGTCTGGCGATGGACTACGGCTTCTCGGTGTTGAACCTGTACAAGCTGTACCTGATCGTCGACAAGGAGAACCCGAAGGCGATCCACATCTACAGCAAGCTGGGCTTCAACGTGGAAGGCGAGCTGATCGACGAGTTCTTCGTCAACGGCGAATACCGCACCGTGCTGCGCATGTGCATTTTCCAGCCGCAATATCTGGCGAAGTTCAAAACGCCCAATGATAAGCCGCTGGTGAAGTGAGGCTTAGCGAGAAAAAGAGAAAACCCGCCCAGGCGGGTTTTTTATTGGGAAATAAGTGGCTAGTATTAAGGGATGCTCTTTATCGTCAGGAAATAGCCTGATGAATAAAAAAATTAATAATATCCCCCAAGATAATTAATCGAAAAATAATTAATAGTGATAGTAAGAGTAACCCTCTGCCTCTACAAAGGAAAAATGCCATGACGACCGTCTCAAACCTGCTGCTTTTTATCGGCCTGACGATGCTCGCCATCGCCGCCGGGCTGAATACCTATAGCGGCTACGCGCCTGCAGATCCCAATAGCACTCAGCTATTTTCCCCGCTCTGGTGGACACGCTGGTTCCCGCTCTATGCCTCGGGGGCTGCGTTGCTGCTGGTAGGGGTGGTGCTGCGAGTTTCGGGGCGGGGACGATAAAAACCCAATTTCATCGCAGATATTGCAGAACGATATATGCGCCATATTCATTATCTAAGCGAATACTTCTGCAATGTGCATATATTGCAAACCGAATTATTTTAAAACACTAATAAAATCAATGCATTATATTTTGATTGCTGCGTAATAAAAAACCCACTTTTGCGGGTTTTTTATCACCGGTTAACAGCTTATCACGCTACTAACAGTATCAGTAACTACGTCCAATCTTGGTATCCGTCTTCATGAATCCAGACAAGGCCACCAGGGCATTCCTCTTCATAGAACCAAATGTCTTCATTTTTTGTTTTCCATTCCTCTTCTGTCTTAGGGAATACAGCTTTGTAATGTGTTAACTGTTCTTCAATGTCTCCCTCAAGGAATTGGCCATGTTTGCCTAACCTTACTCTCCCTTCAGCCATAAGGTTATTAATTAATTCGAAAAAATAGTTTTTCTTTTCTTCGTAGGACAATGTATTCCTATCAAAATTATCAGCTCTCATAGCTGACCATACGGTTCCAATGGAAGCACCGTCCAACTCTTCACTAAACAGTTTGTATTGTTCATCGCTATACAACATGGTTGCCCTCATCGAAATTTGATTTCTACTCTTTTTTTCACTTTACCTTGAAGCGCATTCAGCTGTTCATTATCTATGATATCAATCGTCCAACGTGCTTTGGTATCTTCCTTGCTACTTGAAACACTCCTAAGAGTTAATTTCTCACCTGTTTTTTCATTTAAAACCACCGTCCATAGTGCATCTTTTCTGACTTCTATTAATGGTTTCCCTCCGGCAAGAGATTGCGCATAATCGAAGATCGCCTGTTTCGATAAACTCTCAGTGGCAAACACTTTTGTATTACCTTGCTTGTTGCTGCCGCCCTCACCTAACACCTGCTCAAACTGCTGACCAAATACGTTCAGCTTACTGTCGTTCTGTTTCGGATCAAATACCTTGACCAACTGGTTAGTGTTAACCTTCTGCATGTCCCGCAGATAATCTGCCGTTTTAGTCGACAAATTCGTCCCGGCTGCCGTTTCTGCTTTGATAAAATCGGCAACCGGCTGAGTGTTGAACGTTTTTGTTTTGTATAGTTCGTCGGAAGCGTTCACCAGCTGTCGGCTCAACTTCCTCACGCTGTCTTCGGTCTTACCCAAAATCAATGTGCTGCCGGTCGTTACGGCTCCCGTACCAATGATGGCCTCAGGTGCAACAATATCTGCCGCATAAATACCGGCTTGGTTCAGGCAAAGCGCGGGGTTGGTTTTGCAACCGGCAATCGCCAATCTTGCAGCCAGAACCAATTCTGGCGCAGCTCCCACCAGCGTCATTCCCCCCGCAGTAAGTACCAGACCGCCACCACCGACGGTCGCCACTATTGCGGCAGCCTCTCGGCGAGCCACAACACGTTTTGCCGCAGCAACATCGCCTTTATCAGCGGCTAAAATATCTTTCTGATTATCCAGCGCATACTGCATCAACATATGTTCGGTCATGTTGTAGCGATAAACCGACTGCGCGCTGTCTGCAGCACTGTAGGCGCCTTCCGGCGTATGTGTTGTCAACGCCCCGGTCAAAGCCCCGATTACTCGTGCCGTTTGCTCTTTTACTTCATTGCCGTTTAACGCTTCCTGCAGACGATAGAGCTGGCGTTCCTTTTCGTTGAGATTGGCCGGTTCGAACAACGTGCTCTGCATAACGACGCCGGCCAGTTCCGCCGCCAGCGCCCCGGCAGCAGCCCCTTTACCATCGCCGCGCCCGATTTCCGCGGCGATGCCTGCCACAACCGCATGACTGACTGACTTCCCGGCCGCACCCAGAACTTCGCCGTTATCCCCAATCAGGTTGGCGCCTTCGGCTTGAACCTGGCTGCCGATGTTCGCCAGCAGCGCATTGGTCAGGTTGTCCTTGAAGCTACCACCATTGATGGCGGTATTCAGGCTGGAGCTGATGACCGATTGTCCGGCCACCCGCTGCGCCACCTTGCTCCAGTCGCCGTTGCTCAGCTGCGGCAATTTAACGCTGTTCGGGTTAAGCGGTTTGCCCGCCGCGTCCTTGCTCCAGCCCATCGCGCTGTCGAAGCCGTTGAGCGCGCCGCCGATCGCCATCGCCGTGGCGGTCGCCTTGACGTTTTCATTGCTGCCCAGCGCCTGCAGGGTTTTCGACAGGTTGCCCTGGTTCTCCACCAGCGCCACCGCCGCCTGGGAGGCCAGCGAAGACATCCCGGCCGTGACCGCGCCGCTGGTTATCGCCCCGCCGCCCACGGCGCCGGAAACGCTGGAAGCCGCCGTGGCCGCCAGTGAACTGCCAGCGGTCACCGCCGCGGCCGCAATGGCGATCACCGCCGCCACCGCCGGGTTCAGGTGCTGGCTCTTGTAATCCCAGCTGTCGTAAGCGTCTTTGACCTTGCTCCACTGCACGTCGTTGCGCTTGTTCAGATCTTTGACCCAGGTGGTGCCCGGCGTATTGCCCAGGGCGTCGATGGCGCTTTGCAGCGCCTGGCCGTTTTTCACCTTCACATCGGCGCTAACACCCTTGGCGGCCTCTACGGTCAAGGCGCCACCGGTATGGATGCTCGGCAGCACCCACTTATTGTCTTCGTACCCTTTATTGGCCTGCTTGATAAAGAAGCCTTTCGAATTGCTGACGGTCTGTTCGAAAGAGGTGTTTTTCACCGCGCGGAAGTTAACCTGTCCACGGGAGCTGGTCAGGCGCGCGTTTTGCCCGGCGGCGATTTTGCTGGCTTCATAGGTGCTGTCGTCGCGGCTCATCAGCGTGATATTGCCGGCGGCGGTAAACTCGGTAACCTTGTTGGTTACGTCATGGCGGGTCTGCTTAACCTCGGTTTTCTTGCCCCACCATTTGCGTTTGGTTTCCTTTTTCTCGTAGTGGCTGGACTCTTCCATCGCCTGGGCGTAGAGATAGCCGCCCTTGGCGGCGATATCCAAGGAACCGGTGCGGATCGCCAGTTCACGATTTCGAGCATCTTCCTGCTCTTTACGTTGTCTTTCCGCATCATGTTGGCGCTGTTTTGCTGCCAGAGCCACATTAAGTTGATTTTCGGCATCATTTTTTTCTTTCGTCTGTTGCAGAGTCTGCTGCTGGGCCTGGTCAAATGCATGTTGGGATGCATTTAGCACACTTTGCGCGTTTTTTATCGCATTCTGGCGGTCTATTAAACGCTGACGAATCTTGTCATATTCTTCTATGGTCGCTTCTTTTATCGCGTTACCGACTTTGACGCCGTCTTGAGTCGGTGCAGTGACATCTCCCCATTGAAGGACATTATTAACAAACGCCCGGCCCCCTTCTCGTAATAACCGCTCGAGGTGTGCCTGATTATCAATCAATGCCGAAGCGTCAAAGTGAACGCCCCCTCCGCTATAAACCGGCACTGAAACGAACCGGGATGATGATGACGTAATTGGATGTGCGGCAGCATCAAATAACGACAAGGTATCAGGGTGCTGACGTGCGCTACCCAATGCGTGTTTACTTGCATTTAGTTGGTTTTCGGTCTTAGTCCTATTATTTATCGTCTGTTCAAGTCGTTGCCTAGCCTCCTGAACCCGGCGTTCAGCCATTGAAAATGCAGAGTCAACCCCAGACAGGTCGATAGAAATACCTATCTGTCCAAGTTGTCCCTTAGACAGGAGTTTGGTGGCCTGAAAGAGAATGCTGCCGCCGGAAATTACCGTCATAAGGCCGCCGGCATTCAGCTCGGTCCCTTGCTGGGTGCGAGTTTCGGTAAATTCGTTGCCACCTTCTCGGTAAGTGTGGTTTTGCACCGCCTCGAAGCGCATATCGCCGCCGGAGGATAGCGTCATATTGGCGCCCGAAGTCAACCTGGCGCCGTAAGTCAGCAGTTGGTTATTCGCCGCCGCAGTCAGGTTTTTCCCGGCGCTGAGAGTAGTGACCACATGGCGGTCGTCTTTATTGTTGTCGTTGGTGGCATCAATGGCGGAATAGGCCAGATTCGATAACCATAAATTCTGCCCGGCCAGCAACGTGATGTTGCCGTTAGCGGAAAGCGCGCCACCCTGGGTGCCGATGTCGCGAGCCGAGTTAATCAGCAAATTGCCGCCGGCGTGTACCTGGCTACCCAGTTCAGGCGTGCGGGACACAGGGAAAAGCGCATTGAATCGGCCGTCAAGCTCACGGTAGTTAAGATCGGCGTTATGGGCGGCTAACAGCGTAACGTCCTTGTCCGCATTAATCTTGGTGCCGCGTAGCGCCAGATAGCCACCGCTATTGAGCAGCACCGAACCCGTTGCCCTTATTTGGCCACTGGCCAACAGTTGGTTGAAATATTCTTGCCGTTTAGCCGGAGAAACCGGCCCCCCTAATAGCGGCCCCTCCAACAACGCGCTGTTTTTGACGATTGCAATGCTGCCGTTAGCCGTCATGGCGATATTGCGGCTTTGCGGCGCCAACAGCGTATTCAGCAACGTAATGGTGCTGCCAGCCGTGAGAGACAAATCGCGTGAAGCCTCAAGGCTGCCCAACCAGCGAGAACCGTCAGGGCGGAAGTAGTGAGGTTTCTCACTGGAATGTATTTTTATCTCACCGTTTTTGGCGTTTAACGTGACGTCCTGCCCTTTCAGCTCACTTTGCCATGCGTCGATAGCGTTGACTGCCGTCAGAGACAGTTCTTTTCCGGCGGCCAAAATGCCTTGCCCAAGAACAATCCGATCTTCGGCAATCGCGGTGATATTGCCGTCAGCACGAATGATGTCAGTATTGATGATATTCGCAGCATGCAGAACAATGTTCTGCGCCTTTAAGGTTTCAGGACGTTGTAATGCTCTCACTTCATAGGGTTTATTTTCTTCTGGCGTTTGGTTTTTTATCTCTATTTTATCTTTGAAATCCGCCACCAAACTTTTTCCAGCACTTAAACTAATACGCTGTAAAACGTAGCCTACAGAATGCCAAGCCTGAACACTATCACCTCGGGTAAAGTAATTGGTTATACGTAACTCTTTAGCCGTTAATGGATTAAATGTCACTCCCCCATGTTCTTTATTGGATTTTTCATCAGGAATATAGCGAATGTAATTCAATAATGTGCCTGTAGAAGTTTGCGTATTGATAAAGCGCTGCCCCGTCAAAATAAGGTCTAAATTAGCACTCAACACACTATTATTATTATCTAATTCATCTCCATAGATATAAAGGTGCTTACCAGAAGAGATCTCTGCAGGCGCTGAATTTCCCACCACATCAAACCGAGTCTGCTGGTCGTTAACCAATACCCCCCGCTCAATATTGCTAAAATCCGCTTTTCCAAACCATTTTTCAGGTAATGGCGACGTCAACTCAGCGGTAATAATTACCGGATAATCACCGGTTTCTGCCATGACGTTCGCCACTTGCATATTTTTATCAGTTGATGTCGGTATTAGCTTAGTTTTACTAATACTCTCGACATCTCTTTTATTGCGAACCTGTTCGGCACGTATCACCAAGTCGCCGCTGTTGGTCAGGATTTTCGCCGAACGGTTCTCGACGGATTTAGCCTTGTTGCCCTGCGCATCCTTTTGGATCCACATATTTTTATTGGCGTGCAACTTGGCGTTTTCCCCCGCGTTGCGGATATGGTCGCCAAAGATACGCATATCGCCGCTGGTGCTGGTTTGCCCGTCATTCACCAGCGTCGTCGTCGCCAACGTGGCGTTGCCGTCCGCCTGCACGACAGCGCCCGGCGTAATGTGCAATCCCTTGGCGCTGACATTAAGATCACCCTTGCTGTGCGTGGTGCCGTTAAGCACCAGGTTACCGTTAACGCTCAGCGTAATATCCCGCTGTTTGCTGGTGAGGTCTTTCAGGTTCACCCCCACCCCATCCTCGTTGGCCACCAGGCGAATTTTGTTGGCGTACATGCCGCCCAGCGCTTTGGTATCGACCGCCAACTGCGGTTTGGCCCCCTCACCGGCAATCGGTTTGATGCTGCCGTCTTTGAAGCTGACGCGGTTGGCGCCCTGGGTCAGCGACAGATTTTGCGCGTTGATCTTGCCGTTCAGCTCGGTGGCGCGGCTGATGATATCGACGTAGTCGGCACCGCTGCCGTCCAGCCCTTTACCGCCGATGGTGACGCCGCCTTTTTTCACCTCCAGCGCTTCCAGCGCGCCCTGCTTGTCGAACTGCGGTTTGCCGGTGGTCAACGTCACGCCCGGCGCGTTGATAAAGCCGCAGCCGTCGCAGGTGATGCCATTCGGGTTGGCGATCATCACGTTGGCCTTGTTGCCGAACACCTCGAGCTTGCCCTGTAGCTCGGAACGACTGCCGCCGGTGACTTCGTTGATGATCAGCTCCGCGGCCTTGCCTTTGAGATTGCCGTTAGCATTCAACTGCCCGGCCAACTGCGACTGACCGCCGCCGGTGGCGTTGTTCAACACAGCTCCGGGGGCTGCCACGTTGAAATCTTTATAGCTGTTATGCGAAATGCCCGCCGCATTGGGCGTAGCGATATTGACTACCGGTACATTACCCTGCTGTACCTGTGTATTGCCGTTGGCAACGTTGATGCCGGCAGCGAATGCCGGGTGCAACGGCTGGAAAGCCGTCAGGTAGATCAGCAAATAGCTGGCGCCTCGCGCCAACGGAGGGTTGAGCTTATCCATATTCATTCCTTCGAAAGGATGTTGTTTTGAACGCCGAGGGCGTTCCTGCTGTGTGCTGGCGTTATAACGTGACGGTGGCTTGCCAGTAGGCCACCCAACGATCCGGTTGCAGGCTGTCTGGGTGCGTCAACGGTTTACCGACGGTGACCGCCTGATTGAACCAGCGGCCGCTTAGCGTGGCGCCCAGCGCCGCACCGACGACGCTGCCGCCGTCTATCTGCCCGGCGCGCCCCTGCAGCCAGCCGGCGTCTAACGCACCGGTCAAAGAGAGCGCCCCCAGCCCCGGCAACGTCCGCCATTGCCAATTGAGTTCATTGCGCCAGTACGCACCGCGATTACCGGTCAGGTACTGCTCCTTGAAGCCACGCACCGAGTATTGCCCACCGATGGAAATGCGTTCCCCGGCATACAGGTTGTCTGCGCTGGTTTGTCCGTAGGCCGAGGTCAGGTAGTAGAGAGAGGGTGCGAGCGGATAGAAATAGCTGGCGCTGAGACCAAGCTTGCGGAACTCGCTGCGCGGCGCTCCGTCGCGCTCCGGATCGTCGGCGGTAGCGCCCAGCATGCGCAACCCGCGGCTTACCGTCGGGTTCAGCGTCATATAGCCGCCGCCCGCGACCGCACTGTAATTGAGGCCCAGACTGGCGATGCTGAGCGTCGGGCTGCTGACGCCCAACCGTTCCCCCGCCAGCTTATTTTCCGTGGTACGCCGCGACAGCCCGATATCGACGGCCAGCTTACGTTTGCCATCCCGCAGCAACGTGCGGTTGGCGCCCAGACGCTGGGTCTGGTTATTGCCCTGATAGCGGTAAGCGGCACCGCTGAACGGCACCTGCTGGAAAAAATCGTTCCAGGCGTACTGGTAGCTGAACAGCCAGTAGCCATAGGGTAAGGTGACGCTGCCGTTCAGGCTGCGGCTGCGATGATGCGGGCTGAAATCGTTATTGCGCGCTGCGGAAAACGACCATTGATCGGCGAGACGCAGCGGATTATCCAGCGAGAAGGCGGCGTTCATCTGCCCGGTGCCGGTGCTTTTCTGGCCGCTGTTATCGGCGCCGAAAGAGAAAGAGACCGGTGCGCGCGTGGCGCCACGCAGCAAAACCACTTTGGAAAAGCCGGGTTGCTCGCCAGGTTGAATATCGATAGTCACCTGTTGCGACGGCAGGCGGTTGAGCTGCTCCATGCCCTGCTCGATATCGCGCAGATTCAATACGTCACCAACCAGGTCGGGAAACGCCATCTTCAACGCCAGCGTCTGCTCACCGTTTTGCGTGATGGACTCGATTCGCCCTTCGCTGGCGCTGACGGTCAACACGCCACGGGAGATATCCTGCTCCTGCAACCAGGCCTGCGAGGTGACGTAGCCGCGTTGCAGATAAGCATTGGTGGTTTCGCGCACCAGGCGGTTGATGTGCTCCAGCGTCAGACAACGCCCCTGATACGGGCGCGCCAGGCTTTCTTTTACCGACCAGGAAAGATGTTCGGCGCCCTCAAAAACAATCTGCCGCACCGGCTGGCAAACCGCCCCTGCGGCGGCCGGCTCAGGCAGCGGTAACGCCGGCAGTTCAACGTTATTTTGCAGCGCCTCGCGTTGCTGCTGGGCCTGTTCCAGCAACGTTTTCTGCTGTTGGGTAATGCTGTCGCGGTCAGCAGGGCTGGTGATTTCCGCACACCACGCCGCGCTGCAAAACGCTAATAATAGCGACCAGGCGCCAAGCCTCCATGCACACATTCAAACACATCCATTTACACTGATTTACACAGATTGGCGAATTATAAACAATTCGCTGGCTCCGTCCATGCAAATGAGAATTATTTTTATTAATGTAGCCAGTGAAAAGAGGTGCTTGGCGCGTTAGCGAGAAAATCGGAGGAAACACAAAGACGGGAAAAGGGGCGCCGTATGCAACGCCCCCAGAATTCACCCATATCGCCCGGTAATATAATCCTCGGTGCGGCGCTGGCGCGGCGAGGTGAAAATCGCGTCGGTGTCGTTGTACTCCACCAGCCGGCCCTGATGAATAAAGGCAGTGTAGTCGGAAACCCGCGCCGCCTGCTGCATGTTGTGCGTCACCAGCACCACGCTGTAGCGCTGTTTCAGCGCCGAAATCAGTTCCTCAATGGTCAGCGTGGAGATCGGATCCAGCGCCGAGGTCGGCTCGTCGAGCAGCAACACCTCCGGCTCGATGGCAATGGCGCGCGCGATCACCAGGCGCTGCTGCTGGCCGCTGGACAAGCGGAACGCATTTTCGCGCAGCCGGTCCTTCACCTCATGCCACAGCGCGGCGGCGCGCAGCGAACGCTCCACCGCTTCATCCAGCAAGCGCCGGTCGCGCACGCCCTGCAGCCGCAGGCCGTACACCACGTTTTCATAGATCGATTTCGGGAACGGGTTCGGCCGCTGGAACACCATGCCCACCCGCCGCCGCAGCGCCGCCACGTCGATCTGCGCGCCGGAGATCGCCGCGCCGTTCAGCTGCAGATCGCCCTCGATCCGGCAGTTGTCCACCAGATCGTTCATGCGGTTGAAACAGCGCAGCAGCGTCGATTTACCGCAGCCCGAAGGGCCGATCAGCGCCGTCACCCGGTGTTTCGGGATGCGCAGCGAAATATCGTGCAGCACCTGTTTGTCGCCATAAAACAGGTTCAGGCCGTTGACCGCCAGTGCGGTCTGTTCATCGTCGAGATGCTGGACATCCAGCCGGGGCAAACTGCCTGGCGTCATCAAACCCATTACGCACTCCCCAAAAATAGCGTCATTGTTACTGCGACCATGCTCGGTACCGCTCCCTCAACGAATGGCGGATGCCCATCGCCGCCAGATTCAAACTCACCACGATCGTCACCAGCAAGAAAGCGGTGGCGAACACCAGCGGCCGCGCCGCCTCTACGCTCGGGCTCTGGAACGCCATATCGTAGATCTGGAAGCTCAGGTGCATAAACTTCCGCTCCAGGTGCAGATACGGGAAAATCTCGTCCACCGGCAGCACCGGCACCGATTTAACTACCCCCACCAGCATCAGCGGCGCCGTTTCCCCGGCGGCGCGCGCCACCGCCAGAATCAAGCCGGTCATCATCGCCGGCGCCGCCATCGGCAGCACGATGCGCCACAGCGTCTCGGCCCGGCTGGCGCCCAGCGCCATCGAGCCCTGCCGCAGCGAGGTGGGAATGCGCGACAGCCCTTCCTCGGTGGCGACGATCACCACCGGCAGCGTCAGCAGCGCCAGCGTCAGCGCCGCCCACAGCACGCCGGGCGTACCGAAGGTCGGGTTGGGCAAGGACTCAGGATAGAACAGCTGATCGAGCGTGCCGCCAATCATGTAAACAAAGAAACCGAGGCCAAAAACGCCGTAGACGATCGAAGGCACCCCGGCCAGGTTGACCACCGCGATGCGGATCACCCGCGTCAGCAGATTGTTGCCGGCATATTCGTGCAGATATACCGCCGCAATTACGCCAAACGGCATCACCACGATCGACATCAGGATCACCATCAAGACCGTGCCGAAAATGGCCGGGAACACCCCGCCTTCGGTGTTCGCCTCGCGCGGGCTGTCGGTGAGGAACTTCTTCACCTGATCGCCCCAGTGCGCCAGTTTCTCGGTGGTGCTCATGGCGTTCGGGTACCAGGCATCGCGCACTTGGCTGAGCGGAATGGTCAACGTCTGGCCGTGCATGTCGCGCAACAGCAGCGCGTCACGCTGGCGATCGCGGTTCAGCCCCGCCAGGCGTTCGGACAGCTGCTGGTACTGCCGCTGCAGCTCCAGCCGCTCGGCCTTGATACCGTCCTGCGCACGGGCGTCCAGCTTATCGTCGCGCTGCAAACGCTTTTCCCGCAGCCGCAGCACGTCAAACTGTTGATTGATGCGCGCCATATCGCGGAATTGAATGTCATGCGCCTGGCGCGAGAGCGCGGCGATCTGCGGCAGCCGCTGCTGCAACGCCTGCCCCAGATTGCGGCCGGTCAGCGGTTGCCCATCCTCCAGCAGCCCCGCCAGATAGCCGTAGGCGGTGCCGTGGCTGTCGCGCTCCAGCACCAGCAGGCTGCGCGGCGTGCTCTGGCTGCGGATATCGCTGGCCAGCAAAGTGCGGAAATCTTGCCCCTCGCGCTCGCGGTTGCCGACTTTGATCAGGTAACGCTCGACGTTCTGCGCCTCGCCCGGTGGCGTCACGCCCGCCTCCGTCAGCTGGCGGCGCGAAATGCTTTGCTGCTGATACAGCTCGCCGATCACCGTCACCGGCCCGGCGCCGTTCTGATTCAGCTCAAACTGATAGACCGGGCTCGGCCAGAAATAGCGCATCCCTTGCCCGGCCAGCAGCAGCAGGATGCCGATCAGCGCCAACAGGCTGACGGCGACCGAACCGGCGGTCAGCCATATCCACGGCGACCCGCTCTTCACCCAGTTCTTCATGGCGCCTCCTGATTCGGCGTGTAGCGTTTGCGCAGCCGCAGGCGCACCGCCTCCGCCAGCGTGTTGAACACGAAGGTGAAGACAAACAGCACCAGCGCGGTCAGGAACAGCACGCGGTAATGGCTGCTGCCGGAAACCGCCTCCGGCATCTCGATGGCGATGTTGGCCGCCAGCGCCCGCAGCCCCTGGAACAGGCTGCCATCAATGATCGGCGTGTTGCCGGTGGCCATCAACACGATCATGGTTTCCCCCACCGCGCGGCCAAAGCCGATCATCAGCGCGGAGAAAATGCCGGCGCTGGCGGAAGGCAGCACCACCTTGATCACCGTCTGCCATTGAGTGGCGCCCAGAGCCAGCGAGCCCTGGCTCAAGGTGGCTGGCACGCTGAACAACGCGTCCTCCGCCAGCGAGAAGATGATCGGCACCAGCGCGAAGCCCATCGCCACGCCCACCACCAGCGCATTGCGCTGATCGTAATTATCTCCCAACCAGAAGTGCAGCGGCTCGCCGAACAGCGCTACCTCCAGCCACGGCCCCAGGCTGAACGCCAGCCACACCGTCAACGCCAGCAGCGGCAACAGCAGCAGCAGATCGACGCCCGGCCGACAGCGCGGCATCAGGCGATGAGTCAACGCGCCGCACAGCAGCACCGCCGCCGCCAACAGCAGCGGCAACGCCAGCACCGCCAACAGATACTGCTCGATGATCGGCGCCAGCCAAATGCCGGCCACCAGGCCGATCACCACCGTCGGCAGCGCGCCCATTACTTCGATGGCCGGTTTGATCACCCGCCGCAACCCCGGCGTCATAAAGTAAGCGGTATAGATGGCGCCGGCCAATGCCAGCGGAATGGCGAACAGCATCGCGTAAGCCGCCGCCTTGAAGGTGCCGAAGATCACCGGCATCAGGCTGAATTTGGGTTGGTAGCTGTCTTCACCGGAGGTCGACTGCCAGACGTAGGCCGGCTGCGGGTAATTCTCATACCACACCTTGCCCCACAGCGAACGCAAGGTGACGTCCGGGTACGGGTTGTCGAGCGCATAGCGCTGCCAGCCTTTGTCGCTCTCCAGCAGCAGGCCATCGCCGCGCGGTGCGAACGCCATCTGCCGCACCTCGGCACCCAAACGGGTATTCAGCAGCGGCTGTGGTTGAATGGTAGAGAATAGCGAGAAACCGCCGTCGGGCCGCAGGGTGGCGAACACCCGGCGGTAAGGCTCGGCCACCGTCAGCTCCTGCCCGTCGGCGCCGTGGTCGAAATGCTGCACCGGCGTCAGGCGCCAGCGCCGATCTTTTTCCACCTCGAACCACTCGCGCAGATTGCCGTCGGCACCCTTGATCAGCAGCGCGCTGCCGCCGGGCAGCGCCGTCATTTGATACGGGGCATATTCGCCCAAGGTGCGCGTTTCACGCAGCTGCAGCTGCGCGCCGTCGATTTCATAACGCGCCAACCGGTTGCCGGTCAGCAGGTATAGCTGGCGGCCATCCGGCGTCAGCACCAGTTGCTCTCCGCCTTGCTCCAGCGGGCGCTCGCTGAACTGCGGCGGCCGATCGGGGCTGAAGCGGCCGAATACCAGGCGCCGATCGTCGGTCACCCCGGCCAGCAGATACTGCCCGCGATGCGCATCCGCCAACGATAACAGCTTCAGCGGCTTACGCTGCGGATCCAGCGCCAACGGCTGTTGCCCGAGCGGGAACAGCCACTGCGGCCGACCATTTTCCGCCGTGGCGAAATCCGCGCGCGCCACCACCAACCGGCCGTCGGCCTGCGCCAGCGCAAACAGATCGCGCTCACCGGCAGCCTGCGCGAGCAGCGCCGGTTTGGCCAACAGCGTTTGCTGCGCCAGCGGCGTCTGAGCCTGCTCGCCCTGTCTCGGCGTCAGGCGATAAAACTGCCCCGCGCCCTGCGCGTCGATGCGATAACCCACTCGCTGCTGTACGTCCATACCCAGCGCCAACGCCGGGGCCGACACTGCGATCGGCAGCGGCTGCGCCTGGCCGAGCGAGGCCGGTTTGAACAGCGGCAGCACGGCAAACAGCAGATAAACGAAGATCAGCATCAACGTCATCAACACCATCAGCCCGCTGGCGGTCACTGCCGCCTGCACGCCACGGTCGATGCGCCCGCGCAGGCGATCTCGGGGATGTTGATTTGCCGTCGTCTGTGTCATGTCTCTCGCTGTCGCTGAAGTAATCGGGCTTGCGCCGTAAGATAACCGGGCATCTTATGTCAGTTTTATGACGTTTGCATGACAAAGTTATCCGGCACAATTCAGGTTTTTTACACTGCAAACAGACAATATGACGTTGATATATTGCTAAAAAATGACCATTAACACGCTTGATAACGCCAAAAATAAGCCAGCTAACCATCATTTCATGCTGTTCACATCGCCGTTGCGCGTCCCGCCTCAACGAAAATTTATTGCCGCCGAAAAACACCGCGCGCCAACGCAATGGATATGTTGGACTTTCCTGTCAATCTCTCGCAATAATGATGAAGGACACTAGAGCGGCATCCGGGCGCTGCGTCCCGGATCCTATTCTAAAATTGAACTGGAGTGGCAATGGGTCAGGAAAAGCTCTACATCGAAAAAGAACTAAGCTGGTTATCCTTTAATGAACGCGTGTTGCAGGAAGCCGCAGATAAGAGCAATCCCCTGATTGAACGTATGCGTTTTCTGGGCATTTACTCCAACAACCTCGACGAGTTCTATAAAGTCCGCTTCGCCGATCTCAAACGGCGCATCCTGATCAGTGAAGAGCAAGGCTCCGCCGGCGCCTCACGCCACCTGCTGAAAAAGATCCAGGCCAAGGTGCTGAAAACCGATCAGGAGTTCGATGGCCTGTATAACGATCTGCTGCTGGAAATGGCGCGCAATCAGATCTTCCTGATCAACGAACGCCAGGTGTCCGAAAACCAGCAAATCTGGCTGCGGCAATATTTCAAGCAGCATCTGCGCCAGCACATCACGCCGATCCTGATCAACCACGACACCAATCTGGTGCAGTTCCTGAAAGACGATTACACCTACCTGGCGGTGGAGATCATTCGCGGGGCGCGCATCGACTATGCGCTGCTGGAAATCCCGTCCGACAAGGTGCCGCGCTTCGTCAATCTGCCACCGGAAGCGCCGCGCCGCCGCAAGCCGATGATCCTGCTCGACAACATTCTGCGTTACTGCCTGGACGATATTTTCAAGGGCTTCTTCGATTACGACGCGCTCAACGCCTATTCGATGAAGATGACCCGCGACGCAGAGTACGATCTGGTGACCGAAATGGAATCCAGCCTGCTGGAACTGATGTCTTCCAGCCTGAAACAACGCCTGACCGCCGAGCCGGTGCGCTTCGTTTATCAGCGCGACATGCCGAATGAAATGGTGGAACTGCTGCGCGGCAAGCTGGGCATCTCCAACTACGATTCGGTGATCGCCGGCGGCCGCTACCACAATTTCAAAGATTTCATCAGTTTCCCGAACGTCGGCAAGGCCAATCTGGTCAACAAGCCGCTTCCGCGCCTGCGCCACATCTGGTTCGACGGTTTCCGCAACGGCTTCGACGCCATTCGCGAAAAGGACGTGCTGCTCTACTACCCGTATCACACCTTCGAACACGTGCTGGAGCTGCTGCGCCAGGCGTCGTTCGATCCGAGCGTGTTGGCTATCAAGATCAACATCTACCGGGTGGCGAAAGATTCGCGCATCATCGAATCGATGATCCACGCCGCGCACAACGGCAAAAAGGTCACGGTGGTGGTCGAGCTGCAGGCGCGCTTCGACGAAGAGGCCAACATCCACTGGGCGAAACGCCTGACCGAAGCCGGCGTGCACGTGATCTTCTCGGCGCCGGGGCTGAAAATCCACGCCAAACTGTTCCTGATTTCGCGCCGTGAAGGCGATGAAATTGTGCGCTATGCTCATATCGGTACCGGCAACTTTAACGAAAAAACCGCGCGCATCTACACCGACTATTCGCTGTTGACCGCCGACTCACGCATCACCAACGAGGTGCGCCGGGTATTCAACTTTATCGAGAACCCCTACCGGCCGGTCACCTTCGACAACCTGATGGTGTCGCCGCAGAACTCGCGCCTGAAGCTGTATGAGCTGATCGACAACGAAATCGCCAACGCCCAGGCCGGGGAACAGGCCGGCATTATGTTGAAAATAAATAATCTGGTGGATAAAGGGCTGGTAGATCGGTTATATACCGCGTCCGGTGCCGGCGTGAAGATCCGCCTGCTGGTGCGCGGCATGTGTTCCCTGATTCCCAACCTGCCGGGGATCAGCGACAATATTCAGGTGATCAGCATCGTCGATCGCTTTTTGGAACACGATCGGGTTTACGTTTTCGACAATAAAGGTGACAAACGGGTGTATCTGTCCTCCGCCGACTGGATGACCCGCAACATAGATTACCGTATCGAAGTGGCGGTATCGCTGCTGGATCCGGCGCTGAAACAGCGCGTTCTGGACATTCTGGAGATCCTGTTCAGCGATACGGTCAAAGCCCGCTATGTGGATAAAGAACTGAGCAACCAGTACGTGCCGCGCGGCAATCGCCGCAAAGTGCGCGCCCAGGTGGCTATTTACGAGTACTTAAAAGCTCTGGAACAACCAGGACAGTAGGCCAGCAACTATGCCGCTAAAAAACACTGCAACGAACAAACCGCAGGAAATCGCCGCCATCGACCTCGGGTCGAACAGTTTCCACATGGTGATCGCCCGCGTCGTCAACGGCGCCTTACAGGTATTGGGCCGTTTAAAACAGCGGGTGCATCTCGCCGACGGATTGGACAGCAACAACGTACTCAGTGAAGAGGCGATAGAACGCGGCCTGGCCTGCCTGGCGCTGTTTGCCGAGCGGCTGCAGGGCTTCCCGGCGGATAACGTCACCATCGTCGGCACCCATACCCTGCGTCAGGCGGTGAACGCCGAAGTGTTCCTCAAGCGCGCAGCCAAAGTGATCCCCTACCCGATCGAAATCATCGCCGGCCAGGAAGAGGCGCGTCTGATCTTCATGGGCGTGGAGCACACTCAGCCGGAGAAAGGCCGCAAGCTGGTAATCGACATCGGCGGCGGCTCCACCGAGCTGGTGATCGGCGAAGACTTCGAGCCGCTGCTGGCGGAAAGCCGCCGCATGGGCTGCGTCAGCTTCGCCCAGCTGTTCTTCCCGGGCGGCGAGATCAGCAAAAACAACTTCCGCCGCGCGCGCTTGGCGGCGGCGCAGAAGCTGGAAACGCTGGCCTGGCAGTACCGCATTCAGGGCTGGCAGTATGCGCTGGGCGCCTCGGGCACCATCAAGGCCGCCCATGAAGTGCTGGTCGCGATGGGGGAAAAAGACGGTCTTATCACCCTGGAGCGTCTGGAAATGCTCGCCGAGCAGGTGCTGCAGTTTAAAAGCTTCAGTTCGCTGAGCCTGCCGGGGCTGTCGGAAGATCGCCAGTCGGTGTTCGTGCCGGGGCTGGCTATCCTGTGCGGCGTGTTCGACGCGCTGGCGATCCGCGATCTGCGCTTGTCCGACGGCGCGCTGCGCGAAGGCGTGCTGTATGAAATGGAAGGCCGTTTCCGCCACCAGGACATCCGCAGCCGCACCGCCAAAAGCCTGGCCGATCACTACAACATTGACCGCGAGCAGGCCAAGCGGGTGCTGGAAACCACCGAGCTGCTCTACTCGCAGTGGATGGCGCAAAACACCAAGCTGGCGCATCCACAGCTGGAGGCCCTGCTGAAATGGGCCGCCATGCTGCACGAGGTGGGGCTGAGCATCAACCACAGCGGCATGCACCGCCATTCGGCCTACATTCTGCAAAACTCCAACCTGCCTGGCTTTAACCAGGAACAGCAGCTGCTGCTGGCGGCGCTGGTGCGCTTCCACCGCAAGGCGATCAAGCTGGAAGAGCTGCCGCGCCTCAACCTGTTCAAGAAGAAACACTACCTGCCGCTGATCCAGCTGCTGCGTCTGAGCACCCTGCTCAACAACCAGCGTCAGTCGACCACCACGCCGGAAACGCTGCGTCTGACCACCGACGACAACCACTGGACGCTGCGCTTCCCGGCCGGCTACCTGGCGCAGAACAACCTGGTGCAGCTGGATTTCGAACGCGAGCAGGCCTACTGGAACGACGTCGTCGGCTGGAAGCTGCTGATCGACGAAGAAGGTTCGCAAGACGAACAGCGCTCCGCCTGATCCCCCGCCCCCTGCCAGACAGGGGGTTTTTCTTTCCGCCTTCGCCCCGCCAACCTAAACGAAACCCTAATACGCCACGCCGCACGCCGGAAAAAAATGGACAACTTTTGTCATCAGCGCCTAAAATCCGGTTACAAATTCTCGAGCGAATAACACAGGACACCGGCATACCGGGTGATATATGCGCAAGAAAACCACCGGACAGATGACGAAGATAGTGTTGTTTATCAGCTTTATCATTTTAGTCGGCCGACTGCTGTACGCCGCCGTGGTGGCGGTGCCTCATCATCAGGAAAAAAAGCAGGCCGCTGCGCAAAACGCCGCCGAAGTCAGCGCGCCGCAACAGGACGCCTCCTCTGAATAACCGCCGCGCCCCGTCCGTTTCATAAAAATGACTCCGGCACTCGCTATGCTCTATCTTTTAATGAGCCTGCGTCAGGAACGCCGAGCGCCCGTTAAGGAACACCATGTCAGCCGCAACCCATAACGTCAAAAAAGTCGCTGAACATCGCCAGCGCATTCTCACTTTGCTGTTGAACAATAAGGAATTGGTCGACGGCATCCTCGGCCGGCCAGGGGATGAACACGCCCTCAGCCAAAGCGAACTGCTGAACCAGACGGCGGAAATTACCGGCCTGCTGGACGACATGCACGCTGCCGACCTGGCGGACCTGCTGGAAGCCTTGCCGCAGGACGAGCGCATGGCGCTGTGGCGGCTGGTGGGCAACAGCAAGCGCGGCCAGACGCTGGTGGAAGTCGCCGAACCGGTCTGGGACAGCCTGATCGAGGAGATGAGCGACAAAGACCTGCTCAAAGCGATCAAAACGCTGGACGTCGACGAACAGGCCTATCTGGCGCAATACCTGCCGCGTAACCTGATGGGCCGGCTGCTGACCTCGCTGGAGCCGGAGCAGCGCGCCCAGGTGCGCGAGATGAGCCAATACGCCAAAGACAGCGTCGGCTGGATGATGGATTTCGAACTGGTGACGGTGCGGCCGGACGTTACGCTCGGCGCGGTGCACCGCTTTTTGCGCATGCGCAAAACCATTCCCGATGCCACCGATAAACTGTTCGTCACCGACCGCAAAAACACCCTGCTGGGCGAGCTGCCGCTCACTGCGGTGCTACTGAATGACCCGGAGATCCCGGTGCGCGAGGTGATGGACAGCGATCCCGCCACCTTTCAGCCCGAAGACAAGGCCGATGAAGCGGCCGGCGCGTTCGAACGCTACGACCTGATCAGCGCCCCGGTGGTTGACGCCAAGGGCAAACTGATGGGCCGTTTGACCATCGAAGAGATCGTCGACGCCGTCAACGAAGAGAGCGATACCAATCTGCGCCGCATGGGCGGTTTGAGCCCGGAAGAAGACGTGTTCGCCCCGGTCAGCAAAGCGGTCAAGACCCGCTGGGCGTGGTTGGCGATCAACCTTTGCACCGCGTTCGTCGCCTCGCGAGTGATCGGCCTGTTCGAACACACCATTTCCCAACTGGTGGCGCTGGCAGCGCTGATGCCGATCGTCGCCGGCATCGGCGGCAACACCGGCAACCAGACCATCACCATGATCGTGCGCGCGCTGGCGCTGCACCAGATCGAAGTCGGCAACATCTCGCGCCTGATGCTCAGAGAGCTGGGGGTGGCCATCATCAACGGCGTGGTGTGGGGCGGCATCATGGGCGTGATCACCTGGCTGCTGTATGGCGACGCGGCGATGGGCGGCGTGATGACGCTGGCGATGCTGCTCAATCTGCTGCTGGCGGCGCTGATGGGCGTGGTGATCCCGATGACCATGCTCAAGATGGGCCGCGATCCGGCGGTCGGCTCGAGCGTGCTCATCACCGCGCTGACCGATACCGGCGGCTTCTTCATCTTCCTTGGCCTCGCCACCCTGTTCTTGCTGTAATACGCTAAAAGCCGGCTCCGCGCCGGCTTTTTCGCCATTCTGTCGCCGGGCTTGCGTTAACGCAGTAAAGTCGGCCTTCCCGGTAGGTTTTCCTCGCGCGCTGTACTACCCTTTGCCAATAAATCGCCTTAATTCATCCATGTGATGAATCAATTACTGACAGAGGCCCCACCGGTAGGGATGTCTATGGATATCAGCGCACCGAGCTATTTCGGCACACACAAAGGCACCATGCTGACGCATTCCCTGCTGGTGGCGCTGGCGACGTTTCTGCTCGCCTTGCTGAGCCTGTCGCTGTCCAGCGAAGCGCATCATTTTACGCCGCTGTGGTTCCCAACCGCCGCCGCCATCGCGGTGCTGTACCGGCATCCTCCCCGCCATTGGGGCCTGCCGCTGCTGGCCAGCGGTCTGGGCATCGTACTGGCCAGCTTCGCGCTGCTTGGCATCAGTATCCTGCCCGTCAAACTGGCCGCCATCAATCTGTTGGAGGCGGCGGTTTGCGCCCAGTTGCTGCGCCGCTCGCTGCCGGCGAGCGATCCGCTGAGCGATCTGAGCAGTTGGCTGCGCTTCGTGGTGTGCGCGGTGATTTTTACCCCGCTGTTCAGCGCATTGCTGGCCACCGTTGCGGCACCGGCGCCAGATCAGCCATTTTGGCAGCCTTTCGGCACCTGGTTCATTTCCGAGGCGATCGGCGTACTGTCGCTGGCGCCGCTCGGTCTCAGCTATCACCGCCGCACGCTGGCGACGTTAAACCTCTACCCGCTATTGCTGACGCTGATGCTCACGCTGGTCTTCAGCTATCTGGCGTTAATCTACCTGCCGTTTCCGTTCACCTTCGTCATTCTGCCCCTGCTGTGGGCGGCCATCGCCCTGCCGCGCTTCGAGGCGTTTACCGTCTGCTTTTGCACTATTTTGCTGATCACCGTGATGATTTCTCTGGGGCTGGCGCATTTTCAGACCGCCAATAGCCGCCTTGGCGATCTCGGTCTCTATCTGCCGATGCTGCTGATCCTGGTGCCGGCGCATGCGATGGCGATGGTGATGCACACCTTCCGGGTGGAGAAACAGCACATCGTCGAGAGCGAAAGCCGCTTTCGCAGCGCGCTGGAGTATTCCGCCATCGGCATGGCGCTGGTGTCGCCGGAGGGGAAATGGCTGCAGGTCAATCAGGCGCTGTGCAAACTGCTCGGCTACACGCCCGAACGACTGCATCGCCTGACGTTCCAGGCGATCACCCATCCGGACGACCTCAACGCCGATCTGAGCCAGTTGCACGATCTGCTCGACGGCCATATCAGCAGCTATACCATGGAGAAACGTTATATCCGCAGCGACGGTCAGACCGTTTGGGCGCTGCTGGCGGTATCGCTGGTGCGCGACGCCGAGGGCCAGCCGCTGTACTTCATCTCCCAGGTGGAAGACATCAGCGGCCTCAAACGCAGCGAGGCGGAGAACAACCGGCTGGTGGAGCGCATTACGCTGGCCAACCAGGTGGGCGGCGTCGGCATCTGGGAATGGGTGATGAACCAGGAAAACTTCACCTGGGATCAGCGCATGTTCGAACTCTACGATCTCAGCCCTGACCAAGCGCCGACGCTGGCGCTGTGGCGCACCCTGCTGGTGCCGGAGGATCGCGATCGCACCGACCGTGAACTGGCCGAGATCCTGGCGCAGCCGCGGCCGTTCGTCATGGAATTTCGCATCATCACGCGCAGCGGCAAACTGCGCCATATTCGTGGTCAGGGCAACGTGATCCTCGACGACCAGGGCCGCCCGCTGCGCCTGATCGGCACCAATATCGACATAACCGAACTCAAGAGCCTCGCCGAGGCGCTGCACGAAGAGAAAGAGCGGCTGCACATTACCCTCGACGCCATCGGCGAAGGGGTGATCTCCACCGACAGCCACCAGCGCATCACCTTTATGAACCCGGTGGCTGAGCAGATGTGCGGCTGGCCGCTCGACCTGGCGATCGGCATGCCCGTCGCTGGCGTGGTGCGCCTGACCAACGGCAAAGAAGGCCCGGAAATCGAAAACCTCACGCAATATCCGCGCCAGTGGCCGGCGGATTACGCACTGGTGCTGCACAGCCGCGACGGACGTTATTTCGACGTGCAGCAGTCGGCCTCACCGCTCAAAACCCTCGACGGCGAAACCATGGGCGCGGTCATGGTGCTGCAGGACGTCACCGCTTCGCGCGAACTGATGAAAAAGCTCAGCTACAGCGCCTCGCACGACGCGCTGACCGGCCTGCCGAACCGCACCCGCTTCGAGAAACAGCTGAAGGCAGCGATCGTCGCCGGCGGGGAACCGTCGTCGTCGCATTCGCTGGTGTTCCTCGATCTGGATCGGTTCAAGGCGGTGAACGACACCGCCGGCCACGCGGCGGGCGATGCCTTGCTGCGGGATATCGCCCAGCTGATGCGGCACCAACTGCGCGGCAGCGACTGCCTGGCGCGTTTGGGCGGCGACGAGTTTGGTCTGATCTTGTTCGACTGCCGGCTGGAGCAGGCCAAATCGCTGATGCAGCAGGTGGTCAACCAAATCAGCCAGCACCCGTTCTATTGGGAAGGGAAGATTTATCGCGTCGGCGCCAGCGCTGGCATCACCCGCATCGACGGCGACGCCAAAAGCAGCGAACTGTTGGCGCAGGCCGATATCGCCTGCTATACCGCCAAACACCACGGGCGCGGCCAGGTTTATCTGTACGAAACGCGACAAAAACAGCTGCTGGAGCGGCAACATGAGTTGCTGAACCCGCAGGAGGTGCAGGCGATCGTCAGCGAGGGGCAGTTGCGGCTGTTGACCCGCGCGGTCGCGCCGCCGGCGACGCCGCTGTCGGCCGCGTTCCACCAGGTGAAGCTGCAGGTGATGGCGCCGGACGATCGGCCGTTGCCGCACGAGGCGTTCATCGCCGCCGCGCAGCTGTATGGTCTGATGCCGGACATCGACCGCTGGACGGTCGCACAGCTGCTGGTGAAGCACGCTGACGACATCAAACGCAAAGGGCTGTCGCTCGCGCTGCCGCTGGCCACCGACAGCCTGCTGAGCACCGACTTCCAGCACTACCTGACGGAAACGGTGCGCGCTTCGTCGCTGCCACCGCAGGCGCTGCTGTTTAGCGTCGATGAGGCCGTGGTGCTGGAACACGCCGCGCAGTGCCGGGCGTTTCTCCGTGGCCTGCAGCAGCGGGGCTGCCGGCTGATCGTCAACGGTTTCGGGCATAACATCAATGCCTTCGATGAGCTGAGCGATCAGAAGATCGACATCATTCGCATCGATGAACGCTTTATCACCAACGTGCACTGCAACCAGATGGATGAGCTGATGGTGTCGATGCTCAACGGCGCGGCGCATCGGATCAAGGCGCAAACGCTCGCCGGGCCGGCGCATCAGCCGGTAACGCTGCAGGCGCTGCGCGACGTCGGCGTCGATCTGGCTGACGGCGACCTGGTGGCGCTGGAGCAGCCGCTGACGGTGTTGCTCAGCGACGGCTACTTCGGCATCCGCTAACCCGTTTCCCTCTTCCACCGCCGTCTCGCGCTTCACATTCTGTTAACCGATACGAGATTAGTGATATAAATAACACCTTAAGCTTAAACGATTAAGTAAGATGAAACGCCCATGCGGACATCGGCGTATTCGTTGATTTACCTCGACATGTGATGGCTCAGAGACAAGGGACTATGGAAAAGAAATGGTTTTCCGCCAGGGAACTGATGGGTAAGGCGGGGTTGCCCTCAACCCCGCAAGGGGTCAATCTGATGGCCCGGCGCGAAGGCTGGGTCAGTCGCCGCCGCAGCGGCGTACAGGGCAAAGCGCTGGAATACCATATCGACAGCCTGCCGTTCAGCGCGCGCAGCCTGTCGGCCTTGCGCGAAGCCGACCATCCGGACTACGACGTCAAACGCCAGGATCCGGTGCGGGTCTGGATCGAGTATTACTACCACCTGACGCCGGCCGAGCGGGAAAAGCTGCTGGCGTTCCTGATGCGTGAAGGCATGAGCCGCCTGCTGCAGCTGATCGACGCCCCTCGCTAGCCCCGCCTTCAGCGCTCCCCTTCCGGCGCCCATGCGTCGTTGTGCCACAGATGCAGCGTGGCGTAAGAACGCCACGGGCGCCAGCGTTCGGCGTAACGTTCAATCTGGCGCGGCGTCATGCCGGGGAAACGCTGTTTGATCAGGTAGTCACCGGCCAGGAACACGTCAGGCCACGACCAGGCGCGCATCGCGATATAGCTGGCGGTCCAGCCGCCGATGCCCGGCAACGCGGTCAACGCCTTGATCCCCTGTTCAATATCCAGCACGTTATCGAGCTGCAACCGCCCTTCGCCCAACGCCCGAGCGATCTCGATCAGCGCCGCCGCACGCTTTAACTGTACGCCTAGCGGGCGCAGCGCTTCGGGCTGCAGCTGTGCCACCCGTTCGGCGGAAGGGAAGACATGGGTGATGCCCTCATGCGGCGTGTCCAGGGCTTCTCCCCAACGTTCGGCCATTCGTCCGGCGAAGGTCGCCGCCATTTTCACGCTGACCAATTGTCCCAGCACCGCACGCACCGCCTGCTCGAAACTGTTCACGCAGCCCGGCAGACGCAGCCCCGGCGCATCGGCCGCCAGCGAGCCCAGCGCCTCATTGATGCGGTCCGGCGCGGCGTCCAGGTCGAACAGCAAGCGCACGCGGCGCAGCACCTCCGTCGTCACCAAACTGAGCGCGGGTGCGATCTCGACCCTGACCCGGTTGCGTTCTTCTTCCGGCTGCACGCTGACCCAACCGCGGTGTTCCGTGCCGCCCTGGCTGACGGCGATCGAGCGCAGATAGCGGCGCCCTGCTACCCGTTCCACGCCCTGCACGGCGCGCGCCTGCAAGAAGTTCAGCATGCGATCCCAATCATAGGGCGGCCGATAACCCAGGTGAAACACCAGCCCGCTGGCGGCGGCCCGTTCACCGCGCGCGCCGCAGCTGCGCAGCGCCGACGGAATCAGGCGATAGCGCGCCTTGAACAGCTCATTGAAACGCCGCAGGCTGCCGAAACCGGCGGCGAACGCCACTTCGCTGAGCGGCAGGTCGGTATCCGCCAACAGGCGTTTGGCCTGCAGCAGCCGGTGCGACTGGGCGTAATCGATCGGCGAAGCGCCAAACTGTTCGGCGAAGATGCGCCGCAGGTGGCGATCGGAAATACCCAGCCGCGCCGCCAGCGCTTCGCAACTGTGCTCGGACAAATAGCCCTGCTCGATGAGCTGTACCGCCACCTGCGCATAACGGTTGCCCAGATCGATCAGCGCCAGGCCGGGCGCCAGCTCTGGCCGGCATTTAAGGCAGGGGCGAAACCCCGCCAGCTCGGCCGCGGCCGCGCTCGGATAAAAGGTGCAGTTTTCCCTCTTCGGCGTGCGTGCGCTGCACACCGGGCGGCAATAAATGCCGGTGGAGGAAACGCCGACAAAAAAGCGGCCGTCGAATTTTCGGTCACGCGCGCGCAGCGCGTCGTACAACGCTTGCTGTTGAGTATTCATGGCAACGCTCGGGTTCGGTTTTTTCTGCATTATGGGACTCGGCTGACGCGCTGACGTGCGGAATTCGGACATTAAGTTAAGCATGCCGCCGCCGCGCCCGCTAAATTTTTCGACACTCGCGCATCGGCGCATTGCCCGCCGGCCCCGTCTCGGGTAAAGTCGCCCCCCTTCATTGGCATGGGGACTAAAAAGAGATGTTTATTGGATTCGATTACGGGACGGCCAACTGTTCCGTTGCAGTGATGCGCGACCACGGCCCCGAGCTGCTGACGCTGGAGAACAACGCGCCGTATCTGCCTTCGATGCTGTGCGCACCGACCCGCGAAGCGGTGAGCGAATGCCTGCACCGCCATTGGCAGGTGCCGACCGGCAGCGAAGAAAACCAGCAGCTGCTGCGCCGCGCCATCAGTTACAACCGCGAAGAAGACATTCCGGTCGGCAGCGACAGCGTGCTGTTCGGCCTGCAGGCGCTGGCGCACTACATGGAAGATCCGGAAGAGGTGTACTTCGTGCGCTCGCCGAAGTCCTTCCTCGGCGCCAACGGCCTGAAGCCGCAGCAGATCGCGCTGTTCGAAGATCTGGTGTGCGCCATGATGTTCCACATCAAACGCCAGGCGGAAAACGTGCTGCAAACCGGCATCGATCAGGCGGTGATCGGCCGGCCGATCAACTTCCAGGGCATCGGCGGCGAAGAGGCCAACCGGCAGGCGCAGGGCATTTTGCAGCGCGCCGCCGAACGCGCCGGTTTCAAGGAGATTGAATTCCAGTTCGAGCCGGTGGCGGCGGGATTGGACTTCGAAGCGACGCTGAGCGAAGAGCAAACCGTGCTGGTGGTGGACATCGGCGGCGGCACCACCGACTGCTCGGTGCTGCTGATGGGGCCACAGTGGCGCGACCGCGCCGATCGCCAACAAAGCCTGCTGGGCCACAGCGGCTGCCGGGTCGGCGGTAACGATCTGGACATCATGCTGGCCTTCAAACAGCTGATGCCGCTGTTTGGCCTCGGCGGCGAAACCGGGAAAGGCATCGCCTTGCCGGCGCTGCCTTACTGGAACGCGGTGGCGACCAACGACGTGCCGGCGCAAAACGACTTCTACAGCGCCGCCAACGGCCGTGTGCTGCGCGATCTGATCCTCGACGCGGCGGAGCCGGAAAAGGTCAAACGCCTGCTGAAAGTGTACCAGCAGCGCCTGAGCTACCGACTGGTGCGTGCGGCCGAAGAGAGTAAGATAGCGTTGTCCGGCCAAACGGCCATCAGCGCGCCGCTCGGCTTCGTGCAGGCCGATCTGGCGGAAAGCATCAGCCAGGATCAGCTCGCCGACGCCATCTCGCAGCCGTTGATGCGCATTCAAGAGCAGGTCAGCGCCGCGTTGGCCAGCAGCCAGACCGCGCCGCAGGTGATCTACCTGACCGGCGGCAGCGCGCGTTCGCCGCTGCTGCGCGCCGCGCTGCAACAGCAGCTGCCGGGCATTCCGATCGTCGGCGGCAACGACTTCGGCTCGGTCACCGCCGGGCTGGCACGCTGGGCGCAAACGCTGTTCCGTTGACAGCCCAAGGGCGCGGCTCGCCGCGCCCTCGTTCATTGGAGGCTATGCATCATGTCACCCCTTCTTACCCTCGACAGCGCCAGACTGCGGCTGCGCCCCTGGCGCGACGACGACCTGCCGGCCTTCGCCGCGCTGAATGCCGATCAGCAGGTGATGCGCTATTTCCCGGCGACGATGACGGCCGAGGAAAGCCGCGCGCAGGCCGAGCGCATCCGCGCCGCCATGCAACAACAGGGCTGGGGGCTATGGGCGGTGGAAGTGAAAGGCGGCGCATCCTTTATCGGGTTTGTCGGCCTGGCGGTGCCGGGCGACGATCTGCCTTGCTCCCCCTGCGTGGAGATCGGCTGGCGGTTGGCGGCGGCCCACTGGGGCAACGGCTACGCCGCTGAAGCGGCGCGCGCCGCGCTGGAGTGCGCCTTCGGCACGCTGCACCTGCCGGAAGTGGTATCCTTCACCGCCGAAGATAACCAGCCGTCGCGCCGGGTGATGACGCGCATCGGCATGCAGTTCGACGGCGAAACCTTCCTGCACCCGCGCCTGCCGGCGGGCCATCCGCTACAGAAGCATGTTTTATACCGGCTAAGCCGGCAAACATGGCGCGCACGCCACGGCGATTAATACAGCGTATCCTTCAGCCGCTGCGGCAACGCACTGTCATACTCCTCGCCGTCGAAGCGCGTTTGGCTGACCGCGGCCAAAATATGGCCGGGGCTGGGCAACGCCGAACGTTCGAGGCGGCTGCCCTCTTCCCATAATCCTGAACGCAGGATCGCCCGACTGCACTGGAAAAATACCGCTTCGACACGAATACGCAGCACCGAACGCGGCAGCTGGTTGCGGTAGGCAAAGCGCTGCAGCACCGCCGGCGCGACCACAATCTCCGCCCGCCCGTTAATCCGCAGCGTTTCGCCGATGCCGGGGATCAGCAGCAGCAGCGCCACCCGATTGTCGTGCAGGATATTGCGCAGGCTATCGATGCGGTTATTGCCGCGCCGGTCAGGCAGCAGCAGGGTTTTCTCGTCTTCGATATGAATAAAACCGGCCGGATCGCCGCGCGGGGAGACATCCATGCCGTCCGGCCCAACCGTCGAGAGGGCGGCAAACGGCGCCGCCTCGATAAATGGACGGTACGCCGGGTGGATATAGCTGACTTCTTTAAAAACCGAGGGCGCGCCGGGTTTGCCGTACAGCTGTTCCAGCGTCGCGAGGTCGTTGATGGTATCACCAGTCATTGCGGTTTCCTGAATGGGCCATGTTGACCCATTCAGCATAGAGCAAAATCGCCGCCGGGTAATGCGCCTTACCAGGCGCTGGCGAGGTTCAGCACCTGGATATCCTCCGCATCCAGCGTCAGGCGAGTGGCGCTGACCAATTCATCCAGCTGTTGCAGCGAGGTCGCGCTGACGATCGGCGCGGTGACGCTTGGGCGCGCGATCAGCCAGGCCAACGAGACCTGCGCCGGCGAGGTGCCATGTTTGCTCGCCACCTGATCCAGCGCCGCCAGAATGCGGAAACCACGCGGGTTAAGGTAGCGCTCGACAATGCGATCGCCGCGCTGGCTTTTACCTTCGTCCTCTTTACTGCGGTATTTGCCGGTCAGGAAGCCGCTGGCCAGCGCAAAGAAGTTGATCACCCCCAGCCCGTGGCGCTGCGCCACGCCCTCCAGCTCGGCCTCATAGCCTTCGCGCGCATACAGGTTATATTCCGGCTGCAGGGTTTCATAACGTGCCAGCCCGTGGCTTTCGCTCACCCGCAGCGCTTCTTCCAGACGATCCGCCTGATAGTTGGAAGCGCCGATCGCCCGCACCTTACCGGCCTTGATCAGCGCATCGAACGCCGCCAGCGTCTCTTCCAGCGGCGTATCGCGGTCATCGTCGTGCGATTGGTAAAGGTCGATATAATCGGTTTGCAGACGGCGCAGCGAGTCTTCCACCGCCTGCCGAATATAGCGCGGCGACAGCCCCTGCTTACCCTCACCCATCGGTTTGCCCACCTTGGTGGCGATGATCACCTGGTCGCGCTTGCCGCTCTTCTTCAACCATTCGCCGATGACGGTTTCCGATTCACCGCCCCGATTGCCCGGCGCCCAGCTGGAATAGACGTCGGCGGTATCGATAAAGTTAAGCTGATTTTCCACCAGCGCATCCAACAGGCTGAAAGAGGTCGCCTGATCCGCCGTCCAGCCGAACACGTTGCCGCCGAAGGTCAACGCCGGCACCTGAATGCCCGAACGGCCCAGTTGTTTCTTGCTCATGATAGAGGCTCCATGGAGTTGAATGATTTACTGGTTAATTATTAGCTTTAAAAATAAAAAGCCGTTAAAACTCATTGGCTATAAGCAAAAACCCAACGCTTATAAACATAGCAGGCGACAATCGTTAACTTATTCGGAAAATGCTGACGGTTCCTCCTTATTTCCTTCATTTTTATGCCGCTTTGACTAGCTAAACTAGTATTCTGTAAGGAGTGTCATTTTTGTGGCAATGCGTGCGCACACGCTTGTCCTCTGGAGAGAATTTTCGCCGCCATGAAAGCAAAACCCCAACGTCGTTCCCTGATGCTGCGCCTGCTGGTTGCCGCCATCGCGGTCATCGCTGCCGTACTGATTTGGCGCCACTTCAACGCCGCACCGCCGGCGGCTGAAACGCCGACGGCCGCTCACCATGCCGGTGGCGCCAAAGGAGCGGCTGCCGGTGGCAAACGGCGCGGCAATCTGTCGCCGGTTCAGGTGGCCACGGCCACTCAGCAATCGGTGCCGAGCTATCTGATCGGGCTGGGCACTGTTACCGCCGCCAACACCGTTACCGTCACCAGTCGGGTCGACGGCCAATTGATGGCCCTGCACTTCACCGAAGGGCAGCAGGTGAAGGCCGGCGATCTGCTGGCGGAGATCGATCCCCGTCCGTTCCAGGTGCAGCTGACGCAGGCCCAGGGGCAGTTGGCGAAAGACCAGGCGACGCTGGCCAACGCCCGGCGCGATCTGGCGCGCTATCAGCAACTGGTGAAAACCAACCTGGTTTCCCGCCAGGAACTGGATACCCAGGTCTCGCTGGTGCAGCAGACCGAAGGATCGATCAAGGCCGATCAGGGCGCGGTGGACAGCGCGCAGCTGCAGCTGACCTACAGCAAAATCATCGCCCCAATCTCCGGCCGCGTAGGCCTCAAGCAGGTCGATATGGGCAACTACATCACCAGCGGTTCTACGGCCATCGTGGTGATCACGCAGACGCATCCGATCGAGGTGGTGTTCACCCTGCCGGAAAGCAACATCAGCGACATCATGAAAGCGCAGAAAGCCGGGCCGGTCAGCGTCGAGGCCTGGGGACGCACCAACAAGACCCTGCTGGCGCAGGGCAACCTGCTGAGTCTGGATAACCAGATAGACACCACCACCGGCACCATCAAGCTAAAGGCGCAGTACGCCAACCAGGACGATGCGCTGTTCCCCAACCAGTTCGTCAATGCGCGGCTGAAGGTCGCCACGCTGCAAAACGCCATCGTGGTGCCGACCGCCGCCGTGCAGATGGGCAACGAAGGCAACTTCGTCTGGACGATGGACGACGAGAATAAAGTCAGCAAACGCCTGGTCACCGTCGGCATTGAAGACAGCCAAAACGTGGTGATCGCCAGCGGCCTGAACGCCGGGCAGCGCGTGGTAACCGACGGCATCGATCAACTGACGGAGGGGATGAAGGTTGAGGTGGTGACGCCGCAAACCAAAGCGGCCGACGGCAGCGCCGCGCCGCACGCCAAGCGGGAGAAAGCCTGATGCAGGTGATGACGCCGAACCCCGGCGGCGGCCCGTCCCGCCTGTTTATTCTGCGCCCGGTCGCCACCACGCTGCTGATGGTGGCGATCCTGCTGGCGGGGATTATCGGCTACCGCGCGCTGCCGGTGTCCGCCCTGCCGGAAGTGGACTACCCGACCATTCAGGTGGTGACGCTGTACCCCGGCGCCAGCCCGGACGTGGTGACCTCCGCCATCACCGCGCCGTTGGAGCGCCAGTTCGGCCAGATGTCCGGCCTCAAGCAGATGCTGTCGCAAAACTCCGGCGGCGCCTCGGTGATCACCCTGCAGTTCCAACTGGCGCTGTCGCTGGATATCGCCGAGCAGGAAGTGCAGGCGGCAATCAACTCCGCCACCAACCTGCTGCCGACCGATTTGCCCTACCCGCCAATCTACAGCAAGGTTAACCCCGCCGATCCGCCGATCCTGACGCTGGCCGTCACCTCTACCGCCCTGCCGATGACGCAGGTGGAAGACATGGTGGAAACCCGCGTGGCGCAGAAAATCTCCCAGGTGACCGGCGTCGGCCTGGTCACCCTTTCCGGCGGCCAGCGCCCGGCGGTGCGCGTAAAACTCAATGCGCCGGCGATGGCGGCCAACGGGCTCGACAGCGAAACCGTGCGCACCGCCATCACGGCCGCCAACGTCAACTCCGCCAAAGGCAGCCTGGACGGCCCGACCCGTTCGGTTACCCTGTCCGCCAACGATCAGATGAAGTCCGCCGATGAGTACCGGCGGCTGATCGTCGCCTATAAAAACGGCGCGCCGATCCGCCTGCAGGACATCGCCACCGTCGAGCAAGGGGCGGAAAACACCCGGCTCGCGGCCTGGGCTAACAAGCAGCCGGCGATCGTGCTGAACATCCAACGCCAACCCGGCGTCAACGTCATCACTACCGCCGACAGCATCCGTGAGATGCTGCCGACGCTGATTAAAAGCCTGCCCAAGTCGGTCGACGTCAAGGTGTTGACCGACCGCACCACCACCATTCGTGCCTCGGTCAGCGACGTGCAGTTCGAGCTGCTGCTGGCGATCGCGCTGGTGGTGATGGTGATCTACGTGTTCCTGCGCAACGTGCCGGCGACCATTATCCCCAGCGTGGCGGTGCCGCTGTCGCTGGTTGGCACCTTCGCCGCCATGTACTTCCTCGGTTTCTCGATCAACAACCTGACGCTGATGGCGCTGACCATCGCCACCGGCTTCGTGGTGGACGACGCCATCGTGGTGATCGAGAACATCTCGCGCTACATCGAGAAAGGCGAAAAACCGCTCGACGCCGCGCTGAAGGGAGCCGGCGAAATCGGCTTCACCATCATCTCGCTGACCTTCTCGCTGGTGGCGGTGCTGATCCCGCTGCTGTTCATGGGCGACATCGTTGGCCGCCTGTTCCGCGAGTTCGCCGTGACGCTGGCGGTGGCGATTCTGATCTCCGCCGTGGTGTCGCTGACGCTGACGCCGATGATGTGCGCCCGCCTGTTGAACCATGAGTCGCTGCGCAAGCAAAACCGTTTCTCCGCCGCCTCAGAACGTTTCTTCGAGCGCGTGATCGCCGGCTACGGCCGCTGGCTGAAAGTGGTGCTCGCCCACCAGTGGCTGACGCTGTGCGTAGCGTTGAGCACCCTGGCCGTCACCGTGCTGCTCTACCTGTTCATTCCCAAAGGCTTCTTCCCGATTCAGGACAACGGCCTGATCCAGGGCACGCTGGAAGCACCGCAGTCGGTGTCGTTCAGCAAAATGGCGGTGCTGCAACAACAGGTCGCCGCCCAGGTGTTGGAGGATCCGGCGGTGGAGAGCCTGACCTCGTTTATCGGCGTCGACGGCACCAACGCCGCGCTCAACAGCGGCCGGCTGCAGATCAACCTGAAACCGCTGAGCGAACGCAGCGACAGCCTGCAAACCATCATCGATCGAATGCAAGAAAAAGCGGCGGCGCTGCCCGGCCTGAAACTCTATCTGCAGCCGGTGCAGGATCTGACCATCGATACCCAGGTCAGCCGCACGCAGTACCAGTTCACCCTGCAGGCGATGTCCCTCGAGCAGCTCAGCCAATGGGTGCCGCAACTGGTCGATGAACTGCGGCAAACCCCCGAACTGCAGGACGTCAGCAGCGACTGGCAGGATCAAGGGCTGGAAGCTTACATCAACGTCGATCGCGACTCGGCTTCGCGCCTCGGCATCCAGATGAGCGACGTGGACAGCGCGCTGTACAACGCCTTCGGCCAGCGCCTGATCTCCACCATCTACACCCAAGCCAACCAGTATCGCGTGGTGCTGGAACATGACGTGCAGGCGACGCCAGGGCTGGCGGCGCTGAACGATATCCGTCTCACCAGCAGCAGCGGCGCCGTGGTGCCGCTCAATACCATCGCCAAAATCGAGCAGCGCAACGGGCCGCTGGCGATCAATCACCTCGATCAGTTCCCGGCGACCACCGTCTCCTTCAACGTGGCGGAGGGCTACTCGCTGGAAGAAGCGGTCAACGCCATCACCCAGGTCGAGAAGACGCTGGCGATGCCGAAAGACATCACCACCAAGTTCCAGGGGGCTACCCTGGCCTTCCAGGCCGCGCTCGGCAGCACGCTGTGGCTGATCCTGGCGGCGGTGGTGGCGATGTATATCGTGCTCGGCGTGCTGTATGAAAGCTTCATCCATCCGGTCACCATTCTCTCCACCCTGCCGACCGCCGGGGTCGGCGCGCTGCTGGCGCTGATGCTGGCGGGCAGCGAGCTGGACGTGATCGCCATCATCGGCATCATCCTGCTGATCGGCATCGTGAAGAAAAACGCCATCATGATGATCGACTTCGCCCTGGCCGCCGAACGCGAGCAGGGTATGAAGCCCTATGACGCCATCTATCAGGCCTGCCTGCTGCGCTTCCGGCCGATTCTGATGACCACGCTGGCCGCCCTGCTCGGCGCGCTGCCGCTGATGCTCAGCACCGGCGTCGGCGCGGAGCTTCGCCGGCCGCTCGGCATCTGTATGGTCGGCGGCCTGATCATGAGCCAGATCCTGACGCTGTTCACCACCCCGGTGATCTACCTGCTGTTCGATAAACTGGCGCGCAATACCCACGCCAAAGAAGAAGCGCGGGAGACACCGTGAAATTCTTCTCGCTGTTTATCTTCCGGCCGGTGGCCACCACCCTGTTGACGCTGGCGATCGCGCTGGCCGGCGCGCTGGGCTTCAGCCTGCTGCCCGTCGCGCCGCTGCCGCAGGTGGATTACCCGGTGATCTCCGTCACCGCCACCCTGCCGGGCGCCGATCCGGAAACCATGGCGACCTCGGTCGCCACCCCGCTGGAGCGTGCGCTCAGCCGCATCGCCGGGGTCAACGAAATGACCTCGATGAGCTCGCTCGGCAGCACCCGGGTGATCCTGCAGTTCGATCTCAGCCGCGACATCAACGGCGCCGCGCGCGACGTGCAGGCGGCGATCAACGCCGCGCAAAGCCTGCTGCCTTCCGGCATGCCGAGCCGCCCAACCTATCGGCAGATGAACCCGTCGGACGCGCCGATCATGATCCTGACGCTCACTTCCGACACCTACAGCCAGGGCCAGCTTTACGACTTCGCCTCCACCCAGCTGGCGCAGAAGATCGCCCAGACCGAGGGCGTCGGCGACGTCACCGTCGGCGGCAGTTCGCTGCCGGCGGTGCGGGTGGAGCTGAATCCTTCCGCGCTGTTTAACCAGGGCGTGTCGCTGGACAGCGTGCGCCAGGCCATCAGCAACGCTAACCTGCGCACGCCGCTCGGCTCGACCGAAAGCCAGGACAAGCGCTGGCAGATCCAGAGCAACGATCAGATCAAAAAGGCCGAAGGTTACAAGCCACTGATCGTGCATTACAACAACGGTTCCGCCGTCCGGCTGAGCGACGTCGCCAACGTCATCGATTCGGTGCAGGACGTGCGCAACGCCGGGATGACCAACGCCCAACCGGCGATCCTGCTGGTGGTCAGCCGTTCGCCGGACGCCAACATCATCGCCACCGTCGATCGCATCCGCGCCGAGCTGCCCGACCTGCAGGCCAGCATTCCTGCCTCGATCAAACTGAACATCGCGCAGGATCGCTCGCCGACCATTCGCGCTTCGCTGGCGGAAGTGGAGCAGTCGCTGGTCATCGCCATCGCGCTGGTGATCCTGGTGGTGTTCGCCTTCCTGCGTTCCGGCCGCGCTACGCTGATCCCCGCCGTCGCCGTGCCGGTGTCGCTGATCGGCACCTTCGCCGCCATGTACCTGTGCGGTTTCAGCCTCAACAACCTGTCGCTGATGGCGCTGACCATCGCCACCGGCTTTGTGGTGGACGACGCCATCGTGGTGCTGGAAAACATTTCCCGCCACGTGGAGGCCGGCATCAAACCGCTGCAGGCGGCGCTGCAGGGGATACGCGAGGTCGGCTTTACCGTGCTTTCGATGAGCATGTCGCTGGTAGCAGTGTTCATTCCTCTGCTGCTGATGGAGGGGCTGCCGGGGCGTTTGTTCCGCGAGTTCGCCGTCACCCTGTCGGTGTCGATCGGGCTGTCGCTGATCATCTCGCTGACGCTGACGCCGATGATGTGCGCCTACCTGCTGCGCCCGCAGCCTGAACGCGCGCAGCAGCGCGTGCGCGACTTCGGCAAGCTGTTGATGAAACTGCAGCAGGGCTACGGCCGCTCGCTGCACTGGGTGCTCGACCGCGCTCGCTGGGTGCTGGCGATCCTGCTGGCGACGGTGGCGCTCAACGTCTGGCTGTACATCAGCATCCCGAAAACGTTCTTCCCGGAGCAGGATACCGGCCGTCTGATGGGCTCCATTCAGGCCGATCAGAGCATCTCGTTCCAGGCGATGCGCCAAAAACTGCAGGACTTTATGACCATCGTGCGCGACGATCCGGCGGTGGAGAACGTCACCGGCTTCACCGGCGGTTCGCGCACCAACAGCGGTTCGATGTTCATCGCGCTTAAACCGCTGTCCGAACGTAAAGAGAGCGCGCAGCAGGTGATCGCCCGCCTGCGCGCCAAGCTGGCGAAAGAGCCCGGCGCCAGCCTGTTCCTGATGGCGGTGCAGGATATCCGCGTCGGCGGCCGGCAGGCCAACGCCAGCTATCAGTACACGCTGCTGTCGGACGATTTGAGCGCCTTGCGCACCTGGGAGCCGAAAATCCGCACCGCGCTGGCCGCCCTGCCGGAGCTGGCGGACGTCAACTCGGATCAGCAGGATAAAGGCTCGGAGATGGATCTGATTTACGACCGCGACACCATGTCCCGCCTCGGCATTTCGGTGTCGGACGCCAACAACCTGTTGAACAACGCCTTCGGCCAGCGGCAGATCTCCACCATCTATCAACCGCTCAACCAATACAAGGTGGTGATGGAAGTGGCGCCGCCCTACACCCAGGACGTGAGTTCGCTGGACAAAATGTTCATCATCAACAGCGAAGGCAAGGCGATACCGCTCTCCTACTTCGCGCACTGGCAGCCGGCCAACACGCCCCTGGCGGTCAACCACCAGGGGCTGTCCGCCGCCTCCACCATCTCGTTCAACCTGCCGCTCGGCGCCAGCCTGGGCGACGCCACCGACGCCGTCACCCGCGCCATGACCCAGCTCGGCGTGCCGCCCACGGTGCGCGGCGCCTTCGCCGGCACCGCCCAGGTGTTCCAGGACACCCTGAAATCGCAGGTGATCCTGATCCTGGCGGCGATCGCCACGGTGTATATCGTGCTCGGCGTGCTGTACGAGAGCTATATCCACCCGCTGACCATCCTCTCCACGCTGCCTTCCGCAGGCGTGGGGGCGCTGCTGGCGCTCGAACTGTTCAGCGCGCCGTTCAGCCTGATCGCGCTGATCGGCATCATGCTGCTGATCGGCATCGTGAAGAAAAACGCCATCATGATGGTCGACTTCGCGCTCGAGGCGCAGCGCAACGGCGGCATCAGCGCCCGCGAGGCGATTTTCCAGGCCAGCCTGCTGCGTTTCCGGCCGATCATGATGACGACGCTGGCGGCACTGTTCGGCGCGCTGCCGCTGGTGCTGGCCAGCGGTGACGGCGCGGAGCTGCGCCAGCCGCTCGGCATCACCATCGCCGGCGGCCTGGTGATGAGCCAGTTGCTGACGCTGTACACCACGCCGGTGGTCTATCTTTACTTCGACCGACTGCAGGCGAAGTTCCGCCGTAACAAGCAACTGGCCCCGCTGCCGCACTAATGGCCGACCGATGCTGATGAAACACACCGCCACGGTACGCTGGCAACTCTGGATAGTGGCGTTCGGCTTCTTTATGCAGACGCTGGATACCACTATCGTCAACACCGCCCTGCCCTCGATGGCCGCCAGCCTGGGGGAGAACCCGCTGCGCATGCAGTCGGTGATCGTCTCCTATGTGCTGACGGTGGCGGTGACGCTGCCGGCCAGCGGCTGGCTGGCGGACAAGGTCGGCGTACAGCGGGTGTTTTTCAGCGCCATCGTGCTGTTTACCCTCGGCTCCATCCTCTGCGCCCGCTCGGAAACCCTGAACGAACTGATCGCCTCGCGCGTGATTCAGGGCGTCGGCGGCGCAATGATGGTGCCGGTCGGCCGCCTGACGGTGATGAAGATCGTACCGCGCGAGCAGTACATGGCGGCGATGACCTTCGTGACGCTGCCGGGCCAGATCGGCCCGCTGATGGGGCCGGCGCTGGGCGGCTTTCTGGTGCAGTACGCCAGCTGGCACTGGATTTTCCTGATCAATATTCCGGTAGGCATCGTGGGCGCCATCGCCACGCTGCTGCTGATGCCCAACTACCAAATGCAAACCCGGCGTTTCGACCTCAGCGGCTTTATCCTGCTGGCGATCGGCATGGCGTCGCTGACACTGGCGCTCGATGGCCACAAGGGCATGGGGCTGTCCGGCGCCGCCATCGCCGGCCTGGTGGCGCTGGGCGCAGCGGCGCTGTTGGGGTATGTTTGGCATGCCTACGGCAATAGCCGCGCCCTGTTCTCGCTGCGGCTGCTGCGCACTCCGACCTACAAGATCGGGTTGCTGGCCAGCCTGTTGGGGCGCATCGGCAGCGGCATGCTGCCGTTCATGACGCCGCTGTTCCTGCAGGTGGGCATGGGCTTCACGCCGTTCCACGCCGGGCTGATGATGATCCCGATGATCATCGGCAGCATGGGCATGAAGCGCATCGTGGTGCAGGTGGTCAACCGCTTCGGCTATCGCAACGTGCTGGTGGCGGCCACGCTGCTGCTGGCGCTGGTCAGCCTGAGTTTCCTGCTGGCGGCGATGCTCGGCTGGCTGTGGCTGCTGCCGGTGGTGCTGTTCTTCCAGGGGATGGTCAACTCGCTGCGCTTCTCGGCGATGAACACCCTGACGCTGAAAGACCTGCCGGACCGGCTGGCCAGCAGCGGCAACAGCCTGTTGTCGATGGTCATGCAGCTGTCGATGAGCCTTGGCGTCAGCGTCGCCGGCATCTTGATCGGCAGCTTCGCCCATCACCAGGTGGTGGCCGACAGCCCGGCCATCCACAGCGCATTTATCTACAGCTACTGCTGTATGGCGTTGATTATCGCCCTGCCCGCGCTGGCCTTCGCGCGCGTGCCGGCCGATAGCGCGCCCAACCGCACGCTGACCAAAGAGCCGGGTACCGGCTCAACGAGGTTGCAATGAAGATAGGCATTACCGGGAAACTGTTCCTGGCCATTTTCGCTACCTGCATGCTGGTGTTGATCACCATGCATTGGGGGGTGCGCGTCAGCTTTGAACGCGGCTTTATCGATTACATCAAGCACAGCAACGAGCAGCGCATCAACATGCTGAGCGAAGCGCTGGAGGAGCAGTACAGCCGCCACGGCAACTGGATATTCCTGCGCAACAACGATCAGGTTATCTACCAGATCATGCGTTCGTTCGAACAGAACAGCGACAGCAGCCACAACCTGCCGCCCAAGGGCTGGCGCACCCAGTTTTGGGTGGTGGACAGCCAGTTCAACCGGCTGGTGGGCCACTCCGGGCCGGTGCCGAAAGAGGGGCCGCGCCACCCGATCCGCTATAACAACACCATCGTCGGCTGGGTGATCACTACCCCGGTCGAACGCCTGACGCGCAACACCGATATCAACTTCGATCGCCAGCAGCGGCGCACCAGCTGGATTATCGTCGCGCTCTCCACCTTGCTGGCGGCGGCGGTGACCTGGCTGCTGTCGCGCGGCATGCTGGCGCCGGTCAAGCGCCTGGTGGCGGGCACTCATCGCCTGGCGGCGGGCGACTTCACCACCCGCGTGACGGTCAGCAGCCAGGATGAGCTGGGCAGGCTGGCGCACGACTTCAACCAGTTAGCCACCTCACTGGAGAAAAATGAGCAGATGCGCCGCGCCTTTATGGCCGACGTGTCGCATGAGCTGCGCACGCCGCTGGCGGTGCTGCGCGGCGAGCTGGAGGCGCTGCAGGACGGCGTGCGCCAGCCGACGCCGGCGTCGCTCAGCTCGCTGCAGGCCGAGGTGTCCACCCTGACCAAACTGGTCGATGACCTGCACCAGCTTTCGCTTTCCGATCTCGGCGCGTTGGCCTATCGCAAGTCGTCGGTAGACTGCGTGCATCTGCTGCAGGTTGCCGTCGCCGCCTTCCGCGAACGCTTCCGCGCCAAAGGGCTGGAAATCGTCACGCATCTGCCGCCCCAGGCGCCGCTGTTCGGCGATCCCGATCGCCTGAACCAGTTGTTCAATAACCTGCTGGAAAACAGCCTGCGCTACACCGACGCCGGCGGCCGGTTGGAAATCAGCGCCGAGCTACAGCCGGGGCGGCTCTTCCTCTACTGGCAGGACAGCGCGCCGGGCATCAGCGATCAGCAACTGACGCGCATTTTCGAACGTTTCTACCGGGCGGAAGGCTCACGCAACCGCGCCAGCGGCGGTTCCGGCTTGGGTCTGGCGATCTGCCACAACATTGTGGAGGCGCACGATGGAAAAATCCGCGCCGAGCATTCGCCTTTAGGCGGCGTGCGCATTACAGTAGAATTTGCTACCCCGATAAAAAATAAGGCGCCCTGATGGACATTCAGAATCAACCTATGCAGATCATGATTGTTGAAGATGAGCCCAAGCTGGGTCAGTTGCTGGTGGATTATCTGCAGGCGGCGGGTTACGCCACCCGCTGGCTGACCAACGGCAGTGAGGTGGTGCCGACCGTGCATCAACATCCGCCGGCGCTGATTTTACTCGATCTGATGCTGCCGGGCGCCGACGGCCTGACTGTATGCCGCGAGCTGCGCCGCTTCAGCGACGTGCCGATCGTGATGGTGACGGCGAAAATCGAAGAGATCGACCGCCTGCTGGGGCTGGAGATCGGCGCCGACGATTACATCTGCAAACCCTACAGCCCGCGCGAGGTAGTGGCGCGGGTGAAAACCATCCTGCGCCGCAGCTATCGGCCGCAGGATAATGCGCGGGAAGATGATCTGCTGCACATCGATGAACCGCGTTTCCAGGCCAGTTATCAGGGGCAGCTGCTGGATCTGACGCCGGCGGAGTTCCGCCTGCTGAAAACCCTGGCCAGCCAACCGGGCAACGTGTTTTCGCGCGAACAGCTGCTGAACAACCTGTATGACGACTATCGGGTAGTCACCGACCGCACCATCGACAGCCACATCAAAAATCTGCGGCGCAAGCTGGAGCTGATCGACGGGGAGAAATCCTTTATCCGCTCGGTATACGGCGTGGGCTACCGCTGGGAAGCCGACCCTTGCCGGCTGGTGAATGGGGTTTAGGGGGAAATCAGCGCGTCCAGTCCTCAACAGCCAATCCGGGCACCATGGCGAATGCGCGATCGTTGGTCACCAGCGTCGCGCCACGGCTCTGCGCATGAGCGGCGATCAGTTGATCCATCGCGCCCATGATTTTCCCCTTTCTCTCCATGTTTGCCCGCATTTCACCGTAACAGCGGGCAGCCTCGCTATCCCATGCATAGACCGTTACCGCGGCAATAAAGGCCTCGACCATGCTTTGCAACGCCTTGTTCCGCCGTTTAGCCACACCGTAAAGCAGTTCCGCCTCCGTGACGCTGGAAATACATACGGCAGAAGGCGGGAGCTTTTCCATGACGTTAAGCACCTGCGGATGCTGCCGAAACAAGTGGCTGACGGTGTTGGTATCAAACATGTACATCGCCTATTCGTCCTCTGAGAATGGATCGCGGTCTGCAACCCCTTGCTGACGATCTTCCGCGCCAAGAAACTCTTGCGGCACAGGCGTTTGGGCGATAATGCTCAGCAGCGGCGCCCAGCTGTCCGGCTTTGCTGGATATTTGGATAAAATCACGTTGCCCTCCCGATCGCGACGGATATAGACACGATCCGTATCAAATTCAAACTCCACCGGTAACCTCACCGCCTGATTTCTGCCGTTTTTAAACAGCTTTGCGATTCTTTCCATCTCGACACCTCCACAGCTGGCATAGGCCAAAGCATATGCCTGTAGCGTGTCGATGCCAAGATGTATCGCTCATTTTTCATCCACATTGACGAAACGGCCAAACACTAACGCACAATTTCACGGGTTGAAACCCTGTTCCCCTCGTTATGCGGTGCACTGCGCAATCACCGCGCCTTTCCTTAGCTTCCCGTGCGGCGGCGGGCTCACCGAATGAAAACTCCGCGCCGGCGCAAAAAAATTGCGCATTTTTTCGACTAAGCTGCGGTGAGGTTTAGCCGCCGATTTTCAAGCGATTGGCTACACTTACATCACGAATCGGAACCTACAGGAGAAGAACCATGGCAATCGGTCATTACGAGCTGAAAAAAGCAAAGAACGGACAGTACCACTTCAACCTGAAAGCCAGTAACGGCGAGATCATTCTGGCCAGCGAGATGTACGCCAGCAAAGCGTCAGCGGAGAACGGCATCGCCTCGGTGCAGACCAATTCGCCGCACGAAGCGCAGTTTGAACTGAAGCACAGCACCAGCAATCAACCCTATTTTGTGCTGAAGGCCAAGAACCATCAGGTGATCGGCGTCAGCGAAATGTACAGCTCCGAAAGCGCGGCCAAAAACGGTATCCAGTCGGTGATAAAAAACGGCCCGACCACCGATATCCGCGATTTGAGCGCCTGATCCCTCCGTTTCGCCCGCGCGGTGGCCGCCATCGCGCGTTTTCCGTTTGACCGGGATCAATCTCCCCTGAATAAATCCGGTTAACTGCTGATTTTTTGCCGCGCCGCCGCTACAATTCCCCGCTTTTACTGCGCCATCAGGTGGCGCGGTACTGACCTGAAATCAGACCGAGACACACTATGTTTACACCGGAACTTCTCTCCCCTGCCGGAACGCTGAAAAACATGCGTTACGCCTTCGCCTACGGCGCCGATGCGGTTTACGCCGGCCAGCCGCGCTACAGCCTGCGGGTGCGCAACAACGAATTCAACCACGAGAATCTGGCGCAGGGCATCAACGAAGCGCACGCGCTGGGCAAAAAATTCTATGTAGTGGTCAACATCGCCCCGCACAACGCCAAGTTGAAAACCTTCCTGCGCGATCTGAAGCCGGTTATCGATATGGGCCCGGATGCGCTGATCATGTCCGATCCCGGCCTTATCATGATGGTGCGCGAAGCCTTCCCGCAGATGGACATCCACCTGTCGGTTCAGGCCAACGCCGTTAACTGGGCGACGGTGAAATTCTGGAAACAAATGGGCCTGACCCGCGTGATCCTGTCGCGCGAACTGTCGCTGGAGGAGATCGCCGAGATCCGCGCCGAAGTGCCTGATATGGAGCTGGAGATCTTCGTCCACGGCGCGCTGTGCATGGCCTATTCCGGCCGCTGCCTGCTGTCCGGCTACATCAACAAGCGCGATCCCAACCAGGGCACCTGCACCAACGCCTGCCGCTGGCAATACAAGGCGGAAGAAGGCAAAGAGGACGACACCGGCAATATCGTGCACCTGCACGAGCCGATCCCGGTACAAACCGTTGAGCCGACGCTGGGCATCGGCGCGCCGACCGATAAGGTGTTCATGCTGTCTGAAGCGCAAAAGCCAGGCGAATATATGAGTGCCTTTGAGGACGAACACGGCACCTACATCATGAACTCCAAGGATCTGCGCGCCATTCAGCACGTGGAGCGTCTGACGCAGCTCGGCGTGCACTCGCTGAAGATTGAAGGCCGCACCAAGTCCTTCTACTACTGCGCGCGCACCGCCCAGGTCTACCGCCGCGCCATCGACGACGCCGCCGCCGGCAAGCCGTTCGATCCGACCCTGCTCACCACGCTGGAAGGCCTGGCGCACCGCGGTTACACCGAGGGCTTCCTGCGCCGCCATGTACACGAAGCGCAGCAGAACTACGAATACGGCTCCTCGCTCTCCGAGCGCCAGCAGTTCGTCGGCGAGTTCACCGGCGGGCGCCGCGAAGGGTGGGCGGAAGTCGACGTGAAGAATAAGTTCTCGCTCGGCGACAGCGTCGAGATGATGACGCCGGGCGGCAACGTGCTGTTTACGCTCGAAAGCATGCAAAATAAGAAAGGTGAGCCGATTGAAGTGGCGCCGGGCAACGGCCATATCGTTTATTTGCCGATCCCGCAGGATATCGATCTCAATTATGCTTTGCTGATCCGCAATTTGGCGGAAGAAAATAGCGCCCAGGCATAAAATGAATCGCCACCATACGGTGGCGATTTTTAGCAAATATTAGAATTAGATCACATCAATATGCTCGCAGCTTGGTTACTATCACGCTGCTTAAAACGAACAACGAAAATATTTGCATAGCAATACTAGGAACCACCTCCTTAGCCGGCCCAATCTCCCTTGGGCTGGCTTTTTCTTTGTGGGGCCACTCTATTTTCACCACAGCACCTATTTTCATTATCTTTTCCCGTTATCCATTTTAATAAGAATAATAACGTCACATCGATATATAAATAACGCTATAGCGATTAATCCCGCCTTCATTAAAATTTTTCTTGTTGCCCGGTAAAATTCAGATAAATTCGCACCGCTTTCATATTCACGGCGATGCGGGAAATAAGCGGAATTAGCTGAATATTCTGATGGCCTGACGGCGTCGGCTGGTTTATCTTGGGACCTTCTTGGTTTTCCGCCGGAGGATATCGGCAATGGCTCACCCCCCACATGCAACAGCCCTGCTTATTATCAACGGCAAGGGTGCCGGCAACGAAGAATTGCGCCAGGCGGTCAAACGGCTGCGCGCAGAACAGGTGACGCTGCACGTACGCGTCACCTGGGAGCACGGCGACGCCGCGCGCTACGTCTCGGAGGCCGCTCAGCTTGGCGTCGATACCGTCGTCGCCGGCGGCGGTGATGGCACCATTAACGAGGTGGCAGCCGCACTGGTACAGTTGCCGACGCACGGCCGACCCGTGCTGGGCATTCTGCCGCTCGGCACCGCCAACGACTTCGCCATGGCCTGCAATATTCCCCCTTCGCCGGAACAGGCGCTGCAACTGGCGATCAAGGGCCGCTCGGTGCCTATCGATCTGGCCAGGGTCAACGGCGAACGCTACTTCATCAACATGGCCACCGGCGGCTTCGGCACCCGCATCACCACCGAAACGCCGGAGAAGCTGAAGGCGGCACTGGGCGGCGTTTCCTACTTCGTCCACGGCTTACTGCGCATGGATACGCTGCAGGCCGATCGCTGTGAAATCCGCGGGCCGGACTTCCGCTGGGCCGGTGAAGCGCTGGTGATCGGCATCGGCAACGGTAAGCAGGCCGGCGGCGGTCAGGAACTGTGCCCCACTGCGCTGATCAACGACGGCCTGCTGCAGCTGCGTCTGCTGATCGCCGATGAACTGCTGCCGGCGCTGGTCGCCGCCCTGTTCAACGACGAAGAAAGCAACAGCATCCTCAGCGCGGCGCTGCCTTGGCTGGAGATCGACGCGCCGCATGAAATAACCTTCAACCTTGACGGCGAGCCGCTCAAAGGCCGCCATTTCCGCATCGAAGTGTTGCCGCAGGCCATCGAATGCCGCCTGCCGCCTAACTGCGCCCTGCTGGGCTGATTCTGTCGGGCGCAGCCGCTGCGCCCGATCGCCCTGCAGAACACCGAGTGGTTCGAGATCGAATAATCAACCGCTTGGCAAGCCGGGGGCGATCGTCCCCACGTATTTGGCCGCGCAAATAGCATTTCTTCTCAATCGCATCTATTGTTTGTCCTTGCCGGAGCAAGTTCGGTAGCATCGCTTTACAGCTTCAATCACCGCTTTTTTACTGCGCCGGTGGTCAAAAACCCATGCATTGCCGGTGTATGAAGAAGCTTAATCGGGAGTGAATCATGACTGATATTGTGCAGTTGCTAGGAAAGGAAGCGGAAGATCTGCTGCAACACCGCTGTACCACTATCCCCGCCGAGAATCTCTACCTGCCGGGCGCCGACTTCGTCGACCGCGTAATGATCGATAACAACCGCCCGAACACGGTGTTGCGTTCGATGCAAACCCTGTTCAACCACGGCCGCCTGGCCGGCACCGGCTACCTGTCTATCCTGCCGGTCGACCAGGGTATCGAGCACTCTGCCGCCGCGTCGTTCGCCGCCAACCCGCTGTATTTCGATCCGAAGAATATCGTCGAGCTGGCGATTGAAGCCGGCTGTAACTGCGTCGCCTCCACCTACGGCGTGCTGGCGTCGGTATCGCGCCGCTACGCGCACAAGATCCCGTTCCTGGTCAAAATCAACCACAACGAAACGCTGAGCTACCCGACCCAGTACGACCAGACCCTTTACGCCAGCGTCGAGCAGGCGTTCAACATGGGTGCGGTGGCGGTCGGCGCCACCATTTACTTCGGCTCCGAGCAGTCGCGCCGCCAGATCGAAGAGATCTCTATCGCCTTTGAGCGCGCGCATGAGCTGGGCATGGTCACGGTGCTGTGGGCCTATCTGCGTAATCCGGCGTTCAACAAGGACGGCGTGGACTACCACTCCAGCGCCGATCTGACCGGCCAGGCCAACCACATCGCCGCCACCATCGGCGCCGACATCGTCAAACAAAAAATGGCGGAAAACAACGGCGGCTACCGCGCGGTGAAATTCGGCTATACCGATGACCGCGTCTACGACAAGCTGACCACCGATCACCCGATCGATCTGGTGCGCTACCAACTGGCCAACTGCTACATGGGCCGCGCTGGGCTGATCAACTCCGGCGGCGCCGCCGGTGAGAACGATCTGCAGGAATCGGTGCGCACCGCGGTGATCAACAAACGCGCCGGCGGCATGGGCCTGATCCTGGGGCGCAAGGCGTTCAAGAAATCGATGAAAGACGGCGTAGCACTGATCAACGCCGTGCAAGACGCCTACCTGGACAAGAAGGTCACCATCGCCTGATGTGACAGACCACCTATCCCAAAGCCCGGCTCGCCGGGCTTTTTTGTGCCCGTCCCCCACTTTTCAAGCCGCATACCTTCTCTTTCTTTCACTTTAAACTTTCAAAATAAAATATTTATCTTTCAAATTGTGATCTATTTAAAACAAATAGCCCAACAAAGTGACTACTGTAAGGCCCATGGCGACAGAGCCGCCGTTCGCTCCAGGCCATATAAGTCCATTACAGGAGAACATAATGATTGAGCTAATCACCCACGGCGCCGAGTGGTTTATCGGCCTGTTTCAGAAAGGCGGTGAAGTGTTTGTCGGCATGGTGACCGGCATTTTACCTTTGTTGATCAGCCTGTTGGTTATCATGAACGCACTGATCAAATTTGTTGGCCAGGAACGTATCGAACGATTGGCGCAGCGCTGCGCGGGCAACCCCGTCTCGCGTTATCTGCTGCTGCCGCTGATCGGCACCTTTGTCTTCTGCAACCCGATGACCCTCAGCCTGGGGCGCTTCATGCCGGAGAAATACAAGCCGAGCTACTACGCGGCGGCCTCTTACAGCTGCCACTCGATGAACGGTCTGTTCCCGCACATCAACCCCGGCGAGCTGTTCGTTTACCTCGGCATCGCCAGCGGCCTGACCACCCTCGGCCTGCCGCTCGGCCCGCTGGCGGTGAGCTATTTCCTGGTGGGGCTGTTCACTAACTTCTTCCGCGGCTGGGTTACCGATCTCACCACCAGCCTGTTCGAACGCAAGATGGGCATCCGTCTGGATCGCCAGGTGCAACTTTAATTCGTGGAGTGCAGCATGAGTGCTTATATCCGTATTGAAAAAGGCGCCAGCGGCTGGGGCGGCCCCCTGGAACTGCCGATCGAACCCGGCAAGAAAGTGGTGTACATCACCGCCGGTACCCGGCCTTCCATCGTCGATCGCCTCAGCGAATTGACCGGCTGGCCGGCCGTCGACGGTTTCAAAGAGGGCGAGCCGCCGGCGGACGAAATCGGCGTGGCGGTGATCGACTGCGGCGGCACCCTGCGCTGCGGCCTGTACCCGAAACGCCGCATTCCGACGGTCAACATCCACGCCACCGGCCAGTCCGGCCCGCTGGCGCAGTTTATCCTCGAAGACATCTATGTCTCCGGCGTGCGCGACCACAACATCAGCCGAATCGAAACGGCGGAAACCCCGCCCGCCGCCGCCGTGGCTGCGCCGCCCAAAGCGCGCGACTACGACACCAGCAAGAAGATCACCGAGCAAAGCGACGGGCTGCTGGCGAAGGTCGGCATGGGCATGGGCTCGGTGGTGGCGGTGTTCTTCCAGGCCGGGCGCGACACCATCGACACCGTGCTGAAGACCATTCTGCCGTTTATGGCGTTCGTCTCGGCGCTGATCGGCATCATCATGGCCTCCGGCCTCGGGGACTTTATCGCTCACGGCCTGACGCCGCTGGCCAACAGCCCGATCGGGCTGGTGACGCTGGCGCTGATCTGCTCGTTCCCGCTGCTGTCGCCGTTCCTCGGCCCCGGCGCGGTCATCGCCCAGGTGATCGGCGTGCTGGTCGGGGTGCAGATCGGCCTCGGCCATATTCCGCCGCAGCTGGCGCTGCCCGCGCTGTTCGCCATCAACGCGCAGGCCGCCTGCGACTTCATTCCGGTCGGCCTGTCGCTGGCGGAAGCCAAACAGGACACCGTGCGGGTCGGCGTGCCGTCGGTGCTGGTCGGCCGCTTCCTGACCGGCGCCCCGACGGTGTTGATCGCCTGGGCCGCCTCGGCCTTCATTTATCAATAGTGTGATTTTCAGGGAGACGTTCATGCACACCATTTTTCATACCACCATCACGCAAATCGGCGGCTGCGCCCGCGAGGCGTTGCTGGACAATATGCTGATCACCTTTCGTGAAGGCGCGCCGGCGGACATCGAAGAGTTCTGCTTTATCCACCGCCACGGCGCGACCGCCGGCGAACTGCAGGTGGGCGGCGTGATGGAGCTGGCGCAGCGGCGCTACGCCATTACCGCCGTCGGCAGCGTCGCCACGCAGAATCTGCGCGAGCTGGGCCATATCACCGTACGCTTCGACGGCGAAGCCGAAGCCGAATTTCCCGGCTCGATCCACGTATCCGGCCCGACGCCGACCGATATCCCGTTGGGCAGCACGCTGTCATTTATCGCATAAGGAGTAGACCATGTCTGAAGTAGCTGTAGTGATTGGCGGCGGCCAAACGTTAGGTGCATTTTTGAGCCACGGGCTGGCGCAGGCCGGTTATCGGGTGGCGGTGGCCGATCTGAACGCCGACAACGCCAATCGGGTGGCGCAGCAGATCAACGAAGAGTACGGCTCAGGCAGCGCCTGCGGTTTTCAGGCCGACGCCACCGACGAGCAGAGCGTGATCGCGCTGGCGGCGGCGGTTGACCGGGCGTTCGGTCAGGCTAATCTACTGGTGTACAGCGCCGGCATCGCCAAGGCGGCGCCGATCACCGATTTCCCGCTGGGCGACTTCGATCGCTCGCTGCAGGTGAACCTGGTGGGCTATTTCCTCTGCGCCCGCGAGTTCTCGCGGCTGATGATCCGCGACGGCATCGCCGGGCGCATCATTCAGATCAATTCTAAATCCGGCAAGGTCGGCAGCAAGCACAACTCTGGCTACAGCGCCGCCAAGTTCGGCGGCGTGGGGCTGACGCAGTCGCTGGCGCTCGATCTGGCGGAGTACGGCATCACCGTGCATTCGCTAATGCTCGGCAACCTGCTGAAATCGCCGATGTTCCAGTCGCTGCTGCCACAGTACGCGCAAAAATTGGGCATCGCGCCGGATCAGGTGGAGCAGTACTACATCGACAAGGTACCGCTGAAACGCGGCTGCGACTACCAGGACGTGCTGAACACCCTGCTGTTCTACGCCAGCGATAAGGCCTCTTACTGCACCGGCCAATCGATCAACATCACCGGCGGCCAGGTGATGTTCTGACGCCAATCGACGCCCCCTTCAGCAGAGGGGGCTAAGGAGAACTCCATGACACAAGCTCTGATCGCCTTCGCGCTGCTGGCCTGGCTGCTGCAAATCGCCTTCGGCTGGTGGCAACTGCAGCGCTTCAACCGCGCCTTCGACGGCCTGTGCCGGCTGGGCGTCGTCGGCGTCGGCCGTTCCGGTGGCCGTTTTCGCCCGCGAGTGGTGCTGGCGCTGGCCTTCGACGCCGATCGACGGGTGTGCGGCAGCCTGTTGCTGCGCGGCCTGACCGTTTTCGCCCGGCCCCGCCCGCTGCCTCGATTGCACGGTTTGCATCAGCAGGATTTACGCCCGGATGTGATCTTCCCCGAGGATCGCGCATGCCAGTCTGCACTATCGTTAGCGATTGAACCCAAATCGTGATATTTTCACATTAAAAGACATTACCTTTCATAGTGAATTATTCAGCGAGAGGAAATGCCCAACTCTTGTGAACGGGAATCGCGATGAAACCAAAGCAGCGGCAGGCCGCTATCCTTGAATATCTGCAGCGGCATGGCAAAACGGCAGTGGACGCCCTGGCCGAGCATTTCTCCACCACCGGCACCACCATCCGCAAGGATCTCACCCTTCTGGAAGAAGAAGGCGAGGTGATCCGCACCTACGGCGGCGTGGTGCTCAGCCGCGACGACGGCGATCAGCCGATCGACCGCAAAACCCATATCAACACCGAGAAAAAACGCCAGATCGCCAGCGCCGCCGTGGCGCTGATCGCCGACGGCGACTCGCTGATCTTCGACGCCGGCAGCACGGTGCTGCAGATGGTGCCGCACCTGGCGCAGTTCAATAACATCACGGTAATGACCAACAGCCTGACCATCGTCAACGCGCTGGTGGAGCTGGACAACGATCAGACTATCCTGATGCCCGGCGGCACCTACCGCAAGAAGTCGGCCTCGTTCCACGGCAGCCTGGCGGAATCGGCGTTTCAGCAATTCAGCTTCGACAAGCTGTTTATCGGCGCGGACGGCGTCGATCTCAACGCCGGCGTCACCACCTTCAACGAAGTGCACAACGTCAGCAAGGCGATGTGCGAAGCCGCCAGCCGCATAATTCTGTTGGTAGACTCCTCGAAATTCGGCCGCAAGAGCCCGAACGTGGTGTGCGAACTCAGCGCCGTCGACACGCTGATCACCGACAGAGACATCAACCCCGATTACCTCGCCGCCCTGCAGGCGAAAGGCATCAATATCTTTCTGGTAGGAGACCCCGATGAGTAACGCCAACGCCCTGCTCGCCTTCGCCCGCGAAACGCTGGAGATCGAGCTGACCGAAGCGCAGCGCCTGCTGGCGCGCCTCGACGACAACTTCGTCTGCGCCTGCGAGCTGCTGCTGAACTGCCGTGGCAAAGCGGTGATTTCCGGCATCGGCAAGTCCGGCCATATCGGCAAGAAGATCGCCGCGTCGCTGGCCAGCACCGGCACGCCGTCGTTCTTCGTGCACCCGGCGGAAGCGCTGCACGGCGATCTCGGCATGATCGGCGCCGACGACGTGGTGGTGTTCATCTCCTACTCCGGCCGCGCCAAAGAGCTGGACCTGATCCTGCCGCTGCTGGCGGAGAACGGCATTCCGGTGATCGCCATCACCGGCGGCAAAGAGTCTCCTCTGGCGCAGGCCGCGGCCTGCGTACTGGATATCGGCGTCGAGCGCGAAGCCTGCCCGATGGGGCTGGCGCCGACCTCCAGCGCGGTCAACACTCTGATGATGGGCGACGCCCTGGCGATGGCGCTGATGCGCCAGCGCGGTTTCAACGCGGAAGACTTCGCCCGTTCGCACCCGGGCGGCAGCCTGGGGGCGCGCCTGCTGAACCGCGTGCATCACCTGATGCGCACCGGCGATCGCCTGCCGCGCGTGAGCGAAAGCGCCAACGTGATGGAAGCGATGCTGGAACTGAGCCGCACCGGGCTCGGGTTAGTGGCGGTCTGCGACACGCAGCAACGGGTGGTGGGGGTGTTTACCGACGGCGACCTGCGCCGCTGGCTGGTGAAAGGCAATAGCCTGCAGGATCCGCTCAGCCCGGCGATCACCCGCCCCGGCTATCGGCTGCCGGAGCAGTGGCGTGCCGGCGAAGCGCTGGAAGCGCTGCACGAACAGCACATCAGCGCAGCCCCGGTGGTCGATATGGACGGCGTACTGGTGGGGGCGCTCAACCTGCACGATCTGCATCAGGCCGGCATCGGCTGATCGGTGCTGGGAGCGCCTGCAGCGGCGCCCCCAGCCAGATTATTTCCAGTCAGGATTGTTCTCGAACTGCTGCTTCAGCAGCGCCTTCATATCTTCATCCGGCTTACCGAGCCACTGGTACTTGGCGTACTTCTTCGGGTGATCGACGGCTTCCGGCCGGTCCGCCACCTCGACCCGCACGCCCCAGGCCTGGGATTTATCCGCGCTGAACGCCACGATTAAAAAGTTGTTGCCGCAGTCGTGCGGTTTGCACAGGTTGCCGACCAGATACTCTTTGCCCTTCCAGTTCAGATTCTGCGCCGGCGTAGAGGTGCCGACGCCCTTGCGCGCCCAGCCCGGCATCCGCGCCTGGCCTTTCACCATATTTTGCCAGCTGGCCTGATACCCCGGCTGCTGAATCAAATCCGATGTGGTGACGATCTGCTGGGCCAAGCTGCCCGCGCTGAAGCTAAGCAGTACGCCGAAGAGGGCGCAACGCAGCGTCTGGTGTCCCGTCATAGTGCTTCTCCCTAGGTTAAATCAGGTTTCGCCCGTAAAACCGGGCCTGAACTAGTCAGACCACGGTTGCGGCAAAAAGTTGACTCACCACCAGGCGTGGAAATGATGCACCGGCCCGATGCCGTGCCCCACTTCCAGCGTATCCGCCTGTTGCAGCGCTTTTTGCAGGTAGTCCTTGGCGGCGGCTACCGTCGCCGCCCAGTCGGCATGGCGCGGGCGCAGCGCCGCCAGCGCGGCCGAGAGCGTGCAACCGGTGCCGTGGGTGTGGCGGGTGGCGACGCGCGGCGCGGTAAAGCGCTGCTCGCCTTCTGCGGTAAACAGCCAGTCCGGGCTCTCGCTTTCGCTCAGGTGGCCGCCCTTCATCAACACCGCCTGGCAGCCCATCGCCAGCAGCGCCCGCCCCTGTTCGCGCATCTGCGCTTCATCTTCCGCCGGCGCGCACGCCAGCAGCGCCGCCGCTTCCGGCAGATTCGGCGTAATGATCGACACCAGTGGCAACAGCTCGCTGCGAATCGAGGCCACCGCCTCTGGCGCCAGCAACGGATCGCCGCTTTTCGCCAGCATCACGGTATCCAGCACCACGAACTCCGGCCGATAATGGCGCAGGCGTTCGGCCACCGCCTGCACGATGTCGGCGTTGGCCAGCATGCCGATCTTGACGCTGTCGATGCGCACGTCGCTGAACACCGAGTCCAGCTGCGCGGCGACGAACGCCGGATCGATGTAATACACCGACTGCACGCCGCGGGTATTCTGCGCCACCAGCGCGGTGATCACCGAAGTGCCGTAGGCGCCAAGCGCCGAGAAAGCTTTCAGATCGGCCTGAATACCGGCGCCGCCGCTGGGATCGGTGCCGGCGATGGTCAGCGCGTTGATACGATTCATCACAGATCCTCCCCGCGCAGTTGATACAACGCGTCGAGGAACGCCGGTGTAAAGCTGCCCGGCCCGGCGGCCTGTTTGGCTGCGAGGCCGCCGCAATGGGACATCACCCGGCAGGCGGTCGCCACGTTGTCCAGGCGATCGCCCGGCAGCGCGCAAAACGCCGCCACCACCGCCGACAGCGCGCAGCCGGTGCCCACCACCCGCGTCATCAGCGGGGAGCCGCCTTCGATCGCCCAGTCGCGCTGGCCGTCGGTGACGTAATCCACCACGCCGGTGACCGCCACCACCGCGCCGCTGCGCAGCGCCAGCTCACGCGCGGCGGGCAGTGCCGCCAGCGAATCGTCACCGCTGTCCACGCCGCGGCCGCTGGCCAGCAACCCGCTGAGCGCCATGATTTCCGAGGCATTGCCGCGTATCGCCGCCGGTTGCTCGTCCAGCAGCTGTTTAGCGAAGGCGGTGCGGTAGGAGAGCGCGCCGACCGCCACCGGATCCAGCGTCCAGGGCTTGCCGGCCTGATTGGCGGCGGCCACCGCCGCCCGCATCGATTCGGCGCGCAGCGCGTTGAGGGTGCCGACGTTGATCAGCAGGCCGTCGGCCAGCGCGCTGAACTGCGCCGCTTCTTGCGGCTCCACCACCATCGCCGGGGAGGCACCGAGCGCCAGCAACACGTTGGCGGTCAGCGATTGCACCACTTCGTTGGTCAGGCAGTGGATCAGCGGAGGCCGCTGTTGGAATTGGGTTAGACAGGCCGCGGCGCGAGCGCCGGGTAGTGCATCAGGTCGAGCGATCATATTCCTCCCAACCGGCGTTCAAGAAGGCGGCGCCGGTTGGGCGGCCGTGACTTCCCTACGCTGGCATTATCCAGATCAGGTAATACGGGTATTTCTCAGCCTTCACCAGGAAGGGCACCCCGAGTCATGAAAATCAATAGGTTGTGATCAACGCTGCGTTAATCCCTGAGCGGGATCATGCCAGCGGCGGCGCGGACAAACAAGCGATTAAATTGGCCGAGCGCCTGGCGGAGCAGACGCTGGGCAGAATGTGGCAGAAGCGGCCCGCCGTCGGCCTGCGGCCCGAAAACATCAAGTTTACTGATAATAAAAAAACTGACCGATGCCGTCATTGAGGCGGGAAAACACGCTCACTCCTTATCAAACCGGAGCGAAAACGTGACCTGATGCAAGCGACGCAAGCACGGGCTAGACACAACTCATCAATTCTCATTACTATAGCCACACATTTTATGAGTCATGATGCTATGCCAGAAATCACTGAATCCATCTTCGTCAATTCAGATCTGCTTAATGAACATTTTGACCCCGACGCCATCGATACGCCCATCGTGTCGATCTACGCCACTTTCTCAGATGAGAAAGAACATTCGTTACGTTCAAGAATGCATTCGCATGCCAAAGGCCAGCTGGTCTACGTCAAATCGGGCGCCGCTATCGTCATGCTGGAAGCGCGCATTTGCTCCGTGTTGCCGCATCAGTTGCTTTGGATCCCCGGCGGCGTTGCCCACAATGTGATCCTGCGCGACAACGTCGATTTTCGCGCCGTCTATCTCGACCAACAGCGCTTCGCGCCGCTGTCGAAAAACGTCGAGGTCTTTACCCTCACTCCGCTGCTGGAAGAGGTTATCGAAACCATGTGCCGTTCCCCTTTCCACACCGACTGGATGGCGGGAACCGAGTTCCATCTGCAATCTCTGCTCATCGACAAAATCCGCGTCGCCGCCCATTCCCCCGCCTGGCCGGCCTTGCCGAACGATGCCCGGGTGCGCAATTACCTGCAGTGTTACCATTTGAAAGGTGAAATGGTGCCGCGATTGAATGAGCTGGCGTCCCATTGCGGCGCTTCCGAGCGCACCATCCATCGTCTGTTCGTTCAGGGAACCGGCATGTGTTATCAGCAGTGGCGCCAGCAGGTGCGTTTGAAACTGGCCCTGGAGTTGCTGACCACCGATAAACCGATCACCGAGATCGCTCACTATCTCGAGTTCTCCACCACCAGCGCCTTCATCTCCTTTTTCAAACACCACCGGGACGTGACGCCGAAAAAATACCGCGACCAATTGCACAAGCCCAACACGCGCTGAGCGTTGTCAGCCAAGCCCGCGAATCAGCCAAAACGCCGCCATCCCGAGCAACAGCATCAAGGTGGCGTTGCGCGTTTTCCACATCACCAGCGTCGCCACGATCGCCGCGCACAGTTTCGGCGCGCCTTCGGCCGACAGCGCCGAGGGTGAAGCGATCAGGGCCGGCACGATCAGAGACACGATGGCCGTGGCCGGGATCAGTTTCAACCATTCGCCCACCCGCTCGGGAAACGGCACACGATCGTTGAGCCACAAAAAGGAATAACGCAGTAAAAACGTGCCCAGCGTGCTGATGGCCAGCACCCATAGAATCGTCGTCTCGCTCATGACGGCTCCTCGCTGCGTTGAGGCCCTCTGCCCTTGTGATACAAACCGCCGGCCAAGACGCCCGCGGCCATCGAAAACAAGAACCCCAGGTTATAGGGCCATCCGCAGGTAAAGGCGGAAACCAGCCCGGCAACCGCGGCCGCCACCACGATGGGGGCGTTTTTCAACATTGGCACCAGGAGCGAGATAAAGCACAGGGTGATGGCGAACTCCAGATGCCAGGCGGCGGGAATTAACGGACCGGCGAGGATCCCCGCCGCCGTCCCCGTTTGCCACACCAGCCACATCGGCAGCGCCGTGCCGAAGTAATACAGCGTTTTTTCTTTCGCGCTCAGCGGCTGGGCCTGGCAGCGCAAAAACGTCAGCGCGTAAGTCTGGTCGATCAATACCTGCGCCGCCGCCAGCTTGGTCAGCGGGCTGAACTGGAGCCTGAGCTGAGACAGCCCGGCGCTGTAGATGGCATAGCGAAAATTGATCGCAATGTGCGTGACGATCACCACCAACGGTGCGGCGCCGGCCGTCATCAGCGTGGCAGCGGCAATTTGCGAAGCCCCGGACATTAACAACAACGACGACAGTTGAGCCACCCAGGGCGTCATTCCCGCCTGAATGGCGCTGACGCCGGTCAGGACGGCGAAGGGCAGCAAACCCAGCAACAGAGGCATGGCGTCTTTACTGCCCTGAACAAAGAAAGGCATCGGCTTCATGGTAGGCTTCTCGTGGATCCCCCTTGCCCACAGCAACGGGGCAAGGGGTAAAAAGCGCGGGCGGGTTCAGACGGCCTGCGCATCGGCGATCGCATCCTGCAACCGCAGCAGCTGATTGTATTTGCCCATCGCCTCGGTGCGCGCCAGCGAACCGAACTTCACCTTGGTGGCGTTCAGCGCCACCGCCAAATCGGCAATGCTGGTGTCTTCGGTTTCACCGGATCGCCGTGAGAACACGACGCCGTATCCGGCTGCCTTGGCTGACGCCACCAGGCTCATGGTTTCGCTCAGCGTGCCGACCTGATTCGGTTTCACCAAAATGGAGTTGGCCATCTTCAGGGCGATGCCCTGTTCAAAACGCGCCAGATTAGTCGTGAACAGATCGTCGCCCACCAGCTCGATTTGGCCACCCAGCCGCCGCGTCAGCGCAATCCAGCCCTCGAAGTCGTCCTCCCCCAGCGGATCTTCCATCAGCACGATCGGATAGCGCTCGCAGAGCGACGCCAGGTAATCAATAAAGGCCGTGGTCGTCAGCGTCCGCCCTTCCGCCGCCAGGTGATAGCGGCCATCTTTAAAGAACATCTCGGCCGCGATGTCCATGCTCAAGCCGACGTCCACGCCCGGCTCATAGCCCGCTTTGCCGATGGCTTCCAGCAACAGCGCCAGCCCCTGCTCATTGGAGCTCAGCGGCGGCAGAAATCCCCCCGTGCCGGAAACGCCGGTGCCGATCCCGCGCGCCATCAGCAGGGCTTTCAGCGCCATATGCACGTTTTTACCCACCTGCAGCGCCGCTTCAAGATGCGCCGCATTCAGCGCGATCACCTGATAATCCTGAAAATCGCAGTTGCCGTCGCCATGCATGCCGCCGGACAACATCGAGAAAATGGGCTGCGGCATGGATTTCGCCTGCCCGCGGCTGACGTAATCGCACAGCGACTGATTGCTGTGCACTGCCGCCGCATTCGCCACCGCCAGCGACACGCCGAGGATCGCATTGGCCCCCAGCCGGCTTTTGTTGGCGGTGCCGTCCAACGCTATCAGCATGCGGTCTATCTCGTCTTGCGCATAGGGCGACATGCCGCGCAGCCGCGGCTTAATCACGGTGTGCACGATGTCTATCGCCCGCAAAACGCCCTGCCCGCTGAAGCGCCGCGGATCGTTATCACGCACCTCGATCGCCTCATGCTTGCCCTTGGAACACCCCGTTGGAATGATGCTGCGGCCACGCTTGCCGCTGTCCAGCACCACTTCGACCTCCAGCGTAATGTCCGCGCGTGAGTCAAACACTTCACGCGCGCGTATGTCCATAATGGTCGGCATGCTAGTGATTCCTTAAGTTTGCTGGCGCGGCCCGGAAGTCTTCAAGGGTGCGCGCAAGTTGCCCGCCGGGCAGCGTCAACGGCGTGAGCACCGCATCGCAATAGAGGCCCCAGCTCGCCAGAATGGCGGAATGCCCGCCCCGCCCCCCCGCGACCACCAGATCGATATCCTGGGCGCTGCGCGTCGCCGGCATGGGATCGCGGCCGGCAAACTGCGCCGGCCTCACGGGCACCAGACCTTTGCCCTGCACGGCGCCAAGCGGGTTATGGATATGTGCGTGCAGATATTCCCGCAGCGCGCTCTTGCTCCAGCCCGCGTTATGCAGCATCTGGGCGTGATCGGGCGTCAGGACAATCAAAATCCGTCCCGGAATGTACGCATTCATGCGCCCCAGGTGGGTGGCGCTGTCGACAATCACGTCGAGCAGGCTGCCCGCCGTTTGGCTCAGAAAATCAACCACGTCGGTCGGCGGTTCCGCCTTCATCAGATACACGCTGGTGGCTTCAGGCCCGAATCGTTCTTCGTTCAAGGTCGGCCAGGGGCTGTTGACCAGGCTTTCCGCAAAACAGTAAGTAAACTCGACCGGCGAGCCGAGGCAGCCCAGATCCGCCTTGCCCGGGTAGGCGCGGCACACGTTGAGGATGGTCAGGTTAACCGCACGGCCAATGGTGGCGTTGGCCCGGAACCCCGGCCCCATACAGCCCTGGCCGGAACTGATCCCCAGTTCAGCGGCGATCGGCCCGCTGACCAACACCAGATTGCCGCCGTTGTACGAGGTGGTGATGGATTGCTGGAAGTTGAATGCGGGATCGGCCATCGCGCGCAGCGTCGCCGTCACGATAGGTAAGAATGCGGGTTTGCAGCCGGCCAGGATGCTGTTGATGACCACATCGCGCACCCGAATGTCTTTGCCCGAGGGGCCCGCTTCCGGGATCAGCACGGTATCCAGCGGTTCGGGGCAGTAGGCCAGCATGGCGGCAAAACGCGCCGGCGTCGGCGGGATCACCGGCAAACCGTCACCGATAGACTGGCGTTCATACTCCGCCATCAGCGCGTCCAGGCCGTGGTAAGGCATCATGTCCGCCCCGGAATGGCCTCGGTCAAGATCCATTTTCGGATGAAGCGCCGCGGCGGCAGGCCTATCGCCGGCGCCGGTGAGCGCCTCCAGAACGTAAGTGCGCCGGGCGTCAACCTGCCGGCGAATATCGCTGACGGAGCTTGCCTGATAGATGTCGAGACGGCAAATGCACAGCTGCCCCGCTCGATAATGGGCCACGTGCTCGGCCAGATTGTCGCCGGGGGGCGAGGCGATCAATAACGTGGCGACGCCCCTTTTCTCCAACTCGATGGCGAGGATGGTGGTCATCACCGAAGTGCCCATGTCCGCTAACGCCACAACGGCGGCCTGCACCCCTGTTTGCGCCAACTGGTCAGCCAACACGCGGATCTGTGCCGTCATCGTGCCACGCACGGACTGACGAACATGTTCGATGTGATGAATGCCGAGTTCATTCAAGATCGTTTCAAGACGGGTGAATATTTCGCGGTAATGACAGAAGTCCAGCTTGGTATTGTCAAAAAACAGGACTTTGCCATCCCGTAATGCCTGCAGACTGGGGCGCGGCGCCAACTGTAATTCGTAAAAACGGTTCTCTCCACGCGGATCGAAAATAGCTTCGGCCAACTCATTGTTCATCATTATCATTGTTCACCCTGAGGTTTTCGGGATGAAAATAGTAGCAAGCCGTCTAAATGGCGAAATATAAGAAATACGCCAGTTAATTGCCAAAGTCCGCCAAGCTAAGACCGCCTGCCGCGCTTTCACCTTTTCATCGGCGGGCATTTGCTTTACTCTGGGGCGGCGTATTTCCGCCCGCCGCGCGTTTTGGACAGACTACCATGCATCGACTCTACACCTACCTTTGCGCTATCCATGCGCTGCCGTCACCGGTGAAAACGGTCAAGACCACGGAAACCCTCGAGCGTTTCCCCGAGGGGGAAAACATGATCGAAGAACGCGAGATCCTTTACACCTTTAATAATGGCGTGCAGGTTTTATATAAAATGGAATCCGATACCTTCCAGTCGGATGATATTTGCCGGGAATGCTGGATAAGTTATGACGTGGTGCATGATGGCGGATACGCCATCTCGCCGCAGAAAAAGCAGTTTTATAACCGCTGCCAGGAAAGTTTCTGGCTGAAAATGCAGGCTGACCGCGATTGAAAATATAACAGCGCCAGCCATTCTCCAACCGGCGCTTTATTGATCCGTTGGCTAACCCGCCTCGATGGCGATATCTTCACCGTCGATCGCCACCCGTTGACCGTGCTTGAACAGCGCCAAGACGTCCTCGTCGAAGCGGTCAAAAATGGGGATGTCTATCGCCATCGCCGACTCAAACAGAATCGGATCTGCGTGATTGCAAATAATTGCCGCCGGGGCGTTGCCCTGCTGAAACGCCTCGTAAATTAAAAACGGCGCCATGGTTCCCCCTTTGCCGCCCGGGCACACCAGCGCCTTGCCCGCCAGCGACTCGCCATAGCGCGGATGATGCGGGATCAGCAGCGCCCCGGTCTGAGGATCAAAGTCGCCGATAAACGAAAACGCCTGTTCGACGAGAAACACCTCGGCAACCACCCAACCAGGGTTCAGCGGTCTGGCCTGTAATTTCATGCGGTCACCTGCGGTGTGAGAGGGGTGGAGTCAAGCAATGACCGGATGCAGCATTCGATGTCCGCAACGCCTACGGAGAGGCGTTTCTGGTTCAGCTGCGAGATGTAATGAGCGGCTTTCATCGACGACGTCATAACGGCGTTCACCTGCGCGGGTATAGGAGAGTCGGGAATGGTAGACATGCAGGCGCTGACCATGACACCGCCCGCACGCTCAATGGCCGCCACATAGCCCATTTCCCTGGCGAGCTGATATTGCTGATGCGCCAGGCCAATCCACAAATGTTTATGGCGCGGGATCTGCCGCCCGGCCAGTAGCTTAGCGAGTAAACGGATCTCCTGAATGCTGAGGTGCGGGCACCCCAGCACCACCATATCGGTCGCCGCCACCTCCCGCTGCGCCGTCACGCCGGCCAGTGGCGACAACAGGGGCCCCCCCGCCCCGCTCTGCGGCGCATAAAGCGCCAGCGAGCGCCGCAGGATCTCGCGATCGACCGAGATCTTTTTCACCGGGCGGCGCCCGCCTAGCGCTTCTTTCAGCGTGCCGGCTTCCGGCGTGACCCCGAGAACATGACAGACCCCCACGGCCCCCGTGACCGTCAGCGGGATCATGATCTGCTTGAGAAAGTCCATGCCAAGTTCACGATCGATGCCGTCGATCACGATATTGTGCGATTTGGCCTGCGCCCCCAGGTAATAGCCGATCGCGCTGAGCTCGGTTTTTGAGAGCCGATTCGCATCGAGGCCGTCAAACGTGACCGATACCTCCGCCAGCCGGTTGCTCTCCAGGAACAAACCATAATAAGGCGAACGCCCCGTAATGGCCGCCGCCAGCGTAAGCAGCGCCCCGTCTCGATTGCAGCGCGCGCCGATCGTCGAATTCACCAATACCTGGCCACCGGAACCGATCCAGGAGACGTAGTCGCCTTTTTTCGGCAGGCTGCCCACCATCGCCGGGTAGCAGGTGTAGGTTTGGTTAAAGCCCTTCTCCGCGAACAGGGCCGCCCGGCGTTTCACATCGGGCAGTTTCGTCTGCGCATACTGCGTATCGATACCCATCGCTGGCCAGGCGCTGGGGCAAAGCGCCGACATGTGGGGATGCAAGGTGGTCATGACCGGCAGTGTCTCCACCCCCTCCGTCAGCGTTTCCAGCAGCCCCAAGGGTATATTGGGAATAACGTGTGCGCTGGCGATATTGACCAGCTTCGGCGCGCCAAAAGCGTTCGAGAAATTGACGAGCACCTGCATGCACTTTTGCGCGCCTGGCCCGGCCGCGCCGGCAAGATATGCCCGATCCGTTTCGGTGAGTTGCATAAGTCACTGATTCCTTGGAAGGAGCCCCAGAGCGGCCCCTGCAATATTGAGCGTGACGAAAAATTAACACCACAAACAGAATGGAAATATCAATAATCAGAAGATTAATAACAATAAGCGGCCAACTTGCGCCACGGCGATGCGCTATAGTTGGAAGCACAAACCACCGGGAGATGCCATGCAGATAAGACCTTACCAAGAGGCCGATCGCCCCTTCTTGCGCACGCTATACCTGGCATCGCGCAAGGCGGCGTTCGGTTGGCGCGATACCTCAAACTACCAGTTGGAAGATTTCGACAGCGCGACGCTGGGCGAAGCGATTTGGGTGGCGGAAGACGGCGGCACGCTGCTGGGATTCGTCTCCGTCTACCGCGAAGACAACTTCATTCATAACCTGTATGTCGATCCCCATCAGCCGCCGCGCGGCGTCGGCAGTGCGTTGCTGCAGGCGGCACAAGCTACCTTCACCGCCACCGGCTCGCTGAAATGCCTGGTGAAAAATGAAAAGGCGCTGGCGTTCTACCGCAAGCACGGCTGGCGCGTCATCTCTACCGGCAACGACGGCGAAGAAGATTATTACCTGATGCATTCGCCGGTTCGTTAGCGCCGCATGTCCTGTCACAGAATCCATTAACGATAATGGATTTCATTACCATTTAGGCATACCCTTCTTTGCTTCTCTCGATGAACTTTGCAAGGAAGGTTATGCAACATCAAACGGATACTCGCTTCCCCGATGCTGCGGCGGCAGACTACGATCGCCGTATTCTGACCCTGGTGCCCGGCTATCAGTTTGCCCAGGCGCTGCTGACGGCGACGCTCGTGCAGACGCTGCCGAATGACGCCACATTGTTGTTGGCCGGTTGCGGCACCGGCAGCGAACTGGAGGCGCTGGTCGCCGCCAACGTAAGCTGGCGTTTCAGCGCCGTGGAACCCTCCGCCGGCATGCTGGCGGCCGCACGCGCCAAGGCCGAAGCCGCAGGTTACACACAGCGGGTGAGCTTCCAGCCAACCCTGCTGCAACAAGCGCCGCAAACTCGCCACGACGCGGCGGTGTGCTCATTGGTGCTGCACTTTATCGCCGACGATGGCGCAAAACTGGATTTCCTGCGGCAGTTGGCACAGCGTCTCTCCCCCGCCGCACCGCTGCTGCTGTTCGACTATCAACCGGAGGGCCTGCCCGCCAGCCACTACCAACACTGGCTGCAAAGCACCGGGCATTCGGCGGCGCAGGCGCAGGAAACGATCGAACGCATCCGCCGTAACTGGCACCCGATGACGGCGGCGCGTAGCCGTCTCCTCCTGGCGGAAAGCGGCTTCACCGCGCCTCAGGCGTTGTGCGGTGCGCTGGGGTTCCAGCTTTCACTGCTCCACCGCCGCAGCTGAGCCCGGCATCCGGCGCAGCGTCAGCCACCAAAACAGCAACGCGCTCAGGCTGACGCCAGCACCCAGCCAGCAGACGCCGCGCCAGCCCGCCCAGGCGTACATATGGGTGCCGGCAAAGGCGCCCAGCCCGCTGCCGACGGCGTAAAACAACATGTAGCAGCCCACCAGGCGGCTGTGCGACTGAGCGTGGGCGCTGAAGATCATGCTCTGGTTCAGTACGTGGATCGCCTGCCCCGCCAGATCCAACAACACAATGCCCGCCACCAGCCAAGCCAGGCCGCTGCCGAGCAAACCGAGCGGCAGCCAGGCCAGCGTCAACAGCAGCAGACACACGCCGCTGGCCGCCTGCCCCAGCCCGCGATCCGCCAGATGCCCGGCGCGCACCGCCGCCAGCGCCCCCACCGCGCCGACCAGGCCGAACGCCCCCACCGCCGCATGCGTGAAGTTGAACGGCGCCTGGCTCAGCGGCAACACCAGCGAACTCCAAAAGAGGCTGAAGGCGCCGAACATCAGCAGCGCCAGCATGCCGCGAATTTGCAGCGTGCGATCATGCCGCAACAGGGTCAGCATTGAACACAGCAAGGCGGGATAACTCAGCGTGCTGGGAGAGGTGCGCGGCGCAGGCAGCAGGCGCGACAGGATCGGCAGCAGCACCAGCGTCACCCCAGCGGAAAAGAAGTACACCGTGCGCCAGCCGCCGACGTCCGCCAGCGCGCCGGACAGGGTGCGCGCCAGCAGCAGCCCCAACACCACGCCGCCCTGCGCTGCACCGACCACCCGTCCGCGCTCCTGCGGCGCCGCCAGTGCGGCGGCGAAAGCGATCAGCCCCTGCGTCATGGCGGTGCCCAGTAACCCCACCAGCAACATGCCCGCCAGCAGCCAAGGCGCGCCGTGCGCCCACCCCACCAGCAGCAGCGCGCCGATCAGCCCCAGCTGTTGCCCCGCCAGCAGCCGATGCCGGTTCAGCCGATCCCCCAACGGCACCACCAACAGTAGCGCCAGCGCACAGCCCAGTTGGGTCACGGTGATCACCATACCGACCGCCGCCAGACTGATGGAAAAATCACGGGCGATGGCGTCCAGCAGCGGCTGCGCATAGTAAACGTTGGCCACGCTAAAGGCGCTGGCGGCGGCCAACAGCAGCACCAGGGCGGCCGGCAGGCGCCCCAGCGCCGCACAAGGAGGATCCAGCAGTTTGTCGCTCATGCACACCTCAGTCTGGTTTCATTATTAAACCCAATGAACTTTAGGCGTGGAGGTTTTATAATGCAACCAGAATGTGCAGCTGGAGATAACCGCCGTGAAACGTAAAAGCCTGGAAGACGCGCCCTGCCCGGTGGCGCGCACGCTGGATGTGATTGGCGACTGGTGGTCGCTGCTGATCGTGCGCGACGCCTTCGACGGCGTCACCCGTTTCAGCGAGTTTCAAAAAGGGCTGGGGATGGCGAAGAATATCCTTGCCACCCGGCTGCGCGCCCTGGTGACGCACGGCGTGCTGGAGATCGTGCCCGCCGCGGACGGTAGCGCCTATCAGGAATATGTGCTGACCGAGAAAGGCCGCGCGCTGTTTCCGGTGATCGTCGACCTGCGCCAGTGGGGGGAGGATCATCTGTTCGCCGAGGGAGAACCGCATTCGACGCTGGTGGAAAGCGACAGCGGCCGCCCCGTACCGCGCCTGACGCCGATCGGCAGCGCCGGGCAGACGCTGACCCCGCTCAATACCCGGGTGGTGAAGGTATGAAGGGTCTTAATAAGGCCTGCGTTACCTTGCGCTATTGCATCTATTCTCGAACAGCTTCCGCAATCCCCTGCGGGTAATGTATAGTCCGCGTTTTACGGAGATCCCATGCTGACTAACTCATCCATTCGTCTGAACAAATACATTAGCGAGAGCGGCATCTGCTCACGCCGCGACGCCGATCGATACATCGAACAGGGCAACGTTTTCATCAACGGTAAACGCGCCACCGTTGGCGCTCAGGTATTTGCCGGCGATGTCGTGAAGGTTAACGGCCAGCTGATCGAACCGCGTAATGAAGAAGATCTGGTGCTGATTGCGCTGAACAAACCGGTCGGTATCGTCACCACCACCGAAGACGGCGAACGCGACAACATCGCCGACTTCGTCAACCACAGCAAACGTATCTTCCCGATCGGCCGTTTGGACAAGGATTCGCAGGGGCTGATCTTTCTGACCAACCACGGTGACCTGGTCAACAAGATCCTGCGCGCCGGCAACAATCACGAGAAAGAGTATCTGGTGACGGTCAACAAGCCGGTGACCGACGAGTTTATTCGCGGCATGGGCGCCGGCGTGCCGATGCTGGGCACGGTGACCAAAAAGTGCAAGGTGAAGAAAGAGGCGCCTTTCGTGTTCCGCATCACGCTGGTGCAAGGGCTGAACCGCCAGATCCGCCGCATGTGCGAACACTTCGGCTACGAGGTCACCAAGCTGGAACGCACGCGCATCATGAACGTCAGCCTGAAAGGGTTGCCGCTGGGCGAGTGGCGCGATCTGACCGATGACGAGCTGATTGAGCTGTTCAAGCTGATCGAGGGCTCTTCGTCCGAGGCCAAGCCGGCGAAGAAAGCCCCGGCCAAATCCGCCCCGGCGAAAAAGCCGAGCGCCGGTGGGCCAAAAGGCGCCGACAAAGCCGCTGCGCCGGCCGGCCGCAAACGCTTTACCCAGCCAGGGCGCAAGAAAAAAGGGCGTTAATCCCCCGCTCGCTCTCGCCAAGCCCACCCACCATGGCGCGGGCTTTTGTATCATAAAAGTCCGTCGCAAGTCGCCGCTGAGCTCTCACCATAAAAAAGGCCCGCATCAAGCGGGCCTGTAAGTACCAGAGAAGTTCAGAAGAAAAATCAGAACGACCAGCGCAAATTGGCGTTGACCGAATTGACGCGGGTATCTGCGCCAAATTGCCCCTGATAGCCGACATCCAGCGTCGCGGCGCGCGACAGCTTCACGCTCACGCCGATATCGCCCACCATCACGTTGTCATCCACGGCCTGGCCCTGCGTGACGAACGCGTCGCTGCCGGCAAACGCCATGCGCGATGAGGTGTTCTTATCGCCGTAGGCATGCTGCCAGCCGAGCGAGCCGTAAAGGCTGACGTTCTTCGGCAGTTCGGTCACGCCGCGCACCCCGAGCGTGGAGTAGAAGGTGTTCATCGTTTCATTGCGCACGCTCAGCGCCGCCGCGCCGCCCGACTCCTGGAAGCTGTCGGTATGCAGGCGGATATAACTCAGATTGATGAACGGTTCGATGTTCATCTCAGGCTGGCCGAAACGGTAACCCGCTTCGGTGAACGCCAGCAATGAGTTGGCATCGTAGTCCGACTTCAGCCGATCCGAGAAGCCGCTGAAATCGACGTTGCGCTTGCCTTCAATCTTGTGCCAGGTGTAACCCAGCGCGCCGCGCAGCGAGAACGCATCCTGCTGCCCTGCCGCATACAGGCCGAGGTGGTAGTTGTCGGTATCGGCCTTGGAACGGCGGCTGTCGACGTCATAATCGCCTCGGCTGTAGCCGAAGTAGCCGCCGATGCGTACGTTATGATCGGTCAGCTTGCGATCCGCCCCCAACAGGAAGCCGGTGGTATTGCCGTCCAGCTTGCCCACGTTGCCGTTGCCGCTGTTTCTGCCCCAGGAGCTGAAGGTCTGCCCCCAGACGCCGCTGTTTTGCGCCGGCACCGGTTGCACCAGCGACATCGCCAACGGCGGCACCGGCAGGCTGTCGTTGTCGAACAGGCGCAGCATGCGCTGGTTCAGCACGTTGAACAGCTGGGTGCTGCCGGCGATCAGGTTAGACTGCATCGACGGATAGACTTCGCCGGACAGCTGATTGAACGCCTCGCGCGCTTCCGGCGCGCTCAGCAGCAGCAGCGAGTTATACAGCGCCAGCGAAGGGCCGCTCTGCGTCAGCGTTGAGAGCGCACCGGCGGTATTCCATTGGTTGCCGCTCTCGGCCACCGTTTGGAAAATGCCCGGTTTGCCGCTGCCCGGATTCTCACCGCCTGGGTTTTCACCCCCCGGATTCTCGCCCCCCGGATTTTCACCGCCTGGGTTTTCCCCGCCCGGATTCTCGCCCCCTGGATTCTCACCGCCTGGGTTTTCCCCACCCGGATTCTCGCCGCCTGGATTTTCACCGCCCGTATCTTTCTGCGCGATGGTCAGATCGACGGCGTTGGCACTGTGGTTCAACGCCACATCGAGGAAAGCAGACTTGGAGACCGCCGCCGCGAACTGGCCATCAATGCCGCCGTCCGAGGTCAGAATGCGGTAGCTTTGGCCGGTTTTATAGCTGGTTTGCGGATCCAGCGCCGTAACCTGCACCTTGGCCCGATCGCTGATGGTGGTTTTGCCCGCCACCAGCAGCTGGTCACTGCGGCCGTCGCCGGCGATATCGACGTCATAGAAGGATTCGCCGATAAAGTTCAGGTAGCGTTTAAGCGTCAGCGTGCCGATATTGCCGTCGCCGGGCGAGATATGGCCGCCGGACTGGATCTCGGTCTGGCCCAGCGTGCCGTTGCCGCCCAGCGTGCCGCCGGCCTTGATCGAGGCGGCGCTGCTGTAGCCCTGCCCGTTATTGACGTCGGAACCCGCCGTCGCGTTGAGGATCAGCGTGCCGCCGTTCTCGGCACCGAGAGTTTGGATCTCGAAGATATCGTCTTCTTTCTGGGTATTGATGTCGCTGGCGATGATGAGCTTGCCGCCGCGCGCGGTGACGTTGGCCTGCAACTCAGTGAGATCGCCGTTCAGCGTGGTGTGCCCGGCGGTGTTGATCACCTCGCCTTCGCCGCTCATCTTGTTGCTGAAAACGTAATTGCCGTCGGTATGGTTAAAGTACACATAGCTGCGGAACAATCCGCCCCGCAGGGCGATCGCCGTCTGGGCATCGATGGCTCCAGCAGCGCCCGCCGCGCCGAGCGTCGGCTCGGTCAATCCGGTGCCGGTATCCATGTTGCCGCGGCTGCCGATAATCAGCGCGCCGCGGTTCGAGCCGGAGCCGGTCTTGCCCAGCACCACTTCGTTGGCGCCGGCGGAGAATGTCCCGCCGTCCATGACCGCCAACACGCCGTTGCCGTAATCGCCGACGTTGACGCTGCTGCCGCTGGTAAAGCGCGAGCCGCTGCCGGCGACCACCAGCTCGGCGGTTTTACGCGCGCCGGAGACGCCCGCCACCTGAATATTACCGACGTTGACCACGCCGCCGTTCAGCACATCCAGATCGCCGTAAAGCGTGAGCGCGCGGCCAACGTTCCACTGGGAATTGGCCCCCGTGACCGTGGCTTTCGGGCTCAGCGTATCGGTCTCGTTCGGCCCGCTGCCATTACCGATGCGCGCGTCAAAGGCGGTGTTCAGCACCGCGCCGTCTTCAATCGCCAGCGTGGATCGCGCCCCTAAGTCGGTGCCGACGCTGAGAAAATTGCTGGTGACGCGGGAACCCGCGCCGGTGGCGATCAGGTGGCTGTCATAGCCACGCGTGGTACCGACCACGATCTCTTTTGCGCTGGCCAGCGCGCCGTCTTCAACCCGCAAGGTGCCCCGCCCCAGATTCAGGCCGCCGCGCAGTACGAACTGATCGTTCACCGCGTTCAGCTCGGCGTTCGGCCCGCGGACCGTGACCAGGCTGTCATGAATTTGGCCGTTGAACATCCGGCCGATATTGATGTTATAGGCGCTGATCTTGCCATTATCGATCAGCAGGTTGCCGCTTTGATTACGGCCGACGTAAACGTCCCCGGTGTAGGCCAATGATTCGGTAATGCGTGAGTCGCCGTCAAAAATGGCATCGTCTGCACGAGCGAGATCGGCGGGCGCCAGCATCAACAACGGCGCGGAAAATAGAGCGAGGTAAAGTTTGGAAAGCGGCGTTTTAACCGCTAAAGGGTGCGATGTCTTGTCATTCACGGGCTATCTCCGTACTCATTAGCGTGATGTCGCGGAATTTATTGTTATCGAGAAACTCAATGCGCTAGAGGAGGTATGAGGCGTTATTCCGCGCACGCCGGTTTATTGATCGTCGAAGCAAAAGCTTATTGCCCCCCGGCGCTGGCGCTCCGACGATGGAAAACCAAGAAGCGGTAATACCGCCCCCAAAGCGAATTATTTATGCGTGACGACCGGCGTACAGGTCGGCGCGCTCAGCGATGGCGAGGAACCTAAAATTCCCGGCATCATCAACGACGAGCAATCGAAAATTCGGCCCTTTTCCGTGGTGGCGCGATATGAAAGTTTTTGCCCGCCCAGCGCATCCGGCTGCGCGCCATTGACGTTGGTCACGGTAATTTCGTCCGATGAGCCGAGGCCCAACATTTTGGCGGTTTCCGCCTGCAGCAGCGGAATGGCCTGATCGGTTTTCAGGGTGGAACAACCGGCTAGCATCATCGTAACGGTTAAAGCGATAAGTGGTTTTTTCATAAATTATCCTTTATAACCAATCAGTTGAATTTATTGATTGGCTTTATGTTTTCTCTTATCCAAATCCTCGAATAATATATTTCCCTTTCCTAAACGAAAAAACCCTCCTAAAGTAGGGAGGGTTGATAATAATTCATCAGACCTATCTGATATTTGAAGGCGAAAGGAGAATCCTTTGGGGCAGGATTATGCGTTGGTCGTTGATGACCATCCATTGGTAGCAAGCGGCATCGCTAATTTTCTCAGCACGCATTGCCGATTCAAACAGGCGCATGTGGTGACCAATGAGGAAAATTGCTACCGTCATATTAGGGAAAATGGCCCACCGCGTTTACTGGTGATCGATTTCTGGCTCTCTTCCGCTACGGCGTTGAAATTACTCAAGGAAGTCAAACAGCTTTATCCCCAGGTGCGAATACTGGTGGTGAGCGGCGACGAGAATAACGATATCTGGCAGAAAGTGCATAATGCCGGTGGGCACGGATTTATATTAAAAAACGAGCCACCTGAATTATTCGCCAAGGCAGTTTTTGCGCTAAATGACAATCAGGAGTGGTTCCCCGAAGAGAATGAAACCATCGCTAAAAACAACCACGATCATTTAAATAAATTCAATTTAACACCACGGCAAATTGACGTGTTAAATATGATGCTGCGCGGCCTGCCAAATAAAAGGATCGCAGCGCAGCTGTCTATTTCCGAGCCGACCGTCAAAGAGCATATCAGCAATATCTTGAAAAAGATCGGCGTCAACAGCCGGGTGGAAGCCATCACGCTGTTGCACGGCAAGCGGGAGCCGTCGTCATGAGGTTTTTCCAGAATTTACAAAATGATGGCATTTCGTCGCGCGCGCAGATCCGCCTGCTGGATAACACCTTCATGCGGTTGGTGTTCAGCTTTACCGCCGTGCCTTTCGTCGGCATCCCTTTCGCCATCTGGATTTATTTGCTGGGCGATGAGCTCGGCCCAACCATTACCTGGATCATCGTTTACCTGCTATGCGCCGTGGCGATCCGAATAGGGTACCGCCGCTATCAGCGCGAGGCTAAAGAAAATGATGAAGACACCGTGCTGCGCCGCTGGCTGCCGCGCATTAATAAGGTGGCCTTTATTCACGGGCTGGGGATCTCCTCACTCTATTTAATTACCCCACAGACCCATAACTTTGACTTTTTTCTGCTGCTCAATATCAGCATCGCCGCGATCGTCGCCGCCAACGCCACGCACCTGACGCCGGTCATCAGCACCTTTACCCGCTTTTTCTTCGCTTCCTGGGGGCTGCTGAACATCGGCATCATCTGGCGGCTGGAAGACGTGATGTTCATCGTGCTGATGCTGAACTTGCTATACGGCTTCGCCATTTACCGCCACGCGTTAACCTCGCATGCGTTCTTTATTCAGCAGGCGCTGCTCGAAGAACAAAGCTCGCGCCTGGCGGAGCAGTTCCGCCAGGCCAAAGAAGAGGCGGAACAGGCGCTGCTGGATAAGAACCAGTTCCTGACCACCGCCAGCCACGACCTGCGCCAGCCGGTGCACGCCATGGGTTTTCTGATCGAAGCCATCATCCACAAAAACCGCGACGACAGCCTGACGCCACAGCTGCTGGATCTGCAGCAGAGCGTGCGTTCGGTGCATTTGATGTTCAATTCGCTGCTCGATCTCAGCAAGATCGAATCCGGCAACGTGCGCACCGCCGCCACCCATGTGGATATCGGCGCCCTGCTCGACTCGGTGATCACCCTGTTCCGCGAAGAGGCCAACAGCCGCACCCTGGCGCTGCGCACCTGGCGGCCCAAACGGCGCATCAGCGTGATGGGCGACCCGCTGCTGGTGCGGCAATCGCTGATCAACCTGATCCAAAACGCCCTGCGCTACACGCAACGGGGCGGCGTGCTGATCGCCATCCGCCCGCGCGGCGCCGAGTGCCTGGTGGAAGTGTGGGACACCGGCGTGGGCATTGCCGACGAAGAGAAAAGCAAAATCTTCTCCCCTTACTACCGCCCCGAGCTGGCGTGGAAGATAGACAGCGCCGGCCACGGACTGGGGCTGGCGGTGGTGGCGCGCTGCGCCAAGCTGATGAAGGTGAAGTACGGCATGCACTCCGTCGAAGGCAAAGGCTCGCGCTTCTGGATGCGCTTCACGCAATACAGCGGCGAAGATAAAGCGCCGGAAACCGCCGCCGCCTACGACAACACCGCCACGCCTACCCGCTATGCGCCGCTGCGAGGCGCCTGCCTGGTGGTGGACGACGATCCCTTGGTGACCTCCGCCTGGGAGAGTCTGATGAGCACCTGGGGCATCACCGTGCGCTGCGCGGCCTCCGCTGAGGAAGCCTTCGCCATCGTCGACGGCGGCTTCACGCCGTTCGCCGTGCTGTGCGACCAGCGCCTGCGCTCCGGCGAGAGCGGCTTCGACATCCTGCAGGCGCTGTTCGAACGCCTGCCGGACGTAAGCGGTGCGATGGTCAGCGGCGAGTTCAACTCGCAGATATTGCAAGAGGCCGAGCAGGAAGGCTATCTGGTGCTGCGTAAGCCGCTGGAGCCGGCCAGGCTGCATGCGCTGCTGACGCAGTGGGGGGCCGGCTAGCGCGATGCGGTACCTTAGCGGGCAAGATGGCGCAGCAGGCTTTCAAGGTTGCGCTCCCCCTCCGGGGTTTGCGCCCCGGCCTTCAGCCCGCCGCGAATCAACTGTTCCGCAGCCGGGCGGGCAAACAATCCCGCCCAGGCGTCGTGCTCGCGATAAAAACCAGCCTGCAAATCCGGTGCGGGCATCGCCTGTTTGGCCGCTGCAATCACGCCCTCAGGCAGTGCCGCGATATTGCGCGCTAGCCGATCGACGAAATCATCCAGCTCGGCGGCAGGCAAGGCGCGGTTAATCCAGCCATACCGCTCTGCGGTAGCGGCATCGATAAGGTCGGCGCCCAGGATCACTTCCAGAGCGCGGCCGCGAGTCATTCGGCTCGTCAGATACTGCGTCGCGCCACCGCCGGGCGTAATGCCCATCAAGGCTTCGCACTGGGCCAGCCCCGCCAGCTCTTGTGCGGCGAAAGCCATATCGGCCGCCGCAACAAACTCGGCCCCGCCGCCGCGCGCCAGCCCGCTCAACTTAACGAGAGTGACCTGCGGCTGGCTGCGAAGCAGTTCGCCAAACGCCTGGAACGGATTTAGCCCCTCCGGCGCGTTGCTCGCCAGTTCGTCGAAAGCGTGCGGCTCATCGATCAAGGTCATGTCGACGTGAGCGATGAAAAACGCTGGGTTCGCGCTCTGGAACACCAACACGCGCGTATCCGGATCGTCACGCACCGCCAGCAATAAACGGCTGATTTCCGACATCAGCGCCACATCAAGCACGTTTACCGGCGGGTTATCGATAGCGATGGTCATCACGCCGTGCGCATGAGACAGCCTGAGTTTGCTGAAATCTGTATCTGTCATCTCAATGTCCTTTTACCTGGGGGTACAAGTGCGGGTTTTTCGCGCCATGTGTCGAATGGTATACTTTGCATACCTGGCGTCAATTACGCACCTTAAGCATCCCAGGGATGCAGGAGGATACCGATGGAAAAGAACGACCTTGTTTACCGCGCTGACTGCCCAAGCCGCATAGTGCTCGATCAGATTGCCGATAAATGGTCCATGATGGTGCTGGAAGTGCTGCGCGAGCCGCAGCGCTTCAACGCCATCAAGCGCCGTTTGGACGGCGTCACGCAACGCGTGCTGACCCAGACGCTGCGCAAGCTGGAACGCAACGGTATGGTGCATCGCAAAGTGTTGGATGGGCGGGTGCTTGGCGTTGAGTATTCGCTGACGCCGCTTGGCAAATCCCTGCAGGGGCCGTTCTCGATACTGTTCGACTGGACGTTGGGGAATATCGAGGCGATTCAGGAGTGCCAGCGCAAGTATGATGAGCAGGACGAGTGATGCGGTCCCCCATAGATAGGTTCAGAGAGATCGAGCATGGCCCGTTCTTTTTAACGTAACCGATGGTCTCTACTTTCTTCATGCCCCCTGGCGCTATCAATCATCCCAAGGTCTGAACATAGGCCATATTTAGACCACAAACGATGTTCGGCTTTACTTATGGCTGGCATCAGGCAGAAAATATTTGGCCATATAAAGAAAAACCCCCTGTAAAAACAGAGGGTTTCAGTCACGTCGGCCTAGTTACGAACAGGCTGTGAAGGGATTAATCATTCCCACTCAATCGTCGCCGGCGGCTTGCCGCTGATGTCGTACACCACGCGGGAGATGCCGTTTACTTCGTTGATGATGCGGTTGGAGACGCGGCCGAGGAAGTCATACGGCAGGTGCGCCCAGTGCGCGGTCATGAAGTCGATGGTTTCTACCGCACGCAGGGAGACCACCCAGTCGTATTTGCGGCCGTCGCCCATCACGCCGACCGAACGCACCGGCAGGAACACGGTGAACGCCTGGCTGACTTTGTTGTACAGGTCGGCTTTGTGCAGCTCTTCGATGAAGATGGCGTCTGCGCGGCGCAGCAGGTCGCAGTACTCTTTCTTCACTTCGCCCAGCACGCGCACGCCCAGACCCGGGCCCGGGAACGGGTGGCGGAACAGCATGTCGTACGGCAGGCCCAGCTCCAGGCCGATCTTGCGCACTTCGTCTTTGAACAGCTCTTTCAGCGGCTCGACCAGGCCCAGCTTCATCTCTTTCGGCAGGCCGCCCACGTTGTGGTGCGATTTGATCACGTGCGCTTTGCCGGTGGCGGAAGCGGCGGATTCGATCACGTCCGGGTAGATGGTGCCCTGCGCCAGCCATTTCACCTGCTCTTGCTTGCAGGCTTCTTCGTCGAACACTTCAACGAACACGCGGCCGATGATTTTACGCTTGGCTTCCGGCTCGTCCACGCCCGCCAGTGCGGTCAGGAAGCGGTTTTCCGCCTCGACGTGCACGATGTTCAGGCCGAAGTGGTCGCCGAACATTTCCATTACCTGCTTGGCTTCGTTCAGGCGCAGCAGGCCGTTGTCGACGAACACGCAGGTCAGGCGTTTGCCGATGGCGCGGTGCAGCAGCATCGCGGTCACGGAGGAGTCGACGCCGCCGGACAGGCCGAGGATCACGTGGTCTTCACCCACCTGCTCGCGGATGCGCTCGACCGCATCTTCGATGATGGTGGCCGGGGTCCACAGGGCTTCACACTGGCAGATGTCCAGTACGAAACGCTCCAGCATGCGCTGGCCCTGACGGGTGTGGGTCACTTCCGGGTGGAACTGCACGCCGTAGAAACGTTTTTCTTCGTTGGCCATAATGGCGAACGGGCAGGTGTCGGTGCTGGCGATGGTCACGAAGTCGGACGGGATCGCTGTCACTTTGTCGCCGTGGCTCATCCACACGTCCAGCAGCGGTTTGCCGGCCGGGCTGATGGCGTCTTCGATGTCGCGCAGCAGCGCGCTCTCTTTGACGATTTCCACCTGCGCGTAGCCGAACTCGCGTTCGTTGGAGCCCTGCACATGGCCACCCAGCTGCATCGCCATGGTCTGCATGCCGTAGCACACGCCCAGCACCGGCACGCCGGCGTTGAACACGTAGTCCGGTGCGCGCGGGCTGCCGGCTTCGGTGGTGCTTTCCGGGCCGCCGGACAGGATGATGCCGCTTGGGTTGAATTCGCGGATCTGCTCTTCGCTAACGTCCCAGGCCCACAGTTCGCAGTAAACGCCGATTTCGCGCACACGGCGGGCGACCAGTTGGGTGTATTGCGAACCGAAGTCCAGTATGAGGATGCGATGCTTATGGATATTTTGTGTCATTGAGGCGAATTCCAGCAACAAGAGAAAAAGAGCGAAAATGTGTGTTTCGGGATGGGGCTTGGCGCCCCACCCCGGCCTCTCACTCAGGAGAGGTTAAGGCATTAGCCCATGCGGTAGTTCGGTGACTCTTTGGTGATGGTCACGTCATGCACGTGGCTTTCCTGAATGCCGGCGCCGCTGATGCGCACGAACTCCGCCTTGGTGCGCAGATCGTCGATGGTGGCGCAGCCGGTCAGGCCCATGCAGGAGCGCAGGCCGCCCATCTGCTGGTGCACGATGGCTTTCAGCATGCCTTTATAGGCCACGCGGCCTTCGATACCTTCCGGCACCAGTTTGTCGGCGGCGTTATCGGTCTGGAAGTAACGGTCGGAAGAGCCTTTGGACATCGCGCCCAGCGAGCCCATGCCGCGGTAAGATTTGAACGAGCGGCCCTGATACAGCTCGATTTCGCCCGGGGACTCTTCGGTACCCGCCAGCATGGAGCCGACCATCACGCAGGATGCGCCCGCGGCGATCGCTTTGGCGATGTCGCCGGAGAAGCGGATGCCGCCGTCGGCGATAACCGGGATGCCGGTGCCTTCCAGCGCTTCCACCGCGTCGGCGATGGCGGTGATCTGCGGCACGCCCACGCCGGTCACGATACGGGTAGTACAGATAGAGCCAGGGCCGATACCGACTTTCACCGCGCTCACACCGGCTTCAGCCAGCGCTTTGGCGCCCGCTGCGGTCGCGACGTTGCCGCCGACGATCTGCAGATCCGGGTATTTGGCGCGGGTTTCGCGAATGCGCTGCAACACGCCTTCGGAGTGGCCGTGCGAGGAGTCGATCAGCAGAACGTCAACGCCCGCTGCCACCAGCGCGTCAACGCGCTCTTCGTTGCCGGCGCCGGCGCCAACCGCCGCGCCTACGCGCAGACGGCCGTGCTCGTCTTTACAGGCGTTCGGCTTACGTTCCGCTTTCTGGAAGTCTTTAACGGTGATCATGCCCAGCAGGTGGAAGCTGTCGTCCACCACCAGCGCTTTCTCTACGCGCTTTTCGTGCATTTTCTGCAGCACCACGTCGCGTGCTTCACCTTCTTTCACGGTGACCAGGCGATCTTTCGGCGTCATGACTGCGGTGACCGGCTGGGTCAGATCGGTCACGAAACGCACGTCGCGGCCGGTGATGATGCCGACCAGCTCGTTGTCTTCGGTAACGACCGGGTAACCGGCGAAGCCGTTGCGCGCGGTCAGCTCTTTCACTTCCTGCAGCGTGGTGGTCGGGGTAACGGTCTGCGGGTCGGTGACTACGCCGCTTTCATGTTTCTTCACGCGGCTGACTTCTTCAGCCTGACGCTCGATGGACATGTTTTTGTGGATGAAGCCCAGGCCGCCTTCCTGCGCCAGCGCGATGGCCAGGCCGGATTCGGTAACGGTATCCATGGCTGCGGACAGCATAGGGATGTTCAGGCGGATGGTTTTGGTCAGTTGGGTGCCGAGCTCTGCAGTGTTAGGCAGAACCGTGGAGTGGGCTGGAACCAGGAGGACGTCGTCAAACGTCAGAGCTTCTTTAGCGATACGTAGCATGGGCAATATCTCACCAGGGTGGGCTGTGAAAAAGATAAAATATTGCCGCGGCATTATACAGAGCGGAATCGGTTGCCTCCAGCACTTTCTTACAAAAAGTCTTGATTACCTTTTTCAGCCATGTAGTATCGACCAATTAAGTGATTGTTTTGAAATTTGATCTGGGTCACATGACGCTACCTGTTTCGCCTTCCATTTTTACCGTAAGCCGCCTCAATCAGACGGTTCGCCAACTGCTGGAAATGGAAATGGGGCAGATTTGGCTCTCCGCCGAGATCTCCAACCTCTCCCAGCCCGCCTCCGGCCACTGGTATTTCACGCTGAAAGACGACCGCGCCCAGGTGCGCTGCGCGATGTTCCGCAACAGCAACCGCCGCGTCACCTTCCGGCCGCAAAACGGCCAACAGGTATTGGTGCGCGCCAGCATCACGCTGTATGAACCGCGCGGCGACTATCAGCTGATCGCCGAGAGCATGCAGCCCGCCGGCGACGGCCTGCTGCAGCAACAGTTCGAGCAGCTGAAACAGCGCCTGAGCGCCGAAGGGCTGTTCGATCAGCAGTTCAAGCAGCCGCTGCCCGCCCCGGCCAAACGCGTCGGGGTGATCACCTCAGCCAGCGGCGCGGCGCTGCACGATATTCTGCAGGTATTGCAGCGGCGCGATCCGTCGCTGCCGATCGTCATCTATCCCACCTCGGTGCAGGGCGCGGAAGCGCCGATGCAGATCGTGCGCGCCATCGAGACCGCCAACCGCCGCGACGAATGCGACGTGCTGATCGTCGGCCGCGGCGGCGGTTCGCTGGAGGATCTGTGGAGCTTCAACGACGAACGCGTGGCGCGGGCGATCTTCGCCAGCCGTATTCCGATCGTCAGCGCCGTCGGCCATGAAACCGACGTCACCATCGCCGACTTCGTTGCCGACCTGCGCGCGCCGACCCCATCCGCCGCCGCCGAACTGGTCAGCCGCAATCAGCTCGAGCTGTTGCGCCAGCTGCAGTCGCAGCAGCAGCGGCTGGAGATGGCGATGGATTACTACCTGGCGCAGCGCCAGCAGCAGTTCACCCGCATTCACCACCGTTTACAGCAGCAGCATCCGCATCTGCGCCTGGCGCGCCAGCAGACGCTGCTGTTCAAGCTGCAGCGCCGGATGGAAGACGGCATGCAGCAACAGCTGCGCCTGGCCGCCCGCCGCAGCGAGCGCGCCCAGCAGCGGTTGGCGCAGGTGCAGCCGCAGGGCCGCATTCACCGCTACCAACAGCGCGTGCAGCAGCAGGAATACCGTCTGCAGCAGGCGATGGAGCGGCAGCTCAACGCCTACCGTCAGCGCTTCGGCGTGGCCTGCAGCCAGCTGGAGACCGTCAGCCCGCTGGCGACGCTGGCGCGCGGCTACAGCGTGACGCAAACCCCGCGCGGCGAACTGCTGAAAACCACCAAACAGGCGCAGGTCGGCGAACTGCTGAAAACCCGTCTGCAGGATGGCTGGGTGGAAAGCGAGGTGAAAACCATCACCGTCGCCAAAAAGCCGCGCAAGAAACGCGCGGCCGAATAGCCCCTACCCCAGCGTAAAGCGCTCGCCCGGTTCGCCGTTCACCCACAGCGCGCGCGTTTCGCCTTCCGGCAGGCTGAGCGTCAGCGTGCGCCAGGCCGGGCGGAAACGCCCTTCCGTCGCGATATCCAGCATGATGCGCTGATTGTCGCAGCGCATTTCCCAGCGCAGCCACAGCGCATCGCCCTGCCGCCAGCCGTCGCTTTCGCCGTCGTCCTCAAACAACAGCCCGCTGCTCACGCCGCAGCCCTTGAGCGGAAACAGCCGTAGCTCGCGCCGATCGTCGGCAGCCACGTCCACATGCGCCAGCCGCTGCGACAACGGCAGCGCCGCCCCGGCGCGCACCAGCAGCGGCAAACGCTCCAGCGGCGCCGCCAGCGTCATCGTCTGGCCGCCGTCGAACCACTGGCCGCTGTAGAAGCAGTACCAGCCTTCGCCGTTGTCCGGCAGATATACCGAACGTCGGCGCAGCCCCGGCTCCACCACGCTGGCCACCAGCAGATCGCGGCCGATCAGAAAATCGTCGTTCTCGCCAAAGGTGCGCGCATCCTGTTCGTGGTCGAGGAAGGTCGGGCGCAGCATCGGCTCGTCTTCGGCGCAGGCCTGCCACAACAGGGTGTAGAAATACGGCAGCAGCCGGTAACGCAGGTTGATCGCCTCGCGCACCGCCGGGGTGGCGCTCGGGTACATCCAGGGCTCGTTGACCGTGGCGTCGTCGTTCCAGGAATGAATGGTGAAACGCGGATGCATCACGCCGTTTTGCACCCAGCGTACCAGCAGCTCCGCGTCCGGTTTGTCGCCGGAGAAGCCGCCGACGTCGTGGCCGAGGTTATACAACCCGGACAGGCTCATGCCCAGCCCCATGCGGATGTTGTAGCGCAGCGTCTGCCAGCTGGTGCGGTTGTCGCCGCTCCAGGTCTGCACATAGCGCTGCATGCCGGCGCAGCCGGAGCGCGAGATCAGGTACGGCCGCTTCTGCGGCGCGAAACGCTGCTGGGCCTCCATCGAGGCGCGCATCATCAGCAGCGGCATCACCGGGCGAATGTGCTTGATGGCGATCGGCCGCCCGAAGCCATGGCAGCGCGCTTCGCCGTCCCACACTTCGTACTCGTTGTTGTCGTTCCAGGTCGAGTCAATGCCCATCTCCAGCAGCTGCTGCGTGACGCCCTGCTGCCACCAGCGCACCGCCGCCGGGTTGGTGAAGTCGAGGTGCGATCCTTCGTCATCCCAGAAGCTGGAGCGCTCGGGCGCGTCGCTTTGCGAGTCGCGGATAAACAGCCCCTGCGCCGCCACCTCCCGGTACTGCGGGTGATCCTGCAGCAGGCACGGTTTGATGTTGGCCGCCAGCCTGAGGCCGGCGTCGTGAAACGCCTGGCTGAGCAGCTTGGGCTGCGGCACCTTGTCGTAATTCCAGTTGAACACGTAGCGCTTGTGGTTAATCGAGGTGTAGCCGGACGACAGCTGGAAGGAGTCGCAGGGAATGGCGTGTTGACGGCACAGCGCGATGAACTGCTGCAGCTGCTGCTGGGCATCCGGCGCGTCGGTGTAGTGCATGGTCGAGCCGCTGTAGCCCAGGCTCCACTTCGGCCCGAAGTGGGTGCGGCCGGTCAGGCGCACGAAGGCCTTGGTGACGTCCAGTACCTGCGGCCCGAGGAACAGGTAGTAATCCAGATCGCCCGCTTCGGCCTGATAGCGACGATAGGCCGCGTGGTAGTTGTCGATCTCGTTGCCCAGATCCAGCCAGCAGCTGCTCAGGTTATCGTAGAACAGGCCGAAGCTCGCCTCCGGCCCGCGGGTGATGGTGAACGGAATGTGTTTGTACAGCGGATCGGTGCTGGCGGCGTTGTAACCCATGGCATCCAGGTTGCGCATCTCGAAGCGGCGGCCGGTGCGCTCCAGATCGCCGGCTTTCTCCCCCAGGCCGTAATAGCGCTCATCGGCGAAACGCCGCTGGTAGTGCGCCACACCGTCGCCGTGCGCATTGAGCAGGTAGGCGCTGGTCGGCCGATCCGCCGCCAGCGGCCGCCATTCGCCGGCGGCGTTGCAATACTCCCACGCCAGCCACAGCGGCTGATGCACCGTCACGCGCAGCAGCGGCGTGCTGACCACCAGCCGATCGCCCTCCTGGCGCAGCTGATAGCCCGGCAGGCTGAAACCGGCGACGCTGAGCCGTTCGCGCCCCTCCCAGGGCACATCCTCCTGCGGCGCGATGCTCCAGGTGCGATCCAGCGTCAGCTCACCGTCGCGTTTGATCAGCACGCGGAACAGATCTTTTTCCAGCACGTACAGACAGAAGCGGTGGCGTTCATCGACCAGCAGCTCAATATGGTCGGCATGCTGCGCCACCAGCGTCCAGTTTTTCAACGTTTTCATAAGTATTCCACTTAGCTGTGTGAAGGGGTTTTGTTACCGCCGCGCTCGGCGATCAGGGCAATCAGGAACACAGCGCCGATCAGATCGAAGAAGCCCATGGCGATGAACAGCGGGTTGAAGCCGATGGTGTCGGACACCGCGCCGATCAGCAGCGTGAACAGGAAGCTGGCGATCCAGGCGCTGGAGCCGCGCATGCCGTTGACCGTCGCCATCTGGTTTTTATCGAACGACTCCACCACCAGCGCGCTGAGCATGCAGGAGATCACCTGGTGGCCGAAGCCGCCGATCGAGATCAGCGCGATCGCCACATAAGGATCCTGGGTGATTGCCACGAACGCCAGCGACACCATCAGGAAGGCGCCGGTCACCGAGCTGGCGACCACCGAGTTGACGCGGCTGCAGCCGAACCATTTGCGATACAGGGTGGTGAGATAGCCGCTGGCGACGCTGCCGATGTCCGCCGCCAGGAACGGCAGCCAGGCGAACATCGCGATCTGTTTCAGATCCATGCCGCGTTCGGTAGCCAGGTACAGCGGCACCCAGAAGCTGAACACCGCCCAGGCCGGCTCGGCGAGAAAGGCCGGGATGGCGATGCCGTAGAATTTCTTGTTCTTGCACAGGCTGGCCAACGAGGTGAGGAACGGCAGCTTCGGCAGCACCGGTTCGTTGTCTTCCCGGATCAGATCCAGCTCTTGCTGGCTGAGGTTCGGGTGCTGCTGCGGCGAGTGGTAGAACAGCCACCACAGCACCACCCAGATCAGCGCCAGCCCGCCGGAGAACAGGAACGCCCCCTGCCAGCCGAAGGAGACATGAGCGATGACGATGATCGGCGGCGCCAGCATGGCGCCGATGGAGAAGCCGACGCCCGCCCAGCCGGCGGCGATCGGCCGCTCCTTCTTCGGGAACCAGTCGGAGATCGCCTTGGCGTTGGCCGGGGTGGCCGCCGCCTCCGCGCCGCCCATGAAGAAACGCAGAATGGCCAGTTGCAGCCAGCTGCCGGCGCCGGCGTGCAGCATGCATACCACCGCCCAAATGCCGGCGCAGATCAAAAAGCCCATCTTCAGGCCGATCACGTCGATCAGCCAGCCGCAGATCGGCTGAAACACCGTGTAGGCCAGCTGGAACGAGGCCACCACCCAGGCGTATTGCTCGGTGCTCATGTTCAGACTGGTTTTCAGCTCCGGCGCCAGAATGCCCAGCGAGTTGCGGGTGATGTAGTTGACCGTGACGCCCAGCAAGAACAGCGCCAGCATCCACCAGCGCAGCGATTTGAACTTGCGCCGGCCGCTCTGCACGACCGCCTGATTGATCTCCACACTCATCGATTCTCTCCCCGCGGCCGCCGGTTACGACGACGCGCGTTTCGGTAGGTACGTTGCGCTATCAAAAAAGGAGCGGTGAAAACGGGTCGGCGCCGTATCGTCGGCCGACGGACAGTCACAACCCCATGATTTATTTTTTGTTTTCTTTTTTGCACACCGTTAAAATTGGACTGACAGGTCGCCAAAATTGGTGTACCAATGCAGACTACTCAGCGATAGCGCACAGCGAAACGGGGTTTTTTGCAAAGATTTTCACAGGCGGGTGAAAAAATAGTCATAATGGCCGGCAAAGCCGGTCAAGATGCTGAAAAGCCGCAGTGAAAATATTCTCACGGATGAATTTGAAGGAGATCACAAAATGAACGGAAAGCTGAAAATCCAGGAGATCGCCCGCCAAACCGGGCTGTCGATCAGCACCGTTTCCCGCGTGCTGGCGGGCAAGGCCAACACCAGCGCCGAGGCGCGCCGCAAGGTGCTGGACTGTGCGCAGCAAAACGGCATTCTGCAGGGCATTTCCAGCGGCCGGCTGATGCTGAACAACGTGATGGTGTTCGCGCCGCAGCGCGCGTTCGACGTGCGCACCGATATCTTCTATTACAAGGTCATTCAGGGCATCGCCGCCGCGCTGATGCAGCACGAGGTGCGCATCCGCTACTGCGGGCTGGAAGAGCAGCACAGCGACGGCGCGCTGTTTCTGGAAAAGATGAGCGATCCGCATACCGAAGCGGCGCTGCTCATCGGCATCGACGACGAGCATATCCACACTCTGGCCGCCGACCTGCACAAGCCGTGCGTGTTGATTAACTGCAGCGATCGGCAGATGCGGCTGGACAGCGTTTCGCCGGATCATCAGCTGATCGGCGACTACTCCGCCAGCTACCTGTTCCAACAGGGGCACAGCCACATCCTCAATCTGCAGTGCCTGCGCCGCCACACCATGGAGCTGCGGCTGGCGGGCATCCGCCAGGCCTACGATCGGCATCACCTGCCGTTCGACGATGGCCGCCATCTGGTGACCACCTCCGGCTTCGGCAGCGAAGAGGCCGAGCAGGCGCTGACCACCTATCTGAACCGCGCCCCGCTGCCGACGGCGATCCTGGCCGGCGGCGACTACATGGCGGTCGGGGCGGTCAAGGCGCTCAATAAACTGGGGCTGAGCGTGCCGGGCGACGTCTCGGTGATGAGCACCGACGGCTTCAACCTGGCGGAAATCCACGACGTGCCGCTGACCTCGGTGCAGGTGCCGCGCGATGAGCTGGGCTACGAGGCGATCCAGCTGCTGCAGCGGCGCATGCTGCGCCCCGACGCGCCGCCGTGCAATCTGCTGCTGCACGGCCGGCTGGCGGTGCGCGCCTCAGTGCGGCGCGTCAGCCCGCACAAGAGCGCGCCGGCGGTGAGCACGCATAACCACAGGCTTTATGACGAGTAGACTACACTTAGGCTCAGTGCATTCATTCGATGAGGTAAAATTTTTGCCTAAGGAGAGCCACTATGTCAGCCCAGCGCATGCGTTCCGTCATTCCTCCCTACATGCTGCGCCGCATCATTGAACACGGCAACGCCCCGCAGCGCGACTGCGCGCTGCACACCCTGAACCACGTGCAAAGCCTGCTCGGCAACAAGCCGCTGCGTTCACCGACCGAAAAGAACGCCAGAGCCGGTGAAGCGATCCGCGATATCTACGACGCCCAAAACGGCACCCAACTGCCCGGCAAACAGGTGCGCAAAGAGGGGCAACCCAGCAACCACGACGTGGCGGTGGAGGAAGCCTACGACTACCTCGGCGTCACCTACGATTTCTTCTGGCAGGCCTACCGCCGCAATTCGCTGGACAATAAAGGGCTGCCGCTGACCGGCAGCGTGCACTACGGCAAGGAGTACCAGAACGCCTTCTGGAACGGCCAGCAGATGGTGTTCGGCGACGGCGACGGCGAGATCTTCAACCGTTTCACCATCGCCATCGACGTAGTCGGCCACGAGCTGGCGCACGGGGTGACCGAGAGCGAAGCCGGGCTGATCTACTACCAACAATCCGGGGCGCTCAACGAATCGCTGTCCGACGTGTTCGGCTCGCTGGTCAAGCAGTTCCATCTGCAGCAAACCGCCGATAAAGCCGACTGGCTGATCGGTGCCGGGCTGCTCGCCAAGGGCATCAAAGGCAAAGGGCTGCGTTCGATGTCGGCGCCCGGCACCGCCTACGACGACCCGCTGCTGGGCAAGGACCCGCAGCCCGCCAGCATGCAGGATTATATTCAGACCAAGGAAGACAATGGCGGCGTGCACCTCAACTCCGGCATTCCCAATCGCGCCTTCTACCTGGCGGCAACCGCCCTGGGCGGCTTCGCCTGGGAGAAAGCCGGCTACGTTTGGTATGACACGGTGTGCGACAAAGCGCTGCCGCAAAACGCCGACTTCGCCACCTTTGCCCGCGCCACGGTGAAACATGCGCAAGCGCGTTTCGATCAGAGCGTGGCGGACAAGGTGCAGCAAGCCTGGCATCAGGTGGGGGTGGAATAATGAAACCGCTGCCGACGCTCAATCAGGATACGGTCATTGAGCTGGCGCGCGAGGGAGGCTTCGCCTACATTCCCAAACTGGCGGGCCAGCGCCGCATCGCGCTGGCCGATATCACGCCGGAGCAGCGGCAGCGTCTGAATCAGTTGCTGAACCAGACGCTGCCCTATGCGCAGGAAGAAGGCCAACCCGCCTCCCCCGGCTGTGGCGACCAGCGCTATTACCGCGTGCAGATCAACTACACCAGCCCCACCCTGAGCAGCGAGATCGTGCTGCTAATCCCGGAGAGCAGCGCGCCGCAGGCGCTGGTGGATCTGTGGAAAACCGGCCAGGTGGATGAGTGAGGGCTTACAGCGGCTGATAGCTGAAATTCACCCGCTTTTTGGAGATCAGCCCGTGCCCGTTCTGGCACAGGTAATCCACCGCCCCGCAGGCTTTCAATTCTTGCAGCGGCTGCCCGCATTCCGGGCAGCTCGCCAGCTGCCGATAATCGCGCTGACAGGCTTCACAATGGTAGTGACCCGCTACCCAATTCATGATCTGACGGCATTGCGGACAGTGCGCTTCCATAACGACTCCCAAATTAAATCGCGCCCCATGAGCGCAGGAAATAGATCCCCAACGCGGTGGTGAAGAACGAACCGACGGTGGTGATGGCGATAATATTGGCCGCCAGCGTGGCGTTGCCGCCCATGGCGCGCGTCATCACATAGCTGCCTGAGGCGGTCGGCGTGGCGGAAAACAGGAAGATAATCCCCAGCGCCGCGCCCTGAAATCCGCACAGCCAGCCGGCCAGCGTCATCAGGAACGGCACCAGAAACAGCTTCGCCGCCGACGACAGCGCCGCCACGTTGGACGAGCGGAACATGGCGCGAAAATCCAGGCTGGCACCGGTGCACAGCAGCGCCAGCGGCAGCGACAGCGCGGAGATATAGCTGCCGGTTTGGCGAATCACGGCCGGGATGCCCAGCCCGGTTTGCGCATACGCCAACCCGCACACCAGGCCGATGATCAGCGGGTTGGTGACGATGCTGCGCAGCAGCGACAGGTGGCTGATTTTCTTGCCCTGTCCGCCCTGCAAGCTGCGCGTGAGGGTGATGACCGACAGCACGTTGAACAGGATCACCGTCACCGTCAGGTACAGCGAGGCGAGCGCAATGCCTTCGCTGCCATAGGCGGTCATGGCGTAGGCCAGGCCGACGATGGCGGTGTTGGCGCGAAAACCGCCCTGCACGAATACCCCGCGCTCACGCGGCTCTTTCACCAGCCACCTGGCCGCCAGCTCCAAGAGCAGGAAGGTCGCCAGCGTGCCGACTGCGCCGAACAGCACCAGCGGCAGGTTACCGAGCAGCTGTGGGTGGTTGGTGGCGATGCTGAAAAACAGCAGGCACGGCAGCGCCAGATTGAACACCAGGCGGGTCGCGCCGTCGACGAAGCGATCATCCATCAGGCGCCAATGGCGCAGCAGGATCCCCAGCAGCATCATTAACAGATTCGGCACGGTGACGTTGAACGCAAAACTCCAGGTTTCCCAGGACATGGTGTTCCTTCAGGCAGGCGAGGTAATCTTCAGATAATAAAACGATTTCGGGCCAATAAAAAAGGGGCGCGGCATCACTGCCGCGCCCCTCATGAGCAATTACTTGCTCTTTTTCAGGTGGCTCATCAGGCGCTTGCGCTTGCGCATCTGGGTCGGCGTCAGCAGGTTGCGTTTGCCGGCGAACGGGTTGTCACCCTCTTTGAACTGGATGCGGATCGGCGTCCCCATCACGTTCAGCGAGCGGCGGAAGTAGTTCATCAGATAGCGCTTGTAGGAATCGGCCAGATCGCTGACCTGGTTGCCGTGGATCACCACGATCGGCGGGTTGTAACCGCCGGCGTGGGCGTATTTCAGCTTCACACGGCGGCCGCGCACCAACGGCGGCTGATGATCGTCAACCGCCATCTGCATGATTTTGGTCAGCATCGAGGTGTTTACGCGACGGGTTGCGCACTCGTAGGCTTCCTGTACCGATTCGAACAGGTTGCCGACGCCGCTGCCGTGCAGCGCGGAAATGAAGTGCACTCGCGCGAAGTCGACGAAGCCCAGACGCAGATCGAGCATCTCTTTCACGTGCTCGCGATCTTCTTCGCTCATGCCGTCCCACTTGTTGACCGCAATCACCAGTGAGCGCCCACTATTGAGGATAAAGCCGAGCAGCGAGAGATCCTGATCGGAAATGCCTTCACGCGCGTCGATCACCAGCAGCACCACGTTGGCGTCTTCAATCGCCTGCAGGGTCTTGATCACCGAGAATTTCTCGACGGTTTCCGTCACCTTGCCGCGTTTACGCACCCCGGCGGTGTCGATCAGCACGTATTCACGTTCGTCGCGCACCATCGGAATATAGATGCTGTCGCGGGTGGTGCCCGGCATGTCGTACACCACCACGCGCTCCTCGCCGAGGATGCGGTTAGTGAGCGTAGACTTACCTACGTTCGGGCGGCCGACGATCGCCAGCTTGATCGGCAGATCCTGCGGATTGAACTCTTCTTCCGGCTCTTCGTCTTCTTCGCCTTCCAGCGTTTCACCGTTTTGCTCGGCCCAGTAAGCGGCGTTGGCCTCTTCCTCGGTCAGCTCGACGTCTTCCGGTTTTTCCGGCACGAACGGCACCAGCACGTGTTCGATCAGCTGGGTCACGCCGCGGCCGTGAGAAGCGGCGATAGCGAACACTTCACCCAGGCCGAGCGAATAGAAATCAGCGGTGGCGGTGTCCGGATCCAGACCGTCGGTTTTGTTGGCTACCAGGAAGGTCGCCTTCTGGCGGCTGCGCAGGTGCTGGGCAATGCCCTGATCCGCCGGCATCAGGCCGGCGCGGGCGTCGACCATGAACAGCACGATGTCCGCTTCTTCGATCGCCAGCAGCGACTGACCGGCCATGCGCGTTTCTACGCCGTCTTCGGTGCCGTCGATACCGCCGGTATCGACGATGATGAATTCATTGCCTTCGATTTCAGCACGACCATACTTGCGGTCACGCGTCAGCCCCGGGAAATCCGCCACCAGCGCATCGCGCGTATGGGTTAAACGGTTGAACAAGGTGGATTTACCCACATTCGGGCGCCCGACCAGCGCGACGACAGGTATCATTGTTGAAGCCTCATTACTTAATAATCAATGCGTTACTGCACTGTGGATAGACACCAGCGGTGCAGCTTATAAAATACGAAACGGCCCCTGAACACTCAGGAGCCGTTTTCCCCTTCATCTTTCGCGCCACAGCGGCGTTGTCTGCACACCTTCGCCCCGGTCACTCAGTTCACTAAGCTCCCGAGGACTCATGCGCTTGCCGCCTGGCTGCAACCCGAAAGCTTTCGGGTGCAAGAAGGGTCACGACGAGCGGCGTTAGCGGGTGAAAGCGTAAACTTTCCCGCCGCGAGCCTGGATGACCAGCTTGTCGCTGGCCACCATCGGCGCAGACAGGAAGCCGGAGCTGTCCACTTCCTGCTGGGCGACAAAACGACCATCGGTGGTGTTGATCCAGTGCAGATAGCCTTCGGCGTCACCGGTCACCAGATAACCATTATACATCACTGGCGGCGTCAGGTTACGGTGCAGCAGATCGCTCTGCGTCCATACGGTCACGCCGCCTTCGGTGCTGAGCGCCACCACGCGATCGTTCTGGTCGATCAGGTAGATGCGGCCCGCGTCGACGATGAAATCATTCACCGAACCCAGTTCGCGTTTCCAGATGATCTGACCGGAACGCAGATCCAGCGCCGTCAGGTTGCCGTTGTAACCCAGCGCGTAGACCACGCCGTCAACGATCACCGGCGTGGTGTCCACGTCGTTCAGGCGATCAATTTCGGTTGCGCCGCTCGGCTGAGAGATGCGCTGTTGCCAGATAATCTGGCCCTGCTGCATCAGCACCGCGCTGACGCGGCCGTTGTCACCGCCGACGATGGCGGCGCCAAAGGCGACGGCCGGCGCGGATTCACCGCGCAGCGACAGCGAAGGCATATCCAGGTTAACCGTCCACTTCACCGCACCGTCGGCTTCGTTCAGCGCCTGCAGCATGCCGTTGGAGGTATGCACCAGCACCATGCCGTCGCTGACAACCGGACGGGAGATCGCTTCGCCGGCCACTTTGGTCTGCCAGGAGATGGCGCCGTCGGCGGTGTTCAATGCGTAAACCACCGCTTTTTCGCTGCCGACGTAAACCTTGTCACCCGCGACCGTCAGGCCGCCCGACAGCAGCGCAGACAGGTTGCTGGAGAAGAAACCGGTTTTCTCGGAGAGATTGACCTTCCACTTCTCGTTGCCGCTGTCAGCGTCCATCGCTTTCACGATGCCGAAGCGATCGGCGGCGTAAATGGTGCTATCCTGATAGGCCGGACGCAGGTGGGAGTAATACTCACCGATACCGTCGCCCACCGAGGTGCTCCACGCCTTGTTCGGCGTAAACTGATTTTCAACTTTCGGCAACGGCGACATGGTAACCACGTCTTCTTCGCTGTTAAACAGCGAGCAACCACTCAGCAAGGCAGCGGAAACCAGTCCGACCAAGAGTGTTTTACGCAATTGCATGGGAATTCCCCTTAGCTGGACAAGTTATTCAATTTCATGCGCAGCAGAACCTGCAGCGCCTGAGAAGCGTTGGACTCAATGCCTTTGCTGTAAGCTTCGCGCGCGCCCTTGGCGTCGCCCTTGGCCAGCAGCACGTCGCCGCGCACATCCTGCATCATCGCCGCCCAACCTTCGCCTTTCACGCCATCCAGCGTTTTCAGCGCTTCATCCAGCTTTTTCTCCTGCAGCTGGACGCGCGCCAGACGCAGATCGATCATCGCCAACAGGTTGTCGTCTTTGCTCTGGCCCTGCGCCAGCGCCAGTTGTTGTTCCGCCTTGGCGAAATCATTCTGTTCGACAAAATGCTTGGCCAACTGCAACGCGGCCAATACGCCGTAGCTGTTGCTGTTAGCCTGGACAAATTTCTCCGCGGCGGCCACGTCATCCGGTTTGCCGGCCGCCAGACGATCGCTGGCTTCCTGATAGGATTGCGATGCAGCCATCATGTTGGAGTTTTCATGGCTCTGCCAGTAACGCCAGCCAACCAGGGCACCAATTCCGAGCACCACGCCCACCGCCAGCGCTTTGCCGTTTTCGGCAAAGAACCGACGCAGTGCGTCGACTTGTTCGTTTTCAGTGGTATAGACTTCCACGGTGTCCTTCTCCTTAACCTAACATCAAAGCCAGACGCGCAGCGACTTCGCTTTGCGCCAGCGTTTCTTGTTCACCACTGCGCAGGTCTTTCACCACTACCTGCTGCGCCGCCACTTCGCTCTCACCCAGGATCAGCGCGATGCGCGCGCCCCATTTGTCCGCACGGGTGATCTGCTTTTTGAAGTTGCCGCCGCCGTAATTGGTCATCAGCTTCAGCTGCGGCGCCGCGTCACGCACCTGTTCAGCCAGCTGCATTGCCGCGCTCTGGGTGCCAGCGCCGGAAGAGATGACGTACACGTCGATAGCCGACGGCGCCTTGAATTCCGGGTTAACCGCCTGCACCAGCAGCACCAGACGCTCGAGGCCCATGGCGAAACCGACCGCCGGGGTGGCGCGGCCACCCAGCTGCTCGACCAGGCCGTCGTAACGGCCGCCCGCACAGACGGTGCCCTGCGCGCCCAGGCTGGTGGTCACCCACTCAAACACGGTGCGGTTGTAGTAATCCAGACCGCGCACCAGGCGCTCGTTAACGGTATATGGGATACCTGCCTGCGCCAAAAGTTCACACAGACCGGCGAAGTGAGCGCGGGATTCTTCGTCCAGGTACTCGGACAGGCGCGGCGCGTCGTTCAGCAGCGCCTGCACCTCAGGATTCTTGGAGTCCAGCACGCGCAGCGGGTTGCTGTACATGCGGCGTTTGCAGTCTTCGTCCAGCACCTCGACGTGCTGCTCGAGGAACGCCACCAGCGCGTCGCGGTAGTTGGCGCGCGCCTCCAGCGAACCGATGGAGTTCAGCTCCAGCTTGACGTGCTCGGCGATGCCCAGCGCTTTCCACCAGCGGGCGGTCAGCAGGATCAGCTCGGCGTCGATGTCCGGGCCTTGCAGGCCGAACACTTCCGCGCCCAGCTGATGGAACTGGCGATAGCGGCCCTTCTGCGGGCGCTCGTAGCGGAACATCGGGCCGATGTACCACAGACGCTGTTCCTGATTGTACAGCAGACCATGCTCGATGCCGGCGCGCACGCAGCCAGCCGTCCCTTCCGGACGCAGCGTCAGGCTTTCGCCGTTGCGGTCTTCGAAGGTATACATCTCTTTTTCCACGACGTCGGTCACTTCGCCGATCGCGCGTTTGAATAGCGGGGTCTGCTCTACAATCGGCAACCGGATTTCGCTGTAACCGTAGCTGCCCAGCACCTGCTTGAGGGTGCCTTCAATACGCTGCCATAATGCCGTTTCTTCCGGCAGGTAGTCGTTCATGCCGCGAATGGCTTGAATGTTCTTTGCCACGTGAGTTCTCTGTCCGTTGTCTGTAAAAATGAACCCGATTATAGGGACTTTGCCGCCCGGTATTCAACGCGGATGCGGTTTTCTGCCCTTCAGGTTCATAAACAAGCGGGCCAACAGGCCCGCCGTGTAGCGATAACGCTTATTTTTCCAGCAGGTTGACCGTGATGCGGTTGCTTTCGTCCATCATCGCGGCCTTGGCGCGAATCTTCGCTTCCAGCTGGTCGATCATCTGTTCGTTGTCGAAACGCTCTTTCTGACGCACGCCGTCTTCATAGAAGCCGCTCTTCTTGTGGCCGCCGGTCACGCCCATGGTGGACACCAGCGCTTCGCCCGGGCCGTTCACCACGCAGCCGATGATCGAGACGTCCATCGGCGTAATGATGTCTTCCAGACGCTGCTCCAGCGCATTCACCGTGCCGATCACGTCAAATTCCTGACGCGAACAGGTCGGGCAGGCGATGAAGTTGATGCCGCGCGCGCGGATGCGCAGCGACTTCAGGATGTCGAAACCGACCTTCACCTCTTCAACCGGATCCGCCGCCAGCGAGATGCGCAGGGTGTCGCCGATGCCTTCAGACAGCAGCATGCCCAGGCCGATGGCCGACTTGACCGACCCGCTGCGCGCGCCGCCGGCTTCGGTGATACCCAGATGCAGCGGCTGATCGATGCGCGACGCCAGCAGACGGTAGGATTGTACCGCCAGGAACACGTCCGACGCCTTAACGCTGACCTTGAACTGGTCGAAGTTGAGGCGATCGAGGATGTCCACGTGGCGCATGGCGGATTCCAGCAGCGCTTCCGGCGTAGGTTCGCCGTACTTTTCCTGCAGGTCTTTCTCCAGCGAGCCGCCGTTGACGCCGATGCGGATCGGGATGTTCTTGTCGCGGGCGCAGTCCACCACCGAGCGAATGCGCGATTCGTTGCCGATGTTGCCCGGATTGATGCGCAGGCAGTCTACGCCGTATTCGGCCACCTGCAGCGCGATGCGATAATCGAAGTGGATATCGGCGACCAGCGGCACGTTGACCTGCTGCTTGATCAGCTTGAACGCCTCGGCGGCGTCCATGGTAGGAACCGAAACGCGGACGATGTCGACGCCCACGCGCTCCAGCGCTTTAATCTGATTAACCGTTGCTTCAACATCGGTGGTACGGGTGTTGGTCATCGACTGCACGGCAATCGGCGCGCCATCACCAATAGGCACCTTGCCGACGTAAATGCGCGTTGATTTTCGACGGTTGATGGGCGCTTGGTTATGCATTACTTACTCTCCATTGCTGCTCTGACATCACGACCAGCCGCGCGATTACTGCGCGGCGACGGTCAGGCGAGCAACACGGTTTGACTTAACGAACCGGCTTAAATCGACCGGCTTACCCTGATACTGGATCTGTACTGCCGCCGGCGCGCCGATGGTCAGTTTGTACGGCGCCGTGCCGGTCAGGTTCAGCTTGCCGCCCTTCTTCTGGGTGCCGCTGAACAGTGTTTTACCGCTGGCGTCGCTCACCTGCAGCCAGCAGTCGGCGGAGAAGTCCATCACCAGCGCGTTCGGATCGGCCGCCGGCGCAGCCACGCCCGCATCGGCGGTCGGCAGCGGCGCTTGTGCCGCCGGCGCGGTTTCCGGCAGGGTGGTCTGGCTTGGCGACACCACGGCAGGCTGCTGCTGAGCCGCGCCTGGCGCCTGGGCGGTAGCCGCCGGCGCCTGAGCCGCTGCGCCGGTATCGGCCGGCGCAGCGCTGTTGTCGGTCAACGGCACGTTGGTGCCGGCGTCGGCGTTGCCGTCGGTCAGCGGCACGGACTGCCCTTCGTTATTCTGTGAAAGCTGCGCCGAGGATTGATCGGCCATAGTGGCGATCTCTTCCTGCTGCGCCTTGTGGTTTTGCCACCACCAGGCGCCGGTCAGGCCGATCACCACGAACACGATAAGCCAGGTGAAGCTCATCAGCCAGCCGTCGCGTTTCTTGCGGCGCTTGCCCAGCGAGAAGCTTTGCATCGGCGCCACTTTCGCCATCTTCAACGGCGCCTGCTTGGCCAGCATCGGCAGCAGTTCGTCTTCCGGCAAATGCACCAGCTTGGCGTAGGAACGGATGTAGCCGCGCACAAAGGTGGACGCGAGGTCAGCGGAAACGCTGTCTTCCTCGATATCGCGCACGGTGGACATTTTGAGACACAGGCGTTCTGCAACGGTCTGTTGGCTCAGCCCGAGTTGCTCACGGGCCTGACGCAGGCGCTGGCCCGTCGTCATGGATACGGTTTTATCTTGGGAGGCTTCAGTATTCATTAGCTAAGAACTGCTGGTACTGTTTGGATTGTGGAAAACTTCGCGCTAGCTGCTTGCCATAGCGTTGAACGCTATCCTGACGGCCGGCTAACGCGGCGAAACGAATCTGTAACCATAAGCTGCTGGCGCTGGCCGGCAGAACATGCTGATAAACATCCAATAAAAGTTGCGACTGGGCGCGCTTCCCTTCTCCAAATTGCTTTTCGGCCTCCGCCAACAGCGGAGTGCCTTTGTCCGGATCGACCTTCAGCGCGCGGCTCAACAGCGTGCGCGCCTCATCGTTTTGTCCGGCCTTGAGAAAACAGTAACCTGCGTTTTCCAGGCTGTCGGCAACCTGGCCATAATCGGGCGCCAGCGCCGCAGCGCTAAACTGCTGTTGCGCCGGTACATACTGCCCTAAACCGCAAAGAAACGCACCGTAATTATTCAGTACGGTGCCATTGCCTGGCGCAAGTTTGAGCGCTTGCCGATAACGCTGTTCGGCCGCGGCGTTTTCACCGTTCCGCTGCGCATAAAGCGCCATGCCCAACTGCGTGCGGTAATCCTGCGGGGCCGCGTCCAGCGCCTTTTCCAGGTTCTGGCGCGCGGCGTCCATGTCGCCTTGCTGCAGGTACTCCAGCCCCAGCTGCAGGCGCGTCTGGCCCGCCTCAGAGATCTGTGCTTCCTTTTCCGGCGCTGAACCGGAACACCCGGCCAACAACCCGGCCGCCAGCCACACACCCCACAGTTTCAGCTTCATGCCCGCATTCATTTCCTTATCGGCCGTCAGCTAACGCCCACCAGCGACACGCTTTCGCATAACAGGCTGTTAGATAACAAAAAATGGTGCTATAGGATTCAGACCGCTCGTACGTTGATAGGTTCCCCGGCCATTTTCTTCTTCAGGGTACGCTTGGTACGGTCGATCACTTCACCCGCCAGTTGCCCGCAGGCGGCGTCGATATCGTCACCACGGGTTTTACGAACAATAGTCGTAAAGCCGTATTCCATCAACACCTTGGAGAAACGATCCACCCGGCTGTTGGAGCTGCGGCCGTATGGAGCGCCCGGGAACGGGTTCCATGGGATCAGGTTGATCTTGCACGGCGTGTCTTTCAACACTTCCGCCAGCTGATGCGCGTCATCGGTGCTGTCGTTGATATGATCCAGCATCACGTACTCGACGGTGACGCGGCCCTGGTTAGCGTTGGATTTCTCCAGATAGCGACGCACCGCGGACAGGAAGGTCTCGATGTTGTACTTGCGGTTGATCGGCACGATCTCATCGCGGATGGTGTCGTTCGGCGCGTGCAGCGAAATAGCCAGCGCCACGTCGATCATGTCGCCCAGCTTGTCCAGCGCCGGCACCACGCCGGAGGTAGACAGGGTCACACGGCGTTTGGACAGGCCAAAGCCGAAGTCGTCCAGCATGATTTCCATCGCCGGCACCACGTTGTTCAGGTTGAGCAGCGGCTCGCCCATGCCCATCATTACCACGTTGGTGATCGGGCGTTGGCCGGTCACCTTCAGCGCGCCGATGATCTTCGCCGCGCGCCACACCTGGCCGATGATTTCCGACACGCGCAGGTTGCGGTTGAAGCCCTGCTGCGCCGTCGAACAGAATTTGCACTCCAGCGCGCAGCCTACCTGCGAGGAGACGCACAGCGTCGCGCGATCGGCTTCCGGGATATACACGGTTTCGACCTGCTGATCGCCCACCTTGATCGCCCACTTGATGGTGCCGTCGGCCGAACGCTGTTCTTCCGCCACTTCCGGCGCGCGGATTTCCGCCACGCGCTGCAGCTTGCCGCGCAGGACTTTGTTGATGTCGGTCATCTGCTCGAAATCGTCGCAGCAGTAGTGGTAAATCCACTTCATCACCTGATCGGCGCGGAACGGTTTTTCGCCCATTTCGGCGAAGAACTCACGCATTTGCTGGCGGTTCAGATCCAGCAGGTTGATTTTGGCCGCAGCCGGTTGCTCCACGTTAACGGAGGGGGTAGTCAGCGAATTATTTTCAGACACGGTGTGCTCGGACGTGATGGGTTCTAACATAATGATCTCTGGCCTCGTTATTACACGTTATGGCGCTAAAGAATGGAAAGTAAGTTGTGCATTTCAGCCCGCATGATTCGGGTGGCGGCACTAAAAACACGCCCCTGACAAGTCGTCTTATCAGGGGCGCGGCATTGTACAAATTTTAGTAGCGTGTTTCTATGGCTGAAAGGCATTCAGGGCATTTTTATTGTTTCAGCCGGTGAATGCCTGGTTATCAGCAATGGCACGATTAACGTGCGCAGATTTCGCTTTCGTTGAAGAAGTAAGCGATTTCACGCTGTGCGGATTCAACGGAGTCGGAACCGTGAACGGCGTTAGCGGTGAAGCTGTCCGCGTAGTCGGCGCGCAGGGTGCCGGCCAGTGCGTTGTCCGGGTTGGTTGCACCCATGATGTCGCGGTTGCGCTGCACGGCGTTTTCAGATTCCAGAACCTGCACCATGATTGGGCCGGAGGTCATGAACTCAACCAGACCGTCGAAGAATGGGCGGCCTTTGTGCTCAGCGTAGAAGCCTTCAGCTTGCTCGCGAGTCAGACGCAGCATTTTAGCGGCGATGATTTTGAAACCGGCGCGCTCGAAACGCGCGTAGATAGCGCCGATGTCGTTGTTGGCTACAGCGTTTGGTTTAACGATGGAAAAGGTACGTTCTACGGTCATGATGGCCTCTGTATGACTTCCAAAACAGGCCGGTCTGCAATGTTGCCGGCCTTCTCAAGTGGCGCAGATTATATGTGCGCCGTTAACGCTTGCCTACGGGAAAATCAACATTTCATTAAAAAAATATGATCTTCATGGGCCATTTTCGACAACGTGGCGGCGCTACTGGGTCTTGTCGGTCGACGGGATCAAATTGCGCAGCCAGCTGCCCCAGCGGCGCTGATAAAACGGTTGCGTATGGGAGATCAGGTAGTGGCTGATGCCTCGCTCTTTCTCCGACACCAGGCAGAAATCTACCGGTTCGTCGTTCGGCGCCGTTTCGCTGGCGACGCTGCCGGCCTCGTTGATCAGCGCCTCGATCTCCGCCGGCTCGGCGTCCACTTCCAGCCCGATCAGTAAATTCGGCTTCTCGTCCGCCGCCTGGTCGTGCATCAGCGCCAGAAACGCGCGGCGCACCGGCTTGCGCTGGCTGAACAGCGTGGTCAACGCATCCACCATCGCCGACGGATATTCCTCGGGCTGCCCCAGCAGGATTTGGGTCTCTTTGTCGACGTAATGCTCCACCGGTTTGACGACGCCGCCGGTCGCCAGCAGCATCGCCACCTCTTCCGGATAAAACTCTTTGCCGTATTCCGCCTTCGGGTTGAGGAACAGATCCGCGCCCTGGGTAATCTCGAACAGCACCCGCGCCGGCATGGCGATAAACGGCTGTTCGTCCTCAACCGCCTTCTGCAACGCATCCAGCGAAGTGAAGAACGGAATGATGCTGCCGCCGTCCTGCTTTTCCCAATGCTGGATATTGACCGGCGTATCCGCGTTCAGCGTGATGTCGCCATCCTGCTGCACCTGCTCGCTGTCGCCGAGGATCAGCACCGTGGCGTCGAGCAGTTCACGGAAGAACGCCGGGCGATGGGCCGGCTCCGTCACCGCCAGCTTCAGCAGGCGTTCAAGTTCGTTCTCGCTCGGGGCGGCATCGTGATGATGGGCACTCATGGCAAACTCCAGGGATCAAAGAGCGAGGCCCAGCATGCTGGGCCTCGAAGATAATGCGCATTCTAGCGCCCGACGCGGCGGGCATTCAATTATTTGGCTTTGCTCAGCAGCAGATTGGCCAGGGTGCGCACGCCCAGACCGGTCGCGCCGGCCGACCACTGCTCCACCGCGCCTTTGCGGTAGGTGGCTGAACAGTCGATGTGCAACCAGCCTTGCTGGTAGTTTTTAACGAAGTGCGACAGGAAGGCCGCCGCGGTGCTGGCGCCAGCGGTGTAGGCCGGGCCGGCCACGTTGTTCAGCTCGGCGAAGTTGGACGGCAGCTGGCTGCGGTGGAACTCGGCCAGCGGCAGGCGCCAGAACGGCTCTTGCTCGGCGGCGGCGCTGCTGAGCAGCTCTTGCGCCAGCGCGTCGTCAAAGCTGAACAGCGCATGGTAGTCGTTGCCTACCGCAGTTTTGGCCGCGCCGGTCAGGGTGGCGCAGTCGATAATCAGCTGCGGGTTCTGCTCAGAAGCGTCGATCAGGCCGTCGGCCAGCACCAGGCGCCCTTCCGCATCGGTGTTCATCACCTCAACGGTTTTGCCGTTGCGGTAGCGAATGATGTCGCCCAGTTTGAAGGCGTTGCCGCTGACCATGTTGTCGGCGCAGCACAGGTACAGCTTCACGCGCTGCTTCAGGCCGCGCGCCGCCGCCAGCGCCAGGGCGCCGGTGATGGTGGCCGCGCCGCCCATGTCAGCCTTCATCGAATCCATAAAGGCGCTTTGCTTCAGGCTGTAGCCGCCGGTGTCGAAGGTGATACCCTTGCCGACCAGGCACGCGAACACCGGCGCGTCCGGGTTGCCGGTCGGGTTGAAGTCGAGCGCCAGCAGTACCGGCGGGCGTTCGGAACCGCGGCCGACGGTGTGGATGCCGGCATAGTTCTGCTCACGCAGATCTTCGCCCTTGGTGATGCGATAGCTGACGGCATCGCAGCCGACGTCGCACATCAGATCGACGGCGCGGGTCGCCAGTTGCTCCGGCCCCAGCTCTTCCGCCGGCATGTTGATGGTGTCGCGCACCCAGTCAACGATCTTCAGGCGCTTATCCAGCTCCTGACGCGCGGCCTCCGGCAGCTCGGCCCATTCGACGTTGCGCTGCCCTTTCGGCCCGCGGTAGCCTTGCCAAAACGCCCAGCTGTTTTCCAAATCCCAACCGTCGCCGGCCAGCTTGACGTTTTTAATGCCCTGACCATCAATTTTGCGGCCCGCACGCTGGACAGCGCCCAGCTTGTCGGCACCGGTCAGGTGGATGGTCATCCCTTCGCCGTTGGTGCTCAGCAGCGCTTTCTCGCCCCAGCGGGCGTCGGCAGGTTGTTGCGACAGCGTGACCTGCATGAATTCTGTTGTCATAGCCTTCTTACTCCGGATGTTCCCTTTATTATTTCATTAGGGCTTTATTGCATACCCTATGGATTTCAAATTGCAGCTAGGCGCCCAGCGATCTCATCCCCAGGAGCTTACTCAGGTAAGTGACTGGGGGGTGATCGTGCAGGTAACAACGCTGCGGTTTGAAAGACGACGGGTATGTCGGATACAAAATAAACGGGCCGCCCATGGCAGCCCGTTACGCTATTTACTCCGCTTCATCTAACCAGACCAGCAGGATCGCTTCCAGTATTTTTTCGTTGGAAGCCTGTGGATCGTCATCGAACTCTTCCAGATCGCAGATCCACTGATGCATGTCGGTAAAACGCACGGTTTTCGGATCGGTGTCCGGGTATTGGTCGTACAGGGCTTCGCCGATTTCACGGCTGTCGGTCCACTTCAGTCCCATTATGATCTCCTGGTTGGCGCCGCGGCTAACAATTAATGCTCACGCGCGTGGTTGACGGTGTAACGCGGCATTTCGACCACCAGATCTTCGTCGGCGACCAGCGCCTGGCAGCTCAGACGGCTTTCCGGCTCCAGCCCCCACGCTTTGTCCAGCATGTCGTCTTCCAGCTCGCTGCTCTCTTCCAGCGAATCGAAGCCTTCACGCACGATGCAGTGGCAGGTGGTGCAGGCGCAGGATTTCTCGCAGGCGTGCTCGATTTCAATGCCGTTGCGCAGCGCAACGTTGAGGATCGACTCCCCTTTTTCGGCTTCCAGAACCGCCCCTTCCGGGCAAAGATCTTGATGGGGCAGGAAAACAATTTTAGGCATGGTTAAACCTCATCCACAGAATGGCCAGCCAGCGCGCGGCGAATGGAAGCGTCCATGCGGCGCGCGGCAAAATCTTGCGTTTGTGCATCTAATGTTTTGATAGCGTCTTCGATAGCGGCGGGATCTTCACCCTGCGCCGCCTGCTGCAACGCCTGGGTCGAGGCGGCGATCGCCTGACTTTCCGCCTCGCTCAGCAGCGCGGCGTCGGTGGCCAGCGCGCCCTGCAGGCTTTCCAGCACCCGCGCGGCTTCCACGCGTTGCTCCGCCAGCTTGCGTGCGCCCACGTCGCTTTGCGCGTTGGCCATCGAGTCTTTGATCATGCCGGCGATTTCGCTGTCCGACAGACCGTACGACGGCTTGACCTGGATCGAGGCTTCAACGCCGGTGGATTTCTCCATCGCGGTGACGCTCAGCAGGCCGTCCGCGTCCACCTGGAAGGTCACGCGAATGTGCGCGCCCCCGGCAGGCAGCGGCGGCAGGCCACGCAGCGTAAAGCGCGCCAGCGAACGGCAATCCTGCACCAGCTCGCGCTCGCCCTGCAGCACGTGGATCATCATCGCGCTCTGGCCGTCTTTAAAGGTGGTGAACTCCTGCGCGCGCGCCACCGGGATAGTGGTGTTGCGCGGGATCACTTTCTCCACCAGACCGCCCATGGTTTCGAGACCCAGCGACAGCGGGATCACGTCCAGCAGCAGCATGTCGCTGTCCGGCTTGTTGCCCACCAGGATGTCGGCCTGGATCGCGGCGCCGATGGCGACCACTTTATCCGGATCGATCGACGTCAGCGGCGTGCGGCCGAAGAAGGCCCCCACCTGCTCACGCACCAGCGGCACGCGGGTAGAACCGCCGACCATCACCGCTTCCAGCACCTCGTCGGCGGTGACGCCGGCGTCTTTCAGCGCGCGACGGCAAGCCATCAGCGTGCGTTTCACCAGCGGGGCGATCAGCGCTTCAAACTGGGCGCGGGTCACCTCGCCCTGCCAGCCTGCCACCTCAACGCGCGCGCTGTCGGCATCGCTCAACGCGATTTTGGCGGCGATGGCGGCATCCAGCAGTTGGCGCTGCACGCCGTGGTCGCTGCGATCGGCCACGCCGGCCTGCTCGCGCAGCCAGTCGGCCAACAGATGATCGAAGTCGTCGCCGCCCAGCGCGGAATCGCCGCCGGTCGCCAGCACTTCGAACACGCCGCGGCTGAGACGCAGAATAGAGATATCAAAGGTGCCGCCGCCCAGATCGTAAACCGCGATCACCCCTTCCTGGCCGGAATCCAGCCCATAGGCGATCGCCGCCGCGGTCGGTTCGTTCAGCAGGCGCAGGACGTGCAGGCCGGCCAGACGCGCCGCGTCTTTGGTACCCTGGCGCTGCGCGTCGTCGAAGTAGGCGGGAACGGTGATCACCACGCCGTCCAGCTCCCCTTCCAGCGCCGCTTGCGCGCGCGCGGACAGGGCCCGCAGGATATCGGCGGAGACGCCGACCGGGTTAACCGGGCCGGCGGCAGTGACGATCAGCGGCAGGCCGTTGTCGCTGGCCTGGAATTGATACGGCAGGTTCGGGTAACGTTGCTGCACGTCCGCCAACGAGCGGCCCATCATGCGTTTGATGGAGCTGACGGTATTGGCCGGATCCTGCGCCGCCTGTTGGCGCGCCTCCCAGCCGACGCGCTGCGCGTCCGCCTGATAATGCACCACCGAAGGCAGCAAATGGCGCCCCTGTTCGTCGGCCAGCGTTTCCGCCTGCCCGCTGCGCACCGTGGCGACCAGCGAGTTGGTGGTGCCTAAGTCGATGCCGGCGGCCAAGCGTCGCTGGTGCGGCGCGGCGCTGAGACCAGGCTCACTAATTTGTAATAAGGCCATGTTGAAGCTTCCACAATCAGAATCAGAAGGTGTTACTCAAAACCCAGCAGTTTTTCTTCGAGTTGTTCAACCTGTTGCTGGAGTTTGTCCAAAAAGCGCAGCTTGCGCACGGTGTCGGCGGCGTCCGCCCACTGCTCGCTATCCAACTGCTGCAGCATCAGCGCGCTGCGCTGTTTGACCGAGGCGGCCAGCCGCGCGCCGAAATCGGCCAACAGGCTTTCCGCCTCCGGCTTGCGCTCAATGGCGTCGAGCTCTTCGCGCAGTTCCAGCTGTTCCATCAGAAACGCGGTGTCGCGCATCGTATGCTGCTCGTTGCCCAGATCGAAGCCGTGCAAAGATAGCATATACTCCGCGCGTTTTAACGGGTGCTTCAGCGCCTGGTAGGCTTCATTGATGGTCGCCGCCTGCTGCAACGCCATCAGGCGTTCGCGCTCCGGCTGGTTGGCGAAACGATCGGGGTGGAATTGGCGCTGCAGATCCTGGAAGCGGGACGCAAGCAGGCTGCCGTCCACGGTATAGCGAACTGGCAGCCCGAATAAAGTAAAGTAATCCATAGCGTGCTCTGGGCGTTAGCGGATGAAGTTCCCCCGCCGAGGCGGGGGAGCACGATGGACTGTCAGACGTTGAAACTCTCGCCGCAGCCGCATTCGCTTGAGACGTTCGGGTTGTTGAACTTGAAGCCTTCGTTCAGGCCTTCCTTAACGAAATCAAGCTCGGTGCCGTCAAGGTAGACCAGGCTCTTGCCGTCGATGATCACCTTGATGCCTTTGTCTTCAAACACGATGTCGTCATCGTTGGCTTCGTCAACAAATTCCAGCACGTACGCCATCCCGGAGCAGCCGGAAGTTCGCACTCCCAGACGCAGGCCGAGACCTTTGCCGCGGTTCGTCAAAAACGCCTGAACACGCTGCGCAGCGCTGTCGCTCATGGTAATAGACATCACAACCTCACACTTCACATCAAAGCCCGGCGCGGCCGGGCCGACTCAGACAAATTACTTGGCGCTATGCTTGCTCTTATAGTCAGCAATCGCTGCTTTGATGGCGTCTTCAGCCAGGATCGAGCAGTGAATTTTGACCGGCGGCAATTCCAGCTCTTCGGCGATCTGGGTGTTTTTGATCGCTTCAGCCTGATCCAGCGACTTGCCTTTCATCCATTCGGTCACCAGCGAGCTGGAGGCGATGGCGGAACCGCAGCCGTAAGTTTTAAAGCGCGCGTCTTCGATGATGCCTTCATCGTTAACCTTGATCTGCAGCTTCATGACGTCGCCACAAGCCGGCGCCCCTACCATGCCGCTGCCGACGGTAGGATCTTCGTTGTCGAAAGAACCCACGTTGCGCGGGTTTTCATAATGATCGATTACTTTTTCGCTGTAAGCCATGACCTTGCTCCTGAAACCTGAGAATTAATGATGCGCCCATTCGATGCTGTTGATATCCACGCCCTGCTTGAACATCTCCCACAGCGGGGACAGATCGCGCAGACGGCCGATGGATTTACGCACCAGTTGAATGGTGTAGTCGATCTCTTCTTCCGTGGTGAAACGCCCCAGGGAGAAACGGATCGAGCTGTGCGCCAATTCATCGCTCATGCCCAGCGCGCGCAGCACGTAGGACGGCTCGAGGCTGGCGGAGGTACAGGCTGAACCGGAAGAAACGGCCAGGTCTTTCAGCGCCATGATCAGCGACTCGCCTTCAACATAGTTGAAGCTGACGTTCAGGATGTTCGGTGCGCCGTGCTCCAGATCGCCGTTCAGATACACTTCTTCCATATCTTTCACGCCGTTCCACAGACGATCGCGCAGGGTGCGCAGACGCGCCATCTCTTCGGTCATCTCTTCTTTGGCGATGCGGTAAGCTTCGCCCATGCCGACGATCTGGTGAACAGGCAGGGTGCCGGAACGCATGCCGCGCTCGTGACCGCCACCGTGCACCTGCGCTTCGATGCGGATACGCGGCTTGCGGCGCACGTACAGCGCGCCGATGCCTTTCGGGCCATAGATTTTGTGGCCGGAGAACGACATCAGGTCGACTTTCAGCTTGCTCAGATCGATAGGCAGTTTGCCCACGCTCTGGGTAGCGTCAACGTGGTAGATGATACCGCGCGCGCGGCACATTTCGCCGATCGCTTCGATGTCCTGCACCACGCCGATCTCGTTGTTGACGTGCATGATGGAGACCAGGATGGTGTCATCGCGCATCGCCGCTTCGAGATCCTGCAGGCTGATGATGCCGTTGCTCTGCGGCGCCAGGTAGGTCACTTCGAACCCTTCGCGCTCCAGCTGACGGCAGGTGTCCAGCACGGCTTTGTGTTCGGTTTTGCTGGTGATGATGTGCTTGCCTTTTTTCTGGTAGAAATTGGCAGCGCCTTTGATCGCCAGGTTGTCGGATTCGGTCGCCCCGGAGGTGAAGACGATTTCGCGCGGGTCGGCGCCCACCAGTTCGGCGATTTGGTTACGGGCGATGTCTACCGCCTCTTCCGCCTGCCAACCGAAACGGTGGGAACGGGAAGCCGGGTTGCCGAAAGTGCCGTCCAGGGTCAAAAACTGCATCATCTTCTCAGCAACGCGCGGGTCGACCGGCGTCGTTGCTGAGTAATCCAGATAAATCGGTAATTTCATTGCTCTTGTGCTCCGTACATCACTTCCAAAAACTAAAATAATTTCGCCAGCTGCTTATGCGCGCAGATTAACGTTGATAGTTTCTTGCGGACGACCGTTGGCCGTGCGGCGCGTATCGTTGTTTTGACGATCTGCCACCATCAGCACTTCCTGGTTGTTGACCAGTTCAGCCAGCGTAATGTTGTTCAGGAACCCGCTGATGCGCTCGCTCAGATCGCGCCACAGGGCGTGGGTCAAGCAGCGATCACCGCCCTGGCAGCCTTCTTTGCCCTGGCAACGGGTTGCATCTACCGATTCATCGACAGCAGTGATGACAGCGCCAACGGCGATCTCACCCGCGTCTTTACCCAGCAGATAACCACCGCCCGGACCGCGCACGCTGGCCACCAGGCCATTCTTGCGCAGACGGGAGAATAATTGTTCCAGATAAGAGAGCGAAATACCCTGGCGTTCGGAAATGTCCGCCAGTGGCACCGGCCCTTCCTGGGAATGCAGCGCTACGTCGAGCATAGCGGTTACGGCATAACGGCCTTTGGATGTCAGTCTCATAGCTCAATGGTTACCTGTTGGTCAAATATGGCCGAAAGTCTGACATTCCTGAGTAAATCAGTCAACTATTTAACCTAGTAATTAACTCAAGTATTAGCACGTTTTGTACTTAGCAAGAACAAAGGTATATAAAATACATGTTATAACCTTTGGATAACTAATACTATTGTCGCCCACCGTTACGCCGCATCAATTAATTACCTTGATGTTTGTCCTGTTTCTCGATCGACGTCAGCATGCCGCGCAGGATATTTAGCTCCTGCCCTTCCGGGCGCGCGCGGGTGAACAGCCGACGCAGGCGGTTCATCACCTGGCCCGGATGGGACGGGCGAATAAAGCCGGTGCGCTGCAGCGTCTGCTCCAGGTGCTGATAGAAGCGCTCGAGGTCATCCACCAGCGGATACGGCGTCTCTTCCAGCTGCGGCGCGCCCGCCTGTTGGCGATCGAGGTAAGCCACGCGCACTTCGTACGCCAGGATCTGCACCGCCATCGCCAGGTTCAGCGAGCTGTAGTCCGGGTTGGCCGGAATGGCGACGTGGTAGTGGCACTTCTGCAATTCATCGTTGGTCAGCCCGACGCGTTCACGGCCGAACACCAGCGCCACCGGCGCGTGCTCGCCTTCGTGCACCGAACGCACGCCGCATTCACGCGGCTCCAGCATCGGCCACGGCAAGGTGCGGGAGCGCGCGCTGGTACCCACCACCAGGCTGCAGCCGGCGATGGCGTCATCGAGGGTATCGACGATAGTGGCGTTGCCGATCACGTCGCTGGCACCGGCGGCCAGGGCGATGGCCTGAGAATCGGGTTTGATCAGCGGATTAACCAGATAAAGGTTGGTTAAACCCATGGTTTTCATGGCTCTGGCGGTCGAGCCCATGTTGCCGGTATGTGAAGTCTCTACCAGAACAATGCGGATATTGTGCAGCATACAAACTCTGAGCGTGGCGGAAAATCGCAGCATCTTAACACAGCCGTAGGCAATTTGCCGAACAGCTGCTATACTTCGCGCCGTTTCCTGTTCTTTAACATCCTAGTTGGAAGATACCCATGCATCCGATGCTGACTATCGCCGTGCGCGCTGCGCGCAAGGCCGGTAACCTGATTGCCAAAAACTACGAAACCCCTGACGCTGTAGAAGCGAGCCAGAAAGGGACCAACGACTTCGTCACCAACGTCGATCGCGATGCAGAGCATCTGATCATCGACGTCATCCGCAAGTCTTATCCGCAACACAGCATCGTGAGCGAAGAGCGCGGCGAACTGATCGGCGAAGATCGCGATGTGCAATGGGTGATCGATCCACTGGATGGCACTGCAAACTTCATCAAACGCTTCCCTCATTTCTCCGTTTCCATCGCCGTACGCATCAAAGGCCGTACTGAAGTGGCCGTGGTTTACGATCCGATGCGCAACGAACTGTTCACCGCCACTCGCGGCCAGGGCGCACAGCTCAACGGTTACCGCCTGCGCGGCACCAACGCCAAAGATCTGGATGGCACCATCCTGGCGACCGGCTTCCCGTTCAAAGTCAAACAGCACGCTACGCCTTACATCAACATCGTCGGCAAACTGTTCACCCAGTGTGCGGACTTCCGCCGCACCGGTTCCGCCGCGCTGGATCTGGCCTATGTGGCCGCCGGCCGCGTAGACGGTTTCTTCGAAATCGGCCTGAAGCCGTGGGACTTCGCTGCGGGCGAGCTGCTGGTGCGTGAAGCCGGCGGCCTGGTGACCGACTTCGTCGGCGGCCACAACCACTTCAGCTCCGGCAACGTGGTAGCGGGCAACCCGCGCGTGGTGAAAGCCATGTTGGCCACCATGCGTGAAGAACTGAGCGAAGCGCTGAAGCGTTAATCGCCAGAAGCGAATCGAAAAAAAGCGCTGCCGATGCAGCGCTTTTTTTATGCCCGTTAGCGAGAGAAGGGGCGGATGCCGCCGCCGAATTCCGGCTGCGCGCTGACGTACAGCAGCAGCCCGGCGGCCAGCAGGATCAGGCCACCGGCCAGCGCCAGCGAGCCCCAGGCTACCGCGCTCCAGGCGGCGGGCGCGCGCGAACGGCTGAGGCGCACCGCCAGCCGGCGGCTGTAATGCACCAGCAGCGCCAGCATGGAAATGGTCAAGGATGTGCCGAATGCCATCGCCAGCGCGGAAAGCACGCCCCAGCCGAACACGCCGATCACCTTGGAGAACAGCAGTACCAAAATCGCCCCCGAGCAGGGGCGCATGCCCATCGCCAGCACGATGGCGGTTCGGGTGCGCCAGTCGCTCCCCGCCTGTAGCTCGCTGTCGCTCGGCAGATGCCGGTGCCCGCAGCCGCAGTCGGCGCTGTGCACATGATCCGCCGCCAGCGGCGTCAGGCTGTTGATGCGCAGCGCCGGCGCCGGGCGCATCGCTTTGATCGCCGCAAACAGACGTTTCAGCGCGCGCCAACTCAGCAGCGCGCCAAGCAGCATCACCAGAATAAAACTGCCCTTCTCCAGCCAAAAGCTGCTTTGGTGCAGCTGGCGCGAAGAGAGCTGCAACACCACCAACATCAACGTCACCAGCGCGATCGCCACCAGCCCCTGCACCAGCGACGCGGCGAAGGTCAGCTTCAGGCTACTTTTCAGCCGCGCCGGGTGGGTGGCCAGATAGGTGGCGATCACCACTTTACCGTGGCCGGGCCCAAGCGCATGCAAAACGCCATAACCGAGGCTGAACAGCATCAGCGCCAGCCCGGCCTGCTGCGGCGCGGCCTTCACCTGCTGCAACAGCCCCGCCATCTGTTGATGCAGCGCTTTTTGCCATACCACGCTCTGCATCAGCAGCTGCGGCCAGTAGTGCCACGCCAGCAGCGCGGCGGCCGTCAGCGCCAGCGTGAACGGCAGCAGCGGCCACAGGCCAAAGACCCAGTGGCGTCGGCTTGTCGTCGGCGGAGAGAAATTTAGCGACATTGCAGCGTCACCCGCTGGGCAAACTGTTGCCCCAGCGCCAGGTCTTCGCCGGGCGAGTCGTTCTTGTCGAGCGACAGCGCATAGGCCTGCAGCGACGCATTCGGCTTCGGCGTCATCAGCTTGTAACTGCACTGCTGCGCCATCTCCGGCGGCAGATGCAGCGCATTTTGGTCTTTATAGGTCATATCCACGAAATAAGTCGGATCGTAAGTAGAAAGTTGAAACGGCTTGCCCGCCAACGGCTGCGGCTCGGCCAACGGCATCACGAACTCCAACACCGCCTGGTTGCCCTGGCGCGACAGGTGATATTCGCTGGGCAAGTTCAGGTATTTCACCGGCTTGCCGTCACGATAAAGATCGGTGAAATAGTGCTGCCCCAGCACGTTGGCCATCACTTCCGCCGCCAGCTTTTTCCACACTTCCGAATCGCTCTTGGCGTTTTTCGCATCGTAGAGCAGATCCGCCGAGGTGATTTCATCCATCACCCACACCATTTTCAGGCCGACCAGCCGCTGGTCTTTGGCGACGAAGGTGGTGTTCATGTCGATAAAGCTGTGCGGATGAGCGGCCGCTCCAGCGCTGAACACGGCGCCGAGGGCAGCCAAAAGACGACGTAACTTCATCATTATCCTGTCTTACCTGCATTTGTTATAACGTAACACAAATAACTGCCGAACGGTCTGCCGCTCCCGGCAATATTTGTGACGAAAGTTGTAAGCCGAAGTAAAAGCCGCGCTGTCATCCTGACGTTACAAAGCCTTTTGCTATGCTTAGGCATAATCGCAACCTTATATGCCGGAAGGTGATATGAGCCTGGACACCTCTCCCGTGCCTGAGCTCTCCGGACAACAACGGCGCTGTCATCTGCTGCTGATGCTGTACACGCCGGAGCCCGAGTTACAGCTGGAGACCTTAAGCCGAATCAATGGCGTCGCCCCCCCGATAACCCGGCAAGATATAGCCGAGGTGGCCAGTGAAATCCAGCGTTTCCACCATCTGGAGATCGCCGTCGATCCCGACCATGGCTACCAACTGCGGGGCAGCGCGCTCGATCAACGCCTGTGCCTGATCCATTGGCTGCGGCGGGCCCTGCGTTGCAGCCCGCAGTTCGTCGAAAGCGACTTCGCCCCGCGCCTGCGGCTGGCGCTGGCGGCCGATGCCGGGTCGGCGTCGCAGCTGGCTCAAGCGATAGACGCCTGCGAACCGCTGCTCAACCGCCACTTCGACGCGCGCGACCGCCAATTCCTGCTGCATTACCTGCTCTACTGCGCCTGGCAAAACCGCCTGCAGCGCCATCCGCGTTTCGACGCCGTTCAACGCGACTGGCTGCGGCAAAAGCCGGAGCAGCAAGCCGCCGCCTGGCTACATCAGGCCTGCAACCGGCTGTTTAACCAGCCGCCGCACGCGGACGAGCGCGATTTTCTGGCGCTGACCTTCACCATGTTGAAAAATCACAGCTACCACAGCGATGACTCGGCGCAAGAACAGCGGCTGATGGCGGCAATCGACAGCATGGTCGTGCGTTTCCAGCAGCTTTCCGGCATGGCTTTCAGCAGCAAAGCGGAGCTGGTCAGCCAGCTGTTCGCCCACCTGGCGCCGGCGCTGGAGCGCTGCCGTTTCGCCATCGGCATTGACAATATGCTGCTGGAAGAAGTGGTGCGTAAATACCCGCGGCTGATGCGCACCACGCAGGATGCGCTGAAGCCGCTGGAACAGGAGTACGGCGTGCAGTTTTCCAACGAGGAAGCGGGCCTGGTGGCCATCAGCTTCGGTGCCTGGCTGATGCAGGACAACGCACTACAGGAAAAACAGGTGCTGCTGCTGACGCTGGATAACCCGCAGTTGGAAGAGGAAGTGGAATATCAGCTCCGCGAGCTCACGCTGCTGCCGCTGAACATCAAGTATCTGCCGCTGGGCGACTACCTGCGCGGCGGAGCGCCGCAGGGCGTCACGCTGGTGATCACCCCTTATGCGGCGGTGCACAGCGCTCCGCACCCGCCGCTGATCTACACCGAGCTGCCGCTGGAAAGCCGGCAGCGCGAGGCCATCCGCGCGCTGCTGGAAGCCCCTTAATCAACATCAACGGCTGACGCTGACCGCCGGTGGCCGGATGAACAAGGCCGGTGCCGCGACCGCCGCCATCACCCAGAATACCCCGCCCTGCCAATGTTCGAACAGGAACCCGGCGATCACCGTCATGACGGCGATACCGCCGCCCATCGCCAACGCCGAATACACCGCCTGCAGCCGGATCACCTCCTGCCCCTGACGCGCGGCGATAAAGCGCATCGCCGCCAGGTGGCACACGGTAAAGGTGCCGCAGTGCAAGATCTGAATCAGCAGCAACCAGCCCAGTTCGGTACTGTAGGCCATCAGGCTCCAGCGCAACACGCCGCAGCAGGCGGAGAGCAACAGCAGGTTGCGCGCATTCCAGCGGCGGAACAGCACGTTGCTGCTGGCGAAAATAATCACCTCCGCCACCACGCCCAGCGACCACAGGTAGCCGATGGTCGAGGCCGAATAACCGGCCTCCTGCCAGTAAATGGAGCCAAAGCTGTAGTAGCCGGCATGCGCCCCCTGCAGCAACGTGACGCACAGCAGGAAGCGCCAGACCGGCCCTTCTTTCAGCAGCGCCCACAGCGAACGCTCGTCCCCGCTGTGCGTGCGCGCTTCACCCTGCGGCATAACGTTCGGCTTCAACAGCATGCCCAGCAGCATCGCCAGCACGCTGAGGATCAGGCTGTAGAGAATGGCGTTATGGCCCCACACCGCCACCAGTTGCCCGGTCAGCGCCGAGCCGATGACGAACGCCAGCGACCCCCACAGCCGCACCCGGCCGTAGTCCATGCGGATTTGCTTCTGCCAGGTGGCGGCCAGGGCGTCGGTCAGCGGCACCAGCGGCGAAAAGAACAGGTTGAAACCGGCGATCACCAGCATCAGCCAACCCCAACCGTTGCCGAAGCAGAAACCGACCGCGAAGGCCAACGTCAACAGGGCCAACAGGCGCAGGGCGGAGACCAGATGAGAGGGATCTTTAACGCGGGGAGCAATTAGCAAGCTACCGAGGAAGCGGGCCACCAGACCGGCGCCGAGTAAAATGCCGATGGTTTCGGGCGCGATGCCCTCGCCTTTCAGCCACACGCCCCAGAACGGTAAGAAGATGCCATAGGAAAAGAAGTAGGTGAAATAACTGAGAGCGAGCCAACGCGTTGATTGCAGAACCATGATCCCTCCGGTGTGAGGGCAATACTTTGACAGAGCTCACACCGCCCGGCAATCTTCATTCCACTTCAATGCATTAGAGTGCCAAACAGTTCACAGTTTGCCGCAAGCGGCCATAAAAAAACCCGCCGCAGCGGGTTTTTTCAGGCGAAAGCGGGATTAGGCGTAAACCGGCAGGCGGGCGCAGATATCCAGCACTTTCTTCTTGGTGCGTTCGATGGTGGCTTCATCGTTGATGTTGTCCAGCACATCGCAGATCCAACCGGCCAGCTCGCGCACGTCGGCTTCTTTGAAGCCGCGACGAGTCACGGCCGGGGTGCCGATACGCACGCCGGAGGTGACGAACGGGCTCTTCGGATCGTTCGGCACGCTGTTTTTGTTGACGGTGATGTTGGCGCGGCCCAGGGCGGCGTCAGCTTCTTTACCGGTCAGGTTTTTGTCGACCAGATCCAGCAGGAACAGGTGGTTATGGGTGCCGCCGGAGACCACTTTGTAGCCGCGCTGCAGGAACACTTCCACCATCGCCTTGGCGTTGACCGCCACTTGCTGCTGGTAAATCTTGAACTCAGGCTCCATCGCTTCTTTCAGCGCCACCGCCTTGCCGGCGATCACGTGCATCAGCGGGCCGCCCTGGCCGCCAGGGAACACGGCAGAGTTCAGTTTCTTGTACAGCTCTTCGTCGCCGCCCTTCGCCAGGATCAGGCCGCCGCGCGGACCCGCCAGGGTTTTGTGGGTGGTGGTAGTGACGATGTGCGCGTGCGGCACCGGGTTCGGGTACACGCCGGCGGCGATCAGGCCCGCCACGTGCGCCATGTCGACGAACAGGTAAGCGCCGATGCTGTCGGCGATTTCGCGCATTTTGGCCCAGTCAACCACGCCGGAGTAAGCGGAGAAGCCGCCGATGATCATTTTCGGCTTGTGGGTCTGCGCCTGTTTGGCCAGATCGTCATAGTCGATTTGACCTTTGTCGTCGATGCCGTAAGGCACCACGTTATACAGCTTGCCGGACAGGTTGACCGGGGAACCGTGGGTCAGGTGACCGCCGTGCGCCAGGTTCATGCCCAGAATGGTGTCGCCCGGCTGCAGCAGCGCGGTGTACACAGCGAAGTTAGCCTGGGAGCCTGAGTGCGGCTGCACGTTGGCGTAATCGGCGCCGAACAATTCTTTGGCGCGATCGATAGCCAGCTGTTCAACGATATCCACGTATTCACAGCCGCCGTAGTAACGCTTGCCCGGATAGCCTTCAGCGTATTTGTTGGTCAGCTGGGAACCCTGAGCCTGCATCACGCGCGGGCTGGTGTAGTTCTCAGACGCGATCAGCTCGATGTGCTCTTCCTGACGCACCACTTCCTGCTCCATGGCGCGCCACAGTTCAGCATCGTAATCGGCAATGTTCATTTCACGCTTTAACATCCGGCATCTCCTGACTTAAATCAGCTAACTAAAAAATCACCAAATAACTACCCGTTTGGGTTCTGGGCCACAGTGTAAACCGTTTCCCCCCACCGAAGATAGGTCTTGACAGAGGTTTTTACGCAAACGATTGGCATAAGGCAGCGCAAGGCTTTGATCCGCGAAATGTCCCCGTTTATCAACGGACATTTCCTCATGCGAACAATGCGCTTTTTTCATGTTCTGTGAACACGATCGACGCCTGAAGAACACCGCAACGAAAACAAGGGCATTTACAAGCGACGCGGAACCCAATAAGATGCATTTAAAATACATCATTAAAATTCTCGTCAAGAGCCCAACCCAAGGAGCGCTCCCATGCTGGATAGCCAAACCATCGCCACCGTGAAATCCACCATTCCCCTGCTGGCTGCAACCGGGCCGAAGCTGACCGCCCACTTTTACGATCGCATGTTCGCGCACAACCCGGAATTGAAAGACATTTTCAACATGAGCAATCAGCGCAACGGCGATCAGCGTCAGGCGCTGTTCGACGCCATCTGCGCCTATGCCGCCAACATCGAGAACCTGGCGGCGCTGCTGCCGGCGGTGGAGCGCATCGCGCAGAAGCACACCAGCTTCAATATTCAGCCGGAGCAGTACAACATCGTCGGCGGCCACCTGCTGGCAACGCTGGACGAGATGTTCAGCCCGGGTCAGGAAGTGCTGGACGCCTGGGGCAAAGCCTACGGCGTGCTGGCCAACGTGTTTATTCAGCGTGAAGAGCAGATTTATCAGCAGAGCGAAGCCGATAACGGCGGCTGGCGCGATCTGCGCGCATTCCGCATCCTGAAGAAACAGCCGCAGAGCGACGTGATCTGCAGCTTCGTGCTGGCGCCGGTGGACGGCGGCCGGGTGGCGGACTTCAAACCGGGGCAGTATCTGGCGGTCTACATCAAGCACGACAGCCTGGAGCATCAGGAAATTCGCCAGTACTCGCTGACCACCTCGCCGAACGGCGAGTTCTACCGCATCGCGGTAAAGCGTGAAGATCAGGGTAAAGTGTCCAACTACCTGCATCAGCAGGCGCAGGAAGGCGACGTGATCTACATCGCCCCGCCGCACGGCGACTTCTTCCTCGACGTGGCGCCGACTACGCCGGTGGCGCTGATCTCCGCCGGCGTCGGCCAAACCCCGATGCTCGGCATGCTCAACACCCTGCACGACAACCAGCATCAGGCGCAGGTCCACTGGCTGCACGCGGCGGAAAACGGCGACGTGCACGCCTTTGCCGATGAAGTGGCGGATATTGCCGGGCGCATGCCGAATCTGAGCCGCCATGTGTGGTACCGCGAGCCGGGCGCCGATGACGTGGAAGGCCGCGATTACCACAGCCGCGGATTGATGGATTTGAGCGCGCTGCGGGGCAGCCTGGCCGATCCGCAGATGCACTATTACTTCTGCGGCCCGGTAGCCTTCATGCAGTTCGTGGGGAAACAGCTGCTGGAGATGGGCGTAGAGGCCGAACGCATCCACTACGAATGCTTCGGCCCGCATAAGGTGCTGTAATGCTTGCGGAGCGCGGCCGTCAGACCGCGCTCCCCCTTCATTTCTCCTGCAGTTTGCGCGCGTCCTGCACCTGCTGTACCGTCACCGGCACCGCCTGGTTGCCCCAGCTTCCCCGCAGATAGCTCATCAGATCGGCCGCTTGCCGATCGTTCAACGCCCAGCCGTAAGCCGGCATGTCGAACGCCATCGCCTGTTGCGTGGTCGGCGTATGCGCCCCTTCCAGCACCACCCGCAGCGCGGTCAGCGGATTGTCCGCCGTCACCGTGGCGTTGCCCGCCAGCGCCGGAATGGCGAAGTCGGTGCCCTCGCCCTGGTTGCCGTGGCAGGTCGAGCAGTACATCGCATAGGTCGCCTTGCCGCCCGGATTATCCGCCTGCGCAGCAGATGAGGCAGGTTTAGCGGCGCTTTCCGGTGCCAGGCTGCGCAGGTACACCGCGATGGCGTTCAGATCGCCGTCGCTGAGGTACTGCGTACTGTGGGTCACCACCTCGCTCATCGGCCCGGCGACCGCCGCATGGCGGCTGCGGCCGGTTTTCAGCAGCGCCGTCACCTCTTCCGGCGGCAGGCCGCGCAGATTGGAAGCGTACCAGCCGTCGAGTTCGGCGCCGCTCAGGAACACTGTTTCCTTGCCATCCAGCCCCTTCTCCTGCATCGCCCAGCCGCGCGGCGTGTGGCAGCTGCCGCAGTGGCCGGCACCCTGCACCAGGTAGGCGCCGCGGTTCCACTCGGCGCTCTGCTGCGGATCCGCCTGATACGGCTGGTCGTCGTGGAACAGCTGGTTCCACACCGCCAGCGGCCAGCGCATCGACAGCGGCCAACTAATGTCGCTGGCGCGGTTGGCGACGTTCTGTGCCGGCACCTCGTTCATCAGATAGTCATACAGCGCACGCATGTCTTCCGCGCTCATTTTGGCGTACGAGGTGTACGGCATCGCCGGGTAGAGCCGGTGACCGTCTTTGGCCACCCCCTGGCGCATGGCGCGATCGAATTCCTCGAACGAATAGGCGCCGATGCCGTGCAGCTTGTCCGGCGTGATGTTGGTGGCGTAGATGGCCCCGAGCGGCGTCGGGAACTTCATGCCGCCCGCCAGTTCAGCGCCGCCCGGCGCGGTGTGGCAGGCGGTGCAGTCGCCGGCTTTGGCGACGTATTCCCCGGCCGACATCGCCTGGGCCGAACCGCCGGCCGCCAGCAGGCTCAACAGGTACAGCGAACGCAGACTCATGCACCCTCCTTGGCGGCAACCTTGCCGTAGGCCAGTTCGTTAACCGCGCGCCACGCCTGGTCGATCGCCGAGTTAGCGTACGGGCTCCAGTCAGCATCGGAGTTGGCGATAACAATCTTGCCGATCGGCTGCCGCGCCGTTTCGATGATTTTCTTGGCTTCTTCTTCGTCGTCAAACAGCCCGTTGAGGAAGTAGGAGTAACCGTGCGACCAGCGGTTGACGGTGATCGCCTGAATATCGCGCTGATGATCGAAACCGGCCTCGCCCAGCATGCCCTGCAGCTGTTCGCGGATCATCTGCTCGTGTACCTCAAACGGCGTGCCCAGCAGCAGCGCGCGCCCTTTGCGCGACTGCTCGCGCGGGCTGAGGCCGCTGCCCGGTAGCGTCGGTACATACACCATATGCAGGCCGATTGGCCGATCCGGATCGCGCGGATGCTGATAGCCGCCCATGCTCACCGGATAATCCAGCTTCACGCGGCTGTACGGTGCGGCCGGCGAGTAGATCTCGTGCACCCCCAGCTTGATGAACGGCTGCCAGTTGCGGATCACCACCTTGCTGTACACCAGCGGCGACTTGACGTTCTGCTTCAACGCCTCCTGCTGCTCGTGCGACATCTCCGGCACCAGATACGGGATCATCATGTTGTAGCCGGCCATCACCACCTGGCCCGCGCGCACTTTGGTCATCTTCTCGCCGGTCATATAGGTGACTTCCACCTTGTCGCCGACGTTGGCCGCGTGCAGCCCGGTGCTGTTCAAACGCAGCTTCACCGGCGACTCCGGCCGATCGAGCTGGCTGTAATCGAATTTGGCCAGCACCACGTCGTCCATGTCCTTGCCGGCCGGCGCCACCGCCGGGATCAGCTTGCGCACCATCAGGCGCGCCAGCGTGGCGTTGCCGTCCGGGAAATGGAACACATAAGGATCGTCGAGATCCGCCTGCGACTCTTCGTCCAGCGGCGGCAGATTCATGCCGCCGAGGCCCGGCAGATCGCAGATGCGCGCATCGCTGCACGAGGTGCCGTCGATGCCCACCGCCTGGAAATCGTTGGTGGTCTGCTGGAAGTAGCGGATCGCCAGTTCGCTCAGCCCAACCTTCTCACGCAGGAACTGGGTGTAGCTGTGGGTGTCGAGCCATTCGACCTTCTGCTCCAGCGTCATCTCCGGCAGATAATCTTTCTCCACCGTATGCAGCGCGATCAGCGCCTGGCGGTCGCTTTCCGGCAGCGGGAAATCGCCGATGAACTCTGCGTAAGGCCGCCCGTTGAGGCGATCGCGCGGAATGTCGTCCGCCACCGTGCGGCCCGGATCGCCGCTCACCACCTTATCGACGCCGAAGTTTTTGCGATCGAAATAAACGCCGCGGCTCAGGTTCAGATCCGGATAGAAATTGGTGTCAAAAGCCTGCTCCAACCGATCGATATCGACGCCGATCTTGCGCAGCAGCCCCATCGCCACCGGGCTGAAGTTGGAACGCGGCGACTGCAGCGATTCGCTGCCGCCGTAGCCGAGCAACATGCCGTCGTCGCTGTTGAATTCGTTGCGCTTGGCGTGGCCGCCGAAGTCGTCATGGTTGTCGATCAGCAGAATGCGCTGCTGCTCGCCCTTCAGCTGCTGCCAGAAACAGGCGGCCGCCAGGCCGCTGATGCCGGCGCCCACCACCACCAGATCGAACTCTTCAACGGCGGGCACGCTGCCGAAGTCAAAGGCTTTTCCGTCGCGCCCCAGTTGATGCGCATGCTCGAACGAGCCCGGATGGTTGCCCCGTAGCCCGGTCAGCGCCGGCGGGTAGTACAGGGTTTGATTGGCGGTTTGCGGTGACGCGCGCAGGATTTGCAGCGGCGTCAACCCGGCGGCGATGGTGATCGCCACCCCGTTGAGAAAATCGCGTCGGGTGATACCCATATAGGCTTCCTTTCAATTTTTATTATCATCGGCCGGCCGGGGCCGGCCCAAAGGCCGCGCTATTGTGCGGATAATTATTGTAAAATCAATGTTTGAACATCACATGACGAATGGCCGTGTAATCCTCCAGCCCGTACATCGACATATCCTTGCCGTAACCGGACAGTTTCTGGCCGCCGTGCGGCATCTCGCTCACCAGCATGAAGTGGGTGTTCACCCAGGTGCAGCCGTATTGCAGGCGGGCACTTAAGCGATGCGCGCGGCCCACGTCGCGGGTCCACACGGACGAGGCCAATCCGTAGTTGGATTCGTTCGCCCAAGCCAGCACCTGCTCTTCGTCGTCGAACGGCGTCACCGTCACCACCGGGCCGAACACTTCGCGCTGCACGATCTCATCTTCCTGGCGCGCGCCAGCCAGCAGCGTCGGCTGGAAATAGTAGCCCGGCCCCTTCACCTTCTCGCCGCCGGTCACTACCTGTACGTGCGGCAACGCTTTGGCTCGCTCGACGAAACCGGCGACCCGTTCCAGATGCTGCGCGGTAATCAACGGCCCCAGTTCGGTGCTCTCATCGTCCGGCGCGCCGATCTTCAGGCTGGCCACCGCCTCGCCCAGCCGCTTCACCAGCTCGGGATAAATGCTTTTCTGCGCGTAGATGCGGCAGGCGGCGGTGCAATCCTGCCCGGCGTTGTAGAACCCGAAGCCGCGAATGCCGTCCACCACCTGTTGCAAATCGGCGTCGTCGAACACCAGCACCGGCGCCTTGCCGCCCAGCTCCATATGGGTGCGTTTAATGCCGGCGGCGGTGTGGGCGATGATGTGCTCGCCGGTGGCGATCGACCCGGTCAGCGACACCATGCGCACCTTGTCATGCCCGGTCAGCCGATCGCCGACGCTGGCGCCGCGGCCGAACAGCACGTTGAGCACGCCCGGCGGGAACAACCCGGCGGCCAGTTCGGCCAGTTTGAAGGTGGTCAGCGGCGTCTGCTCCGAAGGCTTGATCACCACGCAGTTGCCCGCCGCCAACGCTGGCGCCAGTTTCCAGGCCGCCATCATCAGCGGGTAGTTCCACGGCGCGATCGAGGCCACCACGCCGAGCGGATCGCGGCGGATCATCGAGGTGTGCCCGGCCAGATACTCGCCGGCCGCCATGCCGGTCAGGCAGCGGCTGGCACCGGCGAAGAAGCGAAACACGTCGGCCACCGCCGGCAGCTCGTCGTTCAGCACGCAGTGATAAGGCTTGCCGCAGTTGAGCGACTCCAGCCTGGCGAAGGTCTCGGCATGCTCGTCGATCAGATCCGCCAGCTTGAGCAGATGCTCGGCGCGCTCTTTCGGCGTGGTTTGCCCCCAGGCGGCGAATGCGGCGTCTGCCGCCAGCACCGCGCGATCGACCTGCTCCGGGCTGGCCTCCGCCACCTGCGCGATCACTTCGCCGGTCGCCGGGTTATACACCGGCTGGGTCGCGCCCTGGCCATTCACCAGTTGGCCGTCAATCAACAGTTGGCTTTGCATAGGGTTATCCTTTTATCAGAGGTCGGGTAAGGAAATTATTTGCCGCTGCCGGCGACGCTTTCCCCACCTTTGGTCAGGTAGTAAGCGCCGAGGATCGGCAGCATGGTCAACAGCATCACCGACAGCGCCACCACGTTGGTGATCGGCACGTCGCGCGGGCGACCGAGCTGGTTCAACAGCCACAGCGGCAGCGTGCGCTCGTGGCCGGCGGTAAAGGTGGTCACGATGATTTCATCGAACGACAGCGCGAATGCCAGCATGCCGCCGGCCAGCAGCGCAGAGCCGAGGTTCGGCAGGATCACATAGCGGAAGGTTTGCCACCCGTCGGCGCCGAGGTCCATCGAAGCCTCGATCAGGCTGTATGAGGTGCGGCGGAACCGGGCGATGACGTTGTTGAACACGATCACCACGCAGAAAGTCGCATGGCCGACGACGATGGTCAGGATGCCCGGCTCGATGTTCAGCGCCTTGAACGCCGCCAGCAACGCCAGGCCGGTGACGATCCCCGGCAGCGCGATCGGCAGCAGCAGCAGCAGCGAAATGCTGTCCTTGCCGAAGAAATCGCGCCGATAGAGCGCCGCCGCCGCCAGGGTGCCGAGCACCAGCGCGATGGCGGTCGCCAGGCAGGCGATCTGCGCCGACAGCAGCACCGCATCGATGATGTCCTGCCGCCCGGCGGCAACGTTGAACCAGTGCAGCGTAAAGCCCTTCGGCGGGAAGCTGAAGGCCGCGTCCTCGGTGTTGAAGGCGTAGATGGCGATGATCGCCAACGGGAAATGCAGGAAGACAAGTCCGCCCCAGGCGGCCAGCTTCAGCCCTAAGGGCGCGCGTTCAGAGTGCATCGAAGGCCCCCAGACGTTTGACGATGGAAAGGTAGATGGCGATCAGGACGATCGGCACCAGCGTAAAGGCCGCGGCCATCGGCATATTGCCGATCGCGCCCTGCTGGGCGTACACCATGCTGCCGATGAAATAGCCCGGCGGCCCCACCAGCTGCGGCACGATAAAGTCGCCCAGCGTCAGCGAGAAGGTGAAGATCGACCCGGCGGCGATGCCCGGTACCGCCAGCGGCAAAATGACGTGACGGAAGGTTTGTGCCGGCCGGGCGCCCAAATCCGCCGAGGCATGCAGCAGCGAGGGCGGCAGGCGCTCCAGCGCCGCCTGGATCGGCAGGATCATGAACGGCAGCCAGATATAGACGAACACCAGAAAACGCCCCAGGCCCGAGGTCGACAGCGTGTTGCCGCCGACGCCAGGCACCGTCAGCAGCGAAGCCAACAGCGGCTCCAGCCCCAGGTGCTGCAGGAACCACTGCGCCACGCCGTCTTTCGCCAACAGCAGAGTCCAGGCATAGGCTTTGACGATATAGCTGGCCCACATCGGCATCATCACCGCGATGTAAAAGAACGCTTTGACGCGGCCGCTGGTGTAGCGCGCCATGTAATAGGCGATCGGGAACGCCAGTGCCGCGCTGGCCAGCGACACCAGCACCGCCATGGTCAGCGTGCGCAGGATGATGTCGTAGTTGGCCGGGTTGAACAGCGCCGCCAGGTTGGCGAAAGTCAGATCCGGCGTCACCGCCATGGTGAAATCGTCGAAGGTGTAAAAACCCTGCCACAGCAGCGTCAGCAGCGAACCGAGGTACACCGCGCCAAACCACAGCAGCGGCGGCACCAGCAACAGCAGCAGGTACAACGTCGGCCGGCGATAAAGCCAGGTCGACAGCGCGCGCACGCTACCGCCGCGCGCCGAGGGGGAATCGATGCTCATGTCCATCTCACCTCTCCTCCAGCAGCGGCACCATCGCCGCGCGCGGCCAGCAGGCGACAATCGGCTGGCCGATCTGCCGCTGTTGCCCTGCGGCGATCCACTGCGGATTGGCCTGGCTGACCAGCAGCTTTTCGCCGCCGTTCAGCGCGATCTCATACCGCGTGGCCGCGCCCTGGTAATGGATTTCCTGCAGCGTGCCCTGCACCTGGATCTCGTCCTGCGCCGCGCCGCCTTGCTCCAGCAGGCGGATATGTTCCGGCCGGATCGAGAAGGTCCGGCTTTCGCCGAGCAGACGCTGCGCCAGCTCGCTGCGCACCACGTTGGAGGTGCCGACGAACTCGGCAACGAACGGCGTCTTCGGCCGCATGTAAAGCTCGCGCGGCGTATCCACCTGTTCGATGCGGCCGTTATTGAACACCGCCACCCGATCGGACATCGACAGCGCTTCGCTTTGATCGTGGGTGACGAAGATAAAGGTGATGCCCAGCTGGCGCTGCAGCTTCTTCAGCTCGCCCTGCATCTGCTCGCGCAGCTTGAGATCCAGCGCGCCGAGCGGTTCGTCCAGCAGCAGCACCCGCGGCCGATTGACCAGCGCGCGCGCCAACGCCACGCGCTGCCGCTGGCCGCCCGACAGGTGCGCCGGCTTGCGTTCGGCGACGAAACCGAGCGCCACGCTCTCCAGCGCCTCTTGCGCCCGCGCCAGCCGCTCGCGTTTGGCGACGCCCTTCACCATCAGGCCGTAGGCGACGTTTTCCAGCACCGACATGTGCGGGAACAGCGCATAATCCTGAAACACGGTGTTCACGTCGCGCTGGTACGGCGGCAGGTTGGCAGCTTCCTGGCCGTGGATACGAATCGAGCCGGAAGTGAGCTGTTCAAAGCCGGCGATCAGGCGCAGGCAGGTGGTTTTGCCCGAACCGGACGGCCCGAGCATGGAGAAGAATTCCCCGTCCTGAATGTCGATGGATACCCGATCCACGGCGCGAACATCGCCGAAAGTCCGCGAAACATCGATGAATTGCACGGCAATGGTCATTTTCTGTGCTCCATACTGATGTAAATCGGGCGCAGCGGGCTGCGCCCCGCGGCTTAGCGGCCGCCCATGATGGCGATGTAATCCTGGGTCCAGCGGCTGTACGGCACGAACTTGCCGCCCTGCGCCTGCGGCGTTTTCCAGAAGGCGATTTTGTCGAACTGGTTAAAGCCGTTGGTTTCGCAGCCCTTCTCACCCAGCAGCGCGCTGGCCTTGCAGCCCGCCGGCGAAGCCGGCACCGAACCGAACCAGGCCGCCACGTCGCCCTGCACCTTCGGCTCCAGAGACCAGTTCATCCACTGGTAGGCGCAACTCGGGTGTTTGGCGTCGGCATGCAGCATGGTGGTGTCCGCCCAGCCGGTCACGCCCTCTTTCGGGAACACGGTGGCGATCGGCTGCCCTTCGCCCTTCAGGGCGTTGGCCTGATACGGCCAGGCGCTGGAGGCCACCACGCCTTCGTTTTTAAAGTCGCTCATCTGCACCGAGGTATCGTGCCAGTAGCGGTGGATCAGCGCGTGCTGGCTACGCAGCAGTTTCAGCGCCGCCTGGTACTGCTCTTCGTTGAGCTGGTAAGGATCGCTTATGCCGAGCTGCGGCTGGGTGGCCTTCAGGAACAGCGCCGCGTCGGCGATGTAGATCGGGCCGTCGTAAGCCTGCACCCGCCCCTGGTTGCTCTTGCCGTCCGGCAGGTTCTGCTGCTGGAAGATCACCGCCCAGCTGTCCGGCGGCGTCGGGAAGGTTTTGGTGTTGTACATCAGCAGGTTCGGCCCCCACTGGTACGGCGTGCCGTAGGTTTTGCCGTCCACGGTGTACCAGGCGCCGTTCAGCAAGCGCGGATCGATGTTCTTCCAGTTCGGGATCAGCGCGGTGTTGATCGGCTGCACCCGCTTGCCGAAGATCAGACGCAGCGAGGCGTCGCCGGAGGCGGTCACCAGATCGTAGCCACCCTTGGCCATCAGGCTGACCATTTCATCGGAGGTGGCGGCGGTCTTCACGTTCACCGCGCAGCCGGTTTGCTTTTCAAACTGGGTGACCCAGTCGTAGTTTTTATCCGACTGGCCGCGTTCGATGTAGCCGGGCCAGGCGATGATATCCAGCCGGCCTTCGCCTTTGCCCAGCGACTGCGGCAGATCGGCCGCCTGAGCCAGACCGCACAGCACCGTGAGGCAGAGCGCGGAGACGGTGGTGGTGACTGCGGTAGTTTTTCCCATCGTAATTACCCCTGTGTTGCTTATCGGTGTGCGGCAGGGAACGGCTGCCGCCTGATTTTCTTGATATAACCGTTAGAAGCTGGCTTTGAACTTCGCCATAACGTGCCTGACAACGCTGTAATCCTGCAGCGAATCGCTGGACAGATCCTTGCCGTAGCCGGAGCGTTTCAGGCCGCCGTGCGGCATCTCGCTCGCCAAGGTGAAATGGGTATTGATCCAGGTGCTGCCGTACTGCAGATGGGCGGCGATGTGCAGCGCCCGGTCGATATTTTGCGTCCACACCGACGAAGCCAGCCCGTATTCCGAGTCGTTGGCCCACTCGACCGCCTGCTCCAGGTGCTCGAAGCGCGTGACGCTGACCACCGGGCCGAACACCTCGCGCTGCACGATCTCGTCGCTTTGCAGGCAACCCGCCAGCAGGGTCGGCTGGTAGTAGAACCCCGGCCCGGAGTGGGCCGCGGCGCCGGTGATCAATTCGATATGCGGTTGGCTGAGCGCCCGCTCGACAAAGCTGGCGACGCGATCGCGCTGGCGGCTACTTATCAACGGGCCGATCTCGTTGTCCTGATCGCGCTTGCGGGCGAAGCGCAGGCTGGCGACCGCCTCGCCCAGCGCGTCCACCAGTTTGGGATAGATGCCGGCCTGCGCGTAGATGCGGCAGGCGGCGGTGCAGTCCTGGCCGGCGTTGTAATAGCCATAGGTGCGAATGCCGTTGACCACCTCGTCGAGATCGGCGTCGTCGCAGACGATCACCGGCGCCTTGCCCCCCAGTTCCAGGTGGGTGCGCTTGACGCTTTTGGCCGCCGCCTGAAGAATTTTTTGCCCGGTGACGATATCGCCGGTGACCGACACCAGCCGCACCTGCGGGTGCCCTACCAGTTGGCTGCCGACCCCTTCACCGCCGCCGTAGACAATGTTCAGCACGCCCGGCGGCAGGATCTCCTGCAGCGCCGGCACCAGCGCCAGAATGGTCAGCGGCGTATGTTCGGAGGGTTTAAACACCACGGTATTGCCCGCCGCCAACGCCGGCGCGATCTTCCACGCCGCCATCATCAGCGGATAGTTCCAGGGGGCGATCGAGGCCACCACGCCGACCGGATCGCGGCGGATCATCGAGGTGTGGCCCGGCACATACTCACCGGCCAGCTGCCCTTGCTGCGTGCGGACCGCGCCGGCGAAGAAGCGGAACACGTCGACCGCCGCCGGCAGATCGTCATTGAGCGCCTGATGCAGCGGCTTGCCGCAGTTGAGGGCTTCCAGCTGCGCCAGCTGCGGCGCCTGCCGCTCGATGGCGTCGGCGATGCGCAGCAATAAGGCGGCGCGCTGGCCTGGCGTGGTGCGCGACCAGTGGCCGAACGCCTGCTGCGCGGCTTTCACCGCGCTGCCGACCTGCGCCGCAGAGGCTTCGGTCAGGGCGATCAGCGTCTCGCCGTTGGCCGGATTGACAATGCACTCCTGCTGGCCTTCGCCGTCGACAAGCTGACCGTTAATGAACTGCTGACAGGACAAACCTGAGAGAACCTGCACATCTGCCATCGCCTGACGCCCCTAAGTGACAAAAACGTTAACCAAATGTGAATAAGTTAGTTTTAATCAGCCTAAGCGAGCCTCTGGCGGGCAACAAATTCTAAATACTGAACGCCGCGTTCGATTAAATCGAATGCTTAAGCCCAGCGGCGTGTTTGCTGCCGTTCTCGCGCGCAATGGTCAGGAACGGCGTCACCAGCTCCGGCCGCGCGCTGCCGCGCCGCCACGCCAGCCCGATATCCAGCGGCTCCAGCAGATCGTCCAGCTTGCGCGCCTCGATCATGTTGCCCTCGAGCGACCAGGCGCGGTACGCCATGTCCGGCAGGATAGACACCCCCATCCCCGCCGCCACCAGGCTGCGCACCGCCTCGGTCGAGGCGGTTTTCATGGCGATCTCCGGCTTCAACCCGGCGCGCGACCAGATGCGCCGCGCGTGCACGTCCATTTCATCAGCGTTGAGCTGGATCAGCGGCTGTTTGGCCACGTCCGCCAGGCTGATGCTCTCGTGATCCAGCAGCGGGTGCAGCGGCGGCAGCCACAGGCGATACGGCGAGTGCATCAGCACCTCGGTCTGCAACGCATCGCGGTCTTCGATGTTCGACAGGATCAGCACGCCGATGTCGATCTCGCCGCTGACCAGCAGATGCTCGATATACGGGCGCTCGTCTTCAACCACCTGCACGGTGACGTTGGGATAGGCCGATTTAAAGCGCGTGAGCAGTTCCACCAGGAAGTAACCGGCCACCAGGCTGGTGACGCCGACGGTCAGCTTGCCGGTCAGGCTCTCGGTGCCGATCTGCAGGCTGCGCTTGGCGTTGTCCACCGTCGCCAGGATCAGATACGACTGGCGCAAGAACTGGTGCCCCTGATGGGTCAGCGTCATGCCCTTGGCGTGGCGATCGAACAGCCGCACGCCGATCTCGGTTTCCAGCTGCTGGATCGCGAGCGTCAGCGAAGACTGGGAGACAAACACCGCCTGGGCACCGGCGGAGATCGACCCGGTTTCCGCCACGGCGATGAAGTGGCGGATTTGGCGTAACGTCATCATGGGGGTGATTCCTCAAGCAAAAACATTGCGTTGAGTGTAGACACAGGCCGTGAAGCGATCGGGAAAAGTATCAAAAACGCGATAGCGTTCGCTTTTTTAGAATGCCGACAGGCAAAAATGGGGGAAACAATGAGGCGAAGAAGTGCGATGTGCGGGGAACAGAAATGACAAGGGCGCAGCATGCTGCGCCCTGATGGCCGAGGACCCTTGCGAGGATCAGATCGCTTCTTCGTCCTGCTCGCCGGTACGGATGCGCACCACGCGCGCCACGTCGAAGACGAAGATTTTGCCGTCGCCGATCTTGCCGGTCTGCGCGGTTTGCATGATGGTTTCCACGCAGGTGTCGACGATGTCGTCGGCAACCACGATCTCGATCTTCACCTTAGGCAGAAAATCGACCATGTATTCGGCGCCGCGGTACAGCTCGGTGTGGCCCTTTTGGCGGCCGAAGCCTTTGACTTCGGTGACCGTCATGCCGGTGATGCCCACTTCGGCCAGCGCTTCGCGGACGTCATCCAGTTTGAACGGCTTGATAATCGCGTCGATCTTTTTCATCTTCTTTCCTTTTACCAATTTTTGCGGCCAAAACCGGATGTGATGGGGTAGCGGCGGTCTTTGCCGAAGTTACGGGCGGTGATGCGCGGCCCGACGGCGGCCTGACGCCGCTTGTATTCGTTGATGTCCACCAGGCGGATCACCTTGCGCACGATCGCTTCGTCGAACCCTTCGGCCACCAGATCGGCGACCGACTTGTCGCGCTCGACGTAACCTTCCAGGATCGCATCCAGGATATCGTACGGCGGCAGGCTGTCCTGATCGACCTGATCCGGCGCCAGCTCGGCGGACGGCGGACGATCGATCACCCGCTGCGGGATCACGTAGGAGACGGTGTTACGGTATTCAGACAGCTTGAACACCAGCGTTTTCGGCACGTCTTTCAGCACGTCGAAACCGCCGGCCATATCGCCGTACAGCGTGGCGTAACCCACCGCCATTTCGCTCTTGTTGCCGGTGGTCAGCACGATGCTGCGGCGTTTGTTGGACAGCGCCATCAGCACCACCCCACGGCAACGCGCCTGCAGGTTCTCTTCGGTGGTGTCGCGCTCGGTGCCAGCGAACATCGGCGACAGCTGGCCCATAAAGGCATCGAACATCGGCTCGATGGAGACGATATCAAACTCCACGCCAAGGATTTCCGCCTCTTCTTTGGCGTCGGCGATGCTGATATCCGCGGTATAGCGGAACGGCATCATCAGCGCCTGCACCTTGTCTTTGCCCAACGCATCCACGGCGATCGCCAGCGTCAGCGCCGAGTCGATGCCGCCGGACAGGCCCAGCACCGCGCCTTTAAAGCCGTTTTTGGTCACGTAGTCGCGCACCGCCAGCACCAGCGCCTGGTACACCTGCGCCAGCTGCGGCAGCTCAGCGGCCGGATCGGCCATCGGCACCACGGCCAGATCGTTGAATTCCAGGCGGGTCACCTGCTCGTCGAAGGCCGCCAGACGGTGAGTCATGGTGCCGGCGGCGTCGAAGACCTTGGAGCAGCCGTCGAAGATCAGCTCATCCTGGCCGCCGACCTGGTTGAGGTACACCAGCGGCAGCTGAGTGCGCTGGCAGTGGCCGGCCATCAGCGTTTTGCGGATATACGGCTTTTCGCGGTTATACGGCGAGGCGTTGATCGACAGGATAATCTCCGCACCGGCCGCCTTGGCGGCGTCGATCGGCTCAGGGAACCACAGATCTTCGCAGATCAGCAGCCCCAGACGGTAGCCTTTCAGCTCCACCACGCAGGTGTCGTTGCCGGCGTGGAAATAGCGCTTCTCATCGAACACGCCGTAGTTCGGCAACTGCTGCTTGAAGTAGCGGGTCAGCAGGCGGCCCTCGGCGAACAGCGACAGCGCGTTGTACAGCTTGTCGCCTTCGCGCCACGGGTGGCCGACCAGGATCGCCGTCTCGGCGGAGGCCTGCTGCAGGCGCAGCAGCTGCGCATCGCAGCGCTGGTAGAAGTCATTGCGATACAGCAGATCTTCCGGCGGATAACCGGACAGCGCCAGTTCGGTGAACATGACCAGATCGGCTCCCGCCTTCTGCTGCTCCTGCACGATTTGCAACATGCGTTCGGTGTTGCCTTCAATGTCGCCGACCAGCAGGTTCAACTGGGCCAGGGCGATGGAAAGTGATCTGCTCATTTGTGTACGATCCCGCTTAATACGTTCCATGGTGCTCTACGCCGGGACATGCCGCGGCAAAGAGAACGGAGTGTAAATCATTCCGCCAGATTTGTTGAGAACCTGCATGGCAGGCACCGGCGGAACACTGTCATTCTTTAAAATCGTTGGCGTCCAGCTCGTGGCGCGACAGCAATTTGTAAAACTCGGTGCGGTTGCGGCCCGCCATGCGCGCGGCCTGTGTCACGTTGCCCTTGGTGATCTGCAGCAGCTTGCGCAGATAGTGCAACTCGAACTGATTGCGCGCTTCGGCAAAGGTCGGCAGCGCGGTGTTTTCCCCTTCCAGCGCCTGTTCCACCAGCGCTTCACTGATCACCGGCGCCGAGGTCAGCGCCACGCACTGTTCGATAACGTTGACCAGTTGACGCACATTGCCCGGCCAGCTGGCGGTCATCAGCCGTTTCATGGCGTCGGTCGAGAAACTGCGCACGAACGGCTTGTGCCGCTGAGCCGCTTCGCGCAACAGGTGGTTGGCCAGCAGCGGAATGTCTTCGGCCCGCTCGTTGAGCGCCGGGATCTTCAGGTTCACCACGTTGAGGCGGTAGTAAAGGTCTTCGCGGAACTCGTTCTTCGCCATCGCCTTTTGCAGATCGCGGTGGGTGGCGGAGATGATGCGCACGTCGATGTCCAGATCGCGGTTGCTGCCCAGCGGCCGCACCTTGCGCTCCTGCAGCACGCGCAGCAGCTTCACCTGCAGCGACAGCGGCATATCGCCGATCTCGTCGAGGAACAGCGTGCCGCCCGCCGCCGCCTGGAACAGCCCTTCACGGCTGCTGACCGCGCCGGTGAAGGCGCCCTTGGCGTGGCCGAACAGTTCGGATTCCAGCAGCTGCTCCGGCAACGCGCCGCAGTTGATGGCGATGAATGCCTTACCGGCGCGCGGGCTGGCGCGGTGGATCGCCTGCGCCAACACCTCTTTACCGGTGCCGCTCTGACCGTTGATCAGTACGCTGACGTCGGACTGCGCCACCATATTCACCTGCTCCAGCAGGCGCAGCATCAACGGGCTGCGGGTGACGATGTCTTCGCGCCAGGCGTCGTCACCGGCCGGTGCCGACAGCGACAGCGCTTCATCGATAGCCTTGTACAGCGCATCGCGATCCACCGGCTTGGTGAGGAAGCTGAACACCCCCTGCTGAGTCGCGGCCACCGCATCGGGAATCGAGCCGTGCGCGGTGAGAATGATCACCGGCATGCCCGGCTGATGTTTCTGGATCTCAGCGAACAGCGCCATGCCATCCATCTCGTCCATGCGCAGATCGCTGATCACCAGATCGATCTGCTCGCGCGCCAACAGGCGCAGCGCTTCCTGGCCGCTTTCGGCGGTGGTGACGTGAAAACCTTCGCTGGTCAGGCGCATGCCCAACAGCTTCAGCAGGCTGGGATCGTCGTCAACCAATAACAGGTTGGCCGGTTTGCGTGCGGTCATTGCGCGTGGGACTCCTTATTGGCGGGGTGCGGCGTATAGGTGTCTTCCGGTTCAACCGGCAGCGCGGTGCCCTTTTCCGGTTCGTCCTGCGACTCGGCGCCTTTGGCGGCCGCGCCATTTTTACCGGCGGCCTCGCCCTTTTGCGAGCCTGCACCATTTTCCGGGATTTCGCCTTGCAGCTGCTTGCGTGACGAGAGCTGGCGCTCGATGTCGGTCAGGTTTTCCAGCTTACGCGAGGTGTCCTGCAGCTGCGCTTGCAAGCGCGCCTGGTTCTGACGCAGCGAATCGATCTGGCTGTCACTGCTTTCCTGCAGATGCTGATAGCGCGCTTTTTCATCGAACAGCGTGATCTGCAGCATTTGCTGCTGGCGCCACAGCTGCGTCAGCGGGCGCAGCGAGCCGGGGAATTCCATGCGGTAGCTATTGATCCGATCGATTATCTGGCGACGTTCGCCGGAGGTCGGCTGTGCGCTTCCCAGCAGGATGCTCTGCTTGAAAACGCCGGACCAGCTGTCGCCAGGCACCGTTTTCGCCAACGCGCGCGCCTGAGTCGAGCCGATGCGATCGGCGCAATCCATCGCGCGCAGCCAGTAGAGCGAGTTAGCCAACGCGTCCTTATCGTCCAATTGCCACAGGGTATCGCAGGCCGCAGTGCGGTAATCGATCACCTTGGTATCCGGGATCGCCTCTTGCTGCTGAGGATTCAGGCCGCCGCTGACGGCGCGATCGACACAGCCCGCCAGCAACAGCGGCATAAAGAAAACGGCACCCAACCAGCTGATCGGGCGTTTGCCGAGCGGCGCTCTGTGCGTGGCACGCGGTGAACGTTCGGTCTGTGAAAGACGAAGGCGTTTAGACCATGTGTACATTATTTATTCATTCTCGGCGGTTAACGGCAGTTCAATGCGGAAGCAGACGTCTGCACCGGCGACCGTCGCCAGTTGCAGCTCACCGCGCATGCGACGGATACAGTCCTGAGCGATGCTCAACCCCAGTCCGCTTCCTTTTACCGCCCCTTTTCGCTGGTGACTACCCTGGAAAAAAGGCTCGAAAATCATGGCTCTTTCAGCCTCGGGGATCGGCGTGCCGGTATTGGCGACGTCGATTTGCACCCGTTGTCCAACCTGACGGCTGCGGATCCAAATGTTACCGGATTCCTTGCCGTAGTGCACCGCATTGGAGTAGAGATTATCCAGCACGCGCATTAATAGCGTAGGCTCTGCCCAGCAGATTTCCGCCTTCAGATCGATATCGGTGGCGATCATTTTCGCCCGTGCCGGCAAACTGTGCGCGGCGACCACCAGATCGACCATGTCGCGCAGCTCGACGTTCTCGTGTTCCGCCGGGCCGTCGGCCAGTTTGCGGTTGTAATCCAGCAGTTGTTCAATCAGCTGTTGCAGATGACGGCTGCTGTTGTCGAGGATCGCCACCACCTCTTTTTGATCGGAGGTCAGCGGCCCCGCCACTTCGTCGGCCAGCAGTTCGGTGCCTTCACGCATGCTGGCCAGCGGCGTTTTCAACTCGTGCGAGATATGGCGCAAGAACTCGTGGCGCTGCGACTCCAGCCACGCCAACCGTTCGCTCAGCCAGATGATGCGCTGCGCCAGCGAACGCAGCTCGCGCGGCCCTTTGAACGACGCGGTGCTGCCCAGCGCGCGCCCTTCCCCCAGACGGTTGATCATCCGCTCCACGGCCTTGACCGGCCCGATGATCATGCGGGTGAACAGCACCACCAGCAGCACGCTGACCAGGAACAGCAGCAGCGCCTGCCAGCCGAAGAACTGACCGCGCTCGGCGATGGCCTGCTGCAGCTGCTGGCCGCGTGAAAACACCACCGCGCGCGTGGCCTGCACCATTTCGGCATTGGATCGTGAGAACGACTCGAGCAGGGCCGAGGCCTCTTGGTCCGGCCCGCTGTTATGGCATTTGATCGCCGCCAGCTGGGTCAGCAACTGACGCAGCGTTTGGTAATAACGTTCGTCCGGCAGGATCGGCGCGTGGGCGTCCAGCATCTGCGAATACTGTTTGCGCTGGTTCTGGTACAGCTTCTGCAGCGTAGGATCGACCAGCACGCAGTACTGACGATAGCTGCGCTCCATCTCCAGCGCCACGCTGGTCATCGCCTCGCTACGCCGCGCGTCCACCAGCGTGGTGCGGTTGATGTCCGCCGCCTGTGCGCTGAGGTGATCCAGGCTTTGATAAGCCTGATAAGCCAACACCAACAGCGGCAGCAGCACCAACAGGAACGCCAGCAACACCAGCTGCCGCAGCGAACGGGGGAATAAACGCCATTTTTTCAACGAAATCATCTCATTCTCTCAGCTCTGTCACGATGCTAACTGACTCGCCGGAAAGAGAAAAGCCCGGCAAGGGAGAATCCTGAACGCGCAAGGAAAAAGCCGCGGGATCGGTGAAGCGTGCGCAGAAGCGCAGCGCACCGACGACACGCGGCAGCAATACGATAAACGGGAATAAAAGCGATACTGTTTGGACAACGTCTGTGTTCGCGGGCATAGGCGACGAAACAGGGATAAACGCAGCGTTGAGAATTGACGCCGGGGCAAGAAGTTTGCCCCGCCGCAAGGAAAGTGTGGATGCCCTTGAGTCTCGTCCCCAGGGTGATGTAGCGCAGCGGCTGGCATCGAACAGGACGAATAGCATCCGTAAGTATCCAGGATTGATGAACCCTTCATCACAGTTGGATACAGGCGGTGCCTCACTCCACGTGTCGCCCGATGCTTGATAAAGCCGCTTGCACGGTCTGTTATCGGTTTGGTTGGACGATAGGCACCATTTCTTTGGCATCATTCGGAGGCTTATGAGGTGATTTGCCGTCTAATTACGGCGCCGTCATAAAAAGTTGAATGAGCAACCGCTGAGAATAATGCACGTTGCATGCCAACTTTGCAATAAAAATCATAACATACTGATTTTAATTTAAAATAAATTCACAACGACAAATATTCTCACTCATCAGGCACCGATGGGCGATGAAAAAAACGCCGCGCTGTCGCCAAACGCAGACAACTAAAGCCAAACCCAATTAGCATTAATAAAATCAACCAGTTAAATGTCTCCATTTAGCGACAGGAAAAATAGCCCTTGTCGCAAAATGCAGACACTGCCGCCCGGCGGTGAACAGCGGCCATAAAAAAGGGCGCAATTGCTTGCGCCCTCTGTACGGTGGTGGTCGTTTTTAGCCCAGCTGCTTACGGGCGTTGCGGAACATGCGCATCCACGGGCTGTCCTCGCCCCACTCTTCCGGGTGCCAGGAGTTGCTGACCGTGCGGAACACGCGTTCCGGGTGCGGCATCATCACCGTAGCGCGCCCGCTGGCGCTGGTCACGGCGGTAATGCCGTTCGGCGAACCGTTCGGGTTGGCCGGGTAAGCCTCCGTTACCTGACCGGCGTTGTTGACGAACCGCAGCGCCACCAGGCCGTGGCTTTCCAGCGCCGCCAGATGCGCCGCATCGCGCACTTCGACATGCCCTTCACCGTGGGAAACGGCGATCGGCATACGAGAACCGGTCATGCCCTGCAGGAACAGCGACGGGCTGGCCGCCACCTCCACCAGGCTGAAGCGCGCCTCGAAGCGATCCGACAGGTTGCGCACAAAGCGCGGCCAGTGTTCGGCGCCCGGGATCAGCTCGCGCAGGTTAGACATCATCTGGCAGCCGTTGCATACGCCCAGCGCCAGCGTCTGCGGACGGTGGAAGAACGCTTCGAACTCGTCGCGCACCCGCTCGTTGAACAGGATAGACTTCGCCCAGCCTTCGCCGGCGCCCAGTACGTCGCCGTAAGAGAAGCCGCCGCAGGCCACCAGCGTGTGGAAGTCCTGCAGATCGCGGCGCCCCGCCAGCAGATCGCTCATGTGCACGTCCACCGCGTCAAAGCCGGCACGGTGGAACGCCGCCGCCATCTCAACGTGGGAGTTCACCCCCTGCTCGCGCAGCACCGCCACTTTCGGGCGAGCGCCCTTGGCGATATACGGCGCCGCGATGTCTTCCTCTGGTGCGAAGGTCAGTTTCACGCTCAGGCCGGGATCTTGTTCATCCTGCTTGGCCTGATGTTCCTGATCGGCGCACGCCGGGTTGTCGCGCAGGCGCTGCATCTGCCAGGTGGTTTCCGCCCACCAGGTGCGCAGGGTATTGCGGCTTTCGCTGTACAGCGCCTTGCCGTGTTGCTGAATGACGAAACGATCGCCGGCCTGCGCGCTGCCGATGTGATGCACGTTGTCGGTCAAACCGTGTTGAGCGAACGCCTGCTTCACGTCGTCAAGACGTTCGGCGCTCACCTGAATCACCGCGCCCAGTTCTTCGTTGAACAGCACCGCCAACGCATCGTCGCCGAGGCCGTCCAGGTTAACGTCCACGCCGCAGTGGCCGGCGAAGGCCATCTCCGCCAGCGTCACCAGCAGGCCGCCGTCGGCGCGGTCGTGATAAGCCAGCAGCGCGCGATCGGCCACCAACTGCTGCATGGCGTTGAAGAAACCCGCCAGCTGCGCGACGTCGCGCACGTCGGCCGGTTTGTCGCCCAGTTGGCGATAAACCTGCGCTAGCGCGGTGGCACCCAGCGCGTTATGGCCGTTGCCCAAGTCGATCAGCAGCAGCGCGTTGTCGCCCTTATCGGTGCGCAGCTGTGGCGTCACGGTGCCGCGCACGTCTTCCACGCGGGCGAAAGCGGTGATGACCAGCGACAGCGGCGAGGTCATTTCACGCTGTTCGTTGCCTTCCTGCCAACGGGTTTTCATCGACATGGAGTCTTTGCCCACCGGAATGGTGATGCCCAGCGCCGGGCACAGCTCTTCGCCCACCGCTTTCACCGCTTCGTACAGGCCGGCGTCTTCGCCCGGGTGGCCGGCGGCGGCCATCCAGTTGGCGGACAGCTTCACGCGCTTCAGGCTACCGATCTCGGTGGCAGCCAGGTTGGTCAGCGCTTCCCCAACCGCCAGGCGACCGGAGGCGGCGAAGTCCAGCAGCGCCACCGGCGCGCGTTCGCCGATCGACATCGCTTCGCCGTAGTAGCTGTCCAGGCTGGCGGTGGTGACCGCGCAGTCGGCCACCGGGATCTGCCACGGGCCGACCATCTGATCACGCGCCACCATGCCGGTGACGGTGCGGTCGCCGATGGTGATCAGGAAGGTCTTCTCCGCAACGGCCGGCAGATGCAGCACGCGTTTCACCGCATCGGCCAGGGTGATGTTTTCGCGCTGTACCGCCTGGCCACGCGCCTGCAGGCGGGTGACGTCGCGGGTCATCTTCGGCGTCTTGCCGAGCAGCACGTCCAGCGGCATGTCGATCGGTTGATTGTCGAAGTGGCTATCGTTCAGCGTCAGGTGCTGCTCTTCGGTCGCTTCGCCGATCACCGCGTAAGGTGCGCGTTCGCGGCGACAGATCTCGTCGAACTGCGCCATCTGCGCCGGGGCGATCGCCATCACGTAACGTTCCTGCGATTCGTTGCACCACACTTCCAGCGGGCTCATGCCCGGCTCGTCGTTGAGGATATCGCGCAGTTCGAAACGGCCGCCGCGGCCGCCGTCGCTCACCAGCTCCGGCATGGCGTTGGACAGGCCGCCGGCGCCGACGTCATGAATGAACAGGATCGGGTTCTGGTCGCCCAGCTGCCAGCAGCGGTCGATCACTTCCTGACAGCGGCGTTCCATTTCCGGGTTGTCGCGCTGCACCGAAGCGAAATCCAGATCGGCGTCGGACTGGCCGGACGCCATCGAGGACGCCGCGCCGCCGCCCAGGCCGATATTCATCGCCGGGCCGCCCAGCACCACCAGCTTGGCGCCGACGGTGATTTCCCCTTTCTGCACGTGATCGGCGCGGATGTTGCCGATGCCGCCCGCCAGCATGATCGGTTTGTGGTAGCCACGCAGCTCAACGCCGTTGTGGCTGTTGACGCGCTCTTCATAGGTACGGAAGTAGCCCAGCAGCGCCGGCCGGCCGAATTCGTTGTTGAACGCCGCGCCGCCCAGCGGGCCTTCGGTCATGATATCCAGCGCGGTGACGATGCGTTCCGGCTTGCCGAAATCTTGCTCCCACGGCTGTTCAAAGCCGGGAATGCGCAGGTTGGACACCGAGAAGCCCACCAGACCGGCCTTCGGCTTGGCGCCCCGGCCGGTAGCGCCCTCGTCGCGGATCTCGCCGCCGGAGCCGGTCGCGGCGCCCGGCCACGGCGAGATCGCCGTCGGGTGGTTGTGGGTTTCCACTTTCATCAGGATGTGCGCTTCTTCCTGATGATAATCGTACGTGCCGTTCTCCGGCGCGGCGAAGAAGCGGCCGACCTGCGAGCCTTCCATCACGGCGGCGTTGTCTTTATACGCCGACAGCACGTAGTCCGGCGTCTGCTCGTAGGTATTCTTGATCATTTTGAACAGCGACTTGGGCTGCTGCTCGCCGTCGATGATCCAGTCGGCGTTGAAAATCTTGTGGCGGCAGTGCTCGGAGTTGGCCTGCGCGAACATATAAAGTTCGATATCCGTCGGGTTGCGCCCCAAACCGGTAAAGGCATTCAGCAGGTAGTCGATCTCATCCTGCGCCAGCGCCAGGCCGAGCCGGACGTTGGCCTGCTCGAGCGCGGCGCGCCCTGCGCCCAGCACGTCGACCGACTGATACGGCGCCGGCTGATGGTGCGCGAACAGCTGTTCGGCCTGTTGCAGCTCGCTGAAGACGGTTTCCATCATGCGATCGTGCAGCAGCGCTGCAAGCTGCCGCCACTGGGCTTCCGTCAATTCGGGCGCCTTGACGTAGAACGCCAGACCGCGCTCCAGCCGCTGCACCTGTTGCAGACCGCAGTTGTGGGCGATGTCGGTGGCTTTGGAAGACCAGGGTGAAATGGTGCCCGGACGCGGCGTAACCAGCAGCAGCCGGCCTTCAGGGGCGTGTTCGGCGAGAGAAGGACCGTACTTGAGCAGACGCTGAAGTTTGGCGTGTTCTTCGGCACTTAACGGTGCGCTGACATCGGCAAAGTGGACGTACTCGGCGTAGATATCACTGACGGGCAGGTGGGCGTCCTGACAGCGGGACAGCAGTTTGGTAATGCGAAAAGCCGATAAAGCGGGCGAACCACGCAGAATTTCCATAATCAAAGTTCTCTCGTCTTCGAAGCGACGGATAAGACGCTTCATTGGGCGCAACAGGGGAAAACGCGCGTCATTATAGAGAATCCTCCGCGCCGACGAAACCGTTTGCGTAGGGATTATTGATAAAAGCGTGCCGCACCGTCGAATTGTCATAACGTGTCAATAAAGTTGCACACTGGCGTTTTGTTGCGCAAAATGCCCCCGCACTGGTGATTTAACCATGAGAAAAGTCGTGGTTGCCGTCGCCGGTGTACCTGTGCCACCACTGGATAACTATTTGAAACGTCTTAAAATAAACTACATCCTCATCGGCGTTGTCACCCTGCTTCTGGCTCTCGCGCTGTGGCCCAACATCACCTGGCGCAGCGGCCAGGGCGGGCAACTCCAGGAGATCATTTCCCGCGGCGAGTTGCGTATCAGCACGCTGAATTCACCGCTGACCTATTTCAACACCAAGCAAGGGCCGGGTGGGCTCGACTACGAACTGGCCAAGCGCTTCGCCAACTACCTCGGGGTGAAGCTGGTGGTGATCCCCCATCAGAACATCAATGACCTGTTCGACGATCTGGACGACGATGACGCCGACCTGCTGGCGGCGGGCCTGATCTACAACCAGGAGCGCCTCAGCCGCGCGCGCACCGGCCCGGCCTACTATTCCGTTTCCCAACAGCTGGTGTACCGGCTGGGCACCGCGCGGCCGAAAAGCTTCGCTGACATTAAAGGCAAGCTGGCGGTCGCCTCCGGTTCCGCGCACGTCAGCACGCTAAAGCAGCTCAAGCAGGATAAATACCCGGACCTCGCCTGGGAGTCCTCCAGCGATCTCACCTCCAAAGAGCTGCTGGAACGGGTTGCCGACGGCAAGCTGGATTACACCCTCGGCGATTCGGTGACCATCGCGCTGCTGCAGCGCATCCATCCGCAGCTGGCGGTGGCGTTCGACGTCACCGACGAAGAACCGGTCACCTGGTACCTCAAACGCGACGGCGACGACAGCCTGTACGCGGCGATGCTGGATTTCTACAGTCAGATGGTGGACGACGGCACCCTGGCGCGGCTGGAAGAGAAATACCTCGGCCACGTCGGCAGCTTCGACTATGTGGACACCAAAACCTTCCTGTCGGCCATCGACTCGGTGCTGCCCAACTTCCGCCCGCTGTTCGAGAAGCACGCCAACGAGATCGACTGGAAGCTGCTGGCGGCCATCGCCTATCAGGAATCGCACTGGAATCCGCAGGCCACCTCTCCCACCGGCGTGCGCGGCCTGATGATGCTGACCCGCGCCACCGCCGACGGCCTGGGGGTCAATGACCGCCTCGATCCGGAAGAGAGCATTCAGGGCGGCGCCCTTTACCTGCAGCGGCTGATGGCCAAGGTGCCGGACAGCGTGCCGGAAGACGAACGCATCTGGTTCTCGCTGGCGGCCTACAACATGGGTTGGGGCCATATGCTGGACGCACGCAAGCTGACCAAGACGCAAAAAGGCAACCCGGACAGCTGGGTCGACGTCAAGCAGCGCCTGCCGATGCTCAGCCAAAAGCGCTACTATCCGCAGCTGACCTATGGCTATGCGCGCGGGCGTGAAGCCTACAACTATGTAGAAAACATCCGCCGCTACCAGGTCAGCCTGGTGGGCTATCTGCAGGAAAAAGAGAGAAAGGCGGCGCAGGCGGCCGCCGAGCAGGAGGCGTTGGGGAAAGGCTATCCGACGGTGATGCCGGAACTGGCGCTCAACTACTGATTATTCCGGTTTATCCGCCGCCCGTTGCGCCAGCCTGAGCGCTTTTTTCTGTTCGCGGCGCAGGCGGAAGAAATTGCTCAGGGTGGCGGCGCATTCGTCCGCCAGCACGCCCGAGACGATCTCCACCTGATGGTTCATGCCCGGATGGCGCAGAATGTCCACCAGCGAACCGGCAGCGCCGGTTTTCTCGTCGGCGGCGCCATACACCAGCCGACGGATGCGGCTGTGCACCATCGCGCCGGCGCACATCACACAGGGCTCCAGCGTGACGTACAGCGTGGCGTTCAGCAGGCGATAATTTTGCAGCACCGCGCCGCCCTGGCGCAGCGCCATGATCTCGGCGTGTGCGGTAGGGTCGTGGCGGCCTATCGGCCGGTTCCAGCCCTCGCCGATGACCTGATTGTCCAGCACCAGCAGCGCACCCACCGGCACCTCGCCCTCTTCCTGCGCGCGCAGGGCCAACCGCAATGCCTGACGCATCCAGTATTCATCGTTATATTCAGTCATCGCATAATTCCTCGTGCGCTTTTGCGGCGGGCATTATACACACTAGCCCCACTTTGTCGTAACCGCGCGACAATGGCTATACTGGCCGAATCAGCAGGTGATTCAGGGACAAGAAACATGAAACTCAGTAAAAAGAACGCCGTCGTGGTGCGCAAGGCGCTGGACGGCTGGGTCGGCGAAGGCACCTTAACGCCCGAGCAACAACAGCAACTGCTGCAGCATATGGATGTGCAACCTTTCGACTGGCGCCGGCTGGCGCGCTATGCGTTTCTGGCCGCGCTGGCCTCGCTGCTGATCGCCGTCACCAGCCTGTTCGCCGACAGCGAACTGCTGGCATGGCTCAGCGAGCTGTTCCGCTTTGACGCGCCGGTACGCATGGCGATCGCCGGCGTACTGGCGGCGCTGGCCTACGTCTGGGCGCTGCGTCGCCGCCGGCGGCATCCGGAGAAACGCTACGGCAACGAGGCGGCGCTGTTTGTCGCGGTGTTGCTCACCGCCTGCGCCTTATGGCAACTGGGGGTCTGGCTGGATAACGGCAGCGGGCGGGTTTCCGTGCTGCTGCTGTTCGCCGCGCTGCTGTACGGCGCGATCGGCTGGTTCAGCCGCTCCGGACTGGTGTGGTGGTTCGCCCTGCTGTCGCTCGGCAACGCCTTCGGCGCCGAGACCGGCTACCTGTCCGGCTGGGGCGCCTACTGGCTCGGCATGAGCTACCCGATTCGCTTTATCGCCTTTGGCGCGGTGCTGATCGCCGCCGCGCTGCTGCTGCGGCCGCTGTTGGCGCAGCGCGGTCTGCAGCGGGTGTCGCTGGCGATGGGGCTGCTGTACCTGTTCATCGCCCTGTGGCTGCTGTCTATCTTCGGCAACTACGGCGATCTCGACAGCTGGTACAGCGCGCGCCAGATCGAGCTGTTCCACTGGAGCCTGCTGTTCGGGCTGGCCGCCCTCGCCGCCATCTGGCTGGGGTTGAAACATGACGACGCCATGCTGCGCGGTTTCGGGCTGACCTTCCTCGGCATTAACCTGTATACCCGCCTGTTCGAATTTTTCTGGGACAGCATGCCGAAGACGATTTTCTTCGCGCTGCTCGGGCTGAGCCTGTGGGCGTTGGGACATTATGCGGAGAAGATTTGGCAGCTGGGGCGCAAGCCACACGACGTGAGCGATGACTGATCGCAGTACCGATAACAACAACAAAGGGCGGAATCCTCCGCCCTTGGTTTATTCCAGCTGCTGCAGCTCACCCTGTTTGCTTACCCGCCAGCGGTGCTCACAAAAGAACAGCAGCGGATTGTCCTGCTTACTGTCGCTGTAACCACTGTACAGCTTCAGCGGCGCACCGAGCCGCTGCTCCAGCTGCACCACTTTCTGCTCCCCCAGGCAACGCAGGGTCAAGACCCAACCGCCGCAGCGGCGCGTGATGCGGCTGCCGATCAACCGCACCCGCGGCAGAAACGCCGAATCGCGATACACCTGCTCCACCAGCCGTTCCGGCGAGCCGGTAATCAGCCACACTTCGGCATCGTGCTCCTCCAGATACTGCCGCAGCCGCATTTGCACCACCGGAAACGCGGTGACCTTCTGGCGAAAGGCTTCGATAAACTGCCGCTCCAGCGCCTTCAGCGTCGCTTCGGAACGCCCGAAAGTGATCGCCCACAGCAGCAGGCTCATCGGCCAGCGCGCAGCGCGCCCCAGCAGCAACAGCGCCAGACCGATCGGCAGCAGCAGCGGCACCACCAGCAGCAGGTTCAGCGGTAGGCGGCGTAGCAGGAAGCGCAAGAAACTGCCGAACATATCCTCCTGATGCAGGGTGCCGTCCAGATCGAAAAACACCACGCGGCGCCCTTCTGCGGCCGGTTGTTGCTGCTTGTCGCTCAAACGCTACTCCTCGGGATCGTCGAACCCCATCATCCAGGTGAAGAGAAAACCAGCGATAATCGTAATCAGCATCCCCGCCAGATACAACATCACCTTACCTGAGACGATGGTCAACGCCAAAGGCAGCCCCGAAATGCCGAAGGTGATGACCGTCGCCACCTTCCAGTAGCTGATCAGCGCGCCGCCGACCGCGCCGCCGAGGCAGGCGCCGATAAACGGCCGGCCCAGCGGCAGCGTCACCCCAAAGATCAGCGGCTCGCCGATGCCGAGAATGCCGACCGGCAACGCCCCTTTGATCACCTTCTTCAGCCGCGCGTTGCGGGTTTTCAACAGTACCGCCAGCGCCGCCCCCACCTGGCCAACGCCGGCCATCGCCAGAATCGGCAGCAGCGGGTTGGAACCGTGCGCCTGCACCAGTTCGACGTGGATCGGCACCAGCCCCTGATGCAGGCCGGAGAGCACCAGCGGCAGGAACAGCCCCGAGAGCAACGCTCCCACCAGCAGCCCGCCCTTGTCGATCGCCAGATTGGCGCCGTGAGCGATGGCATCGGAGATAATGCCGCCGATCGGCTGCAAAATCAGGATCGCCAACGAGGCGGTGACCAGCGTGGTCAGCAATGGGTTAAGGATCAGTTCGACCGACTCCGGCAACAGCGTGCGCAGGCGCTTCTCTACCCAGCACATCAACGCCACCACCAACAATACGGCGATCACCCCGCCGCGCCCCGGCTGCAGCGCCTCGCCAAACAAGGTGATCTGCGCCAGCGCCGGACTGGAAAGAATGCCGGCCATCACGCCGCCCATCGCCTGCGAGCCGCCAAACACCCGCGCAGCGTTAACCCCGACCAGAATGTTCATGATGGCGAACACCGCGCTGCCGAAGATAGCCAGCAGCCCCAGCACGTTCGGATAGTCCACCGCCAGCTGGCCGGCGATGTCGGGCCGTTTCAGCAGGTTGATGATGCCGGTGATCAGCCCCGAGGCGATAAACGCCGGGATCAGCGGAATAAAAACATCGGCCAGCTTTTTCAGCGCACCGCTCATCGGCGCCGCGTACTTTTGCTTGGCCTGCGCTTTTGTACGAGCGGCATCGCCGACGGCGGCAACGGGCTGCGCATCACCGCTCAACAGCCCGCGCATGGCGTCCACCACCTTGGCGGCGGCGCCCGGGCCGACGATAAACTGATGCTGTTCACCCTGCTTGATATAGCCCTTCACGCCCGGCAGCTCCTTGAGGGCGGCCAGATCCAGGCGCTGCTCATCGCTGACCTCGACGCGCACCCGCGTCATGCAGTTTTCCAGTTTGAGGATATTACCCTCGCCCCCCACGCCCGCCAGGATCTGTGTCGCCAATGCCGTTGTCTTGTCCATCGCCGCCCCCACCGTGAATTAACGCGCCAACGCCGCGCGCAGATAACCGTCGTGCTGCTGCAGCCGCTGCTGCGCCTCTTCAGCGCTGACACCGGCCAGAATCATCAGGATCGCCGGTTTGACCTCAAAACCGGTCTGCGTCAGCGCCGCCTCCGCCTGAGCGCGTCCGGCGCCGGTGGCTTCCACCACGATGCGGCAAGCGCGATCCACCAGTTTGACGTTGGTGGCCTTCACGTCCACCATCAGGTTCTGATAGACCTTACCCAGCTTGACCATCGCGCCGGTCGACAGCATGTTGAGCACCAGTTTCTGCGCGGTGCCGGATTTCAGGCGAGTCGAGCCGGTCAGGGCCTCCGGCCCCACCACCGGCGAGATCGCCACCTGCGCTTCATGCGCGATAGGCGAGTCCGGGTTGCAGGAGATGGCCGCCGTCGGGCAGCCCAGCCCGCGGGCATAGCGCAGTGCGCCGATCACATAAGGCGTGCGCCCGGAGGCCGCCAGCCCCACCACCATATCGACGGCGGTCAGATTCAGCGCTCTGAGATCGGCTTCCCCCAGGGCTTCATCGTCTTCCGCCCCTTCCACCGCTTTGAGCAGCGCGCCCGGTCCGCCGGCGATCAGCCCCACCACCACACCGTGCGGCACGCCGAAAGTCGGCGGGCATTCGGAAGCATCCAGCACGCCCAGCCGGCCGCTGGTGCCGGCGCCCAAATAAATCAGCCGTCCGCCAGCCTTTAGCGCCGCCGCCGCCAGGTCAACCGCCTGCGCGATCGCCGGCAGCACCTTTTCGATCGCTTCCGGCACCTTGCGATCCTCCTGGTTAAAACAGCGGACCATGTCCAGCGTCGACATCTCATCCAGCCCCATGGTGGCCGGGTTGCGGGTTTCCGATACCAGTGCGCCTAAATTCATCTGTTCACCTTTGAATTTTTAATTCACAAAATTAAATCAATATTTGAATATTTTATTCAACAAAGCGAGCGCTATTTGCTATTTTAACGGTGAGCTCACAAAAATTTTCACCGCGCGTTTTCGCCCTCTGCATGGCAAAATGGCCGCTGGTTTCCAGGGAAAGAACAATGAGTACCCTTCTGCGCATTCGCCAGATGTATCCGACACTGGCGCAAAACGACCGCAAGCTGGCGGACTTTCTGCTGAATAACGCCGAGCAGGCGCGCCATCTCAGCTCGCAAAAGCTGGCCCAGCTGGCCGGCATCAGCCAATCGAGCGTGGTGAAGTTCGCCCAAAAGCTGGGCTATAAAGGCTTTCCGGCGCTGAAGCTGGCGCTGAGCGAAACGCTGGCCCAACCACAGGCCGAACCGGTGGTGACCGTTCACAACCACATCCTCAGCAGCGATACGCTGAAAATCGTCGGTGAAAAGCTGCTGGCGGAAAAGCAGGCGGCGCTGCGCGCGACGCTCGACATCAACAGCGAAGAGCGGCTGCATCAGGCATTGGACATGCTGCGCCAGGCGCGCCGGGTGATGCTGATCGGCATCGGCGCTTCCGGGCTGGTAGCCAAGGATTTTTCCTTCAAGCTGCTGAAAATCGGCGTAATGGCGGTAGCCGAAGCGGATATGCACGTCCAGCTAGCGGCGGTGCAGGCGCTGGATAAACGCGATCTGCTGGTGGCGATCTCATTCAGCGGCGAACGGCGTGAAATCAATCTGGCGGCGGAAGAGGCGCGCCAGGCCGGCGCCAGGGTGCTGGCGCTGACAAGCTTCTCACCCAATGGCCTGCAGCAGCGAGCCGATCACTGCCTGTATACCATCGCCGAAGAGCCCCATACCCGCAGCGCGGCCATCTCTTCCAGCACCGCCCAGTTCGCTCTGACCGATCTGCTGTTTATGGCGCTGATCCAGCACGATCTCGATCATGCGCGTGACCGTATCAGGCACAGCGAACAATTAATGAAAAAGTTGGTTTAATCGGTATAATGCCGCTGCGAAAAATACCCCTGTTAAAAATGAGAGATATGCCATGGCGCTGCTAATCACACGCAAATGCATCAACTGCGACATGTGCGAGCCGGAATGCCCGAACCAGGCGATTTCGATGGGTGATGACATCTACCAGATCGATACCGATCGCTGCACCGAGTGCGTTGGCCATTACGATACGCCGACCTGCCAGCAGGTCTGCCCGATCGACAACACCATCATTACCGATCCGCTGCATCGCGAGACCAACGAGCAGCTGTGGGACAAATTCGTGGTGTTGCACCACGCCGATCGCCTTTAGCCCGCCGCAGAACTGACAAGGGCGCCACAGGGCGCCCTTTCTCTTTTCAGCTTTCGATGATCACCGTCGCGCAGGCATAGCGCCGTTCGTCGGCCAGCGAAACGTGGATCGCGGCGACCCCCATCTCCCCCGCCAGCTCGGCGGCGCGGCCGTGCAAACGAATATTCGGCTTGCCCAACGCATCGTTGAACACTTCGAACTGGTTGAACGCCAGGCCGTTGCGGATGCCGGTGCCGAACGCCTTGGCAGCGGCCTCTTTCACGGCGAAACGCTTGGCCAAAAAGCGGATCGGCTGCTGGTGCTGCTGATACAGCGCCCACTCGGCATCGCTCAGCACCCGGCGCGCCAGACGGTCGCCGCTGCGCTCCACTACCGCTTCGATACGCGCCATCTCAACGATGTCGGTACCCAGCCCGAGCACCGCCATTACCGGCGCGCTTCCCGCATCAGCACTTTCATATCGGCAACCGCGGCCGGCAGCCCGCACATGACCGCCTGGCCGATAATCGCATGGCCGATATTCAGCTCGTGCATTTCCGGCAGCGCGGCGATCGGCTGCACGTTGTGGTAAGTCAGACCGTGGCCGGCATTGACCTTCAGTCCCTTCTCGGCCGCGTAGGCGGCAGCCACCGCGATGCGGTGCAGCTCGGCCTGTACCGCCAGCGCGCCCTGCGCTTCGGCGTAGGCGCCGGTGTGGATTTCGATATAAGGAGCGCCCACCGCCACCGCCGCGTCAATCTGGCGATGATCGGGATCGATGAACAGCGAAACCAGAATGCCCGCCTGCGCCAGGCGCTCGACCGCCACGCTCATTTTGTCCAGCTGGCCAGCGACGTCCAGGCCGCCTTCGGTGGTCACTTCTTCGCGTTTTTCCGGCACCAGGCAGCAGAAATGCGGCTTCAGCTCAACGGCGATGTCCAGCATCTCGTCGGTCACCGCCATCTCCAGATTCATGCGCGTCTGGATGGTCTGGCGCAGCAGGCGCACGTCGCGGTCAGTGATGTGACGGCGGTCTTCGCGCAGATGCACGGTAATGCCGTCGGCCCCCGCCTGTTCGGCAATAAATGCCGCCTGAACCGGATCCGGGTATTGGGTTCCGCGCGCGTTACGTAACGTGGCGATGTGATCGATATTGACGCCCAGCAGCAAATCAGCCATGACAACCTCTAAATACGATTTTCAGTGCCAGCAGTGTACACGCGGGCGCAGGACGGCAAAAGGGGAAAAGGTCAGGCGTCGTCGACCGGCGTATTCGGCTGTTTGCGCACGAACTGGCGAAACAGTTCGCGGCTCTTCAACGGCTTGCCGCCGAGGTAGGGTTTCAGCGCCATGCGGGTGAAACGCTTGGCGGCGCGCAGCGTGTCGGCATCGGGAAACTGACGCTCCGCCAGCGCACGCAGTTCGCGGCCGGTGAAGCTGTAATGATCCACCACCAGGCTGGCGATAAAGCCTTTCTCTTCGCGGTAACGGTAGGTCATGGCGTCATCCACCGGCAGGCCGCTGCCGGCGCAGTGCAGAAAATCGAGGCCGTAGCCGAGGTGATGCAACAAGGCCAGCTCGAACTGGCGCAGCGCCTGCTCCGGCGAACTGTCTTCCGCCGCCAGCGCCTGCAGGCATTGCAGATAGTCGAAGAACAGCACCGAGTAGTTGGCTTCCTGCTCCAGCACCCGCGCCAGCAGTTCGTTCACATACAGGCCGCTGTAGAGCATCATGCCGCTGAGGGGTAAACCGAGAGAGACCGCTTCGGCGTTGCGCAGCGTTTTCACTTCGCCGCGGCCGCCCCAGCGCACTAACAGAGGGGTAAAGGGCTGCAGACAGCCCTTCAGATTGGAGCGGCGGCTGCGCGCGCCTTTCGCCAGCAAGCGCACCCGCCCATGACCTTCGGTAAACAGATCCAGCATCAGACTGGTTTCACTGTACGGCCGCCCATGCAGGACGAAAGCGCGCTCCCAGCCGTCCACGGATCGTTACTTCAGATCGTCAACGTAGCCCAGGCTGCGCAGCGCACGTTCGTCGTCCGCCCAACCGGATTTCACTTTCACCCACAGCTCCAGATGCACTTTGGCGTCGAACATCTGTTCCATGTCCTGGCGCGCTTCGATGCCGATGGTTTTGATCTTGGCGCCCTTGTTGCCGATGACCATTTTCTTCTGGCCTTCGCGCTCGACCAGGATCAGGCCGTGCACATCGTAACCACCGCGATCGTTGGCCACGAACTGTTCGATTTCCACCGTCACCGAATACGGCAGCTCTTCACCCAGGAAACGCATCAGCTTCTCGCGAATGATCTCAGACGCCATAAAGCGCTGGGAGCGATCGGTGATGTAATCTTCCGGGAAGTGGTGTTCCGCTTCCGGCAGCAGTTTGCGCACGATACCGGCGATGGTGTCGACGTTCATCCCTTTCTCGGCGGAGATAGGCACCACGTCGAGGAAATTCATCTGCTGGCTGAGGAACGCGATGTGCGGCAACAGCTTGGATTTGTCGGTGACGTTATCAACCTTGTTGATCGCCAGCAATACCGGGCAGCGCAGGCTGCGCAGCTTGTTGACCACCATTTCGTCGTCGGCGGTCCAGTTGGTGCCTTCGACCACGAAGATCACCAGTTCGACGTCGCCGATCGAGCTGCTGGCCGCGCGGTTCATCAAACGGTTGATGGCGCGTTTTTCTTCGATGTGCAGCCCAGGGGTATCGACGTAGATCGCCTGATAGGCGCCATCGGTGTCGATGCCCATGATGCGGTGACGGGTCGTCTGCGGCTTACGCGACGTAATGGAAACCTTCTGCCCCAGCAGTTGGTTCAGCAACGTCGATTTGCCCACGTTCGGGCGGCCGACGATGGCGATGAAACCGCAGTGTTGTTTTACTTCGCTCATTCAAGCTCCAGCTTTTTCAGCGCTTGTTCCGCTGCCGCCTGCTCGGCTTTACGGCGGCTCGAGCCGGTGCCCACTACGGGCTCGCTCAAACCACTCACCTGGCAGTGGATGGTAAACTCTTGGTCGTGCGCTTCACCGCGAACCTGCACCACCAAATAAGAAGGCAACGGCAGATGACGCCCCTGCAAAAACTCCTGCAAACGGGTTTTCGGGTCTTTCTGCTTATCACCGGGGCTGATTTCGTCCAATCGGCTGCGATACCAGTCCAAAATCAGTCGTTCAACGGTCTGAATGTCGCTGTCCAGGAACACGCCGCCGATCAATGCCTCCACCGTATCCGCCAGGATTGACTCGCGGCGGAACCCACCACTTTTCAATTCGCCCGGCCCAAGCCGCAGACATTCACCCAGGTCAAACTCGCGCGCCATCTCCGCCAGCGTGTTGCCGCGCACCAGCGTGGCGCGCATGCGGCTCATATCGCCCTCGTCTACGCGAGGAAAGCGGTGATAGAGCGCATTGGCGATGACAAAGCTCAGAATCGAGTCACCCAGAAACTCAAGACGTTCATTGTGTTTACTGCTGGCGCTGCGGTGAGTCAAAGCCTGCAGTAAAAGCTCCTGCTGTTGAAAAGTGTAGCCCAGCTTCCGCTGCAGCCTGTTTATTACGATGGGATTCATGAGTTACCAATAGATCAAGAATGCGTCAAAAACTTGCAGCATACGGAACAGGCCTGCTTCGCTGAAAGCCGATCCAAAGCTGTTTCGTTTGCAGTGGCTCCCAGCAGAGAACCAACTTTTTATCGCTCGAGAAAGTATTCTACAACGAGTGGAAACATAATGCTGTGTTTATATCCCCTTAATCTTTCACGCCGCAGTAGGCTGCGGCGTGAAATTTACGGAAAATAAGTCAGCGATTAATGAATGCCGCCAATCCGGCTGAAACGCACGCCGGTCGGCCACTCACCTTCCTGCTTTTCAAAGCTCATCCAGATGGCCGTGGCTTTGCCCACCAGATTCTTCTCCGGCACAAAGCCCCAGTAACGGCTGTCCGCGCTGTTGTCGCGGTTGTCGCCCATCATGAAGTAATGCCCGGCAGGCACCACCCACTCCGCCAGCGGTTTACCCGGCTGTTGATAGTAAGCGCCCACCCGATCCTGTGCATCCGGCACAGTCAGGATACGGTGCGTCACGTTGCCCAGGCTCTCCTGACGCTCACGCAGGCGAATGCCGCCCGGCGGCACGTCGTCGTTCAGCGGGATCTGGTAGAAACCGTTGCTGGCCTCGCCCATGCCGCTGCGGCTGAACAACTGCACGAAGTCGCTCGGCTGCGCGTCGGCGTAGGTCACCGCCAGCGCGGTGTCGCAGGACTGCCCGCTGTTGCATGACGGCTGCACCGTGACGCGCTTATTTATCGGATCGTAAGTAATACGATCGCCCGGCAGGCCGATCACGCGCTTGATATAATCCAGTTTTGGATCCAGCGGATATTTAAATACCGCGATATCGCCGCGCTTCGGATGACCGGTTTCAATTAGCGTGGTCTGGGTAATCGGATCTTTAATGCCGTAAGCATATTTCTCCACCAGAATGAAATCGCCAATCAACAGCGTCGGCATCATTGAGCCGGACGGGATCTGGAACGGTTCGTAAATAAACGAACGCACCACAAACACCAGCAGCAGCACCGGGAAGACCGAAGCGCCGGTCTCTACCCAACCTGGCTGCTTCGCCACTTTCGCCAGCGTTTTATCGTCTACGGCGCCCGCAGTCTGTTCGTTGACCGCCGCGATCTTCGCGCGGCGGGCCGGAGCCCATTTAAAGCGCTCGAAGCACCAGATGATCCCGGTGACCAGGGTGGCCAACGCCAGGATCAGGGCAAACATATTCGCCATGCAAACTCCCTCGTTTCGCGAACTCGTCGCGGTTACTTGCCGTCTTTGCCCACGTGCAGAATGGCCAGGAACGCTTCCTGCGGCAGCTCGACGTTGCCGACCTGCTTCATGCGCTTCTTACCGTCTTTCTGTTTCTGCAGCAGCTTTTTCTTACGGCTGACGTCGCCGCCGTAGCACTTCGCCAACACGTTTTTACGCAATTGCTTCACGGTGGAGCGCGCGATGATGTGCGTGCCGATCGCCGCCTGAATCGCGATATCGAACTGCTGACGCGGGATCAGATCTTTCATCTTCTCCACCAGTTCACGGCCGCGATACTGCGAGTTGTCGCGGTGGGTGATCAGCGCCAGCGCATCCACGCGCTCGTTGTTGATCAGCACGTCCACGCGCACCATGTCGGAAGCCTGGAAGCGCTTGAAGTTGTAATCCAGCGACGCATAACCGCGCGACGTGGACTTCAGGCGGTCGAAGAAGTCGAGCACCACTTCCGCCATCGGGATTTCATAGGTCAGCGCCACCTGGTTGCCGTGGTAGACCATGTTGGTCTGTACGCCGCGCTTTTCTACGCACAGGGTGATGACGTTGCCCAGGTATTCCTGAGGCATCAGCATGTGACATTCGGCGATCGGCTCGCGCAGTTCCTGGATGTTGTTCAACGGCGGCAGCTTGGACGGGCTGTCGACGTAGATCACTTCCTTGCCGGTGGTTTCCACTTCGTAGACTACCGTCGGCGCGGTGGTGATCAGATCCAGATCGTATTCACGCTCCAGACGTTCCTGAATGATCTCCATGTGCAACAGACCGAGGAAGCCACAGCGGAAGCCGAAGCCCAACGCGGTGGAGCTTTCCGGTTCGTAGAACAGGGAGGCGTCGTTGAGGCTGAGCTTGCCCAGCGCATCGCGGAAGGATTCATAGTCGTCGGAGCTGATTGGGAACAGACCGGCGTACACCTGCGGCTTCACTTTCTTGAAGCCCGGCAGCGCTTTATCCGCCGGCTGACGCGCCTGCGTCAGGGTATCGCCCACCGGCGCACCGAGGATGTCTTTGATCGCACAGACCAGCCAACCCACTTCGCCACAGTTCAGCACGTCGCGATCGACCTGCTTCGGCGTGAAGATGCCCAGGCGATCGGCGTTGTACACCTGGCCGGTGCTCATGACCTTGATCTTGTCGCCCTTGCGCAGCGTACCGTTCTTGACGCGCACCAGAGACACGACGCCCAGGTAGTTATCGAACCAGGAGTCGATGATCAACGCCTGCAGCGGCGCATCCGGATCGCCCTGCGGCGCAGGAATGTCGCGCACCAGACGCTCCAGCACGTCGGGCACGCCGACGCCGGTTTTGGCCGAGCAGCGCACCGCATCGGTGGCGTCGATGCCGACGATGTCTTCAATTTCCTGCGCGGCGCGATCCGGATCGGCGGCCGGCAGGTCGATTTTGTTCAGCACCGGCACCACTTCCAGATCCATTTCGATCGCGGTGTAGCAGTTGGCCAGCGTCTGGGCTTCTACGCCCTGGCCGGCGTCCACCACCAGCAGCGCGCCTTCGCAGGCCGCCAGCGAGCGGGAAACTTCATAGGAGAAGTCGACGTGGCCAGGGGTGTCGATAAAGTTGAGCTGATAGGTCTGCCCATCCAGCGCTTTATAATCCAGCGTAACGCTCTGCGCTTTGATGGTGATGCCGCGCTCGCGCTCCAGATCCATGGAATCGAGCACCTGCGCAGCCATTTCACGGTCGGACAAGCCGCCGCAGATTTGGATAATGCGGTCAGACAGCGTCGACTTACCGTGGTCAATATGGGCAATAATGGAGAAATTTCGTATATGCTTCATTATAAAAGTTTTTCTGCCTTGGTATTTCTGAATTACTCGCCTATAGAAACCCGCATGGACCTAAAGCGACAGTGAATGGGTTAGGCCGTCTTGCACCTGAATCGCTGCATTCTACATGCCACACCACTGAAAACCTAGCGATCGGTGCAGTGAAGGCACTCTATTATGCGCGGCTTAATGTTACAGGGCGCTCCAGGTTGTGAAAACAGATGTTAACACGAGCGATGCCACCCGAACCCAAGGCTGGCACCGCCTCCGCAGCAGCCAAACCCCGGTGTTAATACATAAGCGGCCGCAACGCAATAAACCCTCTCCGAAATTATAAAAAAAGAATATTTGGATCAACCTCTTAGAATTCAATTTCGCCCCTCTGCGTTTAGGAAAAACCCCATATACGCCACTGCCTTCCCTCGGATAGAAAGGGCGTGAACTCCGCGACAAAACATTATTCCGGGCACTACATCGGCAGCCCACCGGGGTTCACCAGCATATCTGCGTACGTTGATTGGAAGGTGCATCATGATCGATAAAGGGCAAATGCTGAGCCGGCACGATTTTTCGAAGGTCAACTGGGGCATTCTGGCGGCGGCGGCGTTGCTGTTTAGCGTGGGAGCGGCGCTGTTGGTGCTGCCGCTGCTGAGCAGCATTGATGAGAGCGAAGCCATCACGCTGCTGCAGGCCGGCGCGGGCACGATTTTACTCGGCTGTACGCTGCTGGCGCTGCGGCATTATCTGCGTCCGGCGCTGACCTATCGCCTGTATGAACACGGCGTACGGGTCTTTGACGGCCATCATCACAAAGAGCGTTTCATCCCGTTTGAGAAAATCGGCGACATCTATCGCTTTCGCGGCGGTAAGGCTTTCGGCGGGTGGCTCGACGTCACGGCGTTTCGCACTGGCGCGGATCAGCCCTGGTGTACGGTCTTCAGCAATGTCGCCCATTCGTGGCGGCTGGCGGACGTGATCGTCGATCAGCAGTTGCAGCAGCGCGGGCCGCTGGCGTTGAATACGCTTTATCAGGGGGAGACGGTGTCGTTTCACACCGTTGAGGGCGACGCGCGCTGGTTGTGGCAACTGCTGCTCGGCAAGCGGCAAGGCACACCGGCGAATACGCTGCGGCTGAGCGCCACCCTGCTGACGACTGAACGGGGCAATGTGCCGATCGAACAGATCCGCGCGCTGGAAAACCATCCGCAGCGCGGCATCCGTTTACTCGACGGCCAGGGAAATGTGCTGTTCGCTATTAACTATGATTCGTTGCTCAGCGCCGATCTGTTCATCGCGCTGCTGGAACATATGATCCACAACCGCATCCCCGCCTATCACACCCCGGCGATGACGCGGCCGTCGGTTTAAATCAGCGGAGAATTTTCCGCCTGCATGCGCATCGTGGTAGGCGGCAAGCCAATCTGCAGCACCACCGGCTGATAATCGGCCTGCTCGCCCAGGCGCCGGGCCAACCGGCGCGCCAGCATAAAGGCCGCCCCGCCACCCAACACGGCACCCACTGCCGCCGAGGCGTCGCTGCCGAAGCCATATTGCAGCAGCGTGCCGCCCAGCATCATGCCCAGCAGCGGCGTCAGGTAAACCAGCATGGCGGAGCGCAGCAGGCTGCCTTCCGCAATGCCGACCTCGACGCGCTGCCCCGGCTCGAGCGGCTGATCGATACGCACCTGCAGCTGATGCTCGGTTTCCGGCACCAGCTCGTTCAGCGCACGCGCGCCGCAGCCGGAACGCGCAGTGCAGCTGCCACAGCCGGCCTTGGGTTCACAGCGCAGCAGCGCTACGCCCTGTTGCCACGAAACCACCGTGGCCCACTCTTTCATCATTACGGCGATACCTTGAAAGAAATGCTGTCGGCGATGCGCTTGGCCGTCGCCGGCGGCAATTCGCCCACAATCGTGATTTCGTTGCCCGCGCGCACTTCGGTCTGAATGGTGCGGCGCCCCTGACGGTAGTACTGCTGCCCGGCACCGCTGCCCGCCGGGCTGACGTTGACCGAGAAGCTGAACAGGCCGTCGCTGTAGAGCCGGGATTCAACCGGCACGGCGACATTCGGCAATTTACGGCGATTGCGCGCCACCTCGTCCACCCCGGCCGGCAACCAACCGGTGCTCCAGCTCAGCTGGACCTTTTCCACCGCCGGCAGCGACAACAGCGGCGGCAAATTGGCTTTGAGCAGCCCCTGCATCGCGCCCTGCACATCGGCGCCGACCGCGAAGGAGATCACCCGATATTGCTCCAGCGTTTCGCCGTCGCGATCGAGCAAATCCACCCGCAGCGGCAGCTTGGTGTCCTCGTCCATCCAGACGATGTAGCTGTAGCGGGAGCCGTCGCGCGCCACCACGCGCAGCACTTCACACGGCCGATCGGCGATGCGGGTGCTACCCACGGAAATGAAGTCGTAGTACTTGGCCAGGCGATCGAAATCGGCATAGACAATGGCCGGCAGCGCATCGACGATGTGATCGCCGGTGAGCGTGAACGGCTCAAGGCCGGGTTCGAAGTAACTGATCCCGCCGCCGCGCTGTAGCACTTCGCGGCGCGGGCCGTCCATATGCAGCAACTGGCCGAGCGGCACGTTGCCGATCACCGCATGGCGATAGCGCAACGACTCGATTCCCTGCTTGCTGATGCTGATGTAGGCGAGCTCGTAATTGAGAGAACGGCTGGCACTGCTCATCTGTTGCAATAACGCCCCGGACGCAGTCGGCTGCGCCGGGGCGATGCTGGAATAGAGCAGGCTGCCCGTCAATAAACAAACGGAGAACCAGATTTGCTTCATTACTGCTGTTGCATTCCTAAAGACTGAGTTCCGGGAACCTGAATGGCAGCCTGTTGCGGGTTGCTTTGCTCAAGCTGCAGCTGATCCGAATGCAGGCGACGTTGCAGTTCATAGTCCTGCAGCATAGCGTTGATACGCTTACGCTGTTCCTGCACCTGCTGCTGTTGGCCGCTGCCGGTGGAGAAACTGTCGGCCGGGACGCCCAGGCTGACCGGTGAGGCTTGGCCCATGATCGGCAGTGTAGTGAAGGCCGGCGATTCGGACGCGTTCGATGACGCAGCGGGCTGGTTGTAGTGCTGCACGCCGACGATCACCGCCAGCGACACGCAGGCCGCCATGCCGATTTGCGTAATCTGGCTCGCCCAAGGACGCACTTTGTGCCAGAACGGCATTTTCTGCCAGGTGTGCGGCTGCGGTTGAGATTCCTGAACGGCAGAAGGCACCAGCCGGGCAGGTTCTTTCTCAAGTGCAGCGGCGACGCGATCGGCGATATCGAAATGCATCACTTGTCCGATATCACCCCGCAGCGTGTCACGTATCAGGTGATAGCTCTGCCAGCTTTGTTGAAGCGTTCGATCTTGCGACAGAGAACTCAACAGCTCGCTGTCGAACGATTCACCATCCATCAGAGCGGAAAGCTTTTCTTTCTGCATGCCTAAGTACCCTTCCTGTGCCCGCCATTGCTAACGCTGGATCAGCGGTTGAACTTTATTATCGATAGCTTCCCGGGCGCGAAAAATACGCGAACGTACGGTTCCGACCGGGCAATCCATGATGGCAGCTATCTCTTCGTAGCTTAGACCATCCAACTCCCGCAGGGTAATCGCCATGCGAAGATCCTCTGGGAGCGACTCAATGGTACGGAAAACTATCTGTCTCAGCTCTTCTGACAACATTAAGTTCTCAGGGTTCGAAATTTCTTTCAGTGCGCCCGCACTTTCGTAATTTTCCGCATCGTTGGCGTCCACATCACTGGATGGCGGACGGCGCCCCTGAGCAACCAGATAATTCTTTGCCGTGTTCACGGCGATTCGATACAACCAGGTATAAAAAGCGCTGTCGCCACGGAACGATTCCAGTGCGCGATAGGCCTTGATAAACGACTCCTGCACCACATCGGGCACATCGCCCTGCGGCACATAGCGGGAAACTAGACTCGCCACCTTATGCTGATAGCGCACTACCAGTAGGTTAAACGATTTCTGGTCGCCCTTTTGGACCCGCTCAACCAGAACTTGATCCGTTAACTGCTCGCTCATCCGAGGTAAACTCTCCCCAAATCCGTCTCCACGCGTAAAATTGTACTGCCAGCCATACATTATTTTCCTGAGCAAGCACTCGCTTGGAGTTCATATAGAACACGAAGTTCCATATCGCCATTGTTTTTTCTGTTGATGTCACCCTATCCGTGGCTTTTGCCCGGACAGTTAGGCTAACATGAAATTCACTCTTCTTCTGCACACATCATACGTTATGCAACCATCATCTGAACATGTTAGCGATGTACTGATCGTCGGCAGCGGCGCTGCGGGCCTGTCACTGGCGCTGCGCCTGGCGCAGCATTGCAAGGTTACCGTTCTCAGCAAGGGGCCACTCAGCGAGGGGGCCACCTTTTACGCCCAGGGCGGGATCGCCGCGGTGTTCGATGAGACGGACAGCATTGCCTCACACGTTGATGACACTTTGATTGCCGGCGCCGGCCTGTGCGACAAAGAGGCCGTCGAGTTCATCGCCGGCAACGCGCGCCACTGCGTGCAGTGGCTGATCGATCAGGGCGTGCTGTTCGACACCGAGGTCAACGCGCAGGGCGAGGAGCATTATCACCTCACGCGCGAAGGCGGCCATAGCCATCGCCGCATCCTGCACGCCGCGGACGCTACCGGTAAGGAAGTAGAGACCACGCTGGTAGGGAAAGCAAGCGCTCACCCCAATATTTGCGTGATGGAACGCCGCAACGCGGTCGACCTTATCACGTCGAACAAGATCGGCCTGCCGGGTACCCGCCGCGTAGTGGGCGCTTACGTCTGGAACCGCGAGCTGGAGCGGGTGGAAACCTACCGCGCCAAAACGGTGGTGCTGGCGACCGGCGGCGCGGCCAAGGTGTACCAATACACCACCAACCCGGACATCTCCTCCGGCGACGGCATCGCCATGGCCTGGCGCGCCGGCTGCCGGGTCGCCAACCTGGAGTTCAACCAGTTCCACCCGACCTGCCTGTTCCATCCGCAGGCGCGCAACTTCCTGCTGACCGAAGCGCTGCGTGGCGAAGGGGCTTACCTGAAGCGCCCGGACGGCAGCCGCTTTATGCCGGATTTCGACCCGCGCGGCGAACTGGCCCCGCGCGATATCGTCGCCCGCGCCATCGACCATGAAATGAAGCGCCTGGGCGCCGACTGCATGTACCTGGACATCAGCCACAAGCCGGCGGAGTTCATCACCCAGCACTTCCCGATGATCCACGAAAAGCTGCTGACGCTGGGCTTCGATCTGACCCGGCAACCGATCCCGATCGTCCCGGCGGCGCACTACACCTGTGGCGGCGTGATGGTCGATCAGCACGGCCGCACCGATCTCGACGGGCTGTACGCCATCGGCGAGGTCAGCTACACCGGCCTGCACGGCGCCAACCGCATGGCGTCGAATTCGCTGCTGGAATGCCTGGTTTACGGTTGGTCGGCGGCGGAAGACATTCTGCAGCGCCTGCCGTTCATCCAGCAGGCCAAACAGGTGCCGCACTGGGATGAAAGCCGGGTGGACGATGCGGACGAACGGGTGGTGATTCAGCACAACTGGCACGAGCTGCGGCTGTTCATGTGGGATTACGTCGGCATCGTGCGCACCACCAAGCGGCTGGAGCGCGCCCTGCGCCGCATCAACACGCTGCAGGCGGAAATCGACGAATACTACGCCCACTTCCGCATCTCCAATAACCTGCTGGAGCTGCGCAATCTGGTGCAGGTGGCCGAGCTTATCGTGCGCAGCGCCATGGCGCGCAAAGAGAGCCGCGGCCTGCACTACACGCTGGACTACCCGGATTTGCTGCCGGAAGCGCTGCCGACCATCTTGCAGCCTTAAACCATGCGACAGGGCGCCTTATCGGCGCCCTTTTCTTTTCAGTAGAACAGGTAAAAGTCGGCTATCAACCGGCGGAAATCGTCGGTATAGCTGCCGTCGGCCTGTTTGATCGCCAGCGCCTGCTCCCGCAGCGGCGTTTCCTTACGCGTCAGCGCCAGCAGCACCCGGTGCAGCGGCGTATCGGCCCGATCGCTGATGTTCACTTTCGCCGCCGTGTGCCAGCCGCTTTGCTGCGCCAGGCGTTCAAATTCGGCGCCGATGTCGTGCGGCAGCACCACGCAGAACGTTCCTTGCTCCACCAGCAGCTGCGCCGCGCAGGCCAACAGCGCGTCGTGCGTCAGGGTTTCGGTGTAACGCGCGTTGTGGCGCGCCTGGTCGCGGCAGGCCACCGCCGGCTCGAAATACGGCGGGTTGCTGACGATCAGATCATACTCAGCGGCATGCTGCTGCGCATAATGGTGAATATCCTGCGCATGCACGCGGATGCGCTGCGGCCACGGCGATTCTGCCGCGTTTTCGCGCGCCTGGCCGGCGGCGGCCTCATCCAGCTCCACCGCGTCGATGGTCACCTCGTCGCCGCTGCGCTGCGCCAGCATCAGCGCGATCAGGCCGCTGCCGCTGCCGATATCCAGCACCCGGCGGGCCTGCCCCAGCGGCACCCAGGCACCGAGCAACACCCCGTCGGTGCCCACTTTCATGGCGCAACGATCGTGGGCAACAAAGAATTGTTTAAAGGTAAAACCCCCGCGGCGCGGGGTAAAATCGGCTTTCGAACGCTTGCTCACACTCACCACCTGGCTATAAAACTGGCGTAGCATAAGGCAATCTGATGGGCGGGAAAAGAGCGGCTTTCCGCTTAAATAGGTGAAGATCGCGGCCAACCCGTCTATAATCGGCGCCCCAAGTAGAGGTAGACCATGACAGCAACCACTTTTTCCGAACTCGAACTCGATGATCGCCTGATCGACGCGCTGCGCGACAAAGGCTACGATCGCCCCACTGCCATTCAGGCCGCTGCGATCCCGCCGGCGATGGACGGGCGCGACGTCTTAGGTTCGGCTCCGACCGGCACCGGCAAAACCGCCGCCTTCCTGCTGCCCGTGTTGCAGCACCTGCTGGACTTTCCACGCAAGAAATCCGGCCCGCCGCGCGTGCTGATCCTGACGCCAACGCGCGAACTGGCGATGCAGGTCGCCGACCAGGCGCGTGAATTGGCTGCTCATACCTCGCTGGATATCGCCACCATCACCGGCGGCGTCGCTTACATGAACCACGCGGAAGTGTTCAGCGAAAACCAGGACGTGGTGGTCGCCACCACCGGCCGTTTGCTGCAATACATTAAAGAAGAGAACTTCGACTGCCGCGCGGTGGAAACCCTGATCCTCGACGAAGCCGACCGCATGCTCGACATGGGCTTCGCGCAGGACATCGAAACCATCTCCGCCGAAACCCGCTGGCGCAACCAAACGCTGCTGTTCTCCGCCACGCTCGAAGGCGAGGCGATCCGCGAATTCGCCGAGCGCATCCTGAAAGAGCCGGTGGAAGTGGAAGCCGACCCGTCGCGCCGCGAACGCAAAAAGATCCTGCAGTGGTACTACCGCGCCGATGACGTGCAGCACAAAACCGCGCTGCTGATCCATCTGCTGAAGCAGCCGGACGTGCAGAAATCGGTGATCTTCGTGCGCAAGCGCGAGCGCGTGCACGAGCTGGCCACCTGGCTGCGCGAAGCGGGCATCAATACCTGCTATCTCGAAGGCGAAATGGTGCAGGCCAAACGCAACGAAGCGGTTAAACGCATGATGGATGGCCGGGTTAACGTACTGGTCGCCACCGACGTCGCCGCGCGCGGTCTGGATATCCTCGATATCACCCACGTGTTCAACTTCGACATGCCGCGCACTGCGGATACCTACCTGCACCGTATCGGCCGTACCGGCCGCGCCGGGCGCAAAGGCACCGCCATTTCGCTGGTGGAAGCGCACGACCATCTGCTGCTGGGCAAAGTGGGCCGTTACCTGAACGAGCCGCTGAAAGCGCGCGTGATCGACGAGCTGCGGCCGAAAACCAAGGTGCCGAACGAGAAGAGCAACGGCAAGCCATCGAAGAAAGTGCTGGCCAAACGCGCGGAAGATAAAGCGAAGAACAAAGAAAAGGCCAAGGTGAAAGTGCGCCATCGCGACGCCAAAAACGTCGGCAAACGCCGTCAGGCGAAGGCCAAGCCGGTCGGCGACGCGGAATAACCGCCGCTGCCTAAGAAAAAACCGCCTGTGCAGGCGGTTTTTTTATGGGCGTTTACTGCTGCGCGTAGTGCGTGGAAAGACGATGCCCCTGCAGCCATTTATCCAGCTCGCGGAACTGCGCCTTCAGCTCGTCATTCTGCAAATGTGCCGGCGTTTGCGAGAAGTAAAACTGGAACGCGACGCCCTGCTGGTTGCGCGCCCGGGCATCGGCCCCGGCCTGCAACAGCAGCAGCGCCAGGTGTGGCGCGTTGATCTTCGCCGCCAGATGCAGTGGCGTATCCCCCAGCCGATCGCTCAAGGTGGTATCCGCTCCGGCCGCCAGCAACAGCCGCAGCTGCTCCTCACGCCCGGCCAATACCGCCGCCGCCAGCGGCGTAGCGCCGGTCACGGCATTGCGCACGTTCACCTGCCCCCCTTGGGTCAACAGCAACCGCAGATACTGCGGGTCTTGCAGCATCGCCGCGGTGTGTAGCGCGCTGTTGCCGTCCAGCCCCGCAGCCGCTGCGTCGGCGCCGAGATCCAGCAACGTCTGCACGCTACCCGGCTGCTGCGAAAGCACCGCCCACTGCAACAGCGTGACCTGCCGATCGCCCCGCTCGCGCAAACGATCCTGCGTCGCCTGCGCATGGATGCCCTGCGTATCGCCGCGCGCCACCGCCTGAGCCAGCGCCAGATTGCTGCGGCCGTCAAACGGCGAAATCTCCTGCCCCATCTGTTGCTCCTTAGCCATCATCAGTAAACCGGTCACCGCGACCAGCGCCAGTAAGGCTATCGCCAGCGCCCGCCGCAAGCGACGCCCTTCAGGCATTGGCCTTGGCCTCCCACGGCTTTTGTTCCGCCATCGAGCTTAACACCTTGTCGATGCCGTGCGCCGTCAGGCTGCGATCCAGGTGCTTGCTCGGCCGCCAGTCATCGATGCCGGTCAGGGTATCGTTGTTGGCCAGGGTGATGTTGTGGCCGATAGCGTCCGGGATCAGCGAGGTCGATTCCTGAGTGCTGGTCAGCATGTCATATTGTTCGCTGTAACGGCGAATGCCACCGGCTTCGGCATCTTTCTTCGCCGCCGCCGGATCGATGCCCAGGCGATTCAGGGTGTAATCCGACACTCCGGCCGCGTTGAAGGTGACCGCCGTAGTGCCGGTCGCCAGTGCCGCCGTAGCCGCCAGACCGCCGCCGAGCGAATGGCCGGCGATCACCAGCGCATCGCCAAAGGCCGCCTTGGCGCTTTTGGCGGCGGCAACCGCCTGATTGTACTGCACATCGTCATAGCCCGTCGCCTGCCGCACGTTGCTCAGCCAGTCGCGCCAGTCGTTGGTGCCGGCAAACGCCAACACATACTGCTTGTCGTTGCTGTAAACCCCGGCCTGGAAACCGCTGCCCGCATCGTGCAGGCTGGCGGGATCGATGCCGAAACCGAGCAGCGCGCTGTCGCTCAGTCGGTTGAACCCGGCGGCGCCCTGGCCGTTCAGCGAGTAAACGTCCTTGGCCAACAGCGCCAACGCATAATCGCCCTCTTGCGATTGCTGCCCCCGGGTAACGCCCGGCGCTGCCGCTGCCGTCGGCGCCGCCGCAGAGAGATCGCCGACCAGCGTATTCAACAGATTCTGCGCATTGAGCGTGTTCTGAGAGGGGGTGGCCACCGGCGCGGGACTTGCCGGCGCGGCTGCGGGCTGCGCCGCCGGTGCCGTCTCGGCGATGGCGCGAGGTGTAGGGATCGCGGCCACCGGAGATACTGCAGAGGTAAAACTTAAAGGCATACTCATGCCGACTCCTTGTCGATAGACTTTTTATTGAGCACCTGAATAGGTACTGATTTAGCTATCGGCAGGTCGGATGAGTTCTGTATTAGGAATGCTTAACTTTGTGCAAATTGTGATCCACGTTCGGTTTTCGGCCGTCAAACGCAAAAAAGGGAGCCGAAGCTCCCTCATTGCTACGATTGCGCCGCCGATCAAAGGCTTTCGGTAAAGGTGCGGGCGATAACGTCGCGCTGCTGTTCCGGCGTCAGAGAGTTGAAGCGCACCGCATAGCCGGACACGCGGATGGTCAGCTGCGGGTATTTTTCCGGATGCTTGACCGCGTCTTCCAGGGTTTCACGGCGCAGCACGTTGACGTTCAGGTGCTGGCCACCTTCTACGCGCACGGTCGGCTGCATTTCCAGCGGCACTTCACGGTATTCGATCTGGCCCAGGTCGCTGACTGCGACAACCTGATCTTCCGCGTAGTTGGCCTTGGCGCACACGCAGCGAGCTTCCGCTTTTTCATCGTCCAGCAGCCAGAAAGAATTCACCAGCGCCTGGTCGTTCGCTTTGGTAATTTGAATACCGGTAATCATTATGTTGCCTCCGTACAAGGGCGTAAAAATTCACGTCGTGAGAAAACCCAATTCTGGTTTCGGCCATTTGGTAAAACCATTGTTGTCTTGTTGTTCTGTATACCAGCCTGACCGGGCCAGTTCTTTGATTAAAGTCAATTTTTACCGGGTAGGCACAACGCGTGAAGGGGCAAATTTATGTTTTATATCAATTTTCCCGTCGCGCCAAAAACCAATTATTTTTGTAAATTTTCAAAAATAATTGCATTGCGCGCGACGGCGAGAAACGAAAAGCGGGTTTCACTGCGCGTGCCGACACGGTAAGCTATAGCCTATGAATTGCTAAAGAAAACAAAGGAGAGCGTTTATGGCCACCTCCCTCACCTGGCATGACGTGATCGGCAAAGAGAAAGAGCAGCCCTATTTTGTTGAAACGCTCGCCTTTGTTGCCGCTGAGCGCCAGGCCGGTAAGACCATTTATCCACCGCAGAAGGACGTGTTCAACGCTTTCCGCTATACCGAGCTGGCGGACGTCAAGGTCGTCATCCTCGGCCAGGATCCCTACCACGGCCCCAACCAGGCGCACGGTCTCTCTTTCTCGGTACGCCCCGGTGTGCCGGCGCCGCCGTCGCTGGTGAACATGTATAAAGAGCTGGCGACCGACATTCCCGGCTTCGAACGCCCGGATCACGGCTACCTGCAAAGCTGGGCCGAGCAGGGAGTGCTGCTGCTCAACACCGTGCTGACGGTAGAAGGCGGCCGTGCGCACTCGCACGCCAACCTGGGCTGGGAAACCTTTACCGATAAAGTGATCGCCGCCCTGAACGAGAACCGTGAAGGCGTGGTATTCCTGCTGTGGGGCTCGCATGCGCAGAAGAAAGGCAACTTTATCGACCGCAACCGCCACCACGTGCTGAAAGCGCCGCATCCGTCGCCGCTCTCCGCCCACCGCGGTTTCCTCGGCTGCCGCCACTTCTCGCAGGCCAATCAGCTGCTGGAGCAGCAAGGCCTCACGCCGATCGACTGGATGCCGCGCCTGCCGCAGGCGTAGCCCAGAGACAAAAAAGGCACCCTCGGGTGCCTTTTTTATGCCGTTGCCGGGGCGATTACGCCTTGGCTTTGGAGACCGCGACCATCGCCGGGCGCAGCAGGCGGCCGTTCAGCGTGTAGCCTTTCTGCATCACCATCATCACATGGTTCGGCTGGTGATCGGCGGATTCCATCATGCTCATCGCCTGATGCACTTCCGGGTTGAACGGCACGTTGACGTCGCCGACGATTTCGATGCCGTACTTGCGCACCACGTCCAGCAGCGATTTCAGCGTCAGCTCGATGCCTTCGATCATTGCGGCCAGTTCCGGATTGTTTTTATCCGCCAGATCCAGCGCGCGCTCCAGGTTGTCGATCACCGGCAGCAGATCGCCGGAGAATTTCTCCAGGGCGAACTTGTGCGCTTTCTCGACGTCCAGTTCGGCGCGGCGGCGGATGTTTTCCGCTTCCGCTTTGGCGCGCAGCAGGCTGTCGCGCTCGTGCTGCTGCGCTTCCGCCAGTTGGGCTTCCAGTTCGGCGATACGCGCATCGCGCAGATCGACGCCTTCCGCCGCTTCCGGCAGCGTATCCTCGTGATGAGCGTGTTGTTCCATTTCTTCCGAGACTTGCTCGTTTGGCGTCTTCTGTTCTTTACTACTCATGAATATCTCCGCGTTTTAGCATTAATCTCGCAACTTGGCTTATTATGGGGATCAAAACCGGGGTTTCAAGTCAACCGGTCACAATGTGGGGCATAAACGGGTCCCGGTGAGGAAAATCACAACAAATGAATAAAAAATTCGCCTGTATTGGCATTGTTGGCCACCCGCGTCACCCTTCAGCGCTGGCAACCCACGAGATGCTGTTCCACTGGCTGGTCGCCCGCGGCTATTCGGTGATGGTCGAACGCCAAATCGCCCATGATTTGGGGCTGAAAGACGCCGTCACCGGCAGCCTGGCGGATATTGGCCAGCGGGCCGATCTGGCGGTGGTGGTTGGCGGCGACGGCAACATGCTCGGCGCCGCGCGCGTGCTGGCGCGCTACGACATCAAGGTGATCGGGGTCAACCGCGGCAACCTCGGCTTCCTCACCGATCTCGATCCCGACAACGCCCTGCAGCAGCTGGCGGACGTGCTGGAAGGCGAGTATATCGACGAACAGCGTTTCCTGCTGGAAACCATCGTGCATAAAGAGCACCAGCAGTGCCGCATCAGCACCGCCATCAACGAAGTGGTGCTGCACCCCGGCAAAGTGGCGCACATGATCGAATTCGAAGTGTACATCGACGATCGCTTCGCCTTCTCGCAGCGTTCCGACGGCCTGATCATCGCCACCCCGACCGGATCCACCGCCTACTCGCTCTCCGCCGGCGGGCCAATCCTCACCCCGTCGCTGGAAGCGATCGCGCTGGTGCCGATGTTCCCGCACACCCTCTCCGCTCGGCCGCTGGTGATCAACGGCGACAGCACCATCCGGTTGAAGTTTTCGCAGATCGGCAGCGATCTGGAGATCAGCTGCGACAGCCAGATCGCGCTGCCGATCCAGGAAGGCGAAGAAGTGCTGATCCGCCGCAGCGATTTCCACCTGAATCTGATTCATCCGAAGGACTACAGCTATTTCAACACGTTAAGCACCAAGTTGGGCTGGTCGAAAAAATTGTTCTAAAATCTGCGTCGGCCACTTTACTGTATATAAAACCAGTTTATACTGTATGAAACTACAGTTATGTGTTTATACACAGGAAGGTTCCCATGCTGGCGCAATTAACCATCAGCAACTTTGCTATCGTTCGTGAGTTGGAAATCGATTTTCAACCGGGTATGACGGCGATCACCGGTGAAACCGGCGCCGGCAAATCCATCGCCATCGATGCGCTGGGGCTGTGCCTCGGCAACCGCGCCGACGGCAACGTGGTGCGCCTGGGAGCCGCCCGCGCCGACATCTGCGCCCGCTTCTCGCTGGCGGACACCCCGTCCGCGCGCGAGTGGCTGGAGCAAAACCAGCTGGATGACAGCAACGAATGCCTGCTGCGCCGGGTGATCAACGCCGACGGCCGTTCGCGCGGCTTTATCAACGGCACTGCCGTGCCGCTGTCGCAGCTGCGCGAGCTGGGGCAACGCCTGATCCAAATCCACGGTCAACACGCCCATCAGCTGCTGCTCAAGCCGGAGCACCAAAAAGCGCTGCTCGACGCCTACGCCGACGAACCCGCCCTGCTGGCGGCGATGAGCCAGGCCTATCAACGCTGGCACCAGAGCTGCCGCGAGCTGGCGCACCACCAGCAGCAGTCCATCGAGCGCGAAGCGCGCAAGCAGCTGCTGCAATACCAATTGAAAGAGCTGAACGAATTCGCGCCGCAGGCCGGCGAGTTCGAGCAGACCGACGCCGAGTACAAGCGCCTGGCCAACAGCGGCCAGCTGCTGACCCTCAGCCAGCAGACGCTGCAGCTGCTCGCCGACAGCGACGAGAACAACATGCTCAGCCAGCTCTACAGCGCCAAACACCTGCTGATCGAGCTGGCCGGGCTGGACGACAAGCTCAGCGGCCTGTTGGACATGCTGGAAGAGGCCTCGATCCAGATCAGCGAAGCCAGCGACGAACTGCGCCACTACGCCGATCGCATGGATCTCGATCCCAACCGCCTGCACGAACTGGAACAACGCCTGTCGCGCCAAATCAGCCTGGCGCGCAAACATCAGGTCGCGCCGGAAGAGCTGCCGCAGCTGCATCAGCAGTTGCTGGATGAACAACAGCAGCTGTCGCAGCAGGAAAGCGACCATGAGCACCTGAACGAGGCGGTTACCCTGCATCATCAGCAGGCGCTGGCGCTGGCGGAAGAGCTGCACCAGAAACGCCTGCATTACGCGGCCGAACTGACTGCGCTCATCACCGACAGCATGCAGGCGCTCTCCATGCCACACGGCAAGTTCAACATCGACGTGCGCTTCGAACCGCAGCATCTGAGCGCCGAAGGGGCCAGCCGCACCGAGTTCTGCGTCTCCACCAACCCGGGGCAGCCGCTGCAGCCGCTGGCGAAGGTCGCCTCCGGCGGCGAGCTGTCGCGCATCGCGCTGGCCATTCAGGTGATCACCGCCCGCAAGATGGAAACCCCGGCGCTGATCTTCGACGAAGTGGACGTGGGCATCAGCGGCCCAACCGCCGCCATCGTCGGCCGTCTGCTGCGCCAGCTCGGCGAATCCACCCAGGTGATGTGCGTCACCCACCTGCCGCAGGTGGCCGGATGCGGGCATCAGCATCTGTTCGTCAGCAAGCAGACCGACGGCACGGTGACCGAAACCCAGATGGCGCCGCTGGATAAACGCGCCCGGCTGCAAGAGCTGGCGCGCCTGCTCGGCGGCAGCGAAGTCACCCGCAATACGCTGGCCAACGCCAAAGAACTGCTGGCGGCATAAAAAAGCTCAACTTTTTCACTTTCCTGCGGTCTGACAGTGACGCTGTTGGCCCGAGAAATATCTAAAGTGCGCCGCGGCGGCGATCCGAAGCCATCTCAACGGCCTGAAACAGGCCAAGCGCTTGAGGTGCTGAAGGAAAGCCAATGCGTCGCAACGTGAAAGATGAAGGGTATAAAGGTTTCCAACTGCCGCAAGGTCTATTATCATCGGCATCCTATGCCCTAAAGGAATGTGATTACTATGCGCTGTAAAACGCTGACTGCCGCCGCTGTAGTTCTTGTGATGCTGACTGCAGGCTGTTCTACTTTTGAAAAGGTGGTTTATCGTCCTGACATCAACCAGGGGAACTACCTGACGTCGACCGACGTGGCGAAAATCCAGAAAGGGATGACCCAGCAACAGGTCGCTTACACATTGGGCACCCCAATGCTGCAAGACCCGTTCGGGACTCAGACGTGGTTCTATGTGTTCCGCCAGCAGCCTGGCCATGAAGATATCACCCAGCAAACGCTGACGTTGACCTTCGACAGCGCAGGCGTGTTGACCGATATCCAGAACAAACCGGCACTGACCAAGTAATCGGCGCCGCCCGCTCTTCCGGCCCATGAGGAGGCATGATGTTCCTCATGACAGTCGCAGGCTGCAACGCGGAAGAGAGAATCAGTTTCAGATAAAAAAATAAGGCGCTCATAGCGCCTTATTTTTTTGCCTTTTCTGCCCGTTGCCGGCGCAGTTCTTTCGGATCGGCGATGAGCGGCCGGTAGATCTCAACCCGATCACCGTCGTTTAGCGTGTCGCCCAGCTTGGCCGGGCGGCTGTAGATACCGATTTTGTTGCTCTTGAGATCGATATCCTGACGCAGCTCCAGCAGGCCCGAAGCCGCAATCGCCTGCTCGACGCTGCTGCCCTCGGCCAGCTTCACCTTGCGCAGGTACTGGCGCTCCGGTAAGGCGTACACCACCTCGACCTGAATGTCAGACACTGTAGACCTCTTTCGCGCGCTGGGTGAATGCCTGCACCATGCTGCCCGCCAGCTCTTTAAATACCTTGCCGAACGCCAGTTCGATCAGTTTGTTGGTGAACTCGAAGTCCAGGTGCAGCTCCACCTTGCAGGCCTCTTCGCTCAGCGGTGTGAACTGCCAACCACCCATCAGCTTGCGGAACGGACCATCGACCAGCTGCATATTGATGCGTTGGTTATCCAACAGCGTATTGCGCGTGGTGAAGGTCTTGCTGATACCGGCCTTGGCGACGTCCACCGCGGCGGTCATTTCATTGGGGGTAGCGTTAAGCACCCGGCTGCCGGTGCAGCCTGGCAGAAAATCGGGATAAGAATGAACATCGTTAACCAACTGATACATCTGCTCGGCGCTGAACGGCACTAATGCAGACCGACTGATCTGGGGCATATCATTTCCTGTAAGACATAAAACGTACAGATAATACCATTTATCTGGCGGCAAACAAAAAATCTGCTAAGGGATGAGGGAACCAAAAATGCGAAAAATTGCGCAGGTGCTGAACGGGAAAGGATTTCTTTCGCTGAAGCATCCAGTATAATGAACGCACTATGACAAAGAAAAAAGCACACAAACCCGGTTCCGCCACCATTGCCCAAAACAAGCGCGCGCGTTTCGAATACTTCATTGAAGAAGAGTTCGAGGCTGGCCTGTCGCTGCAAGGGTGGGAAGTTAAATCGCTGCGTGCTGGCAAAGCCAACCTCAGCGACAGCTACGTGACGTTCCGTGACGGTGAAGCCTATTTGTTTGGCGCCACCATCACTCCGCTCAACGTGGCCTCGTCGCATGTGGTGTGCGATCCGACACGTACCCGTAAACTGCTGCTGAACAGACGCGAGCTGGACACCTTGCTCGGCCGCGTCAACCGCGAGGGTTACACCGTGGTGGCCTTGTCCCTGTATTGGAAAAATGCCTGGAGCAAGATCAAGATCGGCGTAGCCAAAGGCAAGAAAGAGCACGACAAACGCGATGACATCAAAGATCGCGAATGGCAGACGGCGAAAGCCCGTATCATGAAGCACGCCAATCGTTAAGCCGCTGGCTTATCGAGGTAAACTTCTGGTATACTGCACAAAGTTACTTGGGGCTGATTCTGGATTCGACGGGATTTGCGAAGCCCTAGGAGCATGCCGAGGGGCGGTTGGCCTCGTAAAAAGCCGCAAAAAAATAGTCGCAAACGACGAAAACTACGCTTTAGCAGCTTAATACCCTGCTTAGAGCCCTCTCTCCCTAGCCTCCGCTCTTAGGACGGGGATCAAGAGAGGTCAAACCCAAAAGAGATCGCGTGGACGTCCTGCCTGGGGCTGAAGCGTTAAACTCAATCAGGCTAGTCTGTCAGTAGCGTGTCCATCCGCAGCTGGCCGGCGAATGTAAAGATTGGACTAAGCATGTAGTGCCGACGGTGTAGTAATTTCGGACGCGGGTTCAACTCCCGCCAGCTCCACCAAATACGTCGCCAGTGAACCAGATAGACCCGGCGATAATAGCGAAAAAGCCCACAACTTCGGTTGCGGGCTTTTTTGTTTTTGTGGCACTCAGGGGCGAAGGCCCCAAAACCCGAACGCCCTCTGGCCGGCACAGGCGAGTGTTCCCGATAGAGACCATGCGTAGCCAGCCGGTTGTGTGCAGCAGCACGTTGCGCATCATAGGGGCGTGTTCGATCCGCCCAGTGCATACCACCGCCTGTACGCTCGCACGCACACCGGCTGATTTAACAAAAAACCCCGCCGCAGCGGGGAAAGCTCAGGAAGCTTTTTTCGCCATAATCTCGATGATCTGCCTGTCGGTGTGCTGCATCGAGCGGCTGGCCAGCGCGCAAAGGTTGGCGATCGACTGCTCAACATCATTCGCCACGATCCCCTCGTTGCCGGTTACCGCCGTGTCGTCCAGCGCCATCAGCACCGCCTTCCACGCCGACGAGGCGCTGGTGGAAACCTTCATCGCACAGCTGTTGGAAGCGCCATCGCAAATCATCCCGCTCACATCGCCAATCATGCTGCCGATGGCCTTGGCGATGGTGTCGTACCGGCCATCCGCCAGCCACGCCATCCCGGCGGCCGCCCCCATCGAGGCGGTAGTGGCGGCGCACAGCGCGGAGAGGCGCGGCAGGCGATAGTGGATATAAATGGCGCTCAGGTGCGACAGCATCAGCGCACGCGCCAGCTGTTCCTCATCGGCCGCGAAGTGCTCCGCCACCACCATCACCGGCAAGGTGGCAGCGATCCCCTGATTGCCCGAGCCAGAGTTGCTCATCGCGGGCAGCGTCGCCCCTCCCATCCGCGCATCGGACGCCGCACTGGTGCGGATCACGATGTCGCTGGCCAGATCGCTCGCCATCAATCCGCGTGCGCGATGTTTTTGCAACGTGGCACCCACGTGTAGCCCCCACTGGCTGCGCAGCCCTTCTTGCGACAGCGCACCGTTGAGGCGCGCGGCATCGAGAATAAAACGGATATCCGCGAACGGCGCCTGCTCGATGAAATCCACGATCTCACGCAGCGAAGTCTGCTCCAGCACTTGCAGCGGGCATGCCGGCTCGGCGCCCTGCGGCTGCGCCTTCAGCGTATAGAGCGTCTCGCCCTGCCGCTCGATACTGACGATGCGGGTATGCCCGCCGACGATGGTGGCGCTGGCCCATTGATCGCCGGCGTAAACCTTCGCCCGGGAATAGAGGATATCTTCGCAAGGCGACTGTAGCATGACGCGCACCGCCCCCTGCGCCAACAGCCGCTTCGCTTGCGTTATGGCCGCTGCAGAGGCCTTCTCGAGCACTTCCAAACCGCCGTCGGCATCGCCGCCGATAGCCCCCAACGCGGCGGCGATCGGCAATCCCACCATGCCGGTGCCAGGCACCGTCACGCCCATGCCATTTTTCATCAAATTCGGCGAAACCCAGGCTTCAATGCGATCCACCGGCCCCGGTAAATGAGCCGCCGCCGTGGCGCTGGCCAGCGCCAGGGAAACCGGTTCGGTACATCCCAATGCAGGCTTCACCTCCTCCTGCACGACGCGGATGTATTTTTTCCATAATGAAAGACTTTCAGGGTTCAACATAATGACAACCTTAATACCGTATTAGCTCTATCAGGAGAATGCCAGGAACGGGGAGACGCACAGAAGCAAGCCGGTCACGATGATAAGCACCAGCGATGCGCCTTTATATTTATGCAGCGCCGGCACCTTATGGACCAGCCACGCAGGAATAAGGCAGCCCACCAGGCCGAAGATCGGGCTGCAAATGGATGTGAAGCTCAGCACCGGCGCATTCAGCACAATGGCGCTCCAGGCCAGCAGAATAGCGAACACCATAATGCCGCGCTGCACATAGGTTTCATTGATGTTTTCCAGCGGCAGCTTGCGGCGCAGCAGGTTCATCACGATGCCCTGCGTCGCTTCGCGAAAGCCCAAATAAACACCGAAAAAGGCGGTCATCACGGCGAAAATATTAAGGATCACGCTGACGACTTTGACCCAGGCGGCGCCGTCACCGCTAATAAACTGAGCGGCGATCGCCAGGGCGGAAATGTTCTGCTCATAGGCTTTTACCGCCTCATCATGCCCCATCGCCAGCGTAAAAGAGACGGCATAGAAAAAGACGGTGGTAAACAGAATGCCAAAGGCGATATTCATGGCGCGCAGCGCTTTATGGCGGGCAATCTCAATCGATTTTTCACGCGAGCGGTAGGAAATGACCATCGGGCTAAGCGTCTGAATAAACAGAATCGAAGTCAGAGTAAACGGCAGCGTAATAATGGCGTTTTTAATCAACAGCGCCGCCGGTGGCAGCGCGCCGATGTTATGCACATGCCACAGGCCAATCATCGACACGCCGAGCGCCGCCACAACCAGCAGCTTGGTCAGCACCATCAGGCTTGAAAGTTTGAATAGCAGCTGTTCACCGCGCGATGAAATCGCCACTAAAATGCAGATCAGCGCCAGGCCATAAAAAGGGTTGTCGGACAACAGCCCTTCCGTCACGCCGAAGGTGTGCAAATAAGACGCGCTGTCGTTGGTGATGGCGGTGGAATAAACGAACATCCAGATCACCAGCATGACAAAATAGAGTGCGCCGAGTAGGATGCCCCAGTTTTTCCCCAGATAGCCGCTAATCACGCTGGGATAGTCTTTGCACTCGGGCGATTCCGCGAGGGTATTGATAAATAAGCGCTGGAATAAATACATAGCCGGATAACCGATAATAGAGGAGAGCAGAAATACCCACAGCCCCATCAATCCAACCTGCACCGGTAAAAAAACAATGCCGGCACCAATCGCCATGCCGATACTCATAATCACCCAGCCGGTATCGGTACTGTCGAATTTAATTGCCTCACGCCATTCACTTTCCGTCATCTTCGCCCGCAACGCCGGCGACGTGTCATCCAATAGCACGCTATTATTTGAAGCCGTTTCCATAAGGTTCTCGCTTGTGTAGGTAGAGGTTTTTTTTAATAGTTTCTGCACGATGGATAATTCTAAAATGCAGGCGAGTTATCGTTTTAATGTGCGAAATCTTACCCCTGAAACAAGAGAAAAAAGTCACAATATTTGTATGGATTAAGGCTATCAAAGAGAAAAAAATCCCATAAAAAAAGAATAAGAAGAAATAAATTCTATCAAAAACCAGTATGAGAGGCGCATCACATTATCCCAACGCGCCACAATATGAATCACAGACCAGGTGAACGCAGCGTTCCGCCCGTTTTGCATTCGCAGCGCCCGGCAGGCTAAACCGCATACCGGGCGCCCCCTTTACCGCCCCTCTTTCTCCCCCAGGAAGAAATACCATAGCGGAATGGAAAGCAGCAGGGTGAATACCAGCGTATACAGCAACACCATCAGACTCTGCATCACGATCATCTGTGCGCTCCAGGCGCCGATCGGCAGCTGAAACTGCTCGACGGTGCCGCCAAGGATCGCCTTGCCCATCACGCAGCCGACCGCCACCGCGACCGTCGCCACCGCAGCGCGGAACTTACGCACCTCTACGCGCCGAGCGGCCGCTTCTGGCGTTTCTTCGCCATGCCCCTGCCGTTGGCCACGCCAGCGCCACACGTCCGCCACCAATAGCGCCGCGAGACTCACGCCCATCAGCGGCAGACAATAGCCCAAGGCTACGGCGATCGACAGCGTGATTACCCGCGCCGGCAGGGAAAGCGCCAGCCAGGCGGCGACCAGCGTCTGCACCGGATGCTGCGCACCCGCAGCCGGGCGGCGCATCCACCACATGCGGTACCCCAACACGATCGTCAGGCACAGCCCAAGGCCAAACGCCGCCAGCAGCAGCTGATTCGGCAAGCCGAATAGAATACCCATGTGGGCGTCGATACCCCAGCGGGTCAGCTTGGCGATGAGCGGGAAGGTGCTGAACCGCACCTGGTCGACGACGGCGAAGCTCTGCGGCGCGATGGCGACCGCGTCCACCTGCGTTGGCCAGCTGCGATCCACTTCGGTCACCGTCCAGGCTTTACCCTCGCCCTTCGGCTGGCGCAGCTCTATCTTGGCGGTATCGATCCCGGCGGCGCGCGCGGCATGCAGCGCCCGATCCCAATCACCGTTCAGCGCATTGGCCTGTGCGGCAGGGTTCATCTTCATGCCCGGCATCATACCGCGGTGCTCGGCGTGCGGATCGGCCGGCGTCTGCGGCGCATCGGCCTGCAGGCTGGCGTTGACCTGCGGCGTTAGCCAGCCCAGGTTGGCCCGCAGCGCATCGATGTTGCCGCCGGCCCACTGCGACCAGGTCAGCCCGGTGGCCGAGAAGAACAGCAGCCCGGCCAACAACGCTACGCCCAGCGTGATATGCAACTGGCGGCTGGCGGCGAAACGCCCTTTTGCCCTTTTCAGCTTGCGCTTCGGCCGCGTCGCCAGCCACAGCGCCACGCCGCCCAGCGCGGCCACCCACAGCCAGGAGGCCGCCAGCTCGCTGTAATTGCGGCCCAGGTCGCCGAGCAGCAGGCTGCTGTGCAGCTTATCCAGCCAGGTGCGCAGCGGCAGCACGCCGGAGGTGCCATACACCGTCATATCCCCCTTGATCGCCAGGGTGTAAGGATCGACAAACAGCGCGCGCGACTCGGAAGCGCCCAGATCGCCTCCCACGAACTGTACGCGCGTGGTATCCGTCGCGCCGGGCGCCGGGCGCACGGCGTAAATGCGCGTCTCGGCACCCGCCACGCGGCGGGCGGCGGCGATTTGGTCGGCCAGCGATCTTGCCTGTCCGTGCGGTTCGGTGAAAAGCGCATCGCGATACAGCGCCTCTTCAAGCTGCGGCGTCAACACATACAACGTACCGGTCAGTGCGGCGACCAGAATAAAAGGAGCAACCAGCAGGCCGATATAAAAATGCAGCCGTCTGATCAGGTTCAGCATCGCGCCACGCGGCGATGCGGCAGGTGGAGTTTTGGTTATTGAAGACATGGCCTTTCTCGTTTTTCAAACTGTGCACGCAGGCAAACCGTCCGCAGCGATACGGACGGCGTTACCCATGATCAAGCAATAAGGAAAAACGGCTGGCCGGGCGGCCCGCGCGGGCTCGGCCGCAGGGCAAGGCGCCGAATGGGCGGGGGGACGATGCGCGGAGCGCAAGGCAGGCGCGCAATACGCGCCATCAGCCACAGCAGCGGGACGAATGCCCACAGCAGCAGCGGCACGTGGATCAGCAGCTCACAATAGCCGCAGAAAATCATCTCCGCCGGGTCCATGCCGTGGTGGCCGGCATGCTCGGCGGCGGGCATCGCCATTCCGTGCATGTCATGCGGCATGGCGGCTGCCGGCTGCGCCATGCCGCCCATCATCTGATGGTGCATCAGCGATTTCGACACCACCGGCGCAACAAACAGCAACAGCACCGCCATAATGGCGATGCTGGCGGCAAAGCGTTGCTGTAGCTGGCGTGGCACTCTCATCGCAGCGGTGAATTAACCCGGTCGGTTGCGAACAAGCGGCCAGTGTAACCTCAATGAACGGTGAGGTGAATGAAAAGCGAAACGTGTGGGATCAGGGAGATCTCCCGCTAACGATTTGGTATCCGCTATAGGCTCTCGACACGACGACGGATTGCCGGCCGACGCTTCTTTCTTGCTGCCCTCCCAATCATGCCCTGGGTGTTTATATTGAGCCTCTTTTTATTAACCGTTTTATAGTGCATATAGAATGAAAACAAACTCAGCAACAACAGCAATAACGCCAAAAACAATAAAATCATCAATGCACCTTGTATTCAAAAATCCATTTACAGCTCATTGCCACGCAAAATCAGCCAGTTATAGAGTTCAACTTTGCGGTTAAAACCGAATTTTTTCATCACGGCCCCACGGTGGGAACTGACGGTTTTAACGCTGATATTCAATTGCATTGAAATTTCTGCCGGCGTGACGCCTTTTGCCAACAGGCGCATGATTTGTTGCTGACGGTGGGTCAAATCTTCTTCAGGCGAGTTAACCCGGCGCTGATAACCAAAATTCTCTCGTTCACGCCACAAGGTATCCAGGTAGAAACGCAGCTGCTGTAAACTTTCTTTTTTTAACAATGCTTGCTGGAGGCGTGCCAAGCGCCATGTCGCAAGGCTGTTTTTTCCCTCACCCAGTGAAAAAAGAATGGTATTCTTGGTTGATGACCGTAAAATCTTGCCAATAAAATAGGCCATGTAGTTACTTGACTCATAAAATATAACATCAGCGTTCTCTAGCCTGTCCTCATTGACAAACACTGCGGATTTATTCTTTTCTTTGAAATACTCAATCAAGAATAATTTCAACCCCTCAGAATGAAACAGGTCGCTATCCAACAAGCCAATATAGACTGGCGCTTTCATATTTACCTCATCGTTATCTGCTTCGCCATCTTTAAAAAGAAAATATCTTTCGCATCAAAAAAAGAGTGCAAATCAGGTTGCCGCATAATAAAAACATTTTTCAGCTATTTGAAGGGCTGGATTCGGCCGATAACGGCGATAGTCTGCAAAGCAGTCCCACCTTCGTCAGGAATAAAGCAATCACGTATTTTCCCGGCGGCAAGACCACATAAGCAGACATGACAGAAAAACACGAAACATAAAAACCAGCATAAGCAACGTTACCGCCAATTTTTCTTTGGGTTAATATGCCGCGTTCTCTTTTCAATATTACACTGGTGCAATAATAATAGTGAAACTCCCAGAGAATTCCCCCTCAAGTTGGGAGGTAAATCCGTTTAATGTTGAGGTAATCCTCAACCGGGTCGGTGATGTCGACGCGGAAATCCTGACGCCATCCCCCAACTTCCTATCATTGATAGTGATATCACTGCGTAATCCACTGGCCTGAGATAAAACAACCGAGTTTATTTGTGTAGGTGAAATGACATAAACAGACATCGCGGAAGAACACGTAACATAAAAATCAGCATAGGCCGAGTTGCCGTTAACCTCCCGGGGGGGCAATGTGCCATGATTTATCTCCAAGACAGGCTGGTCGATCCGGCATACGGTTGGCGGATAATCGCCATAAGTGCAAGCAATATCAAAGGAGTATGCACTTCCAGTACCCCAATTGCTATTAAGATACCCCAGACGCCAGCAAGATTTTCCACCTACACCAGAATTTCTTTTGCCATCGAATCTCTTTCCGAGAAACCCGGCCTTAATAAATAACTTACCTAGCTCCCCCATGGTTTTTGCGTCTCTGGCCCCTGGAACAGTAAACGCTTTAATATCCAGAGCGCCTTCACCAGGGCCAACAGAGTGAAATATAAAGTAAATATCATCATCTTTAACCCCCGGATTTATCGTGCCGGACCAAACGTGCATAGGATTAAACCTCGTATCATTAATATCCCATGACTCTACACTCACCATATCAGCGTACCCAGGCGTCGTCACAACATTTAGTTCATAGGGAGCAGAAAACGCCACCGAAGAATAAAAAGCAGAAACAAAAAAAAGGGGGAAAACTTTCATTTTATGCCACCTGTAATATTATTCATACGCCAAACTAAACGTGGCCACCGCGCCAAACGCCCCGCGCCCAATCGTTTTTCTCTCGATCGCCTGCGGTTCACCGCGCACATAGGCCTGCAACGCGACGCTATTGCCGCCGGCCCGCAAACTGTATTTATCGCTGGTTTTATTCATCGGCAGCGCTTTTCCTTCCGGCGTCTCCAGCCCGATAGCAATCCCCTTCGCCTGGCTGTCGGCGTTAATCGCCAGCAGGCCGGGCAGCGCCAGACTTTCCGTTCCCAGCAAGGTTATCGCCACCGTTTTCCCCAGGCTGATATCGCATTCCGCCAGGTGAATTTCAAACGTCTGCCCCAGCGTGCGGGTATTGAGGTACAGGTATTTGTCGATGATGGTGCCGAAATCCAGTGCGATTTCCTCATCGCCCGGCGCGATCACGCACGGCTCCGCCACCAGCGCGCCATGCAGGCGCAGGTTATTCGCCGCCAAGGCCGCGCCAGCGTTCAACACTAAAACCGTGGCCAGCAGGTATGTGCCAATAATCTTTTTCATCGCTTACCCTTCCTACTGATAATCGGCCTGCAGTGTCGCCCAAGCCTCGAATGCCCCCTCGCTCAGCGTGACACCTTGTTTTTGTACCGGCACCGCCTCCAGCTGCGGTGGGTTATCCAAGGTGATGTTCAAGGTGCTGCCCGGCGTGAAAGGCTCATCGTCCCGGTATATGCGGATGCCCAAATCGCTTTTGTTGGTCGCCAACGCCTGTTTATCGAAGCCGCTGACGCCGCCCTTCAGACTTAGGGTTAGCGCCCAATTGCCGTTGGTCGCTCTGTCGCAGGTAATTTGGTAATTCAGCACCTGGCGGTAGTTAACCCCGTCCACCTTGTTAATGCCGACGCGCTGACCGAAGTCCACGTCAACCTGGTTGCCGTCATTAATGCGGCACGGCGGCGGCGCAAGCAGTGTGCCGCGGAAAGTCATGTTCTCCGCCGCTAGCGCGATATTCAGCGGCCCTATCAGGCCGCCTGTCAACAACAGGGCACGCATCGTTTTATTCATTTTCCGTTCCCTTACTGGTAAGCCACCTTCAGCGTGGCGCCCGCCGTAAATTCACCGCCGCTGAGCGCAGTACCGCTCTGTTTAATCGGCACCGCCCATAGTTCCGGTGCATTCGGGTAGGTGAAATTCAGCCAGCTATTGATCGCCAGCTTGCTGCTGCCTTGCTGCAATTGGATGCCCAGCGCTGTTTTATTGGTTTTCAATGCCGTCGAGTCAAAGGCCGTACCGGTGCCCTGCACCTGTAACTTCATGGCATTTTTACTTTGGCCGCTGCAGGACAGGGTGTAACCCACCGCCGTCCGATAATTTTTGCCGTCTACCCGAGTGGTCATGACTTCGCCAAAATTCACCTCGATCGGCCGATCGCCGTTAATCACACAGGGTGGCGGCGCCACCACCGTAACTCTTACGGTCACCGTGGTCGCCGCCTGTAACATCAGCGGCACGGTAATCAACAATGCGCTCAGGCAGCCGATTCGCTGTCGGTTCCTTACTCTCGTTATCGTTTCATCCATGTTCAGCCCCGCCTCAGTCATAGCTCAGATAAAAGTCCATCACCGCCCGGTAGCTGCCAGCCAGCAAACCGGCCGCCGTGCGTTCCGGCGTGATGGTGTAGCTCAGGCTGTTTCGCCCCGGCGTCAGCAGCAGCGGCGCACCTCTTTCGCCCAGCCGCACATCGCGCCCGTGTGCATCCTTTAGCCGCAGCCCCAGGCCGGATACGCCGCGCGCCTGCACCAACTGCGGGTTATTCGCATCACGCGGCGCCCGGAAACTCACCGTCACCGCCGGCTGGTCATTGGCCCAGACCAACCCGCCGGTTCGCAGGTCACGGCTGCCCGCCGGGCTGCGCAGGCAGTCCGCCAGCCGCAGCTCAAAGCGCACCGGCGTGCCGCGATCGCCTGTCTGCTTCAATCGCCCGGTGCCGACTTCACCCAACGCGATGTCCTGGCGCACGCTGTCCATCTCCAGCCGACAGGCGCTCTCGGTCAGCGCGCCCTGCACATACAGCACGCCGTTGGCACCCTCTACCTGCCAGTTATCCGCCGCCTGCGCCGCTGGCAACAGCCACAGCAGCGCGGTCAGGCTCAATGGCGCCATCAAGGCCAGTGCCGCCAGCACGGCGTAATATCGCAGCTCGCTTATCCAGTAAGCGCGTTCCGCCATCAGCTCCTTTGCCATTTATCCTCCTGTCTACTTTATCTGGATGCAGCGGTTAATCGCCTTTCTTCTCCGGCACCACCTTGCAGATAGTGCCGCTGCAGCTGAAGCTCAGCTGTGGGCGGCCGCCGTAGTCGTTGACGTAGGTCAGCACCGGGCTGTTGCCCACGCTCGCCGCACTCACCGTCAGCGGCAGGCTGCCCTTCGGCGGCACCATCATCGGTTCGAAAGCTTTCACCGGCGCGCTCTTGCTGCTGCCCGCATCTACCAGGGTGACGTAGTACGGCGTCGGGTTGTTCACCACGTACTTGTCGCCCTGCCGGCTCAGCGTCAGCTGCTCCTGCGGCGGCGGCGCATTGGTGTCGATGCCCAGCCCCGCCGGGCGGTAGAACAGCTTGATGCGCGTCTGCAGCGCGATCTGCAGGGTGTTCGGTTTGTTGCTCTTCGGCGGGATCTCGCGCAGGTTGAAGTAGTAGACCGTTTCGCGGTCCTGCGGCAGCTGTTTGGCCACCGGCAGCGCCTGGATCTTCACCTGGCTGGGCTTGCCCGGCTCGATGCGCTGCACCGGCGGCAGCACCGTCAGCGGGCTCTGGATCTTGTTACCCTGCTCGTCTTCAATCCAGCCCTGCGCCAGATACGGCAACTGCTTGTTCTGGTTGCTGACGCTCAGGCTCACCGAGTTCAGCGAACCGTCAAACACCACGCGGGTGCGATCCAGGGCAATTGCCGCCTGGGCAGGCAACGACGTAGATACGATCAGCACGGCCCCCGCTGCCGCCACAATGTGTTTTTCGGCAAACGCCGCAAATAAACGTTTCGTATTTTTCATAACAACCTCAACTCAATAAATATAAAAATTCATCCAATCAATAAAAGTTCATTTAGATAACATTAAAAATAATCACCGCACTGCCGGTAAAGTCGCCTGAGGTTTCTTTTTTCAGTTCCGACTCATCGAGAGAGGCAAACAGCTCGACGCTGCCCTTATAACCGACCTTAACGGTCACATCTCGTTTGTTGCTGGAGCCCGGTGCATCAACGGACAGTTTCACTTTGAGCTGCTGTTTATTTTGCGGATTGCTCAATATGATGGTATTTCCGCCGCTGCGATTGGCATCGGTAAATATTAAGCGCGCCGTCGCTTGTGAGGTGTAATCACCATCGCAGATCAACGATGCCGTAATGCTGGCGGTTTTAGATTCCTGGTTAACAATGCCAAAATCAATTTCACTGTTACTTAAACCATCGACCCGGCAAAATACGTTGACGGGGGGAAGAGGATCTATCGGTGGAAGACGGCCATCCTTGGTTGAAGCTAACCTTGTTCTATAGCCATTAAAAAAATCAATCCATACAATCGGATCCTTGCAAGGATATATCTTATTTATCGTTCCTTTGAACGGCATTTTATCTTTAATGGCTTTGTTAATTTCATCAAAGCTATGCCATTTACTATCGTTAAAAAGCACAATGCTGCTTAACGGGGAGAAAGGCGCACCACACACCCCCCCTGACGTAATGTTGGTATAGATACTGACCGAACATGTCCAGGTGTCAGGACAATAACTCCCTTTGCCGTCCATGTTCTCATTCCCCTCGCTATCCTCAGGGCCTAGTGTAATGCTGGTAACGTTGTAATCCACCGCAGTTCGATTATTAAGCCAATACCAGTCAGAAAAACTGGCGACTGTCGTTGCGGCGTTGCAAGCAACGGTAAAGAAAAACAAAAAAAAACCGATAAATAACACCATCATGCCACCCCGATTACTTATTTCTTTCACCGCCAAGCGAATGACAAGGCAGCAACAATGTATTCATCAACATCTCCGCCGGCAGCGGGCTCGGCATGCGCACCTCACACTGCGCCGCCCCGTTCCAGCGCACCGTCATCGCCTCGCCCGGCTGGATGCCGCTGAGATAGACGCTGCCGCCGTCGTTGACGATGCCGGTTTCCTGCTTGCGCCCGTTCAACACCGTGGCGCCGAACGGCGGTTCGCTGCCGTCCGCCAGCTTGATCACCGCCATCGCCTTGGCCCCCGCTATCACGTCAAACTGCCGGTAACCGATGGCCCCCTCGGTCAGCGTCGCCTGCACCACCGATGTGGTCGCCTCAGCGTTGTCGCCCAGCTGGTTCAGATCGATGCTCGCCTTGTTGCGGTAGTAGCTGTTCACGTCGCCGATCACCGCCTTGCCCCAGGCGTTGGTGCGGCTGGTGCGCCCGTAGCCGCGCACCGGCACCTCCGCCACCCCCTGGGTGTCGATCAACATCCGCGTGCCACCCGCCATGCCGCTGCGGTGCAGCGCGCCGCCCTCCGCCGTCAGCGTCATCCCGCCCTGGGCGCTCAGCCCCACCGCGCTGTAACGCCCTTCCTGGTAGCTGGCGTTGGCGCTCAGCCGCGCGATGTCCCCTTCGCGGCTGTAATAACCGCTGGCGTTGGCGCCGCTGCGCGACGTGCCGGCACTCAGCTGGTAGTTGCTGCGCTCGTCAAGCCGGTCGTAGTAGCTCACCCGGTTCGTGGTATCGTTGCGGTTCACCGTGGTGTTGTAGCTCACCGTCGAGCGCTCGCCCCACGGCATCGACAACGACAGGTAGGCTCCATCGTCCTTCATTCCGTTGTACTGGTTGCGGTACGCCGACAGCGACAGGCTCAGGTTGCGGAACCGCCCGATATCGAAGTAGCGCGACAGCGTCAGGTTGTAACGGTCGTTGGCCGGCCTGTCCCAGTAGGTCTCATGGCTGTAGTTGAGGTAGCTGCTCAGCCCCCAGTCACGGAACTGCTTGTTGAAGGTGATGGTGTACATCTCCTTGCCGCTGCCGTTGCGGTTACCGTAGTAGCGCGCGTCCAGGTACTCACTCATGCTCATGAAATCCTGCTCCGAGAAGCGGTAGCCGGCGAAGGTCACCTGGCTGTCGTACTCGTCGAAGCTCTTCGAATAGCTGAGCCGGTACGAACCGCCGCTCAGCGCACCGTCTTCCTGCGGCAACCGCGCCCGCGACTGGGTAGCGTCGAACGACAGCGCCCCGAACGCCATCAGGTCACGGCCCAGCCCCAGCGACAGCGCGTTATAATCACCGCCCGCCAGCGCACCGCCGTACAGCGACCAGCCGTTGCTCACCCCCCAGGAGAACTCGCCGGTGCCGAACAACGGCCCGCGCGCGTGGTGCTGCCAGTCCGACGGCTTGCCCGCCGCCAGCTTGAAGCGCACCGAGCCCGGCCGCGTCAGGTACGGGATGCTGGCGGTGTTCATCACGAACTCCTGCACCGTGCCATCCTGCTCCTCCACCCGCACGTTGAGCTCGCCGCTCACCGCGTCGTTGATGTCCTGAATGCGGAACGGCCCGGCCGCCACGCTGGTCTCATACAGCACCCGCCCCTGCTGGCTGATGATGACTTTGGCGTTGGTCTTCGCCACGCCCACCACCTCCGGCGCATAGCCGCGCAGGTTGGGCGGCAGCATGTTGTCGTCCGACACCAGGCTGGCGCCGGCAAAGCGGAAGCTGTCGAACATGCCGGAGTCCAGGTAGCCCTCGCCCAGCGTCAGCTTCGAGCGCAGCGCCGGCAGCGCGCGGTAGGCGTAGTAGCGGCTCCAGTCCAGCCGCGTGTCGGTCGGCTGCCCGCTGCCGGTCTGGTGGTTGAGGCTGCCCTGCCAGTCGGCCCGCAGGCGCCAGGCGCCGAGGTTGGCGCCGGCGGTGCCGTTGCCGCTCAGGTTGTAACTGCGGGTACCGCTGCGCTGCTGGTGCTGGCTCTGGGCATTGAGGTTATAGTCAAACAGCAGCCCCGGAATGCCCTCGTCCCAGCGCGACGGCGGGTCCCAGTTCTCGGCGGTGTACTCGAGAAACGCCTGCGGGATGTTCAGGTACAGCGACGAGGTGGCCAAATCGCCGCGCATCTCCATGCCCACCACGCTGCTCTCGTCCAGGCACTCGCCCTGGTGCCACCAGCGCAAATCCTTCATCACGCCCTCTTTAAGGCCCAGCTGTTCCACCAGCGCCTTGTTGATGCAGGCGCGGCTGCCGTTCGGGTCGTCCTGCGGCGGGTAGAACGGGATTTGCTGCTCCGGCAAATCGTTCTTGTTGATGTGCACCACCATGCCGTAGGTGCCGGGCATAATGTAACCGCCACGTGAAAACTGGCTCAGATCGATGTTCTTACGGTCATGCACGTCCAGCACGTCGGTGTTAAATTGGATCTCGTCGGCGGCATACACCTGTGCCGGAAGGGCGCCGAGCGCCAGGGCAATGCATAATCCCAGCGCATTGATACGTACCATTTTTCTTGCTGGTGATTTCCTCATGTCCCCGTTCCCTTATAATTATTTCTTGTCCCTGCGCTCTTGTAATCAGTCCTCACCGCCGGCCTCAGAAATAATCCAGCTTGAAACGGACGGCCGTGAAATAATCGCCGGCCTTCGGCGCATGATTATTGGCGACTAATTTCAGGGCGTAATTCAGCCGCATATCGCCGGGGATAATGTCGCCGCGCGGCATCGGATAACCCGGCGTGGCGATATTGCCGGCGGCATCGGTGATTTGCAGCGCAATGCCCGACGCCTCGCCGCGCACGCCAAATAAATCCCCTTCAGCATCGCCGTCAAAGGTCACCTGAAACTGTTTCCAGTCCGGCAATTTATTATTGGCACGTTCCAGCGTGCAATTAACCAGCTCGATGGCGAAGGGTTTTATTTGGCTTTGCCCGTCGCGAATAATATCCGCTATAGGAACGATATCCATATCCACAGTCTGATAGCGGCTCTCGACGGCAATGGCACAGGCGGTATCGATAATGGCGCCTTGCATATTTACCCTGCCCCAGCCCTGAATAGCGCTGCCTGCCTGTGCAAAGACAGTGAAGATAAATAGGCAAGCCGCCAGCGGAAATAGCCTAATTTTAATCCACATAACGTTATTTCCTGATAAAGCGTTTCTGAAAAATGCATGCGGGAACCCCGCATGCATTAGCATGCTTAATTCACTTCAATATTGAAGAAATTAACGTGGCTTAGTTATACGCCAGGGTAAAGTCGGCCACTGACTGGAACTCACCTTCAGTCAGTACTGCACCAGAAGCCACATCACCCTGCAGGTAGGCCGCGAAATTCAGGGAGTTAGAGCCATTTTGCAGCTCCTGCGCCTTGGTTGCCTTGCCCAGCTTGATCACCTGGCCGGAACCGTCGGTAATGGCTACGCTGGCGCCCTGCGCGGTACCGGTAATACCCAGCAGGCCGTTATTGGCTTTGGATTCCATGCCGGTAAAGGTCAGTGCAACCTTGTTTTTCAGAGGGTTACCAGTGACCGCATCATTTTCAAAGGTGCAATTTTCCAGATCGATAGCGAAGTTGCGCGGCGTAGATTTACCGCCGTTCAGCAGCGCCACTTTGGAGATTTGGCCCAGTTCAACGGTCTGATCGATAGACTCAGGGTTAATAGAGCACGGCGCATCGATAATAGCGCCGGTGAAAGTGACTTTACCGTGACCCTGGTCGGCCGCGAATGCGCTAGAAGACATGCCAAAAGCAACCACTGCCGCCATCATGATGTTGTTCAGTTTCATAGTTCTTACATTCCTTAGTAAGTAGAAAGAGTTAAATAAGACTCACTTTATCTGCAGAAGATAATGCTTCCCGGCTTACCGCCATTTCCGTATCAGCACAGGAACCCTTCTGTTTCTGGCCTTCAAACCAGTGAGGACAATCTACTACCACAGCTCACTTCTTGAAATATAAAACTACAAATTAAATAAAATTAAGAATATATACAAATAAAATACATTAAAAATAGATTTTAACTCCAAAAGGGGGCGTGAATTAACCTCCCTGTAAATAAAAAAACCGATCAATTCATGTTTAATTAACCCATTATCCATGCAATATAAGAAAATTCTAATTTCAATAGCCATGAGACAGTTGAAAAAAAACGCCAGCAGCCACAGTATTAAGCACGGACAGATTATTTACAGGGAACAACATGAAATACATTATAAATAACGCCATCATTTATGATGCGCATAAAGGGACATTATCTCTCAACAAGAACAACGATGATAAAGACGTGGTTTTATTAAAACCTTCACAGCGACTGTTGTCGTTGTTTATTGAGTGCAATAATGAAATTGTAGAGAGGGAGCGTTTGCTGGATGAGGTATGGAATAATCATGGCCTGACGGCATCGAACAATAACCTGAGCAATTATATTTCAGGGTTGCGCAAGACGCTGGCTCAGTTAGGCCAGGATGACATTCTGGTTACTTACCCAAGGCAAGGGTTCAAGTTCGTCGCCGAGTCGATAACCCTTTTAGGGGAGGAAAAGGATGAAAATAATGGCGAAACGCCGAAAGCGCATCCGTTAACGGAAAAGAAAACCAAGCGTATAAAACCGCTCATTCTGCTTCTCCTGCCTTTGGCCGCCGGCCTTGTCGCCATCGGCGTCGCGTTGCATTATTACACTGACAATAATGATCTGAGCTTTATTGGTAAATATCGCAGCTGCAACGTGTTCGCCATCGACAGTGCGCAGGATATTTCTTCGGCCAGGCGGCTGCTGAGCGAGTTTGATTATGATTGCAACAGCAGCGCCAGCGTATATTTATACAATCAGGTTGCCGATGACAACAGCACAGCGGCCGTGATGACCTACTGCCCCAGACAGGGCCTGTCTGCGTGCAAAACGGTAAAGCTGCAACAGTAGGCATAGACTCTTCTGGCATCAAAATAGTGCCTTGTTAGGGCATCAACGCTTGTTGCAAATAAAATTGGGAGAACGATTGTCGGCAAAGATGTACTGCTGATCATTGATCTTCTCGACCGTAAACAAGATGTCCTTCCCCACCACCGGGAACAGCTTGTCGACTTCTTTATTATTGTGGCTATCGTCATTAGAGCGTCGAACGATGTTTGTCGGGCGCAGCAAGAAGCGCCCTTCATTCGCGGTATAAGTCATGCTAATGGTGCGCGCTATGGTAAAACGCTCATTATTATAGGTCACGCTGCCGTTGATAATAAATGCGCTCTCTCTTGCATTTATATTGACAATGCTGACAAATAACACTCTGGATAACGAATGTTTTTCATCATGATAATCGGTGCGGATCACCGCATTGCATTCCGGCATAATCGGAGCAAAAAACTGCAGGTAGATACCGAAAAATATAAAGCCCCCACCAATAATTATCAGTGATGCAAGCACCCCTTTTATTGTTTTTTTATTTTTTGAAAACATAGACATTCTCACAGGCCGCGTTAATGTTTTTTTCATTTTCTGGGCAATAGGCGAAAAATGTCGCCATCGAGTGCAAGGCGCTGAGAACCAACGCACCGCCGTTATAATAATAAACCGTTGCCGGTTTATTGCAGTCAAAACCGCCTTCCGCGATGGTGTTCCTTACATCCTGCACCGAAATATTCGTGCGCACCAGCTTGTGGTGACTGTTAATTATTTCGATTTCACAATTCTCAATACGCTGAGCGGGTATAAACTTCGCCGTCGGAATATAAATCTGGCGCATCCCCACAGCCAACATCACCAGGCCGCCGATAAAAACAGCCATTGCCACGCAGAGCCATAAATACTTCATCCGCCGGGAATTCTCTTTCCCAATAAGTATTTTACTCAATTCAGGCTTTTCTTGGTTTCCTGTCTCATCCGTGCGGGCAACCCCCGCCTGAAGCAAAATCCCCTGCTTTGGCAAAGTGATCAACACTTCACCTTCCCCCAGTTCGGTAAACGCCTTGCGCAACTGAGAAAGCGCATTATTCAGATTATTGCCCGACTCTATTTGGCCATAGCTGCCCCAAACCTGGCTCAGCAAAAATTCACGGCTTAATACTTTGTTATCGTTCCGTACAAACAATAACAACAATCTATTAACCGTCGCCGTTAACGAGACTTTAGATTGTTCATCATCAATAACGCAGAGCTCAGAGATATCATCCCGGTAAATAATTCTGTTGTTTATCACATAAGCCATAGCGCACCTCTTATTGAACGCTAAAATGATATCACAACGCAATTTTTATAGGAATATTCTTAATAAAAATAATTAACCTTTTAATACATGAGGTTATATTTGAAGGTTATAAAAATCATATTATTTTCTCTGTCAGAGAATCTCCTTGGGTTATTCGTTATCACAATCCTCAACCTTCAGCGATGAAACCCTGTTTTTACCTTTTCTTTCCACCGTAACCTCAACATGTTGGCCCGGCGGCGTCTCTGCAAAGATATTCAAAGCTTCCTGGGCATTATCAATCACTTTCCCTGCAACTTTATTAATGATATCGCCTTCCTGTAAGCCGGCGTCGCTCGCAGCCCCCGAGTGTTTTACACCTGTCACCAGCACATTATATCGCCCCCCCAGTTTTCCATGGATAGCGGAGACATTAGCGGCTTCCACGCCGATGCAGCCGCGAATGACTCGCCCATCCGCCACGATTTTTTTCATTACCTTATTCACCAGGCGCACCGGCAAAGCAAAACTGATGCCTTTTACGCTATTCAGATCCTGATCTACCGAGAAAACCGACGTATTCATGCCGATCATTTCTCCAGATGCATTAACCAGTGGCCCGCCGGAGTTACCTTTATTGATCGGCGCATCGGTTTGAATAAACGTCTGTCTGCCAATGACGCCGAAGCCGCTGCGGCCAATAGCGCTAACGATACCGTGTGAAACGGAGCCAACCAGATTGTAAGGATTACCGATGGCCAAAACAAAATCACCGACTTTGATTTTCTTTTCTTCATCGATACGAATGGGCGTGGTCGCCACAGGATCCAGTTTCATCACGGCTAAATCGGTCAGTTTGTCGTAGCCCACGACGATCGCTTCTCTTACCGTCGCGTCGCTGAGCAACGCCACCATGTTCTTGACGCCATTGACCACATGATAATTCGTCACCACATGCCCACGATTGTCCATAATAACGCCGGTGCCCAACGGGCAACCATAAACAACATCATTACAATCTTTAGAATATATATATACAACGGATGGGAGCGCGCGTTCTATCGCCATACTCAGTGACAATTCATTCACATTTTGCCGGTTCTGGTTAGCGAATTGCTTAAAATAGAGGGTGCTGACGACTGCGCCAATAAACACGCCAATTAACATATGAATAACCTTTTTATTCATCGCACCCTCAAAATGGCAAATGGTTTTTATAAGAACATTCTTCATACCGAAGGTTAAATACACTGACAAGCGAAAATTGACGCAGTCAACGGCCCCTGGCTCAAATCTCTGCTCCCCCTGGTTTGAACACCTTTCCTCCTTCCCTGCGAACCTTTCAAACTCCCCGAAAAAAACAACATACTGATTTAATTAAATTTTAAACCCATCACACGCATTATTTTGTTCCGTTCCTGCATAAAAAAACGGCATTGTATGATCGCCCTCACAAACATGATAACATTATATTGTTATAACAAATGGCAGCAACAACCAAAAGGAACCTCTGGATGAACTACCCTCTTGTTGGCAGCGCCATTGTTGAGCACAGCGGCGGTTTAAATAACTTACGCCATGTCACTAACTGCATGACACGGGTTCGCATGACCCTGGTCGATCCTGCAAAAGTGAATATTCAGGCGCTTAAAGGCATCGAAGGCGTGCTGGGCGTGGTGGAAGACGATACTTTGCAAGTGATTGTCGGCCCGGGCAAGTCGTCTAAAGTGGCGACGGTAATCAATGAACTGTTGGCCTCGGGCCGGCAAACGGCGCCACTGAGCGACGTAGAACAAAAAGCGGCGCTGGCACGCGAGAAATCCCGCAAACCCACGCGCACCAAAGCCGTGTTGAAGCACATCGCCAACATTTTCGTTCCCATCCTGCCGCCGCTGATCGCCGCCGGGATTTTGATGGGGCTGAACAACGTCTTGGTCAACTCCGCCGCCTCCTATGCGCTGACGCACGCCATTGCGGCCAGCGGCGAGCTTTCTCCGGCCCAGATAGTGTTGGATCAGCGCCATCTGCTGGGCCTGAGCCAATTCCTTGATATCGTTTCCAAAGCGCTGTTCAACTTCCTGGCCATCTATACCGGCGTCACCACGGCGAAAGAGTTCAACGGCAACGCCATCATGGGCGGCCTGCTGGGCGCCATCACCATCGCGCCCCAACTGCCGCTTTTGGGGTTAATCCCCGGCCAGGGCGGGTTGATCGGCGTTATTTTCTGCGTCTGGCTAATGTGCGTGCTGGAAAAACAGGTGCGTCGCATCGTGCCCGACATTCTGGACGTGGTCTTGACACCGACGATCGTGCTGACGGTGATGGCCGGCGCCTTGCTGTTCGCCATCATGCCCGTCGCCGGCCTATTGTCCAACGGCATCCTGCACAGTTTGAACGGCCTGCTGGCCACGGGTGGCCTGGCCGCCGGCTTCGTGCTGGCCTCGCTGTTCCCATTCCTGATTTCGCTCGGTCTGCACCATGGCCTGTTCCCGATCCATCTGGAGATGATCAATGCGACCGGACATGCCCCGCTGTTCGCCATCCAGATCATGTCCAATGCAGGCATGGTCGGCGCCGCCACGGCGGTGCTGCTGCTGACCCGCGATCCGGTGATGAAAAAGATCGCCAAAGGCGCCATTCCCACCTCGATCCTCGCCGTAGGGGAACCCACCATCTTCGGTGTGAATATTCCGGCGGGATTCGCCTTTATCACCGGCTCTATCGGCGCCGGCTTCGGCGGCATGATGGTCGTGTTGCTCGGCGTCTCCACCAATGGCGTCGGCGCCGCAGGTTTGTCGGCCCTGCCGCTGATCGCCGACGGCAAATATCTGCAGTATATCTTCGCCTGGCTCACCGGCTGCCTGGCGGCCTTTGTGCTGACTTACATCACGGGCAAGCTGCGCAAATACGATCGGGAAAGCGTCTGACGGGACGACAAACAGTTAAGGGAGCAAAAATGAAAGCCATCATGTTGATGTTCGATTCACTGAACAAACATTTGCTGTCCGCCTATGGCAGCGACCGAGCCATCACGCCCAACTTCCAGCGGCTGAAAGAAAGAACGGTGCGTTTCGACAATTTCTACGTCGGCAGCATGCCCTGCATGCCGGCCAGGCGCGAGATCCATACCGGCCGCTATAATTTCCTGCACCGGTCCTGGTCGCCGCTGGAGCCCTTTGACGACTCCATGCCGGAAATTCTGAAAAAGCACGGTATCCACACCCATCTGGTTACCGATCACAAGCATTACTGGCGCGACGGCGGCGCCACCTACCACTCCCGTTACAACACCTATGAGTTCGTGCGCGGGCAAGAGGGCGACTCCTGGAAGGGCGTGGTCGACAAGCCGATTTATCATTATGAATCCGGCGAGCCGGAAGAGATCAAACAGCGCCGCATCGCCAGCCGCACGCAACATCAAATTAACGTGCAGTTTATGAAGGACGAGCAGGATCATCCGCTGGCCAGAACCATCCAGAAAGGCCTGGCGTTCATCGACGAGAACCACGCGGCCGATAACTGGTTCCTGCAACTGGAGTGCTTCGATCCCCACGAGCCGTTTTTCGTGCCGGAAAAATACCTGCGGATGTACGGCATTGACGACGCCAGCGTTTTTGACGGCTGGCCGCCCTATTACTTCGTCACCGAAAGCGAAGAACGCAAGGACGCCATTCAGAAGTACTACCTGGCCTTGCTGACCATGGTGGACGCCTATGTCGGCAAGGTCCTGGACTACATGGACAAATACGATTTATGGCGGGATACCCTGCTGATCGTCAACACCGACCATGGTTTCCTGTTGGGGGAGCATGAGTGGTGGGGCAAAAATATCATGCCGCTGTATAACGAAGTGGCGAATATCCCCTTCTTCATCTGGCATCCCGAGCACCCTTATCGCGGCGAAGCGCGGCAGGCGCTGGCGCAAACCATCGACATTCCCGCCACGCTGCTGGATTTCTTCAAGCTGGACAAGCCGGCGGATATGCAAGGCGCCTCTCTGGTGCCGGCGATTTGCGACGATACGCCGATACGCGACTATGCGCTGTTCGGCTACCACGGCTGCCATATCAACATTACCGACGGCCGCTATGTCTATATGCGTTCACCGCAGGTACACGGCGCCGAGGATCTGTTCGAATACACCCTGATGCCCACCAGCATCAACCGCCGGCTGTCCCCTGAAGAACTCCGGCACATGACGCTGCATCCGGGATTCCGTTTCACCAAGGGCTGCCAGGTGTTGCGCATCCCCGCTTCTTCGGTGATGACCCGGGGCGCCGATCGCTTCGGGCACCGGCTGTATGACCTGGCGGAAAATCCGAAGCAGGATCGTCAGTGCCGGGATGCCGCCGTCGCCGAACGCCTGCTGTCCGCCATCCGTTGCATGCTGGAACAAAGCGACGCGCCGCCGGAACTCTGGGCACGCTACCAATTGTCGGACCCCGCTTCTCCGCTGTTGGGCGCCGATCCGGACTGGGTGCCGGTTTTCAAAGATTATGCGCCGCAGGTGCGCTACGGTATGTTGGCCCTGATGCAACATCTGGAAGGCACTCATCAAACGGCAATAATTGATAAACTGAATGCTTCCGCCAAATCCTCATGGACCACCGCCGATCTGTGGGCCTTCGTGCAGCAAGAAGTCCCGCCAGAACAGCACGCCGGCGTGTTTTATAAACTGGCGCTGGAAATGCGGCTTGATTGAGAGGTCGCCCCGCCCTTTCGGCGGGGCGACTGCAGAACAGAAGGAAAATTAACGATGGGACAAGAACTGGACTACTCGCGCGGCGCCAAGCCGCTGTATGCCCAGCTGTATGACATCCTGCTGGAGAAGCTGAAAAACGGCGAATATCGGAAGAACGACGTACTGCCGACAGAAGCCGAGTTTGAAGAAATGTTCGGCGTCAGTCGCATCACCGCGCGGCGGGCGCTGGCCGAACTGGTCGCAAAAGGGTTGGTCAAACGTCAGGCCGGCATCGGCACCATGGTCATCAGCACATCGGAAAAGCAGAGCGTCAAGACCCGAATCAGCTTGATCGACGGCCAGCAAACGGAGGCGATAGCACGCAACAATCTGTCCCTGGCCCCTGTGCAGCCGCCGGAGCCTATCGCGCAGTTGTTCGACGCCGACAACGCGCTACTGCTGACGCGCACCATTTACCGCCAAAACGAGGAACCGGCGCAGGTCAACTATATCTATCTGACCCCGCGTTTAAACACGCTGACGTTGTCGGATCTGGAAAAAGGGTTGTACTGCGCATTGGAACAGCACAACGAAAACATCGATGCCTTCGAGGACATCATCACGGCCGAACTGCCGACGCCGGAAGACTGCGCAATCCTCGGCGTTTCCCCCTCGGTGCCGCTGCTGGTCAAAACCCGCAAAGGGTACAACGAGCAGGGCCTACTGGTGGAATACACCATCGCCAAGCATATCGCGCGTTACTATCAATACATCGTCGAGAACAGCAAATGAGCTGGTGGACGCAGGGAAAATCACCGGATTACCGGTTTACATTAGCTAATGAACGCACCTTTCTGGCCTGGATCCGCACCGCGCTGACCTTTATGGCCGCCGCCGTCGGCCTAGATCAGTTGACGGACTCAACATCGCTGAAGGTGTTGATCATCGTGCTGGCGCTTACGGCGGCGGCGCTGGCCTGCTACGCCTACCATCGCTGGGCGGGCAACGAGAAAGCAATGCGGCATGAACAAGCCTTAGGCTATCCACGCCTGCTGATTTGGCTCAGCACGGGTCTGGCGGCAGGGATATTGCTGACGCTGGCCACATTGGTTCGGCCATGAACGCCGCTTGTCCGCAGCGCGATCCTGGCCTGCAGCCGGAAAGAACGGCGCTGGCGTGGCAGAGAACCGCATTCTCTCTATTGCTGCTGGCGCTTATCACCGCGCGTACCGGCCTTTACCGCGAAGAATATGTGCTCGCCGCACTGGGCTGCGCTTCTTTTTTCGTGGCGATACTGTTGGTATTTGGCTCTTTTGTTCGGCAAAAATCGCTGATGGGCGCGATGGCGCTCCCGCTTGTCTGGTCGGCGTGGTTTAAAAGATTGCTCAGCCTCGCCCTCTTGTTCAATGCGCTGGGTCTCGCGCTGCACAGTGCGCTCATGCTGTTATAGGAAGGAAGTATTCAATGACGGCTACCCACGGTTGTCTGGTGATGGCGAAGCCCACCGGATCGGTTTGCAACATCGACTGCACCTACTGTTTTTATCTTGAAAAAGAGGCGCTTTATCCCGAACGCCAGCAGAACTGGCGCATGTCAGATGAAACGCTGGCGCTGTATATTCAACAGCATATCCATGCTCAGGATGGCGAGCAGGTGATGTTCTCCTGGCAGGGCGGCGAACCCACCATGATGGGGCTGCCTTTTTTCCGGCGCATCGTCGAACTGTGCCAAAAATATGCCGGCGGCAAGCGCATTCAACACGCGCTGCAAACCAATGGGCTATTGCTGAACGATGAGTGGGCGCGCTTTTTCGCCGAACACCGCTTCCTGATCGGCATTTCGATCGACGGCCCGCAAGCGCTGCACGATCGTTACCGTACCTCGCGCTCGGGCAAAGGCACCCACGCCCAGGTACTGGCCGCCCTCACTCTGCTGCAAGAACACGGCGTCGAATTCAACACGCTTACCGTCGTCGGTAAGCATAACGTCGGCCAGGCGCGCGAGGTTTACGAATTTCTTTTGGCCGCAGGCTCTCGCCATATTCAATTCATTCCATTGGTTGAACGCCTGAGTACGGCGGAGAGCGCCGCGCTGAAGCTGGTCATGCCGGGCGAAAGCGCCGCCACGCTGGCGCCCTGGACTGTGCCAGCCTGGCAATACGGCGAGTTTCTCAATCAGATTTTCGATATCTGGGTGCGGCGGGATGTGGGCCGCGTCTCTGTACAAATGTTTGACGTGGCGCTATCCGCCTGGTGCGAACAGCCGCCGGTGCTGTGCGTATTCGCCGAAACCTGTGGGCACGCCTTCGCTCTGGAAGCCAACGGCGATCTGTATAACTGCGATCACTTCGTCTATCCGGAGCATCGGCTGGGGAATATTCATCAGCAAGATATCCGCACCTTGAATAACAGCGAGCAGGCGCATGTGTTCGGCCGCGCGAAAAAGACGTCGCTAACGCCGGATTGCCGCCAATGCGAATTCAGGTTCGTCTGCCACGGCGGATGCCCCAAACACCGCTTCGCCGTGTCGCCGTCCGGCCATCCGGGGCATAACTATCTCTGCCCGGGGTACAAGCATTTCTTCCGGCATATCTCTCGCGAAATGAACCTGATGAAGGACTTGCTCGCCAACGGCTACCCGGAACAGGCCATCATGTACGCGTTGGCTCAGGAACAGCGGGCCGGCGCCGGCAGCGCCAAACCCAATGCTCCCTGCCCATGCGGCAGCGGTAAAAAGCATAAGAAGTGCTGCGGTGCGAAAAAATAAGCCCAAAAGCCCGGTAAACGTCACCGGGCTCCTTAACTTGCGTCACGCTACTTCACCGCCAGCGTGACCGCGTCCTGCTTGAAGCCGTAGCGGCTCAGCGGCGTGATCATCACCGACGTCGGTCGCCCTTCCACCGCCAGCGTCTGCGTCTCGCCCGCCATCAGGTAGTAGTTCTCCAGCGTCACCACCTTGCCCGACGGCTGCAGCGTCAGCTGCGGCGCCAGCCGCACCACGTGCAACCCGCCGTTGGTGAGCGTCAGCCGACCGTCCGCCGCGCTCAACCGCAGGTCGTCCCACGGCGTCTTGCTCACCGCCACCGATTTCGGCTGCAATATCAGCCCGATGCTCTGACGCACCGGCATCCGCGCGCTGTTGTCCACCGCCTGCCCTATCCCCTCGAACGACGCCTTCAGCATCACCTCGTGCGGCAGCGCCGTACCCGGCTTCAGCACGAAGTTCACCTGCTGGCTCTGCCCCGCCTCGATGCGCGCTATCGGCGGCGACAGCAGCACCGCCTTGCTGAACCCTTTGCCATCCAAATCCTCCACCTTCGTCGCCAGCAATATCGGCTCCGACGAGCTGTTCCTGATGCTGAAGCTCACCCGCCCCGGGTTCTCCTCCAGCACGATGCCCATGCTCTCCAGCTGAAACGACGCCCCGGCGGAATGCGCCAGCCCCAGCGTCAGCCACAGCCCGCCCAGCAGCTGCGCCAGGCTCCGTTTTATCGTCATGATTGCTCCTCTCTTCTCATCCATTATCGGACGAGCCGCCCGCCGCACGGCAGACGCCATCGCCCTCTTCGTACAACACCGACGGGTCGAACGCCGCCGGCACCGCGTAACTCACCACGCATTCGTTCATGTTCAGACGCCGCACCCGCAGCGCCTTGCCGATATCGTCATTCACCAGCATCAGGTTGCCCTCGCCTATCAGCGTACCCAGCAGCTGCCCCCGCTCGTCGTGCACCGACGCCCCGGTCGGCAGCAGCGCGCCGCTCTCATCCCGCAGGGTCAGCAGCAGCTGGCGCACTTCGGTCACCCGAAAACGCCGCTCCGCCACCGTGCCGCGCGCCAGCTCGAACGCCGCTTCGGTGCTGTCCAGCCGCAGGTTCAGCGGCAGCGACAGCGTATCGACCTGCGCGCGCAGCGGCATATAAGGCATCAGCATCGGCAGCAGCGCGTCGCCGGCAAAATCCGTCATGCCGCTGCCGCCGCCCGACACCCTGACCCCCGACTGTCCCGCCACCCTCATCACCGCGAAGGTGTCGCCGATGCGCTGCGGTGACGTCACCCAGGTGCCGTTGGCCACCCCCAGCCCGCCAGACGATGCAAGCGACAGCGAGGAACTGCCCTGCCCGCTGTGCGAGGCCCCCAGCGACAGCCGGGTATACGCCGTCTCGCCGCTCAGGTTGCCGGTGCCCTGGTACTCGCCGTCCGCGTCCCGCGTCACGTCCAGGTAGCCGTTCAGCCGCTCGCTCACCGGCCCCTGCCAGCTGCCGCCCAGCGTCAGCTGATTGTTGCGCCGCGCCTGCAGCCGGCTGCTGACGCTGCCCGCCCCCCAGGGCAGGCTCAGCCCGGCGTAGACCGCCGCACGGTCGTAAGCGGAAGACTGCAGGTTGACGCTCAGCGTCGCCCTTCCCAGGCTGACGCCGTACGCCAGCGCATGGGTCCAGCTGCGCCGGCTGTCGCGGTAATAGCGCTCGTGCGACAGCGAGTAGGTCAGCGCCCCGGCGCTCAGGGTGCGCCAGGAGAGCGCCGCCCCGCCGTTGTAGCGCTGCCGGGTCGTCTCTTGCGCCTCTGCCGGCGGGTTCAGCCCTTCGTCCGCGTCCCGAAAGCCTTCGGTGCGGTACTGCGACGACAGCGACAGCGCCAGATGGGGCCCCAGCGCCACCTGCCCCTGAGCCTCCAGCTGCACGCCGGACTGCCGGCCACGGGTGAAGGTCGCGCCGCCCGACAGCCAGTTGCCGGCGTCGTCACTCACACTGCCCTGCCAGCCCAGCCGCTGGTAGGTGCGCGCCAGCAGCCCGCCCGCCGTTATCTGCCCCCGGCCGAGACGGAATGCCTGCTCACCCAGCAGCAGCGCCGGCGGCGAGGCGCCCTCACGCCCGGCGCCGTACGGGCGGTAGCGCCCCGCCGCCAGCCGATACCCCCCCGTCCGGCCCGCCGGGTCGCCGGCGTCGGGGGTGACCGTAAAGCGTTGCCGCCGCCCGTCGGTTTCCGTCAACGTGACCTCGGCCTCCACCCCGGCCATCACCGGCCCCAGCTCGCTCAGCGAAAACGGCCCGGCCGGCAGCAGGGTGCGGTACATCACCTGCCCGCGCTGTTTGACCTCCAGCGTCGCCGGGCTCGCCACGCTGCCCTGCAGCGGCACCGTCAGCGCCGCATCAGGCGCGCCGGCCGCCAGGGAGACCAGTTGCCCGCCGCTGAACGGCACGTTGCCGCTCAGCGCGCCGCCGGAGCTGAACTCGCCGAGCTGAACCACCGCCCCCCAGGCGGGAAAGTCTTTGCTCGCCGAGGTCTCGTATACCTCGAGCCGGCTGCCGCTCTCGTCGTTGCTGTAGCTTGAGCGATTGCGCAGCACCCAGTTGCGCAGGTTGACGCCCGGCTCCAGCATCGCCTGCAGCGTCTGCTGATTGCCGTAGCGCCCCTGACGCCGGTTGGCGTACAGGTCGTAGTTCAGCAGCACCGCATGGCCGCCCGACTGCTCGCTGCGCAGTTTGTCCGCATCGAACGCCGCCTCCGGCAGGGTGATTTCCACCCGAAAGGCGCCGGGAAACACCTGCACCACCGCCTGCGGCCAGTGCGAATCGAAACGTTCGCAGGCCCCCGGCGGCGGCGTGACCCGCAAACGCAGCGTCTGCGCCAGGCTTTCATCCAGACACAGCGCCCCCTGCGCATCGAAACGCACCTCTTCCTGGTAACGCTGCGCCGCATTGACCTCCAGCGTCACCCGGTGCACGCCCGGCAAAAACCGGGCGGTATTGAAAAATTCGGCGATATCCGCGTTGTACCCCAGCTGCGCCAGGGTTTTGACATCAAATCCGGCGGCAGCGGTTTTCGTCATCGGCCAGACCAACAAAAACAGCAATGCCGATGCCCTTTGCCTGATAGACACGTCATCTTCTCTGGGTTAATGCCGGGAGCGACAGATTCAGAAAAAGGGGGAGAACCCTCCCCCTTGCGTTACCCATCAGACATTACAGTCCGAACGCGAAATCCAGCGTGGTGGAGCCGTCCAGACTCGTGCCTTCGCCGATACCGCCGTGCATATCGCCGCTTTTGGCCAGGAAGGCCTCCACACTGAGTATTGCGGTGAAGGTCTTGCCGATGGCCAGCGTATTGGCATTTGAAGCCCAGCCCACGCGCTTGCCGTGTTCGAGTTGTACGCTACCCATTGGGGAGGTGATCGTGCTGTCCTGGGTCACGAACAGTCGACCGAGTTTGCCATCAATCTGCGGGTGGTAAGCTGTTACCGCATAGAACCCCAGCTTGCCGGTATTATTGATGCTACCGAGACCGAAGGTTTTTCCCGTCTCGCTGGCGGTGCCCAGACGGTTGTCGATAACGTTGAAGGTCATCGGCGTTTCGGCATCGCATTTCACCTTCATGGTGCCGTTACCATTTATCCCCAGGCTGACCGCTTTGTCCCTGTTGATTTTCGTATGGTTGATGCTGCCGTAATCAAAAACCCCGTCGTTAGGGAGTGACACCTCACAGGTCGGCGCCACCAGCTCCCCCACCACTTTGATTTCCGCGCTCGGGCCGGCGGCCAGACTGCCCCCGGCAACAAGCAGCGTGGACGCTACCATCACACGCAATGCAATTTTATTCATCAGTCGACATCCTTATATCGCTTCAATCCAAAGAACTTTCTCAGGCACTCAAATGCCGTACGCGAAACTGAGCGTGGAAGAGCCATCCAGTTTGACGTTATCGGTAATTGGGCCCTTCATGTCTTTGGCCGAGGCCAGATAAGGCTCAACCTCCAGCATGGCGGTAAACAGCTTGCCGCTGTTTTGTACGTTGCCCGACTTTGCCCAGCCGGTGATGTTGTTTTTATCGATATAGGCGGAACTGACGGTGGTGAACGCCGTGGTGCCTTTCTTCACGCTGAACAGCGCCGAAGGTATGCCATTAACCCCAGCGCTGAGGACGTTGACTTTATAATAGCCGAGCTTGCCGTCGCCATTGACGCCCCCCAGGCCAAAGTGAGCGCTGCCGGTTGCACTGGCGGTCCCCTCACGGTTATCGACCACGGTGAAATTCAGGAAGGTTTCGGCCTCGCAATTAACGACCAGCTGCTTTTGCGACTTGGCTAACGCCGTGGCCGCCGCTGAGTTGATTAACCCATTGGACAACTTACCCAGTTCGAAAACACCGTCGTTGGTGATGGACACCTCACAGGATGGCACCGCCATTTGCCCTTTCACTTTCAATTCCGGCGACATAGAGGCCGCAGAGACCTGATTCGCCATCATCAGGATTGCGGCGATGCTTGCAGAGATTACTGTTTTTTTCATCATGAATATCCATACTCATAGTTAATATTATCCCGTTCAAAACAGATGACAGGATGTTAAGCGGAGATAAACCCCGTTTTGCCACTCAAATTCACTGTCGTTACCCATGCCGGCGTAAAAACAATGCATGAATTGACGCTGCGCACTTATTGCTTGTTATTCAGAGCCCGAAAACGAAATTCAACGTGACAGAGCCGTCCAGCCCCACTTTATCGACGGCGAGAATATTGGCGTCCAGAACCGGCGTCACTGAAATATCCATGGTGTAGGTCTGGCCGGCGGCGCGCGTCGCATCCGCCAGCAACCAATCGGTACGCTCACCGGAAATCAGCGCGGCTTCAGTGTTCGGCGGCACTGACGCATTGCGTGAACGCAACGTAGCCGGGAAGCCGTTTACGGCAGAGTGAGACAGCCCCAACAGAAAATAGCCAACGGGTTGCCCATCCGGCGCATTGCCCAGCCCGAAACGGCGCAGATCCGGCTCATTGCGGCTGGCCGCGCGGTTATCCGTCGGAATGATGGCCAGATAAGTATCGCCTTCACAGCGTACCTGCCAGGTTTGTTTCAAGGTCGGTAATCTCTGCGCCTCACCCCGAGCGCCTCCCCGCACGGCGCCATAATCATAAACGCCGTCATTACCGGCGATAACGGTGCATCCTGAATGTTTTATTTTCCCGGATACTTTCAACTCAGCCGAAGGCGCAGCGATAAGTTGACCGGAAAAAAGAACCCATAAAGCGATCAGGCTTGTTTGCAACAGTCTCTTTTTCATCCCAGCGTGGTTTCCATTCCCATTAATCCGCACGCTTGCAATTACGCAAGCCATCGATGAGACAAATAGTTCTCACTTCCCCTGACGCAGAAGCGATAAACGTTCTCTCATTAGATAACCATCAATTTTTATTTCTCAGCACGGCTTCACCTGCATCAATGCCAGCGACGATGCAGGAAATGCCAATTTAGCGTCCCGGAACAACAATTGAAATATAAAACCAAATACGGAGGAAAATTCAGAGCATATAGCAGAATAAGTAGAAAAAAATAGGCTGAGACGACTAAAAAACAATAAAATCATACCAACAGACAGACAAACGCCCCATGATAATTACATTTAATTAACCGCCACAGCCACACATTAAAAATATACACAGTACATTAAAACCGAAAAACAGCCCAAATGATAACTCACATAAATAATTAATATAGATCCAACAAAAAATGAATGATGATATGCCGTCACTCCCCCCTCAGATGTAACGACAAAGGCTCTCGTTTCTCTCTGCGCCGTTTTCTCATTGCGGGAATGAGCTGAAAATATTCGGCACGGCAGATGAAACACAACCGCAATCCCATCAGGATAACCATCGGACCGAATTGGCAAACAACGAGCGGTTTACAGCGCCCGCGAATAGACCCGCGAGGCTTCTCCCCAGGGGTGATAGCCGAGCCCGTTATAAACGAAGCCATTACGCTCGTAGTAACCCTCCAGATCGGTGCACAGGTGCAGCTGCGGGAAGCCCAACCGGCGAGTTTCCGCCGCCACATGCTCAATCAGCTTGGCACCGCAGCCCCGGCCGCGCTGCGTTTCCTCTACGTAGAGCGCACACAGCCAGGGATACAGCTCACCGCGGCTGATAAAGTCGTTGGTAATCAGCCCCGCACAGCCGAGGATCTGGTCATTTTCCATCAGCAGGTACCACTGCGGCAGCGGGTTGGCGGCGCCGAGGCTGCGGTTGATAGCGTCTTCATACATCATCAGCGTCTCTGCCGTGGCCCAGTGCCGCTGAAAATATGCAATGGCGCGCGGCGCCAGCTCGGGCGCTTGCCGCACCGAAATCATGTCCATCGTCATTCCCGTTATTCATGTTGTCAGCGTAGAATTATGCAGCAATATGCAGAGTATGGCAGTGGCATTCCGCCGCCGTCATTCACCCCAAGGAGTCATCATGACGCAAAACATCTATGACAATCAGGCCTTTTTCGAAGGCTACGCGCAGCTCAGCCGTTCGCAGCACGGCCTGGACGGCGCGCCGGAATGGCCCGCCATCCGCCGTATCCTGCCGGATTTGCAAGGCAAAAGCGTGGTCGATCTCGGCTGCGGCTACGGCTGGTTCTGCCGCAGCGCGCGCGAACAGGGCGCCGCCAACGTACTGGGGCTGGACGTCTCGGAAAAGATGCTGGCCAAAGCGCAGGAGATGACTGCCGACGCGGGCATCGAGTATTGTCGGCAAGATTTGGCGCAGCTGCAGCTGCCACCGGAAAGTTACGATCTGGTCTACAGCTCGCTGACGCTGCACTACCTGGAAGATCTGGCCGCGCTGTTCGCCATGGTTTACGCCGCGCTGAAACCCGGTGGGCAGTTTATCTTCACCGCCGAGCACCCGATCTACACCGCCCCGGCGCAGCAGGGCTGGCTGACCGACGGCAACGGGCAGAAATCCTGGCCGGTCAACGGCTACCAACGGGAAGGCCAGCGCGTCTCCAACTGGCTGGCGGAAGGCGTCATCAAGCAGCACCGCACGCTCGGCAGCTATATCAATCTGCTGGTGCAGCAGGGGTTCATCATTGCGCATTTGAACGAATGGGGCCCCAGCGCGCAGCAAATCGCCGCTAATCCGGCGCTGGACGAAGAGCAGGAACGCCCGATGATCTTCATTCTCGCCGCCCGCAAACCCGCCTGATGCTTGCCTGATTTACCCGCAGTACACCATTAACACCGCCAAATTTGGGGAGGCCGCCTCCCCCCAACGGCTATTGCGCCGGCAGCGCCGCCCCGTGCGCCGCGAAGTGCGTCAGCGCCTCGCCCTCCATGCGATAGCGCACCCACTCGCCCTGCGGCTGAGCGCCGATGCTGAGGTAGAAATCGATGGCCGGTTGATTCCAGTCCAGCACGCTCCACTCCAGGCGGCCGCACTGCCGCTCGCACGCCAGCCGGGCGATGTGCCGCAGCAGGGTTTTACCGGCGCCCGCGCCGCGATGCTTCGGCGCCACGTACAGATCTTCCAGATAGATGCCGTTTTTACCCAGCCAGGTGGAGTAACTCATAAAGAACACCGCATAGCCCGCCGGCTCGCCGTTCACCGTACAAATCAGCGCTTCTGAACAGGCCCCCGGCCCAAACAGGCTGCGTTCGATATCTTCCACGCTGGCCAGCACCTGCTCGCGCGCCTTTTCGTACACCGCCAGCTCGATAATCATATCCAGAATCAGTTTGGCATCGCTTTTTTGCGCCGAGTAAATCTCAATGGTCATGGTGAATCCTGAGTGTATTGATGACTGTGCTTGCCAGCATATAGCGCCTCCAATACTGTATGAACTGCATTTTCATCAACAGGTAATGAATATCATGCATCTGGATTTGAAACGTCTCGATCTCAACCTGCTGCTGGTGTTCGAGGCGGTGTATCGGCTGCGGTCGGTGACACGCGCCGCCGCAGAATTGGCCCTCAGCGCATCGGCGCTGAGCCACGCGCTGATCCGGCTGCGCAAGGCGCTGGCGGACGAGCTGTTCTACCGGGTCGGCAACGACATGCACCCGACGGTGTATGCCGACAGCCTGGCTCCTACCGTCAGCGAAAGCCTGGCGCTGCTGTCTAAAGGGCTGCATCCGCGCCCGCGCTTCATCCCCGCCGAAAGCCGGGAAAGCTTCACTTTCGCCGTTACCGATTACACCGCCTTCGCGGTGTTTCCGGCGCTGATGGCGCAGATGCAGCGTCTGGCGCCTGGGCTGTCATTTCAGCTGCGCTATTCCGAGCGCAAAGTGGCGCTGAACGATCTGCTGGCGGGGCGCATCGATTTCGCGCTGGGCTTTACCGAAACCGACGGCGAAAGCTACCCGGAGATCGACGAGGTGAGCTGGCTGGAGGATGAGTATGTGGCGGTCTGTTCGCCCGCGTTCAGCGCAAGATACGGCGAACTGACGTTGGAAAATTACCTGCGGGCGCGCCATCTGGTGGTGACGCCGTGGAACGAGCAGCGCGGCGTCATTGACTATCAGCTCGACAAACTGGGGCTGCAACGCGATATCGCCATTCGCACGCCTTCATTGCTGGGTGCACCGTTCATCGTCGCCGACAGCGAACTGGTGATGAGCATGCCGCGCTACGCCGCGCAAAAATTACGCCAGGCGGCGGTACTGGATGTCCACCCCCTGCCGTTTCCGGTGCCGCCGTATCAGATCAAAATCTACCTGCACCGTAAGAACGGCAGACCGGAGGCCTGCCGCTGGTTGCGGCAACAGCTGCAGGCGCTGGCGGCGTTATAACGCCGGTTCGCCGATCGGCAGATACCCCTGCCACAGCGGCCGGGCCGGCTTGCCGTGCGGGTTGGCCCGCAGATGAACGTGATAACCCTGCAGCGCCTGCAGCAGCAGGCAGTCGTCCACTTCAGCCAGATCATCCTTGTGTTGCTGCGCGCTGTCCCTCAGCAACACCCGCTTGGCTTTGTCTTTAGCCTCATCGGCGGAACGCGCCACGAACAGGCCGAACTGGTGCAGTTCCGCCAGCTCATCGCTGCGGTAACCGCCCACATTGACGAAAAACAGCTTCTCTTCACCGGCGAACGGCGCAGGTTCCAGGCTTACGTCGTAACCGTCCGCCCAGTCGATGCGCGCATAGCCGTCGACATGCACCTTGCGCTTGTCGCCAAACCACTTTTCACGCAGCAGCGGGTAAGCCTCTTCCGGCCGATCCGCCGCCGCAAACTGCACGTCGTGCAACTCAATATTGGCGCCCGGCGCCGTACCGCCCACATAAAACATCAATAATCCCGGCATGTTATTCTGCTCTCCTTGGTGATAATCGCTGTATAAATTAATACATAACGAAACATCTGCCAACGGCGGCGCCATTCTGTGTTATCAATAGATGAGGTTTAATCTGTTGTGGAGGAACGCATGGCATTCAATATCGGTGATTTTGTGCAACGCACTACCGGCGGCCCAAAGATGACCGTGGTGGCGATCGACGGCGAAACCCTGGTTTGCAGCTGGAATGAACTGGGTCAAGAGCAGCGCACGGAGGTGCAGGCCAGCGACGTGGCGCTGTACCACGAAGACGGCGATTTCGGCGTCTGCTGAATGACCGGGGCGCGCCGCGCCCCGTTATCGCCTCAGGCGCGAATGTCCTGATAGGCCGGTGTGGTATCGAACTCATGCTTGGCGAACGGGCACAGCGGAATGATTTTGCGCTGTTCCGCGCGCATTTTCTCCACCACCAGCGCCACCAGCTTTTTGCCGACGCCCTGTCCCTTCAATGACTCATCTACCCAAGTGTGATCGATAATAGTCAGCTTGTCGCCGCTCGGCACGAAAGAGATCTCGGCGATCGTCTTGCCCTGCTCGTCATTGATATAAAAACGCTTCTCGTCTGCCAGTATTTTAAGATCCATATTATTTCTCCCTATATTTCAGTGCGCCGCTGGGGCAAGTGTCGATAACGCGTTTCACCTCCGCCGCGTCGGCATTGTCCGGCATAATCCACGGGCGGCGGTTCAGGGTAAAAATAGCCGCGTTGCCGCGCACGCAGTTGGCGGAATGGCGGCATATCGCGCTGTTAAAATAAACGTCAATCTTATCGCCGGAATAACGGCGGTAACCGGTTGCGGTCAATTCCTCGTCCATCATGGCCTCACATTGCCTGTTTTATTGTTTTTGCTCCAGGCTCAAGTATAGGCAATGTCGCCGGCTTCACCACGCGTCTCGCTCACCGAAAAAAGAGGCGCAACCGCCCGCCGCCGCTAGAAAAAAACGTAAATTGATCTAATCTTTAATCAGCAAGACAACATAATTTCGACAGTGGCTAAGGAGTTCGAAATGGGTGATAGCTCAAAAGACGGCGTAATTCTGCTGTCCCGCATTCTACTGATGGTTCTGTTTATCATTTTCGGCTGGATGAAACTGGTCAACTTCGGTGCGACCGTCACGGCGATGGAAGGTTATGGCACGCCGATGCCTTATTTGGCGGCGATTATCGCCGTGGTGGTGGAGTTTATTTTCGGCATCGCGCTTATTCTCGGCCTGTTTACTCGCCCTATCGCGGTCATTTTCGCCCTGTATGTTCTGGGCACTGCGTTTATCGGCCATCCGTTCTGGAAGATGACCGGCATGGAAATGATGGGTAACGAAATCAACTTCTTTAAAAACATCAGCATCATTGGCGGTTTGCTGTTGCTGGCGGTGACCGGCGCCGGCCGTTATTCGCTGGACTATAAAATATTTAATAAATAATTCATCGATACGTCAATGGCAGCTCCTGCTGCCATTGACGTTCCTCCCTTTTCCGCTGCCTATCAGACGTTGTCTCGCTTACACCTCTGCCGCTATGGGGAATTCGGGCATTTGTACGCGCAGATCGATATGACGTCCCTCAGGAATGTCGATAGGCTGACCATCCACATACCCTTCTTTAATATTCCGCGCGAAAACAGGAACACCGTCGTGGGTACGGTGATAACTGCGAATAATGATATCGCCATTGGTTTCAACCTGATAATCAACCCAAATCAATGCTTGCTTGTTACTGTCTAATGGGATTTCAATCCCACCGTTTATCCCCCCCCAAATTGGGTCGGCATTGAATCCGAGCGTCCCTGCCATGCGGTAAACCCCTTCGCTGAGCCTCTCCGTTTTTACCCCCAGAACGTCTTCATTGAATACGCTGCGGCCATCACCAAAGAGCTTGACTACCGGGGAGGCGGGTTTGAGATACCCATTGGTGTCCGTGATCGTGGAGGCCTCTGTCCAAACCTTGAACCACTTGCTCCACTCGGTGCCATTCCAGGTACGCAAAAACATCTTCCCACTCTGGTTTCCCGACACCCCATAACCGTAACAAGTTTGCGCCGCTCGATAATTTTCTTTGGTGTCTTCTTGACCGACTTTCCAGCCATACACATCCAGAAAATACGTCCCGACATCTTTGAACGGATTCCCCAAAGGATCCGTTCCTACCATCCCTCTGCGCGAGAAGTATCGATCATTAAAATCCAGTTTTCTCGCTGCCGTTACACCATAGGTCAATCCCCAATCTTTCAGGTTGGAAATATCCGATACCGTAGGCAAACAGGTATCACCGAAGGTTCGCCCCCAGCTGATTTTCCCCGCCGATACCGAGTTGGATACACCGGTAAAGAGTGCTCCCGATGAGCCCACAGCCATATACCCTGTTGTTGGGCCACCATCGATCGGCAGTGAGACACAGCCAAAAATGTTGTTGGGAAGTGGAGCATTGTCAGAGGCCGGCGTCACTCGATACATGTTGTAAATTCGTTGAAAAGCATCATCTTTATGCTGGGCACCTGCTCCCAGACCAAACTCCCCTTTTGAAATCAACCGGCTGTCGAGATAATCACGATCGACGACAGTTGCATCGGTCAAGTTCGCAATCACTTTTTTACCCAGAGGGCTCTCAGGTATAACGCTATCTTTGGTGGCGACATGATTCCAGTTATCGACCATAGCCATATCTACGCTAGAAATCTCATAGAAACACTGATTGATAAAGCTACCAAGATTGACATGTACCTCATACATATTCGCCGTTCGCTCAATCAAACAAACGTCAATGACCGCCGCACGCTCTTGCAGTGCGTTCCAACATGTCACCCCCGCTCGTCCAGCTGCGTTGACAGTCGAAACTTGCCCATCACCGGTACGTATAACAATACTCGCCATCGCATTATGGATCCAAGCTCCGTTATAACCTGGTCCGCCGGTAACATCGATCTTTAGCGTACTTCCACCTTGCGTAAATTTGCTGATTTCACCAAGCAAATACCATCCTGGGTTCTTTGCCGTACCAGGCATCTTCCAACGAGTGTTATTAATGACTTTTTTAACCGTGACATCCATGCTATCGAGCACTTTCCTATATCCCGGCAAGATAATGCGTTGCCCATCGTCTTTTTCTATGGTGACATCACCTGATGAAGTCAATAAATTCATCAAATCATTGCGGCTTCCTTGAAAGTAAGTTAGCAAAGCTGACAATCTTGCGGAAAACTGGCTGATATCACCTTCATAAGTAGTGATAATCGCGTAATCTTGCCCAGTGGCCGTCGAACCTGCATAAGGCGAACTTAATACAAAGAGATTGTTGTTACTTACAGATTTAATCTCATAAAGTTGATTGTCTGGAGCCAGCAAAATCGTCCCAGGCATCACGCCATTTTTTGCGTCAGCCCATTGCGTCCCCACCCCTGCGACGGATGTCCCATTGCTGACAACATTAATTTTTCCCGTTCTGTACCACATGCTTAAATTCCTTGATATGCAATTGCATCATGATTAAAAGGCAGGCGTGCCAATGCCTGCCGTTAATGACATATTTATAATTAGCAACTCACGAAAGAGAGAAATAAATAGTCGATTCTAATTACTGCAAAGGTCCAACGTTGGCATCATCTGCATCGACAAGATCAATATCGCGAAAATCTGCCGCATGTTTTTCCTTCTCATCAACTTCCTGATTCTGAAGGACATCCAGTCGTAGATCGATCCAGCGCCCCGCCGGAATATCCATAGGCTCACCGGCAATAACCATCGCCGTATCTGCATCGAATCGCCGTTTACTGACTCTGACCGTGACGACGCCATCGTCGTCAGTCTCCGTCTCTACGAAGCACAAACGGTTGCCGTTGCCATCTTGAGGTATTTCAAACGTCCACCCCTCCTTTGCGAAGCCACGAGCACCAGTGAGGCGATAAACGCCAGTCGTGAGCTTTTCTGCAGTGACTCCCGCCGCCTCGGGATTGATCGCCGCTACGCCGGCAAGCATAAAGCCGGCTAAAAAATCACTGTTCATGCGCTGCGGATCGCTGGACAAGCGAGCAATCGGCGAAGCTTTCTTGATAAAGCCGTTGCCATCTACCGTCGTCGTCGCTTCTGTCCAGTCCTTAATCCATCCAGTCCATTTCGTACCGTTCCACACCCGGGTAAAAACCTTGCCGCTTTCAGAACCAAGGCTGCCATAACCGGAAACCACCTGCCGCGTGCGAAGCGAACCGGGCTCCGCTCCGCCATCCACTTTCCAGCTTTCAACTTTAATAAACGCGGCGCCCACCCCCAATTCCGCCGGTCGATTAATAGCGTCATTAATCACCATCAACGGACTGGACTGGTATAGCGAATCTAAATTAAGCCGAGCTGCAGCGGTGACTGCCCCCGTCAATCCGTAATCTTTGCCATTTCTCAACTCCGAAACGGCAGGAGCATAGAGATCGGTAAACACGCGCTGCCAGAATATTTTTCCTTTATTTTCCCCATAGTTGCTTCCTTGCCCTACCCAGGCATGCCGCTGCCCGCTCACCGCCAAATAAGCCGCCGATGGGCTGCCATCCAGCGGCAGGGAAACCACCGCTACGTTACCCGCACCACCTGGATAGTTAGCCGAGTCTTGATTTATCCGATAAAAACGGTTGAGCATTTCAAACGCATCATCTTTGTGCACAGAAGTGCCGCCAATCCCGGTACCATCGCCAGCCCAAATGCACTTCTGCAGATCTATTTTCTTGTTTGCCAAACTCTCGACATACTGCGCATAGATTCCCACGTTCATATTGCTGGCAGGAAGGTCGCCCTCGAAACGAGTCCCTTTGTTGACCCAACGGCTCAGCATGGTCGAAAGTGACCCTCCTTGCACCGTATAGTAGTTGGAGGCCATGAAACTGCCCAGAGTCACATAAACATCGTAATTATTTGCCGATGTTTCTACTAAAGAAAGAGCTTTAATAATAACTTCATTACCTGAGTGAACCACTCTAGCTGAAATGCGCCCACGTGAATTAACAACGTTATTCTGCGTCCCCGTTCTGATAATAACCTGTGCTCCAGTGTTATTGTAAACCTGGCCATTAAATCCCGCCCCGCCAACGATATCTATACTCACCGTTGCGCCATTTTGCGGGAAGTTCACCAGCGTCCCCCACAAATAAGTGACATCTGCCGTTGTTGTCACCGGCATCGCAAAGCGTAAACGATCGATGGAAACAAGCGCCTTGTCTTGCATATCCGCCATCAATTTGCTGTACGAAGGTACAGTGATCAACGAACCATCTTCTTTGGTTAATTTAACGTCGCCGGTACCAGTCAAGACATCGATCAACTCACTACGACTTCCCTGAAAATAGGTTAGCAAGGCGCTGAATCGAGCAGAGAACTGACTGATATCTCCTTCGTAAGTCGTAATGATGGCATAGGGTTGCCCATTGGCCGTCTCACCCGAATAACTACTGTTCAAGGTCAATGAAGCATTGCTGTTAACGCTCTTGATTTCATAGAGCTTATTATCTGGTGCCAGCAACATCATCCCCGGCATCACGCCGTACTTTGCATCTCCCCATTGTGTGCCGGTCGCAGAAACAGAGGCGCTATTAGCGACAACATTAATTTTACCCGCTTTATACCACATACTTATTTCTCCATGTTTCTAAAAATTAAATTAAGGTAATTAAACGCCAAAGAACATTCATCCTCTCCAGGACCAGAACCTATTATTCTTAAGAGGGAAAACCATCATGACAAAAGAGGAAACTATTGTGCTATCTCGATCATCCATAGCGTCAGTCTCAATTCTAATTTGCTGCTCGCCGGCATACGCTGGAATATCGATTGAAATAGCATCTTCATAAACATCCCCTCCGCTCACTCTACTGAATCGATGTTGACGAAGGATATTCCCATTCAGTTTGATTCGCATATTGCATACCGAACCTCGCGGGCTGCTGTAATACACGACCTTGATATTGGGAATGACGAGTCTCACGGCATAGTTCATTCCACCCGCATAGACGTAGGTATATACGCCATCATGCTTGCGTAGCGTCTGGGCACTGAATGCCTGCATGCTGGCAATATCACCATCTATCCTATTCGCATAAACCTTGCCTCTGACATCGCAGTTCTCATTGATGGTCACGTTGTTGAATACGCCTGAAGTGGCGAAAATACGTCCGCGCACATCCATATTACTGAACGTGGCATAACCATTCTTATTGATCGCCCATCCCTGCCGATAAGCGGGGTCGTCATGCCAAACGTAGTTTGACGACGTGATTTCCTGTGCTATTTTTGCACTGTCTATCGAAGCATTGGCGATAAACGCGGCGTTAATAAACGTCTGGCCATTTTGCACGGCAAACGGGGAGGAGACACTTCCGTTTGGATTATTCAGCAACGCAAAACGATCCGCCTGGACCAAGAACTGACTGTTGCCCGCGCCATCTACGCCCAACGCCATCCCTGCAACAAACTGCCGCCCTGCGTTGTCAACCTGTACCTTCAAACTCCATGATGCCGATATCTTTCCGTTCAATGAAGCCTGTGCCTGTTTGACCTCCTGTACCGCCGCAGTGTTATTACCGGCGGTCGCCGTCACGTGATCAATACGTTGTCCTAATGCACTATCGGCGCTTGAACGTACGCTGCTTTCATTCAGCAGATTGGTTTTGACCTTACCCACTTCAGTATTAAGTTGAACAATCTGTTGTGAAGAGGCCGATTGGTTATCGGTAACTGTTTTCGCCAGTTGGGTCAGTGCAGCGCGGTTTCCCTCTGTTTTACTGGATATATCGGTAAGCTGTTTTGCCTGAGCGCTACCCGTATCCACCAAAACCTGCAGCTGTTGTTCAACGTTCGCTTGATTCTCATCAACCGTGCCGCTTAACGTCGTCAACTGTTGTGCCAAAGCGCTATCGGCCTGCGCCCTTACCGTCAACTCTGTGGCCAATTTAGCCGCAACGCTACCAAAATTGGCCTGCAAGCCAATCAACTGCCTAGCCTGCGCTTGTTGCTTATCGGCCAAAACCGTCTGTTGAGTCTGGAGCCCCGCAGTAATGGTGTTTTGTTGCTGAACATCCCCACTTTGCTTCAATGCCAGCTCAATATTGGCTTTCGCCGTCGCTGCCAACGATTGTGACAGACTGGCATTGGCGCTATCGGCATCAGATTGCGTTTGCTGCAGCTGCGTAATTGCAGCCTGGCTCTCCCCTACCTGGCTATTAAGTGAATCCAGCCGTTGTGATAATGCGCTGTCCTCGGTCGCGCGTACGGTGAGCTCCTGCCGCAGCCCGGCAGAAACATCGCCAAAGTTAGCCTGCAGCATAAGCAACTGCCGTGCCTGCGACTCCAGCTTGTCGGCATGAACCTCCTGTTTCGAAATAAGCCCGGCGTTTACCCCAACCTGTTCTTTCTTGCTGTTATCAAGGTTTAGCGCATTCTCAATATCCGCTTTGCTCAAGGCTTCCAGCGACTGCGTCATTCCCGCCCGTGCGCTTTCGGCATCGCTGACAACCTGCTGCAGTTGGGCCAAGGTTGCACGACTATCGCCCACTTGACTATTGAGCGAGTCCAAACGTCGTGACAGCGCGCCGTCTTCCGTTGCACGCACGGTTAACTCTTGCTGGAGTTCTGCAGAAACATCACCAAAGTTGGCCTGCAAACGTGCCAACTGCCGTGCCTGAGACGCCAACTGATCGGCCTGAACTTGCTGTTGGACGGTAATCGTGGCGTTAACTTCGTGCTGATCTTTTTTGCTGTTATCAAGATTTAATGCGTTCTCGATATCCGCTTTGCTGAGTGCTTCCAGCGATTGCGTAATGCCCGCCATTGAACTCTCGGCATTGCTGGCTGCCTGCTGAAGTACATTGATGGCCGAAGCCTGGCCATCAACGGCCGTTCCCAACGTGTTAAGCGCTTTCGCCTGAGCGCTGTCAGCTTCTGCGCGAGTCTGCGATTCCGCTGCTATCGCTGCCGTATTGGAGCCCGCTTGTGATTCCAGGGCACTGAGTTGCCGTGCCAGAGCCGACTCGCTATCCGTCAAAGTCTTCAGTTGCTGCGTAACCTGGGCCTGATTATCGCTAAACTCGGCGCCCAATCCGCCCAACTGCTCACCCATTGCCTGCTGCTGGTTAGCCAATGCTTCCGTTTTTGCCGTAACGGCCGCATTAACCCGACCTTGTTCCGCATGATGGTCATCGACAATTTGGGCACTGGCGGCCACATCCGATTCCACTTTGGCCAACGCCGCTTGAGCATCTGCCTGCGTTTGTTCCAATTGGGCGATCGTTCCCTGCTGCTTATCGGAAACGGCTTTTACCGAATTGATAACTTGGGACATTGCCTCATCGGCATCACTCCTTGCCTGCTTTTCTTGAGCAATTTGCGCCGCATTGCCCGCTGATTTGGCCACGACGGCAGCCAATTGCTCTGCCAGCGCTTGGTCCTGTTCCCGCAAGACGCTAACCTGAGAAATCACCTCTGCAATGCTGGTGCCGTCACCGCCGGTCAATGCGTCTACTTTAGCCTGTAGCTCGGTATCGGCCCGCTGCAGAGCCGCTCGCGTCCCGCTAAGCTCATGCCGGGCATCTTGAATATCTCCGGCCAACGTTTGCTTCGCCATCGTCAAATCAGTGCGTGCCAAATCGAGTGTCAGGCTATTCTCAATCGCCGCCTTGCTGATTTGCTCCAGGTTGCGCTGCAAACCTTCTACGGTCATGTTCAGATCGGTATTGGTGCCGGCAACTTGTTCTTTAACACTCTCGAGAGCCTGCTCCAACGCACCGACATCGCCGGCCAGTGCCTCCTTGTTTTGCTCAATGTCACGCTGCGCCTTAGCGATCTTATTCGCCAGATCCTGAACGTTTTGATCGGACGGCAGACTGGAGATTTTATCCAACAGTTCTTTACCTAACTCCGTCTCGGTAATGCTGTTGGCAATCTGTTCCAAAACGATATCCGCTTTATCGGAGGAAATGCCGCGTACAAACTCCGTCCATTCAGACTGTAAGCCGTTTTTATCCGTAAACGCCGCGCGAAAATACAGCGTTTGCCCCGCCCTGAGTCCTTGCATGTCATAGTTATTTTGCGGATAAGGCACGTCTGCCAACAGTTTCTCATCAGAGAAATCCGCTCGTGCAGCAACGGCTAGCGTTGTTTTCAGACCATCCTCAGCCCCTGTACCAAACATCCAGGAAAGTTGGATACCAAATACCCGATCGATAGAAGCGCGCAGCCCAACGATTCGCGGCGGTGCCCCTTCTTTACCGGCCAAATAGGTGGTTTCTGAGCGGCCCCAAGGTGAGGAGACGTCGACTGCATTAACCGCACGCACCCGAACATCATAATTGCCTGCGAAAATACCGTTGACTTCAAACCCCAGCGAAGAGGTCGCACCGATATTCACCCAGTTGCCGCTGTCTTTGCGCCATTGCGCTTCATACTTCAGCGCACCGGTCACCCTCGCCCATTGCACGCGCAGAGTGGCGATATTGATCCCTTGGCTGACATAGTCATACCGGGAAAGAGTGATATTGGCGGGTGCGGCTATCGTGCCAGGGGGGGTGACAGTAAGCGGCGGAGAATCCAACCGAACACCGTTATCGATAAACGCGTATTTATTTGGATCGTGCTCTACCGCACTGATGGTGAAAGTGCCGTCATCGTTGGATTGCACTGAAATCACGCGGAACTGTTGAACGGCCAGGTCGTCAGAATCGATGCTCCAGACCGCTTCCGTTTCCGGTTGCTGACGAAAAGCCGCAGTGAGCGTTACGGTTTTCTTGTCAGCGGCAATGCTGGCAATGGTGCGGCGTTGGGCCGTGCCATCCGGCAGATTGACGCACAAACGATCGCCCGCGGTAAACTCGACCTCACGATCCAAAACGACTGTTCGTTCCTGTGCAGTTCGGATCCTGCCGCCATTGGCCTTACCGGCCAACATCGCGTCCGCGACGCCGATAATACGCGCAGGCAGAGGAATATTGCCGTCCAGTCCAACGTTAAAACTGACGGTACGATCTTTGGCATTGCTTAAAATAGCCCAGCGACCGCGGCGATGAGCTTCGGTCCGGCGTGTGCAGCCAATAGCCGTTATTTCGGTCTGGTTCACCCCATACCGTTTAACCAAATCGTTATCGTAGGCCGCCTCAACGGCCTCGGCATAATGATTGGATGGATCTCCCCATTTGACCAACGCCGAGGTATAGCGATTCTTGTAAGAACCTGAGGCATAGGTAAACTCACCGTTAATCACGTTGGCTCGCGAATAGACAAAATCCATATCGCGCGGCATATCCGCATAGGCAAATAGCTGATCGTTACCCCAGTAGGTAATACCGCGGAAAATAGCCGAAATATCGCGTAAGACGGTGTAAGCATCTTGCTGAGATTGAATATACACATCGCACAAAAAGCGTGGTTCCTTACCCTCACCACCCAGTCCGTCACTGACGAGCTCATCACAATACTGGGCGATTCGATAGAGTCCCCATTTGTCCATTTCCAATGCGGAAACCCGGTTCCCCAACCCATAGTTCTTATCAAGCGCAATATCGTAGAACACCCAGGCAGGGTTGTTGCTCCAAGCCCATTTGAAACTGCCATCCCAAGCGCCGGAGTAACTGCGAGCCAACGGATCGTAGTTGGCGGGAATGCGTATAATCTTGCCTTTTGGCCTGACGGTAATTTTAGGGACCGCGTTGAATTGAGCTGCGTCGAACTCAATGAACAGCAGTGCCGTATTGGGATAACGAAACTTCGCGTCAACGATCTCGGTATAAGTCTGAACCTGGGTATTATTTACCAGTTTGCTGCTGGTGGAGTCCGGCGTCAGACGACTTACACGCAACGTCCAGCCGTTTGTTGCCTTGGGCAAGTTAACCCGATGGTCACGCTCATACAAACTGGTGGTTTTGCCCTCTACTTTTCCGGCAACGACCGTTTGATAAGCAGCGCCGTCGGTAGAGAGTTCAATTTTGTATTCCACAACCGCGCCATGCATATCACCGTTATTTTCATAACGAAACAGCGATGGAAATCCCATCCGAATGCGCAATGCATCAATGTCGGTATTAGTGAAAGTACGTGTCCAGGCATTGGTCGTCGTCAGTTTTACGTTGACGGAGGTTTCCGACTCAACGTCCGGCATCCCCTGAATGTAATCCTGCATTTGCGTACCATTGCGCACCTCCCATTTCAGTCCGGTGAAATTCTCGCTGCCGTCGGCATTGTGTATCGGCGTGCCATCCAGCAGAATGCGCGTGCCGTCTAGTTCGCCGGCGATCTCACCTTCCGATAACGCCAGGAGGATTTTAATTTTTGCATTGGACTGCAAGTCATCAGGTGATTCGACCGGTGTATGCGCCGCTCCACCACCACCTTTGCGCCCGCGAATAAGTGTCTGTGCCATATTGCGCCCATAAAAAAAGGCCGCCTGAGCGACCGTGATGAATAAAGAAACGTCCTATTGTTGGTTTTCGGCGTAAATGCCCGCTGAGATCACCGCTCCCCCGATCTCGCGTTCACCGTACAAAATGGGCACAGGGTAGCCCTGTGCAGTGGTATTGACCGGGGAACCGAAAGCATACGAGGGTTTGTTCTCCACCGATTGTGAAACAGACATGCCGAAGCTGGGTTGCGGTGTCAGCATCTGGATGACACCGCCCATCACCATGGAAGCACCCATCATGCTGAGCGTTGAAACGGTGAGAGAAGTTGCCATGGATGCCTTCCAAAGCGCCAACGTGCCGCCCCCTGTATAAAATGCCCCTATCAAAGCGGCAACGCCGAGCACTATCTGGAACATGCCGCCGTTCTTGCTGCCCGCAATGATCGGCATGATGCGGATCACGGCATCACCTTTCGAGGTTGCGAACTCTTCAACCCCGATATTTTGATCACCGTTGAAAAAAGCGAAGTGAATGCCTTGGCGATGAGCGCCCATCATATATTTCTCAAACCCCTCGACCGTGACGCACAACGCGCGCAAGGCTTCACAAGTATCTTCGACCACCAACCGGTGAGTCTTGCCAAACCGCTTGCCCAGTTGGCCTCCTAACCTGATTGTTCTCGCTACCTTGTTCATAACAACTCCTTACGCCTGACCACTCGTACCGTTCGTTCTTGGAAATAGCCGTTATAGGGATAACGTTGGCTTAACTGGCCATAGAGATGATGCAACATCATGCTATCCCCTAAATAAATCCCCGCATGGTTTGTCACCGGAGCTGAAATTTGCATCATGATCATGTCACCCGGCCGTATTTCTCCCGCAAATTCACGAAACCCTTCACGATACCAATGCTCGTCATAGAGTCGGGTATGACCATCTCTCCACCACTCATGCTCTACGGAGTAATTATTCAGCATGATTCCATGCTGCCGGTGGTAATAATCCATGATCAATGACCAGCAATCGGCATGTCCCAGCAGCCAGTTGCGGCCAATCAACGGACGATCGCCACGCGGTGCAATTTCGAGATAATCCCCTTCAGGCCACGACAAAATGCCCCAGACAATACCCGAATGATCGCACTGAACCCGGTCCAACTCAGAAGGAACTACATTTGGCACATCGGGATGGCTGTGAATAATGCGAATAATTTCCCCACACGCTTCCGCACGAGCATAGTCCTGCGGAGCAATAACAAACCCCTCCAGCGGGCTGTCAGCCACATTATCACACGGCAAATACCGTACTTTACGACCACTGAGTACCACAAAACCGCAGCTTTCATTCGGGTACACCGAGCGGGCATGCTCATATATGGCCTGCATAACATGTTCTTGCATGCTCATTTCCCTAAAAGATTTGAACCAGGGAAACCACCGAAGGAGAGCGGCTGGGCTTCACCAAACCTTTTTCTGCATGAGGAAACACGGCCGCCACAGACATCCAACGCGGGATCGTCCACCGGTTGATCATCTTTGTCGAAGCCGGCAACGCCGCCGTAGTCGCAACCTCTTCCTGTACGATACCAACCGCGAATACACCACGTGCACAAACCATGGATTTGCCGTGACGGCAATTGTTGCCCCTGCAAATCAAAGGGTGTGGCCAGTTGGAATTCCACGACGGTGTTAGTCTCAGCAGTTTTGCTATCGATATAAAATACCTGCACCCGTTCCTGACTGGCATCCGCCAGCGAATTGCCTGCCGGAAAGTTGCGCGCATCAAGGTATTTCACAAAGGTTTGATGCACGGAGACTTTGGCCTGGACAAGATCGCTGTACGCCAGACATAACGCAGTCACCACATTGCTGATATTAGCAACGCGCAGTTTCGGCGTAGGCTGTGAACCGTCAGTTGTCGTGGCCAAGCCGGTAATTTCATACGGGTAAGCTTCATATTCCTGGCCCCGCCACCAAATTGACCTGGGCTTCAGGCGTTGCTCATCCCCTGCAGACGCGGCAAGCTCCTCAGATTCCCGAGGAAGGCTGTGCGCATGGAAGCGCAGGATGTCCGCGCCAAAACCGGTCCCATCAATTTCAATCAATTGGATAACTTCACCGGGCTCTAATTTTTGCACATCGTTGTGATATGACATGGCTCCCCCTACACCCCGAAGGCCTGTTCAAAGGTAAAACTCACCGAAAACACATTGCGTGAAAGCGGTGATACCGTGATGGAGTCAGATTTGACTCTAAACAGATTTTTTCTGCCGCCGGGCGGCGTCCAGAAAAAGGCGCGGATCACATGCGCATTTAAAAAAGACAACAGCGACTCCGTAACCGTAGGGTGGCCGGTATAGACCAGCTGCCAGGATTGGGTAACGCTGTTTAACCCATTGCTGCTGATTTGCTTATATCCGTCGCCAAACTGTGCGCTGCGGACATTGTGAAAAAAGTTGCCGACAGGTGCCGCCTGCGTGCGCCATTGAAAAGTATCGATTGGCATATTTACTCCAGACATAAAAAAACCCGCCGTAGCGGGTTGTGACCGTATATTTCGTAGTTTTAGCACCGATAAAATCAGCGCGCTCCCGAGGCATTCCAAATCAATCCCCCCGGTTTTAGTTCTTTGCTCAACCGTTCGGTAATCGCTTGGTTGACGATACCCTGTACGATTTTCCCCATCCCTCCCGCAGGAGGCTCACCGGCGTTACGCGCATTGCCATCCTGGCTCATCACCACAGTACTATTTACCGTAATACCGCCTCCCCGATCGCCTTTCAGTCCGAACATCGGTGCACGCTCGCCGACCAAACCACCGTCAGCGTAGCCGCGCATCATGGCGTAAAGATGACCTACGCCAATACGCTGCGTCGCCTCCTTGGTCATGACAAACTCACCGCGATGCACAACGCCGGCAGCATCATACTTGCCGCCATCACCGGTATACCCACCGGAGGACTTCAACCCCATCGGCACCGCCCCAGGAGTGTTACCGCCCGAAGAAGCGTCTCGGGCAATCCATCCCATGGCTTTTTGCACCATAAACGCCACCAACAACTGATTGATAACCTGGACGATCATTTTCAAGATAGAGGAAGTAAACTCTTGAAAACTGGTTTTCCCTGTGGTGACCATATCCGTCAACATTCCGGAAAGGCCGTTAAAGGTGGCTCGCCCAACATCCGCCATAGAGGCGTAAACGTTGGTCGCAGTATCCAGATATTCGCTCCATCCTTTACGTGCACCGGCGAGCCAGTCGCCACGAACCTTATCTTCAGCAGCAAATGTGTTTGCCAGCTCACTCATCATATTTGCAGCAAACGGGTTTTCTTTATTCTCCCGACTCAACTGCTGAAGCTCACGACGGCGTTGCAATTCACGGTCACTCACTCCGCTTTCTTGCAGTACTTGCTGGGATTTCGAGCGTTGTTGATTAATGTAATCCCCCGCAATACGGCCGTAGTCGGGCTTTTCTTGCCCTTTCGCCGACGAGACAGGGGCCGCTACCGCCGTGGGTGAATAAAATCCGGAGCGTTTATTGCGCTTACCCAGCCACGTGTCTATTTGCTCACGGCTGTCCCCCTTGTGAACAGGCGGTTGTTCCGCCGTCATGGCCTCACGATAACCTGCAAGGCCGGCACTGATTCTTGCGTGCCCCTGAAAGATGCTCTCCTCTAACTTAGCGGAGGTCTTCTGGCTGTCCTCAACAATTTTTTTATTCGTCTCAATAAAACCGTTAAGAAAGTCAACGTGGGCCATCTTGGCTATAGGCCCCAAAGAATCAACGATAAAGCCGGAAATCAATCCATCGCCTTTTGTGATTAACAGCCTGACTTCATCGATAAGCGTGCCCACGATATCTTTCACCAGCCTGGCCATGGCCAACATATCCACGCCAACGCCATGTGCGGCATCAGAAGCCCATTTTTTAACGTCCATCCACATCAGCGACAGCGGAGACATGTTTTCCATGATAGCCGCAGACTGCCTGCCGGTCTCATCACCATAGAACTGCATCGCCAACGTAGCCGCATCGGTGCTTTTCCCAGCATCAACCAAACGAGAGACATGCTCTAACATCTCAACGTTGACAAAGCCATACTGCTTACCCAACTCCGCCAATCCTTTAACGGGATCGTCCGCTATTTTGCGGAAGTTGGCTTCAACCTCTTCAGCGGTCACCTCGGTCACCGCACCAAGATCCTGCGTTGCTTTGGCAATAATGCCTATCTGCGGCGCGGAATAACGTCCCAAACGGTTCAAAGACGTGAGCAATGTTTCATTCGAACTGATACTGCTGTTCGTCATTGAACCGATAGAAACTGCCAGAGACTCCATTTGGCCAATCGAGTTGAAGGCCTGGCCGTTGGTCATAATGATGGAAGTTCGCATACTGTCGAATGATTCACGGACGTTATAGCCCCAACTGGCCAACGTTGCGACACCACCGATGACCCCACCCAAAGCGGCGCTAGTGGTCACCAACAATGGGCGTAATGCTTGCAACGTATTGCTTACGCCACCAAATGAAGTGACCAGTTGTGCCCCATGATTTAGCGCAACTTTCCAAACAGGCTCCCCCGACGCCAATGACGACACCAAACCCAACATATTGGTTGATAGAGTGTTTAATGTTTCCTTATAGGCTTTGGCATTATTATTACCAGTATGCATATCAGCAGCTTGCTGCCCCATTTGCCTCCTAAGCTGCTGCAGCGCCGCCCCATGGCGCCTTAAACCTTGCTCATCGAAGGCGCTGCGGGAAACTGAACTCTGGGTTTGACGTTGCTGCCGAATCAACTTGCCCAATTCATTATTTAACGGACCCAGCCGAGTCGACATCTGATGTAAACTATCACTATAGCGGCGGAGATCCTGCGCCCCACTGCGAAAAGCGCGATTCAGCACATCGATTTTACCGACGGTTGCCGAAGCGTTACGTTGCAAGTCGTTCAATTCTTTATTCGCACGCTGCAAATCACCGGTATGAATACGCAGCGTCATGGTTGCAATATCTGCCATGTCTGGCTCCTCGCCACAACAAAAGCCAGCACGGGGCTGGCACCCTCGCAGGCGATCATTTTCGGTGAATGACTCTTAGCGCTGCGTTTTCCATAATACGGATATCATTTAATGTGCTCGCCTCGTCATCTACCGCATAAACCTTCATTAACCAAGGCAGACAGTTATAATCCAACCCGGTGACACCATTCATTCCGATACGCCACTGCGTCGCCATCATCTGGAAAATAGTGACAGCTGATACCATATCCGGCCAGATTTCCAGAGTGACCGTTTCGTAGTCATCTATCGTTAATCCAAATGCGGCAAGTTCTTCGGGAGGGGTTTTAAGCGTGTAGAAAGCCTCGGCAAGCGCCGTCAGTTTTTTTCCCGTACCACCATCAACTCTTTGGTATACGCAGTGGCAATTGCATCAAACGCGCGCGGATAGTTATCAAGCAATGTGATAATGCTTTCTCTATTCAACGTGTCGGGCAATGCCCATCCATCACAAATTTCGTGCAAGAAATCGGCCATAGGTTCATTGTTGTAGCTACCCGCATCCAATTGCTGTTCGGTTGCTTCGCGCAGCGATTTTTCCAGCGTTTCCAATTGGCTGCGTTTTTTATGTTTGAACGAAAATGTCAATATTCCATCCTCGCTTCCCGCACGCGGAATAGCGACGTCAATGCTAAAGGTTGGGGTTGGGTTAAGGGTAAATTCAGTCATCATGAAAAAGCTCCAAGCAAAAATAGTGTCGTTGAAAAACAGGCCTTACCGAGATAAGACCTGTTTGCCGTACCGATTAAAGGGTGGTTTTATAGAAAGTCATGTCGCTGGACTGAATTGCCAGCGATACAGCCACAGTTTCCACCTGGTTGACAGCCGTTGTTGGTTGAGGGTCAAAAGATGGAATTGCTGACCAATAGCGCAGTTCGTTAGCTTTAGGGACGTACATATAAAATGCCAAAACATCGCCATTACGATCCGCATTCTGCAACACGCTATAAATTGGCTGTGTCGAATCGTGAGCGAAGGTAAAGGTTTGCGTTTTCGCCGCCTTGAATGTCGCGAGGTTGCGTTGACGATCATCCTCAAGAAACTGAACCTGAGCATATTGTTGATCGCCGCCCGACTGAGCCACTTCGGTAATTTGCGGAATTTGGGTCCAGTTGGCGACTTTAGTCAGTGCACCTTTACCGATACCGGCAGGGAAAAACTTCACATCCGAAGTATTGATCGCACCAATAGTAACGCTGGTATCGGTTGAGGCTGTGATCTTGGCAACCAAGTCATCAATCAGCCCCCAGCCTGAATTGACAATGACAATGTCCCCAATTTTCAAACCATGACCTGTGGCCAGAGTAAATACAGCGCCATTAGCGTTGCTAACCGCCGTCGTTGCTACCGTCGAAGTAGCAGGGATACCGGCAAATACAGTTGCGCCATTAGGTAATGCAAAACTCATGGTAACTCTCCATTTTTAGATATAAAAAAACCGCCAGGAGGCGGTAGCAGATAAAAAGAAAGACATCATTTTGATGTACTTCTTCATTACATTTATAATCGGTTACGTCTCAGCGCATTAGAAAATTCATGACTGAGACCAATAACTGATACTAACAGGAATGATATAGCTATCTTCTTTTTGAATAGCAGGTAAAATACTGGCCGGGGCATTAATACTGCAGCTCAAATAATCATCGAAAAGCTCAGCACCATTGGGAAAAAGTGACAACACCCGCTCCGCTAACAGATAGCCATCATGGCTCCCCTCGCCTTTTTTGATCACAATATTGACCTGATAATTACCGCTGTATATCGTCACATCCTGAGAAACACCGACCCCCTGATTGACTGCAGGAACAATAAATGGCTCAAGATGCAACACCGCACTTCCCTCAACAGGGAAATTTGCCAACGTATAGTCGATATTGTTTTTTTCCGCCCATTGCAACAGTACCGACTCAAACAAATCTTTTATCTTTAAGGTACTCAACACAACCTCCAAATAATTTAATCCATAAATCCTCTCATGCCCATCAGGAATTGACACAATCTTATATGGTGTTTTTATCAACGAGAATAGAAAAATTAGAATTAATGCCTCATGCATGCCAACTTCAGATGTTATCAAGCTACATGATAAAATTCGAAGCGAAAAGAATTATTTTATTATTTTTTTAAATTAAAAAATAAAACAAACAAAAACACCCCGATAAACGGGGCTATATAAAAAATTGTGAAAAACCTCAACGCTTTTTATGAATACGCTAATAGTTTTCCATCTGCAACTTTATTTCCTCATGAGATAAACATCCATCTATAAAACCTTCCGCAATTTGCATTTGCTGACGAACTCTCCCTTCAGAGCATTTCCAACCACGTGCGATAGCCGATTTTGATTCGCCATACACATAGTGACGCAGAATCAACTCCAACTCTTCTGGTTGACGTATAGCCTGCAATCGAGCAACGGCACGATCGACAGCCAATCCGTCTTCATCACAACAAGAAAGGCGATTCTTTGCCGTATTCGGCAACAATCCCTTAAAGCCCGCAGCGATATGAGAGTATCCCATCGAAGGATGTTCCCGCGCCCAGCCTCCCCACCGCATCAATACCTGCTGTATATCCCTCATGCCCCCTCCAGGAATGTACCTTATGAATTCACTATCACTCAAAAAATGTGCTAAAAGTACATTTACGCTGACTAAAACCATCAACAAATGTACCCAGTAGATACATTATGCATATAAAAAATAGTTAAACAAGTAACTTGTACCATTTTGGTACATATGCTGTAATAAGTGATATGAAAACGATCGAAGAAATCCGACGGGAAAACGCCAGAAAATTGCGCGACGGCGTGGGCGGCAACTCAAACTTCGCTGCCATGTTGGATCGCGAAGCGACGCAAATCAGCCGAGTTATCGGTAAAAACCCCACAAAAAAAATTGGCGACGATCTCGCTCGCCATATGGAAATTTGTTTTTCTCTTGCTACTGGATGGTTGGATAAAACCCATGACACCGCCGCCGGCCACACCAACGTTCAGGAAACATCGTACGGCAACGATAAAAAGATAAAATTGGTTCCGGTGATATCCTGGGTTCAGGCAGGAGCCTGGACGGAAATCGCGTTTTCAGAGGTTGATTTGATTCAAACAGAACACTATCCCTGCCCTGTCGCCTGTGGGGAAAGGACCTACATTTTGCGTGTGGTCGGCGATTCAATGAGCCCGGAATACTCCCCTGGCGATCTGATTTTTGTCGATCCTGATGTTACCCCCTGGAATGGCGATGACGTGATCGCTTTAATGAGCGACTTCGGCGAAACCACATTTAAACGTTTTATTGAAGAGGGCTCAGAACGGATGCTAAAAGCACTCAATCCTGATTGGCCGGAACGTTACATCCCAATCAACAGCAACTGCCATATCATCGGTACTGTTATCTTTTCGGGTAAATCTCGTCGCCATCGATAAGTCCGCTGTTTCATGTCTCATGCCACGCCGCAATCATTCTCCTGAGGTATAGCGGTTTCCTCACTCAACGGCTGCGCTTGGCGTGGCGCTCGAAGTTTTCCGCCTTGGCCTGCGCCGATTTACGCAGCGTGACGTAGCAGGCGCCCTCACCGCCGTCGCGGGGTAAGGCGCGGCAAAACGCCTGCACCTGTTCAAACTGCGCCAGCCATTTGGCGACGTAACTGCGCACGATATTCGGATGGCTCTCGTTCTGGCGCCCGCGGCCATGTACGATCAGTAGCGAACGCTGGTTTTGCGCCTCCGCCTGCACGATAAAGCGAAACAGCGCCTGCCGGCTGGCTTCAACCGACTGACGCAGCAGATTCAGCGACGCCTGCGGCGGGTAACGGCCGTTGCGCAGCTTGTCCAGCACGCCCTGCTGAATGCCTTCCCCTTTGAACTCCAGCGGCTGTTCACAGGGGATCACCTCGAGAAAATCAGTGCTGAGGAAATTTTCTTGCAGCAGCCGCTGCGCTTCGCGCCGCGCGCTTTTGTCCGTCGTCTCCTGCGGCTTGAGGTACAGCGTCTGCCGCCCGCTCGCCAGCGGCACCACGTCCGCCATCGCCTGTTCAAAAAAGTCTTTTTCCTGCTCGCTCATGTTCCACCTCTCTTGAACGGCAGCCTTTACGGCCGGGGATGGGGACGATTGTAAGACGCCTTGGCGCGGTTGCAAGCCGGGAATTGTCAGCGGCATTTGTCTCATTTGTCGTCAACGGGTGAGCTTGCGAGCAGTTTTCGCTATACTGCTAAGCCATCATTGAGTGCCGCAAAGGATCGAGCCCATGACAATGCGCGAGCTGGAAATCCAGTTTCAAAATGCGATGAATGAGTTGCAGAGCAGCTTCGAACGGCAACACCGCGAATGGCAGCAAAGCTACCAGGCGCTGCAGCAACTGCTGGAAGAAGCCAAACAGCGCGAAGCCGCGCTGCGGGCGCAGAATGAACAACTGGCGCGCAAGCTGAGCACCGCCAGCTCGGTGCCGGAACAGCATGCGCTGGTGAAGCAGATCAAAATGCTCGGCGCCCATCTGGATGCGCTGGCCAAAGACGCGGCCACCTTCAATCACCACCTGCGCCAACAGAGCGCGGTCGGTAATTTCAGCGGCGAACAGCATTGATAACAGGCGCTGTCGCACAGCGCCTCCCGCCCCTCTTCTGGCGTATTGAGAGTGTAATAAAGCCTAAATGACCTGGATCATCCTCGCCGCCCTGATCGTCGTATTTATTATCGGTTACCGCATTTTGACGTCCGACACTCGTAAAGCCATCGATTCGCTGGCCCATCTGCTGAGGGTCAAACCGATGCTGATCGAATCGATGATCCAGGAAATGGGCGGCCGCCAAAGCCAGACCTTTATCCGCATGCTGAACAACGGCTACACCGAAGAGATGCACCAGGCCGCTTACCTGCTGTTCATCTACCTGACGTTCATCAAGCAGGCGGATGACGAACAGATCGGCCAATGGCGCGATATGCTGCTGCGCGCCGGGCTGTCGCCGGAGCTGCACGCCGAACACACGGAAGCGGCGCTGTTTTACTTCGCCGAGCTGGATATCGATGCGTTTGAACTGGCGCAGTTCCGTCGCGCCTACAATGAGCGTTTCAACCGCGAAGCATTGGCCCACGGCTGATAGCGTCCCCCTGGGGCGGGGGACCGATTACAGGAACATGCTGTAGAGGTAGCGCGACAGCGCTTCGCGCGAGCTGAAGCCGTGTGCGATGCCGTAACGCTGGTTCGGGGCGTCGCCGCTTAAATCCAGGGGAAACTCCAGATACTGTTCGCTGGTGCGCACCGGCGAGGTCGGCGTGGCGAAATGCACGCTTTTCTCTTTCAGAGCCGGGTGGATCACCAACGCGGTTCTGCCCATCCGCGCTTCGCGATTCACATACACATAGTGTGCGCCCTTGCGGTAGCCATAGGCCTGATCGGTGACATAATCACGCTCAAAGCCGGTATTCTCCAACACTTTAGCCACTTCATCCGGCCGTAAATACATCGATTCCTCCTCTCATTCTGGACCGCTGAGCGACCTTACCGTAATCATTCACCGAAACAATGATTTTCTGGGGAGGAATCCGGGTTTCAGACTATTCCTGACTCAGGCCCGACGCTGCTGCAACAGACGCAGGGTGAGTAATACTCCGAGCGCCACCAGCAGCGCCGCCGCCAGATAGATCGGCGGCACGCCCGCTTGCCCAATCAACAGCCCGGCCAGCGGTCCGGTGATGCCCAACGCCAGATCGAGGAAGGCCGAATAGGTGCCGAGCGCCGTCCCCTGATTCTGCGGCGGCACCTGCTTGACCGCCTCGACGCCCAGCGCCGGGAACACCAGCGAAAAACCGGCGCCGGCCAGCAACGCGCCGGTTTGCACCATCCAGGGCTCGCCGGCTTGCCAGATCAACAGCAGCCCGACGATCTCCACCAGAAACGACGCCAGCGTCACCTTCAGGCCACCGTGGCGATTGATGACGTTGCTGAAGATCAGGCGGATGCCGACGAAGGCGCAGCTGAACAGCGTCAGCGAAAACGCCGCACCGCTCCAGCCCTTGTCGGCGTAGTAAAGGGTGATGAACGTGGCGATCACGCCGAAGCCGACGGTGCCCATAGCCAGTCCCAGGCCATAAGCCCAGATACGGCCGAGCACCGCGCTGAAGGCGATGCGTTGCCCGGCGGCGATCGAGACGTCCGGTTTGCCGCTCGCCAACAGCAGCGCGACCGCAACCGCCAGCACGATCAGCGCCGCCACACCGGCCAATCCCCACTGCTGGTTCAGATACACGCCGAGCGGCGCACCGGCCGCCATTGCGCCGTAGGTGGCGACGCCGTTCCAGGAAATCACGCGCGCGGTGTGCATCGCCCCGACCCGGCCGATACCCCACAGCGTGGAACCGGTGCTGGCGAAACTTTCGCCGACGCCGAGAAACACCCGCCCCACGCACAGCAGCAGCAGGCTGAGCCACGGCCAGCCGTCAACGCCGAACGCCAGCGCGTAAAACAGGCCGCTGACGCCGCAGCACGCCAGGCCGAACAGCACCACCTTCTTCGGCCCCAGCAGATCGGCGTAGCGCCCGGCGTGCGGGCGGCTGAACAGCGTGGCGAAGTACTGCGCGCTGATGATAAGGCCCGCCAGCACCGAGTTGTAGCCCAGGTGGTTATGCACAAATCCCGGCAGCACCGCCAGCGGCAGGCCGATGGTCAGGTAGCAGACGAAGGTGAACATCACCACGGACAGAATGCGTCGGTTCAACTGGAGGTTATTTTCTGCGGTCATCGAAGGTGGCTCGCATCGGACGGGGTAGGCGAAGCTCTCCAGCATACCCCGATGAGATTTGATGATAAATGAGAGAGTGATAACGAATTATTATTTAACTAAGTCTTTGCTGCCTGCGCCATTCGCTGGGATTGGCACCATATACGCGCAAGAATTCGCGGTTAAAATTCGACTTGGTGGTAAATCCCGACTCATGCATGATTTCGGTTATCGGGCGATCGCCGACAAGCAGCCTGCGCGCCGCCTCACCGATGCGCAATTGGTTCACGTATTGCGAGACATTCATCCCGGCATACTGATTGATGGCCTGCGACACCCGGCGCGCCGGCAATCCACTTTTGCGCGCCAACAGCGCCAAATTCAGCTCCGGTTGCAAATAAAGATCGTCTTTCAGCAATTGCTGTTGCACCTGAACAAACCAGTGGTGGATCTGGTCATCATTCACTGCGACGACTTTAACAGGCTCCGGCGTTTCCTCGACCGGTTGCTCCGCCGGCCGGGTGCGGGACAAGACCAGGTACACGCCCAACGTAAGCAGCAGAGTGTCGACCGTCACCAACAGGCCGGCATGTCGCCCGCCAAACCAGGCAAAATCGAGGGTAATGATCAGCTCCGCTATCGCGACGGTGAACAATAAAATGGCTAACCCACGCCACAGACGGCAGCAGAGCCAGCTTTCCGCCAACGCCACCTGCTTCAAACTGTTCTCCCCGCCGCGCAGTGCATACCACAAGGCCACGCCGTAACCCGCATCGGCGGCAATAATCAACGCATCCAACCAAACTGGCGCATACCAGCTGGCCAACAGCGTCAGGCATAAGGGCGCAAAATGCCAGACATCGGCAAGCCGCAATCGCCCCTGCGTGCTCACCCGGAAGGCCAGCCAGACCAGCACCGGGATCATGACGGCTCCCATCGGCTGCAACCGGTTGAACTGCGTTAAGTCGTAACCGTAACGCAACCCCACCAGCAGGCTTTGCCATGCGCACAGCAGCAGTAACAGCTGGAAAACCCAACGCCGGGCGCTGGGCCGGCCAAGGCGAAGCAACAGCCCGCAGCACAGCAGGCTGAACAAAAAGGTAACGGGAATGAGCGGCATTCATTACGCCTTATCCAAAGAGACGAAGCGGAAAAGTGTATGGCCTTAAGTCTGTTAAAACAATAATTTAACGACCTTGATCGCGATCGAGGTCGCCGAGAGGCACAGCCGATGTCACCTTTGCGCTTTTGTCGTAATGAGGATGTGAGGATGAAAAAGTTACTGTCCCTGTGGCTGCTGCTGTGCACGACGGCCAGCGCATCGCCTTATCAGATCGCCATTCATGATGAAGCGTTTTCCCGGGGTTCGCGCACGCTCGCCAGCCGTATTTATTATCCCACCGAGGCCGAAGGCCCACGACAAAACGTCGGTGCCAATCCGGTATTCACCGGTATTGCCGGCCAAATTGACGCACCACCGGCCAGGGGCACCTTTCCCTTGGTGGTGTTCAGTCACGGCAGCGGAGGGAACAATACCAGCCAGGCCTGGCTGGCGGCAGCGCTGGTTAGCCATGGCGTGGTGGTGATTGCCGCCAACTCACCCGGCAGTACCACCGGCGACTCAGTCCCGGCGCAGTCCATCAATCTTTGGCGGCAAACCGAAGATATCTCCGCGCTGATTGACGCGATCGGCGCCTCCCCTCGCTGGGCTGCTCTCGTCAACCCTCACGCCATCGGCGTTGTCGGCCACTCCAAGGGCGGTTACAGCGCTATCGCGGCCATCGGCGGCAGAGTCAGACTGGCAGATTTCATCGCCGGTTGTCGGCAACGGCCGCAGTCACCCAATTGCCGGTTCTATACCCAGGCCAGGGTTGACCTGACGCAGGTCGCCGCCGATCGGTTCGATGCCGATTATACCGACCCGCGTATCCGCTTTGCCGTCGCCCTCGATCCCGGCATGGTGCCCTATCTGCGGCCGGAGAGTTTGCGTCACCTAAACAGCCCCTTGTTGATTATCGAACCGCAAAACTATCTGCCAAGCGAGAAAGGCTCGCGTTTGGGTGGGGCGTCGCTGGCAGCTAACGGCGCTGAACAGCCTATCCGCGCACAGCGATTAACCCGCGGCAATCATTTCGATTTCTTACCCATTTGCCAACCCAACGGCCGCAAAATTTTGGCCTCTGAAGAACAGGAAGCAGAGGTACTATGCGCAACCACGCCTGCCCAACGTGAATGGGTACATCAGCAAACGGTGGCGGCAATATTGCCGTTCATTCGCCCCTGGCTACCCGTGCGCGCAGAAAATCGATAAACGCCCGCACCTTCTCCGGCACATGGCGGGTGTTCGGGTAGAGCGCATAGATGCTCTGCTCAGGGAAACGGTGATCCGGCAGCAACCGTTGTAGCCTGCCGGCATCGATTTCGGGCTGCGCCAGCCACGCCGGCAGCAGCGCCACGCCGCCGCCATGCAAGGTGAACGCCAGCAATGCCGCAGCGCTGTCGCCGGTGAGCGTGGCGGCATCCGCGACCTTGAACAGCACCGCTTCGCGCTGCGGCGTGATCACCTGCCAGCTGAGCGGCGAACTGAGCCGGCTGTGGGCGATCCACTGCGCCTGTGCCAGATCCGTCAGCGAATGGATCGGCCGGTCGGCCAGATAATCCGGCGCCGCCACCGGAAAAATGGCGAAGCTGTCGATCAAGGCCGCACGGTGGCTGGAATCCGCCAGTTGCCCCAGGCGGATCGCCACGTCGAAGCGCTCTGAGATCAGATCGGCATGGTAAGAAGAAGAGACATGCTGGATGCGCAGGCGCGGATGCTGTCGCGAAAACGCCGCCAGCGCCGGCACCACCACCTGCGCGCCATACTCCGGCGTGCTGGTGATACGCAGCACGCCGCTCAACCCATGATGATCGCGGCGCACGTCGTCCAGCACATTTTCCGCCTCCTGCAGCAGCTGCAGGCTGCGCTGGTAGAAACGCTCGCCGGCATCAGTCAGCGATAGCCGCCGGGTGCTGCGCGCCAGCAGTGAAACCCCCAGCTCGTTCTCCAGCTGCTTGACGTTAAAGCTCACCACCGCCTTGGTTTGCCCCAGCGCCACCGCGGCGGCGGTAAAGCTGCCAGCCTCCACCACCGCCGCGAAGATCGCCAGGCGCTGCAAATTCAGCATTTCGATACCCTTATTGTCAAAATGATTTTGACAGTGTAATCGCCCGCCGCCGATTTATCCGCACTTTTCCCCCCGCTACACTGCTCGCCTTCAACCGGAGGCACCATGTCTTATCGCAGCAAAGTGGCAATCGTCTATCTGCTCGGCTTTTTCGTCGATCTGATCAATATGTTTATCGCCAACGTCGCCTACCCCGCCATCGGCCAGGCAATGCGGGCGTCGGTCAGCCAGCTGGCGTGGGTCAGCAACGGCTATATTCTCGGCCTGACGCTGGTGATCCCGCTCAGCGCCTGGCTGGCGCAGCGCATCGGCGGGCGCCGGGTATTTATTCTTTCACTGGCGCTGTTCATGCTGGCCACCCTCGGTGCGGGCAACGCCGAGAGCATCGGCGCGCTGATCGGCTGGCGCACCCTGCAGGGCATGGGCGGCGGCTTGCTGATCCCCATCGGCCAGACGCTGACCTATCAGCTGTATCGCAGCCATGAACGCGCCGGGCTGTCGGCGGCCATCATGTTAGTCGGGCTGCTGGCGCCGGCGCTGTCACCGGCGCTGGGGGGCTGGCTCGTCGATCGGTTGGATTGGCGCTGGGTGTTTTTCGCCAACCTGCCGCTGGCGGCCTTGGCGCTGGCGCTGGCGGCGCTATGGCTGCGCGCGGAAACATCGGCGACGGAGCGAAAACCGCTCGACGCCACTGGCCTGCTGAGCGCCTGCGCGGCGTTGACGCTGCTGCTGCTCGGCCTGACGCGGCTCAGCGAAGCCGGTCATCAGGCTTCCGGCACGGCGCTGCTGATCGCCGGCCTGCTGGTGCTGGCCTATTATCTGCGCCATAGCCTGCACACTCCGCAACCGCTGCTGAACCTGCGACTGATCGGCGACCCGCTGCTGCGCAACGCCATGGCGGTTTACTTATGCATTCCCGGCCTGTTCATCGGCGTCAGCCTGGTGGCGATGCTGTATCTGCAAAACCAGCTGGCGATGCCCGCCGCTCAGGTCGGCGGCCTGATGCTGCCCTGGGCGCTGGCGTCGTTCCTGGCTATCACGCTGACCGGCAAAAGCTTTAATCGCCTCGGCCCGCGGCCGCTTTTGATCGTCGGCTGCCTGCTGCAAGGCGCCGGCATGCTGACGCTGGCGCAGATCGATCAGGCCGGGCAGCATGTGCTGCAGATCGCCGCCTTCGCCCTGATGGGGTTCGGCGGCAGCCTGTGCAGCAGCACCGCGCAGAGCAGCGCGTTCCTGCAGATCCCCGACGGCCAATTGGCGGACGCCAGCGCGCTGTGGAATATCAACCGCCAGCTCAGTTTCTGCCTCGGCGTGGCGCTGCTCAGCCTGCTGTTGAATCTGCTGCTGACCGTGTTGCCACCCGCAGCCGCCTACCGAACCTGCTTTATTCTGGCGGGCGCCAGCGTACTTATTCCGCTGCTGTTGTGCCTGCGTCTCGCCAACCGCGCCATCGTGCGCCAACTCAACGCTAAACAGGATGCTGTATGAACCCGTATTTTACCGAAGTGATCGACGCCCACATCGCCATTGAGCGCTGGCTGGGCAAAGGGGCTGGAGAGGAACAGGCGCTGCTGGCGCGCTTTACGCCGGATTTCAGCATGATCGCGCTGAACGGCGCCCCGCTGGATTTCACCGCGCTGTGCGCTTTTTTCCGCGCGCATCGCGCCGCCAAACCGGGATTGGAAATCGAGATAGAAGAGATGAAGCTGGTGGCCGAATGGCCGACGGGCGCGGTAGTCAGTTATCGAGAAAAACAGCGGTTGCCAGGGCAAAGCGCCACCCTGCGGCACTCCACGGTGGTGTTCGAGCGTCTGCCCGCCGCAATCGGCTGGCGACATTTGCACGAAACCGCTATGGCGCAGTAATCACAAAAAGCTGCCGGCCAAAAACAGTTCCCAGCCGACGATCACCCCGCACAGGGTCACCGCGCTGAAAATGACTTCAAACAGATAGCGATTGATCATCGTGCGTAGCCTCAAAAGAAGACACCCGGAAGAACCGGGTGTCTGAAATACGGGCTGGATCATGCGGAACCTTTCGGTTCCGCAAACATCACTTAATTAAGCTTTTTTACCGGCTTTTTTGTGGTGTTTTTTAGCGGCCTGAGCTTTCTGCACTGGCGCTTTTTTGTGGTGCTTTTTAGCAGCCTGGGCTTTCTGAGCTGGCGCTTTTTTGTGGTGCTTTTTAGCGGCCTGAGCTTTCTGGGCTGGCGCTTTTTTGTGGTGCTTAGCTTTCTTGTGGTGCGTTGCTTTAGCTGGCGCTTTTTCAGCAGCAGCCGCTGGCGCAGCGGTAGTGGTGGTCGCAGCTGGAGCAGTGGTGGTAGCCGGAGCAGTAGCTGCAGTATCAGCAGCGAAAGCAACAGAAGACAGACCCATAGTGGCAGCAACGATCAGCGCTAATACTTTTTTCATCTTTAAATCCTCAGAGTGTTGTTTCGGTAAGCTCCGGTGGAGCCGTTGAAACAGATACTAGTGGAATCAAACCGCCGTTTCCGTGAGTGATTGGTTTCGCCGAGTAACCAAATGTACAACGTTTGTGAATGGCGCTTGTGAACCCTATCGGCGGATATATGCTGTAGAAAGACGCCCTCGGCACAGGTCTGTTCACGCTATGAAAACCGCCTCGTTGAAACACGCGCCCGGCCGCTACGCCGGCCTGGCCCTCGCCGGCCTGCTGCTGCTGACGCTGCTCTATCTGTTCGTGCGGCACTGGGCGGAGTTCGTGCAGTACTGCATTAACTTCCAGATTTACATGCACCGCTATCTGGTGCTCTATCTGCTGCAGCAGCGCAACCAGCAATACAGCGGCGGGCTGATGCTGACGCTGGCCAGCTTCGCTTACGGCTTCCTGCACTCCATCGGCCCCGGCCACGGCAAGTTCGTCATCACGACCTACTTGGCCACCCATCGCCAGCAGTTGAACGCCAGCCGGCTGATCACCCTATTGGGTAGCCTGATGCAAGGTGTCGTTGCCATTGTGTTCGTGGTGGTGCTGGCGGTGGCGCTTAACCTGTCGATGGGCGATCTCAGCCTCAGCCGTTACTGGGTAGAAAAAGGCAGCGCGTTATTTATCGCCGCCTTCGGCCTGATGGTCATCCTGCGCGCCGGCGGCTGGCGGTGGCGCCGTTCACCGGTCATCAAAGCGCTGCATCCGGCGGACCATCCGCATACGGCGGCATGCGAATGCGGCCACCGACATCAACCCAGCGCGGCCGAACTGACCGGTGGCTGGCGCAACGCCCTGTGGTTGATCGTCTCGATCGGCATTCGTCCGTGCAGCGGCGCGATCCTGATCCTGGTCTTCGCCAACGCCATCGGCATGTTCACCTGGGGCGTGATCTCCGCCATGAGCATGGCGCTGGGCACCGGGCTGTCGATCATGATCCTCGCCACGCTGGTGCACCACGCGCGCGAGCGCTTTCTGACCAGCCAACCCGGCCTGACGGGCTATTATCTGGCACAGGTTTCCCGCATCGCGGTAATGCTCGGCGGCGTAATTCTTATCCTGTTCGCGCTGGTGCTGTTTAATTCCGTGATCCCGGTCAGCGCTAACGGCGATTTCATCGCCGCCGGTTGTTAACGCCGGCGAATCGTCGTTTTTTTCCGTGATCGGCCACACAAATCTCAGCATGGTCTACACTTAAAAGACATGTGTCGAAACGGAGAGCCGAATGTTTAAGAAAGCAGAAAGAACAGAACGCGACATCGATCAGGACGTCACTCTGTTGGCCGATACGCTGGATGAAGTGTTGCGTGAGTCCGGTGACAAGACCAAAGAGGAACTGAAAGAGCTGCACAGCAAGGCGAAAGGCGTGCTGCGCGACGCAAGGGCGCGGTTCAATGGCTCCACCAGTCTGACACAGCATGCGCGCGACGCGGTCGATCAAGCCGACAGCTATGTGCGTGACAAACCCTGGCAGGGCGTAGGGATCGGTGCCGCTGTCGGCATCGTGCTCGGCGTGCTGCTGGCCCGGCGTTAACACCCCTGCAGTCATAAAGATAAAACAGATGTGCGTCTGGCCCGCGGAAATCGCGGGCCGTTTAATTTGCGCGTTTGAACAGCTGCGCCAACCCCTGCACCGCCCGCTCTGTCTCTTCTCGCCGGCTGAAATTGGCGAATCCCAACAGTAATCCTTGCCCCGCCGGATGATCGATTTGCCAATCCGACAACGCCTGCGCCGCCAACCCGTGCCGCCACGCTTGCGCCGCCAACGGCGCATCCGCCAGCCCGTGATGTAACCGAGCCAATAGCTGAATGCCGCCCTGCTGCGGCACCACCGTCAGCCATACCCCCAGCTGCCGTTCCAGCGCCTGCGTCAACCACTCGCGCCGCTGGCGGTACACCGGCCGCATGCGTTTCAGGTGGCGGTAGAAATGACCTTGGCGGATGAAATCCGCCACGCCGGCCTGCAGCAGCGGCGGGCAGCCACAGCCGCGCAGCCGGCTGCTGCGCGCGAATACCTCCGTCAGATCGGCGGGCACCACCAGATAAGCCATGCGCAGCGCCGGGAACAGCGTTTTGCTGAAAGTGCCGGCGTACAGCACCCGTCCCTGAACATCGAGACTTTTCAGCGGCGGCAGCGGCCGCCCGTGATAGCGAAATTCGCTGTCGTAGTCATCCTCGAGGATCCAGGCCGCACGCTGCTGCGCCCAGTCGAGCAGCGCCATGCGCCGCGCCAGGCTGAGCGAGACGCCAAGCGGGCTTTGATGAGTCGGCGTCACCACCGCCAGCCGCGCCTCGGGCTCAGTCAGTATACCGGCGGCGACGTCCATGCCCTGTTCATCCACCGGCACGGCGACCGGCCGCACGCCGGCGGCCCGCAGCAGCGGGCGCGTGACCGGATAACCGGGATCTTCAATCCATACCGCGTCACCGGCGTGCAACAGCGTCTCCACCACCCAGTCCAACAGCGCCGGGTAGCCGGCGCAGAGGAAAATCTGTTCCGGCCGGCAGCTGATGCCGCGCGACAAATGCAGATAATGGGCGATCGCCTCACGCAGTTCAGGCAGGCCGCCGGCCGGCGGCAGCGCCAGGGAAGCCACCGTAGAACCGCGCAGTTGGCGGGCGACAATGCGCTGCCACAGCGCCCGAGGAAACGCATCCAGTGCCGGCACGCCCAGTTGGAAAGGCTGCAGCATGCCCTGCGGCTGCAGCGGATCGGGCGCCACCGCCGGCAGCGACGGCGCAGCAGACGCCGCCCCCTGCATGGGTGGCAACTGCGGCGAGACATAGGTGCCCGCCTGCCCCCGGCTCAGCAAGAAACCTTCGGCGATCAGTTGAGCATAGGCGCTTTCCACCGTGGCACGCGCCACGCCAAGATCGCTCGCCAACCCGCGCACCGAAGGCAGCCGGCTGCCCGCCGCCAGGTTGCCCTGGGCGATGGCGTCTTTGATTCGCAGATAAATCTGCCGGTACAGCGGCTCGGCGAGCCGGCTGTCCAAACGCAGCGAGGTCAGGAAAGTTGGCATCATGGCCCGGTTAAATAATCATTTTATGGCCCTATAGCATAGACCATAAGGCCGCTAAAGTAGCGTCATGATTTCGTTACTCCCCATTGAGGTTGACCATGATTAAGCAACGTTTGAACTACGCCGAGCTGGCGCCCGCCCCGTACAAAAATATGGTGGGCGCGCTGATGGCGCTGGAGAAAGGCGCTCTGGACAAAGCGACCATCGAGTTGATGTTTATGCGCGTTTCGCAGATCAACGGCTGCGCCTACTGCCTGGACATGCACGGTAAAGCGCTACGCGAAAACGGCTTCAGCCATGCCAAACTCGATACGCTGGCGGGCTGGCGCGTCAGCCATGAATTCAGCGCACGTGAGCGCGCGGCTCTGGAATGGGCCGAGTCGGTGACGCTGATCGCCGCCACCGGCGCGCCGGACAGCGCTTTTGAGGCGCTGAAAGCACACTTCAGCGACGCCGAGATCGCCGATCTGACCTTTGCCATCAGCATCATGAACGCCTTCAACCGACTGGCCGTCAGCATGCGTCAATAATGCGTTCGCCTCCCCCTCTTCTCTGAGAGGGGGAATTTCCCACCCGCAAAAAAAATTTTCCCCTCGCCTTCCCAGCCCCGACGCGGTCTGCGTATCACCTTACACAAAACACCATATATAGCGTGGTTGATAAAACAAATATCAACATATAGTATTTTATAGGTCAGCCGCAGGGAATGTCGTTCGGTTGATAACGCCGTCAGAAACGCCAGGAACGATGCTCCGTTATCTGACTTGTCCGCCTTTCCTTCAGCCTAAAGGTAAATGCGAATCATGAGCATTATTATTTACAGTAAGCCGGACTGTGTCCAGTGCAACGCCACCTATCGCGCATTTGATAAGCAGGGGATTGATTATCAGGTGATCGATCTCACCCAGGATCAGCAGGCGCTGAACCACGTTAAATCATTAGGTTATCAGCAGGTTCCGGTGATTATCGCCGGTGACGATCACTGGTCCGGTTTCCGTCCGGACAAAATCGGCGCGCTGGCGCTCACCTGCTGAGGCCCGCCGATGAATCCGCTGGTCTATTTCTCCAGCAGCTCGGAGAACACCCATCGATTCGTTGAGAAACTGGGCCTGCCGGCGATCCGCATTCCGATCGCCGGCGCCCGCAGCAAATTGCTGATGGAACAACCCTATATCTTGATCGTGCCCAGCTATGGCGGCGGCAGCGCCGTCGGCGCGGTGCCGATCCAGGTGATCCGCTTTCTCAACGTTCCGCAAAACCGTTCCTACCTGCGCGGCGTCATCGCCGCCGGGAACACCAACTTCGGCGCAGCGTACGGCATCGCCGGCGACATCATCGCCAAAAAATGCCAGGTGCCTTTTTTGTACCGCTTCGAGCTGCTCGGCACCTCGCAAGACGTTGAAAACGTTCGACAGGGAGTAACCGCATTTTGGCAACGACAGAACTGACCAGGCCCGAGACGGGCGCGCTGGATTACCATTCGCTCAACGCGATGCTCAATCTTTACGATGCGGAAGGCCGGATCCAGTTCGACAAGGATCGGCTGGCGGCGCGGCAATACTTCCTGCAGCACGTCAACCAAAACACCGTGTTCTTCCATAACCTGGAGGAAAAGCTGCGCTATCTGGTGGAAGAAGGCTACTACGAGCCGCAGGTGCTGGCGCAGTACGAGTTCCCGTTTATCAAGCAGCTGTTCCAGCAGGCCTACGCCAAAAAATTCCGCTTCGAGACCTTCCTCGGCGCCTTCAAGTACTACACCAGCTATACGCTCAAAACCTTCGACGGCAAGCGCTATCTGGAACGCTACGAAGATCGGGTGTGCATGGTAGCGATGACGCTGGCGGCGGGCGATACCGCCCTGGCGCAGGATCTGGTGGAGGAGATGATTTCGGGCCGCTTCCAGCCGGCCACGCCGACCTTCCTCAACTGCGGCAAACGCCAGCGCGGCGAACTGGTCTCCTGCTTCCTGCTGCGCATCGAAGACAATATGGAATCGATCGGCCGGGCGGTGAACTCCGCGCTGCAGCTATCGAAACGCGGCGGCGGCGTGGCCTTCCTGCTGAGCAATATTCGCGAAGTGGGCGCGCCGATCAAGCGCATCGAAAACCAGTCTTCCGGCGTCATTCCGATCATGAAAATGCTCGAAGACGCCTTCTCCTACGCCAACCAGCTCGGCGCGCGCCAGGGAGCCGGCGCGGTGTATCTCAACGCCCACCACCCGGACATTCTGCGTTTTCTCGACACCAAGCGGGAAAACGCCGACGAGAAGATCCGCATCAAGACGCTGTCGCTGGGGGTGGTGATCCCGGATATCACCTTCGAACTGGCGAAGAACAACGAAGAGATGTACCTGTTCTCGCCCTACGACGTCGAGCGGGTGTATGGAATGCCGCTGTCTGAAATCAGCGTCAGTGAAAAATACCGCGAGATGGTGGACGACAAGCGCATCCGCAAGTCGCGCATCAACGCGCGCGAGTTCTTCCAGGTGCTGGCGGAGATCCAGTTCGAATCCGGCTACCCGTATGTCATGTTCGAGGACACGGTCAACCGGGAGAACCCGATCGCCGGTCGCATCAACATGAGCAACCTGTGTTCGGAGATCCTGCAGGTCAACCGCGCCAGCACGTATCATGAGGATCTGAGCTACGATCGCATCGGCAAGGACATCTCCTGCAACCTCGGCTCGCTGAACATCGCCAAAACCATGGACGCGCCGGACTTCGGCAAGGCGATCGAGACCGCGATCCGCGCGCTGACCGCGGTGGCCGACATGAGCGACATCCGCTCGGTGCCCTCGATCGCCGAAGGCAACCGCAGCGCCCGCGCCATCGGTCTGGGCCAGATGAACCTGCACGGTTACCTGGCGCGCGAGCGCATCTTCTACGGCTCGGAAGAAGGCATCGACTTCACCAATCTCTATTTCTATACCGTGGCCTATCACGCCATCCGCGCCTCGAATCGGCTGGCGATCGAACGCGGCGGCACGTTCGACGGCTTTGAGCACTCTCGCTATGCCAGCGGCGAGTACTTCGACAAGTACACCGAACGCGACTGGCTGCCGCAGACCGAGCGGGTGCGCGAGCTGTTCGCCGCCGCCGGCATCGCTATTCCGGGCCGCGACGAGTGGCGCGCGCTGCGCCAGTCGGTGATGATGCACGGGCTGTACAACCAGAACCTGCAGGCGGTGCCGCCGACCGGTTCCATCTCGTACATCAACAACGCCACCTCCAGCATCCATCCGATCGTTTCGCGCATCGAGATCCGCAAGGAAGGCAAGATCGGCCGCGTTTACTATCCCGCGCCTTACATGACCAACGACAACCTGGCGTATTACCAGGATGCCTACGAGATTGGCCCGGAGAAAATCATCGATACCTATGCCGCCGCCACGCAACACGTCGATCAGGGGCTGTCGCTGACGTTGTTCTTCCGCGATACCGCCACCACCCGCGACATCAACCGCGCGCAGATCTACGCCTGGCGCAAAGGCATCAAGACCATTTACTACATCCGCCTGCGCCAGATGGCGCTGGAAGGCACCGAGGTGCAGGGCTGCGTGTCCTGCTCGCTGTGAGGCAACTTATGACGACCGTAACATCGGCGCCGCTGGTGCGCGCCATCAACTGGAACATCATCGAAGACGACAAGGATCTGGAGGTGTGGAACCGCCTGACCTCCAACTTCTGGCTGCCGGAGAAGGTGCCGCTGTCCAACGATATCCCCTCCTGGGCCACGCTGACGCCGAAGGAGCAGCAGCTGACCATTCGGGTGTTCACCGGGCTGACGCTGCTGGACACCATCCAGAACACTGTCGGCGCGCCGGCCCTGATCGCCGATGCGCTGACGCCGCACGAAGAGGCGGTGTACTCCAACATCAGTTTTATGGAGGCGGTGCACGCCCGCTCTTACAGCTCAATCTTCTCCACCCTGTGCCAAACGCCGGACGTGGATGACGCCTATCGCTGGAGCGAGGAAAACCGCGCGCTGCAGAAGAAAGCCGGCATCATTCTGGCGCACTACCGCAGCGACGATCCGCTGCTGAAAAAAGTCGCCAGCGTGTTCCTCGAGTCGTTCCTGTTCTATTCGGGCTTTTACCTGCCGATGTACTGGTCCAGCCGCGCCAAGCTGACCAACACCGCCGATCTGATCCGCCTGATCATTCGCGACGAAGCGGTGCACGGCTACTATATCGGCTATAAGTTCCAGAAAGGGCTGGAGAAGGTGGACGCCGCGCGGCGCCAGCAGGTGAAAAACTTCGCCTTCGATCTGCTGCAGGATCTGTACGACAACGAGGTGCGTTACACCGAGGAGCTGTACGACGGCGTCGGCTGGACGGAAGATGTGAAGACCTTCCTGCACTACAACGCCAACAAGGCGCTGATGAACCTCGGGTATGAAGCGCTGTTCCCACCGGCGATGGCGGAGGTCAACCCGGCGATCCTGTCGGCGCTGTCGCCGAACGCCGACGAAAACCACGACTTCTTCTCCGGTTCAGGTTCGTCCTACGTTATCGGCAAAGCGGTCAACACCGAGGATGAGGACTGGGATTTCTAAGGCTGGCTGACTCTATCAGGAAACGCCGCTAGCGGGGGTGCGGTGTGTTATCCCCGCTCAACTATTTGTTTTTATTTAAATCATCACGCAGCTCAAGCCGCCGCCAGATGGCGCGTTTCTCCGCGTCGCTGGCGGTCGGCCAGGCGGCGATCTCCGCCCGCGTGCGCCGGCATCCCCGGCACTGCTGCGTCTCATCATCAAGCCGACACAGGCTGATGCAGGGCGACCTGACGCCGAGATGAGAGTGCTGATTGTTGCCCGCCATAAACCGCCCTTGATGTGATGTGTGCCGCCACAGGATACCCGATCCGGCGGCGGCGCGCCGTCAATCAGATGATGCCGCCGTTGGCGCGCAGGGTTTGGCCATTGATCCAGCCGCCGTCGGCCCCCGCGAGAAAGGCCACCGCCGCCGCGATGTCTTCCGGCGAGCCCAGGCGTTCCAGCGGCGCCATCTTCGCCAGCCGCTCGATAAGCTCCGGGGTTTTGCCGTCGAGGAACAAGCCGGTGGCGGTCGGCCCCGGCGCGACGGCGTTCACCGTGATATTGCGGCCGCGCAGCTCTTTCGCCAGCACGCTGGTCAACGCCTCGATTGCCGCCTTACTGGCGGCATACATGCCGTAACCCGGCTGCAGCAACCCCACCACGCTGGAGGAAAAGTTGATGATGCGACCGTTGTCGCGCAGGCGCTTCGCCGCCTCGCGCATCGTGTTGAAACTGCCTTTCAGGTTGATGTCGAGCAGGCGATTCACCTCTTCATCCCCCATGTCCGCTATCGGCGCCAGCGCGATCACCCCGGCGTTATTGACCAGGACATCGACGCCGCCAAACGCCTGTTCGGCGCTGTCGAACAGCCGGGCGACCGCAGCCGCATCGCTGACGTCGGCCTTGACGCTCAAGGCGCGGCCGCCGCGCTGTTCTATCTTGCGCGCCAGCTCGTCGGCCGGTGCCGGGTTACCCGAATAGTTGATGACGACGGTAAAGCCGTCGGCGGCCAAGCGCTCGGCGATAGCGGCGCCGATGCCGCGCGATGCGCCGGTAACGATGGCGACAGGAGGCGTTTTCTGGTTCATCGGGAGATCCTTAAAGAAAGCAACGGGCAGAGCGTTCATCATGCACTGTTTATCACGGCGAATCAGCCCTGATTCTCTGGCATCATAATCCCAAATTATCGAACAATGCCGCTGGGCTCTGTTCGATGGCCGCCCGTTGGGCGGCCATGTCCATTACAGCGCGCCGTAGTTCAGCGGCACCCAGGTATAGCCTTCACCCTGGCGGTTCAGGTAACCCAATCCCGGGAACGACAGGTGTGCGCCACCGACCAGCTCGCTCTGCCGTGCACTGTCGCTGAACACCCGCAGCCGCTGGGCGACCGCCGCCTTGGCGTCGCTATCAAAGCCGATCGCCACCTTCGGATGCGGCATCTGCACCGCCGCTACGTGGATCAGATCCCCCAACAGCAGCAGCTTTTTACCCTGACTCGTCACCTGATAGACGCTGTGGCCCGGCGTATGGCCATGGGCGGCAAAGGCGGCAATGCCCGGCGAAAGTTCACCGTCGCCGTTGAACGGCTTAAAATGGCCGGCCGTCTGGTAAGGTTTGATCGCCGCCTGGGCTCTTTCGAAGTTGCTTTTGCTCTCCGCATTAGCCTGTTTCAGCCGCTCGGCGCTTAGCCAGAAGTCCGCATCCTGGCTGGCGGCGCGCACCACCGCATTGGGGAATACCGCCTTGCCATCGCGCGTCAGACCGCCAAGATGGTCCGGGTGCATATGGGTCAGGTAGATCTCATCCACCTGTTCCGGCTGGTAGCCCGCCGCGCGCAGGTTATCCACCAGCTTGCCCAGCCCGCCGCCCAGCAGTTGGCCGGCACCGCTGTCGATCATCACCAGCTTGTCGCCGGTATTGATCAGATAGGCATTGACCGAGGTGACCACCGGCAGGCTTTGATGCTGCTCGGCTAACCCGGCGGCGATCTGCTGCGGCGTGCTGTTCAGCAACAGTTTGTCCGCCGGCAGGCGAATGATGCCGTCAGACAATGCGGTCACTTCAAAACCGCCCAACATGATGCGGTAGAATCCCGGCGTCGGGGTTTTGGCCTGCGGCGCGGCGGCCCCGGCCTGTAATGACATAACGGCCAACGCCGCCCCCAGCAGACAACGTTTCCAGAACATGATGACTCCTTGCGAGAATTGAACAGCGCTAAGTATTGACGCAAAAAGCCCGATGCGCCTGTTTAATAAATGCCTTTGATAAATATATAAATAATATATTTACTGTGAATAATTTTGTTTGTTAATTCACACAACCCCAATCAATATTTTCTCGCTCGCCACTTGGTTATTTTCCTTACTCCCTAAACCACGAGTAAGGAAATAACATGAGCTATCAATTCGAAAACCTGGTCTTTGAAGGCGGCGGCGTAAAAGGCATCGCCTATGGCGGCGCGCTGGAGCTGCTGGAAGCCAAAGGCATCATGCCGCAGATCAAGCAAACCTCCGGTGCCTCGGCGGGCGCCATCGCCGCACTGCTGGTCGGCCTGGGCTGCAGCTCGGCAGACGTAACCAAAATTCTGTCGGCGATGGATTTTAAAAAATTCCTCGATTATAACGGCGGCTTTTTCGGCACGATCCAGGACGCCTATCGCCTGTTTAATCAATACGGCATCGCACCCGGCGATTATTTCTATCAATGGTCGCGCGATATTATCAAGCAATATACCGGCAACCCGGATATTACTTTCGAACAGTTCGAAGCGATGAAGGCGGCGAAAGGGTTCAAGTCGATTTACTTTATCGGCGCCAACCTCAACAGCGGTCAGCGCGAGGTCTATTCTCACCGCACCACGCCGCGTATGAAAGTGGCGGACGGCCTGCGCATTTCGATGTCGTTCCCGTTCGCCTTCGTGGCGAAGAACAATACCCTGGGCGATCTGTGCATGGACGGCGGCATGATCGACAACTATCCGGTGCGGCTCTTCGATTATGACTTCTCCGCCACGCCGCCTTACATCGACAGCTCCAGCCAGCGCATCAACACCCGCACGCTGGGCCTTCGCCTGGATTCCGCCAGCGAAATTGCCCAGGCCGCCGGCCAGGCAAGCCCGCGCACGCCGGTCAACAACCTGTTTGATTTCACCCTGGCGGTGGCCAACGTGATGCTGGACATCCAAACCAAGGTGCATCTGGACAGCGATGACTGGAAACGCACCGTGTATGTCGACACGCTCGACGTCGGCACGCTGGAGTTCGGCATCAGCGAGGAGAAAAAACGCGCGCTGATCGAATCCGGCCGTCGCGGCGTAGAGCGCTACTTCGCCTGGTATGATGCCGCCATGAAGCAAGCGGCGTAACCGGTGCTTTCCCGCCTGCGCGGCCGGCCGGCGCGCGGGCAAAAAAATCCCCGCGGGGGCGGGGAAAGGCAAAGTAACGCTAAGGATTTATAGGAGTTATACGAAGAACTTGGCCAACACCAGCAGCGACAGCGAGACGTTGATAGCGCCGCCGATACGGGTTGCGATCTGGGCGAACGGCATCAGCGACATGCGGTTGCCGGCGGTGAGGATCGCGACGTCGCCGGTGCCGCCCTGCCCACTCTGGCAGCAGGAGACGATCGCCACGTCGATAGGGTGCATACCGATTTTCTTGCCGACGAAGAAACCGGTCGCCACCAGCGCGCTGACGGTCGTGACGATCACGATCAGGTTCTGTACGGTAAACGCGTCCACCAGCTCTTGCCATGGCGTGATGGCCACCCCGACGGCGAACAGGATCGGATAAGTCACGGCGGTGCGGAAGAATTTGTACACCACCTGCGAACCTTCCTGAATGCGCGGCGATACCCCGTGCGCCAGTTTCACCGCTACGGCGGCGAACAGCATGCCCACCGGCGCCGGCAGGCCGATCAGACGGTGCAGCAGCATGCCCACCATATACAGCAGAATGGCCAGCAGCGCGCCGCAGGCGATAGTGCTGACATCAACCTTGCCGCTGATTTTTTCCACCGCGTTCATGTCGCCGTCGCCCTGCTTGCTCGGCATCAGGCTGCCTTCGCCGGTCAGATGCGGATAACGCTTGCCCAGTTGATTGAGCAGGCCGGCGATGACGATGGCGGTCAGGCTGCCGAGCATCACGATCGGCAGGATGCGCCCCAACGCCACGCCTTGCTCCATGTGCAGGATCGCCGCGTAGCCCATCGACAACGGAATCGCCCCTTCACCCACGCCGCCGGCCATGATCGGCAGGATCAGGAAGAAGAAGATCTGGAACGGCTCCAGGCCCAGCGCCATGCCGACGCCCATCCCCACCAGCATGCCGACGATCTCGCCGCACAGCATCGGAATGAAGATGCGCAGGAAGCCCTGGATCAACACCTGGCGGTTCATGCTCATGATGCTGCCGACGATGATGCAGCAGATGTAGAGATAAAGAATGTTGGTCGATTTGTAGAACTTGGTGGTCGATTCCACCACCACGTCCGGCAACAGGCCATAGTGCACCAGCGCGGAAGGAATGAAGGTGGCGCAGATCGCCGCCGCGCCCATTTTGCCGATCAGCGGCAGGCGCTTGCCGAATTCGCCGCAGGCGAAACCGAAGAACGCCAGCGTGGCCACCATCACCACGATGTCGCTCGGCAGCTTGCCTTCCAGGCAGTCGAGCAGAATCAATACGCCGGCCAGAATAAAGAACGGTAACGGAATGATCCCTACTTTATAATTGTCCAGTATCCGCCACCATTTTTCACGCAGAGGAATATCGGCGGTCTTGTCTTTGGCTACGAGGTAAGAATCATCTGTTGTGCTCATAATCTGGCCTCTTATTAGTTTGTTCAGCCATCATAGAGAAGCGCACGGATTATCTGCTGTGATTATGTTCAAAATTAAAAAGGGTTTTTAATGGTGGTTATGGTTTCTATGGGGTTAATTAAGATTATGTAAAACCCGGCGTGGTTTTAATGGTGTTAATACCGTTTTTATTTTAAAGCTTATCAACTTTATCGCAGACGAACAATTCTCGTCCGTTTCACTCTAATCCCGTGTGAGGGATCACAAGTTGATCGGGCGCAATATTACAGACCCCGCTTCTCGTGATAGGGTAAGGCTTCAGGATCTCTTTACGGTAAAGCTCCGCCATGCGCCTTAAACTCTCATTTCAAATCAAACTGTTTCTGTGCCTGGTGGCCTTCTCCTGCCTGCTGCTGACCTGCATCGGCGCCTACACCTATTATCAGCTGGATGCGCAGCTGCACCGCGATCTCGGCGCCCGCGCCCAGGTGCAGGCGCGGGAAATCGCCCTTATCCCTTCGTTGGTGGACGCGGTGGAAAAGAGTGACGCCGCCAGGATCGCCGCGCTGATGAAAAAAATCCGCGCCAGCAGCGATGCCAGCTATATCGTTATCGGCGATAATCACGCCCGCCATCTTTATCATTCCGAATATGAAGGCCGCCTGGGTACGCCGATGATCGGCGGCGATAATAAAGAGGTGTTGGAAGGCAAAAGCATTATTTCCATTCGCAAGGGCGGCATCGGCGTATCATTACGCAGCAAGGCGCCGATCCTGGATGAAAATAACCGCGTTATCGGCATCGTTTCCGTCGGCTATTTGAAATCGCATATTGATAGTTTAAATGCCAGGACGTTGACGCAAATTATCGGCTCCATCGTCCTGCTGCTGATCGCCCTGTTCGTTTTTTCCTGGCTGCTGTCGAAAAACCTCAAGCGTCAGATGTTCTGGCTGGAGCCGAAAGAGATCGCGCTGCTGGTGCGCCAACAGAAAGCGCTGCTGGAAGCCATCTATGAAGGGGTGATCGCCGTCGATCCGCAGCTGCGGATCATCACCATCAACCATGCGGCACGCGAGCTGCTCGATCTGCACCAGCCCGCCGCCGGCTTGCTGGGCCGGCCGATCGGCGAAGTGATCCAGGCGCAGCCGAACTTCTTCGGCGCCGCGCAGCTGGGCCAGGATACGCACGATGAGGTGTGCCGTTTCAACCACGTGCGGGTGATCGCCAGCCGGGTGCGCATCATGCAGGAGCAGGAGCTGCAAGGCTGGGTGATCAGCTTCCGCGACAAGAACGATATCAATACCCTGAGCAGCCAGCTCAGCCAGGTGAAACGCTATGCCGACAACCTGCGCATCATGCGCCACGAGCAGCTGAACTGGACCGCCACGCTGGCCGGACTGCTGCACATGCAGCGCTATGACGAGGCCATCCGCTATGTGGAAGCCCAGTCGGAGGGCGCGCAGGAGATCCTCGATTTCATTTCACAGCGCTTCAGTTCGGCGGCGCTGTGCGGCCTGCTGCTGGGCAAATACTCCAGCGCCAGAGAAAAAGGCATCGAATTGCGCTTCGATCCGGCCTGCCAGCTGCGGCAGATCCCGGCGGCGCTGAATGAGACCGAACTGATGTCGATCGTCGGCAACCTGCTGGATAATGCGGTGGAAGCGACGCTGCACTGCCCGGCCCCGCACGACGCGATCGAACTCTATATCAGCGACAGCAGCAACGAGCTGGTGATCGAGGTGGCGGATCGCGGCACCGGCATCGCCGAGGAAATTCGTGATACGCTGTTTGAACAGGGCGTGACCACCAAAGCGGATAAAAGCGACCACGGCATCGGCCTGCATCTGGTCGCCAGCCATGTGGCGCAGGCGCACGGCAGCATAGAAGTGTCGGACAACGAGCCGCACGGCGCGATATTCTCTATATTTATCCCTAAATAAAACCCATAACCCGATTTTTTTGAGCACCCGATTATGTCACACCAAGCACTGGACGTTCTGATCGTGGAAGACGAGCCGCAACTGGCGACACTGCACGCGGAGTTCATCGAGAAAAATTTCAACCTGCGGGTGGTAGCCTATGCCGCCACGCTGGCCGAAGCGCGGGCCAAAGCCAATGAGCATCAGCCGCGTCTGATCCTGCTGGATAACTTCCTGCCGGACGGCCAGGGCATCGAGCTGATGGAAGAACCGGCGGTAAAAAACCCCGCCTGTTCGGTGATCTTCATCACCGCCGCCAGCGACATGCATACCTGCAGCCAGGCGATCCGCAACGGCGCCTTCGATTACATCATCAAACCGGTGTCCTACAAGCGGCTGCGCAATTCGCTCGAGCGTTTCATGCAGTTCGTACAGACCCAGCGCACCTTCAAGATCATCGACCAGGACAACGTCGATGCGCTGTATAACCTGCAGTCGAAACAGTTCTCCAGCGAGCCGAGCGCCAAAGGCATCGAAACCAACACCCTTGAGCTGGTGCAGGCGCTGTTTATCGCCCAGCCGGCGGTGGCGCATGCGGTGGAAGACGTGGTTGAACAGGTCGGCATCAGCAAAACCACCGCCCGCCGTTATCTGGAATACTGCGTCGCCACCCAGTTCGTGCGAGTGGAGATGCTGTACGGCAATATCGGCCATCCGCGACGGCTGTATCGCAAGGCCTGAGGCTGCCATCTGGCTGTCATATTCAGGCGATAACATAGCGCCCGACGATATCCCCCTCGATATCGGCACCTGTCGTTAACACTGATGAAATACTGATGACTTTTACCCGGCCTCTGGTCGGGTTTTTTATTATGCGAACGGCAGGTGCAGAACCGAAATATCCCATTGCTTCACGCCGTGTTATTCCCTCCTAAAACCAATCATGATGGCGAATAACGGCCGGCAATTTTGAGTCACGGGCCAAATTACCATAACTAATTAAAACCTTGATGTAAACCACTAATATCCCATTTAAATGACATTGAGGGTTGTCTCAGATATTCACTGTGTTAGGGTAAAAAGCTCTTTTATTTTGCTAAGGACAGCCCATAACGCTTTAATTAAACCAGAGGAAACAGCAAATTGCATGGCAATTAAACTCGAAGTAAAGAACCTGTATAAGATATTTGGCGAACACCCGGAACGCGCATTCAAACTGCTGGATAAAGGTCTGACAAAAGATCGGCTGTTGGAAAAAACCGGCTTATCGCTCGGCGTAAAAGACGCCACTCTGGCCATTGAAGAAGGCGAGATATTTGTCATCATGGGGCTTTCCGGTTCCGGCAAGTCCACCCTGGTACGCCTTCTCAATCGTCTGATAGAACCCACCCGCGGTCAGGTGTTGATCGACGGTGAGGACATCGCCAAAATATCCGACGCCGCGCTGCGCACCGTGCGGCGAAATAAGATCAGCATGGTATTTCAGTCATTCGCGCTTATGCCGCATATGAATGTCCTGAATAACACCGCCTTTGGCATGGAATTAGCCGGCATACCGCTGCAAGAACGCCAGGAAAAAGCGCTGGACGCCCTGCGCCAGGTCGGGCTGGAGAATTATGCGTTGTCTTATCCGGATGAATTATCCGGCGGCATGCGTCAACGCGTGGGATTAGCCCGTGCGATGGCCAACGACCCGGATATATTATTGATGGACGAGGCCTTCTCGGCGCTCGATCCGTTAATTCGCACCGAGATGCAGGATGAGCTGGTGAAATTACAGGCCCAGCATCAGCGCACCATCGTATTTATTTCCCACGATCTGGACGAAGCGATGCGCATTGGCGATCGCATCGCCATCATGCAGGGCGGCGAAGTGATCCAGGTCGGCACGCCGGACGAGATCCTGAATAACCCGGCCAACGACTATGTGCGAACTTTCTTCCGCGGTGTGGACATCAGTCATGTGTTCAGCGCCAAGGATATCGCCCAACGGCGCCCGGTAACGCTGATCCGCAAAACTCCCGGCTTTGGCCCACGCTCGGCGCTGCAGCTGCTGCGCGATGAGGACCGTGATTATGGTTATGTTGTTGAACGCGGGAAGAAATTTATCGGCGTGGTGTCGATAGAGTCGCTGAAAAAGGCGCTGTCCGCCAATCAGACGCTGGACGATGCCCTGCTCGAAGCGCCCGCCGCCGTGCCGGCCGACACGCCGCTCAGCGATCTGATCTCTCTGGTCGCCCAGGCGCCGTGCGCGGTACCGGTGGTATGCGAAGAACATAACTATCTCGGCATCATCTCCAAGGCCATGCTGCTGCAGGCGTTGGACAAGGAGGGCTCCGCCAATGAGTGATACCACGCAAACCCAAGATCCCTGGGCTACCGCACCGGCCGATACCGGCGCCGCACCCGCTCACGATGCCGCCGCCAACGCCGGCGACGCTTGGTCCAGCGCGCCACCGCCGGCCGCCCATGACGCCGCCGCGTCAGGCGCCGATTGGCTGAGCAGCGCCCCGGCCCAGCCGGAGCACTTCAGCCTGCTCGATCCGTTCCACAAAGCCTGGGTGCCGTTCGACGCCTGGGTCACGCAAGGCATCGACTGGCTGGTGCTGCACTTCCGCCCGCTGTTCCAGGGCATCCGCGTGCCGGTGGACATGATCCTGAGCGGCTTCCAGCAACTGCTGCTGGGCATGCCGGCACCGATCGCCATTCTGGTGTTCTCGCTGCTCGCCTGGCAGGTCGCCGGTTTCGGCATGGGCGCCGCAACGCTGCTGTCCCTGGTCGCCATTGGCGCCATCGGTGCCTGGTCGCAGGCGATGGTCACGCTGGCACTGGTGCTGACCGCGCTGTTCTTCTGCATCCTTATCGGCCTGCCGCTCGGCATCTGGCTGGCGCGCAGCAAGCACGCCGCCAAGGTGATAAGGCCGCTGCTCGACGCGATGCAAACCACCCCGGCCTTCGTCTATCTGGTGCCGATCGTCATGCTGTTCGGCATCGGCAACGTGCCGGGCGTGGTGGTGACCATTATCTTCGCGCTGCCGCCGATCGTGCGTCTGACCATTCTCGGCATCAAGCAGGTGCCGGAGGATCTGATCGAGGCCGCCGAATCCTTCGGCGCCAGCCCACGCCAGCTGCTGTTCAAGGTGCAGCTGCCGCTGGCGATGCCGACCATCATGGCCGGCGTGAACCAGACGCTGATGTTGGCGCTGTCGATGGTCGTCATCGCCTCGATGATCGCCGTCGGCGGTCTGGGACAGATGGTGCTGCGCGGCATCGGCCGGCTGGATATGGGCCTGGCCGCCGTCGGCGGCGTCGGCATCGTGATCCTGGCGATCATTCTCGATCGCCTCACCCAATCGCTGGGGCGCGATCGCCGCAGCAAGGGCATCGGCCGCTGGTACCGCCGCGGCCCTATCGGGTTGCTTACCCGCCCGTTCATCAAACAAGCCTGACGCTTTTCCCGCCGGCGGCTGTGGCCCCGGCGGGCTATGACACCACCACATTGAAAGAGGGGAAACACTATGCGCACCACGGGCATCTGGGCTCTCGCCCTGACGACGCTGATTGGTACACAGAGCGCCATTGCGGCGGATTTACCCGGTAAGGGGATCGCGGTACAGCCGGTGCAAAGCACCATTTCCGAAGAGACGTTCCAGACGCTGCTGGTTAGCAAGGCGCTGGAAAAACTGGGTTACGACGTGAAGGAACCGCGCGAGGTGGATTACAACGTCGCCTACACCTCCATCGCCTCCGGCGACGCGACCTTTATCGCGGTCAACTGGGATCCGCTGCACGCCGATCAGTACAAGGCCGCCGGCGGCGACGCCAAGTTCTACCGTGAAGGCGTCTACGTCAACGGCGCCGCGCAGGGTTACCTGATCGACAAGAAAACCGCCGAGCAGTACCACATCACCAACGTCGAGCAGCTCAAGGATCCCAAGATCGCCAAGCTGTTCGACACCAACGGCGACGGCAAGGCCGATCTGACCGGCTGCACCCCAGGGTGGGGCTGCGAGGCGGTGATCAACCACCACATCAAGGCCTACGGCCTGAGCAACACCGTCGAACACAATCAGGGCAACTACGCGGCGATGATCGCCGACACCATCACCCGCTACAAAGAGGGCAAGCCGGTGCTGTATTACACCTGGACGCCGTACTGGGTCAGCGATGTGATGGTACCGGGCCGCGACGTGGTCTGGCTGCAGGTGCCGTTCTCCTCCCTGCCGGGCGAGCAGAAAAGCGTCGATACCAAGCTGCCTAACGGCGCCAACTACGGCTTCCCGGTCAACACCATGCGTATCGCCGCCAACAAACAGTGGGCCGAAGCCAACCCGGCGGCCGCCAAGCTGTTCGCCATCATGAAGCTGCCGATCGCTGACATCAACGCGCAAAACCTGCGCATGCACGAAGGCCAGGCTTCGGAAGCCGACATCCAAAACCACGTTAACGGCTGGATCAAGGCGCACCAGGCGACCTTCGACGGCTGGGTGAAAACCGCCGCCGCCGCGGCGAAGCCGTAACCGCTCGGGGGCGCCGCAACCGCGCGCCCCTTACCCCGCCAGATCGATGCCGCTGAACTGTAAAAAGCGTGCGGCGGCATTCGACAAGGGCTGCGGCCAAATGCAGTACACCTGGCGCCGCGGCCCGTCTTCAATCGGGATCGATACCAGCGCGCTTAAGCGTTGCGCGGTCGAGATCGGTACGATCCCCGCCGCCAACCCGCGCCGCACCAGATTCTCCAGCCACTCGATATGATCGATCTCAAAACTGACATGCCGGCGGATACCCGCCGCCAGGAAGGCGCGATCGGTTTGACGCCGCGCGCCGGTGCCGCTGTAGAAATCCACCAGCGGCACTTCCGCGAGCGCCTGCAGATTCACCCGCTCGCGGTTGGCCAACGGATGCTGCGGCGCCACCAACGCCACCAGCGGCTCATCGGTCAACTGCCGGTGCGACATCGGCAACAGGTCGACATCGCCGGGCCAGATGCCGACGAACGCCATATCGCACTTCTGCTGACGCACGTCCTCCAGCAGGGCTTCGCTCATGCCGACGTACAGGCGGATGTTCACCGCCGGATAGTGGCGATGAAACTTGTCGAGCTTTTCGGTCAGATCAATCGCGTTTATGGTTGAAATGGTGCCGATGGTGAGCGTGCCGGACACCGCATCGCCGGCGGCGGTCACTTCTTCCACCAGCGCCTGCTGCGCCGCCAACAGCCGCTGCGCCGACGGAATGAAAGCCTGGCCGGCGGGCGTCAGCCGCACCCGGCGCGAGGTGCGTTCAAACAGCGTACAGCCCAGCTCTTCTTCCAGTTTGGCGATCTGGTGGCTGAGTGCCGACTGCACCGTATGGCAGCGCTGCGCCGCCCGGGTAAAGCTCTGCTCTTCCGCCACCGCCAGCGCATAGCGGATCTGTTTCAGGTTCATGGCATCTATCTTGAAATGAGATAAATCAAATGAAAATTATACATTGGTTTCCCAATGCGCGTTGCCGGATACTGCGCGCTATCTTTTTCCCGTGATGAAAAAATCATGAACCAACAAAACGCCCATCCGGGCCTCAGCCCGGCGCTGACCGTGCTGATCGCCATCGCAACCGGCCTGGCGGTCGCCAGCAACTACTATGCGCAACCGCTGCTGGAAACCATCGCCACCGGTTTCAACCTGTCGGTCAACCAGGCCGGCTTTATCGTCACCGCCGCGCAGCTGGGTTACGCCACCGGCCTGCTGCTGCTGGTGCCGCTCGGCGACATGTTCGAACGCCGCGGCCTGATCGTGTTCATGACGCTGCTGGCCGCCGGGGGCATGTTGATCACCGCCACCTCCGCCACGCTGCCGATGATGATCCTCGGCACCGCGCTCACCGGGCTGTTCTCGGTGGTGGCGCAGATCCTGGTACCGCTGGCCGCCACGTTGGCCCACCCGGAAAAGCGCGGCAAGACCGTCGGCATCATCATGAGCGGCCTGCTGCTCGGCATCCTGCTGGCACGTACCGTCGCGGGCGCTTTGGCGTCGTTCGGCGGCTGGCGCACCATCTACTGGGTCGCCAGCGTGCTGATGATCCTGATGGCGCTGGTCTTGTGGCGCGCACTGCCGCGCTATAAGCAACACTCCGGGCTGAACTACCCGCAGCTGCTGGCCTCGATCTTCAGCCTGTTCTGCCGCACGCCGCTGCTGCGCACCCGCGCCATTCTCGGCGCCCTGTCGTTCGCCAACTTTAGCGTGCTCTGGACCTCCATGGCCTTTCTGCTCGCCGCGCCGCCGTTCAACTATTCCGAGGGCGTGATCGGGTTGTTCGGCCTGGTGGGCGCCGCCGGCGCGCTGGCCGCCTCGCGCGCCGGTCATCTGGCGGACAAAGGCAAGGCCGGGTTGACCACCACCGTCGGCCTGGTGTTGCTGCTGCTGTCCTGGATACCTATCGCGCTGGCTAAACAATCGCTGTGGGCGCTGATCGCCGGCATCCTGATCCTCGATCTGGCGGTGCAGGCGGTGCACGTCACCAACCAGAGCGTGATGTATCGCATCATGCCGGACGCGCGCAACCGCCTGACCGCCGGCTATATGACCAGCTACTTTATCGGCGGCGCTCTCGGTTCGCTGCTCTCCGCCTCGGCCTATCAGCATGCCGGCTGGTACGGCGTCGCCGCCGCCGGGGGGATTCTATGCCTGCTCAACCTGCTGACCTGGTGGCTCGGCAAACGCCACGATCCGCAGGGGCCAGCGACAATCTGATTACCTTGCAAATAGTAACTAAAGAAATTTATTAGCGGTGCAGGGTATAAACATTACTTACTCTCTGGTAATGTTCTGGGCATAAACTATTGAAACCCTATCTACCCTGCGACCCACAACCATGCAAAGCCAAGCTGCAGACAGCCTTACTCCGCCCGCCGTCAGCGCCACCTTCGCCAACGGCGTCGTCGACAGTTTGCCGATCGTCATCGGGTACGTCCCGGTGGCGTTCGCCTTCGGCCTCAGCGCCGTCAAGCTGGGCTTCTCCCCGCTGGAAAGCATTTTCTTCTCCTGCATCATCTACGCCGGCGCCAGCCAGTTCGTGATCACCGCCCTGCTGAGCGCCGGCATGTCGCTGTGGGTCTCCGCGCTGACGGTGATGGCGATGGATGTGCGCCATCTGTTGTACGGCCCGGCGCTGCGCCACCGCATCGTCTCGCGCATGTCGCCCGGTAAAACGGCGATATGGGCCTTTGGGCTGACCGATGAGGTCTTCGCCGCCGCTACCGCCAAGCTGATGCGCAATAACCGCAGCTGGAGCGAAAACTGGATGCTGGGCATCGCGCTCTGTTCCTGGCTCTCCTGGGTGGCCGGCACCGCGCTCGGCGCGCTGTTCGGCAATGGCCCGCTGGAGCAGTTCCCGGTGATCGAGGCCTCGCTTTCATTCATGCTGCCGGCGCTGTTTCTCAGCTTCCTGCTGGCCGCTTTCCGGCGCCCGCAGAGCCTGACCATCGCCGCCGCACTGGCCGGCGCGCTGCTCGGCGTGGTGCTGTTCTCCATCCCGGTCGCCATTTTGGCCGGCATCGGCGCCGGCTGTATCGCCGCCCTGTTCCAACCCGCACATGCGGAGGCCGCTCATGAACACTGATGTGCTGGTGATTGGTCTGGTGGTGGGCTGCGCCAATTACCTGTTCCGTTATCTGCCGCTGCGGCTGGCGCCGGCGCGCGCCCAACCCGGCATCAAACGCGGTAAAACCGCCCTGCTGCTCGACAGCATCGGCATCGCCTCGATCTGCGCCCTGCTGGTGGTCTCCAGCACGCCGGTGGTGATGCGCGAACCGGACAAGCTGCTGCCGACGCTGGCGGGCTTCGCCGCGCTGGCGCTGTGCTTCTACCGCAGCAAAAGCATCATTCTGTCGACGCTGCTCGGCGCGACGGCCTTTGGCGTCACATTAAAACTGTTAATGCTTTTCGGTCCGGGCTGACACCGCTTCCGGCCATTTGGCGTTTTCATGCGCCGCATCTTTACAAACACTGACAAATGACACGAATTGCTAAATTATCCGCACGGCTGAACATTTACATTATTTGTCACCGTCGTTACTATCTCGAACGAAATTAATGAGGCCCTAAATTATGGAAAGCTCGTTTGCCCCCATAGAACAAATGCTGAATTTCCGCGCCACCCGGCAGAAAGATTTCCCTTATCAGGAAATCCTGCTGACCCGCCTGTGCATGCACATGCAAGGTAAATTGCTGGAAAATCGCAATAAAATGCTGAAGGCGCAGGGGATTAACGAAACACTGTTTATGGCGCTGATTACCCTGGATGCGCAGGAAAGCCACAGCATCCAACCTTCTGAGCTAAGCTCTGCCTTAGGCTCCTCGCGCACCAATGCAACCCGCATCGCCGACGAGCTGGAGAAACGCGGTTGGATCGAGCGCCGGGAAAGCGACAACGATCGCCGCTGCCTGCATCTGCATCTGACGCCGCAGGGGGAAGAATTTCTCAGTCAACTGCTGCCGCCGCAGCACCAATGTCTGCATTTCCTGTGGTCCACGCTGACCGACGATGAGCAAAAACAGCTGGAACAGCTGACGCGCAAATTGCTGGCACGTCTGGATCAAATGGAAATCACAGAACAGTTATCCTAATTCACAATTTCTGTTCAGGTACCTACTTATGCGATCCCCATTTAACTGGAGATTCACCCCGCTGTTCGCCGTGTTGCTGCTGGCCGGGTGCGCTTCGACCGATAATATTGCTCCGCAATCCACGCTGATGGATCCGCAGAGCCTGCAGTTGGCTCAGCCGAAAGTCAGCTCGCTGGCCGTCAGCCCGCAGTGGTGGCGCGCCCTCAAGGATCCGCAGTTGGACACGTTGATGACGCAGACGCTGCAAAGCTCGCCGACCCTGCGCCAGGCCGCCGCCCGCGTACGTGAAGCGCAGAGCGTGGTGGGCGAAGCCAACGCAGCCAACGGGCCGAACCTGGATCTGAACGCCAGCACCCAGCGCCAGCGCATACCGCAAAACGTCAATATGGGGCTGGGGTATCCACAAAAACCTATCTATGAAAGCTCCAACTCACTGGGGTTAAATTTGGCGTATGAATTCGACTGGTGGGGCAAATACCGCAACCAGGTGAACGCCGCCAAGGCGCAAGTGAACGCCGCACGCGCCGAGCAGGAACAGGCGGCGCTGACGCTGACCAGTTCGGTAGCCTCCGCCTACTACCAGCTGCAAAGCAACCTGGCGCTCGAGAAGCTGCTGCAGCAGGAAGTGAACAACAATGAACGCCTGACCGCGCTGCGCCAACAACGCTATCAGGCCGGCCTGACCGCCGTCGACGTGCCGCAACAAACCCAGGCGCAGTCCGATGCCGCCAAGCAGCAGATCCTGCAGTTGCAGTCGCAAATCGAACAGCTCAGACACCAGCTCGCCGCGCTGGCGGGCCAGGGGCCGAACGCCATGCAGCACCTTCGTCAGGTGCCGCTGCCCGCCGACAACCTAATGGCGCCGCAGGGCGAGCTGACGGCAGATCTGCTGGGCAAGCGCCCGGACATCGCCGCGCAGCGCCAGCTGGTGGAGTCTTACAGCCAGCGCGTCAGCGCCGCGCGCAAAGAGTTTTACCCCAGCCTGACCATTTCAGCCTTCGCCGGTCTGATGACCACCAATGTCGGTGGCACCAACCCGAACCTGTTTGAAGCGGCCAGCCAGGCCTGGAACGTGATGCCGGCGATTTCGTTGCCGATCTTCCACGCCGGGGCGCTGCGCAGCAAGCTGGGCGAGGAATCCGCGCTGTATGACGAAGCGGTGGAATCCTATAACCAAACCATCCTGAATGCGGTACAGGAAACCGCCGACGCCATCACTATCCAGCAGAGCTCTGCGCAACAGCAGCTGCAGGCGGCGTCCGCGGCCCAGTCGATGCAACAGGTGTATCAGGTCGCCAGTGCCCGTTACCAGGCAGGGATTATCGGGCGCGACGATCTGTTGACCAGCCAGACGCAGCTATTGCAGCAGCAACAGGCGGAGTTGAATGCCAGCAGCAATTTACTGCAGGCGAAGATAGGACTGATCCGCGCGCTGGGCGGTGGCTATCAGGCCCCGGCCGCAGCGGATTCGAAAGCATAATAATATAAGGCTTGGAGAACACCATGAGCGCAAGCGCGGAAATCCAAAACCCGCAGCAGCCGAACGGCAAAAAGAAGCAGCGCAAGTTTTGGCTGCTGTTGTTGACGGCTATTTTCATTGTTATAGGGGTGGTTTACTTAGTGTATTGGTTCCTGGTGCTGCGTCATCACCAGGAAACCGACGACGCCTACGTCTCCGGCAACCAGGTGCAGATCATGGCCCAGGTGTCAGGCAGCGTGAACAGCGTCAATTTTGACAACACCGACTACGTCAAACAGGGCGACGTGCTGCTGACGCTCGATCCGACCGATGCCGAGCAGGCGTTTGAACGCGCCAAGACCGGCCTGGCCAACAGCGTGCGTCAAACCCACCAGCTGATCATCAACAGCAAGCAGTATCAGGCCAACATCGCCCTGCGCAAGACCGATCTGAGCAAGGCCGAGAACGATCTGAAACGCCGCGTGGTGCTGGGTAGCGTTGACGCCATCGGCCGCGAAGAGCTGCAACACGCTCGCGATGCGGTCGACAGCGCCAAGGCCGCGCTGGAAGTGGCGGTGCAGCAATACAACGCCAACCAGGCGATGGTGCTGAATACCCCGCTGGAACAGCAGCCGGCGATCCAACAGGCCGCCGCGCAGATGCGCGACGCCTGGCTGGCGCTGCAGCGTACCAAAGTTGTCAGCCCAATTACCGGTTATGTTTCGCGCCGCAGCGTGCAAGTGGGTGCGCAAATTGCCGCCGGTTCGCCGCTGATGGCGGTGGTGCCGGCCGATCACATCTGGGTTGACGCCAACTTCAAGGAAACCCAGATCGCCAACATGCGCATCGGCCAGCCGGCGACGGTGGTCAGCGACGTGTACGGTGACGACGTGGTGTATCAGGGCAAAGTGGTCGGTATCGACATGGGCACCGGCAGCGCCTTCTCGCTGCTGCCGGCGCAGAACGCCACCGGCAACTGGATCAAGGTGGTGCAACGCCTGCCGGTGCGTATTGAGCTCGACGCCAAGCAGGTTGCCGATCATCCGCTGCGCATCGGCCTGTCGACGCTGGTGACCGTCGACACCGCCAATCTGGACGGCCGCGTGCTGGCCGACGTGGTGCGCGATAAACCGCTGTACCAGAGCAACGCGCTGGCGTTGAATCTGGCGCCGGTTAATCAGCTGATCGCCGACGTGATCCATGCGAACGCCGGCTAAGCGCGCGGGAGGCCATCTTGCCACAGAAACCGCTTGAAGGCGCCCAGCTCGCCTGGATGACGGTCGCGCTCGCCATGGCGACCTTCATGCAGGTGCTGGACTCCACCATCGCCAACGTGGCGATCCCCACCATTGCCGGTAACCTCGGGTCTTCCAACTCGCAGGGCACCTGGGTGATCACCTCGTTCGGCGTGGCGAACGCCATCTCGATCCCGATCACCGGCTGGCTGGCGAAGCGCATCGGTGAAGTGCGGCTGTTCCTCTGGTCCACCGCGCTGTTCGTCCTCGCCTCCTGGCTGTGCGGCATCTCCAACAGCCTCGGCATGCTGATCTTCTTCCGCGTGATCCAGGGCGTGGTGGCCGGGCCGCTGATCCCGCTGTCGCAGAGTCTGTTGCTGAACAACTACCCGCCCGCCAAGCGAGCGATGGCCCTGGCGCTCTGGTCAATGACCGTTATCGTCGCGCCGATCTTTGGGCCGATCCTCGGCGGCTACATCAGCGACAACTACCATTGGGGCTGGATCTTCTTCATCAACATCCCGATCGGCGCCTTCGTTATCATGGCGGCGATGGCGACGTTGAAGGGGCGAGAAACCAAAACCGAGATCAAGCCGATCGACACCGTCGGCCTGGTGCTGCTGATCGTCGGCATCGGTTCGCTGCAGGTGATGCTAGACCAGGGCAAGGAGCTGGACTGGTTCAACTCGACCGAGATCATCACCCTGACCGTGGTGGCGGTGGTGGCGCTGCTGTTCCTGGTGGTTTGGGAGCTGACGGACGACCACCCGGTGGTGGATCTGTCGCTGTTCAAGTCGCGTAACTTCACCATCGGCTGTCTGTGCATCAGCCTGGCCTACATGCTGTACTTCGGCGCCATCGTGCTGTTGCCGCAGCTGCTGCAAGAGGTGTACGGCTATACCGCCACCTGGGCGGGGCTGGCTTCGGCGCCGGTCGGGCTGATCCCGGTGCTGCTGTCGCCGATCATCGGTAAGTTCGGCAACCGGCTCGACATGCGCAAGCTGGTGACCTTCAGCTTCATCATGTATGCCGTGTGCTTCTACTGGCGCGCCTATACGTTTGAACCGGGCATGGACTTCGGCGCTTCGGCGTGGCCGCAGTTCGTTCAGGGCTTCGCCATCGCCTGCTTCTTCATGCCGTTGACCACCATCACGCTGTCCGGCCTGCCGCCGGAACGCATGGCGGCGGCATCGAGCCTGTCGAACTTTACGCGAACGCTGGCGGGCTCGATCGGCACCTCGATCACCACTACCCTGTGGACACAGCGCGAATCGCAGCATCACGCGCAGCTGACGGAGTTCGTCAACCCGTACAATCCGCAGTCGCAGGAGATGTACCGGCAGCTGGAGCAGCTCGGCATGAGCAAGCAGCAGGCGTCGGCCTACATCGCCAACGAGATCACCGCGCAGGGCCTGATCATCTCCGCCAACGAGATCTTCTGGCTGTCGGCCGGGGTATTCCTGGTGCTGCTGGCGCTGGTGTGGGTGGCGAAACCGCCGTTCAGTTCCGGCGGCGGTGGGGGCGGCGGCGCTCACTAAGCTTCAATAAACGAAACGGGCGCCCTGAGGCGCCCGTTTTTTTATCCGGCGGAATAAAGATTACGCCTGATTCTGACGCCACCAGTCCGCCAGCAGAATGCCGGTCGCGACGGAAACGTTCAGGCTTTCCACCTTGCCGGTGCCGCCGATGGACACGTTCATGTCGCCTTGCTGCCAGGCGCTGTCGCTCAGACCGTCGCGCTCCTGGCCCAGCACCAGCACCATCTTGGCCGGCAGCTTGGCTTGCGCCAGCGCGGTGCCTTTGTGGCTGGAGGTGGTGACGATGGTGTAGCCCGCTTTGCGGAAGGTATCCAGCACCGACAGGAAATCATCGGCGTTGATCGCCTTGATATGCTCCGCGCCGCCTTCTGCGGTGCGCACCGCCGCGCCGGACTCCAGCAGCGCCGGATCCTGCAGCAGCACGCCGTTGACGCCGAAGTGGGCGCAAGAACGGACGATGGCACCCAGGTTATGCGGGTTGCCCACTTCTTCCAGCGCCAGCACGCAGTCGGTCGCCGGCGCGGTTTTCAGGTAGCTCTGCGCATCCAGACCCTGACGTTTTTTGATCAGGAAGCACACGCCGCCGTGGTGCTCGGTGCCGGAAGCCTTGGCCAGCTCTTCCTCGTCCACCACGTGGTAGGCTTTGCGGTTCGCCGCCATCCAGCGCAGCGCTTCGCGGAAGCGCGGGGTGACCGACTGCACAAACCAGGCGCGCACGATCGCTTCCGGACGGCTGGCGAACAGCGCCTGACAGGCGTTTTCACCGTAAACGCGGGTTTCTTCCGCGCGCTGGCGGCGCAACTGTTCCGGATCGATAAAGCTTTTGCCGCTGATGCCGCCGTGATCGAACGCCGGCTCTTCATTCGGCGCGCGCGAAACGGTTCTCCACGGCGACTCGTTGCCACCGCGATCTTCTGAGCGCGCCGGACGGCGAGGACGATCGCTTTCACTGCGGCGGGAGTCGGCGCCGCGACGATCGTTGCCGCCGCGCGCCTTGTCTTGGCCGGTGCGGCCCGAGCGCGCACCGTCAGCCGGACGGCCTTTGCCGGCCGGACGTTTATTCTTGTTGCGGTCGTCGCCGTTGTCGTCGTCGCTGCGGACGTACATCACTTTAACTTTACCGTTCTTGCCACTAAATGAATCGTTCATTGTCTTCTCCACCAACGCGCAGGGCGCGAAGATTACCTGATGTTGGTGCATGAAGCCACCAACTTGCGCTAAAAGCTCCCAACTATCACATCCATTGAACAAACCTCATTGTTCATGCGCCGGGTTTTGCCGATAATTGTCAGCATTAAAGAAACATCTCCGCAACCGCGTTGCGGGGACCATGCTTTCTCTGTACCCGAGGTCAACATGAATACAGTTTGTGCAGCTTGCAATGCCACCAACCGTGTGCCGGAAGAACGTCTGGCGGACAACGCGAAATGCGGCCGCTGCGGCCACGAGCTCTTCGACGGTGAAGTGATCAACGCCACCGCCGCCACGCTGGACCAGTTGCTGCAGGACGATCTGCCGGTCGTGGTCGATTTCTGGGCGCCGTGGTGCGGTCCGTGCCGCAGCTTTGCGCCGATCTTCGAAGACGTGGCCGAAGAGCGCGCCGGCAAGGTGCGCTTCGTGAAAGTGAACACCGAAGCCGAGCCGGAGCTGAGCGCCCGTTTCCGCATCCGCAGCATCCCGACCATTATGGTGTTCCGTCAGGGCAAGATGGTCGACATGCTTAACGGCGCGATGCCGAAAGCGCCGTTTGACAACTGGCTCAACGAGTTGGTGTGATTCGGCAAGTATAGGCCGTATCCCGCCATCGCGCGCGAACGCCCCCGATCGAGCCCGCCTCTCCCGGCGGGCTTTTTTCTGCGTTACAATAGCGGTTTTTCCCCAGGATCGTTATGACCGACAACGCCGTACTTCGCCTGCGCCAATTCCGTTTAGACCGCGCCACCCGCCCCTTCCTGGCGCGCGGTTGCCGGGTGGCGCGTTGTCAGGGTTGCCTGCTGCCGCATAAAAACTGCCTGTGCGACACCATTCGCCCGCAGCAGGCCGGCAGCCGTTTCTGCCTGATCATGTTCGGCGCCGAGCCGCTCAAGCCCAGCAATACCGGCCGCCTGATCGCCGATATCCTGCCGGACACCCAGGCGTTCCTCTGGTCGCGCACCGAGATCGATCCCGCCCTGCTGGCGGCCATCAACGATCCGACGCGGCAGCCTTACGTGGTGTTCCCCGCCTCTTACGCCGACGCCGAACGCCCGGTGTTCAGCGAGCTGCCCGCCGGCGGCAAACCGCCGCTGTTCATCATGCTGGACGGCACCTGGGCGGAAGCGCGCAAAATGTTCCGTAAAAGCCCGTACCTCAATCAATTCCCGGTATTTTCCCTCAACGTCGACGCCGCATCGGATTATCAACTGCGCGAAGCCAGCCGCGCCGAGCAACACTGTACGGCGGAAGTGGCCGCCGCCCTGCTGCAACAGGCGGGCGATCTGCCGGCCGCCGACGGATTGAATCAGCATTTCCGCTATTTCCGTCAACAGTATCTGGCGGGAAAACCGACCCGGCCGGAGGCACCGGTCACAGCAATGTAGCCATAAAGCGCCTAAAATCAGGCGTAACGTTGCCAAAAGGAGCCGTGCATGAGCCAGCGAGGGTTAGAAGCGCTACTACGTCCCAAATCGATCGCCGTTCTGGGCGCTTCGCAACAGCCGGGCCGCGCCGGCAACCTGATGATGAGCAACCTGCTGGCCGGCGGTTTCAGCGGGCCTATCTTGCCGGTCACGCCGCGCTACAAGGCGGTATGCGGCGTCATGGCCTATCCCGACGTCGCCAGCCTGCCGCTGACGCCGGATCTGGCGATCATCTGCACCCACGCCGACCGCAATCTGGCGCTGATCGAAGCGCTGGGCCAACGCGGTTGTAAAACCGCCATCGTGCTCTCTTCGCCACCGGAACAGTTCGCCGAGCTGAAAGCCTGCGCGCAGCGCTACGCCATGCGGCTGCTGGGCCCCAACAGCCTGGGATTGCTGGCGCCGTGGCAGGGCATCAACGCCAGCTTCTCGCCGGTGCCTATCCAAAAAGGCAAGCTGGCGTTTATCTCGCAGTCCGCCGCCGTGGCCAACACCATTCTCGATTGGGCGCAACAGCGAGAGGTCGGCTTCTCCTATTTCATTGCGCTGGGCGACAGCCTGGATATCGACGTCGACGATCTACTCGACTTTTTGGCGCGCGACGGCAAGACCAGCGCCATCCTGCTGTATCTGGAAAACATCAGCGACGCGCGGCGTTTTCTCTCCGCTTCGCGCAGCGCCTCACGCAACAAACCCATTCTGGTGATCAAAAGCGGCCGCAGCCAACAGGCGCAGCTGTTGCTCAACAGCCAGCTGGGGCTGGACGCCGCCTATGACGCCGCCATCCAGCGCGCCGGTCTGCTGCGCGTGCAGGATACTCACGAGTTGTTCTCGGCGGTGGAAACCCTCAGCCATATGCACCCGCTACGCGGCGAGCGGCTGATGATCGTCAGCAACGGTGCGGCGCCGGCGGCGATGGCGCTGGACGAGCTGCTCGGGCGCAACGGCAAGCTGGCGACGCTGAGCGATGAGAGCCTGGCGACGTTGAGCGATGCGCTGCCGGATTTCATTCGCGCCGGCAATCCGCTCGATCTGCGCGACGACGCGACGCCGCAGCGTTACCTGGCGGCGCTCGAAGCGCTGCTCGACAGCCACGACTATGACGCGCTGCTGCTGATCCACGCGCCGAGCGCGGCCGCGCCGGGCACCGCCACGGCGCAGCGGCTGATCGACGCGCTGCACCGCCATGCGCGCGGCAAGCGCATCACGTTGCTGACCAACTGGTGTGGCGAATACTCCTCGCAAGAGGCGCGACGGCTGTTTACCGAAGCCGCCATTCCCACCTACCGCACGCCGGAAGGCGCGGTCACCGCCTTTATGCATATGGTGGAATACCGCCGCAACCAGAAGCAGCTGAAAGAGACGCCGGCGCTGCCGGTTGGCCTGACCGCCAACACCGCCGACGCCCACCGTCTGATCCACCAGGCGCTGGCCGAAGGGGCCACACAGCTGGATACCCACGAGGTGCAATCCATCCTGCAGGCCTATGACCTGAGCACCCTGCCAACCTGGATCGCCGAAGACAGCGCCGAGGCGGTACACATCGCCGAACAGATCGGCTACCCGGTGGCGCTGAAGCTGCGTTCGCCGGATATCCCGCACAAATCGGAAGTTCAGGGCGTGATGCTTTATCTGCGCACCGCGACCGAAGTGCAACGCGCGGCGGAGGCGATCCTCGACCGCGTGAAGCGCACCTATCCGCAGGCGCGTATCCACGGCCTGTTGGTGCAGAGCATGGCCAACCGCGCCGGCGCCCAGGAACTGCGCATCGCGGTGGAACAGGATGCCATTTTCGGCCCGCTGATCATGCTGGGCGAAGGCGGCGTGGAGTGGCGTCAGGAAAATCAGGTGGCGGTCGCGCTGCCGCCGCTGAATATGGCGCTGGCACGTTATCTGGTGCTGCAGGCGGTGAAAGGCGGCAAGATCCGCGGGCGCAGCGCGCTGCGGCCTTTAGATATCCCGGGGCTAAGCCGCTTGCTGGTGCAGGTTTCCAACCTGATCCTCGATTGCCCGGAGATCGCCCGGCTGGATATTCACCCGGTGCTGGCTTCCGGCAGCGAATTCACCCTGCTGGACGTTTCGATGCAGCTCGCGCCGTTCAGCGGCGATCCGCAGGCGCGGCTGGCGATCCGCCCTTATCCGCATGAGCTGGAGGAAACCATCGCGCTGAAAGACGGCAGCCAGTGTCTGTTCCGTCCAATCCTGCCCGAAGACGAACCGGCGCTGAAGCATTTCATCGACCGGGTGACCAAGGAAGATCTCTATTATCGCTACTTCAGCGAGATCAGCGAGTTTACCCATGACGATTTGGCCAACATGACGCAGATCGACTACGATCGAGAAATGGCCTTTGTGGCGGTGCGCTCAGACGAAATCATCGGCGTGACCCGCGCGTTGTCCGATCCGGACAACACCGATGCCGAGTTCGCCGTGCTGGTGCGTTCCGACCTGAAAGGGCTGGGGCTGGGCCGGCAACTGCTGGAAAAAATGATCGCCTATGCGCGCGCCCATGGCCTGACCCGCCTGAGCGGCATCACCATGCCGAATAACCGTGGCATGATCGCGCTGGCTCAGCGGCTGGGCTTTGGCATCGAGGTGCAGCTTGAGGACGGCATCGTCAATCTGACGCTGCCGCTGCAGGCCGCCGACGCGCAGTGACCTGCGTCGCAATGCGCTACGAATCCACCACTTAACGCCAAAACATACGCACAATCGAGGCAACTAATGGTATTATCGCCCGATTATTCGGTTTATTGTTTTTAAGCCTGTGGCGTTCCGGCCATCAATCATGAGAGAAGAAGCGCACTGTGATGTTGTCAAAATTTAAACGTAGCAAACATCAACAACACCTTGCACAACTGCCCAAACTCCCCCAGACGGTTGCTGACGTTCGTACTCTGTACGCGCCGTCCGACTTTCGCTCCACGCTGCTGGATTCCATCGCCAACGCCACCCAACGCATCTATCTGGTGGCCCTGTATCTGGAGCATGACGACGCCGGGCGTGAGATCCTCAACGCACTGTATCAAGCCAAGCAACGGCGGCCCGAGCTGGAAATCTGCGTGCTGGTCGACTGGCACCGCGCTCAGCGCGGACGCATCGGCGCTGCCGCCGCCGATACCAACGCCGACTGGTATTGCGCCATGGCCAGCCAGCACCCGGAACAGTCGGTGCCGATCTACGGCGTGCCGGTCAATACCCGTGAAGCGCTGGGCGTATTGCATCTGAAGGGCTTTGTGGTCGACGATACCGTGATCTACAGCGGCGCCAGCATCAACGACGTTTATCTGCATCAGCATGAGAAATACCGTTACGATCGCTACCAGCTGATCACCAATGAGGTGTTGGCCGATACCCTGATCGATTACATCAAGCAGCATCTGCTGACCGCCGGCGCGGTGCAGCGCCTCGATCGCAGCGATCGGCCGAAAAGCCCGGAGATTAAAAACGAGACCCGCCTGTTCCGTTTCGCCCTGCGCCGCGCCGGTTATCACTTCCGCGGTAAGGCCGGCAACGATGAGCTGGCGGTGACACCGTTGGTTGGGCTGGGCAAACAAAGCGTGCTGAATAAAACCATTCATCACCTGATGTCGTGCGCCGACCAGAAACTGACGCTGTGTACCCCCTATTTCAACCTGCCGGCGCTGCTGGTGCGCAACATCATCTATCTGCTGCGCCAGGGCAAACAGGTGGAGATCATCGTCGGCGACAAGACCGCCAACGACTTCTATATTCCGGAAGATCAGCCGTTCAAAATCATCGGCGCACTACCCTACCTGTACGAGATCAACCTGCGCCGCTTCCTGAGCCGGTTGCAGCGTTACGTCGATACCGGCCAGCTGATCGTGCGGCTGTGGAAGGATGGCGATAACAGCTATCACCTGAAGGGCATGTGGGTGGACGAAGAGTGGCAGCTGATTACCGGCAATAACCTCAACCCGCGCGCCTGGCGGCTGGATCTGGAAAACGCCATTCTGATCCACGATCCCAAACAAGAGATGCGCGAGCAGCGGCAAAAAGAGCTGGAGTGCATCCGCACCCACACCACTGTGGTCGGCCATTATCAGGAGCTGCAAAGCATTCAGCAGTATCCGATCAAGGTGCGTAAGCTGATTCGCCGCCTGCGCCGCATCCGCATCGATCGGCTGATTAGCCGCATCCTGTAAGCTCTACGCTAACCCCGGCCAAGGCCGGGGTTTTCATTACAGCTGTATCTCCTTGCCTTTGCGATGCAGCCGGAGCGAAACCAGCAACGCCAGCAGGCACATGCCGGAGACATACCAGAAGAAAGCGTTCTCCACGCCGAACGATTTTAGCGACAGCGCGACATATTCCGCCGAGCCGCCGAACAGGGCGTTCGCCACCGCATAAGACAAGCCCACCCCTAACGCGCGCACCTCCGGCGGAAACATCTCGGCTTTAAGCAGCCCGCTGATCGCGGTGTAGAAACTGACGATGAACAGCGCCAATACGATCAGGCCAAACGCCATAAAAGGGTTGGTCACTCCTTTCAGAGCGAACAGGATCGGCACCGTCAATACGGTGGCGAAGGCTGAGAAGATCAACATCGAGCTGCGACGGCCGATTTTATCCGAGAACGCGCCCACCGCCGGCTGCAGCAGCATAAAGACGAACAGTGCGACGGTCATGATGGCGCTGGCCAGCTTGGCGTCCATACCGGCGGTGTTCACCAGATATTTCTGCATGTAGGTGGTGAAGGTGTAAAAGGTCAGCGAACCGGCGGCGGTAAAGCCCAGCACCATCAGGAATGCCTTGCGGTTTTTCCACAGCCCCGTCAGCGAACCGGCATCCTTGTGGTTACGCGTTTTTGCATCGGAGGTTTCATTCAGCGAACGGCGCAGGTACAGCGCCACCACCGCCAACACCGCCCCCAAGGCGAACGGAATACGCCAGCCCCAGGCCTTCAGCTCTTCGCCGGACAAAATTTGCTGCAGGATCACCAAGACCAGCAGCGCCAGCAGTTGCCCGCCAATCAGAGTGACATACTGGAACGAGGCATAGAAACCACGTCGCCCCTTGATCGCCACCTCACTCATATAGGTGGCGCTGGTGCCATATTCTCCACCTACCGACAGCCCCTGGAACAGGCGGGCGATCAGCAGCAGCGCCGGCGCCCAGCTGCCGATCGATTCATACGTCGGCAGGCAGGCGATCACCAGCGATCCGGCGCACATCATGCAGACCGACAGCAGCATTGAGTTTTTACGGCCATGTTTGTCAGCGATGTAGCCAAATAACCAACCGCCGATCGGCCGCATGAAGAAGCCGGCGGCGAATACCCCGGCGGTTTGCAACAGCTGCGTGGTGCTGTTGCCTGCCGGGAAGAACGAGGCGGCAAAGTAAATGGAACAGAAGGAGTAAACGTAAAAATCAAACCACTCCACCAGATTGCCTGATGAAGCCCCAACGATAGCGAAAATGCGTTTCTTGTTATCGAGCGCCCCCTGTTCGGCGCCATGCTCACCCTCAAGAGCCGAGGTTGTTTCTGTCATGATGTTTTCTCCGAGCCATAGCAATGATGAAATTCGGCTTCCTGCCGCCTAGTGTTACTTTATTGTTATTTATAAGTTAACAGCCAAACTTAATAGCGGGCGAAGAATATCTGACATTCATGGAAACAATGAATTGGTTTTGTGATGAATATTAAACAGTACGATGAAAGCTGAAGCGGGTTACAACGGGGATTTTCCATTTTTCCCATAGCAAAAAGCCCTGAACGTCAGTTCAGGGCTTTCGGCTTTGTTTGATGCCTGGCAGTTTATGGCGGGCGTCCTG